>NZ_JAUCDA010000019.1:0-243240 GCF_034675685.1 Pseudorhodobacter sp. | reverse complement strand
CCATTTCCGTCAGCAGCGGGATGCGGCGTTCGGGCAGGCCTTGCACCGTGATGACAAGGTGACCCACCTCGGCCCCGGCTGCCAATGGGGCCTTCAAAGGGCCAGTATAGCTGACCTCGGCCTTGACCCCGTCCTGAACCAGCGCGGGCACCAGCATTGACACATCTTGCGCGGCCACAAGGCCGATGGTCTTGGTTGCCCCCAGCCAGACATCCGCCTCGGCCAGCCGTGTGCCGGCTTTGACAACGGTTTTCAGAACGAATTGGCGAAAGGCCCAGTTCATCATGCGGTCGGCCTCTTCGGCGCGCTCTTTTTCAGATGTCAGCCCGGTGATGACAAAAATCACCCGGCGATCCCCCTGCTTGGCCGAGCCGACAAGCCCATAGCCCGCCTCGGTCGTATGGCCGGTTTTCAGCCCATCGGCCCCGCCCCCAAGTTTAAGCAACGGGTTGCGGTTGTGGCGGTTCGCGGCGGCACGGTCTGCATAGTTGAATTCGGTTTCCGAAAAGATGGGGTAATATTCTGGAAATTCCTCGATCAGGCGGCGGGCAAGAATGCCAAGATCGCGCATTGACATGCGTTGCATCGGGTCGGGCCAACCCGAGGCATTGGCAAACTGGGAATTTGTCATCCCCAGTGCCACCGCACGTTCTGTCATTTGCCGCGCAAATGCTTCTTCGGTACCGGCAAGCCCCTCGGCAACCACCACGCAGGCATCATTGCCCGAATTGATGATGATTTCGTGCAGAAGGTCGCGCGCCGTCGGGCGGTCACGCTCATTCAGGAACATGGTAGACCCGCCCATTTCCTTGGCGCGGGTCGAGACATTGAATTCGGTATCCATCGTCACGCGCCCATCGCGCAACGCCTCGAACAGCATGTTCAAGGTCATGAGTTTGGACATGGAGGCAGGGGGCAGCGGCGTATCGGCGTTTTTATCCATCAAAACGGTCTGGGTCGCCATATCATAGACCCAAGCCGCCGATGCCCGCGTTTCAAAGGCCTGTGCCTGGCCAATGAATGGCAAGAGAACAAGCAGGCATAAAAAACGTTTGAACAACATCGAAGGCTTCTTCAGATTACGTCTTTGGCTGGTGGTGTGTTGTCATCCGCGACAAGAAATAGGCATCGGTAAAGCCAAGCCCCTTGACCTTGGTCAGGGTGGCGCTGCGGGCATTGGCGGGTGCAGGGCCAGCCGTAACCCGCCAAAAGGCCTTGCCCTGGCTGCTGTCTTTGAACACGGTTGCCGGGATGCCGGCCTTGGTCAGGGTGCCAGCGGCGCGGTTGGCATTTGCCTCGACGCTGAAGATGCCGATCTGGATCAGGTCTTTGCCAGCAACCGCCGCCGGTTTCGCAGCAAGATTACCTGTGGGATTACCTGTGGCGTTTACCGCGCGCGGGGCGGCGCTTGCTTGTGGGCGGTGGCATGGGGGCGGGGTAGCGGCCTTGTCCAACGCGGCGCTTGCGGTTGCGACCGGGTCGAAGCGCCGTGGTCATGACTGCCTCGTTCGCATCAAGGATCGGGCGCGCGGCATTCGGGGTTTCGGCCTGTACTTCCTCGCGCCGCAGCGCAGTGACATTGATCTTGGTCGGGCGGCCAGCCCTAGTATTAGCCTCGAAGCGGCCGCCGCATCAGATGAAATCTGCAAGGTCGGGCCGGGGTTGTTGCGTTCACGCCGAAATAACGCGCCGATCACAAATTTGCCATTTGTGGGGTTGCGCAGGATAACCCGCTCGGGGTCCTGGGCATCGGGCGATGCGACCCAAACACCACCAAGCGAGGGGCGACCATCCCACAATGCGTCATCGCTGACCTGAAAGACCTGCGGTGCCTCGACATCGCGGTCAATCAAACGGGTTGATGTTTCACTGGAAACGCGCTGCTCGGATGTGGCAGGATTATCCTTTGTCGAAAACGGGTTGGATGTGCTTTGGCACGCCGAAAGCCCCAAAAATGCAGTTGTTGCCAAAAGAAGAATTCTCAAGCGTTGCCCGTGCCATTGTCTGCCCTTGTTGCCGCGCGAATTGATACGCCGCGCTTTCCCTTTGCCGCCAGTTTGACGGCACTCTGCCTCTCAAGCGGAAGATCGCTCTTTCGCATCATATCGCGACGGCCGCCCGGTGGGAAGTGCCCGGCCTTTATTCGGCAAAAATTGGCACTCCTGCGTCCTGGCCAGGCCCGCAAAGCCGATGCAAATTGTCAAAACCCGGCAGCGCTTTCTTTTCGGCACAAATATCCCGGGGGGTCCGGCGCTGGCCCCCCGGCTTTCGGTTCCCTCTGGGGGGCCGCGGCCATGGGCAGAGCGCTTTACATCACCCTTTGCGCTGGCCATCCACGATCTGGCGCATTCCCTCCAGCGGCACATAGCCACGCACCAAAGTCTGGTCTATTACAAAGGTTGGCGTGCCGTTGATATCAAGGCGCTGTGCCAAAGCCCGATTGGCCTCGATCACGCTTGTGACCTCTGGTGCATTCATTCGCTCGGTCACTGCCGCCATGTCCTTGATCCCGATCTCTGCTGCAAGGGCTGCAACTGCTTTCTCTGCCACATCAACCTTCATCCCCATCAAAGCATCATGCGCGGTTTCATAGGTTTGGGCCCCCTCTATCTGCAACACGGCCACGGCAAAACGCGACGCCAATTCAGACTGCGGTCCCAGAATCTGGAAATTCCTTGACAATAAAGCGGATATTGCCATCCGATTGATCAATCCCGCCACATCTTCAAACGCCTTTTTGCAATAGCCACAGCGGTAATCCATGAATTCAACAACCGAATATCGCCATCCGGGTTTCCACCGACCCAGCTTGCCGGGTCATTCAGAATCTGACCGCGTTGGATTGCAGCAGGGCGATATCGCTGGCAGCGGCATCGTCCGTCCGGCGATCCTCCAGCACGCTGATCGCCTCCATCAAGACCTCGGGGTTTTCCAGATATAGGCCCGCACTTCGGCGCGAAAATCCGCCCGCTCGGCATCTGAAAGTTTGCTTTGCGCAAAGGCTGGGCTGGCGATTGCCAGGACAAGGGCGGTTGTGGCGATAAGGTTCTTCATGCATCTGCTCCATTGTCACGGGCTGCGTGACCTGTGTGGTTGATCTTTTCCCCCTCATGCCCGATTGCAGGGGGCAGGGCAACCCATTTGCCCGTGACCGCCCCCGTGACAGCCAAGGATAAGGCGGGCCCCTGCAGCAGGTGGTCGCCGGGTTTGGGGTTTTGCGGCTTGTCCGTGGGGGTTTGGTTGGGCTGCCAAGGGGGCGCCTTTCGGGGCAACGCGTGGCCCCGGCGTGGATTGCAAAAAGCCAGTGCCAGACTGAAACCATGCCAGACCGAAACCATGCCAGACTGAATATAGCGTGCCTTTTGCTTGGCGTCTGGGGGCTTGGCCTATGCGCCAGAGCGGCGCAGTATCGGGCGGCCTGGTGGTTTTGTGCATCAAAGACCAGTTGCAGGCTGTCGGGCGTTGCATGACGGGGCGATTGGCAAGAAAAGTCACGGCAAAAAGGGATTTATGCCTCTGGCCTGTCCCCATGTTTTCAAATGCCTGCGGCCCCCCTATAGTGATTTCAAAACGGGTAGCGGGTTTCACAAGCAGACTGGGCGGTATGATTATGGTGCAAGGCAGGTCGGGCAATCAACGGTTTAATATTGTCGCGGTGGGGCAATCCGGTCGGTTGCAATATGAGGCGGTGCCGCTTGCAGCCAGCCTGCGCGCCACCAACCCCGACTTTCAGGGCCGCTTGGATATCGCCGTGCCGCAAAACGGGCCACTCTGGCGGGAGGACCCAGTGATCCACGATGCAGCCATCCTTGGCCTGCTGGCGGCGTTCGGGGCCGAGATCTTGCCGTTTGAGTTAAGGATCTTTGGGTCCGATTACCCCTATGGCAACAAGATAGAGTGTCTTTCAGCCCTGCCGGATGAGCCGTTTTTATTTGTCGATACCGACACGGTGTTCATCGGCCCGCTGTCCGACGTGGGGTTTGATTTCGCGCGGCCCTCGGCTTCGATGAAGCGTGAAGGCACTTGGCCTGTGCTGGAGCTATATGGCCCCGGCTATACCCAGATCTGGAAATCGCTTTATGATCGTTTCGCTCTGGATTTTGCCAGCAGCCTTGATACCAGCCAACCCGATGAATACTGGAAGCGCTACCTGTATTTCAACGCGGGTTGGTTTTTTCATGCCAGCCCGCAGGCGTTCGGGCAGCGGTTTGCCGAATATGCGCGCGTGATCCGTGATGATGCGCCGCGTGAATTGGTCTGTCAGCCGTTGACCCCCTGGCTTGATCAGGTGGCGCTGCCCTTGGTGATCCATAGTTTTGGCGGCGGGCGTCCGGGTGCTGCGCTGGCGGGGCTTGATGGCGATGTGACCTGCCATTGGCGCCTGATGCCGCTGTTTTATGCCCGCGAAAGTGACCGCGCGGTGGCGGTGGTGGAACAGGTTCTGGCCCCGCAAGCGGTGAAAAAAGTGTTGAAAGACTATCTGCCATTCAAAAAGATGGTCTATCAGGGCAAGGGCCACGCGGTGCGCGCGATGTTTGACCGCAATGATTTACCGCGCAAAGAGCAGATGATCCGCAACCAGATCAAACGCCAAGGGCTATGGGTGCGCTAAGCGCCCGCGCCATCAACCCGCCGTCTTCACGGATCGGTGGCAGGGCAGACACAGAAAACACGCCATGCGCCAAGGCGCAAACCCCTACCCATCGCTCTCCATTTCGTTGGCCTGCTCTTGGGCAATGGCCAGAAACGCGCTGACGAGTTTGCCGCCACGGCGTTCGCGCAGGCAGATCAGGGTTTCGTCCATCATCATCTGGGCCTCGTCTTCCAGCGGGATGCGCCGCAGCCGGGGGTCATCGCCGAATTCGGCAGCCGATACAAACCCGACCCCGGCCCCCGAGGCGACAATCTCGCGCACAGCTTCGCGGCCCTCTGCGGTGATGGCGGGGGCAAAGGCAAAGCCCTTTGCTGCGGCGGCCTCTTCGAATTTCTTGCGGGTCTTGGACCCGGCCTCGCGCATCACCAAAGGCAGGCCGGACAGGTCCGAGAAGCTGATCGTGCTGCGCTTGGCAAGTGGATGGCCACACGCAACAAAGGCGGAAATGGGGCTGGAGTTGAGGGCGACGGTTTCGAAATCGCGGGACGGTGGCAGCTCACCTAGAATACCGATATCGGCCTCATAGCTGAACAGGCTTTCGGTCACGGTTGCGGTGTTGCCCTGGCTGATCGTTACCCCGACTCCGGGGTATTTTTCACGAAACCGGGCAAGAATTTTCAGCACATGCAGCGCGCTATCGGCCATGATGTGCAATGTTCCGGTGCGGGTGGCGCGGCTTTCGGTCAATAGTCCCTCGCCTGATCTTCGCTATCGAACAGGCGCCGCGTGATTTCCAGAAGCTTCTCGCCAGCCGGGGTTATCTCGACCTGTTTTTTATGGCGGTTGAACAAAAGAATGTCATAATCTTCCTCCAGCTTGCGCACCTGATCGGAAATTGCGGGCTGGGTGAGGAAAAGTTCTTTCGCCGCGCGCGAAAAGCCGCCACAGATGGCGACGTAGTGAAAGGCGCGAAGCTGGACGTAGCGCATGTTGTATCGTCCTTTCGTATAAATTCCGGCTATACGTTGGTAGAAACTAACGATTTGCTCTATGCTGTACAAGCGTGCAGTTTGCGCTATTGTCCTGTGCGGGTTTTTGGTTTTTGGTTGCGGATTGGCTGGCTTGGTGGCGGGGTGCTGTATGTGGCTTTTGCGGGCTGCGGGCTGCAGAACGGGGCGGCGGAAATGAGGACGGCGAATGTTACCAGTTGCTTTTATGATTTATCTTGCCGGGGCGGTGATGCTGCTGCTTTGGGCCGTGCGTATGGTGCGAACCGGGGTTGAGCGGGCGCATGGCACGCGGCTGAAGGCTGCGTTGCGCGGGGCCAAGGGGGGCACGGCGCAGATGGCGCTGGTGGGGATGATCCTGGCGGTTGTGCTGCAAAGTTCGACGGCGGTGGGGATTTTGGCGGCGGGGTTTGTGACCTCTGGCATCTTGACGGTCAGCACCGGGATCGCGGCGCTGCTGGGGGCTGATCTTGGCTCGGCGCTGGTGGTCAAGATATTGTCTTTCGATCTGTCCGGTTTGATCCCGCTGTTGCTGTTGGTCGGCGCCACAATGTTCTTGAAGTTTGAGGGCCGCAATATCCGGCAAACCGGGCGGATTGTGCTTGGCGTTGCCTTTATCTTGCTGTCGTTGCAGATGGTTGGGCAGGCGACCGAGCCGCTGCGCGACAGCGCCTTGATGCCGGGGCTGATGGGCTATTTGCGCGGTGACCCGTTGACGGCGTTTCTGGTGGCGGCGGTAATTGCCTGGGTGGTGCATTCCTCGGTGGCGACGGTGCTGCTGTTTGTCACCTTTGCCAGCGGTGGCATGCTGCCGCTGGAGGTGGCCTTGCCGATGGTGCTGGGGGCCAATCTGGGCGGCGGGATTATCGCGGTCTGGCTGACGCGCGGGATGGAGATCGAGGCGCGGCGCATCCCGGTTGGCAACCTGATCTTTCGCGGGGTGGCGGCGGCGCTGATGCTGGTTGTGGTGCAGGTGGTTGACCTGCCGGTCGCCTATCTGGGCGCGAGTGAGGCGGTGCAGCTGGTGAACTTTCACCTTGGCTTCAATCTGGTGCTGGTGGTGCTGGCCTTGCCCTTTGTCCGTCCGATGGCGCGATTGGCGGCGATACTGCTGCCCGACCCGGCTGCGGCCCGCGCCGATGTGATCGAGCCGATCGCCAGCATGCTGGACCGCGCGTCGGTCAAAACCCCCGCCGTCGCCCTTGCCAGCGCCAAGCGCGAGCTGTTGCGCATGGGCGAGACGGTGGCCCTGATGTACCATCCGGTGATGGAATTGCTGGATGGCGGCGCTGCGGAAAAGATTGCCCGCGTGCGCGCCCTCGACAGTCTGGTGAACCGCAAACATACCGAAATCAAGCTGTTTATCGCCGAGGTGAACCGGGGGGCGCTGACCGGGGCCGAGGCCCGGCTGGGCACTGAACTGACCGATTTCTCCATCAATCTGGAGCATATCGGCAATATCATCGCGCGCAGCCTGATGGGCCTGGCCGAGACGCGGGCGCGCAAGAACCTGCGGTTTTCGCCAGAGGGCTGGGCCGAGATGTGCAACCTGCACAGCCGCGTCGGGGCCAATTTGCAGCTTGCGCTGAACGTGCTGATTTCGGGCGATGTTGCCAGCGCGCGCCAGTTGGTCAAGGAAAAAGAGGCCATGCGCAAGCTGGAGCGCGAAAGCCATGACCGGCATCTGGAACGGCTGCGCAACGCCCATAGCGACAGTATCGACACTTCGGACATTCATCTTGAAACCGTGCGGGCGTTCAAGGAAATCAATTCGCTGTTGGTCACGGTGGCCTATCCGATCCTGACCGAAAGCGGGCATCTGCTGGAAAGCCGTTTGGCGCAGCCAGGGTAAGGGGGGCCGGGCTTGGGGGGGATGGGGCAGGGGTGCGGGCTTATCATCGTCAAATCTTATATTGGATACGAAATAACGATTTTACATATATTGTTTGGCGTGAAAGATCTGTGTGGCATACCGCCTTCTTTTTCCCGCCCATACTGCGCCAGATTTCCCTTTCCTGCACTTCCAAAGATGAGGCCCCAGCATGTCGTCCCTTCTTTCCCCCCGGCTGAATGATGCTTTTCCTGACCCGGCAAAAGGCGAGCCGTTCTTGTTGACCCCCGGCCCGCTGACCACCGCGCTGTCGGTGAAAGAGGCGATGTTGCGCGATTGGGGGTCTTGGGATGGTGTCGTTCGCGCCATGACGCAATCGGTCTGCGACCAGTTGCTTGCGCTGGCCGGTGCTACGGGTGCCGATAGGGATTTGCTACGGGTTCCGATGGGGTTCTGCTACGGGTGCCGATAGGGGTTCTGCTACGGGTTCCGATGCGGGTTCCGATACGGGGGGCGCGGTTTGTTTGTGTGCCGTTGCAAGGGTCGGGCAGCTATTGCGTTGAGGCCATGCTGGGCACTTTTTCGTGCCGCGTGATGGCAAGGTTCTGGTGCTGGCCAATGGGGCCTACGGGTTGCGGGCGGCGGAAACCATGCGCTATCTGGGCCGCGCCTATACGCTGATTGACAAGGGTGATTATATGCCGCCGCGCGGCGCGGAAGTGGCGGCGGCACTGGCCGCAGACCCTGCGATCACCCATGTGATCATCTGCCATTGCGAAACCTCGTCCGGGATCTTAAATCCGGTCGAGGAAATTTCCGAGGCGACCTATGCCGCGGGGCGCAAGCTGTTGATCGACAGCATGTCGGCCTTTGGCGCGGTTGATCTGGATGTAAGCCGCCTTCGCTATGAGGCGATGGTCAGTTCCGCCAATAAATGTATCGAAGGCGTGCCGGGTTTTGGTTTTGTGATTGCCCGGCGGGCCGAGCTGGCGGCCTGCCGCGGCAATTCACATTCGCTTGTGCTTGATCTTTACGCGCAATGGGTGAATTTCGAGAAATCGGGCCAGTGGCGCTATACCCCGCCGACCCATGTCGTCGCCGCCTTTCTGGAGGCGCTGCGCCTGCATGCGGCGGGAAGGCGGGGTGGCCGGGCGCGGGGCGCGCTATTGCAAGAACCGTGATGTGATGGTGGCGGGGACTGCGGGTGCCTCGGGTTTGAAACCTTGCTGAATGATTGCTGGCTGTCGCCGATCATCGTGACCTTCTTTTGCCCGGCCGACCCCAAATTTGTCTTTGCCGCGTTTTATGACCGGATGAAGGACAAGGGGTTCATCATTTATCCCGGCAAGCTGACGCTCGTCGACAGTTTCCGCATCGGCTGCATTGGGCTGGATGGATGATGCGGTTGACGACCAGGGTGGTCAAGGCCGCGGCCGACACCCTGGCCGAGATGGGCGTTGCCTCGGCGGCCCCGCCCGCTGCCGCCCTTGCAGAACGCGCCAGATTGGCGGCCTGAATGTTAATGAGATAAGGACTGACCATGACCCGCAACGCCCGCCCGGTGGCGATGGACAGGTTGTTGGGGTTGGTAAAAGACGGGATCACCGAATGCGCCAAACGGTCGGCCCCCGTCTCGCGCATCCGCTGCAAGGTCGGCATCAGGCCCTTGGCAATCGCCTGGGTCAGATACTCGGGTTCACAGCCATCCAGGCAAATCGCAATCGCGGTCACTTTGGGCCAGGGATAGCTGCGGTCATTCACAATGACGGGCGGGCGTTGGGTCATGGTCAGTCCTTATCTCATTAACATTCAGGCCGCCAATCTGGCGCGTTCTGCAAGGGCGGCAGCGGGCGGGGCCGCCGAGGCAACGCCCATCTCGGCCAGGGTGTCGGCCGCGGCCTTGACCACCCTGGTCATGACCGCATCATCCATCCGGCCAATGCAGCCGATGCGGAAACTGTCGACAACCGTCAGCTTGCCGGGATAAATGATGAACCCCTTGTCCTTCATCCGGTCATAAAACGCGGCAAAGACAAATTTGGGGTCGGCCGGGCAAAAGAAGGTCACGATGATCGGCGACAGCCAGCGATCTTTCAGCAAGGTTTCAAACCCAAGCCCGCGCATCCCCGCCACCATCACATCACGGTTCTTGCAATAGCGCGCCCCGCGCCCGGCCACCCCGCCTTCCGCCGCATGCAGGCGCAGCGCCTCCAGAAAGGCGGCGACGACATGGGTCGGCGGGGTATAGCGCCACTGGCCCGATTTCTCGAAATTCACCCATTGCGCGTAAAGATCAAGCACAAGCGAATGCGAATTGCCGCGGCAGGCCGCCAGCTCGGCCCGCCGGGCAATCACAAAACCAAAACCCGGCACGCCTTCGATACATTTATTGGCGGAACTGACCATCGCCTCATAGCGAAGGCGGCTTACATCCAGATCAACCGCGCCAAAGGCCGACATGCTGTCGATCAACAGCTTGCGCCCCGCGGCATAGGTCGCCTCGGAAATTTCCTCGACCGGATTCAAGATCCCGGACGAGGTTTCGCAATGGCAGATGATCACATGGGTGATCGCAGGGTCTGCGGCCAGTGCCGCCGCCACTTCCGCGCCGCGCGGCGGCATATAATCACCCTTGTCAATCAGCGTATAGGCGCGGCCCAGATAGCGCATGGTTTCCGCCGCCCGCAACCCGTAGGCCCCATTGGCCAGCACCAGAACCTTGCCATCACGCGGCACGAAAGTGCCCAGCATCGCCTCAACGCAATAGCTGCCCGACCCTTGCAACGGCACACAAACAAACGCGCCCCCCGTATCGGAACCCGCATCGGAACCCGTATCGGAACCCGTAGCAGAATCCCTATCGGCACCCGTAGCACCGGCCAGCGCAAGCAACTGGTCGCAGACCGATTGCGTCATGGCGCGAAAATCACCATCCCAAGACCCCCAATCGCGCAACATCGCCTCTTTCACCGACAGCGCGGTGGTCAGCGGGCCGGGGGTCAACAAGAACGGCTCGCCTTTTGCCGGGTCAGGAAAAGCATCATTCAGCCGGGGGGAAAGAGGGGACGACATGCTGGGGCCTCATCTTTGGAAGTGCAGGAAAGGGAAATCTGGCGCAGTATCAGCAGGAAAAAGCAGGCGGTATGCCACACAGATCTTTCACGCCAAACAATATATGTAAAATCGTTATTTCGTATCCATATATAAGATTTGACGATGATAAGCCCGGCACCCCTGCCCCATCCCCCCCAAGCCCGGCCCCCCTTACCCTGGCTGCGCCAAACGGCTTTCCAGCAGATGCCCGCTTTCGGTCAGGATCGGATAGGCCACCGTGACCAACAGCGAATTGATTTCCTTGAACGCCCGCACGGTTTCAAGATGAATGTCCGAAGTGTCGATACTGTCGCTATGGGCGTTGCGCAGCCGTTCCAGATGCCGGTCATGGCTTTCGCGCTCCAGCTTGCGCATGGCCTCTTTTTCCTTGACCAACTGGCGCGCGCTGGCAACATCGCCCGAAATCAGCACGTTCAGCGCAAGCTGCAAATTGGCCCCGACGCGGCTGTGCAGGTTGCACATCTCGGCCCAGCCCTCTGGCGAAAACCGCAGGTTCTTGCGCGCCCGCGTCTCGGCCAGGCCCATCAGGCTGCGCGCGATGATATTGCCGATATGCTCCAGATTGATGGAGAAATCGGTCAGTTCAGTGCCCAGCCGGGCCTCGGCCCCGGTCAGCGCCCCCCGGTTCACCTCGGCGATAAACAGCTTGATTTCGGTATGTTTGCGGTTCACCAGACTGTCGAGGGCGCGCACGCGGGCAATCTTTTCCGCAGCGCCGCCATCCAGCAATTCCATCACCGGATGGTACATCAGGGCCACCGTCTCGCCCATGCGCAACAGCTCGCGCTTGGCGCTGGCAAGGGCGACGGCGGGGGTTTTGACCGACGCGCGGTCCAGCATGCTGGCGATCGGCTCGATCACATCGGCGCGGGCCGCAGCCGGGTCGGGCAGCAGTATCGCCGCCAATCGCGCCATCGGACGGACAAAGGGCAAGGCCAGCACCACCAGCACCAGATTGAAGCCAAGGTGAAAGTTCACCAGCTGCACCGCCTCACTCGCGCCCAGATAGGCGACCGGCAGGTCAACCACCTGCACCACAACCAGCATCAGCGCCGCCGCCACCCCGCGAAAGATCAGGTTGCCAACCGGGATGCGCCGCGCCTCGATCTCCATCCCGCGCGTCAGCCAGACCGCGATAATCCCGCCGCCCAGATTGGCCCCCAGCACCATCGGCAAGGCCACCTCCAGCGGCAGCATGCCACCGCTGGCAAAGGTGACAAACAGCAGCACCGTCGCCACCGAGGAATGCACCACCCAGGCAATTACCGCCGCCACCAGAAACGCCGTCAACGGGTCACCGCGCAAATAGCCCATCAGCCCCGGCATCAAGGCGCTGTCGCGCAGCGGCTCGGTCGCCTGCCCAACCATCTGCAACGACAGCAAGATAAAGGCAACGCCAAGCACAATCCGCCCGGTTTGCCGGATATTGCGGCCCTCAAACTTCAAGAACATTGTGGCGCCGACCAACAGCAACAGCGGGATCAAACCGGACAGATCGAAAGACAATATCTTGACCACCAGCGCCGAGCCAAGATCAGCCCCCAGCAGCGCCGCGATCCCGGTGCTGACCGTCAAGATGCCAGAGGTCACAAACCCCGCCGCCAAAATCCCCACCGCCGTCGAACTTTGCAGCACAACCGCCAGGATCATCCCCACCAGCGCCATCTGCGCCGTGCCCCCCTTGGCCCCGCGCAACGCAGCCTTCAGCCGCGTGCCATGCGCCCGCTCAACCCCGGTTCGCACCATACGCACGGCCCAAAGCAGCAGCATCACCGCCCCGGCAAGATGAATCATAAAAGCAACTGGTAACATTCGCCGTCCTCATTTCCGCCGCCCCGTTCTGCAGCCCGCAGCCCGCAAAAGCCACATACAGCACCCCGCCACCAAGCCAGCCAATCCGCAACCAAAAACCAAAAACCCGCACAGGACAATAGCGCAAACTGCACGCTTGTACAGCATAGAGCAAATCGTTAGTTTCTACCAACGTATAGCCGGAATTTATACGAAAGGACGATACAACATGCGCTACGTCCAGCTTCGCGCCTTTCACTACGTCGCCATCTGTGGCGGCTTTTCGCGCGCGGCGAAAGAACTTTTCCTCACCCAGCCCGCAATTTCCGATCAGGTGCGCAAGCTGGAGGAAGATTATGACATTCTTTTGTTCAACCGCCATAAAAAACAGGTCGAGATAACCCCGGCTGGCGAGAAGCTTCTGGAAATCACGCGGCGCCTGTTCGATAGCGAAGATCAGGCGCAGGAACTATTGACCGAAAGCCGCGCCACCCGCACCGGAACATTGCACATCATGGCCGATAGCGCGCTGCATGTGCTGAAAATTCTTGCCCGGTTTCGTGAAAAATACCCCGGAGTCGGGGTAACGATCAGCCAGGGCAACACCGCAACCGTGACCGAAAGCCTGTTCAGCTATGAGGCCGATATCGGTATTCTAGGTGAGCTGCCACCGTCCCGCGATTTCGAAACCGTCGCCCTCAACTCCAGCCCCATTTCCGCCTTTGTTGCGTGTGGCCATCCACTTGCCAAGCGCAGCACGATCAGCTTCTCGGACCTGTCCGGCCTGCCTTTGGTGATGCGCGAGGCCGGGTCCAAGACCCGCAAGAAATTCGAAGAGGCCGCCGCGGCAAAGGGCTTTGCCTTTGCCCCCGCCATCACCGCAGAGGGCCGCGAAGCTGTGCGCGAGATTGTCGCCTCGGGGGCCGGGGTCGGGTTTGTATCGGCTGCCGAATTCGGCGATGACCCCCGGCTGCGGCGCATCCCGCTGGAAGACGAGGCCCAGATGATGATGGACGAAACCCTGATCTGCCTGCGCGAACGCCGTGGCGGCAAACTCGTCAGCGCGTTTCTGGCCATTGCCCAAGAGCAGGCCAACGAAATGGAGAGCGATGGGTAGGGGTTTGCGCCTTGGCGCATGGCGTGTTTTCTGTGTCTGCCCTGCCACCGATCCGTGAACACGGCGGGTTGGTGGCGCGGGCGCTTAGCGCACCCATAGCCCTTGGCGTTTGATCTGGTTGCGGATCATCTGCTCTTTGCGCGGTAAATCATTGCGGTCAAACATCGCGCGCACCGCGTGGCCCTTGCCCTGATAGACCATCTTTTTGAATGGCAGATAGTCTTTCAACACTTTTTTCACCGCTTGCGGGGCCAGAACCTGTTCCACCACCGCCACCGCGCGGTCACTTTCGCGGGCATAAAACAGCGGCATCAGGCGCCAATGGCAGGTCACATCGCCATCAAGCCCCGCCAGCGCAGCACCCGGACGCCCGCCGCCAAAACTATGGATCACCAAGGGCAGCGCCACCTGATCAAGCCAGGGGGTCAACGGCTGACAGACCAATTCACGCGGCGCATCATCACGGATCACGCGCGCATATTCGGCAAACCGCTGCCCGAACGCCTGCGGGCTGGCATGAAAAAACCAACCCGCGTTGAAATACAGGTAGCGCTTCCAGTATTCATCGGGTTGGCTGGTATCAAGGCTGCTGGCAAAATCCAGAGCGAAACGATCATAAAGCGATTTCCAGATCTGGGTATAGCCGGGGCCATATAGCTCCAGCACAGGCCAAGTGCCTTCACGCTTCATCGAAGCCGAGGGCCGCGCGAAATCAAACCCCACGTCGGACAGCGGGCCGATGAACACCGTGTCAGTATCGACAAATAAAAACGGCTCATCCGGCAGGGCTGAAAGACACTCTATCTTGTTGCCATAGGGGTAATCGGACCCAAAGATCCTTAACTCAAACGGCAAGATCTCGGCCCCGAACGCCGCCAGCAGGCCAAGGATGGCTGCATCGTGGATCACTGGGTCCTCCCGCCAGAGTGGCCCGTTTTGCGGCACGGCGATATACAAGCGGCCCTGAAAGTCGGGGTTGGTGGCGCGCAGGCTGGCTGCAAGCAGCACCGCCTCATATTGCAACCGACCGGATTGCCCCACCGCGACAATATTAAACCGTTGATTGCCCGACCTGCCTTGCACCATAATCATACCGCCCAGTCTGCTTGTGAAACCCGCTACCCGTTTTGAAATCACTATAGGGGGGCCGCAGGCATTTGAAAACATGGGGACAGGCCAGAGGCATAAATCCCTTTTTGCCGTGACTTTTCTTGCCAATCGCCCCGTCATGCAACGCCCGACAGCCTGCAACTGGTCTTTGATGCACAAAACCACCAGGCCGCCCGATACTGCGCCGCTCTGGCGCATAGGCCAAGCCCCCGGACGCCAAGCAAAAGCTACGCTATATTCAGTCTGGCATGGTTTCGGTCTGGCATGGTTTCAGTCTGGCACTGGCTTTTTGCAATCCACGCCGCAGCCACGCATTGCCCCGAAAGGCGCCCCCTTGGCAGCCCAAGCAAACCCCGCACGGACAAGCCGCAAAACCCCAAACCCGGCGACCACCTGCTGCAAGAGGCCCGCCTTATCCTTGGCTGTCACGGGGGCGGTCACGGGCAATTGGGTTGCCCTGCCCCCCTGCAATCGGGCATGAGGGGGAAAAGATCAACCACACAGGTCACGCAGCCCGTGACAATGGAGCAGATGCATGAAGAACCTTATCGCCACAACCGCCCTTGTCCTGGCAATCGCCAGCCCAGCCTTTGCGCAAAGCAAACTTTCAGATGCCGAGCGGGCGGATTTTCGCGCCGAAGTGCGGGCCTATCTGTTGGAAAACCCCGAGGTCTTGATGGAGGCGATCAGCGTGCTGGAGGATCGCCGGACGGACGATGCCGCTGCCAGCGATATCGCCCTGCTGCAATCCAACGCGGATGAGATTCTGAATGACCCGGCAAGCTGGGTCGGTGGAAACCCGGATGGCGATATTACGGTTGTTGAATTCATGGATTACCGCTGTGGCTATTGCAAAAAGGCGTTTGAAGATGTGGCGGAATTGATCGAATCGGATGGCAATATCCGCTTTATTGTCAAGGAATTTCCGATTCTGGGACCGCAGTCTGAATTGGCGTCGCGTTTTGCCGTGGCCGTATTGCAGATCGAGGGGGCCCAAACCTATGAAACCGCGCATGATGCTTTGATGGGGATGAAGGTTGATGTGACGGAGGCAAGCCTTGCAGCCCTTGCAGCAGAGATCGGGATCAAGGACATGGCGGCAGTGACCGAGCGAATGAATGCACCAGAGGTCACAAGCGTGATCGAGGCCAATCGGGCTTTGGCACAGCGCCTTGATATCAACGGCACGCCAACCTTTGTAATAGACCAGACTTTGGTGCGTGGCTATGTGCCGCTGGAGGGAATGCGCCAGATCGTGGATGGCCAGCGCAAAGGGTGATGTAAAGACGCTCTGCCCATGGCCGCGGCCCCCCAGAGGGAACCGAAAGCCGGGGGGCCAGCGCCCCGGACCCCCCGGGATATTTGTGCCGAAAAGAAAGCGCTGCCGGGTTTTGACAATTTGCATCGGCTTTGCGGGCCTGGCCAGGACGCAGGAGTGCCAATTTTTGCCGAATAAAGGCCGGGCACTTCCCACCGGGCGGCCGTCGCGATATGATGCGAAAGAGCGATCTTCCGCTTGAGAGGCAGAGTGCCGTCAAACTGGCGGCAAAGGGAAAGCGCGGCATAGAATTCGCGCGGCAACAAGGGCAGACAATGGCACGGGCAACGCTTGAGATTCTTCTTTTGGCAACAACTGCATTTTTGGGGCTTTCGGCGTGCCAAAGCACATCCAACCCGTTTTCGACAAAGGATAATCCTGCCACATCCGAGCAGCGCGTTTCCAGTGAAACATCAACCCGTTTGATTGACCGCGATGTCGAGGCACCGCAGGTCTTTCAGGTCAGCGATGACGCATTGTGGGATGGTCGCCCCTCGCTTGGTGGTGTTTGGGTCGCATCGCCCGATGCCCAGGACCCCGAGCGGGTTATCCTGCGCAACCCCACAAATGGCAAATTTGTGATCGGCGCGTTATTTCGGCGTGAACGCAACAACCCCGGCCCGACCTTGCAGATTTCATCTGATGCGGCGGCCGCTTTGGACATTCTGGCTGGCCGCCCGACCAAGATCAATGTCACTGCGCTGCGGCGCGAGGAAGTACAGGCCGAAACCCCGAATGCCGCGCGCCCGATCCTTGATGCGAACGAGGCAGTCATGACCACGGCGCTTGACCCGGTCGCAACCGCAAGCGCCGCGTTGGACAAGGCCGCTACCCCGCCCATGCCGCCGCCACAAGCAAGCGCCGCCCCGCGCGCGGTAAACGCCACAGGTAATCCCACAGGTAATCTTGCTGCGAAACCGGCGGCGGTTGCTGGCAAAGACCTGATCCAGATCGGCATCTTCAGCGTCGAGGCAAATGCCAACCGCGCCGCTGGCACCCTGACCAAGGCCGGCATCCCGGCAACCGTGTTCAAAGACAGCAGCCAGGGCAAGGCCTTTTGGCGGGTTACGGCTGGCCCTGCACCCGCCAATGCCCGCAGCGCCACCCTGACCAAGGTCAAGGGGCTTGGCTTTACCGATGCCTATTTCTTGTCACGATGACCGCACGCCACCAGCCAAAGACGTAATCTGAAGGAGCCTTCGATGTTGTTCAAACGTTTTTTATGCCTGCTTGTTCTCTTGCCATTCATTGGCCAGGCACAGGCCTTTGAAACGCGGGCATCGGCGGCTTGGGTCTATGATATGGCGACCCAGACCGTTTTGATGGATAAAAACGCCGATACGCCGCTGCCCCCTGCCTCCATGTCCAAACTCATGACCTTGAACATGCTGTTCGAGGCGTTGCGCGATGGGCGCGTGACGATGGATACCGAATTCAATGTCTCGACCCGCGCCAAGGAAATGGGCGGGTCTACCATGTTCCTGAATGAGCGTGACCGCCCGACGGCGCGCGACCTTCTGCACGGAATCATCATCAATTCAGGCAATGATGCCTGCGTGGTGGTTGCCGAGGGGCTTGCCGGTACCGAAGAAGCATTTGCGCGGCAAATGACAGAACGTGCGGTGGCACTGGGGATGACAAATTCCCAGTTTGCCAATGCCTCGGGTTGGCCCGACCCGATGCAACGCATGTCAATGCGCGATCTTGGCATTCTTGCCCGCCGCCTGATCGAGGAATTTCCAGAATATTACCCCATCTTTTCGGAAACCGAATTCAACTATGCAGACCGTGCCGCCGCGAACCGCCACAACCGCAACCCGTTGCTTAAACTTGGGGGCGGGGCCGATGGGCTGAAAACCGGCCATACGACCGAGGCGGGCTATGGGCTTGTCGGCTCGGCCAAGCAGGGGGATCGCCGGGTGATTTTTGTCATCACCGGGCTGACATCTGAAAAAGAGCGCGCCGAAGAGGCCGACCGCATGATGAACTGGGCCTTTCGCCAATTCGTTCTGAAAACCGTTGTCAAAGCCGGCACACGGCTGGCCGAGGCGGATGTCTGGCTGGGGGCAACCAAGACCATCGGCCTTGTGGCCGCGCAAGATGTGTCAATGCTGGTGCCCGCGCTGGTTCAGGACGGGGTCAAGGCCGAGGTCAGCTATACTGGCCCTTTGAAGGCCCCATTGGCAGCCGGGGCCGAGGTGGGTCACCTTGTCATCACGGTGCAAGGCCTGCCCGAACGCCGCATCCCGCTGCTGACGGAAATGGCTGTGGAACCGGGCGGCGTCATGCAACGTCTGCAGCAGGCTGCTTTGGTCTTGTACACACGCTTGCGCAATGATGCAGAGCCGACCGGTTGACATGCGCCACGAAACCGGACTTTTCATCAGCCTTGAAGGCATCGACGGCTCTGGCAAAAGCACACAGGCGCAGTTGCTGGCCGAGGCCTTGCGCGGGCTAGGCCATCGCGTTTTGCTGACGCGCGAACCGGGTGGCAGCCCCGGCGCCGAGGAAATCCGCCGCCTTGTGCTGGAAGGGGACGCCGAGCGCTGGTCACCCGAAACGGAAATCCTTTTGTTCACCGCCGCGCGCCGCGACCATCTGGAAAAAACCATCCGCCCGGCCCTTGCGCGTGGTGACGTGGTGATAACCGACAGGTTTGCCGATAGCACCCGCATGTATCAAGGCATCCGCCGTGGCACCGGCGCCGACCTGCGCGCCATGGTTGATGATCTGCATACCCGCATGATCGGGGTGGAACCGGACCTGACGCTGCTTATTGATATTGATGCCGAAACCGGCCATTCTCGCGCGGTCAGCCGTGCGGCTTCCTGTGCTGGCGCAGAACAGCGATTTGAAGATATGGGAACAGCCCTTCAAGCCCGGATGCGCGCAGGTTTCCTTGCCCTTGCCCGCCAAGAGCCGCGCTTTGCCGTGATTGATGGTGCCCGCAGCCCGGCAGAGGTTGCCGCCGATGTCCTTGCCACAACGCTGACGAAACTGGCATGAGCCGGGCACCGAAAACCGCCATCGAGGACCGCCCCGAACCTGACCGGGTAACAGGGGCGCCGCACCCGCGCGAAACCACAAGCCTGATCGGCCACCATGCCGCCGAGCAGACCTTTCTTGATGCCTACCGCGCCGGAAAGCTGCACCACGGCTGGATGATTACCGGCCCGCTTGGCCTTGGCAAAGCCACCCTGGCCTGGAAAATTGCCCGTTTCTTGCTGGCCACACCACAGAGCAATGGCACGATCCTTGCGGCCCCGGCACCTGAAACATTGGATATTTCGCCAGATCATCCCGTCTCGCACCGCCTTGCCGCCTTGTCCGAGCCCCGGCTGTTCCTGCTGCGCCGTAGCTGGGATGATACCGCGCGCAAACTGCGCTCCATGATCACGGTCGATGACCTGCGCAAAATGAAAACCTACTTTTCGCTGTCTGCGGCCGATGGCGGCCACCGCGTCGCGATCATCGACGCCGTGGATGAGATGAACGTCGCCGCCGCCAACGCCCTTTTGAAACTGCTGGAGGAGCCGCCGCCAAACGTGACGTTGCTGCTGGTCAGCCATCAACCGTTCCGCCTTTTGCCGACCATCCGCTCTCGCTGTCGGGAATTGCGGCTGTCACCCCTAAGCGCCGATGATATGGCCACGGCCCTTGCGCTGACGGGCGATGCCCCCGAAAATCCGCTGCCCCTGGCAGAGCTTTCAGGCGGCTCGGTTGGTGAGGCGATCCGCATCATGAACCTTGACGGAATGAAGCTTTACGCCAGTCTGATCACCCTGTTCGCCACCCTGCCCCGACTGGATCGTAGCCGCGCCCTGGCGCTGGCCGACCTTGGCGCTGGCCGCGGCAATGAAGAAAAATTCGACCTGATCTTGATGTTGATCGACCTTTTTCTTGCCCGCCTCGCCCGGGCCGGCACCCTTGGCTATTGCCCGACCGAGGCGGCAAAGGGTGAAGCGGAACTGATAGCGCGGCTCTCACCCCATCCCCAAGCGGCCCGCCAATGGGCCGATTTGGCGCAAGGTCTGGCCACCCGCGCCCGCCGGGGTCGGGCAGTAAACCTTGACCCTGCCGCCCTTCTCATGGATATGGTCCTGAAGATTGACGAGACGGCGGGATTGCTCGCCCAGAGGTGAGCCTATGACCATCCCCCCCAAGACCATCGCGGCCGACATCGTAGACAGTCATTGCCATCTGGATTTCCCGGATTTTGAGGGGGAGCTGCCCGACCTCATCGCGCGGGCCCATGCCGCAGGCGTGACCCGCATGGTCACCATCTGTACCAAGTTGAAAAATGAGCCCGCCGTTCGCGCAATTGCCGAGACCTATCCATCGGTGTTTTACGCCGCAGGCACCCATCCAATGAGCGTGGCAACCGAACCCCTGGCCCGGATTGACCAACTGGTCGCCCTTGCCCAGCACCCGAAATTCATCGGCATTGGCGAAACCGGGCTGGATTACCATTACACCGCCGACTCGGCAGCGGCGCAGCGGGAAAGCCTGCGCATCCATATCGGCGCCGCGCGTGAAACCGGGCTGCCGCTGATCATTCACGCCCGCGCTGCCGATGATGATATGGCCGAGATCTTGACCGAGGAGTACCGCAACGGCGCCTACAGCTGTGTCATGCACTGTTTTTCCTCGGGTGCCGAACTAGCGCGCGCCGCCCTCGACCTGGGGTTTTATCTGTCAATGTCCGGCATTGTCGCCTTTCCAAAATCGACCGAATTGCGCGCGATTTTCGCCGCCGCCCCGGTTGACCGGATTTTGCTGGAAACCGACAGCCCCTATCTTGCCCCGCCGCCCCATCGCGGGCGGCGCAATGAACCTGCCTATACCGCCCACACGGCCCGCGTCGGTGCCGATATCTTTGGCCAGTCTGTGCCAGAGTTCGCCGCCACCACCAGCGCCAATTTCGACCGCCTGTTCTGGAAAGCAAAATGACTGCGAAACTGCGCTTCACCATTCTCGGCTGCGGCTCATCGGGCGGGGTGCCGCGTCTGGGCGGGTATTGGGGCGATTGCGACCCCGCCAACCCCAAAAACCGCCGCCGTCGCTGTTCCTTGCTGGTTGAGCGTATCACCGGGGCTGGCACCACCCGCGTCTTGATAGATACCTCGCCCGATATGCGCGAGCAATTGCTGGATGCCGGTGTCGGCTGGCTTGATGCCGTGGTGTTCACCCATTCCCATGCCGATCATACCCACGGCATTGATGATCTGCGCCAGATCGTTTTCAACATAAAGGGCCGCTTGCCAGTTTGGGCCGACCTGCCCACACAGGCCGCGTTGCGCGACCGTTTCACCTATGCGTTTGAACAGCTTCCCGGATCGTCTTATCCGCCGATATTGGACATGCATTTGATCGACGGCCCTGTCACCGTGCCGGGGATGGGGGGCGATTTGGTGCTTCACCCCTTTTTGGCCCATCACGGCGCGATGGATGCGCTTGGCTTTCGGGTCGGTGGCCTTGCCTATCTGCCCGACGCTGTCTCTATTCCTGCGCCAGGCTGGGAGATGCTGAAAGGGCTGGAGGTCTGGGTGGTCGATGCGCTGCGCCGCAGGCCGCACCCCACCCATGCCCATCTGGCGCTGACGCTTGAATGGATCGCCCGCGCCAACCCCAAACGCGCGGTGCTGACGAATATGCATATCGACCTTGATTATGAAACCCTGGCCGCCGAGACGCCCAACCACATCACACCCGCCCATGACGGCATGGTAATCGAGATCGACGCGCCTGCATGAACGCGCTGCTTGATGTCATATTGCCGGTTTTTCTGATTCTGGGGGCCGGCTATTTCGCAGCCTGGCGCAAGATTGTAGATGCGGCGGCGATTGATGGGGTGATGAAATTCGCCCAGAATTTTGCGGTTCCTTGCCTGCTGTTCCGTTCGATGAGCACGCTGGATCTGGCGCAGAGCTTTGACCCGGCGCTGCTTCTCAGCTTTTATATCGGGGCGCTAAGCGCGGGGGCGCTTGGCTATTTCGGGGCGCGTCTCATATTTGCCCGCCCCCCTGCCGATGCGCTGGCGATTGCCTTTGTCGCAAGCTTTTCCAATACGCTGCTGTTGGGCCTGCCCATCACGGAACGCGCCTATGGGGCGGCGGCTTTGGCGGGGAATTACGCGATCATCGCGATTCATTCGCCGCTTTTATACGCCATCGGAATCAGCCTGATGGAGATTGTGCGCAGCAAGGGCCAAGGCCTGCCCAAGCTGGCGCTGACCCGCCAAGTCTTGAGTGCGATTTTACGCCAGCCTTTGGTGATCGGGATCGTGGCGGGTTTTGCGGTCAATCTTTCGGGCCTGACCCTGCCGGGGGCGATGTCTTCGGCGGTGGATATGATGGTCAAAGCGGCAATTCCGGCGGCGCTGTTCGGACTGGGTGGGGTGTTGCTGCGGTATCGGCCTGAAGGGGATATGAAAACCATAACCTTCGTTTCCCTGCTGACACTGGTTGTACATCCGATGATCACCTACGGGCTGGGCAAGCTGTTCGGGCTGACTGTGGATCAGATGCGGTCGGCGGTGTTGACGGCGGCAATGGCACCGGGCGTCAATGCCTTTCTCTATGCCAATATGTATGGCGTGGCGAAAAGGGTCGCGGCATCAACGGTGTTGCTGGCCACGGCGGCAACGGTTGTAACCGCTTGGGGCTGGCTGCATATTTTGCCCTGAAACGGTTTCTGCCTGCGGCACTGGTCTTTTGCCAAGCTGATGCGGGCGGTTCCGGGACAGAACCGCCCGCAAAGCGCCAGCGCTATAGCGTTTCACTTGCAACACGCCCTATCACATAACGCGTTGAAATCTTTGATTTCAGGCAGTGATCTGTGGGGCAGGTTCAAGGCGAAACGCGTTAAGCCGGGGTAACACCGCGCAAGCGTTCGGACCGGCGGCGCAGCAGTTCAACCACAGCCAGCAGGCAAACCGAGAAAATCACCAGAATTGTCGCTACAGCCAGGATAGACGGGCTGATCTGTTCGCGAATCCCGTTCCACATCTGGCGCGGGATGGTTTGCTGTTCATGGCTGCCGATGAACAGCACCACCACCACCTCATCAAACGAGGTGACAAAGGCGAATAGCGCCCCCGAAACGACGCCCGGCGTGATCAGCGGCAGTTGTACCTTGAAAAACGTGGTCACCGGCCCTGCCCCCATATTCTGCGCCGCCCGTATCAGCGAGCGGTCAAACCCCATCATCGTCGCGGTGACCGTGATGATGACAAAGGGAATCCCAAGCGTGGCATGCGCCATCACAAGGCCGAAATAAGTACCGGACAGGCCGATATCGGAATAAAAGAAAAACAATCCTGTCGCGGTGATGATGATCGGCACGATCATCGGTGAAATCAGGATCGCCATGATCAGCTTGCGAAACGGCATTTCGGGGCGCGACAGGCCCATGGCGGCAATGGTGCCCAGCACAGTGGCAACAATGGTCGCAAAAAAGCCAACGATGATCGAGTTTTTAGCCGCCTGCACCCATTTCGCATTGTGCCAGACATCCGACCACCAACTGCTGTCGCGCAGCGCATCGGGGGCAGCCATGCCAAAGGTAAGCAGGTTTTCATACCAGCGCATTGAATACCCCGCCGGGTCAAACCGCAGCATGTCCTTGGTAAAGGTAAAATAGGGTTCCGCGTTGAACGAAAGCGGCATGATGATCAGGATCGGGGCGATCAGAAAGACAAAGATAATCGCACAGATCACCCGGTAGGTATAATACCAGATGCGTTCCAGCGGGTCTGCATAGATGGGAAGTGCCATGTGTCGATTACCCCAGCTTCATGTTGTCGATGCCAATGATACGGTCATAGGCCCAATACAGGATAAGCACAGCCGCCAGCAGCATCGCCGCCAGGGCTGCGGCCAATGACCAGTTCAGCGATTTTTGCATGTGGAACGCGATCTGATTGGAAATCAGCGTACCATCTGCGCCACCGACCAAGGCCGGCGTGATGTAATAACCCACCGCCAGGATGAAACACAAAATGCCCCCGGCCCCGATGCCCGATACGGTTTGCGGCAGGTAGATGCGGCGAAAAGTGGTCCAGGACGTTGCCCCAAGGCTGCGCGCGGCGCGGGCATATGACGGCGGAATGGTTTTCATCACTGAATAAAGTGGCAAGATCATGAAAGGCAGCAAGATATGCGTCATCGCGATGATGGTGCCGGCCTGATTGTACATCAACTGAAGGCGGCCATCATCGGACACAATGCCAAGGGCCACAAGCACATCATTGATCACGCCCTGACTTTGCAACAGTACCATCCAGCTTGTGGTGCGGACCAAAAGCGACGTCCAGAACGGCAGCAGCACAAGAATCATCAGCAGGCTGGCATGGCGCAGCGGCAAAACCGCCAGCAGATGCGCAATCGGAAAGCCCAGAATCAGGCAAAGCCCGGTGATCAGGATCGAAAGCACAAAGGTACGGATAAAAAGTTTGACATAGATCTGCGATTCTACGGGGGCGGCCTCAAAGCGGCCATCGGCCCCGATTTGCCGGTCAAGCGCGGCTTGGTAAAAATTCAACGTGGCGGCGGCAGAGGCAGAGCGCATGGCCGCCCAGAGATCGGCGCGCGCCCAGTCTTTATCCAGGGCGATGATCGCCTCTTTATAGGGCGGCTCCAGCGATTGTGCTTTGCGCGCGGCCGAGGTGAACAGCGACCGGGTGCCGGGCAGCTCATAGTTGATACGGGTGCCGATACTGCCCGCCGTCCGTTCCTCAGAGGCGGTTGCAAGATCGGCGACAAGGGCCGCATAGGCCGCCTCATCGGGGGCGGCCTTGCGATTGGCGTCAAACCACCGTCCCAGCTCAACCATATTGCCCGAGAATTTATCATCGGTGAAAGAGCGCGCCAGCATTTGCCCGATCGGGACAGCAAAGGTCAGCAGGACAAAGATCAAAAGCGGCACAACCAGAAAGAAAGCGCGGATGCGGGCGCGGCGCGAGGCCACAGCCAATGCAACCTTTAGCGGCACACCATCAACGGTGCGCAACACTTCGGTTTCGGCGGGCAGATGAGGAGAGGCCATGTCGGTTCGTCCTGTCGGTTGGAGTCTTGTCGGGTGGCGTTTTGGTGGCCCTCTGGCGGGGCTTTGGCAAAGCGTCTGGGAAAAGGGGGCGCCAGATTTGCGCCCCCTTTGTTGGGTTGGATCAGTTCAGCAGCCAAGCGTTGAAACGCTCATTCAACTGGATGCTGTGGTCTGCCCAGAATTCAACATCGGACGCCAAAGCGTTTGTAAGGTTCGCTGCCGATGTCGGCATATAGGGGGCCATCTCGGTTTTGCCGTCTTCATACAGACCAACCAGCGGGCCCGAGGATTTGCGAGCCGGGCCATAGCTGATGTATTTGGCCTGATCCGCAAGCGCCTGGGTTGACGTGGCGAAAGTTAGAAACTTCTTTGCGTCTTCCATATTCTTTGCCCCTTTGGGAATGGCAAAGCCATCATATTCGTAAACCTGACCGTCAAAGATGGATTTGAAGGGCATACCCTCTGCCACGGTCGCCGCAAAAATCCGGCCATTATAGGCGGTGGTCATCGCCACTTCGCCATCGGCCAAAAGCTGCGGTGGTTGCGCGCCAGCCTCCCACCAAACGGTTTCAGCCTTGATTTCATCCAGCTTGGCAAAGGCGCGATCAACGCCAGCGTCGGTCGCCAGAACACTGTAGACATCTGCCGCAGCAACCCCATCGGCCATCAAGGCCATCTCCAGATTGACTTTGGCAACCTTGCGCAAACCGCGCTTGCCGGGGAATTTTTCGAGGTCGAAAAAATCCGAAATCCGTGTCGGCCCGTCAGGGAACTTGGTGCTATCATAGGCGAACATGGTTGAGAAAACGATGGTAGCGACAAAGCAATCCGTTATCGCGCCGGGCAAGAAATCATCTGCCGCAGCTGTACCGTCAGGCGCTGGCGAAAGGATGGATGTATCCAGACGCTCCAGCAGGCCCTCATCACACAGGCGCAGGGCATCAGCATATTCCAGGTCAACCACGTCAACGGTGACATTATTGGCCTGAACCATCGCCTTGACGGGGGTGGCGGGATTATCGGTATCAACCATCGTCATCTTGACGCCGGTCTTTTCGGTGTAGGGCTTCAAATAGGCTTCGTTCTGGCTTTTGCCATAGGCGCCACCCCAGGACATCACCACAACCTCTTGCGCCGAAGCGGCGAAAGCGAAAGTGGTGAGCGCGGTGGTCAGACTAAGAAGTTTCATCATAAGTTCCTGTTGAACCTTTTTATGTGGCGGCGTTATTTGTGCCGCCTTGGGTTTTGGCACAGCCCCGTTGCAACCGCATCGGGACCGTGCCGGCGTCAGAGCCCTTGGGTGCCTGCGTCAGACGCCGACACCCAGAGAGATCATTTCAAGAGCCAGGCGTTGAAACGCTCATTCAGATCACTGTCACGATCTGCCCAGAACTCCAGATTGGAGAACAGCGCATTGGTGAGGTTTTCCGGGCTCGTGGGCAAGTTGGGGCCCATTTCTGTTTTGCCATCCTGATACATGCCAACCAACGGGGCCGAAGATTTGCGCGGCGGGCCATAGCTGATCCATTCCGCAGCTTTTGCCAGCGGTTCTGTTCCCGTGGAATAGGTGATGAAATCCATGGCGTTTTGCAGGTTCGGCGCGCCTTTTGGCACAACCCAGCCTTCAACGTCATAGACCTGACCATCCCAGATGATCTTGAAGTCTTTACCTTCTGACACATTCGCATTGAAAATCCGGCCGTTATAGGCAACCGTCATTGCAACTTCGCCATCAGCAAGCAGTTGCGGCGGTTGCGCACCAGCTTCCCACCAGACCATCTGCGCCTTGATCGTATCAAGCTTGGCAAAGGCACGTTCTACGCCTTCGGGCGTTTCAAGCATTGCATAGACATCGGCGGTCGGCACGCCATCCCCGATCAGCGCCATTTCCAGCAACACTTTGGCGTTCTTGCGGGCGCCACGTTTGCCGGGGAATTTTTCAAGATCAAAGAAATCGGCCATCATGGCCGGGGCCTCTTTGCCTTCATATTTTGCGCCGTCAAACGCGATGACAGTGGCAAACACATCGGTCGCCACAAAACATTCGGTCACGGTGCCGGGCAAAAAGTCATCCATCGCCGCGGTGCCGTCGGGGGCAGGTGTCAAGATTGCCGGGTCAATGGTTTCCAGCAACCCTTCATCACAAAACCGCACGGCATCGGCAAATTCAACCGAAGCAACGTCAAAAGTGACATTGCCGGCCTCAACCTGCGCCTTGATCGGGGTTGCAGGGTTGTCGCTGTCAATCGAGACAACCTTGATCCCGGTCTTTTCCGCGAAAGGTTTGTGATAGGCTTCAATCTGGCTGGTGGTATACGACCCACCCCACCCCATGATATTTACTTCCTGCGCCATGGCAGGCAGGCCAAGGGCCCCCAATGCCGTGGTCAAAATCAGCAACTTCTTCATCGAAGGTTCTCCCTTTAGGTTACGTGTGTTTTGATCTTTTCCGTTTAAGGAAAGCTAATCAAGCAGATTGAGGCTGAAGCGCGCGCGCATCTGCGGGCGCCCAGCCGATCCTGATCTTTTCACCGGGGCGCAACATGGTTTGCCCCTGCGTGTTGCGCGATTTGATCACGAAATCATCATGCCCTGCGACACGAAGCCGCGTGCGGAACAGATCGCCCATATAGATGAATTCCAGCACTTCGGCCTCGATCATATGGGCGCCTTTCGGCATCATGGATTCTTTGAATTCGACCCGTTCGGGGCGAATGGACACAAGGGTTTTTTCGCCCTTCTTGCCCACATTCACCGCGGTCGCGGCGATAAGCTCGCCGGTGCCAAGCCGCACCATCGCCTCATTGCCTGAAATGCTTTCGATAATTCCGTCCAGCTTGTTGTTTTCACCGATGAATTGCGCGACGAATGCATTGTCGGGGCGCTCATACAGCTCATTCGGGGCGGCAAGCTGCTGGATGCGACCATCATTGAACACGGCCACGCGGTCGCTCATCGTCAGCGCTTCGCCCTGATCATGGGTCACATAAACCACGGTGATGCCAAGGCTTTCATGCAGGTGCTTGATTTCAAACTGCATATGCTCGCGCAATTGTTTATCCAGGGCACCCAGCGGTTCATCCATCAACACCAGACTGGGGTCAAACACCAAAGCGCGGGCCAGCGCGATGCGCTGTTGCTGACCGCCCGAAAGCTGGGCAGGACGGCGGTTGATGAAGCTGTACATCTGCACCATATCCAGCGCGCGCTTGATCTTGGTTTCGCGTTCAGTCTTGCCCATGCCGCGCACTTCCAACGGGAAGGACAGGTTTTCGCCAACGGTCATATGCGGGAACAGCGCGTAATTCTGAAAAACCATGCCGATACCGCGTTTATGGGGCGGAACGGAATTGATCGGCCGCCCATCAAGACGGATATCGCCACTGGTCGCGGTTTCAAACCCCGCCAGCATCATAAGACACGTGGTTTTGCCCGACCCCGATGGCC
Source organism: Pseudorhodobacter sp. (assembly GCF_034675685.1). Classification (GTDB taxonomy): domain Bacteria; phylum Pseudomonadota; class Alphaproteobacteria; order Rhodobacterales; family Rhodobacteraceae; genus Pseudorhodobacter. Next base: position 214,866 of record NZ_JAUCDA010000019.1, on the reverse strand, counting down.
CGAGCATGGTCAAAAACTCGCCCTTGCCGATCGAAAGGTTCAAATCTTTGACAACAAGCGTTTCCCCGTCATAGCTTTTTTGCACATGATCGAAGACGACGAAACCGTCGTTCTGGGGTTGTGTAACCACCCTTTTCTCCCTGATCGTTCCGGCAGGTGACCTGCACTTTATTGTTTGTGACTAAAGCGAAATGTCAGTCACTTTGCAACCGCTTGACGTCGATCAACAGGAATTCCCTGCAAATGCAGGAATATAAAGGGCAATCACCGCCTTTTTCAGCCAAAGCGCCTTTTATCCGACGATTGTGCAATAGTATGGTAGCGACCCAATGGCGCCCGTTACCGCCCCCCAAGGCCACCAAAGCGATTCTTGGGCAGATCATTTTACACAAGCGCGCCCGATAGATTTGGCGAGGCACGAGTTTGGATGCAGATGCAGGCCGCAGCCAAAGGTCAACGCAAGCTGCGGCTGCGAGCCTGTATCTGCGTGTAAGGTGATTGACGGTCTGTGACCCGCGCAAAGACCCGTAGTCATGCGCAAAAAATGGTGCGGTCGGGGGACTCGAACCCCCACTCCGGTTAAAGAACAGCGACCTCAACGCTGCGCGTCTACCAATTCCGCCACGACCGCACGGTCTTGACTAAAGCGGGTCTTAGCGAAGGCTGCTGCAGACCTCAAGATGAATTTTGCTGCATTGGGGGGAATTCCGTTTTGGGTGGGGCAAATAAGAAACCGCCGGGTGATGGCCCGGCGGTTTGATGGCACTTGCGCACAAAGCAGGGCGCAGGTTCAGGGGTTTGCAGCGGCGCTTGGCACGCCAAAAGACGGCAGCGTCGCGGCGGGAATCGGTGCGCCCGGCACGGTGCCCCCCGGCAAGTTGCGCCCGGCGGCAGAATAGGCCGCAAGCCGGATCAACGACGCACGATCAGCCATGCCCGGCGCAAAGACCTGCACCGTACCGTCCGACCCTGCGGAATAGCCATGATCGAACCACGGCAACGCCAAATCCAGGCGCTGCGCGGCACCGATGCCCGAGGCAAGATGATGGCCGATAAGTTCGGCATAGGCAGCCTCGCCAACCGTGGTCAGGATCAGCGCCGAACCAATGGCGACATCCATGTTATCCGTGACATAGCCCACGCCAAGACAGATTTTGGCGGTGCCGGCCAATTGCGCTGGCGCCATGCCGGAAGACAGCACAAAGCCCGACACGCCCTGCATCACCTCTTCACGCGATTTCAGCGACAGCGCCGAGACATGCTCTTGCATCACGGGGCCAAAGCCTTCGCATTGCTGGGAAATCTGCTGCGGGGTGAAGCCGGAAACCTTGGAAACCAGCTCTTCTCCTTGCGCGATGGCATAGGTGCGCGCCAGGCAGAACTGTTCTGACAGCGCAAAGGCCGGGTCTTTCATGGTGACCTGCGTAACAAAACCGCCGTTGGAATTTGTGACAAGTGACACCTTGTTGCAATGGCTGGCAAGCGAGACTTGCGCCGCCCCCTGCCCCATGAAGGACGGCAGCGTCGAGGCTGCGGGTGCGCCGAATTGCGGAACCGAGGCGGCAACTGCCGAGGGTCCGGCGGGTGCAAAGCCGGCCTGCGGCGCGGCCGAGGCCATTTGCCCACCCGGCGCCGCAACCCCCAGCTTTTCATCGCGATAGGTGAACAACAGGCCTTTGGTGCCGCGCGGATCGGTGGCAACCTGCTGCGCCGTCAACGGGCCGCCCGCCTGTGCGCGATAATAGGATTGCACCAGCAATTCCTGTTCCCAGCTATTCAGCGCGCCGGTTGGGGCAAAGCCCAGCAACGCCTGATATTGCGAAATCGCGCTGCGCGATTTGGGGCCAAGCGCCCCATCGGGCGTACCCACCGGAAAGCCGAAGTAATTCAGCGCGACCTGCACCTCGCGGTTGGCCTCGCGCTGCCCCGAAGATACCGTGGACTTGCGCTGCGTGGATTTGCGCGTGGTGGTAGCGCGCCGATTGTTGTTCGCACCGTTTACAATCGCACCACCGATGATGCCGCCAATAATACCGCCCACCAATCCGTCACCGGCGCTGGCGGCCACGGGGGTTATGACCAAAGCCGTCGCAATAAGGGCCGTGGAAATATGTTTGAATACCATTTGAAAACTCCGTCTTCAGGGAATAAGTCGACTCTATCCATTTTAAAGTATCACACGTTCGGGATGTGTCTAAGCATTATTGACTTGAATGCCGGACATCCCGGCCAAATATACAAAGGGGCGAGGTTTGGACGAATTGACGCAGACGCAGCCAAATGCCGTCGAATGGCGTGTGCTGGACGGTTTGGCCCCCTACGCCCAGACGCTTGCCGCGATGGAGGCCCGCGTGGCCGCGATTGCGCAAGGCAGCGCCCCCGAGGCGGTCTGGCTGCTGGAACATCCGCCGCTTTACACCGCAGGCACCAGCGCCAAACCCGTTGATCTGGTGCAGCCTGACCGCTTTCCCGTTCATCTGGCCGGGCGCGGTGGGCAATACACCTATCATGGCCCGGGGCAGCGCGTGGCCTATGTGATGCTGGATCTGAACAAGCGCGGGCGTGATGTGCGCAAATTTGTCTGCGCGCTGGAAGATTGGGTTATCAAGACCTTGGCAGAGTTCAATATAAAGGGCGAACGCCGCGCGGGCCGCGTTGGTGTTTGGGTTGTGCGGCCTGATCGTGCCTTGGGCAGCAATGGCCAACCCGCCGAAGACAAGATTGCAGCAATCGGGATAAAACTGCGCAAATGGGTCAGCTTTCATGGCATCTCGATCAACCATGAACCCGATCTGAGCCATTTTGACGGCATTGTGCCCTGCGGTATCGCCGACCATGGGGTGACCAGCCTTGTTGATCTGGGCTTGCCGGTAACAATGGCTGATCTGGATCTGGCCCTGAGACGGCAATTTGATGCCGGGTTTGGTGCCGGGGGGGGCGCTGATGCCGGCACCAGCGGGCCGGCCCTGCGCCGAACATGCCAAGCCGCAGAACCATGGCAGACGATGCGCGCCACCCACCCCTTGTGACACGGATATTCAACCGTTTCTCGACATCGTGATTGTCTGGCCTATGTCAAGTTTGGCACAATCAGGTTATAAAAGCGCATTGCGTTGTAACGCCGAAAAAATCTGCTAAAAGGCAGTGCCAAGACCAACAGACCAAGCCAAACTGACAAGGAAAGACAATGAAACTCAGCCTTATCGCAACCGCAGCCCTTCTTGCCCTTACCGCGCCCGCATTCGCCGGTGACGCCGTAAAAGGCGAAAAAGAATTCAAGAAATGCAAAGCATGCCATGAAATCGTTGCCGATGACGGCACCGCAATTGTCAAGGGCGGCAAAACTGGACCTAACCTGTATGGCATCATTGGCCGTCACGCCGGCGCTGTCGAAGGTTTCAAATATTCCGACGTGATGCGGGAAGCGGGCGAAAAAGGCCTTATCTGGGAAGAAGACGTGATGGCGGAATACCTGCCCGATCCGACCAAATTCCTGGAAGATTTTTCCGGCGACCCCAAGGGCAAGTCCTTGATGACCTTCAAGTTGAAAAAAGGCGGCGATGACGTTGCTGCTTATCTGGCATCGGTTGTCCCTGCGGCCAATTGACACGCTAAAATGTGGCTTTGACGTAGATTTTCTTGATCTATGTCAAAGTCAGCAATTGCCGCCGCCGCTTGGGCATTCTAGAACAGGAATACAAGTGGCGGCGGGATTCTGTTTATCCCCGTGCGCTGGAACGTATAACGCAAACGGGAGGCAGGCATGGCCGACGCAGCCATTCATGGCCACGAGCATGACAAACGCGGATTCTTTACCCGCTGGTTCATGTCAACCAATCATAAAGATATCGGTATTCTATACCTGTTCACCGGCGGCCTTGTTGGCCTGATTTCGGTTATCTTCACCGTATACATGCGCATGGAGCTGATGCACCCCGGTGTACAGTATATGTGTATGGAAGGCGCGCGGTTCTTTGCCGCAGGGGCAGGTGATGCCTGTACCCCGAACGGCCATTTGTGGAACGTGATCATCACCGCGCATGGCATCTTGATGATGTTCTTTGTGGTGATTCCCGCGTTGTTTGGCGGCTTTGGCAACTACTTCATGCCGTTGCAGATCGGTGCGCCGGATATGGCGTTTCCGCGGATGAACAACCTTTCGTACTGGATGTATGTTGCGGGCACCTCGCTGGCTGTGGCTTCGGTTATCTCACCGGGCGGCAATGATCAGATGGGGGCGGGCGTCGGTTGGGTTCTGTACCCGCCACTCTCGACCAATGAGGGTGGCTATTCGATGGATCTCGCGATTTTCGCGGTGCACCTGTCGGGGGCCTCGTCTATCCTTGGCGCGATCAACATGATCACCACCTTCTTGAACATGCGCGCACCGGGCATGACCCTGCACAAGGTGCCGTTGTTTGCCTGGTCGATCTTTGTGACCGCCTGGATGATTCTGTTGGCGCTGCCGGTTCTGGCAGGTGCAATCACCATGCTGCTGACCGACCGCAATTTTGGCACCACCTTCTTTCATGCGGCTGGTGGCGGTGACCCGATCTTGTATCAGCACATCTTGTGGTTCTTTGGCCACCCGGAAGTGTATATCATCATCATCCCCGGTTTCGGCATCATCAGCCAGGTTATCGCAACCTTCTCACGCAAGCCGATCTTTGGTTACCTGCCAATGGTTTACGCGATGGTGGCCATCGGCGTTCTGGGCTTTGTTGTCTGGGCGCACCACATGTATACCGTTGGCATGTCGCTGACCCAGCAATCCTATTTCATGCTGGCCACGATGGTTATCGCGGTGCCGACCGGCGTTAAAATCTTCTCATGGATCGCAACCATGTGGGGCGGCTCGCTGGAAATGAAGACCCCGATGTATTGGGCCTTTGGCTTTATCTTCCTGTTCACCGTTGGCGGCGTGACCGGCATCGTGTTGTCACAGGCGGGTGTGGACCGTGTGTATCATGACACTTACTATGTGATCGCGCATTTCCACTATGTAATGAGCCTTGGTGCCGTGTTTGCGATCTTTGCCGGTATCTACTTCTGGCTGGGTAAAATGTCGGGGCGTCAATACCCGGAATGGGCTGGCAAGCTGCATTTCTGGATGATGTTCATCGGCGCAAACCTGACCTTCTTCCCGCAGCACTTCCTTGGCCGTCAAGGCATGCCGCGCCGCTATATCGACTATCCCGAGGCGTTCTCGCAGTGGAACTATTGGTCGAGCCTTGGTGCGTTCCTGTCCTTCGCGTCTTTCCTGTTTTTCATTGGTGTGCTTGTTTACACCCTGCGCTACGGCAAGCGTATTACGGAAAACAACTACTGGAATGAATACGCGGATACGCTGGAATGGACCCTGCCCTGCCCGCCGCCCGAACATACGTTTGAGCAGCTTCCAAAACAGTCGGATTGGGATAAAGGCCACAGCCACTAACCCCGTCCAATGAATGATAAAACGGCCCCGGATTGCTTCGGGGCCGTTTTTCTTTGGGCGCAGGGCTGACATCGCCTTTTGTGCAAAATTACCCTTTCCTGGCTGCAGCGCCGCGTCTATCCTGACGCCATGCCCTATGAATGGACCCAAACCAACAGCGGAAATGTGCTGCACTTGTGGCCCTATCGCTCTTTGCCCCGGCGCGGGTTTGTGGCGTTTATCGGCGGTACGGCGCTGCTGTTCGCGCTGCCCTTGCTGGCGGTGCTTGGCTCTCCCGTGCTTTGGGGGTTACTGCCGTTTTTGATTGTTGCGGTGTCGGCGCTTTACTGGGCCTTGCAGCGCAGCTACCGCGATGGCGAAATCATCGAGACACTGACCCTTCAGCAAAACCGCCTGCATCTGACCCGCCTCGGCCCGCGCGGCAAACGGCAAGAGTGGGAGGCAAACCCGCATTGGGTGCGCGTGGACCTGCATGCCAAGGGCGGGCCGGTGCCGGATTATATCACGCTGTCGGGCGGCAAGCGCGTTGTGGAATTGGGGGCATTTTTATCGGAGGAGGAGCGCGTGGCGCTGGCCGCTGAACTCCGCCAGGTGCTGCGCAACCATAACACACCGCAGCTGACGCAATAGGCCGGGCCAAACCCATGATGACATGCGCTTAGCGGCGCAAGCCGGACCCCATGCAGCGGCCCGAGCACCCAACCTGCGTTTCGGTTGCGCTATAGCGTTTCGCCTTTGGTTTGAAACAAGGCTTATCACCTAACGCATTGAAACCTTGGGTTTCTGGCTGCAATATGTCAGCCAGGTTCAAGGCAAAACGCTTCAGCTCAACTGTTCTTTCACCCGTGGGCCGACCGCGCCAAAATCCATCTGGCCGGTATGCTTGCCTTTCAGCACCGCCATCACCTTGCCCATATCACGGATCGAGGAGGCCCCCGCCTCGGCAATCGCGGCTGCAATCGCGGCATCCACCTCTGCACCGTCCAACTGGCGGGGCAAGAATTCTTCAATCACCTTGATTTCGTTCAGTTCCTTCTCGGCCAATTCAAGCCGCCCGCCCTCTTCATAGACGCGCGCGCTTTCTTGCCGTTGCTTGACCATCTTTGACAGAATCGCGGTGATCTCGCTATCCGTCACGACGGCCTCACCACCCTCACCGCGCAGGGCGATTTCGCGGTCTTTGATCGCGGCATTGATCAGGCGCAGCGTCGAAAGCCGCTCCGCTTCCCGTGCCCGCATCGCATCTTTCAGGGCCGTTTGCAGCCGATCGCGCAAAGTCATACTGTGATCTTTCCCATGGGTTTAGCAACTGCCCACAGTAGCGCGAAGCCAAAGCCGAGGCAACCGAGGATGATTTTTGCAAGCCCTTGAAATAACGTGAAATTCCATTTCAGCCCTTCCCTTGACCCCGGCCCCTATGGCCCGTAATGTCCCCCAAATCCGGCCAGAGAGAGTCGTACCATGCCCAAAATCGCACATATGACAGATAAACCAACCGCCTGCCTTGCGCTGGCCGATGGAACAATTTTTTACGGTCGCGGCTTTGGCGCAACCGGGCAAACCGTGGCCGAGCTGGTGTTCAACACGGCGATGACCGGCTATCAGGAAATCATGACCGACCCGTCTTATGCAGGGCAAGTCGTCACTTTCACCTTTCCGCACATCGGCAATACCGGCGTGACCCCCGAGGATGACGAAACCGCCGACCCTGTGGCCGCCGGCATGGTGGTGAAATGGGACCCGACAGAGCCTTCGAATTGGCGCGCCACCGCCGAGTTGACCGAATGGCTGACCCAAAAAGGCCGCATTGGCATTGGTGGTCTGGATACCCGGCGCTTGACCCGTGCAATCCGCCAGCAAGGGGCGCCGCATGTGGCGCTTGCCCATGATCCTGACGGCAATTTCGATATTGAGGCGCTGCTCGCCTCGGCCCGTGCCTGGCAAGGCCTTGAGGGTCTGGACCTTGCGCGTGAGGTGTCATGCACGCAAAGCTATCGTTGGGATGAAATGCGCTGGGCCTGGCCCGATGGCTATAGCAAACGCAGCGGTGCAGGCTTGCGCGTTGTTGCCGTGGATTATGGCGCAAAACGCAATATTCTGCGCTGCCTGGCCTCCGCAGGTTGTGATGTCACCGTGTTGCCCGCAACCGCCACTGCGGCGGATGTGCTGGCCTTGAACCCCGAAGGCGTATTCTTGTCAAATGGTCCGGGCGACCCGGCGGCGACCGGTATCTATGCCGTTGACATGATCAAGGGGGTGCTGGCGGCCGACCTTCCCGTTTTCGGAATTTGCCTTGGGCATCAGATGCTTGCGCTGGCTTTGGGGGCAAAAACCGTGAAGATGAACCACGGCCATCACGGCGCCAACCACCCGGTGAAGGATTACGACACCAACAAGGTGGAAATCACCTCGATGAACCATGGCTTTACGGTAGATGCGCAAAGCCTGCCTGCTGGCGTGCGCGAAACCCATGTCAGCCTGTTTGATGGGTCCAACTGCGGCATAGCCCTGACCGGCAAGCCCGTGTTTTCGGTGCAATACCACCCCGAAGCAAGCCCCGGCCCGCAAGACAGTTATTACCTGTTCGAGCGATTCGCCGATGCAATGAAGGCCCGCCGCGCCGCCTGATTTCCCTTGGCTGGATGACCTATATGTAGTGGGGGGGCCGGCCAAGGCACCCACAGCTATCAGGCTTTTTCAGAAAATTCATTTAAAGTCCAATGGTTAACCCCCTGTTAACCTCGTCTTGCCAAGGCTTGGTTCGACAGGGGGGACCATGACCGCACCGCTTCGCTTTCTTGCTGCCGAGATCAAGCCTTCAAAGGTCGAAAACGATATTATCGGCTGGCCCGCCGAAAGTGCCAAGAACCGTCCGGGCGGGCGTTGGATCGCTGTTACAGCCCCATCCATCCACAGCCTTGGCCTGTCTTTATTGCAAGAGGGGTTGCTGTCATCCGACGATTTACTGACGGCGCTGGCGGTACAAAAGCGGCACCGCGGGCGGTTGTGCGATATCTTGCTGTCGCGGCAAATGGTAGACGAGTCGCGGCTTTATGCCGCTCTTGCGCGGCATTGGAATGTCCGGGTGATTGATCCGATGGCAAGGCAAGCCGATCCGCGATTGATCGACCGTTTCGGGGCCTCCACCTGCCTGCGCGAGGGGCTGATGCCCTGGCAACGGGTCGGGCAAGCGGTGGTTGTGATCACCGCTTATCCCGAAGAATTTTCAAAACATTACAAGCATTTGAAAGAGATTTTTGGGTCGGTGGTGATGGCAATGGCCCCCGCCTCACAAATTCAGACAGCCGTGATGAAGGCCCGCTCCAGGGTGCTGATCCATGCGGCCGAAAACCGGGTGCCCGCCTCTGAAAGTTGCCGCGATTGGGGAAGCGAGCGGAGGAACATCAAGGTCGCACTTTGCTGTACGATTTTCGGCCTGGGGCTGTGGGTTTCTCCTGGTGGCATGGCGCTGGCCTTTACGTTTTGGGCAACGCTGACCCTTGCCTTTTCAACCGCGCTGCGCGTCGGCGCGGCCCTCATGGCGCTACAACAGCCAAAACCGCAGTTACCCCCGGAAAATACCCCGTGCCTTCCCGTCGTGTCGATCATGGTCGCCTTGTTCAAAGAGCCTGAAATCGCTCATCGCCTGATCAGGCGTTTGGACCTGCTGGAGTATCCGCGCGATTTGCTCGACATTCTGCTGCTGGTCGAGGAGCAAGACACCGAAACGCGCGATGCGCTGAAAGCCGTTGAAATCCCGCCATGGATGCGGGTTGTGGCGGTGCCTGATGGGCCGCTGAAAACCAAGCCGCGCGCACTGAATTTCGGGCTGGATTTGTGCCGGGGGTCCATCATCGGGATTTATGATGCCGAAGACGCGCCCGAACCAAGCCAGATCCAAAAAGTGGTGGCACGGTTTGACCAGCGGCAAGACGACGTGGCGTGCCTGCAAGGCGTGCTGGATTTTTACAATCCCGAAACCAACTGGCTGTCACGCTGTTTTACCATGGAATATGCGGCGTGGTTTCGGATCATTCTGCCAGGCTTGCAAAAGCTTGGCCTTGCCATACCGCTTGGCGGCACCACCCTTTTCTTTCGCCGCGCCGCGCTGGTGGAATTGGGCGGATGGGATTCACATAACGTGACCGAGGATGCCGATCTTGGGATGCGCCTTGCCCGGCATGGCTACCGCGCCGAACTGCTTGACACCGTGACCGAAGAAGAGGCGAATTGCCGCGCCCTGCCTTGGATCCGGCAACGCTCACGCTGGCTAAAAGGCTATATGATGACTTGGTCGGTGCATATGCGCGACCCGGTTTTGTTGTGGCGTCAACTCGGCGCCTGGAAGTTTTTCGGGTTTCAGGTCTTGTTCCTCTGCACCCTGTCGCAGTTTATGCTGGCGCCGCTGCTGTGGTCCTTTTGGCTGGTGCCGCTGGGGGTGCCACATCCAGTGGCCGCCGCTTTGCCACCGATCATCATGTTTGGGCTGATCGGGCTTTACATGTTCACCGAGGCGGTCAATGTCACGTTGAATATCATGGCGTTGCGCAAAACCCGGCACCGTATCAGCCCGCTTTGGGTTCTTAGCCTGCACTTTTACTTTCCACTTGGGGCGCTGGCGTCTTACAAAGCGGCGTGGGAACTGGTGGCAAAGCCGTTTTACTGGGACAAAACCAGCCACGGCCATTTTGACAAATCCGCACCGGATTAGCGGGTTTTCACCTCGCCGGCATCAATCCGCAGCCGTGTCTCAAACGCTTTGGAAATATGCCCACGCAGCGCTTGATAGGCAGCCTCGCTATCGCGGGCCTCAATCGCTGCAACAATCGCCTCATGTTCAGCCAGCCCAACCGAATCGCGGCCCTCGGCGGCAAAGGATGTCGTCGCCATAAGCGCCATTGAGCGATGCACCAAATCAAGCTGCTGCACCAAAAACCGATTGTGAGAGGCCAGGTGGATCTGCTTGTGAAACCGCTTGTTCGCCCGGCTAAGCGCGCGCGGGTCCCCCCCCAACAGCGCCCGATCTTCAATGACCATGGCGCGCAGCACCCGCATTTCTTCCTCGGTTGCATGCCGGGCCGCCAATCGGGCCGCAAGCCCCTCAAGCTCTGTCCTCACAGCATACAGCTCGGCGAGTTGGTTGTGGTCAAGCGAGGCGACGATCAGGCTACGGCCATCGCGCGTCAGCATGGATTGGGTTTCCAACCGTTGCAGCGCCTCGCGCACCGGGGTTCGCGAGACGCCAAAGCGATCAGCCAACTCCGATTCGACCAGCCTGTCGCCGGGTTTGTATACTCCGGCATCAATCGCCTCGAGAATCAGGGTATAGGCATCTTTTTGCACAGGCCGCGCCTTTCGTGTCATCCGGGGGCAAGGGTAGCGGGCTGGTGGCGGCACCTCAACCGTAAACGCACCTGAAATCGGGCCTGCGACCACATTGTCAAATATCGCGCGGTCCTTTAACTTAGGGCCATGCCAGCACAAGATTTCTCACACGTTCGCGCCTGGGTTTTTGACCTCGACAACACGCTTTACCACCCGTCAGCCCGTCTGTTTGATCAGATTGAGGTCCGTATGACCGCTTGGGTCATGCAAAGCCTGAAGGTGGATCGCGCCGAGGCAGACCGCCTGCGCCGCCATTATTGGGCGCAATATGGCACCACGCTTGCCGGGCTGATGCATGAACATGGCGTCGATCCGGCCCCCTATCTGACCGATGTGCATGATATATCGCTTGCCCATCTGGAGCAGGACCAGCTTCTTGCCGCCCGAATCCGCGCCCTGCCCGGCCGCCGGATCGTGTACACCAATGGCTCTGGGCCCTATGCGGAACGGGTTTTGGCCGCACGCGGCCTTTCCGGGATATTCGATGCGGTTTACGGCGTTGAGCATGCAGGTTTTCGGCCCAAACCGGAACGCCTTGCTTTTGAAGCCATTTTTGCGATTGATAAGCTTGACCCAATCATCGGCGCCATGTTTGAGGATGACAGCCGCAACTTGACGGCGCCACATGAAATGGGGATGCGCACGGTGCATGTCACCCCAACGGCCGCACCTGCCGATCACATTCACCATCACACCGATGACCTTAGCGGATTTCTGGCCAAGCTGATCGGGTAGGCCCACCGCACTGAAAACGGCCGGTCGCAAGGGGAAATCACCAAGAATTACACTGCAAACCAGCAGCTTGCATGATACCAAACGGCACGCACCGCGGTTAGGGGGCATCGCTTTGCCCCTTGGACCTGCGCCGCCAAATAGCCTATTCAGACAAAAATGCATGAGGCAAAAATGATCCGTCAAACTGTAGATATCCTGATTTCTGGCGGCGGTGTTGCCGGGCTTGCGGCTTCCATTGGCTTTGGCAGCGCTGGCTTTTCGGTTCTGTGCGTCGATCCGGCGGCACCTGTGACCGATCGCCTCAGCGCTGGCGCTGATCTGCGAAGCACTGCGTTCTTGATGCCATCGGTAACGCTTTTGCAAGAAATCGGCTTGTGGGACAGGCTGTCCCCTTTTGCTGCCGCCTTGCAAATCATGCGCATCGTCGATGCAGGCGGCGCTGCGGGTGAGGCGCGGCTGTCGCGTGATTTCGACGCAGCCGACCTCTCTGAACACCCTTTCGGCTACAACCTGCCCAACTGGCTGCTGCGCCGGGAAATGCTGGCGCATCTGGATAGTCTGCCCAATGTGCGCTTTCGCCCCGGCCTTTCAACCACCCAGCTCATAACCCGAGAGTCCGAGGCGCTGGTTGGCCTTTCTGATGGCAGCAATTGGCGCGCGCGGCTGGTGATCGGGGCTGATGGCCGCAACTCTGCTGTGCGTCAAGCGCTTGGTATTGATGTGAAAACCACGCGCTACGGGCAAAAGGCGCTGGCCTTCACCACCACCCATCCCATCCCGCATCAGAATATCTCAACCGAGGTGCATCGCTCGGGCGGCCCTTTCACCATGGTGCCGCTGCCCGACCATGAAGGCCAGCCCGCTTCGGCCGTGGTCTGGATGGAAAAGGGGGCCGAGATTGCGCGGCTTGCCGCCCTGCCCCAACCCGCATTTGAGGCTGAAATGACCCTGCGGGCCTGCCATATTCTGGGGCCAATGACCCGTATCAGCCCGCTGACCATCTGGCCGATCATCAGCCAGATCGCCACCCGCATGTCCGGCCAACGCACCGCCCTGATGGCCGAGGCCGCGCATGTCGTGCCGCCCATTGGCGCGCAGGGTTTGAATATGAGCCTGGCTGACCTGACAACATTGCGCGCGCTGGCCGTAGCCGACCCAGCGGCGCTTGGCTCGGCCAAAATGCTTGCGGCTTACCACGACCGCCGCCACCGTGACGTGCAGATCCGCGTCGCGGGGATCAATGCACTGAACCGCGCGTCGATGATGGGCGCGCCGATCTTGCGGGATTTGCGGGCCTCAACTCTTGGGGCGCTTTACTCTGCCGCGCCAATCCGCAAAACCTTGATGAAGGCGGGGCTTGGCTTGCGCTGACCCTACCTTCATCTTGGTATAAGAATGCCTATGGCGTTTCGACGTCAGGGCAAGGCGCCCTGGTCAAACGCCGGGGCTAAAAAACCGCCTCGACCGCCCGTTCCAACCGGGCAACCGTTGCCGGAACATCGGCCAGTTTATCCAATCCGAACAACCCGATACGGAAGGTTTTGAATGCGGCCCCCTCGCCCACCTGCAAGGGCACACCGGCGGCGATTTGCAGGCCTTCCTCTCGGAATTTCGACCCGTTCTGCACGCCCGGATCATCGGTATAACACACAACCACACCCGGCGCGCCAAAGCCCTCAGCAGCAACAGACATCACCCCACGCGCCGCAAACAACGCGCGCACCGCCGTTCCCAGGGCCCATTGCGCGGCTTTTGCCTTGGCAAACCCCATGGTCTTCGTCTCGCGCAGCGCCTCAAGAAAGCCGACCAACGCATCTGTAGGCATCGTCGCGTGATAGGCGTGGCCGCCCCCCTCATAGGCCGCCATGATGCTGCGCCATTTCTTCAGATCCAGCGCGAAACTGTCCGAAGTTGTCGCCTCCAACCGCGCTACGGCAGCGGGTGACAGCATCACCAACCCCGCCGAGGGAGAGGCCGACCAGCCCTTTTGCGGTGCCGAAATCAGCACATCGACGCCGGTTTCCACCATATCAACCCAAACACAGCCGCTGGCGATACAATCAAGCACCAACAGCGCGCCCACGTCATGCGCGGCCTGCGCCATCTGGCTGATATACGCATCCGGCAAGATAATCCCGGCACTGGTTTCCACATGCGGGGCGAAAACCACCTCGGGCTTGACCTCATGGATACGGGCGACCACTTCGGCAATCGGCGGCGGCGCATAGGGGGCACGCGCATCATTGCCGGTTTGCCGCGCCATCACCACATCGACCCCGGCCGCAAAACCGCCGGCCTCAAAAATCTGGCTCCAGCGATAGGAAAACCAGCCATTGCGCACGACCATCACCCGCGCCCCGCGTCCAAATTGCCGCGCCACCGACTCCATCGCATAGGTGCCGCCACCCGGCACCACAGCTACGGCTTCGGCGTTATAAACCTCACGCAAGGATTCTGAAATTTCGCGCATAACAGCTTGAAATTTCGCAGACATATGGTTGAGTGATCGGTCGGTAAAAACCACCGAAAATTCTTCCAATCCCCCCGGATCGACGGTGCTCAGATATGACGCCATGATAAAACTCCCATAATTGCTTGCCCTATGGTTAGTCTGTTGGCGCGCCAAATGCAAAATGCTTTATCCCAAAGGGCCGGGCCGCGCCTCTTCGGTCAGCAACACATTCGCCTCTACCTGCCCCACGCCCGGCAGCGTCATGATGCGCCGCCGCAAAACGCGCTCAAAATCAGCGATGTCGCGGGCGACAACCCGCAGGCGATAATCAAACATGCCAAGCACATGCTGCACCACCTGCACCTCGGGTATCGCCGTCACCGCGCGCTCAAAATCCTCTAATGAAACCCGGCCCTTGGTCGCCAGCTTTACCCCCAAGAACACCGTCACCCCAAAGCCAAGGGCAGGGCGATCCACCGCGACCCGACGGCCTGCGATGATCCCCGCCTCCTCCAGCCGCTTTATCCGCCGCCAGGTTGCAGGCTGGCTCAGGCCAAGGCGGCGTCCCAAAGCACCGGCGCTGGTCGTCGCATCGCGCGACAAGGCGCGCAGCAAAGCGCGATCCAGATCATCCAGATCAATCATAATGGCAACGCGCTTTCCTCTTTGATGGTGGCGATCAACATCAATGCCTCAATATCGGCGATATGCGGCAGGGTCAGAATCCGTTTGCGGTAAATTTCCTGATACTGCGCCATATCGCGGGCAATCACGTTCAGCCGCAGGTCCACTCGGCCCAAAAAGGTTTCAATCCCAATGACTTCCGGCACCTCTCGCGCGGCTTCGATAAATTCATCAAAGGCGCGGGGTTCGGTTTTATCCAGGTTGAAACGCAAGCTGACCTCGACCTCATACCCCAGCGCCCGCCAGTTGATCACCGCCACAGGGGCCGAGAGGATGCCAGCCGCCTGCAAACGCTCCAACCGCCGCCAGCACGTCGCCGCCGTTACGCCTGCACGTTCGGCAAGCTCGGCGTTGGGCAAAGAGGGGGCGGCCAACAACTGCCGCAAGATCCGCCTATCGGTATCGTCTATTTGCATGAATTTTTCACTTACCAGACATATTGCAAATGATCTTTTGCACAGCAGTACTAAAACGTCAAATAATGCACGCGATACGCCACCGCAGCCCCTATTATGCCCTCATCCCTGGCCACTGGCCTGTAACCCGAAAGGACCTATCATGCGCGTGTATTATGATCGTGATTGCGACATCAACCTGATCAAAGACAAGAAAGTCGCCATTCTTGGCTATGGCAGCCAGGGCCACGCCCATGCGCTGAACCTGCGCGATTCTGGCGCGAAAAACCTTGTTGTGGCGCTGCGTGAAGGCAGCCCTTCGGCGAAAAAGGCCGAAGGCGAAGGCCTGAAAGTGATGGGCATTGCCGAGGCGGCCGCCTGGTGTGACCTGATCATGTTCACCATGCCCGATGAATTGCAGGCCGAAACCTATAAGAAATATGTGCATGACAACCTGCGCGAAGGTGCTGCGATTGCGTTTGCCCACGGGCTGAACGTGCATTTCGGCCTGATTGAGCCGAAACCCGGCGTTGATATCATCATGATGGCCCCCAAAGGCCCCGGCCACACAGTGCGCGGCGAATATACCAAGGGCGGCGGCGTGCCGTGCCTTGTGGCCGTGCATCAAGATGCGACCGGCAAAGCGATGGAGCTGGGCCTGTCCTATTGTTCGGGCATCGGTGGCGGTCGCTCCGGCATCATTGAAACCAACTTCCGTCAGGAATGTGAAACCGACTTGTTTGGTGAGCAAGCGGTGCTGTGTGGCGGCTTGGTCGAGCTGATCCGTATGGGCTTTGAGACGCTGGTCGAGGCGGGCTATGAGCCGGAAATGGCCTATTTCGAATGTCTGCACGAAGTAAAGCTGATCGTCGATCTGATCTATGAAGGCGGCATCGCCAACATGAACTACTCGATCTCGAACACTGCTGAATATGGTGAATATGTATCCGGCCCGCGCATTCTGCCCTATGCTGAAACCAAGGCCCGTATGAAAGAAGTGCTGGCCGATATTCAATCCGGTAAATTCGTGCGCGACTTCATGCTGGAAAACGCGGTTGGTCAACCGTCGTTCAAAGCCACCCGCCGCATCAATGACGAGCATCAGATTGAAAAGGTCGGTGAGACCCTGCGCGCCATGATGCCGTGGATTTCCAAGGGTAAGATGGTCGACAAGGCCCGCAACTAAATTTGCATAAATCGAACATCAAGGGGGCCAAATCGGCCCCCTTTTGCATCGGAATTGACAAATGCCAACACCAACCCGCCGCGACTGGCTCTCTATCCTGTTTCTTGGTGTCATTTGGGGTGGCACCTTTATGGTGGTGTCCTTCGCGCTGCAAGGCTATGGCCCGGTAACGGTTGCCACCGCGCGGGTGGTTTTGGGCGCCGTGGCACTGGCCGCTTTGGCCGCCGCGATGGGCCGCAGCCTGCCCGCATGGGACGCGCGACTTTGGGCCTACCTGGTGCCGATCGGGCTTTTGGGGTCTACCCTTCCGTTTACGCTGCTCAGCTGGGGGCAAAGCCATGTGCCATCGGCTTTTGCCGGCTTGTCCATGGCCTCGGTTCCCTTGTTCGTGCTGCCGCTGGCCTATCTGCTTTCAGCCGAGACTTTGACCAAGCACAAGGCGATGGGGTTCGGGCTTGGCTTCATTGGCACGCTGATCTTGCTTGGGCCAGAAATCCTGACGGGCGGCGCGCTTTTGATGCCGCGCCTTGCCTGTATCGCTGCCGCGCTGTGTTATGCGTTTTCATCTATCCTGACCCGGCGCTGCCCAAAGATTGACCCGATTACGCTGGCCGCCACCTCGCTGGTGATCGGTGCGATCCCCCTTATTCCCCTCATGCTGCTGACCGAAGGCTTCCCCACCTGGCAAGGCACCACCCCCGGCACGGCGATTGTGCTTCTTGGCCTGATCCCGACGGCGCTGGCCGCCTATCTGCGCGTGTCGGTAATTCGCAGCGCAGGATCGGGTTTCATGACGCTTACCAGCTATCAAGTCCCGGTCTGGTCAGTCATTTTCGGTGGGCTGGTTTTAGGGGAAACGCTTCCCCTGCGGTTTTTCGCGGCACTTTTGCTGATTCTGGCCGGGTTGTTGCTGTCGCAGCGCAAGCCCTGATCTGTTCACTCCGCGCGATGTATCGCCTGCCACAGCGCCAGCGCCTGCGCTGTCTCGGCGACATCATGCACCCGCAAAATCTGCATCCCCATCGCAGCCCCGTGCAGCGCCACGGCAAGCGATCCGGGCATCCGATCCTTTGCCACGCCGGCCCCGCCGATCGTGCCAATGAATTTCTTGCGCGACGCGCCCAGCAGCACCGGCAGGCCCAGATCATGCAGTGCCGCCAAAGCCTTTAACAAGGTAAGGTTATGCGCCTGGGTTTTGGCAAAGCCGATGCCCGGATCAACGACAATCCTGTCGCGCGCCACACCGCGCCCACAGGCAAAGGCCACCCGCTCGGCCAGATGCTCCAGCACCTCATGCATCACATCACCGTAGCGCGGATCTTGTTGCATCGTCGCCGGATCGCCTTTGGAATGCATCAGACAGACCGGCACCGCGCGCGCCGCAACCAGATCGGCCAATTCCGGGTCATAGCGAAACCCCGAGACATCATTGACCATATCCGCGCCCGCCTCCAACGCCGCCTCGGCGACAGCGGCCTTGCGGGTATCAATGCTGATCGGGGTGGTTATCCCCGCCTCGCGGATCGCAACGATCACCGGGACGATGCGACGGATTTCTTCGGCGACGGCCACAGTTTCTGCCCCCGGCCGGGTACTTTCGCCGCCAATGTCCAAAATATCCGCCGCCTGCATCGCCTGCGCCCGCGCAACCGCGCCCCGCACGGTCGTCACATCACCGCCATCGGAAAAGCTGTCAGGCGTGACATTCACAATTCCCATGATCCGGGGCCGGTCAAGTGCCAGGCCACACAGCAGCGCGCGCGGGGCCGAAAGCCGGGCGCGATCGGGTTCGGAAAGGCTGGACGCCCGCAGCACATCGCCCCCTTGCCCGTCTTCAGTCTGGGTCACGGCATCAAACCGCACATAGGCGCTGCCCGCCAGCGCGTAGTCATCTTCGCTTGCAACGCGCGGCCCAAGCCGCGCCAGGGGGCAATATCTGACCGTCATCACCCCAACACCCGCACCGGAACCCCGGCCTTTGGCATATCGGCCCCGATCACCAGCAGTTCGACAGCCTGCATCTGCTCGGCCAGCCAAACCGCCAACGCCACCCCACCACCTTGCGGGCCGTTCACCGCATCCATCACCATACGCGACGGTGCCCAGATGCTGATCTGGTCGTTCTTCATCGCCCAATCCAGTTCGGTCCGCGTTGCCACCACAAAGCAGCGCGCATCCTGCGAGGCCAGCCCCCAGGCCGCCTGCTCTATCGCCAGCAGGTCAATCCGGCGTTGCGCCTCTGGCGTCTGCGCGTGCGGGCGGGGCAAAAGCGGGGGGCCCAGCGCCAAGATCAAAGGCGAATCGGTGCCCAGCTTTTCTATCCAGGCGCGCGCATCCCCCGCCATCTCTGGCGCCAGATACACCACCCGTGGGCGCGGTGCAGACTGCGCCTGCGCCCGTGTGACGGCGGCCTTTGACCGAACAATCTCTACCCCCAGATCATAGGGGCCGCGATCAATCTTTTCGATCCGCACAAAGACCCGCATCGCCTGACGCTCTTGCAAGATCCGCAAGGCCACCCGTTCGGCCAGGGTTTCCAGCAGGTTGATACGCTCGGCCTGCAGCTCATGGCCCACCGCTTCGGTCAAACGATCATAGGACAGGATCAGATCAACATCGTCATCCAATGGCTGCGCAACCGGCGCAACCTCTGCCACGATGTTGAAACGCACCTTTTGCAGCAGGCCCCGCTCTTGCGCAAAAGCACCGATTTCCACCTCGACCACATAATCGCGCACCGAAATGCGGTCAAACGGGTCGGCACCGGCCATTGCGGCTGCGCGGTCTGTCAACGGACCAAAGACGGGCAACTGGCCAAAGGCGGGGCCGGTTTCAGGTGTCATAACGTCTCCACGGGCCTCGGGTCGGGCTTTGCGGCAAATAGCACGCAATCCGCCCCCCGGCCAAGCCCCATAGCGACGCCTGAGGCCAAGGGTTCGACATCCCCGCTTTTACGCCAGAGACTCAGGAAGGTTGACGGTAAAACAAGTGGCTGCCGATTTTCGCTGTATTGGGAAAGCGGCGGGCCCAACCGGGCCGAACATTGGTGGTATGGAAATGCGTGGCCCCGCCGGTCAGCGCCCGAGGTGCGCCGTCGATCATCAAACGCGCAATCTTGCCGGCATCGGAAAAGGCCGCCTTTTCGCCGACAGTGTCCGCCCGACCATCGCAGGCAAAGGAAAACTGGCACCCTTTGACCCGATCATTGGCCCCTTGATTGACCACAGCACAAACCGAGTTGGGGTAGGCGCGGCTGTCAACGCGGTTCAAGATAACTTCGGCCACTGCAAACTGACCCTTCACGGTTTCGCCACGCGCCTCGAAATACAGCGCTTTGGCAAGGCAGGCCCACTGTTCGCCGCCTTGGGCGCCGGGCTGTGCGGCAATCCAGCTTGGGTCATAAGAAACTGGAACAGGCGTGCCTGTCTGGCGCAGGTTGACAAGAAGTGCCTCGGGCAGCGCATCGAGGGCCTGCTGTTCGGCACCGATCAAAGACCCAAGCTTTTCGGTTGGGTTGTTGGAGCGGCTTACCGATGTTTCGGCAGCCCCGGCCCCAGCCAAAGCAACCAAAAAGGCAAACCCGCCCAAGCAGCTTAATCGCACGTTCATTGCTATCGTCCCGGTATCATTTCATCACTGCCACCCTGCGCCGGAACCTCCGACGCCTGTGGGCAACAGGGCGGACTCATAGACAAAATATTTCCGCAAGTCTACTCGCTGTTGCATTTTTGCAACTAAACTAGGCGGAAAATGGAGCATGCCTTGCAGCCAAAGCAAGCAAGCCATTGATTATTATTGATCTTCTTCAACGCGGTCCAACAGTGCCAAATGCGCTGCAGCAAGCCGTGCAAGGGGCACCCGATAGGGTGAGCACGACACATAGTCAAAGCCCGCCTTGCGGCAAAAGGCGATTGATTTGGGGGTTACCGCCATGTTCACCACAGATCGAAAGGGTCAGCTTTTCGCGCGTTTGCCGCCCGCGCTCTGCCCCGATCAACAGCAATTCGCCGACGCCATCCACATCCAGAATATGAAACGGATCTTCGGGGTACACGCCTTGCTGAACATAGGTGTTCATGAACCGCCCCGCATCATCGCGCGACAGGCCATAGGTCATCTGTGTCAGATCATTGGTTCCGAACGACAGGAACGCCGCGTGCTGCGCAATTTCCCCCGCCCGCAACGCCGCGCGCGGGGTTTCCACCATCACCCCCAGCTTGAAGCTGAAATCCACGCCATTCGCGGCACGGACCCTGGCCGCAACCGCGTCCATCCGGGCCTTCACCAGCTCCACCTCACGCTTGGCCGACACCAGCGGAATCATGATTTCGGGCACGATTGCACCGCCGCGCCGCATCACCTCTACCACCGCCTCAAAGATCGCCTGCGCCTGCATGTCGTAAATTTCAGGCAGCACAATGCCCAGCCGTACACCGCGCATGCCCAGCATCGGATTGAACTCGGCCAGGGCCTCGGCGCGGCGCGTGACCTCGGACAACGGGCGGTCAAGCGCCTCGGCCAATTCGCGCATCCCCTCACGGGAATGGGGCAAAAACTCATGCAAAGGTGGGTCGAACAGGCGAATACACACAGGTAAACCCTGCATGATTTCAAATATTTGCACGAAATCGGCGCGTTGGATCGGCAATAGGCGCGCCAGTGCCGTGGCCCGATCGGCAGGCGTATCGGCAAAGATCATCTCGCGCATCACCACCAGGCGGGCTTCTTCGAAAAACATGTGTTCACTGCGGCACAAGCCGATGCCCTGCGCCTCAAAATCGCGGGCGGTCTGGGCATCGGCCGGTGTGTCGGCATTGGCCCGGATGCCAATATCGCGCACATCATCGGCCCAGGACAGCAAGGTCCGAAACGCCTCATCCAGGGCGGGGGGCAACATTTCTGCCGCCCCGGCCAGCACCTCACCCGTGGTGCCATCCACCGTGATCAAATCGCCTTCCACAAAAACGCGACCAGATTTCGTAACGATTCTAAGGTCTTTCGGCTCAAAGCTAAGGTCCGACGCGCCCACGATGCAGGGCAGGCCCAACCCTCGGCCAATCACCGCCGCGTGGCTGGTCATACCGCCTCGTTCGGTCAAAACCCCCACCGCCGAATGCATGCCGCGGATATCCTCGGGGGCCGTTTCGCGCCGCACCAGAATGCAGGGCTCGCCCCGCGACGCGCTGGCCTGGGCCGCAGCCGAGGAAAACACGATCCGCCCCGTCGCCGCCCCCGGGCTGGCCGCGATACCACGCGCCACCACGTCACGCGGGCCGCGCGGGTCCACTTGCGGATGCAAAAGCTCTGACAACGCGCGGGGCTCCACCCGCAAAATCGCCTCCTCGCGGCTGATGATGCCATCCTTGGCCAGATCCACCGCGACCCGCAAACCGGCCCGGCTGGAACGCGGCACCCGCAGCGCATCAATCACCGCCAACCGACCGTCATCAATGGTAAACTCTATCTGCATCTCTTCGCGCAGTTTTTCCCGGCAGGCCGCGCCCTGACGCGCAAGGTTTTCAAAAATCTCTGGCGCGATATCTTCCAGCGAGGGGCCACGTTGGTCACGCGTCAGGTAGATCGCATCGGCGCCGCGCGATTTGAAATCGCTGCCTTGGCTTTGGCCCAGAAAGCGGCCTGTCACCTGTTCCAGCCCCGTCACCGGGTCGATGAATTGAATCATGCCGCTGCCCGAAATACCTTGGCCGAAGCCCTGCGCCATTTCCTGTACGACAAGGCCCAAGGCCGCATCCTCGGGCGCGCCTTTGGATTGGCGCAGCAGGCGGGCCGAGGTGCCCTCCCATGCGCGCGCCATCGAGCGCAGCACGTCTGCAAGCTGCTGGGCCGGGCTTTCGGGGAAATCGGCGTCCATTTCATCGCGGTAGGCGCGCAGGGCATCGCGCAGCGCCTGCGCGGAAGGCTCGGCAATTTCGAACATATCCGGGTCCAGCCGGGCCACGTTTATGGCGTATCCTTGCACAAATCGAAGATAAAGCGCATCAGCGGCAGCTAGGCCCTGGGTTTTCACCAAATCCGCATGGCGGGCCGCATTCATCCCGATGTTCAACACGGTGGAGGGCCCGCCCCATTCCGGTTGCGCCGGGCTGGGCCGGACGGAAACCAAAGGCGCGTTGCCAAAATGCGTCAAAACCCCCGGACAATCCAACGCCCGCCCCGCAGCAATCCCCCGCACCGCCGATACCGGAAGCGCCACCGTGCGCGGCACCGGCATGTCAAGCCTTATCAGCCGTTGCA
Source organism: Pseudorhodobacter sp. (assembly GCF_034675685.1). Taxonomy (GTDB): domain Bacteria; phylum Pseudomonadota; class Alphaproteobacteria; order Rhodobacterales; family Rhodobacteraceae; genus Pseudorhodobacter. Next base: position 192,337 of record NZ_JAUCDA010000019.1, on the reverse strand, counting down.
GGCATTTCGCCCGCCAGCCATGGATGGGCGTGGCGATATCTGCCGAAGGTGTGATCTCGGTAAAATCGGTGATCGGGTCGAGTTTCTGCACTGCGGCACCTTTTTGGTTTCAGGCGCAGCATACGCAGATCGGGGTGTCACGCAAGGGATAGGATGCGCGCGTGGCCAACGGCCGGGGGTTTCACACCCCCGGACCCCCGTGGGATATTTGGGCCGAAAAGAAAGCGGGGGTCAGCCTTCGATTTTGGTCAGGTCGGCCACGGGGGCGCAGGCCGCGCGGATGCGGTGGAGCAGGTTCAGGCGGTTGCGGCGGATGATTTCTGACTCGGCGTTGACCTGCACGGTTTCGAAAAAGGCGTCGATGGGGGCGCGGAGTTTGGCCAGCGCGGCCATGGCGCCAGCGAAGTCTTCGGCGGCCATCGAGGGTTGAATGGTTGTTTCGGCGGCGTCGAGGGCGGCAAACAGCGCGCGTTCTTCGTCGGTTTCGGCGAATTTGATATCGGCCCCGTAGGAATATTCGACGCCATCCTTGGTTTCGGCCTGGGTCAGGATGTTGTTGGCGCGTTTAAAACCTTGGAGCAGGTTGGTGCCATCGTCGGATTGGATGAAGGTATTGAGCGCGCGGGCGCGGTTGACCAGCAGTGTGAGGTCATCATTGCCGGGCATTGCGATGCAAGCGTCGATGATGTCGTGGCGGATGCCTTCGTCGCGCAGGAAGACTTTTAGGCGGTCGTGGAAGAAGGCGAGGAGGTCGGAGGCAACGCCCATGGCAGACCGAATTTCGTGGATAGTTTCATCAAAATATTCAACGATACCAGACTATTTTGGAGCATGTAATGCCTCGAAATCTTTCCGAAAGACAAGTCCGTAAAGAAAATACCTCTCTACCGCCAAGGCTATCGGCTCCCATCGCTTGAGTAATCATCGTAGGAAGAGGAAATATGGCCACTCCCCTGATTCCTATTCAGACGACCCCGCTCTACGGAAAGAGTTCCTCGCCATTAAGCCAACCTTATGCGCCAAGGCCCACTGGGAAACGAACTCTTTAAGATTGTTATTTATTAGGAGCAAGAACATGCCGTCAGCAAACCGCACCCCATTCCCCAAAATCAACCGAATAACACCCAGCGCCGCCCTCCGCAGCGCATAGGGGTCCTTTGACCCCGTAGGCTTTTCGTCAATCGCCCAGAAGCCGGTCAGCGTGTCGATCTTGTCGGCCAGTGCCACGGCCACCGAAACCGGATCAGTCGGCACATCATCGGTGGGGCCAAGGGGGGCGTAATGGGCTTTGCAGGCCGCCGCTACGGGTTCGGGCAGGCCCGCCGCGCGGGCGTAATAGCCGCCCATGGTGCCTTGCAATTCAGGAAATTCGCCGACCATCGCCGATTGCAGATCGGCTTTGGCCACGCGGGCGGCCTGTTCGGCCAGATCGGCATCCGCGCCGACCATCGGTGCGATTTCACGCGCAAGGGCGGCGATGCGGGTGATGCGGTCGGCCTGAGAGCCCAGCTTGTTGTGGAAGGTCACGTTTGCCAGCCCCGCGCCCATGCCATCCAGCCCCTTGGCCGCAACCACGCGCAAATCATTCTCCCAAAAGAATTTCGCATCCGACAGGCGGGCCGACAGCACCTTGTTGTTGCCCGCCAGAATTGTCGCACCCTGATCGGCGGTTTCACGGTTGGCCACGGTCACAAAGCCTTCAATCCGGCCGGTTTTCGGGTTGCGCACCGAGAAAAACTTCTGATGTTCGCGCATCGAGGTTTGCAGCACCTCGGCAGGCAGGCCCAGAAACGCCGCGCCAATCCGCCCCATCAGCACGACCGGCCATTCGACCAGCCCCGCCACTTCCGAAAGCAGCCCCGCATCCGGCACAATTTCCAGCCCTGCCGCAAAGGCCTGATTTTGCGCATCCTGCCAGATGGCGGCTTCACGTTCTGCTGGGTCCAGCATCACGAAGGCGCGGCGCAGTTTGGTGGTATAATCCTCAAACCCGTTCACGGCAAAGCGACCGGGGGCCATGAAACGGTGGCCTTCCGTGCTGTTACCGGATGTCAGATGATCGACGGTCAGCGGCACAACCTCGGTGCCGCCCTCATCCGACAGGGTGCACAGGATCGAATGCAAGGGCCGCACCCAACGCAAAGACCCCTTGCCCCAGCGCATCGACTTTGGCCAGGGGAAGTTGCGGATAGCCGCTTCGACCACTTCGGCGATAATCGCGGGGGCGGCACGCCCCGGCTTTTCGATCACGGCGAAAAACACCTGGCCCTTTTTTATCGTCGCGCAGTTGCAACTGATCGCGCGTCAGCCCGGTTGACCGCAAAAACCCCTGCAAGGCTGCATCGGGCGCGTCGGCTTTTGGGCCTTTGCGTTCCTCGCGCACAGGTTTGCTTTCCCCCAGCAGCCCCTCAACCGTCAGCACCAAGCGGCGCGGCGTGGAAAACACCCCGGCGCTGGCATAGGTCAGCCCCGCCTCTACCAGCCCATCCGTCACCAGCTTTTTCAGATCGGCGGCGGCACGGGCCTGCATGCGGGCCGGGATTTCTTCGGAAAACAGTTCAAGCAGCATATCGGGCATGGCTTATTCCTTAGGCTGTGCAACAGGCGGCACGACTGGTAGTGGCGGGCAGCCTTCGGGTGCAGGCTGACCGTTGAAGACGACAGCGCCGCAAGGGTTGATCTGATTCCAGGCATAGGCGCGGCCATCATCCATGATGGCGATCACGCGGTCGATGCCGTATTCAATGTTTTTCTCGCCCAGATAGGCCACAGCGCGGCCCTGCTCCAGCGCCTCACCGATCGCAGCCGCATCAAAGCAGCCAAACCAGCCGGGCGCGACCAGCGGCGTTGCCCCTTCATAGACGCGGTAGGTTTCGGTCAGCATTGCCATGCTTTGGGGGGTGCGGAAACAGGCACGAAAGCGGATGGGCGAGCTGTCAGCGTCAATCCCCTCGAACGCTTCGATCAGCAGCGGTTCGGCCACGCCTTCCACGGTCGTCATCCTGATCTCGGCGGCAGGCGAGCTTGCCTCTAGCGTTTGATAATAGCCGTAGATTTGCAGATAATAGATGGCAGCGCCTGCCAGTAATGCCGATATCACGATAGCCCCTACAAAGATTTTACCCGTCACTGGTGCGCGACCTCAGGCGCGTCGGCCAAAGGCCTGGCCCCCGCCGCTTCGGTCTGCACAAAGGCATCGGCGCAGGCGCGGGCCAAGCTGCGCACCCGGCCAATATAGGCTTGGCGTTCGGTAACCGAGATTACCCCGCGCGCATCGAGCAGGTTGAACAGGTGGCTGGCCTTGATGCATTGATCATAGGCCGGATGCGCCATGATGATATGCCGCCCCGCCGCGTCCACCGGATCCGCGGCAAGGATGCGGCCACATTCGGCCTCGGCATCGACAAAATGCTGGAGCAACATGGCCGTATCGGCCTGATCGAAATTCCAGCGGCTATATTCCTGTTCGGTCTGGCGAAACACATCGCCATAGGTCAGCGCAATGTCAGCATCCGGGTCGTTATAGGGCATGTCCATTACATGATCGACACCAAGGATATACATTGCCAGCCGCTCCAACCCATAGGTCAATTCGCCGGACACGGGGTGGCAATCATGGCCGCCAACCTGTTGGAAATAGGTGAATTGGCTGACTTCCATACCATCACACCACACCTCCCAGCCAAGACCCCAAGCGCCAAGCGTCGGGCTTTCCCAGTCATCCTCAACAAAGCGGATATCATGCAGGCCCATGTCAATGCCAATGGCCGCCAGTGACCCCAGATACAGCGCCTGCAAATTCGGCGGGCTGGGTTTGATCAGCACTTGATATTGGTAGTAATGCTGCAAACGGTTCGGGTTTTCACCATAGCGCCCATCGGTCGGGCGGCGTGAGGGCTGCACATAGGCTGCCGCCCATGGTTTGGCCCCCAAAGACCGCAATGTGGTGGCCGGGTGAAAGGTGCCCGCCCCCACTTCCATGTCATAAGGTTGCAGCACGGCGCAGCCTTTGGACGCCCAATAGCTCATCAAGCGCAAGATGATTTCCTGAAAACTGCGTGGGGCGTCGGGCGATATGGTCATGCATCCCTCTGGGGCTTGGGCGTCGGGCTTGGGTTTGCGCTTTGCATAGGCAAAGGGGCGCAAAGGGTCAATGGACCGCTTGCGCCAAAGATGCACCGCCATGCAGCACCCCGCCCATCGAAATCACGTCAAAAACGCGTGATACTCTGGTAAACTGTGCGGATTTGTGGTTTCGAAAACCGATTGCCGATTGATTTCACCAAAACGGGATGCCCATGCGACATTACCTTTCACTTTTCACCCTGCTGTTTGTTTTTGTGTTCGGGGGTGTCGCTGCGGCGCAAGACCGCGCCTGGGTTCAAATAGAGGCACAGCCAACGCTTAATCAGGCCCAGGAACGGGCCCGCGCCTATGCAGCCGCCTTTCTTGATGTTGCCGGGTTTCGGATGGCCTCGGGTTGGTATGCCATCGCCCTTGGCCCCTATGGCCCCGATGCCGCCCTTGCGCGGCTGCGCGAATTGCGCCGCGACAACCTGATCCCGGCCGATAGTTTCATCGCAGGCGGTGAACAGTTTCGGGATGCGTTTTGGCCAATCGGCCTAGACCCGGCGACCGGGCCAGTTCTTGATGCGACCGCCCAAGCAAGCGCAGACATGATGGCCGGGCAAACCGCAGCGCCGGGCAGCGTAATGCCCGAAACGGTGACGACAGCGCCCTTGGCACCGCAACCCCCGGCACAGGCGGCCCCGATAGCGCCGCTGCAAGATATGGCTGCAGCCGCACCATCCGTGGTTGAACCCGTTGCCGAACCCGTCATCACCCTTCCGGCACCAGAGCCAGAAGAAACCCTTGCCGAGGCACAACGCAGCGAAACCGCCCTGTCGCGGGATGAGCGCAAAGACCTGCAAACCGCGCTGCAATGGTTCGGTTATTACGATTCCGCCATCGACGGCGCCTTTGGCCGGGGAACCCGCGCCTCCATGGCGGCCTGGCAAGAGGCAATGGGCCATGAGCCCACCGGCGTCATGACGACCAGACAGCGCGCCCAGATCATTGCCGAACGCGGCGCAATCATTGCCGAACTTGGCCTTGAAACCATCACCGAGCAAGAGGCCGGGATTGAGGTCACCCTGCCCCTGGCCCTGGTCAGTTTTGACCATTACGAGCCGCCTTTCGTGCATTTCGAAGAAAAGAACAATTCCGGCCTGCGTGTGGTGCTGATCTCGGAGCCAGGAGATCGCGCCACCTTGCGCGGGCTGTATGACATTTTGCAAACGCTGGAGGTGATGCCCCGCAGCGGTGAGCGCGCGCTTTCAGACAGTGGCTTTACCATCAATGCCGCCAATGCAGAGGGGGCCGCGCATGCGTTTGCGGAACTTAGTGGCGGGTTGATCAAAGGCTATATGCTTGTCTGGCGGCCAGAGGCGGCCGCCAAGGCGGCCAGGGCGCTGGCCGCCATCCAATCCAGCTTCAAGACCATCGGTGGGCGCGCATTGGACCCGGGGCTGGTATCGCTGAATGACGCACAGCGCCGCAGCCTGCTGGCCGGGATGGAAGTGCGCAAACCCTTGCTGTCACGCAGCGGATTCTTTGTATCCGGCAGCGGCGCGGTGCTGACCACGGTTGAGGTGCTGCATTCGTGCCGCCGCATCACCATCGACCGCGACATCGAGGCGACAATTGCCGCCCAAGACCCCGCAACCGGGCTTGCAGTACTGACCCCCGCCCGGCCGCTTGCCCCGCGCCATATCGCCGCCTTTGTCGGCGACAGCTTGCGCATCGGCACCGAGGTGGCGCTGGCAGGCTATAGCTATGAAGACGCCCTGCCCTCACCCACCCTGACCTATGGCGCGGTAGAAGATACCAAGGGTTTGGCCGGCGAGGTGGGCATTGCGCGGCTGTCGCTATCTTCATTGCCAGGGGATGCCGGCGGGCCGGTGGTTGATGGCACGGGGGCGGTGCTGGGCATGTTGATACCCGCAACGGCCAATGCTGGCCGGGTGCTGCCAGGAGAGGTTTCGTTTCTGGCCGATGCCGCCAGCATCAAGACCATGCTGGCCACCGCAGGCATCACGCCTGAAACCGCCATTCGCCAAGGGGCCTTGCCGCCCGAAGATTTGACCGATCTGGCGACATCCATGACGGTTCTGGTATCGTGCTGGGAATAAAGGCATAGTGCAGGGGTTGGGCAGGGCTGGGGCGTGCCCCCGGCCCCATGCCTGAACCTGCGCCCTCTGACCGGCGCCTTGGCTTCAGGTATTCATGTCAAGATGAATGGCGGGCCTTGCCCCTGTCAGTTCCGCCAAAAGCGGGCAAGAAACAGCACATAGACCGACAGCAATTCCAACCGCCCCACCAACATGCCCGCAATCATGATCCAGCGGGCGGTTGCGGGAAACGCATCCACCGCCCCCGTCGGCCCGACCTCGGCCCCAAAGGCCGGGCCGATATTGGCCACCGCCGTCCAGGATGCCGTAAAGGCGGTTTTGGTTTCAAGCCCGGTCAGGGACAGGGCCACGGCCACCACGCCAAAGGTCAGGATGAACAGCGTGAAAAACACGATGACCGAGTTGATCACATCATTCCCGACGCGCCGCCCTTCATAGCGCACCTCAAGGATCGCAGACGGGCTGTGCAACCGGCGGATCTGTACGCGAATCGCCTCAAACAGAATGAGATATCGAAACACCTTGACCGAACAGCCGGTAGAAGAGGTGCAGCCCCCGATCAGCCCCACCATGATCAGCAAGACAAAAGGAAAAGGGCCCCAGGTTGACAGATCAATCGAGGCGTAACCGGTGCCCGAAAAAGTAGAGACAATGTTGAAACTGCTCTCACGCAGGGATTCCAGAAACGGGCGGTTGAAGTGATACATTTCATAGGCTGTCACCCCCAGCGCTGCATAGGCATTCCAGCGCAGATAGGCCCGCACCTGCGGATCGCGCCACAGCGGCGTAAAGTTTCCCTGCGTCACCTGCACAAAACGAATGAACGGCATCGACGCCAGCAGCATGAATATGATCGCCACAATCTCCATCGAATGGGCGAATTTGCCAAACGAGATATCAGAGCTGGAAAAACCACCCGTGGAAACGGTGGTCAATGCGTGCACCACCGCGTCAAACCCGCTCATTCCCAGCGCGAAATAGCTGGCCGCACAGGCAATCGTCAGCACGATGTAGATCTGGATCAGCGCGCTTGAAATATCCAGCGCGCGGGGCAAGATTTTTCCCAAGGTATCAAAGCCTTCGGACCTGAAAAACTGCATCCCGCCGACCTTCATCACCGGCAAAAAGATCAAGGCGACAATAACAATCCCAAGCCCCCCCAGCCATTGCAGAATGCCGCGCCACAGATTCACCCCCGGCGGCAGCGCATCCAGCCCGGTAAACACCGTGGTTCCCGTGGTGGTCATCCCCGAAACCGCTTCAAACATCGCGTTGGTCACGGTTGCATCCGGCATGCCCAGAATGAACGGCAAGGCCCCGAATGCCGGCAAGGCCACCCATGTTCCCGTCGTCAGAACAAAGCTTTGGCGCAGCGTGATACCATCGCCCTTTTTGGTGCTGTTGGCACAAGACAAGGCCAGCAATGCCCCCGCAAGACAGGTCACGACCGAGGCTTCCAGAAAGGCCATCCAGTTGCGATCCCCTGACATATAATCCAGCGCCATGGGAAACAACATCATCGCCCCCAAGGTGGCAAGAAGCAGACCGATGATATATCCGACGGGGCGAAGATCCAGCATGTCGCAGACTTGAAGCGCCAACGCGCGGCTGTCAACTGCTTGCCGCATATCAGGCGCTCAGCTGCGGTAAAAGCTGGGCAGCACGATCACCAGAATCGCCAATAATCCCAACCGCCCCAGCAGCATCGCCACCGTCATGATCGCAATCGCGCCTTGCGGAAAATCAATGAACGTCCCGGTGCGCAACACCAGGGGGCCAAACCCGTACCCCACATTCCCCAATGTGGTCCAGGCCGCAAACAGCGCCGATACGGTATCGACCCCACTTAGCGAGATCCCCACAGTCATTATCCCCATCAGCAAGATATACCCGGTAAAAAACAGGATCAGCCCGTTCAGCACGTCATTTTCCACGCGCCGCCCATCATATTTCACCGATGCAACCATGTTTGGGCTGGTGATCTGTGCCAGATGCACGCGCAGGGCTGCCAAAGCAACCTGCACCCGAAACACGCTTAACCCCGCAGCCGATGACCCCGAACACGCGCCGATCGTGCCAATCACAAAGGCAACGATCATCATGAACCCGCCCCAGGCGGGAAAAGACCCCGAAAAGAACCCGGTGCTTGACATGATCGAGGTCAGGTTGAACAAGGATTGGCGAAACGCCGGTTCCCACGCCATGCCGCTATGGGCGATCTGCCACAGCGTCACCACGCCGACCGCCAGTGCAAGCCAGCGCAGATAGGCCCGCGCTTGCGCATCCCGCCACAGCGGCTTGGCATCGCCCTTTATCAACTGCACATAGCGCAGATAGGGCAGCGACCCCAACAGCATGAACACCGTACCAACATATTCGCCCGCCCCCGAATATTTCTCAAATGACAGGTCAGACGGCGAAAAACCACCCGTGGCTATCGTCGCCGCGCCGTTTACAATCGCATCCAGCGCGGTCATGCCGACAAGCCCATAACTGATCATACAGGCGACGGTCAGCAGCATATAAACCCGCGCCAGCTCTACCGCCAGGTCAGTCGCACGGGGCAGCTCTTTGCCAAAGGTTTCAAACCCTTCGGTGCGAAAAAACTGCATACCGCCCACGCGCATCAGCGGCAGAAAAATCATCGCGATAAAGGCAATCCCCAACCCGCCAAGCCAATTGAGCATACCCCGCCACAGGTTCATGCCGGCAGGCAGCTCGTCCAGCCCAAAAATCACCGTGGCCCCGGTGGTCGTAATCCCTGAGACTGCTTCAAAATACGCATCACTGAATTGCAGATGCGGCGCGCCCAGATAAAACGGCAAGGCCCCGAATGCGGGCACCACGGTCCAGATGCCCGTGGTCAACAGATAGGCTTGTTTCACGGAAAGGGTGGTTCGCAAGGCGTTTTGCGTGGTCATCACCACACAAACCCCGACAAATCCGGTGACAAGCGCAGCCTCACAAATCCGCCAGCCATTGCGCAGGCCATCGTATAAATCAACCAACGCCGGCGCCATCATCAAAATGGCCAAGACGATCAGGATACGCCCGATCACATAGGCAACGGGACGTATTTCTATCATGATGCGCCAAGCGGTAGCGCTGCGCCATCAAAACGTCAATTGGTCAATTTCGGCATGATCAGCCGACATGAAACCCCGATCAACCGATATGAAACAATGTCGTGAACAGCTTGGGGTCAAGACTGGTGGCGGCGAACGTTTCTCCGATCGTCAACACGCTGACGGCGTCATGGCTGTGCAGGCTTTCCTGGTGGCTGGCGACAATCCGAAAATCGCCAACGCGCGGATCGGCCTGCAACTGGGCGCAAAAACTGCGCGCGGCGTCTTCGACAAAAATCGGATGGGCGGCGTTCAACTCGGCAAAGGCCTGTTCGTCCTCACGCTTTACCATCACTTGCGTTTCCGTCGGAACCCCTGCCCGCGCCAGATCAATAAGGTCTTCGAACCACAAGCATTTATCCCCCACCAACTCGACCGAGATCCGCGCGACCGACCGTTGGCTGTGCGGCGTGGCAAGCTGGCCCCGTGTCCGGCGCGCATGTTCCGACAGTTCCAGCGAACAGGGACATGTGCTGGAATACACATAATCCAGATGCATGATGGTTTTGCGCGTGCCCCCCACATCGACCAATTCCAGCGCAATATCGTAATACTGCCACCCCGACAGGCCCGAACGCAGGCTTTCAATCTTCATCGGAAAGGAAAATCGCATCTGGATTCGGGCATCAAAACTGTCAAGATCCCGCTTGTAATCCTCCAAAGCGCGTTCTATCACTTTGTAACTAAATGATTTTTCAGCATAGACATAAAACGACCGCATGATGCGGCTCATGTTTATGCCCTTCTTTTCTGCTTCAAGGCTGACCGTCCCTGTAACGCTGGTTTCCAGCATCACATCGGCCCCATCGCGGGTATGGTAACGGATCGGCAAGCGAAAATTGGAAATGCCGACATGCTGGATCAAGGTTTTCTCGCCAACAATCAGGCTGGACGGGCCATTCTGCAAATCCGGCAAATCGGCCTTATAGGCTGCGTCAACCTTGAAATCCTCTGGATAGACCGAGCAAAGCGCCGGGTAACTGCCCCCCAATAGCGCGCGCGCCGCAGGGCCCATGGCCGCGATATCGGCGGCGCTGGCCCGGCCGGCCCAAGCCCGCAGCACCGCCAAAGCGGCCTCTGCCGCGTCACGGCTTGGCGTTTGCTCTGCCTCAGGCACCTGAATGTTCATGGCATCCCCCAACCGGATTGCGGCCCAATAGAAAGCCCTGTCGTGACGACTTAGGTTCGCTTCGTTGAAATTGCAAATCAAAGTCCTGAATTCGGCCCGCAAACGCGGCACATGCAAAACACCGGGCCCCGCACGCTTTCACCATAGCAGGCCGCGCCCTGCAGCGAAAGAAAATCAGCCCATCGCCCGCAATGCCCCGCTCACACCGCCGCCAAACCCTGCATCAGATCACTGATCAGATCCTCCGGGTCCTCCAACCCGACCGACAGCCTGATAAGCCCCGGCGAAATGCCCAGATCAGCCTTTTGCGCCGGGGGCAGGCGTTGATGGGTCGTCGTGTAAGGATGCGTCACAATCGTTTTGGCATCGCCCAGGTTGTTGGAAATCTTGATAATCTCCAGCGCGTTCATAAACCGGAACGCTGCGTCCTTGCCGCCCTTGATGTCAAAGGCCAGCATCGTGCCGCCAGAACCCAGTTGCCGGGCCGCCAAATCGGCCTGGGGGTGGCTATAGAGGCCCGGATAAATCACTCGCTCCAACCGCGAATCGCCCTCCAGCGCCGCCGCTACCCGCGCCGCCGCCTCGGCCATCGCCCGGCAACGCAGATCCAGCGTCGCCATCCCGTTCAGCATGATCCAGGCGGTAAACGGGCTCATGGAGCCGCCGGTATGCTTGACATAGGGCTCGACCACCTTGCGAATAAAGTCGCGCGTGCCACAAATCACCCCGCCCAGCGCCCGGCCCTGCCCATCCACATGTTTTGTCGTCGAATACACCACCACATCCGCCCCCTGCGCCACCGCCTTGGAGAAAATCGGCGTGGCAAAGACGTTATCCACAACAACAACCGCACCAACCCTATGGGCAATCGTGGCAACCGCTTCAATATCAACCAGTTCCAGCATGGGGTTCGACATCGACTCAAAGAACACGGCCTTGGTGCCCGGCACACAGGCCTTTTCCCACGCCACAAGATCTGCCCCATCAACAAAGGTCACCTTGACGCCAAACCGCGTCAGCACATCTTCCAGAATATACAGGCATGACCCGAACAGCGCCCGCGACGACACCACATGATCGCCTGCCTTCAGCATCGAGGTCAGCGCCCCCGACACCGCCGCCATACCGCTCGCGGTTGCAAACGCGTCTTCGGTGCCCTCGATCGCGGCAATGCGGTCTTCGAACATCCGCACCGTGGGGTTGCCATAGCGCGCATAAATAAACTCATCCGGGCCGGCCTTTATGAACCGTGCTTCGGCGGCTTCCGCGCTGTCATAGGCAAAGCCCTGGGTCATGAAGATAGCCTCGGCCATCTCGCCATATTGGCTGCGGCGGCTGCCCTCATGGACCAGTTGCGTGCGTGTTTTCCAGTTTTTCGTCATCGGCCCTGCCCTTCATTCAATGAAAAACCCGGCAACCCAAAAGGCGCCGGGGCAAAATCCGAAACCTCTTTAGCGGAGTTTTTAACGTGGCCCGCAATCCAGTACCAAAGCGCCACGAAAACCCAATTACGCCCAAGCTGCAGCAAGGTCAACGCCCGCCGGTATTTGCCGCCCGCCCGGGTTCAGTACCGCACCTTCAATCGGCCCCAAGCCCCGGCATGCAGGCGGCTCATGGCTTTTCATCGGTTTTCTCAACCCCGTATTTTGCGAAAACCCGGCTTTGGGTCATGAAAAACAAAAACAAGGCGGCGGTCAGCCCGAAGGTCTTGAAGTTGACCCAGATCTCGGTTGAAAATCCGCGCCAGATCACCTCATTCAACACTGCAAGGATGGCGAAAAACAAGGCGAGCCGTTTGGTCAGTATCAGCCAGCCCGTCTGTTCCATCGGCAAAAGCTCTCCCATCAGGGTCTTGAGATAGGATTCGCCCCGCAGCAGGCCAAAGCCAAGAATCGCTGCGAAAAGCGCGTAAATCATCGTCGGTTTCATCTTGAAAAACCGCTCGTCATTCAGCCAAACCGAAAGCCCGCCAAAAATCACGACCAGAACCACGGTCAATATCTGCATCCTTGACAGCTTGCCGGTCAGCGCCCATAGAATCCCGGTTGAAACCAGCATCAACGGAATGAAGGCCGCCGTAACGACGATGAAGCCTGCGTAATCCGTACCGCCAATGGTGAAAACCTGATCTTTCAGTTTGATGTAGCCGATAAAGAACGCGGCCACCGGCCCCAGTTCCAAAAGCAATTTCAGCCCGCCACTGATTTTTCGTTCCGCCATGTCTTATCCCATCATTTCCACAATCACGGCCCCGGCCGCGATCAGGGCCATCAGCCCCAGTTGCCCCCGTGTTACCCGTTCTTTCAGCACCAACCAACCAATCAATGCGGCAAAAACCGTCGAGGTTTCGCGCAGCACCGCCGCCTCGCCCACCTTGTCCAGCCGCGTCGCCATCAAGATCGAGCCAAAGCTGAAAAATGCCACAAACGCCCCCAGCAGGCCGCGCCGAAACAGCGGCCCCGCCACAGCACGCGTCAGGCCCATCAATTCGCGCCGCATCACAATCGGCATGAAAAACCCGTCCAGCATGAAAAACCACGCCAGAAAGGTAAACGGGTCATAGGTCGCGCGGATGCCGTAAGCGTCATAAGTCGTATAAAGCGCCACAAACGCCCCGGTTGCCACCGCAAAGCCCAGCGCCTGCACCAATGTTTCACGGGCCACCACCACATAGCGCAGATTATAGGCCGCCAGCCCGAAAATTCCCGACAGCAACACCGCCAGGCCCAGCCATTGCCCCAGTGTAAAATGCTCGCCGAACCAGACCATAGCGCCCAAAACGGCAAACAGCGGCCCGGTGCCGCGCACCACCGGATAAACCACGGTATAGGCCCCACGGCTGTAGGTCATGGCTTGCAGATATTTATAGCCCGCGTGGATCAGCATCGCTCCGGCGAAAATCACCCACATATGCGGCTCTGGCCAAGGCACGACAAACAGCGCAAAGGGGGCCGCGATCAGCGCGTAGCAAATATCAATCGCGGCACGCGACATCCAGGGATCATGTTTGCCCTTTTGCAAAGCGCCAAAAAGCGCGTGCAAGACAGCGGCGAGCAACGCCAGCGCCAGTGCCAGATCATGGCCTGCCGGCGTGCCTTCAAGGGTGCGAATCCAATCGCTCAACCGTAGCGGTGGGGGGCCAGCCCCCGCCCTCCATCGGGCTTGAACCGATGCTGCCCGATGGTCGGCCCCCCAAGATATTTGAACCGAACAGAAAGGAGGTTCATTTATCGACCCCAACAAGGGCGGCGGCAAAGTCTTCGGGATCAAAGGCGGCGAGATCGTCAATTTGTTCGCCCACGCCGATTGCATGGATCGGCAGGCCGAATTTATCCGCCAGGGCCACCAACACACCGCCCTTGGCCGTGCCGTCCAGCTTGGTCATCACAAGGCCCGACACATTGGCAAGGTTGCGAAAAATTTCAACCTGATTGACGGCATTCTGGCCGGTGGTAGCATCAAGCACCAGCAAGGTGTTATGCGGGGCCTCGGGGTCTTTCTTGCGGATCACGCGAACAATCTTGGTCAGCTCCTCCATCAGATCAGCCCGGTTCTGCAATCGGCCCGCGGTGTCGATCAGCAGCAAATCGGCGCCGCTTTCCTGTGCCTTTGTCATCGCGTCAAAGGCAAGGCTTGCCGGGTCCGACCCTTCGGGTGCAGTCAGCACCGGCACCCCCGCGCGCTGGCCCCAGACCTGCAACTGTTCCACCGCTGCCGCGCGGAATGTATCGCCCGCCGCGATGACCACTGATTTTCCAGCCGCCTTGAACTGGCTGGCAAGCTTGCCGATGGTCGTGGTTTTTCCTGAACCATTGACCCCCACAACCAACACCACCTGCGGGCGCTTGGCATAAAGCGGCATTGGCCGCGCAACCGGCTCCAGGATACGGGCGACCTCGGCGGCCAGCGCTTGTTTTATTTCTGTCGCGCTGACGCGCCTACCCATCCGGCCCTCGGCGATATTGGCGGTGACACGCAACGCGGTTTCCACGCCCATATCGGCCTCAATCAGCAGTTCCTCCAGGCTTTCCAGCATGGCATCATCAAATTCACGTTTGGCCTCGGCGGGGCCCTGCCCCATGAACCGGCCAAGGATACCGGGTTTGGGCGCATGTGGCTTTGGCGGTTGGGGGCCGGCCGCAGGGGCAGAAACCGAGGGGATGGCCGCGCGGGCTTGCTCGGGCAGCGCGGCCTTTGCCACCTTGTCCGCCACTGCATCCTCGGCAACCAGCGCCTCCAGCCCTTCCGAGATTTTATCCGAAGAGCGGAACATCTTGTCGCGGAGTTTTTTGAAGAACGACATCGCTGCCCCCAGAAAAATGGCTTTCCCCTCACCTAATCAATCCGACCGTGCAGGGAAAGGGCTTAAGCCGCCCAAAGCGCGCCTTGCAAGATAAGAAACTGGCCCATCCAATAGGCCACCCAAAGCGTGACCGCCAGAATCCAGCGCTTTGACGCGGTGGGGAAAACGAACAGGGCCAGCGCCAGCAACACATCCGACAGGATGAACAGCCCCGCCCCGGCCAGGACAAGGGGCGCAGATTGGCCAAGCGCCGCGATCCCCATCGCCGTGATCACCGCCACATAGCCACGCACCGGCCAGCGCAGCGCGCCGGTGTGCGGTGCAAGCCACAGCTCGGTCGAGGCGGCAAGGGCGATCAGCACCAGCGCCAAAGGCACCGCATAGGGGGCCGCCGCGCCCGCCAACCCGATGAAATAAACCGTATAGGCCAAATGCCCCGCAGCAAAGGCAGCCATACCTGCCAGAAAAGCCCTGGTTCCGGGCCGCGACAGAAAAAAATCCCCCAACGCCCCAAGGCCAAGCCCGGCCACAACCCAGATCGGGGCATCCAGCGCTGCGGCGGCAAGCGCCAGAAACGCCATGGCGCCGGTTTTGATCGCACTGCGTGGCCAGTTTGACCCCGCCCGCCAGCAATAGCCCGCGCCATAAACCACGGCAAGCCCTGCCGCCGCACCCATCCAATACTGAAGGATCATTTCACTTTCCTCTCACCGTCCTGTCGCTATGTTAGGCGCGAATACCCGTGGCTTGCCATGCAAAAGGCGCCCCCCCAAGGAAAGCAAGGCTTGATGCCGCGAATGTTCCTCTTTGCTCTGGCCGCCCTGACGCCCTTTGGGCTGCTATGCCTCGCCGTGCCGTTTGGCGGCGGGTGGGGGCTGTTGGCACTTGGGTATATGGGGCTGTTTACCGTGTTAATGGACCAATTCGTGCCGGTGGTCATGCCTGATGCGCCCGAAGGGGCAGAGTTTCCTGCGGCGAATGTCTTGCTGGTCGCCTTGGCACTGGCGCATCTGGTCGCTTTTCCGCTGGTCACATGGGCGGTTGCCGGGCCAAGCGGGCTTGCGCTATGGGAACGCGGGCTGTTGGCACTCGCGGCGGGGCAATGGTTCGGGCAGGTATCCAACCCCTGCGCGCATGAATTGATCCACCGTGGCAACCGCGCGCTTTATGCCTTGGGCGTTACCGTTTACGCGACGATGCTGTTTGGCCATCACAGCTCGGCGCATCGCTTGGTGCATCACCGCCATGCCGCAAGTCTGGCCGACCCCAACACCGCGCGGCGTGGCGAAAGCTTTTACCAATTCTGGCCGCGCGCCTGGGCCGGCTCGTTCCGTGCAGGCTGGCAGGCCGAAGCCGCATTGCGGCGGGGCAAGGCTGTGCATCCCTATTATATCTATGGGCTGATATCGGCGGCCTCTTTGGCACTGGGCTTTGCGCTGGCAGGGATTGGCGGGCTGCTGGTCTGGCTGGGCCTTGCGATTTACGGCCACAGCCAGTTGTTGCTGGCCGATTACGTCCAGCATTACGGGCTGCTACGCGCCACGCTGCCCAATGGCAAACTGGAACCGGTGAATGAGCGGCATAGTTGGAACGCGCCGCATTGGTTTTCCTCGGCGCTGATGCTGAATGCGCCGCGTCATTCCGACCATCACGCCCACCCCAACCGCCCCTACCCGGCGCTGCGCCTGCCCGCACAGGAAAAGGCACCCTACCTGCCCTATCCCTTGCCGCTTTGCTGTGCGTTGGCCCTTGCGCCGCGCCGCTGGCAGCGCATCATGGCGCGGCCTTTGCAAGGCTGGCAAGACAACAGCGCAGCCCAAACGGAGCTGTGACTGGAAATCCCTGGCGCTTTCAGGCATCCTGCCCAAATCCAGATCGCAATGAGAGGCCCCCCATGCGCGCTTTCACCCTGTCCCTTGCCCTGCTGTCCGGCGCGGCCGCCTCTGCCCAGACCACCATGACCGGCAAAGAGTTTGAGGCCTACGCCACCGGCAAAACCCTTACCTATGCGTCGGAAGGTCAGGTTTACGGGGTCGAGCAATACTTGCCCAACCGCCGGGTTCGCTGGGCGTTTGTGGATGATACCTGCCATATCGGCCACTGGTACGAAGATGCCGGCGAGATTTGTTTTGTTTATGAGCATGACGCCACCCCGCAATGCTGGACCTTTCAGATCAGCGAAGGCAAGCTGATGGCGCGGTTTGTGTCAAACCCACCAGACACCCAATTGAAAGAGGTCAATCAAACGTCAGAGCCTCTGGCCTGTACCGGGCCGGATGTCGGGGTATAAAGCCGCTCTGGCCCCCGCCCCGCCCCCTTCGCATCGTCCCTCCCCCAAAGGCGCTGCTTGGTTGGCCATTGGGGGATCGGTTCTTTTGTGCAAAACTGCACTTGCGTTCAACGCCGCACGCGCCCCCCAGGTGCCAGGTGATTTTTCGTAGAAAAATCGGGGCGCTCATGCGGCAAGCTGACAGGTATCAACCACGCCAATGCGTTTCGCCTTGAACCTGAATCACAAAGCGCTGTCTGAAATCATGGATTTCACCGCGAACTGTGTCCGTCCTTTTTTCAAGCCAAGGCCGAAACGAAGCGGATGGGGCGCGACACGCTTTAGAACAGACTGCCCTGTTCGCCGGGTGATGCAGGCGGGGTTTTCGGCGGGGTGGGTTTGCTCGGCTTGGCAGGTCCGTCTGCAAGCGCCAAGCGCCCGTCATGGAACTCGATTTCCAGTGGCCCTGCGCTCTCGGCCTCGGCTTTGGACGTGACCACCCCTGCCGCACCGCGCACCACCGCATAGCCGCGCAACAAGGTTTCGCGGTAGCCCAGCGTTTGCCGGGTGCGGTCCAATGCCTCCAGCCGTTTGCCCAGATCGGCAAGGCGCTGCGCGGGGGCGGTTTCCAAGCGCGCGCCCAGCCCCGCCAGTTTCTCACGCGACCGCACAAGCTCGCGCGCGGCATCGGCAAAAGCCCGGTCCAGCGCAGGCGGCAACCGCGACGACAGCAGGCCAAGGCGCTCGTTTACCCGCTCCATCCGCCGCGTCTGGACCTGCGCCAGCGCACGGCCGCGCTCCTCCAGCCGGTCGCGTCGCCGCGCCACCAGATCCAGCAACAACCGGGGTCGCATCGGGGCCGCCACCCGGTCCAGCGCGCTGTGCTTGGCACTGGTCGCAAGCACCAAAGCCCCGCCAAGCCGCCCCGACCACAAATCAAACCGCTGTGCTGCGCCTTGTGTCAAACTGTCCAGCCGTGGCAAAGCGCGGCCAAGATCGCGCAGGCGCTGGCCCCGCAGCCCCACCCCCTGCACGATCGCCCGGCTCAGCCGCGCGCCCTGCCCATCAAGGCCCGCAATCAATTCCATCCGTACCGGCACCGCCATTTCGGCGGCAGCCGTAGGGGTTGGTGCCCGTCGGTCACTGGCGTAATCAATCAGCGTGGTGTCGGTTTCATGCCCGACAGCCGAGATCAGCGGAATCTGGCTTTCCGCCGCCGCCCGCACCACGATTTCCTCGTTGAAGCCCCACAGATCCTCCAAAGACCCACCACCGCGCGCCACGATGATCAGGTCTGGGCGTGGCACAGGCCCCCCCGGCTTGATCGCGTTGAAACCACGGATCGCCGCGGCCACCTCGGGTGCGCAGGCCTGCCCCTGCACCGCCACCGGCCAGATCAGCACATGGCGCGGGAAACGGTCGCGCAAACGGTGCAGAATATCGCGGATAACCGCCCCGGAAGGCGAGGTGATCACCCCGATAACCTTGGGCAAATACGGCAAGGCCCGTTTGCGCCCCGCGTCAAACAGCCCTTCCGCCGCCAGTGCCTTGCGCCGCGCCTCCAGCATCGCCATCAAGGCGCCAGCCCCTGCGGGGACAACGCTTTCCACGATCAACTGATATTTTGACTGGCCCGGAAAGGTGGTCATGCGGCCCGTGGCCACGACCTCCATCCCTTCCTCGGGCCTGACCTCCATCTTGGAAACCTGGCCTTTCCAGCTGATCGCGGCAATCACCGAACGATCATCTTTCAGGTCGAAATACATATGCCCGGAGGCGGGGCGCGACACCCGCCCGACCTCACCGCGCACGCGCACAAGGCCGAATTCGCCCTCGATCATGCGTTTTACCGCGCCGGACAGCTCCGACACCGTGAATTCAGGTGAATTGCCGCCAAGATTGCCACTGGGGGCGTCTTCGAACAGGTCAGACATATGCACCCTTCTTGTGATCCGCACCGACAGACTTTAGAACGCCTGCCAACAAAGGCCAAGCGGGGATGCCATGAATATCTTGATTTTGGGAAGTGGCGGGCGCGAACACAGCCTTGCCTGGGCGATAAAGCAAAACCCGAAATGTGATCGGCTGATCGTGGCGCCAGGCAATGCGGGCATTGCGATGCTGGCCGAATGTGCCGATTTCGACATTATGGACAGCGCGGCGGTTGTAACCTTCTGCGAAGAAAACGCCGTCGATTTTGTGGTGATCGGCCCCGAGGCCCCCCTGGCCGCTGGCATTGCCGATGCGACCCGCGCCGCAGGTATCCTGACTTTTGGCCCCTCGGCAGCCGCCGCACGGCTAGAGGCATCCAAGGCCTTTACCAAACAGATTTGTGATGCCTGTGCGGCCCCGACCGCTGGCTATGCCCATTTTGCCGATGCCGATGCCGCAAAGCGCTATGTGACCGAAACGGGCGCGCCTTTGGTCATCAAGGCCGATGGCTTGGCGGCTGGCAAAGGCGTGATCATGGGCATGACATTGCCCGAGGCACTGGCCGGTATTGACGAGATTTTCGGCGGGGCCTTTGGGGCTGCGGGCGCGGAAGTGGTGATTGAGGAGTTCATGGAGGGCGAGGAGGCCAGCCTGTTCATCTTGTCGGATGGGGTGAATTGCCTGCCCATCGGCACCGCCCAGGACCACAAGCGCGTGGGCGACGGCGATACTGGCCCCAATACCGGCGGCATGGGGGCCTATAGCCCGGCGCCGGTGCTGACCGATGCGATTATGGAACAGGCGATGGCGCAGATCGTGCGGCCCACCGTGGCAGAAATGGCACGGCGCGGCACACCGTTTCAAGGCGTGCTTTATGCCGGCTTGATGATCAAGGACGGCCACGCCCGGCTGGTGGAATACAACGTGCGCTTTGGCGACCCGGAATGTCAGGTCTTGATGATGCGTCTGGGCGCGCAGGTGCTGGATTTGCTGCTGGCCTGCGCCCAGGGGCATTTGGCGCGCGCAAAGGTGAAATGGGCCGAAGACCATGCGCTGACGGTTGTCATGGCCGCGAATGGCTATCCGGGCAAGGTTGAAAAAGGCAGCGTGATTGCGGGATTGGGCGATTTGCCCGAGGACAGTTTCAACATGGTGTTTCACGCAGGCACCGCCACAGAGGCGGGCCAGATCACGGCTATCGGCGGCCGCGTACTGACCGTAACCGCACGCGGAGACAGCCTGCACGCCGCCCACCGCCGCGCCTATGCAATGGTTGATGCGATTGACTGGCCCGGTGGCTTTTGCCGCCGCGACATTGGTTGGCGTGCATTGGACCTTGGCTGAACCGCTTTGGCCGATCACGGGGTGCAGGTATTTTTCCAAAATGAAATCAGCAGGGGTCTGCGACAAGACGCGCCCCTTGCACCCGCCACAATTGCCGCATAAAAGCGCGCAAAGTTTAGGGGCCGAAAGAGGGATCTATGCCGGTTCTTGTCATGAAATTTGGGGGCACCTCGGTTGCCGATCTGGCGCGCATCAAAAATGTCGCGCTAAAGGTAAAGCGTGAGGTGGATCGCGGCTATGACGTTATTGTCATCGTCAGCGCGATGTCGGGCAAAACCAATGAGTTGGTTGGCTGGGTCGAACAGACCTCGCCTTTGTTCGACGCGCGCGAATATGATGCCGTAGTGTCCTCGGGCGAGAATGTCACCGCAGGGTTGCTGGCGCTGACCTTGCAGGAAATGGATGTACCCGCCCGCAGTTGGCAGGGCTGGCAAGTGCCGATCAACACCACCTCGGCGCATTCGTCGGCGCGGTTCAAATCCATCCCGACCGATAATATCAACAGCAAGTTTGCCGAAGGTTTCAAGGTTGCCGTGGTCGCCGGATTCCAAGGTGTTTCCCAAGAAGGCCGCATCACCACGCTGGGGCGCGGCGGATCGGATACAACCGCCGTGGCCTTTGCCGCCGCCTTCAAGGCAGAGCGCTGTGATATTTATACCGATGTTGATGGTATTTATACCACCGACCCGCGCATCACCGACAAGGCCCGCAAGCTGGACCGTATCGCCTTTGAAGAAATGCTGGAGCTTGCCTCGCTTGGTGCAAAGGTGCTGCAAACCCGGTCGGTTGAACTGGCGATGCGTTTCAAGGTGCCGCTGCGGGTGCTGTCCTCATTCGGGGATAGCGATGAAAATTCTGGTACTCTTCTGTGTGACGAGGATGAAATCATGGAATCGAAAGTTGTTTCTGGCGTCGCCTATTCGCGGGATGAGGCAAAGATCACCCTTGTAACCGTCGAAGATCGCCCCGGCATCGCCGCTGCGATTTTTGGCCCCCTGTCCGAGGCGGGGGTGAATGTTGACATGATCGTGCAGGATATTTCGGAAAAGGCCGCAGGCGGCGCAGTAACCGACATGACCTTTTCTTGCCCGGTCAATCAGGTTGCCCGCGCCAGCAAAGCCATGGAAGACGCCAAGGCGGCGGGCTCGATCAGCTTTGAATACCTGAACATTGACAGCGATGTTTCCAAGGTTTCGGTTGTGGGCATCGGCATGCGGTCACACGCAGGGGTTGCAGCGACGATGTTCAAGGCACTTTCGACCGAGAACATCAATATCAAGGTCATTTCCACCTCCGAGATCAAAATCTCGGTACTTATTGACCGAAAATATATGGAACTTGCCGTCCAAGCCCTGCATGATGCGTTTGAATTGGACAAGGCGGGCTGATCCGCAGCCCGCAGTTCCAATCCGGAGAGCCATGCCAGACCGCAGTGAAGACGACAGCCGCAAGCTTCTGCGACGTTTGCGTGACAGCCTTGCCGAACCGGGCCACGGCCAGGAGCGGCTGAACCGTATCACCAGCCTCATTGCAGATTCGATGCACACTGAAGTGTGCTCTATCTACCTGTTTCGCGACGAGGAAACGCTGGAGCTATGTGCCACGGAGGGCTTGCGCCCCGAATCGGTCCATAAAACCCGGCTGCGTCTGGGCGAAGGGCTTGTTGGTCGCGTCGCCCGCAGCGCCATTCCGGTAAACACCGCTAACGCGCCGTCTGAAAAAGGCTTTCGCTTCATGCCCGAAACCGGCGAAGAGATTTACTCTTCGTTCCTTGGTGTTCCCATCCAGCGCGTCGGCGAAAAGCTGGGGGTTTTGGTGGTGCAGTCACGCGCCGCGCGGCAATATTCTGACGATGAGGTCTACGCGCTGGAGGTTGTCGCCATGGTTTTGGCCGAGATGACCGAGCTGGGCGCGTTCAATGGCGAGGGAGAGGGAGAGGCCCTTGGCGCCCTGCACAAGCAACCCGTCATGATTCGCGGCGGCACAGGCCAGGAAGGCAGCGCCGAAGGCCAGGTCTGGCTGCATGAGCCGCGCGTGGTTATCACCAACCCGGTGTCGGATGATGCCGAGGCCGAACTGGTTCGCATCCGCGCCGCCGTCGGAGAGTTGCGGGTTTCGGTCGATGATCTTTTGGCCGCCCAAAGCCTTGATAAAGACCAAAAACAGGTGCTTGAGGCGTATCGTATGTTTGCCCATTCCCGCGGTTGGCTGCGCCGGATGGAAGAGGATATTCAGGCCGGCCTATCCGCCGAGGCCGCAGTGGAAAAAGAGCAATCTGCCACCCGTGCGCGCCTGTCGCAGGTGCCCGACGCCTATTTGCGTGACCGCCTGCACGATCTTGATGACCTGTCAAACCGTCTGCTGCGCATTCTGACCGGGCAAGGCCGCGATACCGGGGCCGAGTTGCCGGAAAACCCGGTTCTGGTTGCCCGCAATATCGGCCCTGCCGAACTTTTGGAATACGGGCGCAAACTGCGCGGTGTGGTATTGTCCGAAGGCTCGGTTGGCTCTCATGCCGCGATCGTGGCGCGGGCCTTGGCAATCCCGCTGGTGATCCATGCCGAAGGCATTACCATTGAGGCGCTGAACGGAGACCATATTCTGGTTGATGGCGATCAGGGGTTTGTTCACCTGCGCCCCGAAGAATTGGTTGCCACCGCCTTTCGCGATAAAATCGCGATGCAAACGCAGGCGCAGCAACGCTATGCCGGTTTGCGCGACAAACCTGCGCTGTCGCAAGATGGCCGTTTGATCAGCTTGCAAATGAATGCGGGGCTGATGGCCGATCTGCCCAGCCTGGAAGGCTCGGGGGCGGATGGCGTGGGCCTGTTTCGCACCGAACTGCAATTCCTGATCCGCAATAAAATGCCAAAGCGGGATGAATTGGCCCGGCTCTATGCCCGCGTCATGGATGCTGCCAATGGCCGCCGCGTGGCCTTCCGCACGCTTGATATCGGGTCTGACAAGGTGCTGCCCTATATGAAACCCCAGGATGAGCCGAACCCCGCGATGGGCTGGCGCGCGATCCGTGTGGGTCTTGATAAACCCGGTGTATTGCGGATGCAGGCCCAGGCGCTTATTCGCGCGGCGGCGGGCCGCCCTTTGTCGATCATGTTCCCTTTTATCGCTGAATATGCCGAATATCTTGATGCCCGCGCCCATGTTCTGCGCCAGGTTGACCGCGAGGCCGCGCTTGGCCATGCGATCCCGGCGCAGCTTGAAATAGGGGCCATGCTGGAAACCCCCAGCCTCGCCTTTGCCCCGCGCGCATTTTTCGAAGCGGCAGATTTCATTTCCATTGGTGGCAATGATCTGAAGCAATTCTTCTTTGCCGCTGACCGCGAAAACGAACGGGTACGCCGCCGCTACGACACCTTGAACGCCTCGTTCCTTGATCTCATCCGCCATATTGTTGCGCGTTGCGCTGAAACCGGCACCACCCTTTCGTTTTGCGGCGAAGATGCGGGCCGCCCGGTTGAGGCGGTGGTTCTGGCCGCAATGGGTTTGCAAAACCTGTCGATGCGCCCCGCCTCTATTGGCCCGGTAAAAAGCTTGATCCGCCGCAGCGATCTTGGCGCCTTGCACCGCATCATCGACGCTGAATGTGCAAAGGGCGTCGAAACCGTGCGCCCCGCGGTAATGGATTTTCTGGCAAAACAAAGCTGATCCTGCCCCTTGGCACGGTTTTGCCACCGCTTCAGGCATCTCTTGGCCGTCTGCGTGCATTTTTTTGCCAATAGCCATTGAGCATTGCGCCCGACTTGCCCACACTCGGGCATGATCACGCGCTTGAACCGTGACAGTTACATCCAGGAGGAGGACCCTATGTCAAAAATGACCGCAACCTTGCGCAGCCTTTTGGCCGGTGCCGTTATTGCATCCGCCCCGGCAGCATCGCATGCTCAGGAATTCATCAACGTTCTGACCGGCGGCACCTCGGGCGTTTACTACCCCGTCGGCTCTGCCCTTGCCACGCTTTACGGCGCGAAAATGGACAATGTGCAGGCACAGGTGCAGTCGACCAAAGCCAGTGTTGAAAACCTGAACCTGCTGCAACAGGGCAAGGGCGAACTGGCGCTGGCGCTGGGCGATTCGGTGAAATTTGCCTGGGAAGGCAATGCCGACGCCGGCTTCAAGGCGCCGCTGTCCAAGCTGCGCGGGATCGCTGCCGCCTATCCAAACTATATCCAGATCGCCGCAACCGCCGAAAGCGGCATCAAGACCCTGGCCGATCTGAAAGGCAAAAGCCTGTCGGTTGGTGCGCCGAAATCCGGGACCGAGCTGAACGCCCGCGCCATTCTTGAAGCGGCAGGAATGAGCTATGAGGACATGGGCAAAGTCGAATATCTGCCCTTCGCAGAATCGGTAGAGCTGCAAAAGAACCGCCAGCTTGACGCGTCGTTGCAATCCGCAGGCGTTGGCGTGGCCTCGATCAAGGATCTTGCAACCTCGATGGCGACCACAATCGTTTCGGTTCCTGCCGAGGTCGTCGACGTGCTGGGCGCGCCTTTCGTGGCAGGCATCATCCCCGCCGGAACCTATGAAGGCCAGGCCGAAGATGTGCCTACCGTGGCCGTCATGAACTTTTTCGTGACGCATGAGGATGTTTCGGATGAAACCGCCTATCAGATGACCAAACTGATGTTTGAAAATCTGCCAACCCTGGTTGCGGCCCATAAATCGGCCGAGCAGATCACGCTTGATACCGCACTGAACGGCATGCCGATTCCGCTGCATTCCGGCGCCGAACGGTATTACCGCGAAGTTGGCGTGATCAAGTAAGCCAGACGATTCAGTCACGGGGGCGGCCTTTCACAGCGGGGGCCGCCCCCTCTTTGTCACTGGAAAAGGGCGCAAACCGTGCAAGACACCCAATCACAAACCGATGGCGCAGTGGCGCATCACGACCCGCTGTCTTCGGGTTTTCCGCCGGGCACCGAAGGGCGTATCCTGTTCTGGATCGCCGTTACATTTTCTGCCTTCCAGATCGCCACTGCCGCCCATCTTATTGATTTCGCAAGCCAGATCACCCGCGCCTTTCATGTGGGTTTCCTGATGCTGCTGGGCTTTCCGCTGCTCGCCATCCTGAAAAGCGGCTCCAACACCGCCCGGACGATTGGGTGGGCGATGGCCGCCCTCGGCGTTACGGTGGCGCTGTATCAATGGTGGGAATATGTGCCGCTGATCATGCGCGCGGGCGACCCCATGACCCGCGACATCATCATTGGCTGCATCGCCTTGTTCACCGTGTTTGCCGCCGCCTGGGCGCTGATGGGGCCAGCCCTGCCAATCATTTCCGGCCTGTTCCTGTCATACTGCCTGTTCGGCCAATACCTGCCGCGCCCGTTCAACCATCGCGGCTATGATTTTTCTCAGGTCGTCGACCACATGGCCTTTGGCACCGAAGGTATTTACGGCATCCCGATCTATGTCTCCTCCACCTATATTTTCCTGTTCATCCTCTTCGGCTCTTTTCTGGAAAAAGCCGGGATGATCAAATTGTTCACCGATGTTTCGCTTGGCCTTGTCGGGCACAAGCAGGGCGGCCCGGCCAAAGTGTCGGTACTGTCCTCTGGCCTGATGGGCACCATCTCTGGCTCGGGCGTGGCCAATGTGGTGACCACTGGCCAGTTCACCATTCCCCTGATGAAATCCTTTGGCTACCGCCCCACCTTTGCCGGCGGGGTCGAGGCGACAGCCTCCATGGGCGGCCAGATCATGCCCCCCGTCATGGGCGCCGTTGCCTTCATCATGGCCGAAACCTTGGGCGTGGAATATTTTGAGGTGGTCACCGCCGCGCTCATCCCCGCCATCCTCTATTTCGCCTCCGCCTTCTGGATGGTGCATCTGGAGGCAGGCCGCGCCAACCTGTTGGGCATGGCCATCGCTGATCTTCCCTCGCCGCGCCGCGCGATCCGCGAAGGCTGGCATCTGATCTTGCCCCTCACGGTCTTGGTTTACCTGCTGTTTTCGGGCTATACACCGCTTTATGCAGGCACCATCGGCCTTGCCCTTACCGCGCTGCTTATTCTCGGTGCGGCCGCCGTTCTGAACCTGCCCAAAGGCATCATCCGCGTCCTTTTCTGGATCGCCCTTGGTCTGGTCGCAGCCGCCTTCTTCAAGCTCGGTATCTGGGTCGTCATGACGGCAATCGCCGCCCTTGTCGCAGGGAACGCCCTAAACAAAGGAGGGCGCGAAACCCTTGGTATCTGCCGCGATGCACTGGCAGAAGGGGCCAAAACCGCGCTGCCCGTCGGCATCGCCTGCGCGCTGGTCGGCATCATCATCGGCACCATGACCCTGACCGGCGTCGCCAATACTTTTGGCAGCTTCATCGTCTCGGTCGGTCGTGACAGCCTGATCCTGTCACTGGTGCTGACCATGATCACCTGCATCATCCTCGGTATGGGCATCCCGACCATCCCGAATTACATCATCACCTCGGCCATTGCAGGCCCGGCACTGCTGGAACTTGGCGTGCCGCTGATTGTCAGCCATATGTTCGTGTTCTACTTCGGCATCCTCGCTGATCTGACCCCCCCGGTGGCGCTTGCCTGCTTCGCCGCCGCCCCGATCGCCAAGGAAAGCGGGCTGCGTATCTCCATGCAAGCCATCAAAATCTCTGCCGCCGGCTTTGTGATCCCGTTCATGGCAGTCTATACCCCGGCGCTGATGTTGCAACCCGGCGGTGCGCTGGCCGAAGCAATCGGCTTTGCCCCGGCCGTGGCCTATATCGTGCTGAAGGCCGTGCTTGCGATCGGGCTCTGGGGCACTGCGGTCATTGGCTGGCTCGGCAGGCCGCTGGCCCTGTGGGAACGCATCCTGGCCGTCGCCGCCGCAGGCAGCCTGATCGCCGCGCTCCCCGCTACAGGTGAAATCGGCTTCGCCCTTGTCGCGGCATTCATGGCGCTGATCTGGCTGCGCCGAAAACCGGCCAGGCCATGACCACTTGCCTGATGGTGGGGGCAGCCCTGCTCACCCTCTCCTCCCCAGACTTTACCCTGCGCTGGACCCATTCGGTCGAAAAAATTGACTGGGTCGAATCGTGGCAAATCACCGGCCCGACCCTGACCCTGACCCACGTCGCGATCAAAGGCTCGGGCGCGGGCATGGAGCCTGCCGATGACGCCACCCTGGAAAACGGCTGGTGGGTCTGGCGCCCCGATCAATCGGTCCCGCGCCTTACGCTGGCTGCCTCGGGCGCCACTGGCGCGGGCTGGCATCTTTGCACCACAAGCGGCTGCCAAGATCTTGGCACCAAACCCGGCCCCCCCCTCACCTTGAAACCCTGCCCCTAGCCCGCGCGCCCTCCCCCTAGTCTGCCCCGCTTTCTTTTCGGCAAAAATATCCTGGGGGGAATTGCCGTCAGGCAAGGGGGGCAAGGCCCCCGCTACCCGGCCCCAAACAAAGTGATCCCCATGCCAACCTCATCCACCACAGATTTCGCAATCATCGGCGGCGGTATCGTCGGCCTTGCCACCGCGCTTGACCTGCAAACCCGCCACCCAAAGGCAAAAATCACCCTGCTGGAAAAAGAGCAAAACCCCGCGCTGCACCAAACCGGGCGCAATTCGGGCGTCATCCACGCCGGCGTCTATTATGCCCCCGGCAGCCTCAAGGCCCGGTTCTGCGCGCTTGGCGTCAAGGCCACCCGCGCGTTTTGCGCCGAACATGCAATCCCCACCCACATCTGCGGCAAGCTTATTGTCGCCACCGACGCGTCTGAACTTGCCCGCATGGTCACTCTCGAATCCCGCGCCCGCGCCAATGGAATAGAGATTGAGCGCCTGACAGCCGAGGAGGCCAAGAGGCTGGAACCCAATATCACCACCACTGGCGCGCTGCTCTCGCCGTCTACCGGGATCGTCGATTTTGCCGTGGTCGCGCTGAAAATGTCCGAAATCTTTACCCGTTGCGGCGGCGAGATTCGCCTGAACACCCGCGTCACCGGCGGGGATGAAACGGCGCAGGGCGTCACCTTGCACACCAGCCAAGGCGTGCTTTCAGCCGGTAAGGCGGTGTTTTGTGCGGGTCTGCATGCCGATCGCATGGCCCGCCGCTTTGGCGCAGACATCAATTTCCGCATCATTCCCTTTCGCGGCGATTATTTCGCGATCCAAAACCAACCGGATGATCTGGTTCAACACCTGATCTACCCCGTCCCCGACCCAGAGCGCCCCTTTCTTGGTGTCCACCTGACCCGCAAAATGAACGGCGGCTTTACCGTTGGCCCGTCAGCGGTACTGGCCGGCGCGCGCGAAGGCTATGGCAGGTTCAGCCTGAACCCCGCCGATCTCGGCTCGGCTCTCAGCTATGCCGGTTTTTGGAAACTCCTTGCCCGGAATGCAAGGTCTGCGGTGGATGAACTGGGCTCATCCCTGTCCAAACAACGCTATCTGAAAAAGGTACAGAAATACTGCGCCCGCATCACGCTTGCCGATCTTGCCCCCTATAAATCAGGGGTGCGCGCCCAGGCTGTGACCCCGGATGGCAAGATCATCGACGATTTCCTGTTTGTCGATACACGCCACAGCCTGCATGTCTGTAACGCCCCCTCGCCCGCGGCCACCTCGGCAATTCCCATCGCGCGCCACATCACCGACCGTCTGCTGGGGGACAGCAGGCCGTAATCTGCCCGCCCCAAGTATCACCGCTTCAGGGGGCGATTTCCCGCACCTTCAATTCCTGTTCGAACGCAGCGCGTACTGGTTCGGCCCCATGCAAAACCGTCAGCCGCAGCAGGCCAAAACGAATATGCGCCAATTCGCGGTAATGCGTCAAAAATGCCGCATTCAGCCCGGCGCCCGACAACGCCCCCAGCACCGGCACCGATTGCGCCGCCAGCTTCTGGCCAAGCACCGTAGCGAATCCGGGAACAATCTTGGCCAGCAGACTGTGCAAGGCCGGGCCCGTCAGCGTCATGCGCGCACCGATGAATGAGGTGTTGATACCGTCATCCTCCGCCAGCGGCCCGCCAGACATCAACACACGCAGCGCCTCGGCCCGCACCTCGGGCAGGCCGGTGTCAAAGCCCTCGGCCTCGGCTGCGCGCAAGATCGTGTGCAAGATCACGGTAACGGTCACCGGAAGTTCGGCCAGCGCGGTGACAATTCCGCCCGCGCCCCCTATCGCCCCGGTCAGCGCCGCCAGCGCCGGGGCCGCGCGTGGCCCGAAATCGGGCGCATGCCGCCCATGGCCCGCAACCGTAACTGCACGCGTCAATGCCTCGGTGGTGATGCGTTCAATCTGACGGCGCAGACCAACCGGCAAATGATCCATCTGGTCTTCAATCTTGCCGCCGAATTTGTTGAGAAGTCGAATCAAGGGCCCATTCGCCTTGAGCTGCCGCGCGGCAAGCCTGGAAATCTCTGGCCCCGGATCGGGGGTCAGCAGGCTGGGCAACGGGTAAGTGATTTCTTGGTCCATCGCATAAAGATAATGCGCCGCCTTGTGCAAAACAAGCGGCGGCGAACAGCCTTGCGAAAGCGCCCTCATGGTAGGGCGCGGGTCACCTCGCCGATAACGCCGTCCCAGGCGCCTTCGTCCAGCGCAATTCCCAGAACCCGGTCAGGGTTGGTCGGCGGCGGCATCACCACGCCCTGCAGCTTGGCAAAACCAAAGCGGCTGTAATAGGGGGCATCACCGACCAGCAGCACCCGTGCTGCGCCCAGTTCCCGCGCCCGTGCCAGGCTTTCAGTGATCAGCAATGCCCCCAACCCCTCGCCTTGCCGGGTTGGATGCACTGCAATCGGCCCCAGCAGCAAAATATCCCAACCGGCAACCCTGGCCGGCCAAAACCGGATGGCAGCAGCCAAAACCCCCGTTGCATCGCGCAGCACAAGGCAAAGCGGTGCAACCGTTGGCACGCCCTCACGCAAGCGATACGAGGAAAGCGCCGTGCGGCCCGGTGCAAAACACAGGTCATACAGGGCCTCGACCTCCCAACCATCGGCTTCGGTTTCTACGCTCAAACGGTACAAAACCGGCACCCTCCGTCAAATCCATTCGCGCGACACCGCGCCAGCGACGCGCATGCAAACCCTAAACCCAGCAATTTCGCAAGTCGGTTTTTGGCCTTTCCCACCCGCAGCTTGCACCCTATTCTAACCTGAAAGGCAATGGTGCCACCAAAAGGGTGATCAAATGCAAACAATGCTTGGCGTGATCGGTGGCTCTGGCTTGTATGAGATTGATGGGCTGGAAAACGCAACCTGGCTAGAGGTCGAAACCCCATGGGGGCAACCGTCGGACCAAGTGCTGGTCGGGCGGTTGAAGGGCGCTAAAATGGCATTTTTGCCGCGTCATGGGCGCGGGCATCGCCTGTCGCCCACCGATATTCCCTACCGTGCCAATATCGACGCGCTCAAACGGTTGGGCTGCACCGATATCCTCTCGGTTTCTGCCTGCGGCTCGCTGCGCGAAGATTACGCACCGGGCGATTTCGTGATTGTCGATCAATTCATCGACCGCACCTTTGCCCGCGAGAAATCCTTTTTCGGTCCGGGTTGCGTGGCGCATGTCTCGGTGGCGCGGCCCACTTGCCCACGTCTGGGGGCCGCCTGCGCCCAGGCCGCCGCTGGTGTAACGCTGCATCCGCGTGGCACCTATCTGGCCATGGAAGGGCCGCAGTTTTCCACCCTTGCCGAATCGCAGCTTTATCGCGCCTGGGGTGCCGATGTGATCGGCATGACCAATATGCCCGAGGCCAAACTCGCCCGCGAAGCCGAGCTTTGCTATGCCTCGATTGCCATGGTCACGGATTATGATTGCTGGCACGAGGCGCATGGCGCGGTGGATGTGGCGCAGGTCATTGCCACACTTGCCACCAATTCCAGCCATGCAAAGGCGATGGTTGCGGGCCTGCCAGCCTTTTTGGCGCAGAACCGCGCGCCCTGCCCCCACGGCTGCGACCACGCGCTGGACAATGCCATAATGACCGCCCCCACCGCACGCGACCCCGCACTTTTGGCCAAGCTCGACATCGTGGCAAAACGGGTGCTATAGCCAGCCGCCTTCCCGGCAGTCCCTGATCGCCAAAGGAGTTTTCTTTGAAAACCACGCCAAGTGCTGCCCTGTTCATCCTGTCTCTGCCGGTGTTTGGCTGTAAAAGATTGCGTGCTATCGCAATGCCCGTCAGGCAGGCTGGCTGCGCAGCACAAGGAACAGCGCCTGTTGGGCCGGTGGCCTTATCGGGCGTCACATTGGCTTGGCACCAAAACCGATTTTGCCCGCCTCAGCCGCGCAGGCTGATGCCGCCAGCGGGCCTGTGCCCCCCACCACCGACCTGTTCTAACCGCCTTTTTACAAGGAACGACCATGACCAAGACCGTCAAAGACTATATTCGCACCATCGTCGATTTCCCGCATGAAGGGATCTTGTTTCGGGATGTCACCACCCTGTTCGCGGACCCGCGCGGGTTTCGGATGGCGATTGATCAGTTGCTTTCGCCCTATGCCGGGATGCGGATTGACAAGGTGACCGGGCTGGAGGCGCGCGGTTTTATCCTTGGCGGTGCCGTCGCGCACCAGCTTTCCACGGGGTTCGTTCCGATCCGCAAAAAGGGCAAGCTGCCGGGGCGCACCATCGCGCAAGATTACAAGCTGGAATATGGCGATGCCGTGATAGAGGTGCATGACGACGCCTTTCTTGCCGGAGAAAAAGTGCTGCTGGTCGATGACCTGCTGGCCACTGGCGGCACCGCCGAAGCCGGGATCAAACTGATTGAGCGTTTGGGCGCCGAGGTTGTGGGCTGCGCCTTTGTCGTGGATCTTCCCGCCTTGGGTGGGCGCGAGAAGCTGGAGAAAATGGGGATGGAGGTACACACGCTATGTGCCTTTGACGGGCTTTGACAAAAGCAGGGTGATGGTAACCTTTTGGTAAGGGAATCACTCTAGAACAAAGGAACCGGGAAGACCGGTCGCTGCTTGCAAAACACGTGACCACTCAACCCCAAACCCCAGCCCCGCCGGTTCACCCCGGCGGGGTCTTTCGTTTTATTGTCACGCGCCCACGCAGAGGGCCTGCCAAAGCGCTTCACCCTTAACCTGAAACAGGGTCTATTGCATAACGCGTTGAAATCTTTGATTTCAAACCGCGATAGGGGGGGGCCGGTTCACGGCATATTGCTATAGATCACAATTTGCTTGCGCGCTGATGGCGTGCAAAAATCCGCCTGCACATCCGTCTGGCCAGTCTTACAGTGGCAACGCACCCCGCCCCCCCCCTTTCACTCCAGCCTCAAGCTACTCAGGCGCGGCGTTGAAAACAAAAAGCTGTTGATCTGCGATTTTATAGCCCTCGATCAACCCCTTGGCTGTGTCACTCACCAGCCAATCTTCCAGGTTCTGAACCAGTTCGGCCTTTACATGCGGGTGTTTTTGCGGGTTCACCGGCAAATAGGCATATTGGTTGAACAAGGCCGGGTCACCCTGAAAATCAATAGCAAGGTCGGCCTTGTTGCCAAAATTCAACCAGCTTGCCCGGTCCGACAGAATATAGGCATTCATGCCCGCAGCGGTATTCAGCGCGGCCCCCATGCCCTGCCCCACGGCACGATACCAATCGCCTGCGGGGGCCACACCGGCTTGCTGCCATAGCGCCTGTTCCATTTTATGGGTGCCACTGTCATCGCCCCGGCTGACAAAGGCGGCCTCGGCTGTTGCAATCGCCTTGAACGCTTCGGTTGCCAGTTTTGCCGTACCAGCGCCCGCCGGGTCCGATGCCGGGCCAACAATCACGAAGTCATTATACATGATTTCACGCCGATGGGTGCCATTTCCTTCGGCCAGCCATTTTTCTTCGGCGGCGCGCGAATGAACCAGAACCGCATCCACATCGCCCGCAGCGCCCAGCGCCAAGGCCTGCCCGGTGCCGACAACCAAAAGCTGCACGGTAATGCCGGTATCTTTTTCGATCTGCGGCAGCAGCACCTCGGCCAGCCCGGAATTGGCGAAAGATGTGGTCACGGCCATCTTCAGGTCTTGCGCCCAGGCGCCACCTGAAAACAGCGCAAGGCTGGCGACAAATGTAAGCGATCTCAGCATCATGGTAACAAGTCTCCTTTAAGGAATGTCGCGATTTCCGGCGCGGCCGGGGATTTAAGCAGGGTTGATTTTGGCCCGGATTCCACCAAAAGGCCATTGTAAAGAAACACAATTTCATCGGCCAGCCGCCGGGCTTGCCCCAGATCATGCGTAGACATCACAATGCGGGTGCCCGCATCGCGCGCAGTGCACAAGATCGCCTCTATTTCACGCGTAGAGCGGCCATCCAGATTGGCGCAAGGCTCATCCAGAAACAGCAGCTCTGGCCTGCGTATCAAGGCCCGCGCCAGCGCCAGCTTTTGCTTTTCACCGCCCGAAATCACCTGCGCCGGATGGTCCAGCAAAGCGCCCAATCCCACACGCCCCGCCATTTCGGCTGCCCGTTCCCGCGCCTGCGCGCGCGGCACACCCTCAAGCAAAAGCGGGTAGGCGATGCAATTCACCACCGAACGCCGCATCAAAATCGGGCTCTGAAACACAAAGCTCTGCTGCGCCCGCACCCTGTCTTGCGTATTGGCCCAGTGCAAGCGGCCCGAACTGACCCGCTCCAACCCGTGCATCGCCCGCAAGAAGGATGTTTTCCCCGACCCGTTTGGCCCCAGAATGATGGTAATACCCGTACCACCCAGCACCCAGGAAATCGGGCCCAGAATGGTTCGGCCCTTGCGCCGCAGCGAAATCTCGATAATCTCTAACGGCAAGATTGACGTTACCATCGGCCACTGCTTTCCGTGCGCGACAGAAAATGCACCGACAAGTTGACTGCAACGGCCAACGCAATCAACACAAAGCCCAATGCCAGCGCCATGCCAAATTCACCCTTGCCGGTTTCCAGCGCAATCGCGGTGGTCAACACCCGTGTCAGATGGTCGATATTGCCGCCAACGATCATGATGGCGCCCACCTCGCCAATTGCGCGGCCAAACCCCGCAAGCGCGGCCGTCATCAACGCCCGCCTGCCGTCCCAAAGAAGCGCGGTGATCCGTTGCCGGTGACTGGTGTTCAGCGAAATCAGCAAATCGTGGTAATCGGCCCACAGCTCTCGTATGGTTTGATGCGAAATGGAGGCGATGATTGGGGTAATGATGATAACCTGCGCAATCACCATGGCGGTAGGGGTAAACAAAAGGCCCAAAACGCCCAACGGCCCCGAGCGTGAAAACAACACATACACAAACAGCCCCACCACGACCGGCGGCAAGCCCATCAGCGCATTCAAAAGGGCGATCACAACGCGCCGCGCCCGAAAGCGGTTTACAGCCAGCCACGCCCCAAGCGGAAGGCCGATCAGCGCGGCAACCACCGTCGCACCAACGCTTACCCGCAGCGACAGGCCCGCGATTTCCATCAAATCCGGGTCCAGGTCAGCGATAAGACGCACGGCCTGCGTCAGGCCGTGCCAAATATCATTCATGCCGCCTCCACTCCACAGCGCGCGCCTTCATGCGTAGGCGCTGTCTAACAGCACAGGGCCGGCACGAGAAAGGGCAAAGTGGCGCCCGGGCCAAAGGCGAAGCGCGGCTGCCAATCCGCGCCGGCCTAGCTTTCCAAAGCACGGCAACACCGGGCCAGACCAAAGCTGGCAAGGGGGCGCCACGCCCCACGATAAACCTTGCGGTCAAGCGCTCGACGGCGCGCCAATTCGGGCGGGCGGCTCACTTCACATCGACGCCAATACTGCCGAACCGGGTCTCGGCCCATTTGGAAAAGCGCAGGACCGGGTAGCAATAGATGAAATAGAACACGGCGATCAGGCTGTAGATAAACATGATGTCGCCGGGCATCCGCATAATCGCCACCTCGCCCTGACGCGTCAGCTCGGCAATGCCGATCACCGACAGCACGGCCGTGCTTTTGATCACGATTACATAGACGCTGGCCATGGGCGGGATCGTCATTTTCAAGGCCTGCGGCAAGATGACATAGCGATACGCCTGCGCCTTGGTCATACCGACCGACCGCGAGGCCTCGGCCTGCCCGGTTGGCACGGCAAAGATGGCCGATGCAACGATTTCGGTCACATAGCTGGAGGTGTAAAGCGAAAGCGACACCACCGCGGCCATGAAGCTGTCAAATTTCAGCCACTCAATTTCAAGCGAGGGCAGCACGAAATAGATGATGTAAAGCTGCACCAGATAGGGTGAACCGCGCAGAATATGCAAATAGCCGTTGATCAGCTTTTCCAACGCATAGATTTGCAGCGTTTTCAGAATCCCCAAAATCGCCCCCAGCGTGGAGCCAAGGAAAATCGCGATGATGGACACCTGAAACGTGACCCAAAGCCCCTGCAGCAAGAAAGGCGAGAGTTGGTCAATGATGCCCCAGTGATGCGCAAACCATTCCATGCGATATTCCCTAGTTCTGCTGCCAGGCGGAACCGCCCAGCTTGCGTTGAACCATGCCAGACAAGACAAGCATCATGGCATAGATGGCAAGGTAACACACCGCAGTCGTCACATAGCTTTCCGTGGCGATGACCGTTTCCGAAAACATCCGCAGGCCTGCGCCCATCAACTCAAACACCGCGATGATACTAAGTAGCGACGTGTCCTTGATCAGAACCGCCGTTTGCCCCAGCAAGGGCGGCACGACATTTGCAACCGCTTGCGGCAACACAACATTCGTCATGGTTTGCCGGGGCGTCATGCCAACCGATAACGCACCCTCTACCTGCCCGCGATCAATCGATTCAAGCCCCGAGCGGATGATCTCGCCCATGTAGGGCGTGGTGTGGATGGTCAGCGCGATGATGCCGGTTTGCGTTTCATCCAGAAAATTGCCGAATGGCAGGATGGCCGGCAGCCCGTAATAGATCAGATAAATCTGGATCAGCAGCGGGGTTGACCGGATCGCCTGAATGTAACCGGCGACCGGGCGCCAGAGAAAGGGATTGCTGGACCGGCGCGCCAGCGCCACAAAGATGCCAAACGTCAGGGACAGCACCAGACAGATTGCCGAAATCCAGATCGTATTGAAAATGCCTTGCGCAAAGACTTCCCAATACTGCCCGACAATCCGAAAGTTGAAAATACGTTGGAGCCAATCCATTAACCCATCCGGTCTTGTATGCAGAGATGATATGCGATTGCCCAGGATGTGCCCCGGCGGCACGAACGCCGCCGAGGCACATCGCGGGGCCAGATCTTACTTGTGATCAGCTTCCCAATTGGTGCTGTTCCACCAGTAGTCCAGCTTTTCTTCCAAACGGCCATCGGACCGGATCAGGCCCATATAGTTGTTCAACGCGGCCAACAGATGCAGCGAATCCGGGCGAACAGCAAAGCCCAGCGGTTCGCTGCTGATGGTCCCGTCAAGCATGACAAGCCCGTCAATCGACGACATGAAACCCGCAATCGTCCCGCGATCCGACACGCCGGCATTGATGCGGCCCGAAACCAGCGCTTGCACGGTTTGCGCCGTACCGCCAGCAAATTCCTTCAGCTCTGCATTCGGGATTTTCTTGCGCGTAATATCCGCCCAGGATGATGCTTGCGTTGCCCCGACCGAAACACCCGCAACATTCAGGTCTTGCCAGGATGTATAGCCGGAATCTTTCATTGCAAAGGCGATGGTTTCCGAGAAAAACACCGGTTCGGTAAAGACCACCTGCATGCTGCGCTTGGCGGTCGGGGTCATATCAGCCGCAATGAAATCGGCCTTGCCCGACAAAAGCGCGGGAATAAGCCCCTTCCAGTCATAATCCTGAATGACCAGCTCAACTTCCATATCGTCGGCCATCAACTGCGCAAGCTCTATCGCCAGACCCGTTCTTTTGCCGTCCTTGTCGATAAAGCTGACGGGCGGGCCCTGGGTTTGTACCGCAATGGTCATCTGCCCGGTTCTGACAATCTTTTCCATCGTGGTTTCGGCAAACGAAGCCGTGGCCGCCAAGGCCAGCCAGGCCCCGCTGACGGTTGCAACGGCGAGTTTGGTAAATGTTCTCATTCTTTCCTCCGGTTTTGTTGGTTTGGTGTCGCTTCCGATTTCGTTTGCGATTTCGTTTCTGCGGGCTACAGGATTTGACGCAAAAAATCCTGCGCGCGTTCTGATTGTGGGTTGTCGAAAAACTGATCGGGGGTGTTTTCTTCAACAATCGCCCCGGCGTCCATGAAGATCATGCGGTCTGCCGCCTCGCGGGCAAAGCCCATTTCATGGGTCACAACCGCCATCGTCATGCCATCCGCCGCAAGCCCGCGCATCAATTCCAGCACGCCGCCCACGGTTTCGGGGTCAAGCGCAGACGTGGCCTCGTCAAACAGCATGACTTTGGGTTTCATCGCCAAAGATCGCGCAATCGCGACCCGTTGCTGTTGGCCGCCCGACAGCATTGACGGATAATTTCCGCCAAGATCCGGAATCCCGACCTTGGCCAGAAGGTCATTGGCCACCGCTTCCGCCTCGGCGCGGCTGCGTTTCAGCACGACGGTTTGCGGCAAGACGATGTTTTCCAAGGCGGTTTTGTGCTGATACAGGTTGAAATGCTGAAACACCATGCCCACCTGCGACCGCAGCTTGTTCAGATCGGTTTTCTTGTCTGTCACGCTGACGCCATCAATGAAGATAGAGCCGCTGTCGATTTCCTGAAGCCCGTTCAGTGACCGCAAAAGCGTCGATTTCCCCGACCCCGAAGGCCCGATAATCACCACCACCTCGCCACGATCAATGTGATTTGTCACATTGTCCAAGGCCCGAATCGGATCGGGCCGGGATTTCATGTGATAGGTTTTGCATACTTTGTCGATTTTTATCATAACGTCAGTCATGCCGAATTCCGTTCTGGTCCTGGCAGCGTTCCACTGAAACAATACTCTACCGGGCCGGTCAGCACAGCAGAATTGTCGGATTTGATCTCTACGTCCACCAGGCCTGCGGGCATTTCAACCGTGACGCGGTTTTGGCTGGTCAATCCGCGCAACTGCGCCGCGCGCACAGCAACACAGGCCCCACTGCCACAGGCCCGCGTCAACAACCCCGGACGTTCATAAACACCCGAGCGGATATAATCATCGCGCACAACCTGCGCAGCGCCCACATTGACCTTATTCGGAAAGATCGGGTTGTTCTGGATACTGGGGGCCACCGATTCCAAGTTAACACTATCAAGATCATCGACGAAATACACCACATGCGGGTTACCGATATTCAGCGCAATACCGTCAAAAAGCGGGCCAGCAGAAATATCAAGATGCACTGTGTCGGTGGCATGTTGCAGCGGAATACGATCCCATTGCGTCGTAATCCGCCCCATTTCAACGCTGACAATCTTATGGCCCTTGCGCTGACACCGCAGCGGGCCGACGACCGTTTCCAGAACAATCGCGTCCAGCCCGGTTTCCTCCAGCATCAACCACGCAAAACAGCGCGTGGCGTTTCCACAGGCCTCGGCGTCTTGCCCGTCAATATTGATGATGCGCATAAAAGCATAGGCGCCCGCCTTTGCCCCCCGCTCGGTGGGCGGTTGAATAATCAAAAGCTGGTCGGCACCAATGCCGGTTCTAGGATTGCAGATATGTGCCGCCTCATCAGGGCTGGGGAAATAGCCCGTCTCGCGCCCATCCACGATGACAAAGTGATTTTCCAACCCCTGCATCTTGAGAAATGGCCTGCCCGGCTCGGGTGTGAATTCGGCCCATGTCTTTACCAACGGTAACGCCGCCCCCATTTGTCGCCTTTATGCAATAGACGGCCATCTCGCAGGCCAAATTCATCAATGCCTGCAAGATACACGCTTGCCGCCATATCCATGCCGAACCCGCTAAAAACCGTATCTGTCAGGGTGCAGCATACACAGCCCCCCGAAATCATCAACAATTTATGCATATGGAACCACGGCCCCCCCATAATCGCGCGCAGCAAAACGCCCAGCCCGCCCATTTCCCTGTGAATGTTTCGACAAGGCCTGAATTTCGGGAAGGCGCTGCGCTGCGGCAATTGACTTCACCGCACGGGTCAGCCAGAACTTTTGCATAACATTGCGGGGAGAGTTTGCGTGAAGAAGATTTACAAGAATGCATCTGCAGCGCTGGACGGCGTGCTGTTTGATGGCATGCTGATCGCTGCGGGGGGCTTTGGGCTCTGCGGTATTCCGGAACTGCTGATCGCGGCCATCCGGGACGCAGGCACCAAGGGGCTGACGGTTGCGTCGAACAATGCCGGCGTTGACGGATTTGGCCTTGGCGTGCTGCTTGAAACCCGACAAGTGAAAAAGATGATCTCATCCTATGTCGGTGAAAATGCCGAATTCATGCGGCAGTACCTGTCAGGAGAGCTGGAGCTGGAGTTCAACCCGCAAGGAACATTGGCCGAGAGAATGCGCGCAGGCGGCGCGGGCATCCCCGGCTTTTACACCAAGACCGGCGTGGGCACCGTGATTGCCGAGGGCAAGGATGTCAAACTATTTGACGGGCAGGAATATATTCTGGAAACCGGGATTGTTGCAGACCTGTCGATCGTGAAAGCGTGGAAGGCCGACCCTTCGGGAAATCTGATCTTCCGCAAAACCGCCCGCAACTTCAATCCACCCGCTGCCACCTGTGGCAGGATTTGTGTGGCCGAGGTCGAGGAGATCGTGCCACTCGGGTCGCTTGACCCCGATACGATCCACCTGCCCGGCATCTATGTGCATCGCATCGTACAGGGCGATCACGAAAAACGCATCGAACAGCGCACCGTCAGAAAGGCGTCTTGATCATGGCTTGGGACCGGAACCAAATGGCCGCACGCGCGGCGCAAGAATTGCAAGATGGCTGGTATGTGAATCTCGGCATCGGGATTCCGACCTTGGTGTCGAACTATATCCCCGCGGGTATCGAGGTAACGCTGCAGTCGGAAAACGGCATGCTGGGCATGGGGCCGTTTCCGCTGGAAGGCGAGGAAGATGCCGATCTGATCAACGCAGGCAAACAAACCATCACCGAGCTGCCGCAAACAGCCTATTTCGATTCAGCGCAAAGTTTCGCGATGATCCGGGGTGGCAAGATTGCAATGGCGATTTTGGGCGCGATGGAAGTGGCCGAAAATGGCGATCTGGCGAATTGGATGATCCCCGGCAAGCTGGTCAAAGGCATGGGGGGGGCCATGGATCTGGTCGCAGGTGTCGGCCGGGTTGTGGTGGTGATGGACCATACCTCCAAACATGGCGAGTCCAAGCTGCTGAAGGAATGTACCCTGCCACTGACAGGCAAGGCCGTGGTCGACCGCATCATCACCAACCTTGGCGTGCTGGACGTGGTGGATGGCGGTTTGCGTATTGTCGAATGCGCCGAGGGCGTATCAGAAGCCGAATTGCGTGCGGCGACCGAGGCAACCATCGTCGGCTAAAGCAGCCAATACACGCCGAACGAACCCAAGCCGAAACCAAAACCGAAACCGCCCGCAAACCCGCTTTCTTTTCGGTGTAAATATCCCGGGGGGTCCGGGGGGCTGGCCCCCCGGCTTTCGGCTTGGTCCGGGGGGCCTGCCCCCCGGCTTTCGGCTTGGTCCGGGGGGGCTGCCCCCCGGCGCCCCCCTGCGTTTGGCGCGAACATGGCGATCAGGCGGGGTTTTCAAGCGCGCATCACCCCCCCGCTGAAATCACCTTGAACACACAAGGGTCGCTGACCAGTTCCGGCGGGGTCATGCACAGACCCTGGGCAACCTGCCATGCGGCAAGAACCTTGGGCACATAATCACGGGTTTCGGAATAGGGCGGCACGCCGTCATTGGCACGAACCGCCCCCTCACCTGCGTTATAGGCTGCCAGAACCATCAGCGGGTCGCGGTCAAACTGCCCCATCAACCAATCCAGATAGGCCACCCCGCCCTTGATGTTTTGCACCGGATCAGTCGCATCGCTTACGCCAAATCGTTCCGCTGTCGCCGGGATAAGCTGCATCAAGCCAAGCGCCCCGGCCGTGCTGACAGCGGCGGGCTGGCCTGAACTTTCAATCCCGATAACCGCCAAAACAAACGCGGGCGAAACATTGGTCCCGATCGTCGCCTTCAATATCTCTGTGCCATATTTGCTTGCCATCTCTTGCATCTGTTGCAAACGCGGCGCGCGGACGGTGGCCCCCGCCGGACCCTGCGACAGGCTGGCCATAGCCAGGGCATAGCGGCCATCCTTGGCCCCTTGCGCGGCCGGCACCTTATCCCAATACCAGCCATAGACAGCCAAAGGGGCCATGGGCGCAAGCGGCGTAACTGTGGCGACAGCCGTCGCAACAGCCAGTTCTGGCGTGCTGGCTTTTGGCGCAACGGCCAGGCGCCTTGCCTGCTCTACCGGGTCAATCTGCACGGTAATGCGCGGCCCTTTCGGGTTTTTCGAAACCTTGACCCAGCGCGCCGAGAAATCATCTTGATAGGGCGGCGTTTGCGCGATCACCGGGCCAACACTGGCCCACAGGCCAAGCGCCAACACAATCACCACCGGGGCTATCACCCGTATATGCGCCATCTTTGGCATTTCGATTTACTGCTCTTTTACGTTTCTTTTGCAAAGCATTGCAGGAATCATTCAGCCTGACCACTGATTTACCCCTTCAAATACGGCCAAGCCGCCCAAATTGGCCGGAATACCACAGCAACCCGGCCGATTGCAGCAAGTGATCATCCGCGAAATTTCCAGGAAACCCTGTTGATTTGGAAAGTCTGGGCAAATTTCCGAAAAAAGCTCTGTCCCAAAAAAGCCATTATTCCTTCAAGCGGTCGCCACATTCTGGGTGTTTAACAAAGTCATACCGCGTCGGGTATCGGGACGGAACAGAGGCCAGGCCGAGTTGATCTGAAACGGTTATGAAACCTGAATGTAGAACTTCCTTGAAGGGGAACACACCATGACACTGAAGAGCATCTTCAACAAATTCTTTAACGACGAATCTGGCGCCGTGACCGTTGACTGGGTTGTGCTGACCGCAGCCATCGTTGGCCTGGGCATGGTTGTTATGACCACTGTCGGCGGCGGTATCGAACTTATGGGCGGCAATATCTCGGATACCTTGGACACGCGGGGCATTGGCTACTCTGGTGAGGAAACACCCCCATCATAACAGGCCCTTAGGGTAATAATACAACCGACGGGCCGCATCTGAAAAGGTGCGGCCTATTGTTTAGGGTACCTGCGCAGCAAAGGTTAAAATTGCAGTTTTTTTCATACCAAAGGCACCGGATTACAAAGCTGCCACCCGATTATTGCCACATTCGGACGATATCCAAAAGCAGACCCTAAAGCGCACGCGGGCAGCGAAACACCAAAGGATTGGCCAGAATGATTCCCCCTCTGCTTAAATTCTTACGCTGCGAAATAGGTGCGGTCACTGTGGACTGGGTTGTCTTGAGTGCTGCTGTCATCGGTGTGGGCATGTTGGTTTTGATGCCTGTCGCATTTGCCACCGATAGCAGTGCCGTGGTTATCGCCGATGCCATCGCAGATTTTGAGATCGGTTATGAAAGCGACTAACGACATGGCTTGTAGACCTGAAATTTGAGGTGAATGTGATGCGTATGGTGTTTGGACTTGTTCTTGTCGTCGGCGTGATGCTGGCCGGGGCCGCTGTGTGGATGGTTCAGGGCTTTGTCAGCCAGGCAACCAACGAAGTGGCCCGTGAAAAGGCAGCGCGGCTGAAACTGGGGGATTTGGTTGATGTTTATGTCGTCAACAAAGCCATGGCCTATGGCGCAGCCATCACCAAAGACGATGTGCAACTGGCGACTTTTCCGGTGAAATCCCTACCCAAAGGGGCCTATACAGACGAATCCGCCTTGTTTCCGGGTGACTATAAAGAGACTCGGTATGTGATCCGCCAGATGGAAAAGATGGAAGTCATTCTGGGCGTCAAAGTCACCGAACCGGGGGCGGATATTGGCCTGACCTCGCGTCTGGCCAAGGGCAAACGTGCCTTTGCGATCAAGGTTGATGTGGCGTCGGGGGTTTCGGGTTTTGTGCATCCGGGTGACAATGTGGATATCTACTGGACCGGCTCGACCCAAGGCAACAACAGTGATTTCACGCAACTGATAGAAACCGCGATCAACGTGGTGGCTATTGATCAGGCGGCCAACAGCGACCGGGCGACATCGGCCACGATTGCGCGCACCGTGACGGTCGAGGCAACCCCGCAACAGGTGGCCCGCCTTGCGCAGGCACAGGCCACAGGTCGTCTGGCCTTGTCCTTGGTTGGCACTGGCGATGACACGGTTGTAGACGCGGTCGAGGTCGATAGCGCCGCGTTGCTTGGCATTCAGGTCGCAAAACCGGCACGGGTCGAACAGGCCCGCGAATGTACCATCAAAACCCGGCGCGGCGCGGAAGTTGTGGAAATGCCGATCCCCTGCACCAATTAAATCGCCCCAGCCATTCATGCCCAGGCAGCGCACCTACCCGATTTAGCGGTTTGGCCCGAAAAAACACGAGAGCTTGCGGCCAAGCCCGCCTGCTGCAACGCATCTCCATCAAGAACAGCCATTTAGGTTTTGATTCTTGCAAAAAAGCCCGAAACCCTGCAATGTAACGCATAATACGGGCAAGAGACCCGTT
Source organism: Pseudorhodobacter sp. (assembly GCF_034675685.1). Classification (GTDB taxonomy): domain Bacteria; phylum Pseudomonadota; class Alphaproteobacteria; order Rhodobacterales; family Rhodobacteraceae; genus Pseudorhodobacter. The sequence goes on along the minus strand of NZ_JAUCDA010000019.1, from coordinate 148,487 downwards.
TCTGAGGCGTGCCCGGGTTTCAGGTATGCCCGCGTTTTAGGCGTGATCGAAAGGCAGTGATATGAGAATGTGGACCCTAATTGGGGCTACGGCGCTTGGGCTTGCTTTGCTTCAGCCGGTCGTAGATCAGGCCGAGGCGCAAACCCTGCGCGTGATGACCGGCGCACCGGCAAGTGCGCTTCAGGTGCCAATGAACCGCGCCGTCGTTGTGGAAAGCGATACCGCCTTTGCCGAGCTTTCAATTGCCAACCCCGGAATCGCCGATATTTCCACGCTTTCCGACAAGACGATCTATGTGCTGGGCAAAGCACCGGGCCGCACAACAATGACTTTATTCGACGCCAATGGGCGGCTGATTTCCAACGTCGAGGTGCATGTCACCCCCGACATCGCCGAATTCAAAGAACGTCTGCGCCAGATCTTGCCGGGCGAGCAAATTGAAGTGCGCACAGCAAATGACGGTATCGTCTTGTCAGGGACGGTTTCCAGCACCGCAAAACTGGATCGCGCGCTGGATTTGGCCAATCGCTATGCCCCGGAACGGGTTTCCAATTTGATGAGCGTGGGCGGCACCCAGCAGGTGATGTTGAAGGTGCGTTTTGCGGAAATGCAGCGTTCGGTTTCCAAAAGCCTTTCGGCCTCACTTGGGGTAAGTGGGTCGGTTCTGGGGGGTAAACTCGGCACCAAAGGCGGCTCTACCGTTTTTGCAGATGGCGCACAGGTGGCCGGGGCAATCGGTGGCGGTAATTACACACCGGCAACGGGGACCAATGGCGCGATGACCTTGGGCTTTTCCGCGGGCAGTTTGCAATTTGCCGTGCTTTTGGAAGCGCTGGAAAGCAAGGGCGTGGTGCGAACCCTGGCCGAACCCAACCTGACAGCCCTGTCGGGGCAAGAGGCCAAGTTCCTGGCGGGGGGCGAGTATCCGATTCCAGTGGCGGGGGGCGATAACTCTATCACCATCGAATACAAACCCTTTGGCGTCGAGATGAATTTCACCCCGGTCGTGGTGGACGGCGACATCATCAACCTGACCATCAACGCCAGCGTATCGTCGATCGACAGCACAATCACGCTGCAAGCGGGTGGCTTTACCATCAACGCATTCAAACGCCGCGAAACCTCTACCACCGTGGAAATGCGCGATGGCGAAAGCTTTGCCATTGCAGGTCTGTTGCAAGATGATTTCCGCAATCTGAACGGCCAAGTGCCGTGGTTGGGCGATATTCCAGTTCTGGGTGCCTTGTTCCGCAGTGCCGAATATGCCCGCGCTCAATCCGAACTGGTGATTATCGTGACGCCGCATCTGGTCACCCCGACCCGAGGCGAGGCGCTGGCCCTGCCGACGGACCGGGTAAAACTGCCGACCGAACGTGATCTTTTCCTGTTTGGCAATGTCACCGGCAAGAACGCCCCGAAAGGTGCCGCAGGCGAAGTTGCCCGGCAAGATTTCAGCGGGTCTTACGGCTATGTGATGGAGTAAGCAGATGCGGATTTCGACTTTGTTCTTAAGCGTTTCGCTTCTGGCCCTTGGTGCCTGTGGGCCAGAATTCGGCCGAGAGGCCGGCGCCGACAATACCGACAACTTTGGCAATGCCACCATGAACAACACCCTGATCCATTCGGGTCAGAAAGATTATACGATTGCCTTGGCCAAACGCTTTTCAAGCGAAGTGCCGCCCACGATTACCTTTGCCTTCAACTCTGCGCAGTTGGATCGCAGCGCGATAGATATTTTGCGCCTGCAGGCTGATTGGATAAAGACCTTCCCCGAGGCGCGGTTCCGCGTCTATGGCCATACTGATCTTGTCGGCTCCAGCGCCTATAACAAGGCGCTGGGATTACGCCGCGCCCAGGCGGTTGTCGCCTATTTTGCAAGCCAGGGCATCAGCCGCAACCGGTTGGAGGCGCTTGCCTCTTTCGGCGAAACCCGCCCTGTGGTGCAAACCCTGGCACCCGAGCAGCGCAACCGCCGGACCGTCACCGAAGTATCGGGATTTGTGCAAAACCACCCGACGGTGCTGAACGGAAAATATGCGCAGGTGATTTTCCGCGAATATCTGGATCTTGCAAAGCGCCCGCATCCACCAAATCAGGTCATTGCGACCCAGACGAATCCCGGCCAATAGCGGCTTTGCGCCCCTGCCAAAAGCGGGAAAGCGGCCCAACGCATAGATTCGGGCGTGAAACGAACCCAATTGATCAAGCCTGTGTTCACCACCGCATAAAAATCCAAGAATAACGGCTTTTCAGCCCCATTCTCGCCACCATTGCACGCCATCTTGTAACCAATGAGACAATTGCGCAGCGATTGGTTGCGTTTGGGGTTTCGGGGGCTGTGCCAATTCTCTTGCCACAATGGCAAGCGTGGCGCAGGCCCCCCCGCCATTGAAGGGCCTGATCTGAATGACGAGCGTTGCAAATCTCCACCCCGATCCCGCACCGATTGTGGCCTGCACAATTTCGCGCGATGTGCAGAATTTCGACCTGCTGATTGATGACATGGAAATAGAGCTGGGCGAAAACTGGGGGGATCTATCGTTTGACGACGCGCCGGTGTTTCTTGATCAGCCCGAAGCCTCTATGCTGGAATTCGTGGCCATTGCGATTGATGCCGAAGATGCGCTTGATCTGGTGCCGATCACTGACCTGATCAAATTGGCAAAATCTAAAAATATCAAGGTGATGCTGATCGCCTATGAGGTAAGCCCCGTCGCCCTGCACCAGCTATTGCGGCTTGGGGCGGATGATTTTGTGCCCTATCCACTGCCTGAAGGTGCGCTGCATGACGCAATCACGCGCATCCGGGCCACGCCAGAACCGGCCCCGGCCCCTGACCTTGCCCCCCTTGCACTTTCCGAATTCGAGCACGCGCCACGGCGCTCGCCCAGCTTCAAGCCCAAGGGCGACCGTGAAGCAGTGGTTTTGCCCGTTCACGGCATGGCGGGTGGCGTTGGTGCGTCAACCTTTGCCTGCAATCTTGCCTGGGAATTGGCCACAATCTCTAAAACCGATGCGCCGCGCGTGTGCTTGCTGGATTTCGATTTTCAGTTTGGCGCAATCTCGACCAACCTCGATTTGCCCCGCCGCGATGCCGTATTCGAGATTTTGCAAGACACTGCCAGCGCTGACAGCGAATCCTTTCTCAAATCCATGTTGACCTTCAACGACAAGCTGTATGTGTTTACCGCCCCGCCGGATATGTTGCCGCTGGATATTGTGCAGGGCGAAGATATTGACCGCCTGATCGACATGGCGCAGCAAAACTTTGACTTTGTTGTGATTGATATGCCGACAACCATCGTCAGCTGGACGGAAACCGTGCTGAACCGGGCGCATGTCTACTTTGCGCTGATGGAGCTGGATCTGCGATCGGCACAAAATGTGCTGCGTCTGGTGCGCGCCTTGAAGGCCGAAGCGCTGCCGTTGGACAAGCTGCGCTACATCTTGAACCGCGCCCCCAAATTCACCGATCTGTCAGGCAAAAGCCGGGTCAAGCGGATGGCCGAAAGCCTGGATATCGACATCGAGGTACAACTGCCAGATGGCGGCCCGCAGGTAACGCAAGCCAATGACCACGGGCTGCCGCTTGCCGAAACCTCGGCCAAAAATCCTATGCGCAAAGAGATCCAAAAGCTCGCCAAGTCTCTGTATGATCTTAATAAAACTTCAGAAGCAGCAAAGCTCTGAAGTCCGAAGCGATAGATATCAAGGGGCAAAAAGCACATGTTCTCGCGTTACAGGAAACCTTCGGAAACTGCTGCCAGAACGGCGCCCGCGCCTGCGATTTTGGCAACACCCGCTGCCAAGAAAGCCATTGCGCCCGAAAAGCGGCCCGGCGCACAAATGCGCCCGCTTGCCGATGTCACGGTCAAGACCTCGGCGGAACTTATTGCGGCGGATAAGGAACAAAAGCGCAAGAACAGGTTGATGGAACTGAAGGTCGAGTTGCACAAGAAGCTGCTTGAAAACCTCAACCTTGCCGCCCTGGAAACAGCAACCGAAGCCAATCTGAAGGCCGAAATAGCCGCGATTGTTTCCGAAACACTGGATGAAATGTCGGTCGCGCTGAACAAGGATGACCGCGTTGCGCTGAATCAGGAGTTGTATGACGAGGTCATGGGGCTTGGCCCGTTGGAAACCTTGCTGAAGGACGATTCCGTCAACGACATTCTGGTGAACGGCCCCAAGCGCATTTTCATCGAACGTGCCGGCAAGCTGATTCTGACCGACATCACCTTCAAGGATGAACGCCATCTGTTGCGGATCATCGACAAGATTGTTTCGGCTGTGGGGCGCCGCGTGGACGAATCAAACCCCTATTGCGATGCCCGTCTTGCCGATGGATCGCGCTTTAACTGCATGGTGCCGCCCGTGGCCGTGGACGGCAGTCTGGTTTCCATCCGCAAGTTCAAGAAAGACAAGCTGAGCGTGCCCGATCTGGTGGATTTCGGCGCTTTCACCGAAGAAATGGCGGCCTATCTGCAAGCGGCGGTTTCAACCCGTCTGAACATCATCGTCTCGGGCGGGACGGGGTCGGGCAAAACCACCACGCTGAACGCACTGTCATCCTTCATCGACAATACCGAGCGGGTGCTGACGATTGAGGATACGGCCGAATTGCAACTGCAACAGATTCACGTGGGCCGGATGGAAAGCCGCCCCGCCAACGTCGAAGGCAAGGGCGCTGTGACCCAGCGCGACTGTTTGCGCAACGCGCTGCGGATGCGGCCAGACCGGATTATCGTCGGCGAAACCCGTGGCGAAGAAGTTATCGACATGTTGCAGGCCATGAACACCGGCCACGATGGATCAATGACCACCATCCACGCCAACTCTGCCCGCGATGCGGTGTCGCGTTTGGAAAACATGATCGCCATGGCCGGAATCGAAATGCCGCTGAAAGCCGTGCGCAGCCAGATTTCCTCGGCGGTGAATCTGGTTGTACAGGCCAGCCGTTTGCAAGACGGGTCGCGCCGCATGACCTCAATCACCGAGATCACCGGGATGGAGGGCGAGGTAATCTCGATGCAGGAGCTTTTTCGCTATGAACGGCTTGGCCTGGCCCCGGATGGCAAGATTATCGGCCGTTTCAACGCTACTGGCGTGCGTTCGCATTATTCAGAACGGTTCCGCCAGTGGGGCTACGATCTGCCCGCCTCTATCTATGAACCCATCGTGTAAGGAAACCCCATGCAGCTAAGTGCAGCGCCCCTTATCTATATTCTGATCTTCGTGGCGGTTCTTGTGCTGGTCGAGGGGCTTTATCTGACGGTATTCGGAAAATCCATCAGCCTGAATAACCGCGTCAGCCGCCGCCTGTCCTTGCTGGAAAAATCCGGCAACCGCGAGCAGGTGCTAGAACAGCTTCGCAAAGAGATGGGCCAGCATTTGAAGGCCCGCGGCATCCCGCTGTATTCGATCCTTGCGACCAAGGCGCAAAAGGCCAATATCGCCTTTTCGCCCAGGCAATTGATCATGATCATGGCGGGGCTTGCGATATTTGCCTTTGTCGGCCTGACCGTTGGCACCAGCGCCGACCCTGCGGTACGGGCGCTGATTGCCATCGCGATGGGGGTTGGCGGCGTCTATACTTGGGTCGCAAGAAAAGCCAAAAAGCGCATGGATCTGATGGAGGAACAACTGCCCGATGCGGTTGAACTCATGGTGCGGTCCTTGCGGGTGGGCCATCCGTTTTCATCAGCCATCGGTATCGTTGCGCGTGAGGTGGCAGACCCGTTGGGCACCGAATTTGGCATCATTGCCGATGAGGCGGCCTATGGGCGTGACGTGGCAGAATCGCTGAAGGAATTTGCCGAACGGATGGACAGCCAGGATTTGCGCTTTCTGGCGGTTGCGGTGACGATTCAGCAAACCTCGGGCGGCAACCTTGCCGAGATCTTGCACGGTCTGGCGCAGGTGATCCGCGCCCGGTTCAAACTTTTTCGCCGGGTGCGCGCCATCACCGCCGAAGCAAAATGGTCAGGTATGTTCCTCTCTGCCTTTCCGCTGGGGGCGTTGGTGATGATCCAGATCATTCAGCCAAACTATTATGACAAGGTCAAGGACACGCCGGAATTCATTCCCGCAGCCTTGATTGTTGGGGTTCTTCTGGTGATCAACGTGATTTTCATGAAAGTCATGGTTAATATCAAAGTATAAAGGGTTCGGCCAAATGCTTGCTTCCATCAATCACTTTCTTGTTGATCAGCTTGGCCCCATGGGCCCGCTTATTGCCATTGGCGGGCTTGGGCTATTGCTCATCTTGCTGACGCTTCCGACCATGCTCAAGAAAAAGCCAGAGCCGTTTGACAAGATCAAAAGTCAGCGCACAACGCAAAAATCCCCCAAGGAACAGGGGTTGCGCATGGGCGCCAAAGGCGGTGCCAGCGACAAGTTGCAGAAGTTTTCAACCTTTCTGGAACCGCAGAATGCTGATGAGTTGTCTGCCTCCAGGCTGAAACTGCAGCGGGCGGGCTATCGCGCCAAAAACGCTGTGCAACTGTTTCACTTTTCCCAGCTTGTGCTGGGGGTTGGCTTTTTGATCTTTGGCGTGATTTATACGCTCTATGCGCAAACTCAAGGCGAGGTGACGACCCAGATGATGGTCATTTCCACCATCGGGCCGGGGGCTGCGGGCTATTACCTGCCGCAATATTGGGTGCAGCGCCGCATGCAGCTGCGCCAGGAAGAAATCATCTCAGGCTTTCCTGATGCGCTTGACATGATGCTGGTCTGCGTCGAGGCCGGGCAATCGCTTGATCAATCCATCATGCGGATCGCCAAGGAAAGCCGCGCGGGTTATCCGGCCCTGGCTGATGAATTTGATACCGTCGCGCATGAGGTGAAGGCCGGCAAGGAACGGGTTGCCGTGTTGAAGGATATGTCTGATCGTGTTGGTATACCCGATGTGTCGTCCTTCGTGACCACCTTGGTTCAATCGGCCACGTTCGGCACCTCGATTGCCGAGGCCTTGCGTGTCTATTCTGCCGAAATGCGGGATAAACGCGTGATGCGGGCCGAAGAAAAGGCAAATACCTTGCCGACCAAGCTGACGCTTGGCACAATGCTGTTCACCGTTCCGCCTTTGATGATCATTCTGATCGGGCCTTCGGTACATGGTATTTCAAAAGCGCTGGGCGGGGGCTGAACACAACGGATGATAAGGCGGGCACCGGTTTTAAGCGCGGCTTTGGCCCTGATGGCGGCCTGTCAGCCAGTGGGGGGGCTTTCACCTGCCGCAATGGCCCGCAACGCGCCCCCTGCTGCCGATGGCAGCGAAAGGGGGGTTGATGGCCTGCTGGTCGGGCACCGCCTTATGGAGGCGCGTGAGTATGAGCTGGCCTTGCGGGCCTATCTGCGGGCGGCAAGCGAACAGGGGATGACCGCAGATGTGCTGTCGGCGCTTGGCTCGGCCAATCTGCGGCTAGGCCGCCTGGGGCAGGCAGAAACCCTGCTGCGTCAGGCAATCAAGGCCGATCCGTCCTCGGTTCCCGCACAAAACAACCTTGGCGTTGTGTTGATGGAACGCGGAAAGCTGGGCGAAGCGCGCGCCGTGTTTCAGCAGGCCTTTGCGCTGGATAGTGGCAGTTCAGACTCTATTCGCGAAAATCTTCGGCTTGCTATCGCCCGGAGCGATGCGGCGGTGTATGCTGACGAAGCACAAAGTCACGATTTCATCCTGGTGCGGCGCGATGAAGGGCAATATGCCCTGCTCTCGCAGCTTTAAGGCCAAAGGACGCCGAGCAGTAAAAAAGGACGCAAAATGCGCCACCCAGTCTTTCTTGCGCTGTGCCTTGGGGGTGCAGTTGGCCTTATGGGCTGCCAAAAAGCTTCGGACGCCGAGGTGGATCGCGCCCTGAAATCGGTGAACGTGATTGATGAATCCAATCTGAATGACATCATGTTGACGGTAGGTGACCCGAATAAATCGGTCGCCTATTTCCGCAAGACCGCCGCCGAAAACCCCGATCGCACCGACCTGAAGCGCGGCTTGGCGCAATCGCTTGTGCGTGCGCAAAAACCGCAAGAGGCGGCCGCAGTTTGGGCAACGGTGGTCGCCGACCCATCCGCGACCAATAATGACCGCGTGGCCTATGCCGATGCGCTGCTGCGCTCAAACGAATGGAAGCGCGCCGAGGCAGAGCTGAACAAGATCCCGCCAACCTATGAAAGCTTTGAACGCTACAAGCTGGAAGCGATGGTCGCCGACAGCAATAAAAACTGGAAAAAGGCCGATAGTTTCTATGAAATCGCTGTGGGTTTGACGACAACCCCGGCCGGTGTCTACAACAACTGGGGCTATTCCAAGCTGACGCGCGGCGAATATGCCGGCGCAGAAAAGCTGTTCTTTGATGCGATCACCTATGATCCGCAACTGTTTACCGCCAAGAACAATCTGGTTCTGGCCCGCGGCGCACAGCGAAAATATGATATACCCGTCATCAAGATGACCCAGACTGAACGGGCGCAATTATTGTACACCATGGCCCTGACCGCGATCAAGCAAGGCGACGTGCAGATTGGCAAAGGCCTGTTGCAAGAGGCGGTTGATACCCATCCGCAGCATTTTGAAGCCGCCGTGCGCTCGCTGGATGCGCTGGACGCCAAGGTGACAAACTGATGCCCGTGGCCGCGCCCCAGTTGCTGTGGTTTTTGCCCTTCACGCTGCCAATCGCGATTTGGGTGGCGTGGTCGGATATGAAATTCATGAAAATCCCGAACAAGGCCGTATTGGCGCTGCTGGCCGTCTATCTTTTGATCGGGCTTTTCGTGTTTCCGCTACAGGTTTGGGGCTGGGGCTGGGCTTTGGCAGGGAGTGTTCTGGCGGTCGGTTTTGTCGCTACCTCGGCCGGGCTGATGGGCGCGGGCGATGCGAAATTCGCCGCAGCCATGGCGCCGTTTTTCGCCACATCTGACAGTCGCGTGGTGTTGGCGCTGTTTGCCGCTTGCCTTTTGGGTGCCTTCACCAGCCACCGGATGCTGCGCGCCCTTCCCCCCTTTCGCGCCGCCACCGCCGATTGGCAAAGCTGGACGAACAAGGACTTTCCTATGGGGCTCGCGCTTGCCGGCACCCTGATTTTCTATCCGCTGCTGGGCGTTTGGCTTTCCTGAACCCCGGTTCATTCTTTTGAAACGCCCGGTGGGCCATAGTGCAACCGACCACAACCATAGGTGCGCCCGATGAACGCTCAGACACCGCAGCCAAATGTGCTTGCGCCGCCCGCCTGCAAAACGCTGGCCGAGGTTGGGCTGTCGCTGGTGATGATGCGGGATATCTTGTTGAAAACCATATTTCGCACCAACCTTGATCTGACATCCGCTCTGGCGCGGGCAGTCTGTTTGCCGGTGCAGTTGACGCAAGAGTTGATAGACCTTGCCCGCAGCCAACGCCTGCTGGAGGCAACCGGCACGCTGCACGCCACCTCGGGCACAGAAATGGGCTATCAGTTGACCGAAGCGGGCAAGGCGCGGGCGCTGGATGCGCTGTCACAATCGGAATATTACGGGGCCATGCCCGTACCGCTGGCCGATTACCAGGTGCAGGTCAAACGCCAGTCTGTGCGCAATATCCGCCTGACCCGCGAACAGCTTATCGGCGCGATGGGCCACCTGATCTTGCCTCCCGACCTGTTGGGCAACCTTGGCCCGGCGATTACGTCAGGCCGCTCGATCTTGATGTATGGCCCACCGGGCAACGGTAAGTCCTCTATCTCAAACGGTATTCGGGATGCGATGGGTGACAGGATCTATGTGCCGCGCGCGCTGGAATATGCCGGGCAGGTGATCACGGTCTATGACCCGATCGTCCATTCCACTGCCGAGGAGGCGGTGGATGACCCAAACTCCCTGCGCCGCACCTCGAACCGGTTTGATAACCGCTATGTCTATTGCGATCGCCCCACGGTGATCACCGGAGGAGAGCTGTCACTTGACATGCTTGACCTTACCTATAACCCGACCGCGCGCACCTATCAGGCCCCGTTGCAGCTAAAATCCACCGGCGGCATCTTTATCGTCGATGACCTTGGCCGCCAGGCCGAACCGCCGCAAAAGCTGATCAACCGCTGGATTGTGCCGCTGGAAGAGGCGAAAGATATTCTTGCGCTACAATCGGGCGAAAAATTCACCGTGCCGTTTGACACGCTGGTCATCTTTTCGACCAACTTCCACCCGAATGAAATCTTTGACGGCGCCGCGTTGCGCCGGATTTTCTTCAAGATCAAGATTGATGGCCCCAATCAGGAAAACTTCCTGAAAATTTTTGCCATGGTGGCGCGGGCAAAAAAGATGCCGCTGGATGAGCGTACGCTGGTGCATCTGATGAAGGTGAAATTCCCGACCATCCAGAATGTCTATGCCAATTATATGCCCAGGTTTCTGATTGAACAGATGATCGCCGTTTGTGAGTTTGAGAACATTCCTTATCAAATGACACCCGATCTGATTGATCGGGCCTGGGGCAACATGTTCGTCCGAGAGGAATCAATCGCGCATTGACCTGCCACCCCCGCTGCGCCGCGCCCGGCCGGGTATTGCAGCAAATCCGAAAATGGAACCTTTCGTCAGCCCAGACGTTTAAAGCCCGAGGTAACATCACTGTCAGAAGAGCGCTTGGGCACTATGCGTCCTTGCTATTGCGCATCATGATGGATTGATACGTGGAACAACGGGCGCCCTGACCTACGCACGCGCGCACACCCTTGGAGGGATAGTCTATGAAGCGACTTCTAAACTCGACTGCGGCCTTGTCGGTCGCCTTGATGAATATCCACCCCTGGCCTTTGATGGCCCAAAGCCTGACCGATACCGGAGCGGTTATCGCGGCCGATGGGACCATACTTTGTACGCCGAGCGCTGATGCAGCTTGCGATCCGAATGACCCCGATTTGATCGCGCAATCTGAAAAGATTGACGCGCAGATAGCAAAGGCAGCAGCCGATGCTCAGGCAAAGGCTGATGCAGAGGCCGCCGCAGCAGCAGACGCTCAAGCCAAGGCCGATGCAGAGGCCGCAGCAGCAGATGCTCAGGCAAAAGCTGATGCAGAGGCCGCAGCAGCAGCAGACGCTCAGGCCAAGGCCGATGCAGAGGCCGCAGCAGCAGATGCTCAGGCAAAAGCTGATGCAGAGGCCGCAGCAGCAGACGCACAGGCCAAGGCCGATGCAGAGGCCGCCGCAGCAGACGCACAGGCAAAAGCTGATGCAGACGCCGCCGCAGCAGACGCACAGGCCAAGGCCGATGCAGACGCCGCAGCAGCAGACGCACAGGCCAAGGCCGATGCAGACGCCGCCGCAGCAGATGCTCAGGCCAAGGCCGATGCAGAGGCCGCCGCAGCAGACGCTCAGGCAAAGGCCGATGCAGAGGCCGCAGCAGCAGACGCTCAGGCAAAAGCTGATGCAGACGCCGCCGCAGCAGACGCACAGGCAAAGGCTGATGCAGACGCCGCCGCAGCAGCAGACGCACAGGCAAAGGCTGATGCGGAGGCCGCAGCAGCGGCAGACGCACAGGCCAAGGCTGATGCAGACGCCGCAGCAGCAGACGCACAGGCAAAAACTGATGCAGACGCAACAGCAGCAGACGCTCAGGCAAAAGCTGATGCAGAGGCCGCCGCGGCAGCGCTGGCAAAAGCGGAAGATGAACTCGGGGTCAAAGAAGATGGCCTGGTTTCAGACGCATCCGCCGGTTTGAAAACTGCGGATGAGGTCATCGACCCGAACGCCGCCCCGGTTGCGGCGCCAGAAGTGACAGACGCCGAGATAAAGTCGCTCGCGGATCTGCTGGCCGGAGAAACCACCATCACCGGCGAACAAGCCCCTGCAACGGCGCTGCCGCTTGCCTCTGCAGACAAAGCCGCCACTGCAGAGCCTTCAAGTGCCGCCGTGACCACCACATCGGAAACCGTGACAGACGAAACGACCCGCAGTGCGACCCAGGAATTTGCTGCCGTTCCGCAGGTCGTGGCCCCTGGCAAGAAAAACAAACTGTCAGATCTGGAAAAAGCCGGGCTTGTGGTTCTGGGGGCGTTGGTTGTTGGTACGGTGATCAATGCAAACAAGAACGCGGCGACGGCCCAACAACAACAGCCGCAGCAACAGCAGGTCGTCTCGAACACCGGGGACCGGGTTGTTGTTTTGCAACCGGATGGAAGCTATCAGGTTTACAAAGATGACAATGCGCTGCTGCGCCGCCCTGGCAATACCCTGCGCACCGAGACGTATAGCGATGGCTCTACCCTGACAACGGTTGATCGGCCCGATGGGTCGCAGATCGTGACGGTTCGAAACGCGACCGGGCGTGTCCTTAGCCGCACGCATTATGACAGCCAGGGGCGGGAACGGATGCTGATCAACGACCTTGAGCCAGAGCGTCCGATCATCGTATCGACCCTGCCAAAACCCAAAAGCCGGCCCGTGATAATTTCACCGCAAGACACTGATTTTGCTATAAAAGCTGCACTCGCCAAGCGGCAGGCCGAAAATCTGGGGCGCAGTTTCAGCCTGCGTCAGGTGCGCAGTATTCCGCAGGTGCGCCATCTTGCGGCGCTGATCAGCGTCAAGGACATTACCTTTTCTTCGGGCTCCTCGGCACTTTCGCCAAGCAAGGTCGATGCCTTGGCAGACCTGGGCGAGATGATGCAAGATATGCTGGCGAGCAATCCGGGTGAGATGTTCTTGATCGAAGGCCATACCGATGCCGTCGGCAAGAGCGCGATGAACCTGGCCCTGTCGGATCGGCGGGCCGAAACGATTGCGCTGGCCCTGACGCAGTATTTTGACATTCCGCCGGAAAATCTGGTGGTTCAAGGTTACGGCGAAACCGAATTGCTGATCGAAACCCAGGCAGATGAAGCGCGCAACCGCAGGGTTGCGGTGCGCATCATCACGCCCTTGCTTTAAGCAGCCGAAAAAGCGACGGGCGGGCAAAGCAGCCCGCCCGGATCACGCCTGCCCCCCTTTACCCCTCAGGGCGCGGCCATGCAGATTGCAAAGCGGCGGGGCGCCCTGTGACAGGGGCCTGTACCGCGCGCGCCCTGCGCCGGGGCAGGTTTTCCTTTATCATTGGTTGCCACCCGATCATCGGATCGCATAGATTGGCGATGAGGCAATAAACAGGAAAACATCATGCACAAAGCCATGCTTGCGGCCGCAATCCTGGGCGGGCTTTCCGCCTGTGTTCCCTCGGATACCGGCTTGAATGACGACTACAGGGTCGCAGGGGTTGAGGCGGATGATATGTTGAAATTGCGCGCGGGCCCCGGAACGGGCTATCGCGTCATCGCCGGGCTTCCGAACGGAACCATTTTGCGCATATCTAGCTGCCAGCAGACCGGCGGCACACGCTGGTGCAAGGCCAGCTTGAAGCAGTCGCTTGGGGTCAATGGCTATGTTTCCTGGGCTTACTTGAAAAAAACATAAGGCCCCCCTCTACCCTCGTTCGCGGCCCCGCGCACAAAGCCAGGTTGAGTCGTTTTTGTCTCGTTGTGTCTTGGCCGGTAACCGTCCTATGCTCTCGGCTATGGGTTGTGGCCACGATCCAACGGATGACGCAACACAAACGCACAGCACGGGGGAGGTTTTTTAAAATGACGAAAAGTAAAATCAGGAAATGGCTGCAAGAACGACCAGAGATTAAATCCGTGTTCGCCTGTGTATGTGATCTAAACGGCACGATGCGCGGCAAGCGTTTGCCGATCGAAAAAGCCAAGGAAATCATGGATGACGGCCTGCGCATGCCGCTTTCGGTGCTAAGCCTCGATATTTGGGGCGAAGATATCGAAAACAGTGAACTGGTGTTCGAAACCGGCGATGCCGACGGAATTTGTGATTACACCGGGCGGCCGATTGTATTGGTCAACTGGACCAGCAGGCCGTCGGCACTTGTGATGTTCTGGATGGAAACCGAAGATGGCCAGCCATTTCCCGGTGACCCCCGCCACGCGCTTTCCAACATCGTCAATCGCTACAAGGCCCTGGGCTTGACGCCGGTTGTCGCAACCGAACTGGAATTTTACATTTGCGATCCGAGCGGGGCGCAACCGCTGCCCCCATGTTCGCCGGTGACGGGCAAGCGGCTGGATTCGGATGGGGCGATGTCGCTGGATGAATTGCAGCATTTCGATGCGTTTTTGAACGATGTCTATGACGCCTGCCACGAACAGGGTATTCCGGCCGATGCCGCGATTTCTGAAAACGGGGCGGGCCAGTTTGAAATCAACATGGTCCATGTTGCAGACCCGCTGCAAGCCGCCGATGACGCAGTGCTGTTCAAACGCCTGGTGCATGGCATCGCGCGCAAGCACGGTTTTGCCGCGACCTTCATGGCCAAGCCTTATGGCAACCGATCGGGCAGCGGCCTGCACGTCCATTTCAGCCTTGTCGATGAAAACGGCGTGAACCTGTTTGACAATGGCGGCCAAGAGGGCACGCCTTTGATGCTGCATGCCGTGGCCGGCCTGCTGGAAACCATGCAGGAAAATACCCTGACCTTTGCGCCCCATCAAAACTCTTACCGTCGTTTGTTGCCCGGTGCCCATGCGCCGACCAGCGTTGCCTGGGGGTATGAAAACCGCACAGCCGCAATTCGTATTCCGGGCGGCAGCCACAAGGCCCGCCGCATTGAACACCGCGTGGCGGGCGCCGATGCAAACCCCTATCTGGTCTTGACCAGCATTCTGGGCGGCGCATTGATTGGTATCGAACGCAAGATGCAGCCGATGCCCCCCATCACCGGCGATGCCTATAGTCAAAAACTGGATCACCTTCCGCTTGACTGGGCCACTGCCATTCAGGCATTCCGCAACGGCAAACATGTGCAAAGCGTATTTTCCAAACGCCTGCAAACCATGCTGGTCGAATGCAAGCTACAAGAATTGAAGCGCTTCTCGCGACACGTCACCGATTTTGAATACGACAGCTATCTGGAGTCCGTATAATGGCCATCGAAACCTTTGCCAGCAATGGCCCCACCAAACACACCACCAGCTATTATGCCGCAAGCGCCAACCCCTCACCGCCGCGCCCCGCCCTGAAGGGCAATCAGCAGATAGATATCTGTATTGTGGGTGCGGGTTACAGTGGGCTTTCGACCGGGCTTCATCTGGTCGAAAAAGGTTATAAAGTCGCGATCATCGAAGGCGCGCGCGTCGGCTGGGGCGCCTCGGGGCGCAATGGTGGGCAAGTGGTGAACGGGCTGAACGCCAGCTTGCAAACGATCAAGAAACGCTATGGCCAGGATACCGCAAATTTTGTTGCGGGTCTGGTGCAAGAAGGCGGCGAAATCATTCGCGAACGGGTTGCGACCTATGACATCAAATGCGACCTGAAGCCGGGCAATATCTTTACCGGCCTCACCTCGGCGCATATGAAAGAACTGGAGGCGCGGCGCGCGCTGTGGGCCAGCTATGGCATCCACAACCAGGATATGCTGGACAAGGCGCAACTGCGCACGCATATCGGCTCGGATGTCTATGCTGGGGGGATGATCGACCACACCGGCGGCCATATGCACCCGCTGAACCTTGCCCTGGGCGAGGCTGCCGCCTTTGAGAAGCTGGGCGGCGTGATCTATGAACAATCTGCGGTGATTGATTGCGATACCGCGGCTGCCAAACCCGTCGTGAAAACCGCCGGCGGCACGATGACCTGCGGCACGCTTGTGCTGTGCGGCAATGCCTATCTTGGCCATGTGGTGCCTGCGCTGACGGCCCGCGTCATGCCGGTTTCAACGCAGATGATGGCGACCGAACCTTTGGGCGAGGCCCGCGCCAACGCCCTGCTGCCAACGGATAAATGCGTCGAGGATATACGCTATATTCTGGATTACTTTCGCCTGACCGCTGACAAACGGCTGATTTTTGGCGGCGGAACGGTTTACGGCGGCACCGACCCGCATGATGTAGAGGCCAAGCTGCGCCCCGCGATGGAGAAGGTTTATCCAAGCCTGAAAAACGTCAAGGTCGATTTCGCGTGGAGCGGCAACTTTGCCCTGTCCTTCAGCCGGGTTCCGCAACTGGGGCGTTTGGGCACCAACACCTATTTCGCGCATGGCTATTCCGGTCATGGTGTCACGGGGTCCCATACCTTTGGCAAAATCCTTGCGCAGGCCATCGACGGTGACAAAACCCGCTTTGACGTGTTTGCCAAGGTGCCGTGGTATCCTTTCCCTGGTGGTCGCATGCTGCGGGTCCCCTATTCGATGGTTGGATCATGGTATTATGCGCTGCGCGACCGCCTGGGGGTCTGACCGGATTGCCCCCGACAGGCGCACTGGTCTTGCCCCGGTTTGGTCCCGGCCTTCTTTCACGCAAGATCTTTGATGCAGGCGCCAAAGTCCGATAACGCGCGACACAGGCCCCTGCCTCTCTTGGTTCTGGAATCAGGCCGCCGGCTGGCCGGTTGCTTGGGTCATTGACATTTTCGGCAGGGGCGATAACCATTACCCTTTTACTATAGACTTTTCGGAATAGCATTAGCATGATCGACGACGCGCGGCGCATTGCGCAGGACTTTCTTGATCGCACGGGTGAGGCGACGATCCGCGGGGATGTCGACGCCACCCTCGACTATTGCGATATCCCTTGTACCCTTGAAAGCATGCAAGGACGCGCCGTTGCAACCAACACGGCAGAAATGCGCGCCATCTGTGTGGCCTTCATCGACAGGGTGAAGCTGAAGCGGCTGACATATATGGTGCGCAATTGCCTTGAGGCGGTTTTCAAGGATGAAGAAACCATCTGGGCCAGGTATCAGACCCGCTATGTCACTGACGGCAATTTGTTGACAGAAGACCCGTATTTCGGCTCTGTCATTCTCCGACGCAAGGGGGACAGGTGGAAAGTCAGTGCCATGCAATTTGCCGCAAGCAGCGACAGC
The DNA here is from genome assembly GCF_034675685.1 of Pseudorhodobacter sp. Classification (GTDB taxonomy): domain Bacteria; phylum Pseudomonadota; class Alphaproteobacteria; order Rhodobacterales; family Rhodobacteraceae; genus Pseudorhodobacter. The sequence goes on along the minus strand of NZ_JAUCDA010000019.1, from coordinate 131,616 downwards.
CCAGTAAACGCCGTGTTAAGCAATTGTACCCCCAAAGGGGAAGCCAGCGCAGAAAACAAGCCCAGTGACGGGGCCATGAGCACGACAAACAAAGCCGGCTGAAGCCAGCGATTTTGGCCAGGCTGGCGCGGCGAACCTCTCGGACAATCCTCCGCTCGGCGGCCCCACTGCGCCGGATAGGGCTGTGGCCCGTGCCGCAAGGGGGCCGTTCAAGACAACAACGCGGGACCTACAGCCTTTGGAAAAACCCGAATCGCCCACACAGCCAACCCGCCCGCCCGGTTCGCTGGTTTCGTTTCTTTGCGCTGCACAGGAAGGCGGTCAGGCGCGCGGGGTGAACCGCAGGCTCAGGCAGGACATGCCGCCATCAAGCTTGGCACATTCGCTATTGCCAATTTCGCGCAGCTCATAGCCAGCCTTTACCAAGGCATCCCGCGTTTTGGGAAAGCCTGCGGGCATGATCACCAGATCATTGAAACGAATAGTATTGGCGCAGGCCTCCTCGCCTTCGGCGGTATGGATAATCTTGTACCCGTCAAAACAGCCCGAGGCCGCCAGCCGTTTGGTGGACAGCACCGTTTCACCATCCAACAGCGAGCAATCGGTTTTGAAATGCAAAACCCCCGGCGGCGTGAAAACCTCGCGCAGCTTATGGCCCCAATCGCTGACCACAGCGGCCAGCTCCTTGATCCCCGCAGCATTGGTACGCGCCGAGCGGCCAACAAGGATCTCGGTTTCCGTGGTCAGAATGTCACCGCCCTCGATAAAGCTGTCGGCCCCTGAAATCTGGCGGGTATCGGCGTAAAGGGCGGCCAGATGCGGGGCCATCGCCGCCGCCTCGCCCAAACGGCTGGGCGCGCCGGGCCGCATGATGATCGCGGCTTCGGGCAGGCAAAGCGCCGTATCCTCCACAAAAACACTATCCGGAAATGCCTCAAGCGCGTCCAGCTCTACCACTTGCGCCCCGGTACTGCGCAGCGCCGCGATATAGGCGGCGTGATGCGCCTGCATCACCGCCAGATCGGGCGTGCCGATATCCATCGCGCGCAGCCCTGCCGTGATGCTGGTGCTGGGTTTGCGGGTGATCGCATGGGTGAAGCGGTAAGAGACAGACATGGGTTTACCCTTTCATCAGGCTGGCAACCAACCCTGGCAATTGTTTGAAATCATTGAAGGCGGCATCATGTGGCAAATCATGCACCGGCGTCTTGCGATAGCCTTCGGTATAGATAAGAAAGGGCAGCTTGGCATTGGCCGCCGTTTCGGCATCCACCTCGCTATCGCCCACAAAAACAACCTGCGCGCGCCCCAGATCACCCGCCGCCGCAAACACCGGTGCCGGGTCTGGTTTGCAATGCGCAAGGCTGTCGCCGCCATAAACCGCCGCAAAATGCTGGTCCAACCCCAGATGGCGCAGCACGGCGCGGGTTGGGGCAATGGGTTTATTGGTGCAAATACCCAAGGCGCAGCCCATCTTGGCCAGTTGCACCAAGGCTTTCTGCACGCCGGGGTAAATCACCGTATGCTCGAACGCCGTCTCATAGCGTTCGTTGAATCGCCGCAGCATTGGCGGAAACAACGGGCCATCGGCTGCCATGCCAGAGGCCGCCAACACCTGCCGGATCAGGTTTGGCACCCCCTTGCCCACAAAGCCCGCCACCTGTGCAGGCGGCAAAGGCGCGAGGCCCAGCTCTTGCAGCACCGCATTGGCATTGGCCGCTATATCGGCAGCGCTGTCTATCAAGGTGCCGTCCAGATCAAAGATAACCGCCGTCATAGCGCGCCCTGTGCTGCGGCGCGAATAGCGGCAATGTTGCTGCCGTAAACCGCCGGGTTATCAACCGAGCCGCCCTTGAACACCGCCGAACCCGCCACCAGCACATCTGCCCCTGCGGCCGCCACCAAAGGCGCTGTCTGGGTGGTCACCCCGCCGTCAATTTCAATATGCACGGGCCGGTCGCCGATCATCGCCCGCAAACGCGCAACCTTGGCAACCTGAGACTGGATGAACGACTGCCCGCCAAAACCGGGGTTCACCGTCATCACGCAAACCAGATCCACCATATCCAGCAAATACTCCAACGCCTCTACCGGCGTGCCGGGGTTGATCGCCAACCCCGCCTTTACCCCTGCCCCCCGAATGGCTTGCAAACTGCGATGAATATGCGGCCCCGCCTCCAGATGGGCCGAGATCACATCCGCACCCGCCGCAGCAAAGGCCTCAATATAGGCGTCCACCGGCGCGATCATCAAATGCACGTCCATCACCCCCTTGATATGGGGCCGGATAGCGGCACAAGTGGCAGGGCCAAAGGTCAGGTTTGGCACAAAATGCCCGTCCATCACATCGACATGCACCCAATCCGCGCCCTGCGCCTCAATCGCGCGACATTCTGCGCCGAAACTGGCAAAGTCTGCCGACAATATGGATGGGGCGATCTTGATCTTGCGCGAAAACGTCATGACACTTCTCCTTGGTCTGCGCCCCTTTCTACTGTGCAAAGAGCAATCAGGTAAAGGACCGAGTCCCCGCTTTGTGTTCGGCATGAATATCCCTTGGGCAAAGGTCGCCTTGCCTTGCAGCCTGACCGCAAGGCCTGTCGGGCAGGCCAACACCGCGCCCGACAGGCCCGCCCGCGCCAGCTATTGCATTTTCACCGTTACCGCGCGCCCAAGTCATGCGCCCGGCGCAATGCGGCATTGCAGCATTGTCCATCGCCCTCAACCGCCAATCCCTGTATATAATACTGTAACGGCAAGGGGTTGGCCAAGCCACCCAGCGCCCAGAGAATCACCATACCGGGCCAAACTGTCCGCAACCGAAACGGCATACCGCTGTTTCGACCCAAGGAGTTATGAAATGACCAAAACATCACTGTTCGCCCGCATCTTCAACTTCTTTGCGGGCGCTAGCACGCTGTCGCGCCATGACTATGCGGCCCAAGCCTTGCATCGCGATGCGTGGCTGGGCAAACAGACCCGCGCGATCAGAACACCGGCCTGTTTCTACAGCTTTTGAAATCAGGCCTGATGGCTGCGTTAAAAAGGCCCGGCATATTGCCGGGCCTTTTTTACCTTTCGCCCCCCCTCATGCTGAAACGAACAACCCGTCCTTGATCAGCGACTCATAGGTTTCATCCAGCGATTTACGGGCGCGCGTTATCAATGTGTCGATCTCGGCATGGGTAATGACAAAGGGTGGTGCAATGATCATCCGGTCGCCAACATGGCGCATCACCAGCCCATTGGCGAAACAGCGGGTCCGGCAGCGCAGCCCGACAGCGCCCTCTGGCCCCTTGAATTTGGCGCGGCTTGCCTTGTCTGGCGTAAGTGCCAGCGTGGCCATCAGACCCACCGAATTCGCCTCGCCCACCAACGGGTGATCCAGCAGCGTCTTCCACTTGGCGGCCAGATAGGGCCCAACATCCTCGCGCACCCGCTCGACCAATTGTTCTTCCTCAATGATCCGCAGGTTTTCCAGCGCCACCGCCGCGGCAACCGGATGGCCGGAATAGGTGTAACCGTGGTTGAAATCGCCTGCCTCGGCAAGTGTGTTGGCAATTTCATCGCTGACCAGCGACCCGCCCATCGGAATATAGCCCGAGGTCAGGGTTTTCGCGATGGTAATGATATCGGGGCGGATGCCAAAAGTCTGCGACCCGAACCAGTTGCCAGTACGGCCAAACCCGGTAATCACCTCATCCGCAATCAACAAAATCTCATATTTATCGCAGATGCGCTGAATTTCAGGCCAATAGGTGCTGGGCGGAATTATCACCCCCCCCCGCGCCCTGAACCGGCTCGCCGATAAAGGCGGCAACATTGTCTTCGCCCAATTCCAGAATGGCGGCCTCAAGCTGGCGCGCACGTTCCAGCCCGAATGCCTCGGGCGTCATATCGCCGCCCTCGGCCCACCAATGCGGCTGATCAATATGGTGAATACCGGGAATGACCGGGCAGCCCTGAGTGTGCATCGGGGCCATGCCGCCAAGGCTGCCACCGCCCAGAGTTGAACCGTGATAGCCATTCTTGCGGGCGATCAGCGTGGTTTTCGTGGGCTTGCCCTTGGCCGCCCAATAATGCCGCACCAGCCGGATATTGGTGTCATTGGCCTCAGAGCCAGAGCCAGTGAAAAACACATGGTTGATATTGTCCGGGGCCAGTTCGGCCAGCTTTGCGCTCAGCGCAATCGCGGGCACATGGCTGGTCATGAAAAACGTGTTGTAAAACGGCAATTCCTGCATCTGGCGCGCGGCGGCATCGACCAGCTCTTGCCGGCCATAGCCCACACCAACGCACCACAGCCCCGACATGGCGTCCAGAATATCATGGCCTTCGCTGTCGGTAATGGTCACCCCCTTGGCCCGCGTGATGATCCGCGCACCTGCCGCGGTCAATTCCTTGCTATCGGTAAAGGGGTGAATGTGATGGGCGGCATCCAGCGCCTGAAGCTCTTTTGTCGGCATGTGGTTGGTTATCGCGCTCATGGTGGTGTCTTTCTGGCGGTGCCGGTCAGGGTTTCAGCAGGTATTTTTTTTGCGGATCAGTCGGTCTTTCACGCCCGGCACGCACCGCACAGCCCCGTGCCCGGTCATTGCTCAAGGCGGGCAAAACCATGCCTTACAGATCGCATATAATATGATCATATTATACCCTGTCAACCAAATTCGCCGCGCCCACACCTGCCTCGGCAAGGGCCTCGATGATCTGATCCTGGCCCTGCAGGATATCATCGCGAATGGCGGCGGCGACATCTTGCCCGTGGCCGCTGCGCAGCGCCGAAATTGCCTCGGCATGTTTATCGGGCAGGTTCAGCGTGCCATAGCGCCCGCAGACGATGCGCAGCGATGGCCCTACCCTTAGCCACAACCCCTGCACCATCGAACACAGGATATCGGCACCGGAATGGGCGTAAAGCACTGTGTGAAAACGATAATTATGCTCAAGATAGGCGCGGATGTCGCCCTGTTGAATCGCGGCGTTGACCTGTGCGTCAATGGCCTCCAATGCATCAATATCGGCAGGCCGCACCTTGGCAGCAGCGATTTCCGCCAAATGCGGCTCTAGCGCGCCGCGGGCAAAGCCCAGCTCGGCCAGATGCGCGGGCGTCAGTTCTGGCACGCAAACCCGGCGATTTCCCTTGAATTCCAACGCCCCTTCAGCCGTCAATCGGCGGATCGCCTCACGCACCGGGGTAATACCACTGGCCAACGCCTCAACCAGCCCTTGAATGGTCACGGCCTGACCGGGTGCCAATTCACCAAACAGCACCATATCGCGAATGCGCCGATAGACGGTTTCATGGGCCGGCAGTTTTTCCATTGTCTTGTCTCTCCGAAAGCCAGATCAGGGTCGCATTGTAATGATTTCGGCGGCACTGACCATGAAGAAACTTATGATCATATTGTCAAGGGCTTTTACTGCCGCGCCTGTCAGCCAGTATGAAACCCACCGCCAGAGCCGGGAAACAGCAAGGCCACATCTGCCCAGTTCAGCCAAAGCGCCAACACGCCAAGCCCCAACGCCACCCCCAGATAGATCAGATCATGCCGTGCGTCCCAAACCCCGTGCCGAAAGGCCAGCCGGGCAATAACCGGCATATACAGCAGCATGCCGATCGCCTGCCCCAGCATCGCGCCCCCTAGCCCCATCACTTGCGCCCCGATCAAAAAGCCAAGGGTTTGCAACACCGCCTTGGCCGCCGAGACCACAAAGAACCCCCGGCTGTCGCCCCGCGCCAGCGCCGCCTGATCATAGGTCAAGACCACCACCACGATCATCTGCACCGCACAGATCGCCACCATCACCCCGCCCGCCGAACGATAGCGCACATCATACAGCACATCGACAATCAGCGGCCCCGCCAGCGCCAGCACCGCCAACGCAAACATCAGCCCGCCGGTCACGATAAACCGTATCCGCTCCAACCGCTGCCGCGCCACAACATCGCCTTGCGCATGCGCGCGGTAGATCGGAATCAGCACCCGCGCCGTGACCGCTGATCCGAGCATGATCGGAAACATCGCCAGAAAAGCGCCGATGTTGTAGATGCCAAGCCCTTCTATCGACAGGTATTTCCCCAAAACCGCCCGGTCGCCCTGCGACACCAGAAACCCGCACACCGAGGACAGGAAAATCCAGAACCCGAAATGCAGCAACTCTCGGCCCGCCGCCGCCTCCCAGCGCAGGCGGTTGCGATGCCCCGGCAGCAACAGCGTCATCAGCATCAGCCGCACCAAAGCCGTCACCACCCCGCCAACGGCCAAAGACCAGACCGACCGCGTGATCATCGCCAAAACCAGCATCACCGCAATCCCGATCAGCGTTGCGATCAGGTCCAGCACCGTCAGCCGCCCCAGCAACAGATGCCGGTTTGCGGTATCGACCCGCGTCGGCACAAACCCCGCAATCAGCAGCGACAGCGCCGCCACCGGCAGCAGGCTGGCTATCAGCGGCTGGTCGTAAAACAGCGCCGCCGGATAGGCCAAAGCGCAGGCCGCCAGCCATAAAATTCCACCGCGCAAAATCTGAATGGTCCAGGCCGTATCCAGAAAATCCGCCTCATCACCGCGCTTGCTTTGCATGATCGCGGGGCCAACCCCCATATCGGAAAACAACGTCAGCCCCACCAGCAAAACCGTGACCAAAGCCATGATCCCGAAAGCCTCGGGAAACAAAAGCCGCGTCAGGATCAGGTTGGAAATCAGGCGAAACCCCTGCGCCGCCACAAAAGACAGTGCCGTCCAGGCCCCCCCCCCGCGCCGCGCGTGATAAAATTCCGGCCTGCGCCTGACTGCCTGCCATTGGTTCACCGCTCATGCGTCACCACGTTTAACCATCCTTGAACCGCGCTCTCATCCGCCAAATGCCAAAGCGATATGGCGATATCATGGCCGCCGCCAAAGCCGCGCATGAAAAAGGGCCAGAAGCATTTGCCCCCGGCCCAAACTTTCTTACCCCGGCATCCCGAAATCAGAACTCGACAACGGCGCGAATACACTCGCCCTTATGCATCAACGCAAAGCCTTCGTTGATCTGGTCAAGCGTCAGCTTGTGGGTGATCATCGGGTCAATCTCAATCTTGCCGTTCATGTACCAATCGACAAATTTCGGTACATCGGTGCGCCCCTTGGCCCCGCCAAAGGCGGTGCCGCGCCACACCCGCCCCGTCACCAATTGGAACGGCCGGGTAGAGATTTCAGCACCGGCTGCGGCCACGCCGATGATGATGCTTTCCCCCCAGCCTTTATGCGCAGCCTCCAGCGCCGTGCGCATGACCTTGGTATTGCCGGTGGCGTCAAAGGTATAATCGGCGCCGCCCTTGGTCAGCTCCACCAGATGCGCCACCATATCGCCATCAACCTTGGTCGGGTTCACAAAATCGGTCATGCCAAAATACCGCCCAACCGCCTCTTTGTCGTCGTTCAGGTCAACGCCGACAATCTGGTCTGCCCCCGCCATCCGCAAACCCTGAATCACGTTCAGCCCGATGCCGCCCAACCCGAAGACAACGCAACGCGCCCCAATTTCAACCTTGGCCGTGTTGATCACCGCCCCGATGCCGGTGGTCACCCCGCAGCCGATATAGCAAATCTTGTCAAACGGCGCATCCTTGCGCACCTTGGCCAGCGCAATTTCTGGAATCACGGTATGGTTGGCAAAGGTCGAGCAGCCCATGTAGTGATGAATCGGCGTGCCATCGAGCATCGAAAACCGCGTGGTGCCATCCGGCATCTGCCCGCGCCCTTGGGTGATACGGATTTTCTGGCACAGGTTGGTCTTGCCCGACAGACAATACTCACACTCCCTGCATTCGGGCGTATACAGCGGGATCACATGATCGCCAACCTCCAGCGTCGTCACCCCCTCACCGACCTCAAGCACGATGCCCGCGCCCTCATGCCCCAGAATCGCCGGAAAAATTCCCTCTGGGTCATCGCCCGACCGGGTATATTCATCGGTGTGGCACAGGCCCGTAGCCTTGATTTCCACCAAAACCTCACCGGCCTTCGGGCCTTCAAGGTTCACCTCCATAATCTCCAGCGGTTTACCGGGGGCAACAGCGACAGCGGCGCGGGTTCGCATCATTTGGGTGATCCTCTTTCAAACACAAATCTGTAAGGCATCATGCCCGCTCAAACCACGCCCCGCAAGACCAAGCCACGCCAGGCTTGGCGATAGCTTCCGATTTCATCTTGGGAAAAATACCTGATCCGCCCTTGGCCCCATGAAACACAACCAAAGACCGGGATCAGACAAAGCTCTCGGGCATAACAGCCGGGAATCAGCCGCGACGGTGCAGAACAGAAAAAGCCGGTGGACCAAACCACCGGCTTTTTCTGTTCATCCTTCCCGAAAGGAAAGATGGTGGGCGATCCTGGAATCGAACCAGGCGTGAGTCGCCTCGAGGGAGTTACAGTCCCCTGCCACACCTTGCGGCCTATCGCCCACTAAGCGGCTCAATAATGTGCGGGCATGAGGGCGTCAAGCGCAAAGCGGCGGATTTTTCGCCCAAACATCGCAAACCCGCGCCGGCCCGGTTTTCCCCTTGCACCGCCGCGCCCCATTGACCATTCTTGGTGCCAATCGCGCGCTTAAAGGTAAAATCACATGGCAACGCAAAAACCCACCTGGGTCATCGACAAGGAACGCGCCAAGCGGCAGGCCGCGAATGAAACGGTCTGGCTTTTCGGCCTGCATGCCGTGCGCGATGCGCTGATGAACCCGGCCCGCGACAAGCTGCGCCTTGTGCTGACCAAGAACGCCGCCGACAAACTGGCCGAGGCGATAGAGGCCAGCGGGATGCAACCCGAAATCGTCGATCCGCGCAAATTCGACGTGCCGATTGATGACGGTTCGGTGCATCAAGGTGCCGCCCTGGAGGCGAAGCCGCTGAACTGGGGCAAGCTGGATGATGTGGCGATTTCCGGCACCGGTGCGCCGCTGGTTGTCTTGCTTGACCGGGTAACCGACCCGCATAACGTCGGGGCCGTGCTGCGCTCGGCCGAGGTGTTCGGGGCCCGTGCCGTAATCGCCCCGCACCGCCATTCCGCCCCCGAAACCGGCGCGCTGGCCAAAACCGCCAGCGGTGCGCTGGAACGCCAGCCCTATCTGCGGGTCGGCAACCTTTCGGACGCGATGGAGGAACTGCGGGCGATGGGTTTTTTCCTGATCGGCCTTGCGGGTGAAACCAAGACCGATCTTGCCGCCGCGCTGGTGCAGGCCGGCAGCCGCCCCGTGGCCTTGGTGCTTGGCGCCGAGGGGCCCGGTCTGCGCGAAAAAACCCGCGATACCTGTGATGTTTTGGCGCAAATTCCGGCGGCGGGTGGGTTTGGCTCGCTCAACGTCTCAAACGCGGCGGCGGTTGCGCTTTATGCCGCTGTCACACGGGCCTGAATCACAGATGCGCGAGCAGGGCTTTAAATCACACTTTCAGTCCCCATATCGGTTGCATGGCGCGGGCATGGAACTCCCGTCGCTCCTTTACTGTCCCTCGTTCCGCGACTCGCGCCCCGGCCATTTTGGCACGGGCGCTTTTTTATTGAAGGATGGTTTTGATGACCGTTGATGATGCCCGGATTCGTGAGATTTTGCAGAACACCAAGGTAATAGCCATGGTCGGCGCCTCGATGAACCCAGATCGCCCCAGCTATGGGGTGATGCAGTTCTTGCTTGGCAAGGGCAAGCGCGTGATCCCGGTCAACCCCGGCCATGCAGGCAAAGAGTTGCTGGGGCAGCCGATTTATGCGACGCTGCAAGACATCCCAAAGGGCGCGGCTGTGGATATGGTCGATGTGTTTCGCAGATCTGATGCCGTGGTGCCGATTGTCGAACAGGCCTTGGCCGATCTGCCGCATCTGCGCACGATCTGGCTGCAACTGGGGGTCGAAAGCGCTGCCGGGGCATCCCTTGCGCGTGCCCAGGGCGTGACCTTGGTGCAAGACCGCTGCCCAAAGATCGAATATGCCCGGCTGCGGATGTAACCTCTAGCCGCGCGCGGCCTTCTCGGCCACACCCGAGGTGCCTTCCCGCTGCGCGAGTTCGGCCAGCACATCTTCTAGCGTGACATCGCGCGCCGCCAGCATGACCAGCAAGTGGTAGATCACATCTGCCGCCTCGGACGTCAGCCTGTCACGATCGCCCTTGACCGCTTCGATGATGGCCTCAATTGCCTCCTCGCCGAATTTCTCGGCGCATTTCTCGGGGCCTTTGGCAAGCAGTTTGGCGGTCCAACTGGCCTCGGGGTCACTGGCCTTGCGCGCGGCAATGGTGGCGGCAAGGCGGTGCAGCACGGTCATGTCAGCCTCATGGGAATGCCGGCGGCAGCCATATGGGCCTTGGCCTGTCCGATGCTGTAATCGCCAAAATGGAAAATCGAGGCGGCCAGCACGGCAGAGGCCCCGCCGATGGTGACCCCTTCGACCAGATGGTCCAATGTGCCAACCCCGCCCGAGGCAATGACGGGCACCGGAACCGCATCCGAAATTGCACGGGTCAGCGGCAGGTTGAAGCCCGCGCGCGTGCCGTCCCGATCCATCGAGGTCAACAAAATTTCCCCCGCCCCTTTGGCGGCAACCGTGCGGGCAAATTCGACGGCATCAATGCCGGTTGCCTTGCGCCCGCCATGGGTAAAGATTTCCCATTTTCCGGGCGCGACGGTTTTGGCGTCAATCGCCACCACAATACACTGGCTGCCGAAACGGTCCGCCGCCTCGGCCACCACATCCGGGTTGGCAACCGCCGCCGAATTGAAGCTGACCTTGTCGGCCCCGGCCAATAGCAGCGCGCGCACATCTTCATGCGTGCGCACCCCACCGCCAACCGTCAGCGGCATAAAACACTGCTCGGCGGTGCGGGTCACCAGATCGAACATGGTGCCACGGTTTTCATGGGTGGCGTGAATATCCAGAAAGCACAGCTCATCTGCGCCGGCAGCATCATAGGCGCGCGCCGCCGCAACCGGGTCGCCTGCATCGCGCAGGCCGACAAAATTCACGCCCTTGACCACGCGGCCATCGGCGACATCAAGGCAGGGAATGATACGGATTTTAAGCATGCGGGTTTTCTAGGCCTTGATCACAGGACGGGCAAGCAAAAAGGCAGCAGATCAGGCGGCAAGCGCCTTCAGGGCCGTCGCAAGATCAATCGCGCCATCGTAAAGCGCGCGCCCCGAAATGGCACCGGCAATGGCATGGGTGTCGCGCAAGGCGGTCAGGTCAGCCATGGTAGACACCCCCCCCGAGGCAATGACCGGGATAGAGATAGCGCGGGCCAGAACCGTCGTTGCAGCAATATTGGGGCCTTGCATGGCACCATCGCGGTCAATGTCAGTGTAGATGATCGCGGCCACGCCCGCATCTTCAAAACTGCGCGCAAGATCTGTCACCATCACATCGGTTTCATGCGCCCAGCCTTTGGTTGCAACCCGGCCGTTACGCGCATCAATTCCCACGGCAACCTTGCCCGGAAAGGCCAGCGCCGCCTCGCGCACCAAGGCCGGGTTTTCAACCGCCACGGTGCCAAGGATAACGCGCGCAAGCCCTTTGGACAGCCAGCTTTCAATCGTTGCCATATCGCGAATACCGCCCCCCAGTTGGCACGGCACGTTGACACGGCGCAAAATCGCCTCGACTGCGCGGCCATTGACCGGCTGGCCTGCAAAAGCGCCGTTCAGGTCCACAAGGTGCAGCCATTCGCAGCCTGCCGCCTCAAATGCTGCGGCCTGGGCGGCCGGGTCATCGCCAAAGACGGTGGCCGCGTCCATCTCGCCACGCAGCAAGCGCACGCATTGGCCGTCTTTCAGATCAATGGCGGGGTAGAGGATCATGGCGTTCTCCGGTCCTTGGCTATGGCTGCGTCTTTGGCACAACACAGCGGGAATGCCAAGATACGAGCGGCACCGCGTTGAACCCCACGTCACGCTTGATTGGCGCCGGATTTCACCGCAATGCTGATACATCACGCTTTGGGAGGAGTAGACATGAAAAAATTCATAATGGCCGCCGCTTTGACATTGGTGGCAGGGATGGCACAGGCCGCAGACCCGGTTATGGGTGTTTGGAAAACGCAGGTGGATGATGGCGCCTATGCCCATGTGAACATCGCGGGTTGCGGCACCAAGATTTGCGGTGTGATTACCAGAACCTTCAACAACACCGGCGAATACAAATCCCCCAATATCGGCAAAAATCTGCTGTGGGATATGTCGCCGAATGGCGGCGGTGCCTATTCAGGTGGCAAAATCTGGCAGCCCTCCACCGGGAAAGAGTACAAGTCAAAGATGGCGCTAAGCGGCGATACGTTGAATGTATCAGGCTGCTGGGGGCCGATTTGTAAAAAGCAGGTTTGGAGCCGCGTGAAATAAGCGCAGGTTTCGGGTCGCGCCGGGGGTCTGGTTGCTGCTAACGATGGCAGCAACCCAACGCAGGAGCCCCGGATGCAAGTTGAAATGAAGATGAGCGGCCTTGACTGGTTGCTGCTTGCGGCCCTGTCCCTGCTTTGGGGCGGGGCGTTTTTCTTTGTGCAACTTGCCGTGGGGCATTTGCCCGCCTTCACCATCGTTTTTCTGCGGGTGTCACTGGCGGCCCTGGCGCTGGGCATTGTGCTTTGGGCAACTGGCACGGCATTCCCCAAGGGCTGGCCGGTCTGGCGGGCGCTGGTGGTGATGGGGCTTTTGAACAACGCCCTTCCCTTCAGTTTCTTCGTGCTGGCGCAGGGCGAGATTGGCAGCGCCCTGGCCGCGATCCTGAACGCGACCACACCGCTGTTTACGCTGCTGGTCGCCCATTTTGGCACCGCGGATGAGCGATTGAACGGGGCCAAGCTGTTGGGGTTGGGGCTGGGCTTTGGCGGGGTTGTGGTGATGATGGGCGGGGCCGCATTGCTGGGAAGCGGCGGCGCGACGGTGCTGGCACAAGGGGCCTGCCTTGCGGCTGCGCTGTGCTATGCCTTTGCCAGCGTGTGGGGGCGGCGGTTCAGGCAGCTGGGCCTTGCGCCTTTGGCCACGGCTTTCGGGATGCTGGTCTCCTCCTCATGCATGTTGTTGCCCTTGGTTCTCGTGGTCGATCAGCCCTGGGCATGGCCCATGCCGGGCGCGGTGACGCTGGCCGCAATTCTGGCGCTGGCCGTGCTGTCAACCGCGCTTGCCTATCTGATCTATTTCCGGCTGCTGGCCAGTGCGGGGGCCGTGAATCTGGCGCTGGTGACATTTTTGATCCCGGTCAGTGCGATTGGCCTGGCTGTGTTGGTATTGGGCGAAACGCTGGCCCTGCGGCATGTGGTCGGAATGGGGCTGATCGGGTTGGGCCTTGCGGTCATTGACGGGCGGTTGCGGCGAAAATTCCTGCTTTAGCAAGGGGAAAGATGGCACCCGACGCAGGCCGGCCTGACAGCTATGGCTTTTCGACCGCGCTGCTTGGCCGGGTTCTGACAAAGCCGCGTCACGGTCTCCAGCGCAGAAAGTTGCCGATCAGCCGCAAGCCGTTCGCCTGACTTTTTTCTGGATGAAACTGCATGCCGACCATGTTTTCACGTCCAATGATCGCGGTGATTTCGCCACCATAGGCCACATGGGCCAGCCGCTCGGCGGGGTTGCTGACGCGAAAATGGTAGGAATGGACGAAATAGGTATGGTCGCCGGTTTGCAGCCCCGCCAGCACCGGATGCGCCAGCCCCAATTCGCTTATCACAAGGTCATTCCACCCCATATGCGGCACTTTCAGCGATGCATCGGCAGGGTTGATTTTCACCACTTCGCCGCCGATCCAGTCAAAGCCCTGGGTATCCGTATATTCGCGGCCCCATGTCGCCATCATCTGCATACCCACGCAGATGCCCATAAAGGGCACGGCGCGGCGGGTTACGCTGTCTTCAATCGCCTCGAACAACCCGCCAAAGCTGCCAAGCGCGCGGCGACAGGACGGAAACGCGCCATCACCGGGCAACACAATGCGGTCGGCGCGGGCCACGTCTTCGGGGTTGGAGGATACCAGAACCTCGCCGCCGCCCACCTCTGCCGCCATGCGCTGAAATGCCTTTTCAGCCGAATGCAGGTTGCCGCTGTCGTAATCAACCAGAACTGTCAGCATTCACAGGCTGCCTTTGGTTGACGGAATCGCATCGGTGCGGCGCGGATCAGGCTCTACCGCCTCGCGCAGGGCGCGCGCGACCGCCTTGAACCCCGCCTCGGCGATATGGTGGCTGTTGATGCCGTGGATCATGTCCACATGCAGGGTAATACCGCCATGCGTCGCAAGCGCCTGAAAGAATTCGCGCACCAATTCGGTATCAAAGCTGCCGATCCTGGCAGTGGGAAAGGGCATATTCCACACCAGAAAAGGTCGCGCCGACAAATCAAGCGCACAACGGATCAGCGCATCATCCATTGCCAGATGAAAGCTGCCGTAGCGGCGGATGCCGCGCTTGTCGCCCAAGGCAGCCGCCAGCGCCTGACCAAGCGCGATGCCGCAATCCTCAACCGTGTGGTGATCGTCAATGTGCAGGTCACCCACGGCCTTTATATCAAGGTCAATCAGTGAATGCCGGGCCAATTGATCCAGCATATGGTCAAAAAAGCCAACCCCCGTCTGGATATCGGAATGGCCTGTGCCATCCAGATTGATCGCTACGGTGATTTTGGTTTCATTGGTATTGCGGGAAAGGCTGGCCTTGCGCATCGCGGGCTCCGGTCTTGTGGCTGTGTTGCGCGGTTATAGGTGGCGCGGGGCCAGTTGGAAAGGGCCAGTTGAAAGCGGCCCAGCCACCCGGATCTGCGCGAAAACGCCTGGCGCCAGCGCGGCCAAAAGGCAAAGGGAACGCCGTTCAGGCGGCACAAGGCCCCTTAGCCGCGCAGCCCGGTTTCCACCAGCATGCCCCGGCGCTTGGCCTCGTAATAATAGCCTTTCGAATACCATTTTACCGCCGTGTCATGGCTGCCATTCGACAAAAGCCACGCGCCGCGCAGGTATTTGACGGCATATTTCAGGTTGGTTTCGGCATCCAGCAAGGCCTGATCGCTGCCACGAAAGCCCATGCCACGCGCCGTCTCGGGCATGATTTGCATCAACCCATAATAGGGGCCATTGCGCGCACCGGGGCGGTGCTGGCTTTCGCGGGTTATGATCCGATGCACCAATAGGCGCGGCACTTTGTTCTTGTCGGCATAGGTATTGATAAGCCGCCGCAGTTGCGGGGTTTCGTTGACATGCAAAGGCGGGTCAAAACGGCCAGTCTCGCGGCTGCTGTGGGGGTCGCCGCAGGCCGCAACCAAAGCGACAAAGCCAAGCAAAGCCGCACGGCGGGTCATGGTGGACATCAGATTCTCCTTGCGTCAACGCGCCTCTTTAACTTTGTGAATTTATTCTGGCAAATGCTTGTTCCCGGCACAGGCTTTTTCCCGCCTATGGGTTTGGCGGAATATTGTCCCGCGCGCGGCCTGCCCGCCCGGAAAAATCACCCCGCGCAGGCCGGGCAACGCGCCACACCGCCGATTGTGCTGCTGCCGGCTTTGCCCTAACGTCGCGCGGGACAAGACTTCACGTGCACCAAATCAGGGGAAAACGCATGTCAGACGCAAAAGAACACGGTTTTGATACTTTACAGATCCACGCGGGCGCACGCCCCGACCCGGCGACCGGCGCGCGGCAAATTCCGATTTACCAGACCACAGCCTATGTGTTTCGCGATGCCGACCACGCGGCGGCCTTGTTCAATTTGCAAGAAGTCGGCAACATCTATTCGCGGCTGACCAACCCGACCGTTTCGGCACTGGCCGAACGGATCGCAGCCCTGGAGGGTGGTGTGGGCGCGGTGTGCTGCTCATCAGGGCATGCGGCACAGTTGATGGCGCTGTTTCCGCTGATGCAGCCCGGTTGCAACATCATTGCCTCGACCCGGCTTTATGGCGGCACGATTCAGCAATTCACCAACACTATCCGCAAATTTGGCTGGTCGGCAAAATTTGTCGATTTCGATGATCTGGCGGCGCTGGAAGCGGCGGTGGATGACAACACCCGCGCGATTTTCTGCGAGAGCATCGCAAACCCCGGCGGCTATATCACCGATATTCCTGCCGTGGCGCAACTGGCCAACAAGGTTGGCCTGCCGCTGATCGTTGATAACACAACCGGCACGCCATATCTGTGCCAGCCGATCAAACTGGGGGCGACGCTGGTGGTTCATTCCACCACCAAATACCTGACCGGGAACGGCACCGTGACGGGCGGCTGTGTGGTTGACAGCGGCAAATTTGACTGGTCGGCAAGCGGCAAGTTCCCCAGCCTGTCGGAACCGGAACCGGCCTATCACGGGCTGAAGTTCCATGAGGCACTGGGAGGCATGGCCTTTACCTTCCATTCCATCGCCATCGGCTTGCGCGATCTTGGCATGACCATGAACCCGCAGGGCGCGCATTATACCCTGATGGGGATTGAGACGCTTAGCTTGCGCATGGCCCGCCATGTGGAAAATGCGCAAAAGGTTGCGGCCTGGCTGGAAAAGCATCCAAAAGTGGCGGCTGTGACCTATGCAGGGCTTGACAGCTCTCCGTATAAAAAGCGGGTGGCCGTGGTGTGCCCCAAAGGGGCGGGGGGGCTGTTTACCCTGTCTTTGAAGGGCGGATATGACGCCTGTGTCAAAATGGTGTCTGGCCTGAACCTTTTCAGCCATGTCGCCAATCTGGGCGATACGCGCAGCTTGGTGATTCACCCCGCCTCGACCACCCATCGCCAACTTTCAGAGGCCCAGCAAGTGGCTGCGGGGGCAGCCCCCAATACCTTGCGGCTGTCGATCGGAATAGAGGACCCGGCAGATATCATTGCCGATCTGGAACAGGCCTTGGCAAAGATTTAAGGCAGGGACTGGCTTTTGGTGGCTGGCTTTTGGCACCATACCGTGCGCGCGTGACAGCGCGCACGGCCTTTTCGGTTAAGGCCTTACACCGCCAAACGCACCCCCGGCCGTTCCATCGAATTGCCGGGCTCGCGCAGATACACCTTGCGCCCGTCAAACGAAAACTGGCCATCGCTTGCAAGCCGCGCAACCACGCGCGACAGGGTTTCAGGCCGGACGCCCAATAGATCAGCAAGATCAACGCGGGTCAGCGGCAAAAGCATTTGCCTGCCCTCCTCACTGTCAAAGCCATGGATTTGCATCAGTTTGTGCAGCAGTTGCGACAGGCGCTCGGTGTTGGAACGGGTTGCGGCGGCAATGATATGCGCATGGCTGCGGTCAATTTCCTGAATACAACGATCAGCCAAACGGCCAAGCACCTCGGGCGAGCGGTCCATGATCTGCCGGACGCTGTGGCGCGGCACCATGCACACGCGTGAAGGCACCAACGCCTGCGCCTCGGTGTGATGCGGTTGCGCGGCCATGAACGACCGAAACCCGATGATCTCACCCGGATAGGCAAGCCGAAGCATCGTCGACTTGCCGTCGCCCTGATAGCTGCGAATACCGATCAAGCCCTTGGAAACGCAGTAAATACCAGAGTTTTCTTCGCCCTGTTCAAACAATATCTGACCCGTGGCAAGGGGGATGCGGTCAAACCCGCGGTTCAGCATGGGCAAGGCGGCACCGCTGACCGGTTGCCAGATGCTTTGATCGTGAAAGCCGCAGTTTCCACATGGGTGCTGAACGTCTATGTAATCGCGCATGGGCTGGCCTTTTTTATGGGCGGTATCATGATTTGTATACTGCGGCACACAGCTTGGCGCTATGCTTTGGGGCTGCGACCCTTCGTAACAGGTCAAAGATTTTGCGCCCTGTCTTGACGACCGTCAATGACATCCGGCGAATTCCCCCCGCATCCTCGCAAAACCTCAACTGCCCCCCCCTATTTGCCCCCCATCCGACAGCAAGTCGCCCGAGGCCCCCCGTGCAAGACATACCCGCAAAATCATGCCCTTACGCCGGCTTGCCCCTGCCACCGAAACCCGGCGGGCGACAGGGGCGCGTCGGCGTTCTGGCCTATTTCCGGCTGTTCCGGCGCGATATCCTGTCTGCACAGCCGCGTCATTTGTTCCGCGCGTGGATGGCCGAAATGCGCACGCCGTTCTTTCGCTCTTATCTGTGCAATGACCCCGAGCTTGTGGACCTGGTGCTAAAGCAGCGCCCCTTGGATTTTCCCAAATCCGAACGCTTGCGGGTTGGGCTGAAACCGCTGCTGGGCGAGTCGATCTTTATTACCAATGGTGCGGTTTGGGCCCGCCAAAGGCGCATCATTGACCCGGCGTTTGAGGGGGGGCGGCTGCGCCTTATCTTTCCGGCAATGTGGGATAGCGCCGTCGCCGCCGTTGCCCGGTTGCAAACAGTGGCCGATGGCCGCCCGGTAGAGGTTGAGGCCGAGGCCAGCCACCTGGCAATGGATGTGATCTTTCGCACCTTGTTTTCCGTGCCGATTGAAGATGAGACGGCAAGTGCCGCCTTTGCGGCCTTTCGCGCCCATCAACAGGCACAGCCTTTGGCCAATATTGCCGCGATCCTGCCGTTTCCGCGCTGGGTGCCGCGTTTTCATTCGCGCAAGACCCGCGAAACCGCGCGCACCATTCGCGACCTGATGGCGCAACTGACCCGGCAACGCGCAGCGCAGATCAAGGCAGGCACAGCCCCCGGCGATCTGGCGACCAAAATCATGACCACCCCCGACCCCGAGACTGGCCAGTGCTTTACAGATGAGGAAATGGTTGATCAGGTCGCGATCTTCTTTTTGGCGGGGCATGAAACCTCGGCTGCGGCCCTGGCCTGGGCCTTGTATCTTTTGGCGCTTTATCCCGATTGGCAAGACAAGGTGGCGGCCGAGGCCACCACCGCGATCGACCCGGCCCGGATCTATTTCTCCGCCCTGTCCAAGCTGCGTATTTCCCGCGCGGTATTTCGTGAAACCCTGCGGCTTTACCCGCCGGTGCCGATGTATGTGCGCGAGGCAGCGCAGCCCGAAACTTTCCGCACACGCGCTGTCAAACGCGGGTCGCAGATCATCCTCAGCCCATGGCATTTGCATCGCCACGAGCGGCTGTGGGACAATCCCGACGGGTTTGACCCCACCCGTTTTGACACAGCCGAAGGCAAGCAAAGCCAGCGTGACGCCTATATCCCGTTTTCTGCCGGTGCGCGCGTCTGTCCGGGGTCGGCCTTTGCGATGGCCGAGGGCACGTTGCTGTTGTCGATGCTGGTGCGCGCCTATCGGTTTGAACTGGTTCCCGGCCGCGAACCGATGCCCGTGGCGCAGCTTACCCTGCGGGCCCGCGACGGGATTTACCTGAAATTGACGCCACGTCTGCCAAGGGAAACCCCAGAATGAACCCTGACGCCCCTGCCCCGCCCGAAACCCAAAACCAAACCCTGCGGGCCTGGCCCTATTGGATAACACTCACTTTCGTGCCGCTGGTCTATCTGGCCGTTACCCAGGGCGGCTGGACGGTATTGCTGATCCCGGCCTATGGCTGGGTGCTGATGCCCGTGCTGGATACGGTTCTGGGCCGCAACCTGCGCAACCCCGATCCCGACACCCCCGAGGCAGATCTGTTCTGGTTTCGCCTGTTGACGTGGATATGGTTTCCGATCCAGTTTGTTCTGGTCTTTGGCACCTTGTGGTATCTGACCCATGTCGGCAGCTATTCGACACTGGAAACCTTGGGGATCATGTTTGGTATCGGGGTGACAACCGGCACCGTGGGCATCGTCTATGCCCATGAATTGATGCACAAGCCGCAGAAATTTGAACGCAACCTTGCCGATTTGCTGCTGGCGCTGGTGCTTTATGGCCATTTCCGCACCGAGCATCTTTTGGTACATCACCCCCATGTCGGCACGCCGCGCGACACCGTGACCGCGCGCTATAATGAGGGCTTCTTGCGGGCCTTCGTGCGGGTCTTGTGGACAGGGCCGGGGTCGGCGTGGCGCGCCGAGCGGGCCAAGCTGGCACGGGCCGGGCGCAGCCCTTGGCACCGCTCCAACCCGATCTGGAAATATACCGTGCTGCAATTGGCCTTTCTGGCTTTGGCCTGGGCGATTGGCGGCTGGATTGCCGTTGGCTGGTTTGTGTTTCAGGCCTTTGTGGCGGTCTGGCAGTTGGAATTGACCAATTACGTCGAGCATTATGGCCTGACCCGCCGCCATCTGGGCAAGGGCATATATGAGCCGGTGCAGCCCCATCATTCATGGGATTCGGCGCATCGGGTATCGGGCGCGCTGCTGATCAACCTGCAACGCCACGCCGATCATCACCTGCATCCGATGCGGCGCTTTCCCTTGCTGCAAATCTATGACGCAGCCCAGGTGCCGCAACTGCCCACCGGCTATCCACCGATGACAGCCCTTGCGATGGTTCCGCCGCTTTGGCGCCGCATGTTCAACCCCAAGGTCCGCGCCTGGCGCAAGCAGTTCTACCCCGATATCACCGATTGGACGCCCTATAAAAACGCCAGCAACCCTTCCCCCAAAGGCGCTGGCTAGGGCGGTCAGCCCCCTTTGCCCCCGCAGGGGCAAAGGGGCATTTGCTTTGGCTCAGGCAGGCACCGCCCCCGACCAATCCGCCCCACGCGCGCCGCGGATAAACCCGTCCGAAAGGCGCAGCCCCTGGGTATCAGCGTGCAGTTTTGCAACCATATCAGCGCCCGAAAGCCGCCCGTCCAGCAGATCCCGGAACAATGTGCAGATCAGCCCGAAATCGCCGGTCTGCGGTGACAATCGCAAGGCGCCAACCCCGGCCTGCGCCAGCGCCTCGGCCTGCAATGCCATGCAGGCATGCGAAATCCGACAGGGTTTGCACCCCGTTCATCGCCAGAAACGGCTGGCCTTCGCCGGTTGATACCGGCAGGCCATCGGGGTCATCCTCGCAGGCAAATTGGCAATTATCTTTGGGCCGCGCGTGCAGGCGCGCATGATAGCAGCGCCCCGAAATCGCAAGCGGCACGCGGCCGTAACCCCAAACCTCAACCTCCACCCCCACATCTTTCGCCGCTGCCGCCAGCGTTGCGATCAACTCCAGTGGCAATTCGGGGGGCAGGCAGATGCGCACCGCACCGCGCGTTGCAAGCCAGCGCAGGGTGCTTTCATTATAGACGTTCACCAAGGGCCCGACGCTGAACGGTGTGCCGGGCGGCAAATGCGCCAGCGCGGTCAGGTCATTGACCTCAACCTCTACCCCCATCTCGGCCAGTTCCGCCGTCATCTTGCGTTCGCGTTTCAGCGTGACCAGCGCAAGACTGCTAAGCGCCACGGTCTTGCCCGCCGCTTGCAACACCGCAATCGCATCGGGAATTCGGTCTTGAAAAAACGGCAGCCGCTTGGAGCAGACAACCTCGCCCAAGCTCACATGATCCACCGGGCTTTGTGCAAGATCGTCGTAAAACGCCGCCCAGGCATCGGCTTTCCAAAAGAACTGGTTCGGGCCAACGGTAAGTTTCATCGACTTATCTCCATATTTTCTTATAGGCGCCAGTGGTGCTGGCCTGTCCTTCGGACAATCGCGCCAACATCCCGGCGGGCATCGGGCGCCCTTCGGCCAAGGCATCAACCGCAGCGCGGAAATTCTGCACCACCTGCGCCACATAGGAGGCCGAGCGCTGCCGGCCCTCAATTTTCAGCGCCGTCACCCCGGCCTTTTGCAGTTGCGGGATCAGTTGTTCGGCGTTCAGGCTGACAGGGTCTTCAAACAGATAGCCGCTTTTGTCACCAGCGGTGAAATGGCCCTTGCACAGGGTCGGATAGGGGGCCGGTTCACCTTTCGCCGCGCTGTGAATCAAATAGCCGCCCAGGCGCGCATTCAAAACACCGCCTTCTTCGCGGTAATCGACATGGCTGGGCGGGGAACAAACACCGTTCATATTGGGCGATTTTCCGGTGGCATAGGACGAGAGCGAACAGCGCCCCTCGGCCATCACACACAGCCCGCCAAAGACGAATACCTCGGTTTCCACTTCGGTTTCCGCGTTGATCGCGGCGATTTCTGGCACTGACAGAACGCGCGGCAATACCACCCGCTTTACACCAAAAGCCGACGCATAGAAATTGACCATATCGGCATTGGCCGCCGCCGCCTGCACCGACAGGTGCCGCCGCAATTCGGGATGATTTTTCGCGGCATAATCCAGCAGGCCCAGATCGGCCAGAATCACCGCATCCGCCCCCAGATCAGCGGCATCTGAAACCGCATCATGCCAGATACGCTCGGCCCCGGCGCGGGGAAAGGTGTTGATCGCGATCAGCACTTTCGCACCGTGGCCATGGGCAAAGGCGATGCCTTCGCGCATTTCAACCCGGTCAAAATTCAGGCCCGGAAAATTGCGGGCATTGGTTTCATCGGCAAAGCCACAATATATAGTATGCGCGCCAGCCTTGACTGCGGCGCGCAAAGAGGCGGGCGTTCCCGCCGGACAGACGATTTCCATCAGTAAAACTCTCCATATTCCGGTCGTGTCAGGCACAGCCCGGTACGGGCCTGTGCCAAGCTGATCGCGCGCCCAAGCAGGCCCGCAAAGGGGCCAGACAGCGCTTGCAATTCCGCCCCGATATCCAGTTCCGCGTCATCAATCGCATTGCGCAGGGCCAAAACCGCCTCGGTGTTGCCTTCAATCACCAGATCGCGTGAGAAAAACAGCGCATCACCATCAAAGGCCCCATGCACCATCCCCAGCAGCGCCGCCAGGGGCCCGGCAATTCTGGCATCACCTTGCGGTGCGCTGCGGTGCATCGTCACATGCGGCCTGTTTGCGTTGGGACACAGGCAAATGACAAAGGGCAGATCGGTCGGGTCCAGCACAAAGCGCGCGTCGGCATAGGGGCCAAGCCTGCGAAACAGCGACGGATGGCGTTTGGCCACGCTGCGGGTCAGCGCAGAAAGCGCCAGTGAAAGCAGGGGCACCGGCAAGGGCCGCAAAGCAAAAGCCAGGATCGGGGGCATCGTTTCAATTGCCAAGGGGCGGGGCTGCATCAAATTTCCTTCACGCGGGTCGTTGCACCCGTCTAGCAAGCCCAAACCGCAAAGGCTTTGATATCGGTCAAGTTCTGGCACGCGACGCGCTTAAAACCGGATGTGGCGCCGGTTTTGCCAAATTGCGCAAGGCCGGCCACAAAAACAGCGCCCAGCCAAGGCTCCATGCCGCGACAGACCACGCCAGCCCTACAAAACCCAACACCTCGGCATCGGGAAAAACCAGACGTATGATCGCCGCAAGGCCAACCGATGCAAAACCGGCCACCTGCACCGCACTGGCCTGCAACCGCCCCGGCGCACGCGCCATGAAAGCGCGCCCGGCCACGGCCATGATCATCGCGCCCATAGCGCCCATGGTCAGGCCATGCAGGGCCATGGCAACCGCCATCACATCCGGCAGCAGCAGCGCGCCGCCCAGCACAATCAACCCGGTTGCCAGCCACGCCCAGGCAAGCCAAAGCAGCATCAAATCCAGATGCGCAAACACCCCATTCCTGAACCACGCAAAGCCACGAAAGGCTTGCAGCGCCCCTGCCGCCAGCACCGCCGCCCCGGCCAGCGCTGACATCCCCATACCCAGCCCCCCAAGCGCCAGCAGAACAAGCCCGCTGGCCAGCGCCCCAAGGCTGCGGTGCGGCAAGACGCAGCCATCCGTTCCCTGAAAGCGGCTGTTGATGAACGCCGGCACTGCCCGCCCGCCAACCACAGACAGCATCACCGCGAATCCCAAAACCAGCGCCAGCCCGAAACCTTGATCCGATACCCCCGACTGGCGTCGCACCAGCCATGCCAGATCGGCCACAGCCAAAACCACTGGCACCCCTGCCAAGGGCAGTTTTTGCCATGACCGGGTGTGCCACAACGGCGGCAGCACCAAAACCGCAAGCCCAAGCGGGTAGAGGCTGACGCTCAGCAGCAAAACCGGCCCCTGCACCTCGGCCAGCATCGCGCCGCGCCCAAGACCCCAGGCCAGTACCAAGAGCACAAGCGGCAATCGCCCGATCCGGTGGCGGCTTTTCGGCCCCGTCCAACTGGGCAAGGCGATCAGCAGATAGCCGCCCAGCGCCGCCCCTGCCATGCCGAAAATCAGCTCATGCGCGTGCCAGAACATCGGGTCATTTACCAAACCCGGCCAAACCCAGACCCATGGCACCAGCATCGCCCAAACCCCCATAAGCAAGAACAAAGGCTTATGGGGGGAGGCCGGGCGCCTATGCGGTTTGGGTTTCAAAGCGCGGAAACAGCACGTTTTCTTCCAGATGGATATGCGCGACAACATCGTCGCCCAGCTTGCGCAGGCCAGTATAAAGGGCGGTCCACGACCCGCAGGCGCCTTCGGGCAGGGTCAGGCCATGGCTGGCATGTTCAACCCCACGCAAAAGATCAGTCGCGGTGTGATGATCGTCGCGCATCACCGCCAGCGGCGCGGCCAGTGCGGCGGTATTACCCGCCCGCATCAAGGGGAACAGAACCCGCTCTTCTTTCATCATGTGGCTGTCCAGCTCATCATGCAACGCGATCAGTGCGGCGGTCAGGCCAAGCGGGGCCTCGTCATGGTCGCCATGCACCGTCTCAACCCGCTGCGCCAAGGGAATAAGGCTTTCCAATTCGCGGCGATGGGTTTCGTGATAGCGGGCCAACACATGGTCGATCAGGGCCAGCGTTTCCGTCGGGGCATCGCGGTTCGCGGCCTCTTGCAGCGCAAAAAGCTGTGCCAGCAGGGTTTCGGGGTCAAGGCCCTGGCCCTTTGCCGCTTCGGCCAGTGGCATCTTGCCGCCACAGCAAAAGCTGATACCGGCCTGGCGGAACAATTCGGCCGCACCGGGCATTTCGGCGGCGATGTCGCGGACTTGGGTTTCCAAGGTTATATTCATCATGGGTTTCCTTCTTTTGGGGGTGCCCAGGCTTGGGCTTGGGCAGGGGCAAGGCGCAGCAAATCCACTGCGCGGGCGGCGATTTGGGCGGTGATTTCTTCGGTGGTTTGCGGGCGCAGATAAAAGGCGGGCACGGGTGGCATAATGATGCCGCCCATCTCGGTCACCGCCGTCATATTGCGCAGATGTGCCAGCGTCAGCGGGGCCTCGCGCGCCAGCAACACCAAGGGGCGGCGTTCCTTTAGCTGCACACCTGCGGCGCGGGTCAGCAGGTTGTCATCCAGCCCGTTGGCAATCGCCGCCAGGCTGCGCATCGAACAGGGTGCCACGATCATGCCCGCCACAGGGTAAGAGCCGGAGGCGATTGTCGCCCCCAGATCGGTGATCGGGTGCAAACGGTCCGACATTGCCACCAATTCAGCATGCGCGCCCGCGCCGATTTCAAGCGTCAAAGTGCGCTCGGCCATGGGCGACAGCACCAGATCAATACCCACACCCGCGCCGCGCAGCACCCGCGCCGCCGCCAGCGCCAAAGCCGCGCCTGACGCGCCGGAAACACCCAGAATCACCCGCCCGATCATCGCGCCCCCCCCAGATGCCGCGCCATCAACGCGGCCGCGCGCGCCTCATGCGCCGGATCAAGCGCCATCACCCGGCCCCATTCGCGCGTGGTTTCCGCCCCGATCTTGTTGGTGGCGTCAATGCCCAGCTTGCCCGCCAAACCATCACGCGGGCTGGAGAAATCCAGATAGTCCATCGGCGTATTTTCCAGCAGCATGACATCGCGCGACGGGTCCATCCGCGTCGCCATCGCCCAGACCACATCATCCCAATCGCGCGGGTTGATATCTTCATCCACAACCACAATCGTTTTCGTATAGGAAAGCTGCGCCAACATTCCCCACAGCGCCATCATCACGCGCCGCGCCTGCCCCGGATAGCGTTTGGAGATTTGCACCACGGCCATGCGGTACGAACAGGCCGCAGGTGGTAACCAAAGGTCGCGAATTTCAGGGATTTGCGCGCGGATCACCGGCAGGGCCAGCGTGTTGAACACCTCGCCAATCACCGACGGCTCATCCGGCGGGCGGCCTGTGACCGTGCTCAGGTACAACGGATCGCGGCGATGGGTTATGGCCGAAATCCGCATGACGGGGAAATTCTCAACCGAATTGTAATAGCCGGTGTGGTCGCCAAACGGGCCTTCGGGGGCGGTATCATTGGGGTGAACCCAGCCTTCAACCATGATCTCGGCATGGGCTGGCACCAAAAGCGGCACGCTGCGGGCGGGCACAAGCTGGGTCCGCGCGCCGCGCAACACCCCGGAAAACGCCAGTTCAGACACGGTTTCGGGCAAGGGCAGCGCCGCCGCCAGCAGCGTTGCCGGGTCTGCCCCCAAGGCAATCGCAACCGGCATCGGCTCTCCTGCCTGGGCCCAGGAACGGGCATGGGCGGCACCGCCGCGATGCGCCAACCAGCGCAGAATAAGGCGGTCCGGCCCGATCACCTGCGCACGGTAAACCCCCAGATTATACTGTGCCACGCCGTCCGGGGCTGACCCATGCGGCCGCGTGACAACAACCGGCCAGGTGATCAACGGCCCCGCATCCTCGGGCCAGGGGGTTTGCACGGGGATCTTGCCCATATCGACTTCGGCATCCACCTCTTGCACCGGCGCGTGGCGCAGCAGTTTGGGGCGTGTTGCCAGGGCCGCTTTCAGCATCGGCCAGCGTGACAGGGCATCGCGCATCCCATCCACTGGCGGCGGGCTGCGCAGGGCAGCAAGGAACGCGCCAAATGCCGGCACCTCATCCAACATCAGCCCAAGACCTGCCGCAACCCGTTCCGGCGTACCGAACAGATTACCGATCACGGGCATGGCAGCGGCATTGCCATTCGCGCCCAAAGCCGCATCAAAGCGCAAGATCGGGCCTTTGGCGCGCAAGGCGGCCAATTGCACCGCGGTCATTTCATGCTTCAGGTCGATCTTGTCAGGCAGGCACAGAAAATCATCCTGTTCCTTGGCCCAAGCCAGGAAGGCACGCAGATCAATAAAGGCGGGCAAACTGCGGATATCGGGCCTCAAGGTTCACTGCGGCTGTCCTAGCAGGGCCGATCGCTGCGGGATTTGACCTTTGTCAATACGACACAGAATTGTTGTAAAAAATCCAGCCCTGCCCTTCGTGGCAGGGTCGACAGCAATTTGACCCTTGGCAGGGTCTGCAACGGCTTGACCCTTGGCAGGGTCTGCAACAATTTGACCCTTGGCAGGGTCGGGCCAGTCAGAACACTGGCAATCTGTCAAACCACGTGCAAACCCACAGTCAGGCCCCTGGGCATTTCGGGCGGCATATCGGGCAAGGCAAGCGCAAGCTGCGCAAGCGAAAAGCCCCAACCCTGCGCCCCGACCGTCAGCATCACAGTGCGCGTTTCCGGCAGATCGGCAAGCGTATGAGAAAGGCAAAGCTTTGGCTTTCTTCCCTGCCAGGACGCCTCGAAGCAGCGCGCAAATATTACCAATTGCGTCACGCTATAGGCCATGATCGCCCGCTCGCGGGCGCGGCCTTTCAAACGGATCACATCAATACCGGCGCGCGTGGGGGCAAACTCACTGATCCCTGCCAACAGGTCAATCCGGCCGTGCTGGGTAACCTGCAGCGTCACCGTTGAATGGTCCTCGGCCATGGTCAGCGCAAAGGCGGTCTGCATCGGATGGCTTGCCCCTTTCAGGCGCTGAACAAAACGGGCAAGCCTTTGATCGGGCGGCGGCAGGCTTGAAACCTCGTCCAGCGCATCAAAACCTGCAATCGCCGCGTCCAACCGCTGCAACGCCCGATTTCGATCAAGGTTACGTTTGCGTTTGGTGCTGTGGTTGGACTGCAAAATCGGCCATTTGACCCGGCCCCGCAGCCAGCCCAGCGCCCGGCCAAGCTTTCCCCTGGCCGGGATCGGCCAGTTCATTTCCGACAAAACCGAGGTCGCAAGGGACGGCGCTGTATCGGGCAATGCGGCGCGCGCGACCGGAATCGCCTGCGCCACCGCCCTGTCAATCTGCTGCGAAACGCCGGTGATCAGGGCTTGCGCCTCTGGCACCTTGGCCCAGTTTGCAACCGCCCCCCCCGATGACCGCAACGCAAGCGTGGCCATATCCAGCTTTATCTCCGTCAGGACAAGCGTTTTGAGATCATCCAGCTTTGGAAGCATGGCTGTTGCCTCTGCCATCCGGGGCGTTTTCATCCAAAGATGCCCATCAAGACAAACCCAATCGCCCCCGCCCTTTGCCCCCCCGCCCTTTGCCCCCTCAGGCAAGGCCGAGCGCAGCCCCCCCGAGGCCGCGACGACAAAGCGCATTTGCGGTTCGGTTTCCATCATTGCCCCCCTTCGGCAAGCAGGGCGTCAAACTGGTTTTGCGTCAAGGCGCCTGTCGGCTCCAGCCCCTGTTCCCTTTGCCACTGGCGCAGCGCGGCCCGCGTGATCGGCCCAACCGCACCGTCAATGCCACCTGTATACAGCCCAAGTGCCGCCAGCGCCGCCTGCACGGCCCGCGCATCCGCCTTTGTCAGGGGCTTAAGCGGGCTGTTATCGGCTTTCCCCAAGGCTGGGGCAAGCTGGGGCGAAAACGCAGGATCAGCCGCAGGGTGCGGCGCTTGTTGCGGCACCTGTTGCGCGTCGGGGCCCGAACCCGGTTGCGCTGCATCTTTTTGAACCGCAGGCGCAAACGGGCCTGCCAAGGGGGCGATCGGGACTGCCTCTTGCGCAACAAGCCGTATCGCGTGGTCAGTATTGACGCGGTAAAAATCCTGCTCGGTAAGCAAAAACACCGACCGACGGTTGCGCCCTGCGAAAAGCGCGATTGGCCGCCCCTCGGTCAGACCCGAGACCGAAACACCAAGCGCGCCCCCCGCCCCCAGATCAAACCCTTGCGCCGTCACGGCAACGGCCAGTTGCCCCGCCCTGTCCGGCCAGCCCGCCGCATTGGCAAGAAACCGTGGTCGGTCGGTCACATCCATCACTTCGACCCAGGTCAGCGCCTTTTCAACCTCGGTGCAAGGCACCACTATCTGCACGCGGCCTTTCTGGCCTTGCAGGGTCAGCGTGGCCTTGTTCGGGTCGCGCATTTCAATCCGCAAGACCGGCATCCCCTCTGGCAGCCGCGCCGCAACCGCCTGCACCGCAGGGCATTGTGGCGGCCCAGCGCTGGCCCCGGCCAAAAGCGCCGGGCCCACAGGCAAGACCCCGTCCGCATCCACGATTTGCGGCGCGCCGCTGGCGCTGCGCATCAACGCCACCGGCTTGTCGCGCGCATAAAGGCCCTGCGCCCCCCGCGCACCGATCACCGTGGCCCCGATCCGGGTCGGAACGATAATTTCCCCGCTTGCCATCCCCATTGGCGCGCCGGTGGCGATCAGATCGGCAAAACGACCGGCCTCCAACACCCTGCGCATTGCCACGCCATTTGCGGCGGTTCCGCTGGCTTGCGGGCCGCTCTTGCCCTGATGCCATTGCCAGATCGTATCGCCGCCGGTCCAATCGCGGCAGGCTTCTGCCCGGCGCAACGGCCCTGCAGCGGGCATCACCTGATTGGTTGCACCCTCAAGGCACAACAGCCCTGCCCCATCCGCATCCCGATCCGAGGTCAGGCCCGTTACCGCCCCCGGCTGCTGCCCCGCCCCGCGTGTCGCTGCCTGCACTCCGATTTCGCCTGCGGGATGGCGCCACCATCCGTCAAGCGACACCAGTTCAACCTTGTCGCCGAACGGGGCGGCGATATGCATATAATCATCCAGCGACAAGCGCCCGCCATCCAACCCGATCGGTTCGCCCTTGAAGACAATCTCAAGCGCGCCGCGTTGGCCCGGCACAGCCCCCGTGCGCGCCCAGGTCCAGAACTCTGGCACGTCGACCAAAACACGGTCTTCAAACGGGTCATCCGCCAGCCGGGCAAACGCAGCGCGGTCCACCGATGCCGCCGGGTTGCCCGCAAACACCCGCCCATCGCCACAGCGCAGGGCGATCGGCCTATCCGCCTGGCGTGGCGCGGCCTGCACGGTGCCATCCCACATCTCGATACGGTCCAGCGTGCAATCGGCAAATCCGGCCCGGTCATCAGGCGTCGCCAGCATCAAGCCAGCGGGATCAATCGCCAATGCAGAACGCCCCACCATCCCCGCGACCCCGGCAGCGGTAAAAGCCTGCACCCCGCCACCCGCCGCCGCCAGCCCCTGCACCGTATCCACCGGCAACCGCCCCGCCCCCCACGGCAGCAGATGCCAGACATCATCCTGCCCCCGATAGTGTGCCACAGGCACGCCCTGTGCCAGCCCGATCCGCAGCCGGGCCGCATCCATTGGCAAGAAACCGCGTGCCCGCTCGGTCAGGCTTTGGGCCTGCGCCATGCCCTCGGCGTTCCAGCCGGCTGGGGTTGCCAGCAGCGCCCCCGTGCCGATACCGTGCAGCCCCTTGGGCAAGCCTTGCCCCTGCCCTAAAAACGCATCCGCCGTCTGGCACTGAAAGCCTGTCACACCCTCCACCGGGTCCAGCCGCACAGGGTGCCCGCCTTGCAGCCGGGTTGCGATGGGCGCATCGGCCCACAGCTCTGCCTCGATGCCTGCGCACCGCGCCCGGTCGCGCAGGCGGTCATGCGGCAGCCCGCCCCGCAGCGGCAGGCTTATGCCCCGCGTCGCCCCATCCGAAAGCAGATATTGCCCATCCACCCGCCCATCGCCTTTGGTCCAACGCCAAAAATCATTCTGCACAACGCGGCGTCTGGCCAGCCCGCCCGCATCGGCGCAGGCCTGCGGCGCCGAGATCGCATCGGGCAGTTCAAGACAGCCCCCGC
Organism: Pseudorhodobacter sp.; assembly: GCF_034675685.1. Classification (GTDB taxonomy): domain Bacteria; phylum Pseudomonadota; class Alphaproteobacteria; order Rhodobacterales; family Rhodobacteraceae; genus Pseudorhodobacter. The sequence continues at coordinate 100,967 of NZ_JAUCDA010000019.1, read as the reverse complement.
GCGCGGTTTGCGCCAAAAGCTGCCGGGGCAAAGCATCTGGCCTGCCCAGCACCGGCACCGGGTCTGCTGTGCCGGGACCCGTGGCAAAAACAGCATCAGAGGTGGCAAGCCCCGCCGTTTCGGTCAGCCTGCGCAGGCCAAAATCAGTACCCAAAAGCAGCTTTCCCGCCTCGACATGCAGCGCACGCACCCGGTCAAACGGCAAAACCTCATCACGCGCCCAGTCAAAGGCCGCCGCGTGCGGGGTGCCATCAAGCCCGGTCACATTCATCACCGCCTCGGCAAGGCCGTGCCGAAACGACAGCGCAATCGGGCCAAGCTCGGCTGCGCGCCTGTCTGCCCAGGGTTGCCGGCCGGTTTTCGGCGGCACCCAGCGCTTTGCGCTGCGGTCCCATTCCAAACGCCCGGCGGCCGTGTTGGCCCAGATCACCGATTGCCCTGCCGCCACCGCCAGCGCATCCAACACCGCCGCCCCGCCGGGGTCGGGCGCCTGTGGCGGCGCAAGGGTGGCTGCGGCCAAAAGCCCGCTGGCCGTATGGGTGCCGCTGCCCGTCACCAAAACCACGCCCGCGGTATCGGCGGCCATCGCAACCAACCTGTCAGCCTCAAAGGCAAGCCCATGCCCGGCCACGCGCCAACCTTCGGCGGCGTTGATCGGCACCACCTCGGCCCGCCCGGCCACCCGCTGCCAGCGCCGCCCGCTTTCTTGCGCCAGCAGGCGGGTGCTATCGGGCGGTTGCGCGGGCTGCCATGTGCCATCGGGCGCACGGGCCTGCCAAGCGGCCCCCTGCGCGGCAAAAAGCTGTGCCCCCTGCTGCCCCAGATGATCGGTTCCCACCGGCACCCGGTCCGCGCCTTGCAAGCTGTTGACCGGCACAAGGCCAAGCGGGGTCAGCAGCACCGCTTGCCCCGAGCTCGCGCCGATCCCCGCCCGACTGTCAAAGGAAAACCCGCGCGGGCCAAAGGCGGGCACGGGCTGCGCCCCCACATCCAGCGTTGCCGTAACGCCACCACCGCGCAATCGCTCGGCAAAGGTCAGCGGCCCGCTGGCGGCCTCGAACCGGTCCATATCAGCAGAAATCGCCCCGGTAACCGCATCAACCCCCACCCCCGGCAACAAGAAACGCCCATGGGCCAGACCGTTTGCGGGGGCAAAGGGCTGAGCCAGCACAGGGGTTATGCTTGTGCCATCCTGAACATGCCACAGCCCATGCCCATTCAGCCAGGCAAAGCGCTTGTTGCCCAGATAGGCCGCGCGCCCCGGATGTGCGGGCAAGAAAAGACCATCGACAAGTGCCTGTTCCAATGGCAGGCGAAGCGCTGTCGCACCGGTCCCGAAACGCACCTGGCGCGCCGCCTTGTCCCAGCCAAGCCAACCCAGATCGAACGTGGCCCAGGGCTGCAACAGGGTGCTGCCCTCAAGCGATACCGAAGGGACAGGGCCACGGATCAAAAGCTGCCCCGATGGGCTGTTGTCAATAACCGGCGGTGCCAGCCATGACCTGCCCCCCAGCACCGCGACCCGCTGCCGCATATCCGAAAGCCGGGCCAAGGCTTGCGGCATGTCGGGCAGCATTTGGCGCAATGGCGCGCGCGACACTTCGGCCAAACCGTCATCAAGCGTGATTTCACCTGCGGTCGTTATCAGGGTTGGCGCAGATGGCAGGCCGTCAACCTGCAACAAATGCACAGCGGCAGGCAGGCGCAAGGGGCTGTGTACAGTGGCCTGACAGGGCTGCGGCACAGGTTTGGGCAGCGCAGCAATCGCGCGGGCCTCATTGGCGCTGCCGCCACTGCCACCAACGGGCAAGCCATTGGGCGCCAGCAAGGGCTGCGGCAGGGGCGCGGTGCATTGCGACACCCAATCAAACCGAAGCGCGCCAGATCTGGCCAGCGCCCACCAGCCGCGCCGCACAGCGCCCTCTATGGTCAGCTCGCCCGGATGCAGGGCCACCGTATCAAGCGGCAGCCGCAACACGGGGTCGATGCTGCGTGCAGCCTCATGCGCCCAGATGCCACCCTCGGGGGTCAGGGCATAAACCTTGCCGTCCCGTGCCAGCGACGGGGCAAGCAGCGCGTCACCTGTGGGGGCGAATACCTTGTTTTCACGCAGCCGCAGCCCCTCGGGCGTGGTCAGCGCCAGCCCGGCCCTGTAGGGCTGTAGCGCCTGCACCTGCGGCAAAACCTGTTCGGCCTTGCCATTGGCAAGGCGCCACAAGGGCCGGCTCGGGCCTTCCCACAGCAGCACCTCGGCCCCGGTCGTGAACAGCCGTGCCGCATCGGTAATCAATGGCCCGGCAATCTGGCCCAACAGGCGGGCATCCGCCCCCAGATGCAGCAGGCGGTCAGGCTGCAACAGATAGCTGTCAGCGCCCCCAGCCGGTTCCCCAGCCGGTTCCACGGCCCGAATGGTGTCGGCCGTCATGGCCAGCGGCGCTGCGGTGGTCAGGCTGCAACGGGTCTGATCCGCAGCGGTACAGCGCCAGAGCGCCAGATCGGCGTCGATGCGCCACAGGTTGCCATCGCGGGTCAACGCCCAGTCAAAATCGGTCCCCGGCACATAGCGCCAGCTTGCGGCATCAAGCGCAATCCCGCCCCTTACCCGATCGGCGTTGATACCATACACGGCCAAAGGCGCCGCCGGATCGCCATCGACCAGCAGCAGTGGGGCCGCGCCCTCGGCACGCGCCAGTGACCAGGCCTGTTGCGCCCTTGGCAGCGCGACCCGGCCCAGAAAGGTCATGCTGTCCTTGCGAAACACTTCCAGATGCTGCGTGCCCAGCACCGCAAACAAGCCACCGCTGACCTGCATGTCGATCACTGTTTCGGGCGGCACCGATATGATCGGCAGGGGCGGAAGGGCCAGCCGGGAAAACGCAAGCCCCTCTGCCACCCTTTCCCCGCGCCACCCTGCGCCATCGCCATCCCAAACCGTGGCAAAGACGCCGGCCGCACCGGCAGACACATCAACGTCAACCTCGGCAATCTGCGGCGGCGCATTGGCAAAGGGCAGACGGCCCCATGACCGCGCCCCGGTATCATAGCGCCACAGATCGGTTTCGCCTGCAAAGACCACCTCGGAGATTTGCGGATACACCCGGCGCAGCACCGCCGGGTCGGGGGCGGTGTTCGGGGCTGCCAGAACCGGGCGCACGCTGCCGCCCTGCCAGCGCTGAACCGCGCCATTCGGCAGCAAAACATGCACGGCACCCGCCACAGTATCCACCGCCAGCGCCCTTGCCGCAAGATCGGTTTGCCACCGGATCGCCAAGGGATTCGCCGCGCAGCCCGTCTGAAGCGGCAGGTCAGCCAGCAAAATCGACCGCAGGCGCCCGCCATCCAGCCGCAGCAAATGCCCGTCCAGAACCTCTAGCCGGCTGTCGGCCCCCCCCGCATCATCAGTCAGACCGGACCAGCGGCGCTGCGCGGGATCATAGATCGCCGCCGCCGTCGTGGTCAGCACGAACACCCGCCCATCCGGCAAATCACGCGCGTCGATCAGCGCGCCGCCCGGTGCCTCGCCGCCCAGAAACAGGCAACTGCGCCCGTTGCCCAATTCCACCGCGTGCAAGCGGCCATTTTGCCGGGCAAGGTACAGCGGCCCATTCGGCCCGGCCCATGCCCCCAAGACCGTTTCGGTCTTGGTTGACACCACGGTTTCGCCGAAAAGCAATTGCCCACCCGAGGCCCAGATCGGTACGCCGCCCTGCACCGAAACCATGCGCACATCGCCGCGCCCCCCCGACCATGCCGCCGTGAAGCGGCGCAGATCCGGCGCATAGCGGATCACCTTGCCATTGCCCGCCAGATAAAGCTGACCCTGCGCAACCTGCGCATCTGTCACCTCATCGCGTGCGATGGGTGCGCCCGGCCCCACACCCGACACGGGTTCCCAATCGGGCCCATCCCGCTGATACAGCGCCCCCGAAGGTGTAAGCGCGTAAAGATGCTGCTGCCCCAGCGCCAGATCGCTTATCTGGCTTTCCGGGCCTTCAAACGGCCCGAACCAGCCGCGCTCCGCCAGATCATAGCGCCAGATCGCATTCGCCTCGGCAAAAAACAGATTGTCCTGGGTTCCGGCCATTGCTTGCGGTGCCAGCGACTGTGGCAAGGGGCGCCCGGTCAGGGGTTCGGCGGCGTTGGGCGTGCCTGCCAACACCCGAAACGCGGCACCGTCCTGGGTCACCACATCAAGGCTATCACCTTGCGCCTGTGCAGATCGCAACGGGGTTTGCATCGTCAGATGGGCCGAAAACAGAACCTGCCTGTCGGGCCAGTCGCCCGCAAAGACGCCCAGATAAACCTGCCCCTTTGCCATATCAATCGCCCAGATCCGGCCATGCGCCGCAAGCACCCTGACCGAACGCGCATCCGCCAGCCCACCCGCCAATGCCGCCACCAATGCAGGCGGCAGGCTGGCCGGGTCTTGAAATGCATAGCGCCGCGCCTTTGTGTCATGCAACAGCGCGCCCTGTGGCCCCAGCATCACCACCGTTTCCCCCACCTGAGCGCCCGCCACAAACCGCACACCGACAGGCAAACCGGGGTCCGCAAAGGCAAGCGTAACCGGCACGGCGGGGGCCAGATCAAGCACCGCCCCGTCGCGGTTCAAGCCCAGAACCTGCCCGCCTGCGATTGGCAACACCTGCCTCAATGGCACCGATAATTTGCGGTCGTCACGCAGGTTTCCGCCGCTGATCGTCGCAAAACGACTTGCTGCGGCGAAATGGATCACCGTTCCATCGGCACTGGCGTGATAGGCATCAACCGGGCGCGTTTCCAGCGCCTGCCAGTTGCGGCGCACCGGATCATAGACATGCACCCCGGCCTCGCCCAGCACAACCAACCGGCCCGCCTGCATTGCGGCATGGTCAACCCGGGCCTGCGACAGGCCGGGCGACAGCGCCGTCTCACCCGCCAGCACCGACAGCACACCGCGCGGGCTGACCGACAGGATCGACAAGCAGCCGTCACCTTGCGCGCAGCCCCCACGGCGCAGGGCAAGCAGGCCGCCATCAGCCGTCAGGTTAAGATCATAGATATCCCCCTCGCCGCCCGCCACCGCCTCACGCAGCGGGGGGGTAGAGGGGGTAACGCGCTCCAGCCCGGCAGGGCCGCCCAGCCAGAACGCACCGGCGGCAAAGTGGATGCGCGTCGGCGCCATTTCGGCAGAGCCGCGCGCGGGCAACGGGTACCAGCCCCCAGCGTGCTGATCAAACAGCCCAAGCCCCTTTGCCCCAGCCGCCGCAAGCATCCAGCGCCCATCTGCCGAAACCGCCCAGGCCACAAGATCGGCCTGCGCGACCGCCGTGCCGTCCGGGCCAATCCAGCCCGCATCCGCCAGCACCACCTGCCATTGCCCGGCCTTGCGCGCCGCAAGCCCGCCGCGATCGGTCACGGCAAAAAGCGTACCGTTCAAGGCACAGGGCGGCAAAGCGGCCCCCGGCTGATCGCCGCAGCCCTGCGACAGCAGCGACAGCGCCCCTGTCAGCCGGTTGTCTTGTGGCAGCGCTTCCTGGGAAAACAGTTCCGTTTCCGTATCATAGCGCAAATCGTACCATCTGTCCGGCCCAGAAACGCATCATCACCCAGCATCACCGCATCGGCAAAGGGGGCCGCCGCCCTGCGAAAATCCGACAATATCCGAGGGTCAGCGACAGGGGCCGCGACCGGCGGGTCAAAAAAGCCGCGCGTGCGCTCTACCGCCGCCAGCGTCCAGCCCAGCCCAGCCAACCCCAGCCCCGCCGCCGCCACAACCCCAAACAGCACCGGGTCCAATCGTTGCAAAGGGCGCGGCCAGTTCACCCGGCGTTGCTTGCCAGCAACCCACAGCTTTGCCGCTGTCTGATCCAGACCGCGCCACCGGGTCATGCGCGGCCTGCTTTCATCGGGCGTTCACGGCCGGTTAGCGCAAACACCTCGCCCCTGATGCGGGGGCCGATATGGTCGGCAAATGCCTCGGCCAAAAGATCGTTTGCGCCGGGGTGATGGGTTCTTGCCTCGGCCTGCGCCGCCCAGAACTCAAAGGCGATCAGCGACTCGGCCTCGGCCAGCCTGATCGTTTCGGCCGGGTCCGCCCCGGCACGCCGTCGCGCCCAGACATCGAACCAGACCAGATAACACGGCTGACCCGTTTGCACGGCGGCCAGGGCGGCCAGCAAGGTGTTCACCGCTGCCGTGGATGCATCGCAGCCCCCGCCCGCCAAGCCATCAGCAGCCGCAACGGATGCGCACGGCCCCAGCGTTGCCCTGCGGCAATCCTCGGCCAGCGCGCGCCATTTTGGGGCCGCAAGCCCCGATTTCCGGGCGATGGTTTCCACCAAGGCGTCATCACTAACCCCACCGGCGGCAACACCGCCTGCACCTGCCCCCATAACTGCGGCAAGACGCAGCAGGCACAGCGTTTCCAGCGCTGCAACCAGATCGGCCTGCCGCCCTTCGGATAGCTGCAGCGCCACCTGTTCGCGCCTCAGTAAAGCCGCCAGAGGCCCGGCACCCTGACCAGCCTCGATCGCACAGATCACGGCAATTCGCGCCGCATCGCGCAAGTCCACGGCCACGCTGCGCACTTGCCCCGCCCGCAGCCCAACCCGCCGCAAGCTGCCATCCCACAACACCAGAACCGGGGCCGCCTTGCTGCGCAGCAACAGCCCGATACCCGCCGTCTGCGCCCGCCGCAAAGGTGCCGCCATGCCCAGATATTCAACCAGCACAAGCGCCGACAGCCCCAGAACCGGAACCAGCCAGACCAGCCCCCCCGGAAAAGGCGCAACCCAAAGCAAGCCCCGCAGCGGTAGCCAAACCGTGTCATGCATCACATATACCAGCCGGGCCGGGCCATCGGGCCGAAACCAGACCGTAGCCACAGCCGCCACCAGCAGACCGGCCAGGCCCAGCATGGCCGCCACAACGCTTGCACGGCGCAGATAGGGCCGCGCCCGACCGGGCACGCGCAAACCTGCACGCAACATGCTGGACCGGCCCGCAGCCGCCACCTGATCGCCCAGCTTCGGCTTCGCCGCCAGTTTGACAGCAGGAACTGGCAGTAAGGGGGGCCCGGCAGTCATTGCGGGCCCCACTGGCCTTGCAAGGGGCCGGGTGCAGCGGGCGCAGGCGATACTGGCTGGGTTTGCGCCAGAGACAGGAAGAACCCGACAATCTCAACCCGCCAATGCCACAGCGCCCAGCCCCCCCCCCGCAACAACGGCAAGCCCGAACAGCCCCCAGACCACCGACCTGTATTTTGCCCAGACCAGTTGCCAAAACAGCCGACGGCGCAAACGCCGATGCGCGGCCTCGACCGGCTGTATTTGCGCAGCCGCATCCGAAGTCAGACGCCGCGCCGAAACACGCATGGCGCCATAGTCAAGCCGCTTGGCAAACTCTGCATCAATACGGTCGCCGGCGCGGGTGATATGCGCCGCCCTTTGGCGCATATCGGGTACCGATGGCAGAGCCGCCGAAAAGGCCGCCTCGGTTTCGGTAAATGCCTGATCAAGGCGCGCTATGGCCGCGTTTGCCCCCCTTTGTGTCATCGGCTGCGCAACCCTTGCAGCAGCCGCTCAATCTCGGCGCGATGCTCGGCTATGCGCGATTGCGCATCGACAAGTGTGCGCTCGCCCGTCTCGATCTCGGCCAGGACATCGCCTACGAATGCAAGGCGGCGGGCCGCCTGCGCGGCGGGCACATTTGCCAGATGCTGTGCCGTGCGCTCGGCCTTGGCCAAAACCTCATGCGCCTCGGTGACGACAGCGTCAACACCCTCGATCCGGTCCCTGGCCGCAACCAGAAACGCCAGCGCCCGCCGAATACGGTCATGGCTTTGCGTGATTTCATCCGCCACTTCGTCCATCAGGGCGCCGATCTGCGTTGACAGATCTTCTTTCCCTTTGGTCCAGGCCCCTGCAAGAGTCGCAAGATCGCCCTGCACCCGGTCGGTCAACTGGCGCGCGGCCTCGCCTTCATACAGATCCTCGGCAAGGCGCGTCAGCACCGCCGCATCCGCCAGACGCGGCGAACGGACCAGCATGTGATCATTGATCCAGCGCAATTGCAGGTGCAGGGGCGCGAACCACGCCGCATCCAGCAGGTCCACCTCCATATCAAAGCCAGCCTCGGCGGGGGGCGAAAAGACAAAAACCGGGCGTGCCGCCTTGTCCTCGAGCACGGGGGCCGCGTCAGCGAACAGGTTGCCCAACACCAGCCGCATCGTCTGGTCAAGCTGCCCGCCGAACGAGGCGACCGGCGGGTCAAGATGGCTGCGCAGCGGCACAAAGATCAGCGGCTCACCTTCGGCCCCGGTCATGGCGGCGGCAGAGGGGGGGTCAACCCAATAGCAGATCGGCCTGTCTTCGGTTTGCCCGCGCCAGTAGAATTCCGGCAAATGCCCCTCAATCGCCACCACAGCCGGGTCATACATCACGAAATGCGCAGGCCCGGCGCGGCCTGCGGCATGGGCGGTGGCAAATGTCAGGCCCGCGTCAAGCTGCATCGCGGGGGGCATCCGGCGCAGCCCGTCAACAAGGGCGGGCAATTGCGCATCGCTGAACCGCAACAGGCGCAACTGCGGCGCGGCCAGGGCGCGGATCAGTGCAATCTCGGCTTCTCGTTCCTCGATTTCCTCGCGCAACTGTTCCACATCGGCATCTTCGCGCATCCGGTCTGGCAAGGGGCGCAGCGCCATGCGGTAGCCAACCGGGAACCGACGATCCGCGATCTGGGCTGCAAGCGACTCGGCGGCGGCCTGTGAAGGCTGCACATCAAGCAAGCGCAACGACAGCCAGTCGCCCGTATCCGGTGCGGTTACCAATGTTTCAGCGGGGATAAACGCGGCCTCATGCGGCAAGGCATAGGCCGTCACCCCGGCAAACAGCAGCAAATCGGCATCGGCAGCAAGCTGCCCGGCCGCGACCAGCCCGCGCAAAACATGCCCGGCAAAGGCGCGGGCTTGCACATTCAGCCCCCGCCCATTGGCAAGGAACAGCGTACCGCCCGGCGTCTCTACCGGGGCCAACAACGTCAGGCCTTGCTTTTCGGCAGCGATACCCGCGCGCAAACCGTCCAGCGTTGCACCATCCTCGGATATATCAGACAGCCGCAGGATGGCGATGGTCTGCGTTGCATCCGTTCCCACGATCAAAGCCGCGTGACGGCTGCGGCGGATGGTGGTTGCGGCCAGGTCTGCGACTTGCTCTGGCGGCCCTGCGATGACCGCCAGTTTTTGCACCTGCAACGGCTGGGTGCCATCGGCAGGTTCTGCCGCCAGATACAGCACCGTCATCGCCGCAGCCACCACATCCAGCGTTTCGGCAAGATCACGCGACGCGGCGCCGATCTTTGACAGATCACGCGACTCTTGTGTGGCCGCCTGCAACGCCACCGCAATGGCGTCACGCAGCGCGCGAACCTTGGCCTCGGGGTGATGGGGGGGGCTGTTCCAATGCGGCAAGAACAGGGTCATCGTGCCATCTGCACTAATGGCACAGCGCAGGTTCGCTGCCTGCGCTGCCGCAAATTCCGGGGCCAAAGCGGCCATGAAGGCCAACGCTTCATGCGAGCGCAGGGCCGCAAGGCGCATGACTTGGCGGTTATCGGCCATCCAGCGTCTCCAGCGTCAGGTCGATCATCCAGGCCGACAACAGGCCCAGGGTCTGCGACAGGCAAAGGGCGGCGTCTGCCTCATCGGGGGCTGGCAGGTCAATCTGGCTGAGGGCAGGCGCGTCGCTGATCGCGGTAAAGACCGCGCCGCGCGTCAGGCGTTCGGGGTATAACAGGGCTGCAAACAGCGCGCCCTCGCCTGCATCTTGCCGCAAACCGGCCCGCAACTGGGCCCGCAGCGCGGGCCAGTCAGCCAAGGCACGCGCGCCCTCAAGGCCAGCGGCAGGAAGACAGACCAGCACCAGATGGCGCGCATAATCAGCCGGGCGCGGCACGGGCGCAGGCCCCGTGCGCTTGCGGCGCATTCGGCGCGCGCGGTCTTGCAAGCGCCCCAGCCCCAGCCCGGCAAGTGCGGGCAAATGCCCGGCAAACCCATCGGCCGCCGCAAGCGCATCCGCGCCCGGCAGCGTATCGACAAAGCCCGGCAACAGACCCGAGCGCATCAGCATATCGGCGCGCTGCGGCCCTGCAAGCTGCATCGGGTCCAGCCCCGCACGCAGACTGACATCTTCGGTCCGCAGCACCGCGGCCATCGGGCAAACCGGCCCGGCCTCGGCCCAGATCAGATCGCTATGCGTCAACCCCAGTTGCGACAGGATCAGCCGCAGCCGCAGCCCCGCATCGGCCCAAGCGGCCTTGACCAGCGCGCCAGCGCCACTGGCGCCTTGCGCATCGCAAAAGCACAGTGACAACAGATCGCGCTTGGGGTCGCGCAATGGCGGGCGGTGGCGCACCAGCACCCCTTCATGCAGCAGCCGGTTGGCAAGCACGGGGATCGGCATGATCAGTTCCGAAAACACCGCATCCGGGAAATCTTCAATCCGGCGCGAGGCGCGGATGCCCGCAACGCCGCCTTCTTTCGGGCGAATCCCTGACCGCTTGCGCATGGATTTTGCCCGCGCCCGTTGGCGGCGCTGCCGCGCAAGGGGGGCCTCTTGAAATTGGGGTTCTGTCTCGAACAGCAAGCGGCACAGGGCGGCGTCAGGTTCGGGCAACAGGCGGCGCGCTTGCCCGGCCACGGGGCGTACAAGCCCTGCCCGCACCTCGGTTGCATGGGTGGCCGCAGCGTGCAACGCAACCCCGGCCACCACCCAAAACCCGCGCCCCATAACCGCAGCATCGCCAAGGGCGGCGTTCACCGCAGCCTCGATCTGCCGTGCCTGATCGCCCGGCGGCGCCTCATCCGCAAGGCCAAGGTCGGCGGCCCCGAACAGGGTAATCTGCCCGACCCGCCGTGCCGCATGGCGCAAAATGGGTTCGGCCACGCTTACGGCAAAAATCGGCATGGCTGCCGCCCAAAAGGCGCTGCCCACCTGCCCCGCAATCCCCAGCGCCTCACCCGCCCGCACAAAGGCGCGGCCCCAGTCCTGATCGGCACCGGGGGTCGGGGTGCTTTCAAGCCGGGCCAAAGCCCGCGCCAGCCGGGGGGTAAGTGGCACATGCCGTTCATGGAATGCCGCCAACACCCCCTGCGCACGGGCAGAGGTGGCCCGACCAGCCCAGCCATTCGGCCCTGCTATGCGCATCCCGACAGAAGGCATCACTTGCCCAACAAATGGTTGCGCAGCTTTGTCACTGTGCCGGTATCTTCGGCATCCAGCCCGAAATCCAGGATCACGGCCAGATCAATCGGTTCGATGCTTGGCGCCTCTCCCTTGGCGCGGGCTTGGCGCATCAAACTGTTTGCAAGGATAACGCCCGAAAATTTCACCAGCCGCCGGTTCGACATTTGCGACAGGTCCTTGCGGCGCAGCTCTGCCACGATATCGGCAAGGCGGCTGAACAGCGGGCTGTCTTGCTGAATGGTCAGCGCCCCCGAATGGGTCAACGCATCTACCGTATTGCGGTAGCTGTCAAAATCTTCCAACAGGCTAGAAAACTCATGGTCTTCGGGGCCGCGTTTGGGCGCATCATGTGTTTCTTGCCAGGCGGCACTCACCAGCGCCGCAAGCCTATCGGGCTGTGGCCCGACATTGTCCAACCGGCAACGCAGCAGAAATCGGTCATAGACAGCGCCCAGACCTTCTTCGCGCGGCGGCTGGTTGGTGGCGGAAAACAACAACCGCATCGGCGTGCGATGCACCATGCCCCGGTCATGAAACTTGCGCTCGTTCATGAAGGTCAGCAGCGCGTTCAGAATGGCACTGGAGGCATTGAAGACCTCGTCCAGAAAGACAACTTCGGCTTTTTGCATCATGCCGGCATCGGCGCGCAGCATCGTATGGTCATTGAACAGCTTGCCCAGATCGTAATAGCCAAACAGCTCTGACGGTTCGGTGAACTGGGTCAGCAGATATTCAAAATACCGGGCGTCCTTTTGTTCTGTTCCAGTCTTTTCTCCGGTGCCGCCGGCAAGTGTCAGCGCCTCATCCTCCAGCACGCCAACCAGATTGCAAAAGCTGCGCACCAGCCGCGATTTCGCCGTTCCGGGCGGGCCGATCATCACCATCGCCTCGCCGGTCAGGGCCGCAAGAATCATACAATCAACCGCAGATCCCATCCCGTAAAACCGCGCGTTCAGCCTTGTTTCAAGGTCGACCAAGGCCGCAAACGTCGTGCGGTGGCGGCTGTAGATTTCAGAAAGTGTTTTGGGATCAAACATATGCAAAGACTCAAAAGGGTGCGGTGATCATAGGAGGCCGAGGCGCAGGTATTGGCAATAAGCGGGCAAGCCATTTGCCCAATCAAGGGCAACTCTGGGGTCGTTTTCTGTGGCCGGTTGCGCAAATACAACAGCCCCCTGGCGCAGCAAAGGCAAGGTACGGATTGCATCGGGCAGTGTGAACGCGGCATTTCCAGCGGCCTGCTGCAACACCCACTGATCCCAGAATGCCGCCCAGCCCGCCTCGGCGGCAAGCGCCCCGGCAAGGCCCGCCACGCCTTGCGCGACCGCTGTGGGCTTTGCCAAACGCCTGTGCGCGGCAATCAAGATCAGGTAACAGGCAGGTGACAGAACCGGCACGGGGGCCGGATCGGGGTGAAACAGAACCCGCGCGCCCAGATGATCGCGGATCATGGTCACCGCGCTGCGGCGAAACGCAACATCGCCAAAGGCAAGACCTGCGAGTGCGGGACCAAACGCACCAATGCCCGGCGGGGCCAGCGCGCAGCCTTTGCGCCGCCAGCGCCAGACAAGCCTGTCACGCAGGCGCGCAATCCGCCCGACCGGCACAGCCCCCGCCACCAGCGCACGGCTGACAGCCAGATCTTCATTGATCTGGCCAAACAAAAAGCGGCGCTGCAGCAGACGCAGGGATTTGCGGATGGTCCTGCCCTGCACCTGCGCTTCACCGAACCAGTCTGCCAGCGGATCTGCCGCAGGCCGCGCAGGATATGGGGCTGGCGGTTGGATGGCACCCAAAGCCTCGGCAAGCGCCATCAGCGCCAGGTGGCGAAGCACCGCCGCCGCCGGGGCCGGATCACGCCCCGCAAAGGCCGTGCGAAAGGCATCATCGCCAAAATTCATGGTCACTGCTTGCCCCCTGTCATGGCCGCGTTCCGCCCCCCCAAAATGCGCCCGCAAGCGCTATCAGCGCAAGGGCAATCAGCCAGGGGTGCAAGGCAACCGACGCGCCACGCACCTGCGCAGGCGCCAATTGCGCAAAAGCACCGCTCAGCATTTGCCCGCCCGTGGCTTGGGCAATGCGCGACAGGGCGGAATGGTTGACCCCAAAGGCAAAGGCTTCGGTCATGCTGCCCGCCTCGGCGCCGGGGCGCGCAGGCAAAAAGAGGGGAATGCGCTGGGTGCTGCGCCCCGGTTCTTCCAGCACAAACGTAGCGCGCGCCGCTTCGGGGCCAAGGCGCAGCTCTACTGTGCCTTCAAACTGGCCCGGCTCTCGGACGGGGCGCAGCCCCAGGCCCTGAACCGTGCCTGCCCCCCCCTGAATACTTGCCGACAGGGTTTTCGGCAAATCCCCCGCCCCTGCAAGGCCCGCCCCTGCAAGAATAGCCACCGAAACCGTCAAACGGCTGTCTTGCTGGGTCAGCCGGATGTCATAACGCTCGCTCTCATTCCAGCCTGTCAATCGGTCCAGCATCGCGGTTACCGCCGCTTGGCCCTGCGGGTCGCTGGCCCAGGACGGCGGGATCGCGGATAAAAACACACCGGTCGCAATTGCCGGCCTTATGGCATCCCGCCGGAATGCCAGCACCGGATCGGGTGGCGGGCTTGCGTGAAGGCTTTCCACCACCGCATCCACCCGCGCGAACGCGATCGCCACCCCCGCAAGCGGCAGTGGCGGCGCCAATACGCCCGCGCCTTCGGCCCCCCGAGGGGTAAAACTTTCGGGCCGGAAATACTCATCACGCTCCTCAGGTTCGAAATAGCGCAGGGTCAGGCCACTGGCCGCGCTGCCTTCGCGCAACACGATCTCTTCACCCCAATCGGCCACCCCATTCGGAAAGGCCATGCCAGCCGTTGCAATGGCAGTGGTAAAGCATTTCGGGCTGGTCTTTGGTGGATCAAAGTCACCATCCGACAAAAAGAAATAGGCGCAATAGTTGGTGGCAAGCCCCGCCGCCTGCTGCAAGGTGCGCTCGGGGGCCGTGCCGCCCCCGGCGCCAAGCGCCGCCACAAAACCACGGGCCGCCGTCAGGCCGGCAGCATCGGCATTGCGCCTGCCGAACTGCGGGTTTGGCCCGTCAGAAAACGGCAAGATTGCCAGCGTATCATGGGGGCGCAACTGATCCATCACCGCGAAAGCCGCGGTTTTTGCGGTGTGCAGCGGGCCACCCGCCATCGAACCCGACACGTCAATCATGATCACAATATCGCGGGGAGGTGGCTCTTCGATGAACTTGCGTGGGTCGCTGTCAACCGGCAAGACAGGCGACAGCACCGAGGCATTCCAATCGGCAATCCGTTGCGGCCTGTCGCGCGCCCCGCGCACCGGACCATTGACAATAAAAATGCCCGTGCCTGCCGCTGCGCGCAACAAATCCGCGTCAAACCCCGCCGCAAAATCATCCGGCGACAGCGAGTCGATGACCACCACATCAAACCCGGCAGCATCAACCGGGGCCAAAGGATCGCCGCGCGTCACCTGCCACAGCGCCCGATCAAGCCCTGCCACAAAGGGCGCAGGGCCGTAAACCAACACCCTGGCAGGCCCGCGCACCAAGGTATAAAGTGTTCGCTCCTGCTGGCCATTTGCCGCGTCAAAACCCACGCGCACATGCCGCAGACCACGGCTGGCAAAAACGGTTTCCAGCCGTGCCGGGCGCAGGGTTTGCCCTTTTGCCACAGACATCTCGGTCTGCGCCGCGCCATTGGAAAACATCAGCCGGCCCGCGCCGGAAAGTGTCGCGCGCAGCACCGCAGGCCGGCCCACCTGCTGATCCGGGCCAAGATCGGCGGCAACCAGCCCTGCCCCCGGCGCAGCCGCCCCCGCCGCCATCACATGCACCGGCACGCCCATGCTGCGCGCCTCGGCCAGAAGCGCCTCGGGCACAGGGGCGTCAAAATGGCCATCGGCAAGCAGATACACCGCCCCCCGCCCGCCCGCAGCACGAATCCTGTCCAGCGCCGCTTCCAGCCCGGCGACGCCGTTGCTTTGCGGCGCGCGCGAAACGGTGACACCGCTGCGCAGCATACCGGGCAACTGGCCCAGCGGTGCCGCCGCCCCGCTGGACACCGCACGGCCAAAATGCAGCACCTGCCCCTGCCATTGCGCAGCGGTTTCGGGCGGCAGTGCCGCTATCACCGGCTCCAGCCCGCTGGCAAGCTGCGCCAGGGCGGCGCGCGCCACAGGCTCATCACGCCAGACGCTTTCCGAGCCGTCGATCAGGGCAATCGCCAGCCCGCCCTCGCCCGCCGGGGCATCGTTGCGCCATTCTGGCCGGGACGCGGCCAGCGCAAGCGCCGCTGCGGCCAGAATGAAAAGCGCCGCGCCAAAGGGCGCACGGCGGTTTCCCCGGCGCCATTCCAGAACGCAGACCAAAAGCACGGCCAGCCCAACAGCGCCCCCGGCAGCGGTCGCCAGCACCTCACCAGACCATCCTGCGCGGCAACTGACTTGCCCGCCAAACAGCGCAACCCGCCCCGCCAGATCACACAGCATGCCGCATCCCCCGCCACAGCATCAGCCCCCGTTCAGCCAGCAAGGCGGCAAGGGCGGCAAGCGCCAGCAAGGGCCAGACCGGCGCGTCTTGCACAGGCCTGGGGCGCGGCGCGATCCGGGCAAGCGCGGGGGGGGGGGGCAAGCGCCCGCGCGGTATCGCTTTCTTGCGCGGCATTGGCGATGGTTTGGCCCTGCGCATCCAGCCATTCCATGCCCGGCACCACGCTGCCCCGGCCCGCAAGATCGGACAGCGCCGTAAAGAACAAGGTCAGCGACAAGGCTTCGATCTCGGCGCCATCGCGCATCGGGGCGGGAACTATCAAACCCGGCGGCGTTGCCCGGCGCGCGATATAAACCGCACCCGCCGCATCGGTCAGAACCGGGGCAAACCCCGGCGGCAAGGCCCCTTGCAGCGGCCGGGGGGCGAGCCGTTCGAATGTATCAAGGTTAAGCGCGGCCAGAACCGCCGTATCTTGCACGAAAGCCCCGATCCGCCCCGTTGACCCCGCGTTCGGCCACCCCGGATAGACGGCCAGCAGCGGATGGGCAAAATCTTTGGGGGTCAAGCCTGCCAGATCAGCCACCAGCACCGCATCCCCCCCCCCCCGCCTGCGCGCCGCGCGGCGCAGAAAGCCCCGTCATGCGCCAGTCAAGCGCCATGCCCTGAAACGCGGGCACATCAAAAGCCAAACGGTCGTCACCGCCATATGCGCCCCCCGTGCCAATCACCGCAACGTAGCGCCCGGCCCCCTCTGGCTTTGCCTCTCCCAGCCAGACCTGATCGCGGTCGAGTGACGGGTGCACAGCCACCGGCACACGGCCCCCCGGCCCCTCCAGCCACACAACCGGCGGCGGCACGGTGCCAAAGCCTGCCACAACCAGCCGGATCAAGGCGCTTTTGCTGCCCAGCCCCGGCGGGGTGAACGACACACCGCGCAGACCTGTGTTGGGCATCGGGGCCCCGATCTGATGCCACAGCAGATCGGGGGCATCGGGTGGCGCCCCGATGACAGGCCAATCCATCGCAGGCTGGCGCGCATCGGTCAGCACCAGCACATGGGTCAGCGGGCAATCGCCCTCGGCCCGGGCGGCCGCATCGACAAGCGTGGCCACCTCGCCGCCCTCGGGCTGAAGTGTCGCGCGGGAAACGGCCTCGGTCAGGCCGGTTGTGCCAGCCGAGGCCCCCACCAAAATCACCTCGGCGCAGGTATCTTCACCGCTTGCAGCGGCAAGCTGCGCCAAGGCCGCATCGGCCACCGCCCGCGCCGCATCAAGCCTTGTGCCCCCCGCCTCGGGCAAGCCCATGCTATGCGTGACGTCCAACACAATGCGCAGCCCGATACCCGCCCCCGCAGCGCCCATGCCGCCAGCCCAGCGGCGGTCCATATCCAGCATCAACGCGGCAAGGGCCGCCAGCACGGCAAACATCCGTATCCAGAACCCGGCCGATCGCAAGGGAACGGTCAGCGCAAACCGCTGCTCGGCCTGATCTGAAATCGGCGGTTCGGGCAACAGCCGCGCAAAGGACAGCTTTACCGCCACCGGCGCACGGCGCTGCATGTGCCAAACCAACAGCCCCACACCCGCCCCGGATGCCAATAAAAGTGCCAGCATCACAGGCCCCCACGCGCGGCCACGCCGCGAAAGATCGCCGAAGGCGGGAAGCTTTTCACAAACAGCGCTGCCATTCCGGCCATGTCCACCCCTTGCGGCCAGATCACCGGGTCAGGCCAGACGAGGCCGCCACGGGCCCAAGCCTGACGCAGACCTTGGTGGTGATCGGCCACCCTTGCCCGCAGACCGCCAAGCACATCAGCCCCCAAAAGCCGCGGTGTGTCGCCATAATCACGGCCTTCCACAGGTGCCAATCTGACAGGCACAGGCTTGGCGGCTGCAAATTTGGCGGGCCCCAATTCAACAGCCCCCCCCAGGCCCAGCGCCGCAGCTTCCATTGCCAGCGTGTCCAGCTCCATCACGAAAAACGCGCGCCGCGATTGTTGCGCGGCCAGCGCCAGCCGCGTCACAGCGCCCGGCGCATCCGCGAACAACAGGTCAGACAGCAGCACAACCGCACTGGCCGGTTTCAACCGCGCGACCAGCGCCTCGACCTTTGCCACCGGCTCGGCCGCCAGCGGGGCGCTGACGCTTTGCCATATCTCATGGGCAAAACGATGCGCCGCTTCGGGCACGGCGCGGCCGCGTGCCTTGCGCGGGGCGGCATCTTGCGGCCCGAACAGCGTCGACAAGATCACATCATCCCCGGCCTCTGCCGCCACCTGCGCCAGACAGCGCATCGACCACAGCGCATAAAGCAGCTTGGGGGCCGCCACCGGCAGGCGCATCGCGGCGCGCACATCGACGACAAGGACCAGCGTCATCCGTTCCTCGGCCTCGAAGGTCTTGACGATCAGGTCGCGATTATCGCCGCGCCGCAGCGAGGCCCGCCAATCCACCGCCCGGATATCATCGCCCCGCTGATAGTCGCGGTAGTCGCGAAATTGCAGGCTTTGCCCCTGTTTGCGCCGCAAATGCGCGCCAAGACTTTGGGCAGGCACCGTCTTGCGCAGGGCCAGCCGCAGCTTTTGCAGGCGATCGACAGACAGCGGCGGTTCGGTTGGGTCCGTCATGTCAAAGCGGGTTCAGCGCGCGCATGCTGGCCAGATCGGCGGCAAATCGCGCGTCATAGCCGCGCGGTTCGTCGCCATGGCTCAGGTCTGGGGCGGCGGCCTGGGCAAGCGCTGCGATGTAATCATCAAGCGCGCGCGCCTCGGCCCCAGCCGATCCCAGCTCAAGGTCTTGGTAATCATGCCGAATTTTCAAGCGGTGTCGCAGCACCGGCACCACGACAGCCGCAAGCCCGCAGCGCTCCAGACCCGGCAGCAGTTCAATGCTGTCAGGCCGGGCCAGATCAACAGCCGCCCAGCCCACAGCCGCCTTTGCCAGCGACGCGGCGGCGCGCGGGCCAAACGGATAGGTGATCTTGGTGCCCACAAGGGCACGCAACGCCGTCATGCGCTTTTCGGACAGGTTTGCAACATGGTCAAAGCCGCCATTGCTGGCCTGTACGATGTTCACGATATGGGTTTTCACCACAGCCGAAAGTTTAAGCGACATCACGGCGCGCGATGCAAGATGCAACCGCGCCAGGGCCGCATCCGCCTGCAGGCTTGCCACCGCCTCGGCCATCGGTTCATGGGGCGGGGCCAGCTCTTTGTCCATGATCTGGCCGATGACGCCGGCACCCGGCATCTGCATCAGGATCTTGAACATGAAACGATCAGATTGCGCCTCGGGCAGGTCATAGGTGCCATCTTGATCTATCGGGTTTTGGGTAGCCATCACCATGAACGGGCTGCGCACCCGTTCGCGCCGCCCGTCAAAGGTCACATCTGACCAGGCGCGCAGCGGCTTTGTTTCCCCCAGAACGGTAACCTGATACTCGGCCATCGCCTCCAGCATCGCGGCCTGGGTCTTGGGGGTCGCGCGGTTGATCTCATCCGCCAGCAGCAATTGATGAAAGATCGGCCCGGCCTTGAATTCCAGCCTGCGGCTACCGTCTTCGGCGGGCATCAGTGTGCCGGTGATATCGGCAGGCATAAGATCGGGCGTGAACTGGATGCGCCCGACGGCGTCGCGGCCCAGCCCCAGGGCCAGCGACAGCGCCCGCACCAGCGCCGTCTTGCCAAGGCCGGGGTTGCCCTCAAGCAGCACATGACCACCTGACAACAGCGCCACCAGCAGCGCCTTGACCACGGGTTCCATCCCGTACATCTGCTGGTCATGCACGGCGGCAGGAATGCTGCGCAGATAGTCTATATCGCCGCGCCGAAGGTCATAACTCATTGGTGTCACTTTCCTCAATCAACTATCAGGTCCGAAATCCAGGCGGGCAGTCTTTGCCGCAGCAAAGGGCTCGCGGGCAGATCAGGCGGTAAAGTCGCGTCTTCGTCAAGCCGGGTTTCGACCGTGTCGGGCGCATGGCCCGGCGCGGCAAACAAGGCTTGCTGTGATCCGACGGTCAGGGCCTCACCCGGATCAAGGGGCGTGGCGGCAGCGGTCACCCCCCGGTTGACCGGAACCGCATCGGGGGGAACCGGCCCGTCAGTCGCCACCCCCATCTCAGATGCCCCTCCCCCGTCCGGCAATACATCAGATAACGGCGAGGCATCAAGGCCCGCCCCATCGGCCTGTGGCCCCGCTTGCGGGCCTGCGCCCCCCTCGGCACCCTCGGCATCAGCCTGCCCGCCCGCGCCGTCAGAGCCCGGCTGTAACGGCGCTGCACCCGCTGCGCCCTGCTCAGCCCCCGCCCCATCGGCCTGTGGCCCCGCTTGCGGGCCTGCGCCCCCCTCGGCACCCTCGGCACCCGCGGCATCAGCCTGCCCGCCCGCGCCGTCAGAGCCCGGCTGCGACGGCGCTGCACCCGCTGCGCCCTGCTCAGCCCCCGCCCCATCGGCCTGTGACCCCGCTTGCGGGCCTGCGCCCCCCTCGGCACCCTCGGCATCAGCCTGCCCGCCCGCGCCGTCAGAGCCCGGCTGTGACGGCGCTGCACCCGCTGCGCCCTGCTCAGCCCCCGCCCCATCGGCCTGTGACCCCGCTTCCGGGCCTGCGCCCCCCTCGGCACCCTCGGCATCAGCCTGCCCGCCCGCACCGTCAGAGCCCGTCTGCGATCCTTTGCCGCCCGCGCTGGCTGGGTCAGTGCCTTGCCCGCCCTCGTTGGCTGGCCCTGAAGTTTCGGCGTTATCCCCGCTGTCGGGCTCGTCGGGGTTTGAACCATCGGTCCCCGAACCGCCCGCCGCATCCGGCCCCGTCTGGCTGGTTTCGGAAGGGGGCGGTGGCTGGTCTTGTGCTTCTTGGGGGGGCGGCGCGTCTGCGGGGGCGGGGGGGGCATCCAGCCCCAAGATGACACCCGGCGCGGGCAAACGCGGCACCCAACTGTCGGGCAACCATGCCGCACACGCCCAGGCCACAAGCGCAAATGGCAAAGACGCCGCAAAAACCGGCGCAACCGACCAGAGCCGCCACCGCGCATCCGCCGCCACCGATGGGCCGCATTGCGACAGGTCCGGGCGCACCAGCCCGTCACTGTCCACCGCATTCAAATAGGCGGTTGCAACGCTGTCCGCGGCGGCGGCGCCCCGCGCCGTAGCAATCCGGGCCCCGAAAACCCAACCCGCCTTGGGTCGCCGCCAAAACCCAACCGCCTGCGCCAGCCTGCGCTGTGCGCCCCCCGCAACAAGCCGTTCCAGCATGCCGCCAAGGCTGTGCCCGGCCACAAGCTGCACTTGCACAGCCCAAAGCGATGGCGTCAGCAGCGCGGCCACGAACGCCGCCTGCACCGCCATCCCCGGAAGAACAAAGGCCACACCCGCAGCAACAGCAAGCAGCGCACCGATCGCCAGGGCCTGTAGCCCGGCAAACCGCAAAGCCGCCAGCCGGCTGACCCGGTGGTCAAGCCTGCCAAGGGTCAGCGCCTCTGCACGATAGGCGCGAAAGCTGCGCCACAACTGAACGATAGCACCAGCAGCCAAAATGGCACCAGACAACCCAAACACAGCCGAGGACAGCCCAAGCCAAAGGCCCGCGCCAAAGCCACTGCGCGCCAGAATGACTGACATCACAGCCGCCAGACAAGCAACGCCCCAGATTGCCCGCAGTAGTTCACCCAAAGGACAACCCTCATTTTCGCAGCCTTTTGCAAACTCAGGGTAAGACCTAAAACCCACAAAACCTCAAGGGAATTTGTGGCGGCCAAAGGTCATTGCTGCGCGTTGCGCTGCGCCAAAAGGCAGTAACTACTTTGGGCCTGCGGGCCAGACCCAAGCCGTTTGCGCCTTTCTGCGGCTGCGGCCCAGCCAGCCTTTTATCTGCGCACCGGGTCCGCGCGATGACCGCACGGCATTTTGCAGACGGCAGGTCGGGTTGCACCCGGCGCTGCGCCTGAACGCCGCGGCTATCTGTGCGGCGGGCTATACGGCGGGGCTTGCACGCCGCTTTGCCCGGTAGGCCGAGCGTATGAATGCTGCGATGAACACCGCCGTCAAAACCAGAATTACGGTTGGGGCCGGGGCGCTGTCGATGAAAAAGCTAAGGTAAACCCCCAGAAAACCCGAAACCAGCGTCACCGCCACCGCCACAATCAACATCCGGTCAAACCGTTTGGTCACCAGAAACGCAATCGCCCCCGGCGCGATCAGCAAGCCAATGGACAAGATGATCCCCACGGCGGCAAGCGTGGCGACAATGGTCAGCGAGATCATCGCCAGCAGGCCGTAATGCAGCGCGCGCACAGGCAGGCCCACGGCCTGTGCCTGAATGGGGTCAAAGGCATGCAGCATCAGGTCGCGCCGCTTGGCAAGAAGTACCACTGTAACCCCCAGCCCGATCAGGCCTGCCGTCCACAGATCATTGCTGCCAACCCCCAGCATGTTGCCAAACAGAATATGATCCAGATGCACATCGGTCTGAATTTTCGTATACATCACGATGCCAAGCCCGAACATGCCCGAAAAAACGATGCCCATGACGGTATCTTGTTTGACCCGGCTGTTCTCTTTTAGAAAGCCCGTCGCCAGCGCGCAGAACATGCCGGCTGAAAACGCGCCGATAATCAGCGGGATATGCAGCAGATAGGCCAGAACCACCCCCGGCAGCACGGCATGGCTGATCGCGTCACCCATCAGCGACCAACCCTTGAGCACCAGATAGCATGACAACAGCGCCATCGGCACCGATATCATCGCCATGATCAGGAAAGCGCTGTTCATGAACGCAAATTGAAACGGTTGGATCAGCGCGTCGATCATGCTGCCCCCTCCAGCACCTTGGCGGCGCGACGCCGGGCCGCCAGATAGCCATGTTTAGGGGCAAAGGTGAAGGCCAGCAGAAAGATCAGCGTTTGCAGCACCACGATCAGCCCGCCGGTTGCCCCATCCAGAAAGAAGCTCAGATAGGCACCGACAAAGCTGGTGATCGCGCCAATGGCCACGCTGAGCATCAGCAAACGCGGGAAACGATCGGCCAGAAGATAGGCCGTGGCCCCCGGCGTCACCACCATCGCAATCACCAAAAACGCGCCCACGGTTTGCAGCGCGGCCACACAGCAGGCCGACAGCAAGGTAAAGAAAACCAGCTTCAACCTGCCGGTATTGATCCCGATAGAGCGCGCGTGGTTTTCATCAAAGAACGTCACCATCAGGTCTTTCCATTTCGCCAGCAGCACCGCCAGCGACACGAAACCGATGATCGCCAGTTGCAGCGTATCTTGCGGGGTGATCGCCAGAATATTGCCCATGGTAATGGTCTGCACCGAAACCGACATTGGCGACAGCGACACCATGAACAGCCCCAGCCCAAAGAATGAGGTGAAAATCAGCCCGATGATCGCGTCTTCCTTCAGGCCCGAACGCTGGTTCAAAAACAGCATGGCCCCGGCAGCAAGACCGCCAGCGGCAAAGGCACCCAAGGCAAAGGGCAGGCCCAGCATATAGGCCCCCGCCACCCCCGGCACGATGGAATGGCTAAGCGCATCGCCGATCAGCGACCAGCCTTTCAGCATCAGATAGACCGACAAAAACGCGCAAACCCCGCCGACAAGCGCCGAAACCCACATCGCATTGGTCATATAACTGTATTGAAACGGCAGCAGCAGGGTTTCCATCATTCTGCCCCCCGATCTGCGGTTTTTTCATAAATCACGAACGGCTTTTCATCATCGGTAATCACCGAAACCGAACGGGCATCATCATCATCATGCAAATCGGCCCCGCCCAGAACGAAATGCCGCAGCACACCGCCAAAGGCCAGTTCAAGGTTTTCGCGGGTAAAGGTGGTTTCGGTCGGGCCGTAGGCCAGCACCGTGCCTTTCACCAAGACAGTGCGGTCGCAAAACTCGGGCACTGACCCCAGATTATGGGTAGATACCAGCATCACCCGCCCCTCGTCGCGCATCTCGCGCAGCAGGGTTATTATGGCGTCTTCGGTTTGCACATCAACGCCGGTGAACGGCTCATCCAACAAGATGACCTTGCCATCTTGCGCAAGGGCGCGGGCCAGAAACACCCGCTTGCGTTGCCCGCCCGACAGTTCACCAATCTGGCGCTTGCGGTAGTCGGTCATGTTCACACGGGCCAGCGCCGCGTTGACGGCGGCATGGTCGGCGGCGCTGGGAATGCGAAAAAACCCCATCTTGCCATAACGGCCCATCATCACCACATCTTCAACCAGAACCGGAAAAGACCAGTCCACCTCCTCGGCCTGCGGAACATAGGCCACAAGATTGGCCCTCAGCGCGTCTTTTACCGATCGGCCCAGAATTTCAATCTCGCCCCGCGCCACCGGCACAAAGCCCATGATCGCCTTGAAGATCGTGGATTTTCCCGCGCCGTTCACCCCCACCAAACCAGTGATGGACCCGGTCGGCGCCTCAAAGCTGGCATCGCGCAGCGCGGTCAACCCATTGCGATAGGTAACGAATACCCCCTTTGCAGAGATGCCGATTGTGGCGGGACTGGCAAGTTGCGTCATGGGGTGTATCCTGTTGGGCGGTGTGACGATTCAGAGGCATTTTACCCCGCTGCGCCAGCGCACAGCGGGGCCACGAGATTGGTTATCGGGACAAACCATCGACAATTGTCTGCGAAGTGACGCGCAGAAGATCAATATAGGTCGGCACCGGGCCATCGGCCTCGGTCAGGCTGTCTACATACAACACCCCACCATAGCGCGCGCCGGTTTCGCGCGCGACCTGTTTGGCCGGGTTCTGGCTGACCGTGCTTTCGCAGAAAATCGCCGGAATGCTGTGTTCGCGCATGGCGTCGATTACCTTGCGCACCTGTTGCGGCGTGCCCTGCGCATCGGCATTGATCGGCCACAGATACAGTTCTTTCATCTGGAAATCGCGGGTCAGATAGCTGAACGCACCCTCGCAGGTGGCAAGCCAGCGGTGCTGTTCGGGCAGCGCCATTACCGCATTGCGCAGCGGTTCAATGGCCGCGGCAATCTCGGCCTTGTAGGTTTCGGCGTTGGCGGCATAGAGGGCGGCCTGCGCCGGGTCATATTTCGACAGCGCGTCGCGGATATTGTCCACATAGATCAACGCGTTTTCAAGGCTCATCCAGGCATGCGGGTTTGGCTTGCCGGTATATTCACCCTCGGCGATACTGACCGGCACGATGCCATCGGTCAGCGTTACACTGGGAACATCTTTCAAATTGGTAAAGAACTGCTCGAACCACAATTCAAGGTTCAGCCCGTTCCACAAGATCAGATCGGCGTCATGCGCCCGGATGATATCGCCGGGCGTGGGTTCATAGCCATGAATTTCGGCCCCCGCCTTGGTGACGGATTCCACCACCGCCGCATCCCCCGCCACATTGCGCGCCATATCGGCGATGATGGTAAAGGTTGTGATCACTTTGAACTTTGCCTCTTGGGCAAGGGCCGCCTGCCCCATCATCGCCGCCATTGCGGCCCCCAAAAGCAAGGTTCGCACGTTCAGTCTGACCATTCCCGATCTCCGCATGGTTGAACATATGCAAATGAGTATGATAATCACTTGCAACTGTAAACAATAATGATAATCATTCGCAAAGATAGTTGCAGGTGAGAATGAGGAGGGGAAAATCTGGCATGAGCACAGCGAAAAGGGCGACAAACAGCCGGGCGGAAAAAATGGCGGAAAAGCATGTCGCAGACCTGCAAGATGCGGGCCTGCGCATAACGCCACAACGCATCGCCATATTGCGGGTTCTTGCCGAGGCCGAGGATCACCCCGATGTCGCAGAAATTCACCAGCGCGTTCAGGGCGATGACCCAAAGATTTCCATCGCGACGGCGTATCGAACCGTCGCGGCACTTGAACAGGCGGGCATGATTCACCGGCATACCTTTGAAGGTGCCAGTGCGCGGTTTGAACGGGTGAACAAGAAACATCACGATCACATTGTCGATCTCGACACGGGTGAGATCGTGGAATTTCACTCTGATCTGATCGAGCAATTGCAAGCCGATATTGCTGCGGCCCTGGGGTATGAGCTTGTTCATCATCGGTTGGAACTGTACTGCCGCAAACGCCCGCAAACGCCCTGACGCGGCACATCACCAGCGGGAAAACACACCGGCAACAGGCCCCACAGGCGATGAACGGCGGGGCCTTTGTGACTGCCTGTCGGGCGTAACCGCCTGAAACCGCACCAAGGCCCTTGCCGTTGGAACCGCCCTTGACCGTATGCGCCGGCGGTCACATGATCGCCGCAGGCCTGACCCGGCTTCAAATTGGATTTTGGCACCGGCGGGCAGGCACATCAACAAACAAGGCACCAGAATGAACGCTACGCGCCCCCCTATCGCAGATCCCGTCAACGCGGCCTTTGCGGGCCAAAGCGCGACGGTCGCGGCCCGCAGGCAAAGCTTTGGGCTTGGTGCACGCCGCGACGCGCTTGGCCAGCTTGGCACGGCGATACGCCGGAACGAAGCCGCGCTTGTTGCCGCATTGGCTACCGATTTCGGCAAACCCGAAGCCGAAGTGATCCTGACCGAAATCTTGCCGGTGATGCAGGAATTGCGCCACACATCGCGCCATCTGCGGCGCTGGATGCGACCGCGCCGGGTCGTGCCGACGCTGGCAACCTTTGGCACCTCGGCCCGCGTGCGGCCAGAGCCGCGCGGCGTCTGCCTGATTATCGCGCCTTGGAATTATCCGTTCAGCCTTGCGATTGGTCCATTGATCTCGGCGCTTGCGGCCGGCAACAGTGCGATTATCAAGCCGTCGGAACTGACACCTGCGACCTCGGCCCTGATTGCGCGGCTGATAGCCGAAACCTTTCCGCCCGAGCTTGTTACTGTTATCGAGGGCGGCGTTGATGCAGCCGAAGCGCTGCTGGCCTTGCCATTCGATCACATCTTTTTCACCGGCAGCCCGGCCGTCGGCAAGATTGTCATGGCCGCCGCTGCGAAAACGCTGGCCTCGGTCACGCTGGAACTGGGGGGGAAATCGCCAACGATCATCGGCCCGGACGCCGATTTGAAGGCTGCGGCGAAATGGGTCGTGTTCGGTAAATTCGTCAATGCCGGCCAGACCTGCATCGCACCCGATCACCTTTTTGTCCACAGCTCGGTCAAAGCGGCGTTTGTGGCCGAATTGCGCAGCCGGATTGACGCCACCTATGGCAAGGGCGGCCGCAGCCCGCATCTGGCGCGCATCGTGAACGAAAAGCATGCCGCGCGGCTGTCAGCCCTGCTGCGCGATGCGGCGGCCAAGGGCGCGCGGGTGATCCTGGACGGCGGCGCGGATAGCCGCCACATAGGGCCAACGCTGATAGAGGCGATCACCCCCGAAATGCAGATCGACCACGAAGAAATCTTTGGCCCGATCCTGCCAATCCTGCCCTATGACGACCTTGACGGGGTGATCCGCCAGATCAACGCGCGCCCCAAGCCACTGGCGCTGTATATCTTTGACGGGCAGCGCGCGCGGGTTGACCGGATCATCGCCGCCACCAGCTCCGGCAGCGTGGGCGTCAATCTGACAGTGGCGCAATTTTCCCATACGGGCTTGCCGTTCGGGGGGGTCAACGCCTCTGGCATCGGGGCGGCGCATGGGCATTACGGGTTTCGCGCCTTCAGCCATGAAAGGGCCATTCTTGCCAATCATTTCTCGGCGCTGCCGCTTGTCTTTCCGCCCTATACAGACCGGGTGCAGCGGCTGATTACCCTTTTCAAGCGCGTTCTGGGGTAGGCCATGTTCGATTACATCATTGTCGGTGCCGGCTCGGCTGGCTGTGTGTTGGCCAACCGGCTGTCCGCGAACCCAAAGACGCGGGTTTGCCTGATCGAGGCGGGGGCGGCGGACAAAAGCCCGTTCATCCATATTCCGCTGGGCCTTGCACTTTTGGCGCGCATCCGTTCGGTGAACTGGGGCTATGATACCGCGCCCGAGGCGGCCCTGAACAACCGCCGCCTGTATTGGCCAAGGGGCAAGACGCTGGGCGGTTCCAGCTCGATCAACGCGATGATCTATATCCGCGGCCACCCCGCCGATTATGCGGGCTGGGAAAGGGCCGCCGGGCCGGAATGGGGCTGGGACCGGGCGCAAAAGCTGTTCTTGCGCATGGAGGGCAATACCGCCCTGTCAGCCCCGCATCACAACAAGGGCGGCCCCCTGACCGTCAGCAATCTGCGCGATGTGAACCCGATGAGCCGCGCCTTTATTGAGGCAGGCATCCAATGCCAGTTTCCAGACAACCCCGATTTCAACGGTGCAAGCCAAGAGGGTGTAGGCCTGTTTCAGGTCACACAACGCGGCGGTAAACGCCTGAGCGCCGCGCGGGCCTTTCTGGACCCGGTGCGCCAGCGCCCCAACCTGACCATTGAAACCCGCGCACAGGTTGAACGGGTGCTGTTTGACGGGCGGCGCGCGATTGGGGTTGGCTTGCGCGGGCGCGCGGTGCGGCTGAACCCCGGTGGTGAGGTGATCTTGTCAGGCGGCGCTGTCAATTCGCCGCAGCTTTTGATGCTGTCGGGCATTGGCCCTGCGGCAGAGCTGACACGCCACGGCATTGCGGTGCTGCAAGACGCGCCCCAGGTCGGCGAAAATCTGGCCGACCATCTGGATATCTCGGTCATGGCCGCAACCCTTGGCCGCGCGCCCATCGGCATCGCGCCAAGCTTTCTGCCCCGTGCTATCCGCGCGGGCTGGCGCTTTGCCACGCAAAAGGCAGGAGAGCTGACCTCTAACGTCGCCGAGGCCGGGGGCTTTGTCAAATCTGATCCCTCACAGCCCCGGCCCAACCTGCAATTCCATTTTCTGCCCGCCTATCTGCGCGACCACGGGCGCAAAACATCCTGGGGATACGGCGTAACGCTGCATGTTTGCGATCTTTTGCCCAAAAGCCGGGGGCGAATTGGCCTGACCAGTGCCGACCCGCTGGCCCTTGCCCGGATCACCGCGAATTACCTCGACCATCCCGACGATATCGCGGTCATGCTGAACGGGCTGAAGATTGCCCGCCGCGTCATGGCCGCCCCCGCAATGGCCTCGCAGATCAGGGCCGAGGTTTTGCCCGGCGCCTCGGTGCAATCGGACGCCGATCTGATCGCCGACATCCGGGCGCGGGCCGAAACGATTTATCACCCGGTGGGCACCTGCCGGATGGGGCAAGACGCGGCCTCTGTCGTTGACCCGCAAGCGCGGGTGCGCGGTGTCACAGGGCTGCGGGTGGTTGACGCCTCGATCATGCCCGCACTCATCGCCGGAAACACCAATGCGCCAACGATGATGATCGCGGAAAACGTGGCTGACATGATGGTGGGGGCGCGGGATGAGGGCATCAGCGCCGCATAGGCCGACTACTTCCAGCACGGCTGGCGCTGCTGTTTGCTGGCAGATGTGATGACTGGCAAATCTGAAAAAATACCGCCTTGGAGGGGATCGGGGCCTTCTGATAGGGTGGTGATCAAGGCAATTCAGCCCCTGCCCACAAAACGCAAAGGCCTGTGATGACAGCATTCCTTGTTTCCGAGCTTCGTATCGGCCAGATCCGGCCTCTTGGCCCGAACGGCGTGGCAAGCGGCATTTTCAAACACCCTGTTACGGGCGGCGTCATGGCGCAGACCTTGGGCCTGCAAGGCGATGCCCAAGGCGACACCCGCCATCACGGCGGGCCGGACAAGGCGATTCATGCCTATGCCGCGTGCAATTACCCGCGTTGGGCAACCGATCTGCCCGATCTGATGCCGCATTTCACCCCCGGCGCCTTCGGTGAAAATCTGGTTGTTCAGGGCGCAGATGAGGCTGATATTGCGCTGGGTGACCAGTGGCAGATCGGGGATGCGCTGCTGCAGGTCAGTCAGGGGCGGCAGCCATGTTGGCGGTTGAACCTGCGCTTTGGCAGGCCGGACATGGCCGCACGGGTGCAAGGCACGGGGCGCACGGGCTGGTATTTTCGGGTTTTGCAGGCGGGTATGATTGCGGCTGGCGACACCGCAACCCTGAAATTGCGCCCACATCCAGACTGGACGATCACGCGCGTCTCGGACCTGCTGTATCAAGATTGCCTGAATACCGAGGCGCTGGCTGCATTTGCCGCCCTGCCCGGCCTGACCGAAAGCTGGCGCATGCTGGCCCAGACGCGCCTTTCAACCGGCACGGTCGAAAGCTGGTCGCGCCGCATTGAAACGCCAGCGTAATTGGCGAAGTTAGCGGCCGCAACGGGCCATCCCCCCGGGTGGCGAACAGGCTAAGCGGATGTCTTGCAGCGCAGGCCGCGCTTTGGCAGGCGGGCCATGCCGAACCATAGCCAAAGGCAAGCCCCCCGGCCCAGGCGGCGCTGTAGACCCGATCCAAACTTATATCAACCTGATATTACGCTTGAAATTGCGCCGCATATTGGGTCTTGTGGTCGCAATCCATGGGGAACGGGGGAGCCTATGCTAATCAAAGCGATCGACGGCCTGAACGAGGCCATCGGAAGGGTTGTATCTGTCGTTGCAATCATTTTCGCCGCGATCATCATTTTTGATGTCGTGATGCGCTATGTTTTCAACGCGCCGACCCGCTGGGCGTTTGATGTGACCAAACAGCTTTACGGTTTCTATTTCGTCATGTTGGGCGGCTATGCCCTGCGCCATCAGGCCCATGTGCGCGTCGACCTTGTGACCGAGCGGCTTGGCCTGTTTGCACGGCGCTGGGTTGAAGTGGCCGGATATGCCATATTCTTCTTTCCCTTCGCCTGGGTTTTCATGACCCGTTCATGGGATTTCGGCCTGACCTCGTGGAACCAGGGTGAAACCACCTATGGCTCGGTTCAGTTGCCGGTCTATCCGCTTAAACTTGCCATGGCTGCGGCTGCGGCGCTTTTGTTCCTGCAAGGCATCGCCGAAGTGCTTAAACTTGCCCTTGGCCATAAGGTTCCCCACCATGACGCCTGAAATCATTGCGCTTTGCATGTTCGGCTTGCTGCTGCTGGGCCTGTTCATGGGCCACCCGCTGGCTTTTGTTCTTGGCGGTACTGCCGTATTGGGAACCCTGATCGCGGGCAAGCCGATGGTGCTGGGCATCGTTATCAACCGGATTTTTGGCGATGTGCTGGAAAATTTCGCGCTGATTGCCATTCCGCTGTTCATCTTGATGGCGCGCTTTCTGTCTGACAGTGGCGTGACCGACAAGATGTTTGAAAGCCTGCGTTTGCTGCTGTCGAACGTGCGCGGCGGCCTTGCGCTGGCGGTGGTGTTCATCTCGATCCTGCTGGCGGCCACCACCGGCATCATCGGCGCATCCATCACCGTGATGGGCGTCATGGCGCTGCGGCCGATGCTGCAATACGGCTATTCGCCAACGCTGACGACCGGCGTCATCGCCGCCTCTGGCTGCCTTGGTATCCTTATCCCGCCGTCGATCATGCTGATCTTGATGGCCTCTTACTCGCCTCTCTCGGTGGGGGAACTGTTCGCGGGGGCGATGATCCCCGGTGTGCTGTTGGGCCTGCTTTATGCGGTCTGGGTGGTGATCGTGGCCATCTTTGACCCCAAATCCGCCCCGGCCGTGCAACCTGATGAACATATCTCTCGCGCGGCCTTGCTGCGGATGCTGGCGATTGAGGCAGTGCCGCCGCTGTTGCTGATCCTTGGCATCCTTGGCTCGCTTCTGGCCGGTATCGCCACGGCGACCGAAGCCTCGGCAATCGGTGCCGTGATGGCCTTGCTGATCGTGATCTTGCGTGGCAAGTTTGAGCTGAAGACGTTCTATTCCGCCATGCTGGAAACCGGGCGCACCTCGGCGATGATCTTGTTCATTGTGGTTGGCGCCACCGCCTTTACCGGGGTGTTCAACATAACTGGCGGCCTGCGCGCCACGCAAGAGATCATCCGTGGCCTGGATATGGCGCCCTGGATGCTGATCGCGATGATGCTGTTCATCGTTTTCATTCTGGGCGCGTTTCTGGACTGGACCGGCATTGTGCTGCTGTCCTTCCCGATTTTCCTGCCGATCATTCAGGAAATGGATGTGAATCTTTTGTGGTTCGTGGTGCTGATGGCGCTGGTGCTGCAAACCTCGTTCCTGACGCCGCCGTTCGGCTATGCCCTGTTCTACCTGCGCGCCATCGCCCCGAAAGAGGTGCGAACCGGGCAGATCATTGCGGGCGTCGTGCCCTTCATCGGGCTTATCATTTTGATGTGCCTGACCGTTGCTGCCTTGCCGCAACTGGTCCTGTGGCTACCCGCAACCCTGTATAACAACTAACCAACAGAGAGGACTTTACCATGAAAACCACCCATATGATTGCGGCTGCGGCCATGTCGCTTGGCGTCGCAAGTGCGGCTGTGGCGCAGGAAAAATGGACCATGACCACCACTTGGCCAACCTCGCTTGAGCTGATCGAGATTGACAAGCACTTCGTCGATCTGGCCAACAAGCTGACCGGCGGCGACCTGAGCATCGAATTCTTTGAAGGTGGCGCGCTGGTTCCGGCCGGTGAGGTGTTTGGCGCGGTTGAATCCGGCACCATTCAGGCCGGCGCTGACTGGCCGGGCTATTGGGCTGGCCGCAACTCGGCTTTCTCGCCTTTGGCAACCACGGCTTCGCTGTTCAACGCGGTTGATTACGTCAACTGGATTCAGCAATGGGGCGGTGCCGAGCTGTACAACGAAATCTATGGCAAATTCGGCATGGTCTACCTGCCCTATGGCGTAACCAATAACGAAATCCGGTTTCCGCACCAATAAAAAGATCGAAACGCTTGACGATCTGCAAGGCATGCGCCTGCGCCTGTCCGGGTTGGAGCAGGGGCGTTTGCTGGAAAAACTTGGCGGTAGCCAGGTGTCCATGGCCGGTGGCGAGATTTATCAGTCGCTGGAGCGCGGCGTGATCGACGGTGCCGAATTCTCAACCCCGAACGTCGACTTCTCGGGCGGCTTCCAGCAGGTCACCAAATTCTGGGCGACACCCGGCTGGCATCAATCTGCCTCTGTTTTTGGCGTGATGATCAACAAGGCGTCTTGGGATGCCCTGTCGGCTGAAACCCAAGCCACGCTGAAAGTTGCGGCCGATGCCAACCTGATCTGGTCACTGGCCTTTACTGAAAAGCGCGCGACCGAGGCCTATCAGCAGTTCAAGGATGCTGGCATCGAAATCACCCGTTATGACGATGCCGCACTGGCAAAAATTCAAGAGATGGCAAATACGGTCATCGAAGAAACCGCCTGCGAAAACCCCGACAGTGCCAAGGTCTACCTGAGCCAGGTTGAGTATCTGAACGATTACGCCAAGTGGCGCGATGCATCGGCCCCCTTCAACCTTGGCCGCACCCCCAACGGCCCCGACGTTGAAAAACTGCGCGCCTGCGCCGCCAAGTAAACCGACAGCCGTATGACCCAACGAAAGGCCCGCCATATGCGGGCCTTTTGCATTTTTGGCCGCATCTGTCGTATTGCGCGGAGCCGCTATTCGTGGCAAGCCGCCTGACAAAAGCTAAACCAAGGAGTTGCCATGCGCGTATTTGCAACAGCGGTTCGGGCAATCTGCGGATTGAACGCGCTGGTTGGCCATGTGTTTTCCTGGCTTTCGCTGGGGATTGTCGTGATTTGTTTTACCGTTGTGGTGCAACGCTACCTGTTTTCGACCTCATTCGTCTGGATGCAAGATCTGTACATCTGGCTGAATGGCGCGATGTTCACGGCGGTTGCCGGTTTTACGCTGATGCGCAACGACCATGTGCGCGTTGACATTTTTTACCGCCCCGCAAAGGCGCGCACCAAGGCGATTGTCGATCTGGTTGGGGCCGTGGTGTTTTTGCTGCCGTTCTGTGCGGTTGTCTATGTCTATTCCATGCCTTTTGTGATGCGCGCCTGGGGCTATGCCGAGGCATCGGCGAATGTGGGCGGCATGCCGGGGCTTTTCATCCTCAAAAGCTTCATCATCGTTTTCGTCGGCTTGCTGGCCCTTCAGGGGGTTGCGATTATCCTGACCTCTTTTCTGGTGCTTGCGGGGCGGTCTGATTTGTTGCCTGTCGCGCAGCGCTATGACGGGGCAAGCCCGCTGTCTGACAACGAAGGGGCTGCCTGATGGATCCTGTTCTGATCGGAGAGCTTTTGGCCGGGCTGATGTTTTTTGGCATCATCGGCTTTTTGCTGCTGGGGTTTCCGGTGGCCTTCACCTTGGCGGGGGTTTCACTGTTGTTCGGCGCTGTCGGCATGTTCTTTGGCGTGTTTGACCCGTCAAACTTCGGCGCGCTGCCCAACCGCTATATCGGCTTCATGACCAGCGAGGTTCTGGTCGCCGTGCCGTTGTTCATCTTTATGGGGGTGATGCTGGAACGCTCCAACATCGCCGAGCAATTGCTGCTGACGATGGGCAAGCTGTTTGGCAGCCTGCGCGGCGGGCTTGGCATTTCGGTGATCATCGTGGGCGCCATGCTGGCCGCATCAACCGGCGTTGTCGGGGCTACGGTGGTGACGATGGGCCTGATATCGCTGCCGGCCATGCTGCGGGCAGGGTATGACCCCAAGCTGGCAACCGGCGTCATCTGCGCCAGCGGAACCCTGGGGCAGATCATCCCGCCATCAACCGTGCTGATTTTCATGGGCGACATGCTGTCGGGCATCAACAGCCAAGTGCAGATGGCCAAGGGCAATTTCGCGCCCACGGCCGTTTCGGTGGGCGATCTGTTTGCAGGGGCCTTGCTGCCCGGTTTCCTGCTGGTCGGGCTTTACCTTGCCTATACGATTTTCAAGGCGATAACCGATCCGCAAAGCTGCCCCGCCACACCCGTTCCAGCCGAAGAAAAGCAAGACCTGCTGCGCGAGGTTGTCGTCTCGCTGATACCGCCGCTGCTGCTGATCCTGTCTGTGCTTGGCTCTATCCTGGGCGGCATCGCCACCCCAACCGAGGCGGCGTCGGTCGGGGCCGTCGGCGCCATGATCCTTGCCGCGCTGCGCTGGCGCTTGTCCTTTGCGACGCTGCGCGAAACCACCGTGGCCACGGCGACAATCACCTCGATGGTTTTTGTGATCTTGCTGGGCGCATCGGTGTTTTCGGTCGTGTTCCGGCTGATGGGCGGCGACAATCTGGTACATGAGTTTCTGCATAATCTGCCCGGTGGCACGCTGATGGCGGTTGCCGTGGTGATGGCGATCATGTTCGTGCTGGGCTTTATCCTCGACACATTCGAGATCATCTTTATCGTGATCCCGATCACCGCCCCCGTGCTGTTGATGCTGGATGTCGATCCGGTCTGGTTGGGGGTGATTGTGGGGGTGAACCTGCAAACCTCATTCCTGACACCGCCCTTTGGCTTTGCGCTGTTCTATCTGCGCGGTGTTGCCCCCGATGACCTGCCGACTTCGGCAATCTACAAGGGCATCATGCCGTTCGTGGCGCTGCAAATCCTTGCCATCGCAATCCTGTTCATCTTTCCCGGCATCGTGACATGGCTGCCACGGCTGATTGCGGGCTGAGAGGTTTTGCCTGTGATCTGAAGCAACAGATCAGCGCCGGTTTTGCCAAGAACAAGAAAGGGCCCGGCGCATTTGCCGGGCCCTTTCCTTTGGTGCAAAGCTGGCCTCAGTACTTGAGGAATTTCTCACGCGCCACAGTATAGGGCATGTCAATCTTTTCGGTCCGCTCGCGCACAAGGCCCAGCGCATCGACAAAGCTTTCCGCGGTCTTTTTGACCAACGGGTCATCACTGGCCAGCAATTCCTGGATCACCTCGACCGAGGCTTTTGCCCCTGCTTCCATGATATCATCGGGGAAGTTGCGCACGATCACGCCATGATCATTGACCAGCGTGCGCAACGCGCGCGGGTCGTTGGCAAAAAAGTCAGACGAGACCTGATCGTATTCCGCCTGTGCAACATCGCGAATGATCGCCTGCAGGTCTGCGGGCAGTTCCTGATATTTTTTCTTGTCGACGACCAGTTCGGTTGCCAGACCGGATTCCACGAAAGACGGCATGTAGTAGTTCTTGGCAACCTGATGGAAACCAAGCGCCAGATCGTTATAGGGGCCAACAAATTCGGCCGCGTCAAGCGTGCCGGACTGCAAGGCCTGAAAAATCTCGCCCGCCGCCATGTTGGTCACTGTGGCGCCCAGCTTTTCCCAGACACGCCCGCCAAGCCCCGGTGTGCGGAACCGAACGCCTTTGATATCTTCCAGGCTTTTCAGTTCATTGCGGAACCAACCGCCGGTCTGTGTGCCGGTGTTGCCCGACAAAAAGCCCTGAACGCCGAACTGATCATAGATTTCATCCCAGATTTCCTGACCACCCAGATAGCGCACCCAGGCCGTCAGTTCGGGCGTGGTCATGCCATATGGCACGCCCGTAAAGAACGAGAGCGCGGGCGATTTGTTCTGCCAGTAATAGGCGGCACCATGGCTCATCTCGGCGGTGCCGTCGATGACCGCATCAAGCGATTGCAACGGTGGCACCAGTTCACCCGCCGAATAGACCTGAACCGTCAGCCGACCGCCCGACGCGGCGGTCACACGGTCAGCAAGCCGCTGCGCCCCCACACCAAGACCGGGAAAGTTTTTTGGCCAGGTTGTGACCATCCGCCATGTGATATTACCCTGCGCGATCGCTGGCGCAGCAAGCCCGGCAGCGGTAGCGCCGACACCAGCGATGCCCGCGCGTTTGATAAAAGAACGACGATCCATTTGACCTCCCAAGAAAAAATAGCACACCGGATCGGTTTAAGACCGCTTGCGGCATGGCGGCTTTGCGGCCTGCGTCCACAGCTAACGGTTTCACCGTCGAAATGTCCAGATGCGCGGATGCGGAAAGTCACGGGTGCGCCGCCCAAAGCTGCGGCGAATGGGCGCGACACTGCGGCGCGCCCATTTGTTCAGATGATGCCCATGGCATCCATTGCCTCGGCGACACGGACAAAGCCGGCGATATTGGCACCAAGCACATAATTGTCCGGTGCTCCGTATTCTTCGGCGGTTTCGTGACAGATTTCATGGATACCATACATGATCTCGGCCAGTTTCTTTTCGGTCTTGTCAAAGCTCCAACTGTCGCGGCTGGCGTTTTGCTGCATTTCCAGCGCCGAGGTTGCCACCCCCCCCGCATTCGCTGCCTTGCCGGGCGCAAACAGCACGCCGGCGGCCTGAAATATCTGAACCGCTTGCGGCATGCATGGCATGTTGGCCCCTTCGGCAACCGCAATCACACCGTTTTCAATCAGGGTTTTGGCAGCTGCTGCCCCCAGCTCATTTTGTGTGGCGCAGGGCAACGCAATCTCACAGGGCACATCCCAGATTGACCCGCCTTTGACAAAGCGCGCAGCGCCGCCTTTCAGGTCGACATATTCCGCAATCCGCCCGCGCCGCGTTTCCTTGATCTGTTTCACAAGGTCCAGGTCGATGCCGGCCTCATCCACGATATAGCCGCCCGAATCCGAGCAGGCGATGACCTTGCCGCCAAAGGCCATGATTTTTTCCATCGCATAAATCGCCACATTCCCCGACCCCGAGACAACGCAGCGCTTGCCGTCAAAGCCAGTGTTCCGACGTTCCAGCATGGATTGCACAAAATAGACCGTGCCAAAGCCCGTCGCCTCTTTGCGGGCGCGTGACCCACCATAAGACAGCGCCTTGCCCGTCAGAACCCCCGCCTCGTAGCGGTTGTTCAGCCGCTTGAACATGCCGAACATAAAGCCGATTTCACGCGCACCGACGCCAATATCACCCGCCGGCACATCAACATATTCCCCGATATGGCGGTGCAATTCGATCATGAAGGATTGGCAAAAACGCATCACTTCGCGGTCGGATTTTCCCTTGGGGTCAAAGTCTGATCCGCCTTTGCCGCCCCCGATGGGCATCCCGGTCAATGCGTTCTTGAAGGTCTGCTCGAACCCCAGAAACTTGATGATCCCCACATTCACCGACGGGTGAAACCGCAAGCCCCCCTTGTAAGGCCCAAGCGCCGAGTTGAACTGCACCCGAAAGCCGCGGTTGATCTGGACCTGATTTTTATCATCAATCCATGGCACGCGGAAAATGATCTGGCGTTCAGGCTCGCAGATCCGCTCGATCAACGCCTCGTCAGAATATTGGGGGTGCCGCTCGATGACCCGACCAAGGCTTTCCAGCACCTCGCGGGCGGCCTGATGAAATTCGACCTCGCCTGCATTTCGGTGTTCAATCGTGCGAAGGATCGGTTGCAGTTTTTCAGCGATATGGTCCAAGGGTCACTCCTTCGTAAGTTGCTGCCCTTGACTTCGCGCAAGATCATCGAAAATGCAATGGCGCTTGCGCGACAGCGCATAAAAACCAATCCCGCCGCCGCCTGCCCCGTTAAGCGCGCAAACCAAAACGCGGCGACAGTTGCCTGTCGCCGCGTGGCGGATCAAAACCCGTGGGCGGCATCGCGCCGCCCTTTTTCATCTGTTGCTTGTACCGCGAAACAGCGATTGGGCGGTATAGACAAGGATAGCCGCGCCAATCGCCCCCATGACGGCCACCCCCAACAGCACGATCAAATCCACCGGCCCGCCGATGTCACGCAGATGCGAGTCGGTCATGGCCTGCACGAACATGACGGCGGCCACGGCACCAAAGGGCATCGAAAGCTGGGCCATCAAGAATTTGCGCATCGACAGTTCCCGGTCACGGATCAGCACATAAAGATAGGCGGCGGTAATCAGCACAGCCGCCGCGACCATTCCCCAAAACAGGCCGCGCCCGAAAATATCTTCAAACACGGCGATCATTGTTTCTAATGTCAGGTTTTCCATTTCATTCCCCCTCAGGCCTTGCCGCGCAGCATTGCATTATAGGTGGCTTTCAGCGCCACCTCTTTCATCAGCCAACTGATCCACAGTTCCTCCAACGGCGCTATGATGCCCGGAAAAGAGGGTTTGAGGTTGTTGTGATAGTCAAACTCCACCAGCATCGCGCGGCCAACCCGCGTGATCAGCGGGCATGAGGTGTACCCATCATAGGCCGCAGTTCCCTCTTTGCCCTGAAGGGCCGCGATCAGGTGATCTTCGACCACAGGCACCTGCCATTTCACCGAAGCGGCGGTTTTGCCCTTGGGCACGCCCGCGACATCGCCCAGCGCAAAGATATCGGGAAAGCGCAGATGGCGCAGGGTTTGTTTATCCACCTCGACCCAGCCCTGATCGGTCCATTTATCGGCCCAGCTCAGCCCTGATTGGCGGATCACATCGGGGGCGCGCTGCGGCGGAACGACGTGCAGATAATCATAGCCCATCTCCTTATCGCCTTCGGGCGTGGCAAAGGTGGCGATCTTGCGGCCGGCATCAACCGCTTTCAGCACATGGCTGTAATGCGCCGCGATGCCGCGATCCTTGAACAGCATCCGCACCTTTTCCGAAACGATCGGCACACCGAACAGCGCGCCGTCATGGGCGGCATAGTGCATTTCATGCTTGCCCTTGCCCGCCGTGCGCGTCGCAATATCCTCGATCAGGAAAGTATGTTTCAGCGGCGCACCCGCGCATTTCATTTCTGTACCGGGGCGGGTGAACAGGCCAACGCCCCCCGATGACGCAAAGGCGGATGCGGCCTGCCAGGTCTTGGCGGCATAGTCGGGCCCGGCATAGAGCGCGCCAATGCCATTGGCCCCGACCATATCCAGCGAGAACCCCTCGATCGCGCCATGGTCCAGCACAAGACCGGGGGCGACAATCAGAAAATCATAGGCCAGCGTCTGGCCGCCGGATGTGGCTACGGTTTTGGCAATCGGGTCAATGGCCGCTGCTGCCTCGGCAATATAGCTGATGCCTTTGGGCAGCCAATCGGTGGTGCGCGATTGGGTGTAGGAGGCCGGTTTCAGACCCGCTGCAACCAAGGACAGGCCGGGCTGATAGCGATGCTCGGCGCTTGGATCAACAACGGTGATTGCCGCCCCGTCCAGCCTGTCAACCAGCCTGTTGACCAGCGCCGTGCCCGCAGCCCCTGCGCCGATGATGACAATCCGTGCCTTGGTTTGCAGCTTTGCCGCCGCAGCAGGTTGCACCGCTGCGGCCAGGGCAAGGCCGCCAATACCCAGCCCCAGAAAGCCCCGGCGCGAAGCCAGAAATTCATCACGTTTTGTCATGTCTCATCTCCCCTATTGTTTGTCGCAAGCTTTTGGAAATCAGTTGCCAACCTTCTTTCAACTCCTGCCTCAGCGCGTTTATCACCGCAACAACACCGACCCAAAGGCAGGCGCGCCAAGATCGCCCACCTGCCTTCGGGGCAAAGCGTAAAAGCGCCGTCTGCCCCTTTTTGTGCGCGCAAACCCGGCAAGGTGCTTGCCCGCCCCCCGCATCAAGTCTTTCGCGGGGATGCCAGAATATCAAGCCATGCCGTGCCGTAGCGCTCAAGATTAAATTCAATTATCAGAATATATTCAGAAATCAAGGGTGCAGCATTGATCTGGGTCAATCTTCACATAATTTTAACAGGCTACATGGCCGCCCCACAGTGGCGCCGCCAAAGCACGGGCCCAACAGGACAGCCATTGGCCACCTTGCGTTTGCCTTGAGTCGGCGCAACAGACAAAGCCTTGGAATGCGGGTGTTTCATACACAAGAGAAGTAATCTAAGGCAATGAAAATAATATCGAAAATATAGATCCCTTTCAACTCTACCTGCCATATTTCAAGCTCGGCTGGGCTATCATGTCAGGCCCTGCCGAGCATGGCACACCTTCACGCCTTGGCGCGGCGGCACGACACGCGGGCCTTGCTGGCCAAATGTTCGGCGGCCCAGCATTGCCCGGTCTGCGGCAAGCGGTGCCTGCGGGCAGACAGTATCGACTGTTTTTGGCTGAATACTTGCCGCATACCCCTTCCATTAAGGCTATATCAGGTCAATTCGCCCGATGAATGACCAAATATGGGCCATTTGAGCCGCACGCCTGCTGAAATCGCGGCAAAGCCCCTGGCATGTCTCTGCCCCCTTGGCATCCGGGCGGGCCGCGCGTATAGGCTTTGGCCGGACACGAATGGAGCCCCGGCATGCAAGGCAGCGCGAACCTCAACCTGATGAAGAAGGCGGCCCGCAAGGTTGGGCGCGCCCTGGTCAAGGATTTCCGCGAGGTGGAGAACCTTCAGGTATCGGCCAAAGGGCCTGGCGATTTTGTGACGCGGGCCGACCGCGAGGCAGAAAAAGTGCTGCGCGAGGAGTTGCTGGGCGGCCGCCCGACCTATGGCTTTCTGGGCGAGGAAAGCACCGAAACCGAGGGCGCAGACCCGACGCGCCGCTGGATCGTGGACCCGCTGGACGGCACCACCAACTTTCTGCACGGATTGCCGCATTGGGCAGTTTCGATCGCGCTGGAGCACAAGGGCGAGATTGTCGCCGGTGTGATCTTTGACGCCGCCAAGGATGAGATGTTCTGGGCGGAAAAAGGCGGCGGTGCCTGGATGAACGAAAGCCGTTTACGCGTTTCGGGCCGGCGCAGCCTGATTGAAAGCATTTTTGCGACAGCAGTACCGTGCAGCGGCAAGGGCACATTGCCCGCAACCTTGCAGGATTTTGCCCGCCTGGCCCCCGTAACCGCCGGTGTGCGCAGTTGGGGTTCGGCCGCGCTGAACATGGCCTATGTCGCAGCAGGCCGGTTTGATGGCTATTGGGCGCGTGGCGTCCAGCCCTGGGACATCGCTGCCGGCATCGTGCTGGTGCGTGAGGCGGGCGGTATGGTGTCGGCCATCCGCGAGGGTGACGAGCCTTTGGTGAAAGGGTCGATCATTTGTGGCAACGCCCCCCTGTTTGAGGGGTTCCGCAAAGTTATTCGCGGGGAATGACAGGGCCAAGGTGCCTCTCCTTGAACCGCGCTCAGATATCGCGGCCTGACACACAGGATTTCAACATGGTATGGGGTGGGCTGTGTTTCACGTCAAAGTCGAACCGCTTTACTGCATGCCCCAATGGCCAATGACGGTTTCAGGTATTTTGTCAGGATAAAATCCGGGGCGCTGTTTTGCGATAGCCGACGCGAAGGGGGGCGGGGCGAATGAACAGGTTTCACTGGCACCCCGAGGCGCGGCTGTTTGGGGCCAATGACCATGCGGCCCAAGGGTTTGCCCCTGCTTTTGACGCAATCTCTGAAACAAAGGGTGTGGCGGTGCCGCGCCCTTTTGGCGTTCTGGGCGGGTGCCCCGAGCGGCCCGTGAATACGGCCTTGCAGCGTGCGTTCGGCCCAGCCCCGTTTCGGATTGGCGCGCCCGATGCCCCTGCCCCGGCTTCAGGATTTGAGACGTTGACCTCTGGCAGCACCGGCGCGCCACGCCGGATTGCGCGAACCGTGGGGTCTTGGCAGCGCAGTTTTGCGGTAAATTCAGGGCTGTTCGGCCTTGGGCCGGGCGCGCGGGTGGCGGTGCTGGGGCGATTGGTGCAATCGCTTTCGCTCTATGGCGCGGTCGAAGGGCTGAGTCTGGGCGCCGCTGTGCATGTGTTGGATGGAATGCGCCCGGATCGGCAGCGGGCGGCCCTGGCTGCGCGCAGAATTGGGGTACTTTGGGCCTCGCCGCCGCAGTTGCAATTGTTGCTAGAGGCGGGCGGGCCAGACTTGCCGGATCTGCGCTTTGTGCTGGTGGGGGGGGCAAAGCTGGATACCGGGTTGCGGGCGGGGGTGGCGCGGCTATGCCCAGGCGCCAAACTCCGCGAATTTTACGGCGCGGCCGAGGCCAGCTTTATCAGCCTGGCAGATGATGAAACGCCGGACCATGCGGTTGGCCGCCCGTATCCGGGCGTAGAGATCGGGATTGGTGGGCCTGCCGGCAGGGCAACACAGGGCCGTGTTTGGGTTCGCAGCCCCTATCTGTTTTGCGGCTACGGCGGCCCGAATGCAGGCGTGGCCGAGTGGCGCGATGGCTGGCTTGGGCTTGGCGAGGTCGGTCGGATCGAGGCCGGGCAGTTGGTGCTGTTGGGCCGGATTGACCGGATGGTGACCGTGGCAGGACAAAATGCCTATCCCGAGGCGATGGAGCTGTTTTTGCTGACCCTGCCGGGGCTGATGCGGGCCGCTGTGGTGCCGCGCGCCGATGGGTTGCGCGGGCATGTGCTCGAGGCTGTTTTGATGGGCGTGGGGGATGAGACGCAGATCCTGGCAGCGCTGCGGGCGCGGTTTGGGGCATTGGTTGCGCCAAGGCGTGTGCGCTGGCGCCAGGATTGGCCGGTTCTGGCCTCGGGCAAGACCGATTTGGCGGCATTGGCGCGCGGGGATTGCACGGGGATTGAATGAGCAGCGCTTTCATCATCGCCGCACGGCGCAGCCCGGTAATGCCTTTGGGCGGGGCCTTTGCCCGGATGGCAGTGCACCAGTTGGCGGCACCGGTAATGCGTGCCTGTCTGGCTGATGCCGGGATCGAAAGCGGGCGCGTGGATGAGGTGATCTTGTCCAATGCGCTGGGGGCGGGGGGCAATCCGGCGCGGGTGGCGGCGTTGGCGGCAGGCTTGCCCGAACGCGTGGCCGGGTTGAGCATTGACCGGCAATGCGCAGGCGGCCTGGATGCGGTGATCCTGGCACGGGCCTTGGTGGAAAGTGGCGCGGCCGAGGTGGTGCTGGCTGGCGGCGCCGAGAGCTATTCCCGCCGCCCGCTGCGGTTGCGTACAGACCCTGACGGCGGCGCGCCCGTACCTTACGATGCGCCGCCGTTCACGCCCTGGCCCACGCGCGATCCGGGGATGCATAGCGCAGCGGCGGCCCTGGCAACGCGTCTGGGGGTGCCGCGCGCGGTGCAAGATGCGTTTGCGGTTGCGTCACATGCACGGGCCATGACCGCACTGCATCCCGAGATTGTCGCGATTTCCGGCCTGGCGCGGGATGGGTTTACGCGGGCCATGACGCCCGCACTGGCTGCACGGGCAAAGACGATCGAGGGCAGCATCACCGTGGCAAATGCGGCTGTAGCAGCGGATGGGGCAGCGTTTTGCCTGGTGGTCTCGGCGCGGATTGCCGCATCGGCGGCGCGCAGCCTGCGGATTCTTGGCGGCGCGACCGTGGGCGGCTGCCCACAAGAACCCGGGCTTGCCCCCTTGGGGGCGATTGCCCGGGTTCTTCCCCCCCGGCTGCTGCTGGCGCGCAGTGAGATCATGGAGGCCTATGCGATTCAGGCCATTGCCTGCATTCAGGGCGCGGGGCTGGACCCTGCGCGCGTGAACATTGGCGGTGGGGCATTGGCGCGCGGGCACCCGATCGGCGCGTCGGGCGCTGTGCTGGTTGCACGATTGTTTGCGGATTTGGACAGCGGCTTTGGCCTGTGCGCGATTGCCGCCGCCGGGGGGGTCGGGTCGGCGTTGCTTCTTGCGGCGTAACGGCAAAGGCGCGCGCCATTCAGGCCCCCATCTCTTTGACCGCCTCCATCGCGACATGGGTCGAGGTAGAGGCAACATGCGGCAGCGAAGATATCCGCTCGCCCAGGACCCGCCGGTAATCCTGAATATCTCCAGTGCGCACTTTCAAAAGGTAATCAAATCGGCTGGCCATCATATGGCACTCTTCGACCTCGGGAATCGCCAGCACGGCCTTGTTGAACGCTTGCAACGCGCTTTCGCGGGTGTCCGACAGCCGCACCTCAACAAAGGCCACATGGGCCTGCCCCATCTTGATCGGGTCAAGCTGGGCGCGATAGGCCGTGATAACCCCGGTTTCTTCCAAGCGTTTCATGCGGGCCTGGGTCGGTGATTTTGACAGGCCGATACGGCGCGCAAGCTCGGTCGCGCTGATGCGGCCTTCGGTGGCAAGCACCCGCAGAATCGCCTGATCAAAGCGATCCAGTTCAAACGGCGCTGATGGCATCTGCATTCCCCCTGCAATCGGCCTGCAATCGGCCAAAACGCCTGCCGATTGACGCAAATCGGGACGAATGGCTTTTGATTCCCGCGTATATTAGGAGAAAGAGGAGAGTTTGCCCATGCCCCGCGATTCTATTGACACTGCCTGGACCATTGTAGACCAACACGCCCTGCGCCCCGAGGCCGCACTGGTGCGCGAGATGATCGCCGAGGCGGGTTTGACA
This sequence comes from Pseudorhodobacter sp., assembly GCF_034675685.1. Lineage (GTDB taxonomy): Bacteria > Pseudomonadota > Alphaproteobacteria > Rhodobacterales > Rhodobacteraceae > Pseudorhodobacter. The sequence continues at coordinate 56,277 of NZ_JAUCDA010000019.1, read as the reverse complement.
CCCGATGACCGCGCCCGCATTGCCGCACAAGGTGCAGATCTGGTCCGCGCGATCCGCGCCAGTGCCAAGCCGGGGCTGATGGAAGTTTTTCTGGCCGAATACGGGCTGTCAACCGATGAGGGCATTGCGCTGATGTGTCTTGCCGAAGCGCTGTTGCGGGTGCCTGATGCCGATACGATGGATGCGCTGATCGAGGATAAGATAGCCCCGTCCGACTGGGGCAAGCATCTGGGCAAGTCTGCCTCAAGCCTGGTGAATGCCTCAACCTGGGCGCTGATGCTGACGGGCCGCGTCCTAGACGACCGTCAGCCCGGTATCGCAAACAGCCTGCGCGGAGCGGTCAAGCGTTTGGGAGAGCCAGTGATTCGGACCGCCGTTTCGCGGGCGATGAAAGAAATGGGCAAGCAATTCGTTTTGGGCGAAACCATTGAGGCCGCGATGAAACGCGCGCGGGAATTGGAGGGCAAGGGCTTTACCTATTCCTATGATATGCTGGGCGAGGCCGCGCGCACCGAACAGGACGCGCGGCGCTATCATCTGGCCTATACGGCGGCGATCACGGCAATTGCCAAGGCGGCAAAGTCGCAAGACATCCGCGACAATCCGGGAATTTCGGTAAAACTTAGCGCGCTGCATCCGCGCTATGAGGTCGCAAAGCGTGGGCGGGTGATGGAAGAACTGGTGCCACGGGTGCGCGCACTTGCAGGTCTGGCCAAGGCTGCCGGGCTGGGGTTCAACATTGATGCCGAAGAGGCAGACCGTCTGGCGCTATCGCTTCAGGTGATCGAGGCGGTGCTGGCGGATAAGGCCCTGAAGGGCTGGGATGGGTTCGGCGTGGTGGTGCAGGCCTATGGCAGGCGTGCGGGGCCGGTTATCGACTGGCTTTATGGCACAGCAGAACGGCTGGACCGCAAGATCATGGTGCGTTTGGTCAAAGGTGCCTATTGGGACGCCGAAGTAAAGCGCGCGCAGGTCATGGGGCTGGAAAGCTTTCCGGTCTTTACCCGCAAACAGGCGACCGATGTGTCTTACATGGCCAATGCCAAAAAGCTGCTGGGCATGACCGATCGGATCTATCCGCAATTTGCCACCCATAACGCCCATACCGTTGCCGCCATTCTGGATATGGCCACCGACAAGCGCAGCTTTGAATTTCAGCGCCTGCATGGCATGGGCGAGCGGCTGCATGATATCGTGTTGGCGCAAGACGGTACGCGCTGCCGGATTTATGCCCCGGTGGGGGCGCATCGCGATTTGCTGGCCTATCTGGTGCGGCGCTTGCTGGAAAACGGCGCGAACAGCAGTTTCGTGAATCAGATCGTGGACGAGGCCGTGCCCCCAGAAGAGGTTGCCGCCTGCCCGATTGCAGCAATGGAGGCGATGACCCCGGTGGAAAGCCCGATTTTGCGCACGCCGCCACGGCTGTTTGGCACGCGCGACAACTCGCAGGGCTGGGATTTGACCGACAGCCGCGATCTGGCGGCAATCGAGGCGGCGCGTGGCCCGTTTGAGACCACGTTGTTCGAAGCGCGCCCGATGCTTGCGGGATCGGTTGCGGGGGGCAAACGCTGGGCGGTGACCAACCCGGCAACCGGCGCTGTGGTGGGGCATGTTTTGCCCGCCGCCGCCCCCGATATCGAAACCGCTTTGGCAGCAGCGACCCCTTGGGATGCAGCCCCGGCCGAGCGGGCTGCAGTGCTGCGCCGTGCCGCCGATCTGTATGAGGCCGAGTTTGGCAAAATCTTTGCCTTGCTGGCGCGCGAGGCAGGAAAAACCTTGCTGGATGCCGTGGGTGAATTGCGAGAAGCGGTTGATTTCATGCGCTATTACGCCGATCAAGGCGAGGCGCTGACCACGCCGGCGCGCGGTGTTTTCACCTGCATCAGCCCGTGGAACTTCCCGCTGGCGATCTTCTCGGGGCAGATTGCGGCGGCTTTGGCGGCGGGCAATGCGGTGCTGGCCAAACCGGCGGAACAAACCGGGTTGATTGCTGCCTTTGCGGTGGAATTGCTGCATAAGGCGGGCGTGCCAGAGACGGCCTTGCAACTGTTGCCGGGCGAAGGTGCGGTTGTGGGTGCAGGGCTGACGGGCGATGCCCGCGTCAAGGGCGTGTGCTTTACAGGATCAACCGAGACCGCCCAGCGCATCCGCCGCAACATGGCCCAGCATATGGACCCGACCGCACCACTGATTGCGGAAACCGGGGGCCTGAATGCGATGGTGGTCGACAGCACCGCGCTGCCGGAACAGGCGGTGCGTGATATTCTGGCCTCCAGTTTCCAGTCGGCAGGGCAACGCTGTTCGGCGCTGCGCTGTTTATATTTGCAGGATGATATTTCTGACACCGTCAAGGAAATGCTGTTCGGCGCGATGGATGACCTGGAAGCGGGCAACCCCTGGGATCTGGCGACCGATGTCGGCCCGGTGATTGATGCCGAGGCACAGGCCGAGATTCGCGCCTATATCGAGGCGGCACGCGCCCAGGGGCGGGTGCTGAAAGAGGGTACGGTGCCAGAGAATGGCACATTCATTCCGCCAACGGTTATTCAGGTGACGGGCATTGCGGATATGCCGCGCGAAATCTTTGGGCCTGTGCTGCATATTGCGCCTTGGCGCGCCGGTGGGCTGAACAAGGTGATCGACGATGTGAACGCGATGGGCTACGGGTTGACCTTTGGCCTGCACAGCCGGATTGATGACCGGGTAGAGCGGGTAGTGGCCCGGATCAACGTCGGCAATACCTATGTGAACCGCAACCAGATCGGCGCGGTCGTTGGCAGCCAACCCTTTGGCGGCGAGGGCCTTTCTGGCACAGGGCCAAAGGCGGGCGGGCCTGATTACATCGCACGGTTTACGCAGGTGGCGGCACCTGTGCTGGATGGCGTTGCCGCCACCTGCACGCAGGCCGATGTCGAAAAGTCGTTGCACGCCGAGGCCACTCCGCGCCGAAGCTTGCATGTGCTTGACCTGCCGGGGCCAACGGGCGAATCAAACCGGCTTTCGGCCTTTGCCCGTGCGCCGCTGTTGTGCCTTGGGCCAAACCGCGCACAAGCCTTGGCACAGGCCGAAGCCGTTCGCGCACTTGGCGGTGAGGCTGTCGAGGCTGCTGGCCTGCAGGCCACCGCCTTGACCCAACTGGACGGCTTTTCAGGTGCGTTGTGGTGGGGCGACAAGGATCAGGGCCGCGCCTATGCGCAGGCTTTGGCAGCCCGCAAAGGGGCAATCTTGCCGCTGATCGGGGGCATGCCCGATGCCGCGCATGTCCGGCTGGAACGTCATGTCTGCATCGACACCACCGCATCGGGCGGCAACGCGCAACTTCTGGCCGAAATGGGAGAAGCGTGAGCCGGGTTTGAACAGGGCTTGACCTGTGGCTGCGGATCGGGAAGTTAGAAGCGATGTTTCCGATCCGCGATCATAACCCTTCGGGGCGGGTGCCCTATGTCACTTATGGCCTGATCCTGTTGAATGTCGGGATTTTCGCAAGCTATTGGCTGACCGTTCCGAATGAGCCCCGGCTTGCCATGTTCTTTATTGAATGGGGCGTGGTGCCGCGCCGCGTGATGGCGGGGCATGGCGTGCATGGGCTGTTCACCTCGATGTTTCTGCATGCGGGGTTGATGCACTTAGCCGGTAACATGCTGTTTTTATATATCTTTGGTGACAATCTGGAAGATATTCTGGGGCATGCCCGCTATCTGGGGTTTTACCTGTTGTCCGGGCTGGCCGCAGCCGGATTGCAGATTTTTGCAGATCCAGCCTCGGGGGTGCCGATGATCGGGGCCTCGGGGGCGATTGCGGGGGTGATGGGCGGCTATCTGCTGCTGTTTCCCCGCGCCAAGATTGATATCTTGTTGATTATTGTAATCTTTTTCCGGATTTTCCCAATTCCGGCCTGGGTGATGCTGATCGTCTGGTTCGGGTTGCAACTGCTCAGCGGGTTTTCTGTATCCGGTGATGACGGCGGCGTCGCCTATTGGGCACATGCGGGCGGCTTCAGTGCCGGGCTTTTGATGATGATTCCAGTGTGGATCGGGCTTGGTGGTCCGGCGTTCTGGAACCGAACGCGCGGGCAACCGCCGCACCCGGTCGCAAAATATCAAACCGTAACATCCGGCATCCCACGCGTTGGACGACGCAAATGAGGGCTGGCAAATAAAAAGGGGGCGGATTGCGCCGCCCCTAAGGTTCCAGGGTCGTTTCAAAAACCTGTCTGCCGCAGCCTCAGGCCACGTTCTGCAAAGCCACTTGTGGCGTTACACCAAGGGCGTGGCAGACTTCACGGGTCAGGTGCGGCTTGTTCAGGGTGTAGAAATGCAAATCCTTCACCCCTTCTTGCATCAGCGTATCGCACAGCTCGGTGCACAGGGCGGTTGCCAGCAATTCCTCGCGGCCGTCGCGCTTGGCGGCAGCAAACGCGTCATCCAGCCATGCAGGAACTTGCGTGCCGCAGCGGGCAGCGAATTTCTTGGTGCCCGCCCATGACTGGATCGGCAAGATACCCGGAATAATGGGGGCGGTGATCCCTTCTTTGGCGCAGGCATCGCGGAATCGCAGGAAAGTTTCCGCCTCAAAGAAAAACTGGGTCATGGCGCTGGTCGCCCCCGCGTCGATCTTACGCTTGAGAAAGCGCACATCGGCAAGGCTGTCGGCGGCATCGGGGTGCGGTTCGGGGTAGGCGCCGACGCGAATGGTGAATTTTCCGGTCTTGGCCAGCGCCGAAACCAGCTCTACCGAAGAGGCAAAACCATCGGCATGGGGGGTAAAGCGCGGCGCCCCTTTGGGGGCATCGCCACGCAGGGCGACAATTTCTGTGACCCCTGCCGCAGCATAGCTTTCGGCGATCTCAAGCGTTTCGGCGCGGGTCGCATCAACGCAGGTCAGATGTGCCGCCACGTTCAGCCCGTAATTATTGGCAATCGCGCCCACGGCCTCATGCGTCAGTTTGCGCGTCGTGCCGCCTGCCCCATAAGTCACCGATACGAAACTGGGGTTCAGGGGCGCCAGCGTTTGCACTGTGTCCCACAGCCGGAACGAGGCATCCAGCGTTTGCGGTGGGAAAAATTCGAATGAGATGTTCGGTGTCTGGGTCATTATATAAGCTCCTGCTCTGACCCCTCTTGTCGCCGATTTTGCGATGTGAGACAAATTCATTATACTAATCATGTTTATGAGGTTGACCACATAATGCACATAGAGTTCCGCCACCTGCGTACCATCCGGGCCATTCATCAGGCCGGCGGCCTTGCCCGTGCTGCCGATATGCTGAACATGACGCAATCCGCGCTAAGCCATCAAGTCAAAGGGTTGGAGGATCAGGCCGGGGTGGAATTGTTCGTGCGCCGCTCCAAGCCGCTGAAACTGTCGGCGGCGGGAATACGGATGCTGCGGCTGGCCGAACGGATTTTACCCGAGATTGACGCGCTGGAAGAAGAGTTTCGCGGGTTGCGATCGGGCAAGACCGGGCGGCTGCATATCGCGATCGAATGTCACGCCTGTTTTGAATGGCTGTTCCCGGTGTTGGAACTGTTCCGCCGCGCCTGGCCCGAGGTGGATGTGGATATTCGCGCAGGTCTGGCCTTCGAGGCCCTGCCAGCCTTGCAGCGCGAGGAAGTGGATCTGGTAATCTCCAGCGATCCCATAGCTTTGGCGAATGTGGTTTTTAACCCGCTGTTTGATTATCACCCGATGTTCGTTGCCAGCGCCCAAAACCCGCTGGCGAAAAAACCGATGATCGAGGCCGAGGATTTTCGCGACCAGATGCTGATCACCTATCCGGTAACGCGCGACAAGCTGGATGTGTTCACCGAATTGCTGACGCCGGCCAAGGTGGAACCCCGCGGCACACGGGCGGTAGAGCTGACCGCCGTAATCTTGATGCTGGTGGGGTCGAACCGGGGGGTTTCTGTGCTACCTGATTGGGTGCTGCGGGATTTGCGCAGCAACGCAGATTATGTGACGCGTCCATTGGGGCCGCAAGTGATCACAAAGCGCCTTTATGCGGCGACGCGCGACGAAGACGCGACCAAACCTTTCATGGCACATTTCCTGAAACTTGGGCGATCTGAGCCGGTAAAGCTGCAACGCGGCTGATCAGGCCGTGCGGCGAACTCTTGCTGTTACGGCGTTTCGTCTTTGACTTGAAACGCTTTGTCAAGCTGCGTTCCAGCCCCCATCGCACCGTCGGCATTCTGTGGCGGCAGGGTCAAGCCAAAGCCTGCGGTATTTCCTGCAAAGGCTGTTTCGGGGCATCGGCCAAAATCCAGTCGCGAAACTGCCGGAATGCCGCAATCTCAAGGCTGCGCTGCGGATAGGTCAGCGCATAGGGCGTGCCCGAAATCATCGACCGGGCCGAGGCCAGCCGCAATCCCCCCGCAGCAAGGTCAGGCGCTACAAACAATTCCGGCACCAGCGCCAGCCCAAGCCCCGCCCGTGCCGCCGCCAGCACCATGCCGAACTGTTCAAACCGCGCGCCGCGCAAAATGGTGATCGGGTCCAGCCCCGCGTTCAAAAACCAATCAAGCCACAGGTTCGGCCGCGTTGCCTGCTGCAACAATGGCAGGCGGGCCAGATCGGCATCTTCCAGCTTTCCCACCTTGGGCAACAGCGCCGGGGCGGCCACCACGACCAGCCGCTCCTCGGCCAGAATATCCATCTGCGCGCCCCGCAGCGGGGGTTGCGCCCGGATAATGGCAACATCGCGCGGGTCACGTTCAAAATCCAACGGGGTCAGGGTGGCGGTCATGTCAAAGGTGACCTGGGGCGCAAGGGCGGCATAATCTGACAATCGCGGGATCAGCCAAAGGGCTGCAAAGGTCGGCAACACCGCCAACCGCAGCACATCACGGTGCCCGCCAAAGGACATGACGGTGAGCGCTGCGCGGTCCAGATCGGCCAGCAGCCGCTCGGCCTCGGGCAAAAGCGCGCGGCCAGCATCGGACAGCACAAGACGCTGGCGGATACGGTGAAACAGCGCCACCCCCAGCCGCGCCTCAAGCGTGGTCAGCGCCCGGCTGATCGCGCTTTGCGTCAGCCCAAGGGCTGCGGCGGCGCGGGTGGCCGTGCCGGTGCGGGCGGCTTGGACAAAGGCCTGAAGTTCGGGCAAGGTGGGGGTATAGGCGTGGCGCATCCCCTGACTTTATGCGCAAAGCTCATCAACTTGCAAAGCTTATTCATTTGAATACGGGTCGGTTTGCGGCTATTTACAGCCAGACCCTGCTGAAATGGAGCCGCGCGATGGACAAGCCAAAACTGAAAGCCAAGGATGCCCCCGATCTGGGCCGTTTCGATTGGGAAGACCCCTTTCGTATCGACGACCAATTGACCGAAGAAGAACGGATGCTGCGCGATGCTGCCCGCACCTATGCCCAGGAAAAGCTGCAACCCCGCATCACGGCCGCCTATCGTGACGAATCCACCGATCCCGGCATTTTCCGCGAGATGGGCGAGATGGGCCTTTTGGGTGTGACCGTGCCCGAGGAATACGGCGGCATTGGCGCCTCTTATGTGGCTTACGGCCTGATCGCGCGTGAGGTGGAGCGGGTGGATTCGGGCTATCGCTCGATGATGTCGGTGCAATCCAGCTTGGTGATGTATCCGATCTATGCCTATGGTTCTGAAGAACAGCGCAAGAAATATCTGCCCAAACTGGCAAGCGGCGAATGGATTGGCTGTTTTGGCCTGACCGAGCCTGATGCAGGCTCTGACCCCGCCGGGATGAAGACCGTCGCCAAGAAAACCGCCAATGGCTATGTTTTGAACGGCGCCAAAATGTGGATTTCCAACTCTCCCATCGCCGATGTTTTCGTGGTCTGGGCGAAATCTGACGCGCATGGCGGCAAGATTCGCGGCTTTGTGCTGGACAAGGGCACGAAGGGGCTTTCGGCACCGAAAATCGGTGGCAAACTTTCTTTGCGCGCCTCGATCACCGGGGAAATCGTATTGAAGGATGTGGAAGTGGGCGAAGATGCCTTGCTGCCACATGTCGAAGGCTTGAAAGGGCCGTTTGGCTGCCTTAACCGGGCGCGCTATGGCATTTCATGGGGTGTTCTGGGCGCGGCAGAGTTTTGTCTGCATGCCGCCCGCCAATACGGGCTGGACCGCAAGCAGTTCAACAAACCCATTGCGCAAACCCAGATTTACCAGCTGAAACTGGCAAATATGATGACTGATATTTCGCTGGGTATGCAGGCCAGCCTGCGCGTTGGGCGGCTGTTGGATGAGGCGAATGCCGCACCAGAGATGATCTCTATCGTCAAGCGCAACAATTGCGGCAAGGCGCTGGAAATCGCCCGCCATTCCCGCGACATGCATGGCGGCAACGGGATTCAGGAAGATTACCAGATCATGCGCCATATGGTGAACCTTGAAACGGTGAATACCTATGAAGGCACCCATGACGTGCACGCCCTGATTTTGGGCCGTGCGATCACCGGCTTGCAGGCGTTTTTCTAAGACCATTCCCCCTCCGCCGGCTACAATTCGGCGGAGGGCCCCTTGCCTGCGATGCGCAGGCATAGCGCCGCCAAGGGGCGCGCACCCCATCTGATCACCGCAGATTTTGTCCGATCCCCGAGTGGTTCATCAAGCGTGAAACCGCCAAAGCGTTTCGCCTTGAATCTGGCGCATCTATCGCGGCCTTAAGTCTTGGATTTCAACGCGGTATGTGATGGGCTCTGTTTCGGGTCAACATCAAAACGCCATGATGATATCGGGCCCAGATACCCGATCATTCCATCAAATAGCCCCCATGCGCCCAACCCGCCACGCCATTTATCATCTCGACCCGTCGCCATGCGCCTTGCGCATCCAGCAGGCGCACACGGTCGCCGGGGTACATGCGGCGAATGATATCATAGCCCGCCCCCGGCCCGGCGCGCAGGTTCAGATAGCCGTCATTGGTTTGCGTGACGGTAAGCAATTGACCGAATGCCAGACGCGCCTCAAGAAATTTTCCCGAAGTCCAGCCCATGCGCCCGGCTTGGTGCTGCACGCGGTACCATGTGCCGCTCACCTCCAGCACGTCAACCGCATCACCGGGATACATGCGCTGCAAGATGTCGAACTGCACCCCCGGCCCCGTGCGCAGGTTCAGATAACCGTCATTGGTTTGCTTGACATACAGCGTTTCCGCCGCTGCGCCACAGGTCACAAACACGGCCATCGACGCCACAAGGAACGCCGCCGCAAACATGGAAAAAATGCGCTTCTGCATCCTATGCCCTCCTCAACGGTTCCCCCTATCACAGCAATCTGCGTAGCAAAAAACAAGCTGTCATTTTGGAAAGGGATAAGGTTTCGGGTCAGGACGGCTTTGAAAGCGGCGGCCTTCGCCATCGCGCAGCCGCGATTTCCCAACGGTTCTCATGGCGACTGCGATAACCCTTTGCCTTTGGGCGCAACCGCCGCGCCCCTTTTCAGGGGTGCGGCCCGGCCCAACCTTGAGGCGCTTTTTGCCTTGGCAAAACGCAACGAATGGCGGGAGAGGCCCCTTACATCTTTTCCATCGCCTTGCGAATATGCCGGTTGCCGCCATGGGTCAGCACCCAGCGACCCATACGGCGGGCAAGCTCTGGGTGGCCTTTGTCCAAGGCCCGTTTGAACAGCTCTTTTTGATAGCGGGCAAACCCTTTGCGCGCCCGCAGCTTTTGGTAAAACTCCGCTTCGCTCAGGGTGCCATTCAACGCGGCCAGCACGATGGGCGACAGAATTCCCATCTGTTGCAGGCTTGACCCCAACCGATGCCCCAACAGCGGCGCGCGCAGTTTCACCACGTTCGCGGCGTTAAAGCGGTTCACATGGCCTGCATCCAGCGGCTCATAGGGGTCATAGATCAGCGTGACCCGCCCCGCCGTGGCCGACACATGGGCCGCATCGCCATACGGCCCCGAAAAATCCCGGCCCCAAGCGGTTTTATACCGCGTCTCGAACGGCACCAGCGTTTTGTCCAGCGTTGATTGCGGTGAGATTGCCACCACATCCGCCCCAGGACAGGCGAGCGCAAAGGCGCAGGCCCCATAGGCGCCCATTGATGCGCCGTAAAACACCACGCGCTTGAAAGGCTTGAAAAACCCATTTTCTTTCAAGTCATCAAACTGCGCATACACCCAAGGGTCACGAAACCAGGTCCAGCCCGCCGCCGTCACCCCCAGCATCGACCAGCCCTGTTTCTCAATAAAGGCAAACCCCCAAGGCCGCTTGTCATCGCGTTTTTCCATCGCGATATCAAGGTTGTCAAACGTCACCACCAATGTATCCGAGCGCTTGATGAACAGCATCGCATGCTCACCCCCTTCGCGGTAAAACCCGTCCTTGCCCGCCAGGCCAGCAGCGATTTCGGCCCAGCTTTCTTCGGCTTGCGCGACCATCGGAACGATGACATCCGAAGCGGTAAACAAAACCCGATGAATGTCTTTGCCACCCTCATTTCGGCTGCTCAGTTGCGCAACCGTGCCGCGCGGTCTTAAAAACGGATATGCGCCCGAACCCTTGCGGATATCGGTAATCAGGCAGCCCGACGGGGCAAGGCCACGGTTCAGAACCACGTCCAAAGGGCCAATCTTGTGCACATCGCCAAACCCCGACAGGTTGGTGACAAGCTGCGCTGGCACAAGATCTTCTGGCTTGGCCACCACCCGAATCCGGTCAAAGGGCACGCCGTTATCGGTCAGGAATTGCCGATAGGGGGCGACCCAATCGGATGGGGTTTCCGGCCAACCGCCCTTGGGGTCAATATCAATCAGGTCAATCGCACAGCCCCATTTGCCCCAGGCCGCCAGCGCTGTGGCCTGCGCCGTGCCGCCGATATCGGCAAAGCGCCCCACAGCATCCAGTGGCACCAGCCCCACCAGCCCCGCATCAAACACATGCCGCCCCCGGCCCGTGATCGGCGCGGTTTCGGGCTGGATATCATGGCGGGCCAGCAAGGCGGCCAGATAGCTGCCCTCGGGCGGCACGCCACCATGCCGCCGCCCCAACTCGCGTTTGTTCGAGGCCCAAAGATGCAGCGCCGTGGTCCGGGGCGACAACAGCTTTTCCAGCTTGCCTGCGGGGCGCAGGAATTTCAGCCGATCGGGAAAGGTGATCGGATAAAACGCGTCGAGCGGCTGCACCTTGTCCAAAATCTGATGTTTATGGGCAAAATGCGTTACCATCAGCGGCCCCCAGACCCCCCAGGGCTGCTGGCTGACATGCACCGGCGCGCCTGCTGCGGCTGCGGCGCGGTATTCCTCTTGCAGGCTTTGTTTCAGGAACGGCGGCACCGCGTGGCGATCTTGCATGAAATCCAGCATATCGGCCAGCATCGCGCAATCCGCAGGCAGGCCCAGCACCGCATTATTCACCCGGTGTTCGCCCGGCAATTCAAACCCCAGCACATAATCGCTGTCATAGGCCATGGGCCGGTGGCAATACACATCGGTATCAACCCAGATCATGCCGGGGTTTTGCGCGATCATATGAATGCGGAAATAATCGGCAAACAGCGCGAAACTGTCTTTCTTTTCATATTTGATAAAATCATCGGTATCGAGAATGTCGCGCCCATCGCGACAGATAACCCCTTCCGGCACATTCGGAATATCTGCATAGGAAAAAAGCGTGATCTTCTGGCCTTGGTCCACAAAGCTTTTCAGGCAAAGCTGCTCCATCCAGCTTAGACTGCCGCCGATCCAAACTGTGCCAACCTCGCGTATCCGTGCCATTCTTTGCTGCCTTGCTGTTGTCTGGCCACACCCATGGCCTGATTTTTTTCTGGGCGTCGTTGCGGTGGTCTGCGCCCGGTCACTGATGCAGATATCGCGTTTCGACTTTGACTTGAAACATAACCTACCACATAACGCGTTGAAATCCTTGATTTCAGACAGCGATATGTAAGAAAGGCCTCAAGGCAAACAGCCATAAAGATACAATCTGTCGAAATTATGATGATTTGCCAATGGCTAGCGGTGATTATCCTCAGGGTTTGCTTGGCCGGTGCATCATTTCCGTGATAAACCCATCGGGCAAAGGTGGCATAAGGTCGCTTTTCAGGGATGAATGGGGCAAGTTATGGGCAAGAAACCCACAAAACCGGCTGAGGAAATTGGCCAGATGCTCCACCGCCAATTGGGCGCGCGGGTGTTGGGTGCCGATGGTTTGGGCCTGCTTTTGGAAACTGTGCGGGTTTCATCCAGCCGTGTGCATCTCTTTTTCGGCAATGGCACCAGAATTGACAGTTTTGCCCCCGACCCGGTTGCGGGCTGCGCTGTGCCGCTGGATTTACGCGATGTCTCGGGCGCGGCAATGATAGCCGTCGAGGCCGAGGGCGCGGTGGTTTTGGCGCGGGCCGATGGCACAACGCTGGAACTGGAGGCGACACCAGCGGAATATGCGTATCTGGCGGGGCGCAATTGCCTGCTCGGCTTTCGGACCGAGGAAAGCCCGGCGCAGATTGCCGAATGGCTGGGCTATCATGCCCGCCATCACGGCGCGACAGGGGCGTTGATTGTGAACCGCCTGCCCGATGCCAACCCGGCGCGTTGGGCGGCAAAGCTGGCCAACGCGATGAAAGATATTGATATCCGCCTTGTGCTGCTGGATTGTCCGGTGCCACTGGGCAAGCCGGGCTATGGGCCGGAAAACCACCCTTTCCTTGCCCCCGATGCCCCCGGCAAGGACCGCATGGAGCCGCCAGCGCCCGACCCGTGGCGCGCGCCTTTGGGCGAAGGCCTGATCTTTGAGGCGGTGAAATGGCGGTTTTTGGCCGCTGCCCGCGCGGTGCTGACGCTGGATGTGCCAGATATTCTGGCCCCGCCCCCCGAGGGTACAGAAAATGCCTTTGACCAATGCGTCACGGCCAGAAATGGCGTGATCTTGCTGGCGGGTCAGCGCATTTACCCGTGGCGCGTGCGCAATGGCGCAGAGGCGCTGTTTGGTGACCATATCTGCGCGCCGTTCGATATTGGCAAGCCGGTGATGCGCTGGGGCGTCGCCCCGAAAAAGGCGGGTTTGTCAAACACATGGCGGATGATGCGGGTGGCCTATACCAACCCGGACCCGCAGTCGGCCCTGCCGTTTTTCCGGGCGATGGCGATCAAGGTGCCGGGGCGCAATGCCTCGGAACTGGCCCCCAAGACCTCATTGGTTGAAAGCGCCGCGCTGGTCGCCATGGCCGAACACGTCTTCTTCCATAAACCCGTTCGTGCCCCCGTTTCGGAAATGAAGGCCGCGCCCAAAGCCGCAACCCGCGCCGGGCGCACGGCGATTGTGACAACGATGAAAAACGAAGGCCCGTTTATCCTTGAATGGCTGGCCTATCACCGCGCGATCGGTGTCGATGATTTCCTGATTTATACCAATGATTGCACCGACGGCACCGATACCATGCTTGATATGTTGCAAACCAAGGGCATCGTGCAGCATCGGGTAAACCCGTTCGTTCCGGGCGGCCAGCTAAAGCCACAGCACGCGGCCTTGCAGGCGGCGGAATCCGAACCTGTGATGCAAGACTGCGGCTGGGGCATCTGCATGGATGTGGATGAGTTTATCAACATCAAGATCGGTGACGGCACTTTGAACGCGCTTTACAAAGCGATGGGCGAGGCGAATATGATCTCGCTGACCTGGCGGCTGTTTGGCAATAATGATGTGCACGGCTATAAAGACCATTTCTTGCTGGAGCAGTTCACCGCCTGCGCGCCCGAGGTGATCCGCAAGCCGCATCAGGCTTGGGGATTCAAGACGCTGTATCGCAATATCGACATCTATAAAAAGCTGGGGGTGCATCGGCCCAAGGGCTTGATCCCTGATCTGTGGGACCGGGTAAAATGGCTGAACGGGTCAGGCAAGCCCCTGCCCCGCACGATGTTCCGCAATGGCTGGCGCTCTACGCTAGAAACTTATGGCTATGATTGGGTCAGCCTGAATCATTACGCCGTTCGCTCGGCTGAAAGTTTTTTGGTCAAGCGTGATCGGGGCCGGGTGAACCATGTCGATCGGGATCAGGGATTGAACTATTGGTTTCGGATGAATCATAATCTGCAACAAGACCAATCCATTCAACGCATGATCCCCTTGATGCGGGCCGAATATGACCGGCTGATGGCCGACCCCGATATCCGCGCGGCGCATCAATTTTCTGTGGCGTGCCACCGCGCCAAGATTGCGGAGCTGCTGGAGACGGAAAACTATCGCACCTTCTACGCCGAGCTGACAGGCGCGCGTATGGAACGGCTGTGCAAATTGCAGCAACATTTTGGGTCGGCAGTGTTTTCTGCCGGCCCGGCCGTTATTCCCGAGGATTTGCATGAACGCGACCTTGCCCCGGATTTTTTCTTTACGGTAGAACATGATGGTGAGGCCGGGCATTGAGCGGGACAGGGTTTCCAAACACCGGCTTTGGCGGCCTGCCGAAGCGCTGCCGTGCCTCAGGGGCCGTGGCGAAAGGGGGGCCAGCCAAAGCTGACTTGTCACTATACCGCCGCACCGCAGGCAGCGGGCGCCTGGATCAAGGGAAATATCCAGCGCTTTTCCAGAAACGCCTGATAGAAACGCGGCCCACTGGCGCGCGCCTACAGGCAGACCCGGCAGAAAGGCTGACCACATGCGCGCCCTCGCCATTCTGACACTGCGCAATGAAGGCGCATTCATTCTGGAATGGCTGGCGCATCACCGGGCCTGTGGCTTTACCGATTTTCTTGTATTTTCCAATGATTGCACGGATGGCACCGATGCAATCCTGGACCGATTGCAAGAAATGGGGCACCTGACCCATATCCGCAACGATGGCCCGCACAATGAGGGGCCGCAATGGGCGGCGCTGAAAGCGGCCGACAAACACCCGCTGGTCAAAGCGGCCGATTGGATCTTGGTTTTCGACATTGATGAGTTCGTCAATATCCATGTGGGTGACCACCGCTTGCCCGCGCTGCTGGCCGCCCTGCCCCAGGCCACGGCAATTCCGTTGACGTGGCGGCTGTTTGGCAATGCGGGCCTCATCGGTTATGAAGATCGTCCTGTCACAGAGGTCTTTACCCGGACCGCCCCTGCCGTGCTGCATTGGCCTTGGCGGGCGGCGCTGTTCAAAACGCTGTTTCGCAATGATGGCAGCTATGAAAAGCTGGGCGTTCATCGGCCACGCAGCCCGCGAAATACCGATGCCCAGCGCTGGTTTGATGGGACGGGGCGCGAATTGCCGCCCGAGTTTCACCGCGGGCGCATTTTCTCACCTTTTGGCCGTGACAATTACGGGCTGGCGCAGTTGAACCATTATGCCTTGGGGGCGATGGAAAGCTATTTGGTGAAATGTGACCGCGGGCGCGCCAATCGTGACGCCTCAAACTTTGATCTGGGCTATTGGGCAGAACGGAACTTCAGCGAGGTGGAGGACCTGAGCATTCAGGCCCTTGCCCCCCGCAGCAAACCGCTTTTGGCCGAGTTGCGCGCCGACATTGTCCTGAATGACCTGCACCAAAACGCGGTGCTTTGGCGCAAACAGCGCTTTGCAGATTTGATGCAGGATGAAAACTGGCGCGAGTTGTTCGGGCGGCTTATGCTGTCACGCCCAGCCCGGTGCTTGACCGAAAGTCAGGCGCGGCTGATCTGGCAGCACGGGGCCAAACCGAACCCCAGGGTTTGACCCCAGCTTGGCAACAATCCTGACTGGCTGTTTCGCAAAAACCCGTTCATGCCACCGTATTGCCCAGATCTGCGCCCCTTTTGTGCCACGTCACGCAGGCATATATATCTTTACAGTCAAATTGTGCCGAAACCCGAATAGTGTGAGTGGTAAATTCCCTATGTCCCAAATTGAAGAGACCAAAGCCTCTGCCCCCAAACCTGCCCAGCCCTTTGACCGCGCGCGATGGCTGGCTTTGTTGCGTGAAATGGGCGAGGGTTCCGGGGCGTTCGAGGCGTTGGGCGAACATCACTGGGCAATCTTGAATGAAGACGGCAGCACGCTGGTTGTCAGCTTTGATCGGCTGGAAGATATACAAGCGCTGGAACCGGGCCAGATGCCGCATATTTTTGGCCAGGCCACGCAAAACGGCTGGTCACATCTCAGCCTGATCAGCGAAGGCGAAACCTGGTATCGTGACAAGGCGGTCTTTGCCTATCTGGACAGGCTGGTGGATACATCGTTCTTTGACGATTATGACCGCGTGGTCTTTTATGGCACAGGCATGGGCGCCTATGCGGCGGCGGCCTTTTCGGTCGTGGCCCCTGGCTGCACCGCTTTGCTTGTGCAACCCCGCGCCTCGCTCGACCCCGAGATCGCCGGTTGGGATACCCGATTCATGCACGCCCGCCGCCTGAATTTCAATGATCGCTACGGCTATGCCCCCGATATGATAGAGGGGGCCAACCAGGTGTTCACCCTGCATGATCCTTATATGCGGCTGGATGCGATGCATGTAGCGCTGTTTCGCAAACCCCATGTCATCAACCTGAAGGCACGCTTTCTGGGCGACAGTGCAAGCGCGGCTTTGTCTGAAATGGGAATTTTGCCAAAGTTGGTGAAGGCCGCCTGCGAGGGCAAGCTGACAGCCAGAACCTATAGCAATCTTTGGCGCGAACGCCGCGGCTTTGGCAGCTATCTGCGTTGGATTTTACGGGCCTGTGGCGAGGCGGGCCACCCCAGACGCGAAGCCATGATCTGCCGATCCGTGACCAGCAGGCTACGCGCCCCTGGATTTCGTAAATATCTGGAAAGGCTTGAAAAAAGCGGCTCACTAGAGGAACAATAACCTGCCCCGTTTGTAAACCCGGCCTGTTGATACACCGCAACAGCAAACAAAAAGCGCCGGGCACGGCCCGATTGTGCCTGTGCGCGCCTGGCTTTACCGTATTGAAACGCAGCCACCCCCCCTGCCTCGGGATTGGCGGCGCCAAGGTGGTTTCAATCGGAACTGGAGGCGCTACAGGCCCAAGCCCTGTGGCAAAAGAGGCGATCAGGGCATTGCGCGATTTTCGGCTTTTGTCTCTGGAAAACGCGCGGCGAATAGGCTAGCGCTTGGCGCCATGACACATAGCCTTACCATGCCCCGCCCCGATGACTGGCACCTGCATTTGCGCGATGGCGCAGTGCTGCACGGCGTGCTGCCCGAAACCGCCCGCCATTTCGCGCGTGCGATCATCATGCCCAATCTGGTGCCGCCGGTGGTCACGCTGGCCGATGCGACCGCCTATCATGCCCGCATCATGGCAGCCTTGCCAAAAGGCATGACGTTCGAGCCGTTGATGGTGCTGTACCTGACCGAAGGCACAGACCCGGCTGATGTCGCCGCCGCGGCTGCATCCGGGCTGGTCAAGGCCGTGAAACTTTATCCTGCTGGTGCCACCACCAATTCCAATTCCGGTGTGCGCGACTTTGACAAGGTGCGCCCCGTGCTGGAAAAGATGGCCGAAATTGGCCTGCCGCTGTGCGTCCATGGCGAGGTGACCGACCCCGAGGTGGATATTTTCGACCGTGAGGCGGTGTTCATTGACAGCGTGCTGGACCCGCTGCGCCGCGCGACGCCCGGCCTAAGGGTGGTGATGGAACATATCACAACAATGCAAGGCGTCGCTTATGCCCGCAGCGCTGGCGATGATCTGGCGGCGACGATCACCACACATCACCTGATCCTCAACCGCAATCATATCCTGGCCGGGGGGATCAAGCCGCATTATTATTGCCTGCCGGTGGCCAAACGCGAAACGCATCGGCTTGCCCTGCGCGCCGCCGCCACGTCGGGCGAGGCGCGGTTCTTTTTGGGAACAGATTCCGCACCCCATGTTGACGCGCTGAAAGAACATGCCTGCGGCTGCGCCGGTTGCTTTACCGCCACCAACACCATGGCCCTGTTGGCCCATGTGTTTGAAGAGGAAGGCGCGCTGGACAAGTTGGAACATTTTGCCGCCCGCAACGGTCCCGGCTTTTATCGCCTGCCCGTGAACGAGGCAACGATCACCCTGACAAAAGGTGAGCCCGCCAAATGGCCTGATAAAATCCTGACCGAAGCAGGCCCCGTTACCGTTTTCAACCCCGGCTTTCCCGTGCACTGGCATGTGGACTGCTGATCCCGCATCTGTTCCCCCACACCCGCCTTGGGCACACGACCTGTCCGCACAGCCCTTGGCGGGGATAATTGAAAACAGATGCGGCACAAAGGACCAAAGCAATGATCCCCACAAGCTTTCCGCCCGCCGCTGAAATCTCTCGCTTGACTGCCAAGATGCTGTTGGAAATCAAAGCGGTGCACTTCAATACAGCCGCGCCGTTCACGCTGGCCTCGGGCCTGCCAAGCCCGACCTATATTGATTGCCGCAAGTTGATCAGCTATCCGCGCATCCGGTCCACCTTGATGGATTTCATGGCTGTCACCGTCATGCGCAATGCCGGGTTTGAGGCCTTCGACAATATCGCGGGCGGCGAAACCGCGGGCATTCCCTTTGCCGCTTTGGTGGCCGAACGCATGGCGCTGCCGATGACCTATGTGCGCAAAAAGCCCAAAGGTTACGGCCGCAACGCCCGTATCGAAGGGGTGATGACCGAAGGCCAGCGCGTGCTTTTGGTCGAAGATCTGACCACCGATGGCGGCAGCAAGCTGTCCTTTGTCGATGCCATCCGCGAAACCGGCGCAAGCTGCGCGCATACCGCCGTGATATTTTATTACGATATTTTCCCCGATACGGTGCAAAAGCTGGGCGATCATGGCGTGACATTGCATCATCTGTGTACATGGTGGGATGTGCTGGCCGAGGCCCGCGCCAGCGCCGCCTTTGATGAGGCAACCCTGACCGAGGTTGAAAGTTTCCTGACTGCGCCCCGCGCCTGGCAAGATGCCCACACAGCGAAACCCTGACGCCAAAGTTACCCCCAGATATTTTTTTGCGGGCGCTTTGGGGACAACCCGGCCAAGAATCGCCGATCTGGCGGGGGCCTTTGTGGTTTTCCGCAAGATATGGTAGGGTTGGGCGTGTATTCTACAAGTCTTGCGGTTTTCCACAGGGTTTCGCTATGGTTATCCACAGAGTTATTGGCCTTTCAGGCCAGCACATTCATGGCGTAGAAGACAGGCGGGCAGATAAAGAGGTAGGTCATGAACGAAATCGCCGCGATCAAGCACACACTTCCAGCACAGGTTGAAACGGCATCCCTGCCCCATAACATCGAGGCCGAGCAGCAACTTCTGGGCGCGATCCTGACCAATAACGATGTCTATGACCGTATTTCCAGCCTTGTGAAGGCCGAGCATTTCTATGACCCGGTCCACAGTCGGATATTTGAGATTGCCGCCGCGCGCATTCAGAAAAACGCCCTCGCCTCGCCCGTCACCCTGAAGGCGTTTCTCGAAGATGATGCGGGGCTGAAAGAGCTTGGCGGGCCATCTTATCTGGCGCGGCTGGCGGGTGCTGCGATTTCCAGCTTTGCGGCGCGCGATTATGCGCAGATGCTGTATGATTTGGCCGTGCGGCGCGAATTGATCGGCCTGGGGCGCGATATTGCCGCCAAGGCCGCCAAAGTAGATGTCGCATCCGAGCCCAAAGAGCAGATAATCGAGGCCGAACAGCGGCTCTACAAACTTGGTGAGCAGGGCGTTGCCGAACGCGGATTTCAAAGTTTTCTCAAGGCGGTAACCGAGGCTGTCAATGTCGCCAACGCCGCCTATCAACGCGATGGCGGGCTGGCGGGCACGTCAACCGGGCTGATTGATCTGGATAAGAAACTTGGCGGTTTGCACCCGTCGGATTTGCTCATTCTTGCCGGGCGCCCGTCGATGGGCAAAACCTCGCTTGCCACCAATATCGCGTTCAATATTGCCAAGGCCTATAAGCGCGGCCGCCTGCTTGACGGTTCGGAAGGCGCGGTAGAGGGCGGGGTTGTCGGCTTTTACTCTCTGGAAATGAGCGCCGAACAGTTGGCGGCGCGGATCTTGTCAGAGGCGTCCGAGGTGCCTTCGGAACAAATCCGGCGCGGCGACATGACCGAGGCCGAGTTCCGCCGCTTTGTCGAGGCCGCCAAAAGCCTTGAGGCCTGCCCGCTTTACATCGACGACACGCCAGCCCTGCCCATCTCGCAAGTGGCCGCCCGCGCGCGCCGCCTGAAACGCACCCATGGTCTGGATGTTTTGATAATCGACTACCTGCAACTGCTCAAAGGGACCGGCAAGGGCGAAAACCGGGTTAACGAAGTGTCCGAGATTACCCAGGGCCTGAAAGCCATCGCCAAAGAACTGAACATCCCCGTCATCGCCCTGTCGCAGCTCTCGCGTCAGGTCGAGTCGCGCGAAGACAAACGCCCGCAACTCTCCGACCTGCGCGAATCCGGCTCGATCGAACAAGATGCCGATGTGGTGATGTTCGTCTACCGCGACGAATATTATAAAGAGCGTGAAAAGCCGGGCGACCATGAGTTGGAAAAAATGGCACAATGGAAATCGGTGATGGAAAGCGTCTATGGCAAGGCCGAGGTCATCATCGGCAAGCAGCGCCACGGCCCTATCGGTTCGGTGGAACTATCCTTCGAAGGCAAATTCACCCGCTTTGGCAATCTTGTCAAAGCCTGGCAAGAAGGCAGCGACCAAGGCTATTGACCGCAAAAGAGGGGCGTGGCATTGGCTCGGCCGCAGCCCCGTCTTTTTTCATCTTGGCTGAAATACCTGAATCGGCCCACCCCAAACGCATGCCATCGCGGGCCTGTACCGCCCCTTGCCACAAAGCCACGGCAGTGCCGCGCGCAGGGGCCTCAATGGCCCCAAGCGTGGCTCCCCGCCGCCGCCCATCCAAAGGCCTGCGGCAAGGGGGCCAATAGCTGCGGCAAACGCCGATTCCTCTTGACCTGAAACCACAAGCAGTCAAAACAATCTTATGTCTACAGCAACCCTCTCCATCGACCTCGACGCAATCGCCGCCAACTGGCGCGCGCTTGATCGTTTATCCGGCGCCCACACCCAGACAGCGGCTGTGGTCAAGGCCGATGCCTATGGTTTGGGCGCGGGCCGGGTTGCACGGGCGCTGGCCACGGCCGGCGCGCGGCGCTTTTTCGTGGCCTGCGCCGAAGAGGGCGCCATCTTGCGCCAGGCCCTTGGCAATGGCCCGCAAATTTCGGTGTTTTCCGGCCATATGGCTGGCGACACCGATATGATCAGTGACCTTG
This sequence comes from Pseudorhodobacter sp., assembly GCF_034675685.1. Lineage (GTDB taxonomy): Bacteria > Pseudomonadota > Alphaproteobacteria > Rhodobacterales > Rhodobacteraceae > Pseudorhodobacter. The sequence goes on along the minus strand of NZ_JAUCDA010000019.1, from coordinate 35,159 downwards.
GCCTGACGCCGATGCTCAATTCCATTGAACAGATCACCCGCCACCTTGAGGCTCTGCCCGGCCATTCCTTTGGCATCCAGCTTGATACCGGAATGAACCGACTTGGCATGGAAGCAAGCGAATGGGAGGCGGTTGCGGCTTTTGTGCTCGACGCGGGTCCTGAAATCCTGATCAGCCATCTGGCCTGCTCGGATGAGCCAGAGCATGAGATGAATGCCTTCCAACTTGCCGAGTTTCACGCAATGACCGATGGCATTGATGTGCCCCGCTCGCTTGCCGCAACCGGGGGCATCTTTCTTGGCCCGGAATATCACTTTGATCTGACGCGCCCCGGCATTGGCCTATATGGTGGTCTGCCCTTTGAAGAGGCCCTGCCGGTGGTCGCCCTGTCGCTTCCCGTGATTCAGTTGCGCGAATTGACCATCGGCGAAACCGTCGGCTATGGCTGTACCTGGGTCGCCGAGGGCCCGTGCCAGATCGCCACGGTTGCGGGCGGATATGCCGATGGCCTTTTGCGCGCCCTTGGCAATCGCGCCGTGCTTTGGGCGGGCGATGTGCCCTGCCCCGTGGTTGGCCGGGTGTCGATGGATATGATCACGGTTGACGTCTCACATCTTGAACAGGCGCCGCGCACGCTTGATATCCTTGGCCCACAGCAATCGGTTGATGATCTGGCCGAGGCCGGCGATACAATCGGCTATGAGATTTTGACAGGTCTGGGTGCGCGCTATACCCGTCGCTATATTCAGGGCGCGTCCGGCTAGCCTGCTCTGGGCCCAAGGGCCAGCCCCACTTTGCGTCCTTGCAGCCCAGAACGCGGCCGCAAGGCCGCAGGCGACCAACAAAGGAACCCGCACACCATGCAAGGATTCGCCCCGCCAGCCCGCCCCTACGCCAAAACGCCGCCAGCAGCCCTTGCCGCCGGTCTTGTCTGATGGGCGCGGGTCAGGCGATTCTGATCTGGTTCATCGGTTCCGGCATTGCCTGCGTTCTGCTTCTGGCTTGGGCGGCGGTCGTTGGGTTGGGCGCAGGGCGTCACCGCGCCCTTGCCATGACCCTGCTTGCCCTGACCGGGGCCTTGGCAATACTTCCCAGCGGTCTGGACCGTTTGCGCAAAGACATGATGTTTCCCTTTTCACCAGCCCTGTTTATCGGGGCGACGCTATGCCTGCTTGCCGCCGGGATTTTGCTGTGGAAAATGCGGCGCACGGCCGAGATGCGGCGCAGCGCCGATCTGGGGCTTGCTGCCTGCCTGAACCTTTGGCTGGCCCTTTGGGTGGTATTGACGCCGCTGTCGTATTTCTGAGCCTTGGGCCAAAGCAACCGACGCATCCCAGCTCTGGCCCGCAAAAGCAGTAAAGCCACCTTGACGCCCCGCCGTGCCTTGCCCAAGTTGCGGCAGGGTAGCAAAGGGCAAAGCTGGTGAAACGAATACGCGCGGTCTTGATTGCCGTGAACCTGTCCTTGTTGGTCCTGTTCCCGCTGTCCTGGTTTGCGCCGATGCTGCGGGCGGGTTTACTGCCGTTTTTCGGGCTTTCGGAAATTTCCGTAGTCTCGGGGCTGCAGGCCCTATGGCAAAAGGATGTGGTGCTGGCGCTGCTTGTCACCTTCTTTGCCATCTTTGCGCCCTATCTCAAGACCATCGGGCTGGCCTTGATGCAGTTTCGGCTACTGTCGCCCCGTGTGGCCCCGGCGCTGCATATTTTGGGCAAGCTGGCGATGGCCGATATTTTCCTGATCGCGCTTTACATCATTCTGGTCAAAGGCATCGGGGTGGCGCGGGTTGAAACGGCCTGGGGGCTGTATCTGTTCAGCGGCTGTGTTTTGGCCTCGCTTGCCTGTTCATTACTTGGGTCAAAGCGCTGAACACCGCGGTTTTTCCACATATCGCCCCTGCGCAACCGCCAAACAGCTTGCACCTTGGGCTGGGGCATTGCATCAAGGCGTATGGCAAAATCATCCGCTGCTTTCACCTGTACTGCCTGCGGCGCCGCCCATAAAAAATGGGCCGGGCGCTGCGAGTCGTGCGGCGCGTGGAATGCGGTGATTGAAGAAGCGCCGCTATCGGCTGGCCCGAAATCGCTTGGCGGCAAGGGCCGCACCATCGCGCTGACCGATCTTGCCACCCAATCCGCCCCGCCCCCCCGCGCAATCTGCGGTATGGATGAATTTGACCGCGTTTTGGGTGGCGGTCTGGTCGAGGCCTCGGCCATCCTTGTTGGTGGCGACCCCGGTATCGGCAAATCGACGCTGCTGCTGCAAGCCACCGCTGCTTTTGCCCGCAATGGGGTGAAATCCATGTATATTTCTGGCGAGGAGGCTACGGCTCAGGTGCAGATGCGCGCCCAACGGCTTGGCCTTACCGATGCCCCCGTGATCCTTGGGGCCGAAACCAACCTGCGCGACATTCTGACCACGCTGGATGCAGAACGCCCCGGCCTTTGCGTCATCGATTCCATTCAAACCATGTGGCTTGATACGGTAGACAGCGCCCCCGGCTCGGTTTCGCAAGTGCGCTCTGCCGCGCATGAACTGGTGACTTTTGCCAAAAAGCGCGGTGTGGCGATTATACTGGTGGGCCATGTCACCAAAGATGGCCAGATCGCAGGCCCGCGCGTGGTTGAACATATGGTCGATACCGTCTTGTATTTTGAGGGCGAGCGCGGCCACCACTTCCGCATCCTGCGCGCGGTGAAAAACCGCTTTGGCCCGGCGGCGGAAATCGGCGTGTTTGAAATGACCGGCGACGGGCTGGCGCAGGTCACCAACCCTTCGGCGCTGTTTTTGTCGGACCGCGACAAGCCCGCCCCCGGATCAGCCGTTTTCGCCGGGATAGAAGGCACGCGCCCGGTGCTGACCGAGATTCAGGCGCTGGTTTCGCCCTCGCCCCTGGGCACTCCGCGGCGCACGGTTGTCGGGCTTGATAGCGGGCGGTTGTCGACGATTCTTGCCGTGCTGGAGGCGCGCTGCGGCATCCCCTTTGCGGGGCTTGATGTCTATCTGAACGTGGCTGGCGGTATGCGTGTTTCAGAACCCGCCGCCGATCTGGCCGTCGCTGCCGCCCTGCTTTCGGCGCGCGAAGATGTTGCAATTCCGCCAGATATGGTGCTTTTCGGTGAAATCAGCCTGTCGGGCGCGTTACGTCCCGTCTCTCAGACCGAAAACCGGTTGAAAGAAGCGATGAAACTTGGTTTCACACAGGCAATAGCGCCCTCTCGGTCAAAAATGGCCGGGGTTGATGGGATGACTGTCCGCCAAATGCCGGATTTGACGGCTTTTGTGGGCGAAATGTTCGGGGCTGGTTAACGCACCCCAAGGGAGAATGTGATGGAAGGCTTTACCCTGATCGACGGTGTGGTTGCACTCGTCATCGTCTTGTCGGCGGTGCTGGCCTATTCGCGGGGCTTGGTACGCGAATCGCTGGCGATTGCCGGTTGGGCGGGGGCGGCGGTGCTGGCCTATGTCTTTGCCGCCCAAGTGCAGCCGCTGGTCAAGGAATTGCCGGTGGTTGGCAAGTTTCTGGCCGATAGCTGCGAGCTGTCGATCATCGCAGCCTTTGCTGCGGTTTTTGCCATTGGTCTGGTGATTGCAGCGCTGTTTTCACCGCTGCTGTCGTCACTGGTGCAACGCTCGGTGCTTGGTGGCCTTGATCAGGGGCTTGGTTTCCTGTTCGGCGTGGTGCGCGGCGTGCTTTTGGTCGCGGTGGCCTTCATCGTTTATGACCGCGCTGTGGCGGCAAACACCGTGCCGATGGTTGACAATTCGCGGTCGGCCAAGGTCTTTGCCTCGTTCCAGTCCAATATCGACGATACGATCCCTTCGGACGCGCCGGGCTGGATTGTGGCGCGGTATGAGGCGCTGACCAGCGTTTGTTCGGCCCCGGAAACACCTGCCCCGGCACCCGCCACCGGCAACTGACGCATTGCGCACGATCAAGACGTGACACTCCGCGCCAGAGCGACTAAACGAGGGGCATAATTTGCCCTTCGGATTCGGAGCCACCCTATGCGCCCATTCCTCGCCCACCCGTTCGACAGCGACAAGTTGCACGAAGAATGCGGTGTGTTCGGTGTGATCGGTATGGCAGACGCCGCCAGCTTTGTCGCCCTTGGTCTGCACGCCTTGCAACATCGTGGACAAGAGGCGGGCGGTATTGTCACCTACCACCCCAACGCAGGCTTTTGTTCAGAGCGCCGCTTTGGCTATGTCCGTGACAATTTCACCAAAGCTGATGTGATGCAAACCCTGCCCGGCACCATTGGCATCGGCCATGTGCGCTATTCCACCGCCGGGTCGAAAGGGGCCACCGCGATTCGGGATGTGCAGCCGTTCTTTGGTGAGTTTTCGATGGGCGGTTCGGCGATTGCCCATAACGGCAATATCACCAATGCCATCGCCCTGCGCAAAGAGTTGATCGAACGCGGGTCGATCTTTCAATCTTCGTCTGACAGCGAATGTATCATTCACCTGATGGCAAAGTCGATGGGCCGCACCATCCCCGACCGCATGGAAGAGGCGCTGCGCAAGGTCGAAGGTGCGTTTTCCATCGTGGCAATGACCCGCACCAAGCTGATGGGCGTGCGTGATGCGCTGGGGGTGCGGCCCTTGGTGCTGGGCAAACTGGGTGAAGGCTGGGCGCTGGCGTCGGAAACCTGCGCGCTGGATATTATCGGGGCCGAATTCATCCGCGAAATCGAACCGGGTGAAATGGTGGTCATCTCCACTGAAAAAGGGGTCGAAAGCCACTTCCCTTTCCGCCGCATGAAGCCCCGTGGCTGTATCTTTGAACATGTCTATTTCTCGCGCCCCGATTCCATCCTTGGCGGTCGTTCGGTCTATGAAACCCGCCGTCAGATCGGCGTAGAACTGGCCCGCGAAGCCCCGGTTGACGCCGATCTGGTCTGTCCCGTCCCTGACAGCGGCACCCCGGCGGCGATAGGCTATTCGCAAGAAAGCGGCATCCCCTATGCGATGGGCATCATCCGCAACCAATATATGGGCCGCACCTTCATTGAGCCGACCGAACAGATCCGCAATATGGGCGTGCGCCTGAAACTGAACGTCAACCGGGCGCTGATCAAAGGTAAACGGGTGATCTTGGTGGATGATTCCGTGGTACGCGGCACCACGTCGCGCAAGATCAAGGACATGATCATCGACGCCGGCGCGGCCGAGGTCCATTTTCGCATCGCATCGCCGCCCACCGCCTGGCCTTGTTTTTACGGGGTCGATACGCCCGAACGCGCCAAACTTCTTGCCGCCACCATGACCGAGGAAGAAATGCGCGAATGGATCGGCGTTGACAGCCTGAAATTTGTCTCGCTCGATGGGCTTTACCGCGCGGCAGGCGAGGCTGCGGGCCGCAATGCAAAGCACCCGCAATATTGCGACGCCTGTTTCTCGGGCGAATACCCGGTTGCGCCATCCGACATGATCGAAAAAGGTTTTGAGATGAAAACGGCAGACTGACCCTTTTCATCTGGTAGAACTATCCAACGCGCTTTGCGGCGCAAAACTCTATGCCGGACGCTCTGCCATGAGCCCCCTGCACGCCCCTCGAAAGTCCAGACCATGACCCAAAAAATTGCCCTCGTCACCGGTGCCTCTCGCGGGCTTGGGGCCGCCATGGCCGAAGAATTGGCCATCAGTGGCTGGCATGTGGTCGCTGTGGCCCGCACCACCGGCGGGCTGGAGGACGTGGATGACCGCGCCAAAGCGGCAAGCGCCCCCGGCGGGCTTACGCTTGCCCCGATGGATATCACCAATGATGACGCCATGCGCCACCTCTGCCGGTCCATCTTTGATCGCTGGGGCGGCATTGACCTGTGGGTTCACACCGCCATCCACGCCGCCCCCATGGCCCCCGCAGGCCATATCGACGTGAAGGATTGGGATAAATCGGTTTCCATAAACCTGCGCGCAACCGGCAGCCTGATCCCGATGGTGGAACCCTTGCTGCGTGCGCGCCCCGGCGGCACGGCCTTGTTTGTCGATGACCCACGCGCCGGCGAGAGCTTCTTTGGCGCGTATGGCGCAACCAAATCAGGGCAAATCACACTGGCACGGTCTTGGGCTGCCGAAACCGTGAAAACCGGTCCCCGCATCGTTATCGCAGCCCCTGCCCCCATGGCCACCGCTATCCGTGCCCGGTTTTTTCCCGGCGAAGACCGCAAAGCGCTTGCCACCCCCAAAAGCGAGGCAAAGCGCATCTTGGCCGCCCTGTGAGGTGATCCCGTCCAGCCACGGGCTGTTGGCGATCACCCGCCAAATCCAAATCGTCAAAATATCCCCCAGCAGCACAAAGCCAGCACCAACCGGGGTCGCAATCGCCCATTGCGGGCGATTGCAAACCTTCAGCGGGGGCCGGCTTTAGCCCGGCAGCCCCTATGTGAAGTATATTTTATACTGTGACCGGATCAGGGCATCTATAGCCGGGTCAATCTGGCGCCCAGCCTTGGCCAGAATTGCATTTTTCCGCTCTAATGCCTTATCCAAAAGCAAGGGCTTCCCCGCCTCGTTCCACTCTTTCGGTGACATGCGGTTGCCAACAGCCGGGTAGATATATTCCGTCTGCATAAGCTTCAACGTCTGATCCGACCCCAGATAATGCCCCGGCCCGCCCAAACACACCTCTTTCATCGCATCTATCGAGGTGCTGTCCGGCGTCACGTCAATGCCCCGAACAAGCCGCATCGCCTGGCCCAGCAAATCATCCCCCAAGACAAGGCTTTCCATGCAGAACCCCAGCAAGGATGCATGCATCCCCACCGCCTCATAGCACATGTTCAGCCCCGAAAGCCCCGCCAGCGCGTTGGTGATGCCCTGCTCCCAGCCCGCCTGCATATCTGGCAGTTTGCTGTCCGAAATCCCAGAGGCCGCCCCGCCCGGCAGGTCATAGAACCGATGCATCTGCGCACAGCCCGCCGTCAACAAGGCCTGCTCTGCCGATCCACCCGACATCGCCCCGGTTCGCAAATCCGACACAAACGGCCAGGTGCCGAAGATGCACGGCGCACCCGGCTTGATCGCATTCGCATAAACCACGCCCGCCAAACATTCCGCCACCGCCTGCACAATCGTCAGCGCAATCGGTGCCGGGCTGGTCGCCCCCGCCTGCCCCGCGCTCAACAGCAGCATCGGCATCCCCCGGCGGATACAATCCTCCATCGTGATGCAGCTTTCTTCGGCGAACTTCATGGGCGGAACCACAAAACAGTTGGAGTTGGAAACAAACGGCCGCTCCAGCCATTTTTCTTCGCCCCCCGCCACGGTGTAAAGCATATCAAAACAGGCTGCGACATGGCTGGGATCGCTGAACGACGTGCCCACATGTTTGCGCGTCCCTGAAATGGCACCATACAGCGTGTTCAGGTCCATCTCCAGGTTGTCAACCACATCGCGGCATACCATAGTGCGCTGATAGAAATGGATATTATCCAGATTATCGACCAAACGCGCCGCATCATACAAGTCTTGCGCAGTACTTTCCCGGTACTCCAGCGTGAACGGATCCACGATATGCACCGCCGCCCCCGCCGTGCCAAAATGCACATTGCTGCCCGACAAATGCAGATCATGTTTGGGGTCACGCGCATGCAGCGTGATGTTTCGCGCCGCCTTGGCCAACATATCCTCGACCAGGGCCCGCGGAAACCGCAGCCGCCCGTCATCCCCCTGCACAGCCCCCGCCGCCGTCATGATCTCAACACCCGAGGGCGGCGCCTGACTTAGCCCGATCTGCTCCAGGGCCTGCAATGCACTTTCATGAATCTGCGCGACCCCGGCCGCACTCAGCGGCTTGTACTGGCCCCCTGGCATGCCTGCCCGCACCGGGCGTAGCCCCTCTGCCAAGGGTGCCGAGCGCAACGCCACCCGGTTCGCCCGGCCACCAGCCCGCCCGCTCCGCGCCCGCGCAGGCTCACAAACTTCTCCAACCTCAACCATCCCCTTGCCCTTTCTTTACGGCAAAAATACCCTGGGGTTGCCCATTCGGCGCCATTGGTTCATGCCCAATGGACGACGGGCAGCGCCCCAGCCCCACCTCAGGTCACATCCGCACCCGCTCTGATTTCGGGTCATACATCGGCACCAACGATGCATCGGCGGCAAAGCGCCGCCCCGCCACCTCAATCTCATAGCTTGATGCCAAAACCGCCTCCGCACTCTCTCCCACGCAAGCCACATAGCCAAGGCCCACAGCACCGCCCAAATGATGCCCGTAATTTCCGCTCGTGATCGGCCCAATGATCTGCCCATCCCGCACAATCGCCTCATTGTGGTACAGCATCGGCACCGGGTCGCGCAGCTTGAACTGCACCATCCGCCGCGCCAGCCCTGCTTCGCGTTTGCGCAAAACCGCCTCACGCCCGATAAATTCGCCCTTGGCGGTTTTCACGGCAAAGCCAAGCCCCGCCTCCAGCACATGATCCTCATCCGTGATATCATGGCCGAAATGGCGATAGCCCTTTTCAATCCGGCACGAATCCAGCACATGCAACCCGCACAGCTTCATGCCCAGATCAGCCCCCTCCAACGCTTCAAACACATGGGCGGCCTGATCGGTTGAAACATAAAGCTCCCAGCCCAACTCGCCTACATAAGTCACACGATGCGCCCGGGCGAGGCCCATGCCGATCTCTATTTCGCGTGCTGTCCCAAAGGGATGCGCCGCATTGCTAAAGTCCGCCGGGCTTACCGCAGCCAACAGATCGCGGCTTTTCGGCCCCATTACGCACAGCACCGCCTCACCCGCCGTCACATCGGTGATCACCACAAATTCATCCGACAAATGCCGCCGTAACCATGACAGGTCGCGCTGCAACGTCGCCCCCGGCACCACCAGCAGATAGGCCGTTTCCGACAGCCGTGTCACGGTCAGGTCACTCTCAATCCCGCCGCGCGCATTCAACATCTGGGTATAGACAATCCGCCCCGCGTCCACAGCCACATCATTCGCGCAAAGTCGTTGCAAGAAAGCACAGGCATCGCGACCCTCCACCCGGATTTTTCCAAAGGAGGTCATATCGAACAGGCCCACACCTTCGCGCACGGCCTTATGTTCCGCCGCTGCATTCTCAAACCAGTTCTGCCGCCCCCAGGAATACGCGTATTCACGCGCCTGCCCTTCAGTGGCAAACCAGTTCGCCCGCTCCCAGCCTGCAACCTCACCAAACACCGCGCCGCGTGCGGCCAACGCCTCATGCAAAGGCGAACGCCGAACCCCGCGCGAGGTTGCCATTTGCCGATACGGAAAATGATCCGCATAAAGCAGGCCCAATGTTTCCGAAACCCGCTCCTTCAGATAGCTGCGGTTGCGCTGGAACGGCTGCGCGCGCCGAATATCCACCTCCCATAAATCAAACGGCGCTTCGCCTTCTGTAATCCAATGCGCCAGCGCCATCCCCGCGCCGCCAGACCCTGCAATCCCGACCGAGTTATAGCCAGCCGCAACCCAATACCCGCCCAGTTCCGGTGCCTCGCCCAGATAATAACGATCATCGGGGGTAAAGCTTTCCGGACCATTAAAGAAGGTATGGATTCCGGCAGCCTGAAACAGCGGCATCCGCTCCATCGCCGCCTCAAGAATCGGCTGGAAATGGTCCCAATCCTCGGGCAAAGTATCAAACTCGAAATCCTCGCGAATCCCCTGCATGCCCCAAGGCTTGGCTTTAGGCTCGAACGCGCCAATCATCATCTTGCCTGCATCGGATTTATAATAGGCACATTCATCCGGCACCCGCAAAACCGGCAAATGCCCCAGGCCCGCAATCGGCTCGGTGATCAGGTAAAAATGCTCACAGGCATGCAGCGGCAGGGTCACGCCACTCGCCTCGGCCAAATCCCGCCCCCACATCCCGCCGCAGTTGATCACCACATCCGCCGCAATATGGCCCGCCTCGCCCTCCACCACATAGTCCACCCCCGTCACCCGGCCCGATGCTTGCCGAACCCCGGTCACCTTCACCCCCTCCAGCACCTTGGCCCCACGCATCCGCGCCCCTTTGGCCAGCGCCATTGCGATATTGGCCGGGTCGCATTGCCCATCCAGCGGCAAATGCACCGCCCCCACCACATCCGAAACATTCAGATGCGGATACATCGCCTTGACCTCGGCAGGCGAGATTTCCGCCACCTCCACCCCGAAAATCCGCGCCGTAGTCGCCTGGCGCAGCAATTCCTCATGCCGCGCTGCCGTCAGTGCCACCGAAATAGACCCAACCTGCCGCATCCCCGTCGAAATTCCGGTCTCTGCCTCCAGATTCACATAAAGATCTGCCGAATATTTCGCCAGGCGCGTCATATTGACCGAGCCGCGCAATTGCCCGATCAGCCCCGCCGCATGCCAGGTTGTCCCCGATGTCAGCCGCTTGCGCTCCAGCAGCACAATATCCGTCCACCCCGCCTTCGCCAAATGATAGGCAACCGAGCAGCCCGAGACCCCCCCGCCAATAATCACCGCCCGCGCGCTCTTCGGAACCTCAACCATCCCTTTGCCCTTTCTTTTCGGCAAAAATATCCTCGGGGGGTCCGGGGGGCAGAAGGCCCCCCCGGCTCTTGTTCTGAACGGCGGGGCAGAAAGCCCCCCGGCCTTCTACGGGCAAAGGCCCCCCCCTCTTTTCTCGCCCCCCGGCAATGTTTTCAAGCGCGAATCCGCGTGTTCTTGGGGTCCCACATCGACACGTCCTCTTGCACTACGGCCCGATGCCGCTGGCCGAAAATTTCGATCTCCAGCTCAACACCCGCCTCTGCCAAATCGCTTCGCAACATCCCCAGCGCCACACAAGAGCCGACCCGATGCCCGAAATATCCGCTGGTGGTTTCACCAACCACCATACCGTCATGCCAGATCGTCGACATATAGGGCGGATCATAGGGCCCTGCGTCCACCTTCAGCGCGACAAACTGTTTGCTCACACCGCGCTGCTTTTCTGCCTCCAGTGCTGCCTTGCCGCGGAACGCATGCCCCCAATCGACAAAGCGCTCCAGCCCGCCCTGCAACACCGTATAATCCGTCGAAAGATCGCCCTTCCACGCCCGATAGCCCTTCTCGATTCGCAACGAGTTCAGCGCGAACATGCCAAAAGGTCGCAAGCCATGGCCTGCGCCCGCCGCCATCACCGCATCCCACACGCGCGGCGTATCCGCACAGCGCGAATGCACCTCCCAGCCCAATTCCCCGGCAAAGCTGACCCGCATCAGCACCACATCAGCCCCGGCGATCACGGCGTGCTGCCAGGTCAGCCAAGGCAGGCTCAAATCCGCCTCGCACACCTCTGCCAAAATCGCGCGGCTTTGTGGCCCCGTCAAAATCTGACAAGACCAGTCATCAGTCTCATCCGTCAGCACAAGGTTTTCCGGCAAGGTCGAAAGCAACCAGTCCCGGTCATGCGCCTGCGCCGTGGCTGCGGTGATCAGCATCACCTCATCTTCGGCCACCCGTGCGACCGACATCTCGGTCACAATCCGCCCCTTGTCATCGGAAAAATAGGCAAGCCCCAGCCGCCCGACCTTTGGCACCCGCCCGGTCATTTGCGCCGCCAGCCAGTCTATGCACCCCGGCCCCGTCACCCGAAAGCGCGAAAACCCCGGCAGGTCCAAAATCCCCGCAGCATCCCGCACGGCCTCACATTCCGCTTTTACCGCAGCAAACCAAGCCCCCTCGCGCTTCCAGGTCTGCGCGCCCTCTGCCGACAGATCATCCCCGTCGCGCGCATACCAATTCGCCCGCTCCCAGCCATTTGCCGCCCCGAATTGTGCGCCCAGCGCTGCCACCCGATCATGCACCGCACTCAGTTTCCTGCCGCGCCCTTCCGGCCAGGCAAAATGCGGAAAATGCATCGCGTATTCATGGCCATACACTTCCATGCCCTTGGAAATACAATAGCTTTCATCTTCGAATCCGGTAAATCGGCGCGGATCGCAGGACCACATATCCCATTCGGTGGTGCCTTCGGTGACCCATTCAGCCAAAACCTTGCCCGCGCCCCCGGCCTGACAAATCCCAAAGGTAAAGACACAGGCTTCAAACGCATTCGGCACGCCCGGCATCGGCCCGATCAGCGGGTTTCCGTCGGGTGTATAGGGAATCGGCCCGTTGATCACCTTGGTCAGCGGCGCATCAGCCAGCAATGGCACCCGCGCCATCGCATCCTCGATATACCACTCCAGGCGCTCCAGATCGTCGGGGAACAACTGAAAACTGAAATCGGCAGGGAAGGGATCATCCTTGGTGACCCAATGCGCCTTGCAGTTGCGCTCATAAGGGCCAAGGTTGAAGCCGCCTTTTTCCTGCCGCAGATAATAACTGCTGTCGACATCGCGCAGCAGGGGCAATTTCTTGCCGGTCTCGGCGGTATAGGCCGCCACCTCTGGCACCGTGTCAAACAGCATGTATTGATGGCTCATCACCATCATCGGAACGTCACGCCCAAACATTTTCCCCACTTCACGCGCATAATATCCGGCCGCATTAACCACATATTCGCACCGCACCTCGCCTTTGTCGGTGACGATAACCCACTCATCCGCCTCTCGCCGCACGGCCGTAACCGGGCAAAACCGCTCTATCCTTGCGCCCATCATCCGCGCGCCCTTGGCCAGCGCCTGGGTCAATTGCGCCGGGTCGATATCGCCATCATTCGGGTCATACAAAGCGCCCGCCAAACCATGCGTTTCCAGAAAGGGATAGCGCGCCTTGATCTCCTCGGGGGCAAGCAATTCCAGTTCCATGCCCTGATAGCGGCCCATTCCCACCACGCGGCGAAACTCGTCCATCCGCTCGGCGCTATGGGCCAACCGCACCGACCCCGTGACGTGATAATTCATCGGATAATCCACCTCGGCCCCAAGGCCGCGGTAAAGCTGTGCCGAATAGCGCTGCATGTTCATGATAGACCAAGATGCCGAAAACGTAGGCACATTCCCAGCCGCATGCCAGGTAGAGCCCGCCGTCAACTCATTCTTTTCAAGCAGCAGACAATCCGTCCACCCCGCCTTTGCCAAATGATACAGACACGAGGCCCCAACCGCCCCGCCGCCAATAATCACCACCCGCGCCGATGTCGGAAACCCCGTCATACCCCAACCCTTTTTTTCCTGTTCAAAACCCTGCACGCCGATCAGGCCGGGTTGCCCCCCGAAGCCGACCGCCTGCACAGTGTCAGCGTGGACTATCGTCCCAAATACAAACTCTTTCAATTCGGCAAATCCGGGGCTATCAATCGAAAAACCCGATTAGGTGACCAGATGCAACCGGATCAAATCGAAACCTTTCTCGACCTGGTGGACAGCCGCAGCTTCAACCGCACTGCGGAACGCCAGGGCTTGACGCAATCCACAGTATCGGGCCGCATTGCGTCGCTTGAAACGGCTCTTGGCGTGCGGTTGTTCACCCGGTCCCGCGCCGGTACCGAGCTGACCACCGAAGGGCTGAAATTCGCCCCCCATGCCCGTATCCTGCGCCATGCCTGGGCCGAGGCCCGCCACAGCGTCACCCCCACGGGCGAAGCCGTGATCAACATCCGGCTGGGCATCCAGTCCGACCTTGCACCGAACCACCTGGGCCACTGGATGCAGGGATTCCGGCGCTACTTGCCCGATTGCGCTTTCTATATTGAACCTGATTTTTCTGCCCAGATGTGTCGGGATCTGACGGCGGGTGCGTCTGATTTCGCGGTGCTTTACACCCCTTACGCCTCGCCGGATCTGCATTTTACCAGTCTGGGCGAAACCCGCTACCGCCTGATTTCCTCTGAAACAGACCGCCGCGCCGGCCTGCGCCCTGCCACCTATATTCGCGCCAATTTTGCGCCCGCCTTTGACATGCATCACCGCATGGCCCTGCCTGAACTGCAAGAAACCCCGATTGCGGCGGGGCAAAGCGCGACCATCGCGGGCTTGCTCAGCAGGCTTGGCGGCTCGGCCTATTTGCTGGATGTGGTGGCCGAAGAGTTGATTGCCTCGGGCAACTTTCGTGTGGTCACTGATGCGCCGATCATCCGGCAGCCCGTGCATGCCGCCACCCACCTGCGGCACCGCACCTCAAAACTGCACCGGCACCTGTTGCGCGTGGTGCAGCAAACCTTTGCAGCCGCCTAAATCGACCCGCAGCCGGGAAAACCGAAAACACGGGCCTGCCCATGCAAAAAGGGCAGCCAAAGACGATGAGAGCGCGGCTTGGCACTGCCCCTTTTCCTGGCAACCCGTGGTAGCTGGCAACCCTTGGCAGGTTTACGCGATCTCTATCGAGAATTTCTCGATCACGGTATTGGCCAGCAGCTTTTCGCACATGGCTTTCACCTCGGCCTCTGCCGCGGCTTTATCTGTGCCCGCCAGGTCCAGTTCAATGACCTTACCCTGACGCACAGCGGTCACGCCGTCAAAGCCCAGGGTTCCCAGCGCATGGCGCACCGCCGCGCCTTGCGGGTCCAAAACACCGTCTTTCAGCATGATATGAACACGAGCTTTCATCTTATCGGCCTTTCAGTTGATCAGGGTCGGCTTGGTGGAATGCGTTACATTTGACGGCAAAACCCCCAAACGCCGTGCAAGTTCGGTATAGACATCGGCAAGCGGAATCGGGTCGCGTTGCTGGTCGTCGCGTTCCGACAGGTCCAGCCCGCGCATATCCCACAGCCGGCAACTGTCGGGGCTGATCTCATCGGCCACGATAAGCCGCATGAACTCGCCTTCCCAGACGCGCCCCACTTCCAACCGGAAATCGGCCAGCCGAATACCTGCGCCCAGCATGACGCCGGTCAAAAAGTCATTCACCCGCAGGGCCAGCGCGATGATATCATCCAGATCCTGCTGGTTGGCCCAGCCAAAGGCAACAATATGTTCTTCGGACACCAGCGGGTTGCCCAGCTTCTCGTCCTTGAAGTAATATTCCACGATCGGCCGTGGCAAGGGCGTTCCCAGCGGTATCCCCAACCGCTCGGTCATCGCGCCCGCAGAATAGTTGCGCACCACGATTTCCAGCGGCAATATCTCGGCCATCCGAACCATCTGCTCGCGCATGTTCAACCGTTTGATGAAATGCGTCGGCACGCCGATGCTGTTCAGCCCCGCCATGAAAAATTCGGACAGGCGGTTGTTCAACACGCCCTTGCCCTCGACAGCGGCCTGCGGCGGGGTCGCGGCCTGCGACCCGTCATCCTTGAAATACTGGATAAGCGTTCCCGGCTCCGGCCCCTCATAAAGGATCTTGGCCTTGCCTTCATATACTTTTTTCCGGCGCGCCATGCGATCCTCGATAAATAGCCCAATGTCGAACCACCCGACAGCCAAAGGCCGGGGCGCCCCACTCCTCCGCGCTATAATCCAAGCGCCCCCCAGTCGCAAGCCAGTCGCAAGCCGGGGCGGCGCCCCCGCCCCCGCGCGGCATGCGCCCCGGCTTGCGCCCCTCTTGCAGCCCCCCTCTTGCAGCAACGGGCTTTGAAGGGCATATCAAGGGTAAGCAAACCAAGGGAAAGGGCCAACCATGACCACATTCGACGACCGCGCACATGCGTTTGAGGCGAAATACGCCCATGACGCCGAAATGCAATTTCGCGCCGAGGCACGGTGCAACAAGCTTGTTGGCCTTTGGGCGGCTGAAATTTTGGGAAAAACCGGCCAAGAGGCCACCGATTACGCCATGACCGTTGTCGCCGCCGATTTTGAAGAGGCCGGCAATGAAGATGTTGTGCGCAAACTGGCCGCCGATCTGGATGGCAAAATTGGCCCGGATGAAATCAGGGCGAAACTGGCCGCGACGCTTCCCGTTGCCAAGGCCCAGTTGATGGCCGAACTCTAGGGCCCTTTTGCGGGCGCTTTCATCGCGCCCGCCCCCCCTTCGGCCATGACGTGATTGGCCCGACCGGCCCAGAAAAAAATTGCCTCCCCTCGCCAGCCGTGGCAAACGAGGGGGAAACAAAGCCGTCTTTGGCACGGCTCCCTTCGGCGTAAGGCAGGACAGATCATGACCAATGCACTGACAGAACTTTTGAACAGCCGCGACTGGTTGCTGGCCGATGGCGCGACCGGGACCAACCTTTTCAACATGGGCCTCGAATCTGGTGAGCCGCCCGAGTTCTGGAATGTCGACAGACCCGAAAATATCCGCAAACTGTACAAAGGCGCGGTTGATGCCGGGTCAGATATATTCCTGACCAATACCTTTGGCGGCAATGCCAGCCGCCTGAAGCTGCACAAGGCCCAAGGGCGCGTGCTGGAACTGAATCGGATCGGTGCCGAGATTGCCCGCGAAGTGGCGGATGCCTCTGGCCGGTTGATCGTGGTTGCAGGGTCTGTCGGCCCCACGGGTGAGATTTTTGAGCCCATGGGCACCCTTACCCATGCCGCTGCGGTCGAGATGTTCCACGAACAGGCCGAGGGGCTGAAGGCGGGCGGGGCCGATGTGCTTTGGGTCGAAACCATTTCCGCCCCGCAAGAATACAAGGCCGCCGCCGAGGCCGCGCGCCTTGCCGGTATGCCATGGTGCGGCACCATGAGCTTTGACACCGCAGGCCGCACGATGATGGGCACCACTTCGGCCGCGATGGTCGATATGGTGGAAAAGCTTGACTATCCGCCGCTGGCCTTTGGCGCGAATTGCGGCGTAGGCGCATCGGATCTGATGCGCACCATGCTGGGCTTTGCCGCTCAGGGCTCTGAAATCCCGCTGATCGCCAAGGGCAATGCGGGCATCCCGAAATTCCATGACGGGCATATCCACTATGATGGTACGCCCGAGTTGATGGCCGAATATGCCGTGCTGGCCCGTGATGCTGGTGTCAGGATCATCGGCGGGTGCTGCGGCACCATGCCCGAACACCTTGCGGCAATGCGCGCCGCGTTGGAAACCCGCCCAAAAGGCCCGCGCCCGACGCTGGAACAAATCTCGGCAGCACTCGGCGGATTTTCTTCGGCCTCTGATGGCACCGGCGACGATGCCAACGCCCCCAAACGCGAACGCCGTGGCCGCCGCGGTTAAAGGGCGCGCCAGCCGGCCCCATAGTGGGCCGATGGCAGTTTGACAGGGTTTGCCCCCTATCCGCACGCCAGAGCGGGTGCAAAACCGCCTTAAAACAAGCGCAACTGATCGCCGGGCCGCGCGGGCGGTGCGAACAGATCACAGCGCAGCGGCGGTTGGTGCAACGTCAGCCCCAACCGCCCCAGCGCCAAGGCAAAGCGCTGCGCGATCAAATCAGCCCAAAGGCCGCGGCCCCGCATCCGGGTGCCAAAACCTGCGGTATACACTGCCCCACCATGCAAATCCGCCAAGCGCGCCAACACTTTTTCGGCCCGCCCCGGCGCATGTATCGCCAGCCATTCACGAAACAGCGCCTCCACCTCACCCGGAAGGCGCAGCAAGATCCAACTGGCGGCCACCGCCCCGGCATCGCGGGCCGCCTCCAACACCGCTTCCATATCCATATCGGTCAGCCCCGGTATCACCGGCGCGACCATCACCCGCACCGGCACACCGGCATCGCTTAACCGCCGGATCATCGCAAGACGCCGCGCGGGACTTGGCGCACGCGGCTCCAGCGCCCGGCTTAAACCTGCATCAAGTGTCGTCATGGACACCCCTACCCGCGCCAACCCCACGGCAGCCATCGGCCCCAGAACATCCAGATCGCGTTCAACCAGCGTGCCTTTGGTGGTAATTGCCACCGGATGACGAAAGGCCGCCAGCACCTCCAACACCTCTCGCATCACGCGGTGGTCACGCTCAATCGGTTGGTACGGATCGGTATTCGTGCCAATCGCAATCACCGCAGGCTTATAGGTCCTGGCCCGCAGCTCTTGCGCCAAAACAGACCCGATCCCCGGCCGTGCAATCAGTTTCGTTTCAAAATCCAAACCCGGCGACAGGTTAAGATAGGCATGTGATGGCCGCGCATAACAATAGGCACAGCCATGCTCACAGCCACGGTAAGGGTTCACAGATCGGTCAAACGGCAGATCTGGCGAGGCATTATAGCTGATCGCCGAGCGCACCCGCTCTATCCGCACCTCGGCCTGTAACAGCCGCGCGTCCTCTTCCAGCGCCCAGCCATCATCAACGGCGACTCGGACCGCCCCTTCAAACCGTCCCGTCGCGTTTGACGTCACGCCACGCGCCCGCAGCCGCACCCCCCGCGGCACCGTACCAAGTTCGAACCCTGTCTCATCCTCTGACTGCGCCATTCCACCACGATAGAACAAAGGAGGAACGAATACCAGCTTTTCGCAGCATCAAATTGCAACTTGTCGGCTTTCACCCTGCCAATGTCGCAAACCGAAAAGTGGCGCGCCACCTTTGGGACCATTGAACAATCAGGGCAACGTGCAGGAGCATCCAAATGTCTGACGACGAAATCAACCTTTCCGACCTTTCCGATGACGAGCTGATCCTGCAAATGCATGACGATCTATATGATGGCCTGCGCGAGGAGATTGAAGAAGGCGTGAACCTGCTGATCACGCGCGGCTGGACACCCTATGATGCGCTGACCAAAGGGTTGGTTGCCGGTATGACCATCGTCGGTGCCGATTTCCGCGACGGCATCTTGTTCGTGCCCGAGGTGCTGCTGGCCGCCAACGCGATGAAGGGCGGCATGTCCATTCTGAAGCCGCTGTTGATCGCCACAGGCGCACCGCGCATGGGCAAAATGGTGATCGGTACAGTCAAAGGCGATATCCATGACATCGGCAAAAACCTTGTCGGCATGATGATGGAAGGTGCAGGGTTTGAGGTGCGCGATCTTGGTATCAACAACTCGGTTGATAGTTATCTTGCCGCGATTGAGGCTGAACAGCCCGATATCCTTGGCATGTCGGCCCTGCTGACCACCACAATGCCTTATATGAAAGTCGTGATCGACACGCTGAAAGAAAAAGGCATGCGTGAGGATTACATCGTGATGGTTGGCGGCGCCCCCCTTAACGAAGAATTTGCCAAGGCCATCGGTGCCGATGCCTATTGCCGCGATGCCGCCGTAGCCGTGGAAACCGCAAAGACCCTTGTCGCGCGCAAGCATAACCAAGCCCGCGCCTGACCCCATGCGAACAATGCCATAAAAAAAAGCCCCGGCCAAACCGCCGGGGTTTTTTCATTTCTAGCGGCCTTCACCTGTGGCGTTTCGCAGGTCAGCAGCTTTGGCACCCTTGCGCGCGGCTTGGCTTGACCGGCTTGTATCCCTGCCCCAAAACCCGGCTCATCCCGCCCTGAACATCGACGACCGGGCTGTCGACCAAAGCCGCAATTTGCCGCGCAGCGCGCGAAGTCCGGTTGCCCGTCCGGCAAATCAGCCCCAGGCGCTGCCCCGGCTTCAGATGCGGTTTGACCGCCGCCAAAAACGCATCCGGCGTGCTATAGGTCACCAGCAACGCGCCGTCGACAACGCCGGTTTGCTTCCATTCTTCCGGGCTGCGAATATCCACCAAAAGCATGGTTTCATCTGTCGCCAGCGTCGCCCCCGATGGGGCCTCAAGCGTTACGTTTTGCGCTTGCGCGCCGCCGCTATAATTGGCCATCCCCACGACGATCACGCCGCCAATGGCAACCGCCGCCAAGACATAAATCCAGACCGACATCAGGCCACCCTCTCGGCTTTGTCGCCAACGCTTTGTGGCAGGGCCTTGGTCAGGCATTGAAATTTGAACATATAGGCCATTGCAGGCTCCCTCTGATCATAGATTTGCCCTTAATATTCACTTTTTCATATATGTAAACCACTGTTCTTCAGGCCCCCCGACCCAGCCACATCTGTTTTGGCCTGCCCATACATCAGCAGGAAAATTATTCAGATGTTTTTCAATTACTTACATGGCATCACAGAAATATGCGCGCAAACCAAAGCCTGCGCGCACGCGCCTTAGCCACCCATTTTATCTTGGGTCTTCGTTTTGAAATCATCGGCATCATGCCGCTCATGCAGCTGCATATCCGGCGATCCGTTGGTTTTGTTCACCATCCGGCCCCGTTGCACAGCCGGGCGGGCATCAATCCTTTCGGCCCATTCCAGCACGTTCTTGTAAGAGGTCACATCCAGGAACTCGGCTGCATCATATTGCCGCCCCAGAACCAGTTGCCCATACCAAGCCCATATCGCGATATCGGCAATCGAATAACTATCCCCGGCGATATAATCGCGCTCGGCCAATTGCCGATCCAGAACATCAAGCTGTCGCTTGACTTCCATCGCAAACCGATTGATCGGGTATTCGAATTTCTCAGGCGCATAGGCATAGAAATGCCCGAAACCGCCGCCCAGATACGGCGCTGAC
Organism: Pseudorhodobacter sp.; assembly: GCF_034675685.1. Taxonomy (GTDB): domain Bacteria; phylum Pseudomonadota; class Alphaproteobacteria; order Rhodobacterales; family Rhodobacteraceae; genus Pseudorhodobacter. Next base: position 14,903 of record NZ_JAUCDA010000019.1, on the reverse strand, counting down.
CCCATTTGCCAGAACAACCAGTTCAGGCATTCCGCCCGGCCTTCAGGGTCGCTGGGAATGAAGGCCCCGAATTTCTCGGCCAGATGCAGCAAGATCGACCCGCTTTCAAACACCCGAACCGGCTTTGCGCCGGAATGGTCCATCAAGGCGGGGATCTTGGAATTCGGGTTCACCGCAACAAAACCCGAGCCAAATTGATCGCCATCCCCGATCTTGATCAGCCAGGCATCATATTCCGCGCCCTTGTGCCCTGCTGCCAGCAACTCCTCCAGCAGCACTGTCACCTTCACGCCGTTCGGCGTGGCAAGGGAATACAGCTGAAACGGATGCTTTCCGACCGGCAGTTCCTTATCATGGGTCGGGCCCGCGATGGGGCGGTTGATGCTGGCGAACTGGCCGCCATTTTGCGCGTCCCACGTCCAGATCTTCGGGGGGGTATAATCGGCCATCGCAGTATCTCCTGTAAACATTTTGCAGCAATGTTAGACACCACTTCGCATCAGAGGACTAGAGCCGATGACGCTTTCCCCGTTCAACCCGCCGTGTTCGCCGCTTGGCTTTATGCCCGCTTGACCCTAGATTTGACTCATGTTGTTTTTTGAATGAGGCCAGCATGCCCCCTCGCGTCATCCTTTGGCTGTTCCTGATCGTGATCTTCGCGGCCGGACTTACCATCGCGGCCGCGCAATGGCTTGGCCTGCCCACGGCACTCCTTGGCCTCGGCTTTGCCGGGGCTTCCCTTGCCCTTCGCCTGAGGATGGATCGCAAATGACGGTAAAACCCGATGACGTCATTTTGACCGAGAAAGGCCTGCCGCCAAGCGGCGGTGGCCGGGTTTTACTGATCGCATGTGGTGCGCTGGCACATGAAATTCTTGCCCTCAAGGCGTTGAACGGTTGGGACCATCTTGACCTGCAATGCCTGCCCGCCAACCTGCATCTTTGGCCCGATCGCATCCCCCCTGCAGTCGAAAAAACAATCCTTGAGCGTCGCGCTGACTATGCCGATATCTTTGTCGTCTATGCCGATTGTGGTACTGGCGGTGAATTGTTGGAAATGTGCAAGAAACATGGGGTTGAAATGGTGTCTGGCCCCCATTGCTATTCGTTTTTTGAAGGGAACAAGGCCTTTGCCGTCAAGGCCGAAGATGAGTTCACGGCCTTTTACCTGACAGATTTTCTGGTTCGTCAATTCGATGCCTTCGTCTGGAAACCTATGGGCCTTGATCGGCACCCCCAACTCAGGGATATGTATTTCGGCAATTACACCAAGCTGGTTTATCAGGCCCAAACCGACAATGCCGCCCTGGATGCCAAGGCTAAGGAATGCGCCCGCAGGCTTGGCCTTGCCTATGAACGCCGCTTTACCGGCTACGGCGATCTGGCGCCTGCTTTGGCGGCATTGAAACCATAGCTTTCCCTGCCCCGGCCCATGTACTAACGTGGCGCAAACCCTGCCGGAGGCCGCATGACCCTTGAACCCGCCCGCTCTGGATCGGCCGACTGCCCGCCACCAAGGCAACTTGTGGGATATGCTGGCAGTGGCCGTTCCCCTGCCAGGAAAAATCAAGCCCGCAAACCCTTGCCCCGCGCCAAACGCACCGGGGGCAGCGCAACCCTGAACAATCCGGGCCAGGGGGCGCAACGGGCATGACAGCCACAACAGCCGAAGAATTTCCACGCGTATTCGCCAAATATTGGGGCGCGCGCGATGCCGCTGCGCTGGCGGGCCTGATGGCCGAAGATGCCGATATGCTTAGCCTGACTGGCGGCTGGGCCGAAGGGCGCAAGGCCATAGAGGCCCTGCTGACCGAGGAGTTGCTGGGCGGGTTCAGCCACTCGCGGCTGGTGACCGGCAAAACCCGCCTGCGGGTTCTGGGCCCCGGTGCTGCGGTCTTGCAACAACGCTTTGTGCTGTCGGGCTTGGTGGATTCGGCAGGGCGCGATATTGGCCGCACCGGCGCAATCTTGATTGCGGTGCTCGTTGCCAGGGCTGGCGGTTGGCACGCGATAACCCTGCAATTTTCAGCGGTTGAGGGCTAGCGCGTGTCGGGCTTAATCGGCCTCATATCCTGCAGCTTTCAACAAGCTGTGCATTCCTGACGGCTGAACAGGGTGCAGACATGGCCAACAGCCTGCCAAAGCGGTTCATATGTTCGGGCAACGGCCGTTCGGATTTCGGGCCTTCACCTTTGAGAAAACCATCTCGATTGGATTGAGATCAGGCTTACAGGGGGGGCCAAGTACAAGCACCGACATCGCCGGGGTGCAAAGTCGGTGCAAGCTGCGTTTTCATCTAAAGGGCGAACAACTCGGGGTGCATGGCCCCCTGATCATCTGCGGCCGCACAAAGCGGCGCCATCAAGTTTTGGACACGTCTGGCAACCAGCGCAGATCAAAGCGTTTCACCGTGAACCTGACCGTATATCGCGCCTGTCATCAAGGATTTCAAAGCGTTATGTGATGGCCCGTGTTTCAAGTCAAAGGCGAAACGCCACAGGCCCTTTACACGCGAAGCCGTTCACCGGCCGGGTCATAGGCGCATCGGTCCATGACTTTGGCCCGGCTTCGTTTTCCAAAGGCTTCAATCTCGACCTCGGTCAGGGTCATGTCGTCCCCCTGCAAATAGGCAAAGACAATCGGCGCGCCGATCGTATGCCCAAAAGCACCGCTCGTTGTCATGCCGATCACCCGCCCCCCGCTGATCACCGCTTCAGAGCCATAGACGGGCAAAGGATCATCCAGTCGGAACTGCATCAGCCGCCGCTCAACTCCGCGCTGTTTTTGCGCCAACAACGCATCGCGCCCCTGAAAATCGCCTTTCTTCAGCGCGACCGCAAAGCCAAGCCCTGCCTCCAGCGGGCTGTCATCGGGGGTGATATCAGCGCCCCAGTAAAGATACCGCTTTTCCATGCGCAAACTTGAAATCGCCTTGTATCCGACGTTGACTATGCCACAGCTTTCCCCTGCGTCCCACAAACGGCCATAGACATGCGCTGCATATTCCGGGGCAACATAAATCTCCCAACCCAACTCGCCCATATAGGTAACCCGTGCGGCCATAACCGGGGCCCAGCCGATATGAAGGTTGCGGCAGGTCATGTAGGGAAAATCGGTGTTGGCAACATTGTCTTGCGTCGCACATTCCAACACTTGCCGCGCCAGCGGGCCACACAGGTTGATAACCGCATAGCCCGACGTCACATCCTGCATCACCACAGAGCCGTCCCGTGGCATATGGCGCGCGATCCAGTCACCGTCGCGGGTGCCAAAGCCGGAACCGGTGACCACAAGAAAGCGGTCCTCGTCGCGGCGCATGATCGTAAGGTCCGATTCAATCCCGCCACGGGGGTTCAGCAACTGGGTATAGACCACCGCCCCCGGTGCCTTGTCGATATTCCCGGCCGCAAGCCATTGCAGATAGGCCGCTGCCCCCGGCCCCTTCACCTCGAACTTGCTGAATGAGGATTGGTCGATAAGTGCCACGCCCTCGCGCACCGCCCGACATTCGCGCCCCACAACGCCCGCAGAGGCCGATTGTTCGAATGTTTCCAAAGGCGGCTTGGCTTCACCGGCCTGCAAGAAGTAATTTGGCCGCTCCCAGCCAAATTTCACCCCCATTTCAGCCCCTTGTGCAATCAGCGTGTGGTGCAGCGCCGAGCAACGCAGCGGCCGGCACGCCGAGCGCTCCTCCTCTGGCCAGGCGACGGCGTAATATTTTGAATAGGCCTCGATCGCGCTGGCACGCAGGTATTCCAGCCCGGTGTGCGGTTGACCGAAACGACGTAAATCAAAGGCCCAGAGGTCCATTCCGGGGTCGTTGTGCAAGATCCAGTTGCTCATCGCCCGCCCGACCCCGCCTGACGCCGCGATGCCAGAGGTAAACCCACAGGCAATGAAAAAATTGTCAAGCGTTCCGGCCACGCCCATCACCGGCTCACCATCCGCCGAGATCGGAATGGGGCCATTCACGACGGTACGGATTCCAAGCTGGTTCAGGATGGGGATGCGCGCGCTTGCCCCTTCGATCACCTCAGCGATACGGTCCAACTCTGCGCCGAACAGTTCCTGCCCGAAATTCATCGGCAGTTTGCCGCGGCCAAACACGGCACGGGTTTGCTTTTCCCAGCCCCCGATGGCCATTGCCCCCGGTTCGGGCTTTACATAAAAATTCGCGTCGGGGTCGCGTAGCGTTGGCAGGTTATCCGGGACCAGTGGCGATTTCTCGGTTACCAGATATTGATGTTCAACCACCGTCACGGGCAAATCAATGCCAGCCATTTCACCAAGCTGGCGCGCCCAAAGCCCGGCCGCATTGACCACGATTTCACAGCCCACCGCCCCCTTGTCCGTTTCCACCGCCGTGATGCGCCTGCCGCTGATCTTTAGCCCCGTCACCGCAGTATCTTCGATTATTCTGACGCCCCCGGACCTGGCCCCTTTTGCGTAAGCCTGTGTCAGCGAATAGGGATCAACATAGCCATCGCCTGCAATCCATGTCGCCCCTTTCAAACCCTGCACATCGGCCAGCGGGAACAGCTTTTTCACGTCATCGGGGCCAATCAGGTCCATGCCGAAACCATAGCTTTTGGCGGCTGTCGCGGCACGCTTCAATTCCTGCCAGCGCGCTTCCGAGGCCGCAAGCCGCAGGCTGCCGACGTTCCGCCAGCCCACATCCTGCCCGGTTTCTGCCCCGATCCGTGCACAAAGTTCGGCGCTGTACTGCATCAGGCGCGTCAAATTCACCTTGCTGCGCAACTGCCCCATAAGGCCCGCCGCATGCCATGTGGCCCCTGAGGTCAGCTTGCCTTTATCAAGCAACAAGACATCCTTTTCACCCGCCAAAGCAAGGTGATACGCGATAGAAGCGCCAATGGCACCGCCACCGACGATGACAATACGGGCATGGCTGGGAAATGTGGGGGCCATGTGAAAACTCCTTGCACGGCAGATAGGGATAAGATGCGCTTGGGGCGCGCCGCCTTAGGCGTGGGTCAGGGCGCGACGTCTTGACGTCATGCGCCGCTCTCGGCGCAGCCCGCCCGTTGCAATGCGCGGTGTCCAGCCTTCAGGCAGCGTTGCCTCTCCGGCGACGATGCCGGGAAAGGCTGCGCGAATACGGGCATCGGTTTGCGTGTCCAGCGCGGCGCGGTTCGGGCTTGTCAGGATCGACATCGCCTTGTCCAACGCCCGGTCATGGATAGAATGTGAGCCGGCCTCCGCCCAGGTTTCGCGCAGCTGGCGGTCGGCCATCTCTGGCATGAAGGTCGCACTCAGCATATCGCGCAAGGTCATGGCCGAATCTGCAAACATCCCCGCCGGGCCAATGCGCTTTATATCCTCGATCGCAAGCGCATCCTCGGAAAAATCAAACCCTGACCGCACCCGTTTGACCATTTGCGCAATTTCGTTGTCGATCACGACCTGCCCGAAATCAAACGACATCAGCGCATCCAGCAACCCCCCCATGACAATGAAATCAACCCCCGACAGCGCCCCGATCATCGGCGACATGCCCTTTTCAAACCCGGCTTGCGCATCTGAAATCTTGGCGTTTGTCAGCCCCAGATACCCGCCGGACGGCACATTGTAAAAACGCGCCATCTGGCAAACCAGCGCGTTCATGATACCCACCTCGATCCCGCCCGGCGCATAGGCCCCATCGCGAAGATCGGCAAAAACCGGAAGAAAGTTGTAAATCTGTTCGGTGCCGGGGCGCGACATCTGGGCAAGGCAGGCCGCAGCAAGCCACTCGGCATTGATCAGCGCCAGCATACCGGGCATGGAAAGCGGTGTATTGATGCCACCCATCGGCGCAACCGTGCCATAGGCCGTCACGCCGTTCTCGGCAAAGAACATCAAGTTCTCGGTGCTGTCGAAATCCATCGTCAGCGGGGTGACAATGGAACAATAGCCGAAATTGATAAAGGGACGTTCCCAAAAGGCCTCTGGCGACCCGGCGATCAACTCACCAAGTTTCAGGATCTGCCGCGCCTCATCGGTGTTAAGCACCGAGGTCCGCACCGGCTTCAGGCAGTTTTTGAGCGCCGGATAAAACCGTGACAGATTGAACTGATTTTCGGGGGCGTCATCAGCCAGAACCGAGATTGAGAAAACGTCGAAACCGTCAAGCTCGTTCACCACATGGCCGATGCGCGCAATATCGTGCGAGGTGGCGCGGCGGGTCAGGCCCGTGACCGGGTCCACGATGTCGGGGGCCGAACTTGCCGTGGCAATAACCGGCAGTTTTCTGGGAAAGGTCACGTCATAGCGCGGGTCGCGGCCGCGCAAAGTGATCGTCGGGGGTATCATCGCCCGATATTTTTCGACGACTGCGGCAGGCAGGCGCACACGCTCATTCGGCTCGTCAACAATCGCGCCATGTTCGGCAAAACGACGGCGCGCTTTTTGGTTGCGCACCAGCAGCCCGACCTCCTCCAAAATCTCAAGCGAGGCTTCATGGACGCGCACAACTTCTGACATCTCAAGAAAGGTAAAGAACTGCATGGCTTTCTCCCATCATCCCTGTAGCGAAAGTGTAGGGTAGAATTTCGCTTGCCGACAAACGGCAAATCCTGCTAGCTCACATTAGCATAGCTTATGTGAGCGCCATGGCGAACCGGCACCAACTCAACTCTATCCGAACCTTCGATGCCGTTGCGCGGCGCATGAGCTTTTCTTTGGCGGCCGAGGAGCTTTCGATTTCACAATCCGCCGTCAGCCAGCAGGTCCGTCAGCTTGAGGCGGATCTCGGCTCTGAGCTGTTCATCCGCCACAATCGTTCCATCTCATTGACTGAAAGCGGGCGCGCCTATTTCGGCGTGGTCCGTGAGGTGCTGGACAGGCTTGATGCCGTGACACAGCAATTATTTCCAAAAAAATCGGCGCGAACACTGACGGTGCGCTGTACACCCAGCGTGGCTGCGCTCTGGCTTTCCCGCAAGCTGCGCAATCTTGGGCAAATCATGCCCGATGTCGATGTGCGGATTATTACGCTGGAAAATTCGCTGGATGGACGGCACCGCGCCTGGGATATCGAAATTTTCCGGGGTCGCTTTCCCGAAGATACGGACGCCGACACCGAGAAACTGTGGGATGCTGAAATTCTACCGGTTTGCGCGCCAGCCTATCTTGCAAGCGTTGGCTGCGTTCATCTGCCGCAGGATCTGGCCCGATGTGATCTGATCCACACATTGGGGTATAAGAACGATTGGCACCGCTGGTTTCGCACATTCGCCCCAAGCAGCGCCAAAGCACCAACAGGCCTTGCGGTGGATGGCATGTTGATCGCGATTGATGCCGCCGAGAATGGCGATGGTATTTTGCTCGGTCGGCGCCCCCTTGTGGACCCCTATCTTGCTGATGGACGGTTGGTGCGGGTGTTTCAGGCCAATTATTCGCTGCAATCGACCTATCTTATCCGGGTCAATCACAAATCGGCAAGCTGGCGGGCGGCCCTTCGTTTGCGCGACCTTTTGCAGGCCAAACCCCTTGCCGCCGATAGCGCCGGGCGAACAGAGGGCGCACAATAAGGCGTTTCGAAAACAACGTGATACAGGGTTGATCGCCACTGCCCCACGGGCGGCCAGTGCGGCAGGGTATTGGCGATTTAGGTTTTTTTGACCAAACCCCATCGGGGCGGCCGCTTGCGCAACCGCCCCTTTTGTCGCAGGTCTGCAGGGTTTTCGGCCCGCCTCAAATCAAGGCAACGCCATTAGCGCACTGAATTACAATGGCTATCCACCACCCGCTGCACCATCGGCGCGAAATGCGCAAAGGGTGGGGTTTGCATATCGGCGTGTTTACCGGCCTCATCCAGATAGCGAACCTGAATAATCTGCTCCAGGTTGGGGTTGCGCTGAAATTCGGCCACTTCATCCGCATTCATCGGGCCGCCTTGCAGGCCAAGCGTATGCACCGAGGCAGCCGACAAGCGGTTAAAATACTCGGGCTTTGTTGCGCAAAGATAGCGTTTTGCGGCGACGTGATAGCGCACGCAATCGGTGACGAGGCTGGGGAAATAGGGGGCCAACACCTCGGCCCCGGCGTCTTCGTGGTGGCGGTCCTCAACGTCGTCGGGGTGATAAGTGCCGAATTCCGATGTGAAATGCCCGATGTCATGCAACAGGGCGGCGACGATAACCACCTCGGGGGCGTTGGCGCGTTCGGCAAGGGTCGCCCCTTGCAGCATATGCTGGGCCATGGTCACCGGTTCACCCAAGTATTCTTCGCCGCCACGCCGTTCAAAGATATCGCCCAGAAACGCAACGATGGTTTGCGCGGAAAGCTCGGTCATTCCGCGGCCTCCAGGGTGGTTTGCATCGCGGCAAGGGTAGAGTTCAACCCATCCCTGTCGGCATAGCAGCCCTGCAGCCACCGCGTTCCCGCCCCGCTATAGCCTTTGCGCGCGTGCAAAACCCGTGTGTTATCAAGCACAAAGCTTTCACCGGGGTTCAGCCGGAAGGTCACTTCCATCGCGGTATCGTCAATGATTTCGGCAAACCTGCGATAGGCGGCGTAATAGGCCTCCATATCCTCAAACGGCACATCGGTGATCGCCGCAGCCGAGCGGTTGTTGAACCGCACGCCGATCAATTCGCCATCCGGGGCCAGCTCGATCATCGGGCGGCGCGATTGCAGCCGCACCCCAGCCTCGCCCGCATATTCAAACCGGGCGCAGTATTTGGCAAGCAGCGCAAAGCCTTCGGGGCTTTCATCGCGCAGCCGCAGCGCACAGGCAAAGCCATCAACCACCATATTCTCACCACCCGCCGCCGAGGATTCCAGGCAATAGAGCACCTGCACCGTCGGGACCGGATCACGGTAGGGGTTGTCGGTATGGGCCTGCAGGCCAAGGCCGGTATAGGCGAGGTTGGTCGGGTTTACCTCGGTGCGCACCTCGAACTTGCGGCCATAATTGGTTTCACGGACATAGCCAAACAAGTCCACCACCTCAAACAAGGCGCCATCGTGCAACGGGCCATCGGTCAGCTTGCCAAAGCCATAGCGCGCGACTTGTGCCAGCCAGTCGCGTTTTGCACCCGCATCCGCCTGAATCTGCGGCAGGCTGGCCACCGGAACCGCGCCCATCAACCCCGCATTCCACGGCTCTATCTGTGGCGCTGTCCAGCCCGGCAACCGGGCCTTTTCGATGTCATAGCTTTGCGCCAGCAGGTCTGGGATGTCAAAGCTGACCGCCTTGTTTTCCGGTTGAAAAACCAGTTTCAGGTTGCGCCCCTCCACATGCGCCGTGCCGATATGGGTGTCGCGCGGAATATCAGCCAAGGTGATCAGCCGCTGCCCGTTGCCCGGCGCGCGGGTTTGCGCATCCCAAGCGTTGTCACGCAGCCATATCGCATGAAACCGCGCAGGCCGCTGCCCTGCTTGTGTCAGGGTCAAAACTTGCCCATCGGGGCCTAGGGTCACATCAAACATCATTGCCTCATCATTTGAATTCATTGGCATACTGGCGTGAAATCATATAAATACAATACATCAATACAGCGTCTAAGCAGTGGTTTTCCTTATGTCACAACGCCCTTTGCCCCTTGAATGGGTTCGCGCCTTTGAAACCGCCGGGCGCCTTGGCAGTTTCGTGGCAGCAGCCGAGGATCTGTCAATCACGCAGGCCGCCATCAGCCAACGCATCGGGCACCTGGAGGCGCGTCTGGGCGTGCGCCTGTTCCTGCGCAAGCCGCGCGGCGTGACCCTGACGGTTGAGGGCGAAGCATGGTTGCCGTATATCACCACCCATCTGCGCGCGATCCATCAAACGGCCGATGATCTGTTCGGCCATGGCCCCCGGCAGGTCACGATTGCGGCCAGCGCCTCGGTCATTCAGGCTTGGCTGGTTCCGCGCTTGGCGCATGTGCAGCCCGCCGACAGACTAAGTTTTTCCTTTTCCACCATGGTTCTGGCCGAGGATTTCGACAAAGGCGGCGGCGTTCAAATCCGCTATGGCAGTGGGCCTTGGCCGGGATACCGATCGGCCAGACTGTTTGACGAAGAGCTTGCCCCCGTCGCGCATCCCGATCAGGCACAGGGCGATTGGCACGCAAAACCGCGAATTTCGCTTTCGGGCCCAAGGCCAGGCTGGGCCGATTGGGGCCCCATCAGCGGCCCCGCACCCGAGCTGCGCTTTGACAGCTTCATCGCCGCACTGGCCGCAGCAGAGGCCGGGGCGGGTGTGCTGCTGGCGTCCTTGCCATTGGCGGCGGCGTCCCTGGCTGCAAGCCGTCCCTGGCTGCAAGCCGGGTGGTGCGGCTGGACGCACACAGCCTTCGCCCCTCCGCAAGCTATTGGATGCTGGCCCAGCCCGACCAATGTTCAGAGACGAAATGGCGCGCCCTGACCCAGGCGTTTTGCGAAGGCGGCGCCTGAAACGACCCCAAACCGTTCCGCCCCAGACGGCGCCCTCACCGCCCGCGCCAGCCTTGGGTTTTCCGCAACATCCGGCGTGAGGCAAACATATGCAGCAAGCGCGCCCCGGCATTGGTATAGAAAATCATCATCCCCATCGCTGCCGCAGGGGCAATATCGCCTGCATCATCCATGTTCAGCACCGCAACCGAGGCCAGCGCGGTATGGGTGGAATAAAGGAACACCACCGCCGACACGGTCGTCATCGCATTGACGAACAGATAGATTGAAATGTCGAGGATCGCCGGCAGGCAAACCGGCACAGTCACCCGCACGAACAGCCGATAGAACGGCTGACGCAACGAACTCGCCACCGGCTCAAACTCGGCGTCGATCTGCTTTAGGGCCGTCAAGGCGGTCAGGTGCCCCACGGTGTAGAAATGCGTCACGGTCGAGACGACCAGAATCGTCATCGTGCCGTAAATCGGATGCAAAGGGTTCGCCGGATCGTTGAAGAAAAAGATATAGGCCAGCCCCAGCACCATCCCCGGCACCGCCATCGGCAACATGGCCAAAAACTGGAAAACCCCGCGCCCGGTTCTAAATCCGTCGATCTTTTCCACCATATAGGCCCCGGTGAACACAATCACGGTGCCGAATACCGCCGTCATCAACGCAAGTTTGATCGAGTTGTAATAGGCCGCCCAGCCGCCGCCGTCAGTACGATTGAAATCGTAGTTCTTCAAGCTCAGACTAAGGTCATAGGGCCAGAACTGCACCAGCGCCGCGTATTGGCACACCAGGATAAGCCCCAGAATGAACACCGTCATCGCGCCGCACCACAGCAGGCACAGCGCGTCGAAATGCCTGTTGGCTTTCGGCTGATAGGGAACGGAGCGCGCCGACAGCAGTGACACCTGCTTTTTCTGAACCTGCCGGTCGACGATAAAGGCCAGCACAGCCGGAACAAGCAAGATCACCGAAACCACGGCCCCCATCTCAAAATTCTGCTGGCCGATCACCTGCTTATAGATGTCGATCGCAAGCACATTATATTGCCCCCCGATCACCTTGGGCAGGCCGAAATCCGTGATGACCAGCGTGAAGGTCACGAAAGCGGCAGAGATCAGCCCATAGCGCGCGCCGGGAATCGTGACCGTCCAGAACGTTCGCCATCTGCTGGCGCGCAATGAGTCCGCCGCCTCATACTGGCGTTGATCGGCAATCGACAGCGCGGTGGATATGATGATCATCGCATGCGGAAAGGTGAAAAACACCGAGCCAATGACAATTCCGATCGGCCCATAGATCGTTTGCCCCATCAAGACCGCTTTTATGACCCCCTGATTGCCGAACAGATAGATCAGCGCAATGCCGGGCAACAGCGATGGCACAAGGATCGGCATCATCGCGACCAGCTTGAAAAACCCTTTGAAGCGCATCATGCTGCGGTTCAGCGCATAGGCAAAGCCAAAGGCCGCCGCCACGGTCAGCACGGTGCTGATCAGCGCGATAAACAGCGAATTCTGGATTGATGAGAACAGCGCCGGGTTTGAAAAATACTCAAAATAGTTCTGCACCCCAACCGATTTGACAGGACGCAGGTTGATCCGGCGAAAGGTGTTGCCGTCGTATTCTTGCCATTCGGTCGTGTTTTGCAAATCAAGCCCGACCAGATAGGGCGCGTCCGGGTCAGTGCCACGCAGGCGGTATTTCACCGGGCTGCGAAAGCTGAAATCCGGGAATAGCGCCGTTGCAGCCAGCCGCCCATCCGATGATGTGCGCAGATCCTTGGCACCAAAAACCTTCAGCTCTGCGTTAATGGCGGCTGCCGATTGCGCAGGGCCGAAAGTGCCTGCCTCATCGCTGACCTGAAATTCATAGCGACCCAGATCAAAGCCATAGGTCACAAAGCTTTTCGACAGCATCGTATAAAGCGGCAAGGCCAGTGCCACGATCAAATACAAGGCGATCACGGCCATAAAGGCGCGCTTTATCATGCCGTCTCGGTCAAGCTTCAGCGTGACATTGCGCCCGGAAGGAAGGCTTGTGTCTGACATGTTATGTCCTTTCCGCAAACACAAGAACCCGCTCGGCAGGCAATTCCACTGCCATTTCAAGCCCCGGCTTCAAGTCCAGGCGCCGCACGGCGTTGATCGAGAAATTGGCGATCAGGTCTTGCCCGCCCAAAATATCCGATTGCAGGTGGCAGCGCCAATAAGACCCAAGGAATTCCATATCCATCAGCCGCGCAGGCAACAGGTTTGCGACCCCATCTCCGGCTTTGGTGGACAGATGTGGCACCACATCTTCTGGCCGGACCGCCACAGTCACAGCAGCCCCTTCCGCCACGCCTTGCATTTTGGTCGTCAGCGAAACCGAGCCAAGCGTGACGCGCCCGTTCTTATAGGTCGTGGCAACCTTGTTCGTCTCACCGATAAAATCGGCGACAAACAACGAGGCGGGTGCGCGGTAAATCTCGGCCGGGGTGCCGATCTGCTCAACCGTGCCGTGATTTATCACCACGATGCGGTCAGCCATCGAAAGCGCCTCTTCCTGGTCATGCGTAACCATGATCGTCGTCACCCCAAGCTTGCGCTGCAATTCCTTGATTTCATGCCGCAGATGCACCCGCACCTTGGCATCCAGTGCCGAAAGCGGCTCATCCAGCAGCAACAGGCCTGGATCAATGGCAAGGGCGCGGGCAAGGGCAATACGTTGTTGCTGGCCGCCCGACAGTTGCGCGGGGTACTTCTCGGCCTGCTCGGGCAAGCCAACCAGCGCCAGCAATTCAGCGACCCTGGCCTTTATGGCCGCCTTTGGACGCCCCGTGTTTTCCAACCCAAAGGCCACGTTGCGGGTCACAGTAAGGTTGGGAAACAGCGCGTAGGATTGAAACACGATCCCATAATCGCGCTTGGACGTGGGCAGGTTCGAAATATCCTGCCCTCCCTGAAAGATCTGGCCGCGCGTTTGCGGATCCAACCCCGCAACCGCCCGCAAAAGCGTGGTCTTGCCGCAACCCGATGGGCCAAGGAAACAGATGAATTCACCCTTGCCAATATCAAGATTGATATCTCTCAGGGCGACAAACTCACCGAATGCTTTCCATAGACCTTTGATTTGCAGGTAAGATTTGGATTTGTCTGACATGATGGGCTTTCTGAATAGGGCATGGGTTGGGGCACCGCAGCGCAGCGCCCCCAGGTTTCAACATCAAACGATTGGGTTCAGCCCTTGGGTTCGGACTTGGTTTCGTACCGCTTGGACCATTCCTCAAGGATTTTGGTGCGGTTGTTCGCCGCCCATTCGAAATCATTGTCGATCATCGCCTCGGTAATCCCTTCGGGGAAATACTCTACCGCCTTGGCGATGCCGGGAATACCAACCACGGCATAGCCGACATTGTACATTTCCATCGCCTTGGGTGTTATGCTCCAATCCAATAGCGTTTTGGCGGCCTCTTCGTTGGCGGTGCCTGCAACGATCGCAACCGCTTCCATATCCCAGCCAACACCTTCTGACGGAACGATAATGTCAATCGGCGCGCCTTCGGCCTTGGATTTGGCCCCGCGGAACGCAAAAGACACACCGATCACGGTTTCCCCCGCAGCGGCCATTTTACAGGGCTTCGACCCGGAATGGGTATAGGCCGCAATGTTCTGATGCAGGCCGTCCATATATTCCCAGCCCTTGTCCTCGCCAAATATCTGTAGCCAGGATGAAACGTCCAGAAAGCCCGTGCCAGACGAGGCCGGGTTAGGCATGACCACATGGCCCGCATATTCCGGCTTTGTCAGGTCCATCCAGCTTGTCGGCGCGGCCATGCCCAGCTTGCCGCCTTCGACCGTGTTATAGCAGACGGCCGCAACCCAGGCATCCATGCCAACCCAAGAGGGTGGGTTGTCGCTGTCTCTGAAGTTGGCAGACAACTTGTCCAACCCGGCAGGCGCATAGGGGGCCAGCATGTCTTCGGTCTTCAGCACCAAAAGCGAGGTCGCAGCAAGGCCCCAAACCACATCAGCCTGCGGATTGTTCTTTTCTGCCAAAAGCTTGGCGGTGATAACCCCGGTTGAATCGCGCACCCAGTTGATCTTGATATCCGGATGGTCTTGATTGAAGGTTTCCGCATAGCGGGCAAGGTCTTCGGCCTCAACGGCCGTGTAGACCGTCAATTGCGTTTCGGCCAGCGCAGCATTCGCGAACAATGCCGAGGCGGCAACGGTCAGGCATAGTATGGATGTCTTGGTCATGGTCATTCCCCTGTTGGGCTGGATGTTATCTGTCGGCGGTATTTTGGCCGGATTTTCCGGCATCTCCACCGTGGTTACTCAGGTCTTTTTGTCGTAGATCTGTAACAGCGCAGTGATATTTGAAATGAACTTTCGCGAAGGTAAGTCTGGAAACTACGCCTGAATAAGTAAAGTCTATTTTTCTTTTATATGTATAAATGAAAACGATACCTCCTATCTGCGCTGAGACTTGGGGGGCAACAAGCTGGCCACGGGCAAGGCCCACCCTGCGTCTCGCGCAGGGCAGTTTTTT
>NZ_JAUCDA010000018.1:0-256075 GCF_034675685.1 Pseudorhodobacter sp. | reverse complement strand
TTCCTAGGCGGCACCTTCCCAGTTTTTGCCTGACCTGCGACTCCACGGCTGATGGAGATCGGGGCAGGAGTTTCGCGATGGCGACTACGGTGGAGTTTCTCAGGGACTACGGTGTGGAGATACGGGCCAATGGTCAGAAGCGGTGGCCAGACGAGGTCAAGGCGCAGATCGTTGCAGAAAGCCTGATGCCTGGTGTGACGGTGAACGCGGTTGCGGCGCGGTATGGGCTTCGGGCGAACCACTTGTCGGAATGGCGTGGTCGGGCGCGCGACGGGAAGTTGGTTTTGCCTGCGCTGGCGGACAGCGGCTTTTGTTTTGCGCCTCTTGTGCTGTTGGATGAGAATACTGGTGCTGTGCCAACGCGTCCTGAGCGGCCGGGCCAGTCTGAAGCGCAGCCCTTGGGATTTATCGAGATCGCCGTGGGCCAGGTGACAATCCGGTTGGACGGTGCAACGACAGCCACGCGGATTGCCGAGATTGTGCGGGCGATCGGGCCGTCGTCATGATGCTCCCCTCGAACCGGGTGCGGTTTCTGGTCTCGACGCAGCCTGTCGACTTCAGGAAAGGCCATGATGGCCTGGCAGCAATTGTGTCGTCTGTGCTACGCAAGGATCCGTTCACCGGCACGGTCTTTGTGTTCCGCTCGCGTAAGGCGGACAGGTTGAAGCTGCTCTTCTGGGATGGCACTGGCTTGGTGATGGCCTACAAGCGGCTGGAGGATGCGACATTCACTTGGCCCGCGATCAAGGATGGGTGATGGCGCTGAACCACGCCCAGTTCGAGGCGCTGTTTGCGGGTCTCGACTGGCGCAAAGTAAAGGCATTGGAGGCACGCCCGCCAGCTGCGGCAGAGTGAATCAACCGCTTGGTTTGGCGTGTTTTTGCGGGGGTTTTTATGGTAGCTTCAGCCCATGCAAACCGCACCCGTCATCGACCTTTCCGCCATCCCGGCCGCGCAACGCGCGGCGGTGCTGGCGTTGATGGAAACGGTGGCGACACTGACAGAAATCACCCGTCGGCAAGAGCATCTCATCGCCGAGCTGAACCACGCCCTGCATGGCAAGCGGTCAGAAAAGCTGTCTGAAGATGAACGCCAGCTGGCGTTCGAAGACCTGTCCATCGCCTTGGCCGAGGTTGAGACAGAAAAGAAAACGCGGGCCGCCAAGGCGGACAACGGGACGACCAAGCCTACGCCCAAGCGCACCATCGGCAACCTGCCAGCCGCGCTGCCGCGGATCGAAGAGATCGTTGAGCCCGCCAGCCTGATCTGCCCCTGTGGCTGCGGTGTCATGCACAAGATCGGCGAAGACCGCAGCGAGCGGCTGGACATCGTGCCGGCGCAGTTGCGCGTCATCGTGACCGTGCGGCCGAAGTATGCCTGCCGGACCTGCACCGACGGGGTGACCCAAGCCCCAGCACCCAGCCATCTGATCATGGGCGGCCTGCCGACCGAGGCCACCATCGCCCATGTGCTGGTCAGCAAATATGCGGACCATCTTCCCTTGTATCGCCAGAGCCAGATCATGGCACGGGCGGGCCTCGATCTGCACCGCGCCGTGCTGGCCGACTGGGTCGGCAAGGCTGCGTTCCACCTGAAACCCATCGTTGACCGGCTGGCCGACCACCTGAAGCGGTCATCCAAACTGTTCATGGACGAGACAACAGCCCCGGTGCTGGACCCGGGGCGCGGTGTGACAAAGACCGGATATCTCTGGGCGCTCGCCCGTGATGACAGGCCGTGGGGCGGCGAGGACCCGCCCGGCGTCGTCTACTTCTATGCCCCCGGCCGCGCGGGCGAGAATGCCGAAACCTTCCTCACCGGCTTCGATGGCATCCTGCAGATCGATGGTTACACCGGCTACAACCGCCTGACCAAACCCGCGCGCAAGGGAGGTGCGCCCATTCGGGTGGCGCACTGCTGGGCGCATGCCCGACGCAAACTCAAGGAGGTCTTCGATCGCGACGGATCGGAGATCGCCGCCGAGGGTCTGCGCCGCATCGCTGAGTTCTATGCCGTCGAGGCCGACATCCGCGGCGTCTCGCAAGGCCAGCGCCTATCTGCCCGCCAAGCCCGCACCGCGCCGTTGGTGGCCGCATTCGGTGACTGGCTGCAGACCCATCGCCGCAAGATCTCCGCAAAATCCCGCCTGGGCGAAAAGCTGACCTACATCCATAACCACTGGGACGGGCTGCAAACCTTCCTGCAGGACGGCAGCGTGGAGATTGACTCCAACAGGGTTGAAAACCTGATCCGCCCGATAGCCCTTAATCGCAAAAACGCGCTCTTCGCCCCCTCTCGGGATTTTGGCCTTGCCAAAACCCTGCCGGGCAACGGGGCATGACGAAGGCGGCATCGCCTGGGGCCGCATCGCCTCGCTCATCGAGACCTGCAAGATTAACGGCATCGAGCCCTTTGCCTATCTCAAGGCAACCCTGACCGCGATTGCCAACGGCCACCCACAAAGCCGCCTAGACGACCTGCTGCCGTGGAACTTCACGCCGCCAAGATAAGGTGACAGTGCTACCCAGCGACCGCTTACGTAAGACCGGTCAGAAGATCGGCAATTTCTTCGTTCTCGGCGCGCAGCTTGGGGCCATAGCGATAACAGGTCTCGCTGACACCAAAGGCACGGCAGGCCAAGGCGATACTGGCCCCGCGTCGCGCCACTGCATTCTCGGCCATCTTTCGGCGTTGACCCACGGCAAATGCGCGCAGTTGCCTGCCAGGCAACGGATGGCCGATCTACTTTTTTCCAAGGGCCTGCTCAGGGTCTCTCGGACCGGTGGCGTTCACCTTCGCAGTTCACAAATCAGCTTGCATGCTCAGGTCCGCATACATCCGCTTCAGCCTGCGGTTCTTATTCGGCGGGAAAACAGTCCCCCGGACGGTTTTCTGATCCGCCTGTTTCCATGGCTTTCATCTGGCTAACCATGGACGCATCCCTGCCGCCGTATTTTGACCGCCATTTGTAAAACGAGGCATTGCTCCCATTCGGGACATTGCTGCGCAATACCCTGCCGGGCAGTGCATGCCATGTTCACGGCAAAGCTCGGCCACCGGCACACCGCCTTCAGCTTGGCGCAGGATCGCAAGGATCTGGGCTTCGCTATATCTGGTCATCTTCCTCTGAATCTCCTCGTTCATCTTGCCGAGAAAATTCTACTTTTGCTGCCCCTTGCTTTTGGGGGGATTACCGCATCAAGTTAAATACCCACGGGCCCTAGCATTACAGTTGCATTTTACTCTGATGTCTGAATCCATAGTTTCCATAAATCGGAGGTCATGGATGACAGGTGCATCAGTCGAGGCGACGCTTGAACTTTGGGCGTCTTCGTTGCGGAAGTGAAGGCGCGGATGCGACCGTTGTTCACGCAGGAGCGTGTGGCGGTGTCAGCGGGCCATTTTTTGGACGGCTTACTGGGGGAAGAAAGACGCAAGACGGGATGGATGCGTGCGGAAGCAGCGGGCGATCTCGGCCCCTGGCGGCAACAGGCGATCCTGGGTCGCGGATGCTGGGACGCGGATTCTTTGCGCGACATCATGCGTGATTACGCGCTTGAGACGCTGGCCGATCCCGATGCCGTTCTCGTGCTTGATGAGCCGGTTTTCTCAAGCAGGGCAAGGCATCCTGCGGGGTCGGTCGGCAATATACGGTTCGGCCGGCAAGATCACCAATTGCCAGATCGGTGTGTTCGCATCCTATGTCTCCCGGCATGGTCATGCCTTCATTGATCGGGCGCTCTATCTGCCAAAGGGCTGGGCGGATGACCGGGATCGCCTGGCGGCGGCCCATGTGCCGGACAGCATTCGCTTTGCCACCAAGCCAGCACTGGCGCGCACGATGATCGAGCGGGCGATTGCTTCAAACGTGCCGTTTTCCTGGGTGGCGGCCGACAGCGTTTATGGCGTGGGAGACATGGAAATGGCGCTCAAACGCGCAGCCAAAGGCTATGTGCTGGGTGTGAACGCCAACCATTCGTTCCGCTCATGGGGTAAGCCGCTGGCCGTAAACGGAACCGCGAAGGACATCGCTGAAGCTTTGCCCGAGGATGCCTGGCACCGGCTGTCAGCAGGCCAGGGGACCAAAGGCGCGAGACTGCATGACTGGGCCTATCTCGATCTCGCTGATCTTGACGCCGATGATTTCAGCGCGGATTTCACCGGTGTCCGGACACGCGGGCTGCTGATCCGCCGCAATATCGCCGATGGCGACCTCGCCTTCTTCTCGACCTGGTGCCCGGTTGGCACGCCTGTGGAAAAACTGGTGACGGTGGAGGGGCATCGTTGGGCGATCGAAGAGAGTTTTGAGACTGCCAAAAATGAGTTCGGCCTCGACCACAACGAAACCCGCTCTTGGCATGGCTGGCATCGCCACGTCTCGCTGGTGATGCTCGCGTTCGCGATGATGGCAGTCATCCGCAATCGGGCCAAAACTCGCCCCTTGATCCCCAAAAAAGATGCGGTCGGTATGGCGAAAGACCGCCAACTGATCCGCTGGTCGATGCAGGAAATCCGCCGCATCGCCACCCGCCTCGCACGGCAACAAATTCATCCCGCCCATGTCATTGCATGGTCGCTCTGGCGACGCGCTCATCAGGCCATAGCCCAACAGACACACTTCAAATCAAATATGCAACTGTAATGCTAGGGCCCGTTGAGATTCATCGAGAGTTGATGATAGCGGCGGCCAGATAGATTATTGAAGCGAAGCTCTGGTCTGTTTTACAGGCCCGCAGGGCTATACGTTTGAATTCCTTCAGTTTTTGAAAGTAGTTCTCAATCAGATGCCGCCATTTGTAACTATGGTTGTCGAACTCTGGCGGGAATTTTCGGTTGGATTTTGGCGGGATGACCGGAATAATTCCTGAAACACTCAGTGTTTCGCGCAGCCAGTTGGCGTCAAATGCGCGATCCGCAAGGAACATTTTGCAGGAAATACCCTCAATGATCTCCGCCGTTTCGCGCAGATCATGGACTTGCCCCGGCATCAGACGAAATGAAACCAGATTGCCGAGCGCATCAGTCAGGCCCAGAATTTTTGTGGTAATTCCACCGCGAGATCGCCCTATAGCCTGGCTTTGAGTCCCCCTTTTGCGCCCTGTCCGTGGCGGTGAACCTTGCAGATTGTGCCATCAATCATGACGCATTCCATGTCAGGATCACCCGACACGGCGTCAAATATCCGTTTGAAAACATCGGCTTTGACCCAATGTCGGAAGCGTTTGAAAATGGTGTTCCAGTTGCCAAATTCAGCTGGAAGATCACGCCACGGGGCACCGGTTCGGGCAATCCACAAAACCGCCTCCATGAAAACGCGACTGTCCCCACCCGTGCGACCGGGGTCACCTTTTTTGCCAAAACAATGCGGCTCCATCAAAGCCCACTGGGTATCGTTGATAACAAAACGCTCGCTCAACATCCAAACCTCCTTTTTTGAAGGAGTGAATCAGAAGTCAGCCAAATTGTGAAATCCTGAATCTCAACAAGCCCTAGAATTATCTGCCACCCGCTTTCTTTTCGGCAAAAATATCCTCAAGGGGGGAATTGCCCTTCAGGGCAAGGGGGGACAGAATGTCCCCCGGCGCTGTTTGTGCCAAAGCCGCCGCTTGCCTATCGCCCGCATCGGACCGATATATGGGGTATGAATCTGCCACCCGGTTTCCTTGATGAATTGCGCTCGCGCATCTCCTTGTCCCAAGTCGTTGGGCGCAAGGTGGTTTGGGATATGCGTAAATCCAACCAGGGCAAAGGCGATATGTGGGCGCCCTGCCCATTCCATCAGGAAAAATCCGCTAGCTTCCATATCGATGATCGCAAAGGATTCTACTATTGCTTTGGCTGTCAGGCCAAGGGTGATGCGCTTGGCTTTATCATGGAGACCGAGAATCTTGGTTTCATGGAGGCGGTAGAGTTGCTTGCGCGCGAAGCGGGTATGCCGATGCCTGCGCGTGATCCGGTGGCCGCCCAAAAGGCCGACAGGCGGGGTCAGTTGGCCGAGGTGATGGAGGAGGCAGTGAAATTTTTCCGTCTGCAACTGAAAACGGCGGGCGGGCAGGCAGCACGAGACTATCTTGACCGCCGGGGGCTAAGAACGGATGCGCAGGAACGGTGGCAAATCGGTTGGGCGCCGGATACACGGCAAGGTATTTTTACGGCGCTGCAAACCAAGGGTTTCAGCCCCGATCTGATTGTCGATTCTGGCGTTTGTGCCAGGCCCGACGATGGCCGCGCGCCTTATGACCGCTTTCGCGGGCGGATCATTTTTCCGATTCGTGATGGTCGGGGCCGCGCGATCAGCCTTGGCGGGCGGTCGCTTGATCCGAACGCCTTGGCAAAATATCTGAACGGGCCGCAAACAGAGCTGTTCGACAAGGGCCGCAACCTGTTCAATCTTGCCCCCGCGCGCGAGGCTGCGGGCAAGGGCGCCCCGCTGATTGTGGCCGAAGGCTATATGGATGTGATCGCTCTGTCCGAGGCGGGCTTCAAAGCTACTGTCGCGCCCCTTGGGACGGCGGTGACAGAAGCGCAGTTGCGGCTGATGTGGCGGGTCTCAAGCGAGCCGGTAATTGCGCTGGACGGTGATGCGGCGGGGCTGCGGGCGGCATTGCGGGTGATTGATCTGGCTTTGCCACTGCTGGAGGCGGGGCAGGGCTTACGCTTTGCCGTGCTGCCAGCGGGGTTGGACCCGGATGATCTGCTGAAGGCGCAAGGGGCGGGGGCAATGCAGGCGGTGCTGGACGCAGCGCAACCGATGGTGAACCTGCTGTGGCAGCGTGAAACCGAAGGTCGCAGCTTTGACAGCCCCGAACGCAAGGCGGCATTGGAGAAAGCATTGAATACCGCGATTTTGCGGATCAATGACGTCAGCATTCGGAAACATTATGAAAACACGATCAAACGTCTGAGTTGGGATCTGTTCAGCCAGGCGCGCAAATCAGCGCCGCGCAGGGAATGGGTTCCGGGGCAAGGCGGCAAGGGCAAGCCATGGCAGAGTGCACTTCCTCCGGTGGCGACGACCAAAACTTCGGCGCTTGTGTTGGGCAGCGACGACGAGCGGGTGCTGGAGCAGATTGTGCTTGCGGTGCTGCTGACGCATCACACCCTGATCAGGCGCTTTGAACCGATCCTGGATCGGATTGAACTTTCGGACCCGTCCGAGGACAGGTTGCGCCTTGCCTTGTTGCATATGGGCGACGGCGCTGAAATGCGGGATATATTGATGGCCGAGCACCGCGCGGTGGTTGAAAGCTTGCTTAGCCAAAACCATGTCATGACGGCACCACCGGTTCTGAAGACAGATGATCTTGATTTTGCCGAAATCTGTGTTGACGACATGTTGCGCAAATTGTTGTCCGCCCGCGCCGGGCGGCGCGAAGTGAATGAGGCGGCAGAAGATCTGGGCGGCCTTGCGGATGAGGGCCTGACGTGGCGGATTACACAGGCCAATGAAGCGCGGTTCTCGGCTGCCAAAGGGCCGCAAGCGGTGAAGGGCGAAGGGTTTGTTGCCGAAAACGGGGTCGAAATGGACCGTGACGAGTTGGAAGAAGCCCGCAGTCTTTGGGACCGTATTGATTTTGGCCGTAGCGGCCGTTCAAAGCCCTGAAATACAGCTATCGCGGGCTGTGTGGGGCAAAACCGCAGGAGGGGTCTTTTAACTTCCGAAAGAAAGCTGATAAACGGGCTAATCATGGGGAAATTGGGGCATATGCCTTTTCCCCCCAGTGATTCGCGCTAATGATTCGTACATTCGACCGATTGATTCGGTTTAACAGACCAGAGCATTCGGCCAAAGGAGCATCCATGGCAGCCAAAGACAGTGACGACAGCAAACAAGACGATGCTGAGGCCGATGGCTCGCTCGATATGAGCCAAGCTGCCATCAAGAAGATGATCGCGGATGCACGCGAGCGCGGCTATATTACTTATGATCAGTTGAACGCGGTAATGCCGCCGGAACAGGTATCTTCCGATCAGATCGAAGACGTGATGTCCATGCTGTCTGAGATGGGCATTCAGGTCACCGAAGAAGCCGAGATGGAAGAAAGCGGCTCTGCGGGCGAGTTGGTGGAAACCAATGCCGGCTCACGCGAGGTGGCATTGTCGGGTGCTGCGGCGGAAACGCTGGACCGGACGGATGACCCTGTGCGGATGTATCTGCGCGAAATGGGGTCGGTGGAGCTGCTGAGCCGCGAGGGCGAGATTGCCATTGCCAAGCGGATCGAGGCCGGGCGCAACACGATGATCCTGGGGCTTTGCGAAAGCCCGCTGACCTTTCAGGCCATCACCATTTGGCGCGACGAACTTCTGAACGAAGATATTTTGTTGCGCGATGTGATCGACCTTGAATCGACCTTTGACCGGGATATGGACGGCGAAGGTGAGGAAGGGCTGAGCAGTGGTCTTGGGGTCGAAGGCGAGCCTGCGACCACCAGCAAGCGTGACACCGGGCCCGAATTGGATGCCGACGGCAATCCGTTGTCGCGCGCCGAAAGTGATGATGACGATGATGACGACGAAGCCTCCAATATGTCGCTTGCGGCGATGGAGGCCGCGTTAAAGCCGCGCGTGCTTGAAACGCTTGAAGTCATCGCGCATGACTATGAAATGCTTGCTGAAATGCAGACTTTGCGCATGTCGGCGACGATGAACAAAAAGGACCTGTTCACCTCCAAAGAGGAAGCCGCCTATCAAAAGCTGCGCTCTGAGATCGTGTTGCTGGTCAATGAATTGCACCTGCATAACAACCGGATTGAAGCGCTGATCGACCAGCTTTACGGTATCAACCGCCGGATTATGGCGATCAACTCGGGTATGGTGAAGCTGGCGGATCAGGCCCGCATCAACCGTCGTGAGTTTATCGAAGAATATCAGGGCTATGAGCTGGACCCGACCTGGTGCGACCGTATGGCCGCCAAGGATGGGCGCGGCTGGCAAGCGTTGATGGACAAAAGCCGCGAGAAGGTTGAGGAATTGCGCGATGAGATGGCGCAGGTCGGCTCCTACGTCGGTGTCGATATTTCTGAATTTCGCCGGATCGTCAATCAGGTCCAGAAGGGCGAGAAAGAAGCCCGTCAGGCCAAGAAAGAAATGGTCGAAGCGAACCTTCGCCTGGTTATCTCGATTGCGAAGAAGTACACGAACCGCGGCTTGCAATTCCTTGATCTTATTCAGGAAGGCAATATCGGCCTGATGAAGGCGGTGGATAAATTCGAATACCGCCGCGGCTATAAGTTCAGCACTTATGCAACATGGTGGATCCGTCAGGCGATCACGCGCTCGATCGCTGATCAGGCCCGCACGATCCGCATTCCGGTGCATATGATTGAAACGATCAACAAGCTGGTTCGCACGGGTCGGCAGATGTTGCACGAGATTGGCCGTGAACCGACACCGGAAGAACTGGCCGAAAAGCTGCAAATGCCATTGGAAAAAGTGCGAAAGGTGATGAAAATCGCCAAAGAGCCGATTTCCCTGGAAACCCCGATTGGCGATGAGGAAGACAGCCAGCTTGGTGATTTCATCGAAGACAAGAATGCGGTTTTGCCCTTGGATTCGGCGATTCAGGAAAACTTGAAAGAAACCACCACGCGGGTTCTGGCATCGCTTACGCCGCGCGAAGAGCGGGTTTTGCGGATGCGGTTCGGCATTGGCATGAATACGGATCATACGTTGGAAGAGGTCGGGCAACAGTTCTCTGTGACCCGCGAGCGTATCCGCCAGATTGAGGCAAAGGCGTTGCGGAAACTGAAACATCCAAGCCGAAGCAGAAAACTGCGGAGCTTCTTGGACCAGTAAAGAAAAGCGCCCTACGGGGCGCTTTTTGTTGGGCGGTGGGCCGTTTGTTGCCATCCTTGCCCGGCGCAGTACGCTTTTGAAAGAAGGGGGCTACTGGTGGCAAGGGGCCGGGCGCGTGCTCTGCTATTGGCTTTGTGGTCACAGTGGATGGGGCGGAAAATCTGTCCGGCTCATGGCACCAGAGCGTGTTTTATTCGGTTGCCCTCATGCGCTGCAGCTTTGAAAAGTTGTCGTATTCCTCGTCTGCGAATAGGGTGCAGATTGGCCCGACGGCAACAGAGAAAACAATGCAGGATACGCTTGGGGCGATGTTTCGTAAGCGATGTTCCCGCCCCATCTTCTTGCTGAATCGGTAAACGCCATTACCCTTTTCATGGAGATTTGCACGGGGAGGTGGCCGTGAGAGCCTATCGGGAGCGCAACAGGGCTGTTGGCGGCGCCATTGGCCAAGCGGCGATGGTCGGATGTGGCCGATGGGGCGGCAATTTCTTGCGGGGGCCAAATTGGCTATGCCTGTGGCGACCACTCCAACCGGGACCGAGGTATTTTTGTCGGCGACGACGCCAGAGCAGAATCGCCGCTGGGCTGGCTTGCCGGGGGCTGATGTGGGGTTTATGGTTCCATCCGAACACCCGGCCCGATGGGCCCATGCCAAACCAACCAAAAAGGGCGTAACCGATGAAAAAACTTGTTCTGACAGGGGCGGCCGGGCGGCTCGGCTCTTACCTGCGTGAACCGCTGTCAAAGCTGTGTGATGAGCTGGTAACGACCGACCGCGCCGCCGATATCGGCAAGCTTTACCCGAATGAGCGCTATGTACAAGCCGATCTAGCCGATCTGGCCCCCATGGTCGATTTGCTGCAAGGCGCTGATATGGTGGTACATTTCGGTGCGATTGGGGATGAGGCCCCCTGGGATCAGATTTTGCCGTCCAACATCGTCGGGGCCTATAATATCTGGGAAGCGGCCTATCAAAACAAGGTGCGGCGTGTGGTCTATGCCTCGTCTATTCATGCGGTGGGCATGTATCCGAAAAACCAGTTTATCGGCACCGATGTGCCGCACCGGCCCGATACATTCTATGGCCTGGCCAAGTGTTTTGCCGAAGATCTGGCCAGCCTGTATTGGGAAAAGCGCGGGGTAGAGTCGGTTTGCATGCGGATTCTCAGCGCGGCCAATGTGGGCAACCCCCGCGCTCTGGGGTCGTGGCTAAGCTATGATGACCTGATCCATCTGGTCGAGCGGTCAATTGATACGCCGGTGACTGGCTTTACCATCGTTTACGGCGTGTCAAACAATGATCGCGCGCCGGTAGATAATGCCAAGGCACATTATCTGGGCTATCGGCCCAAGGACAATGCCGAGCAATTCGCGGCACAGATGCTTGCCACTTCCGCGCCGCTGAACCCACAAGACCTTTCCGATATGTGCCATGGCGGACCATTTGCCACGATTCCGCTGGGGGAAAGTGCTGCGTCAAAGCTGAACATTGTCGATGACAGCAAGAAAACCTGAGGCAGCCTGAAGTCAACTGGTCGCGTCGAAGAAGACCATCGGGGCGACCAGACAAGAGTCGTCCGGGCGCTGAAAGTGAGCTTATCGCCTTGGGCGGCGTTTTATGCGCCGCCCATTATTGGTTTCGTTACGGTTCTGGGGTTTGTTCAGATGGCGTTTTGCACAGGCGGCAGCGGCCTTTGGCTGCTCTCATTATATCAGGTGCGTAAACCCGTATGGTCGCAAGCCCATCAAACCCCGCGCAGGGGCGGCGTTTGCGCGGGCAGGGCTGCCCCCTTGGTCGGGCTATGCGCCGGATTGCTCATGTTTCCCAGGGGTGCCATCCGTCCCGGCATCTTCACCCAGATCGCCCCCCGCATCCGGCGGTGGGCTGATCAGTTGAATCCTGCGGTAGGGGGCGATGCTGCCGGCGCTGCGCAGCGCATCATCAATAAGGCTGTAAACTTCGTCACGGCAGTCGGCGGCGCGTTCGTACCGGGGCACCCAATAGCGCACGGTATAGCTGATGCCGCCTTCCTCGTAGGACCTGACGCGGATATCCGGCGCCGGTTCTTGTAGCATTACTTTGGCCTTGCTCATGGCTGTCAACATGATCTTGCGGGCTTTGCCAACTGACAACACATGATCAAGTGTAATGTTGATCTGCGCCCGGAACTCTCGTTTCGGGGCTGAAAAATTGGTGATGCGCTGGCGTGCAATCTGGCTGTTGGGCAAAATCATATAGGTGGCATCAAGCGTTTGCAGGCGGGTGGTGCGCCAGCCGATTTCAATCGCTTTGCCCTGCGCCAATGTGTCGATGTCAATCCAGTCCCCAATGCGAAACGGCGCCTCAATCGCAAGCGCAATGCCCGAGAGCGTATCGGCGACAACGTTGCGGATCGCAAAGCCAAGAAGTGCCAGGATAATGGTAGAGCCCGCCAGAGCACCAAGGGCACCTTGGCCCAAGTATAGTGACCCGATCCCGGTAAATGCAGACAAGAATAAAATTGCCGTGATCAGGTCTTTCAACAGGCGGGGGTAGGGCCGCTTGCCGCCAAGTTGATCCAGAATCAGCGCCATGACGCGACTTGCCATCCATGCGGATGCCAGGTAGATGGCCGCCATTATCAGCAGCGAAATCGACCTATTCTGCGCGACAACGTCTGGTAATTCAGCTTGGTATGAATAAAGGCCAATACTGGCTGAAAGCGCAATCACGGGAAGAAAAAGGCGACGCAAGTGCTGTTTTACATTCATGAATGTTTCCTCGATGCGCGGCCCCCGAAGTTCGGACACTGATGCAAGCTGCGGTTTCCAGGCTGCTGATCTTTGATACGAAAGCGATTGGAGCTGTGATAACGGAAGCAATATCATCCAGGGTTCAAGGTCAAGGTGGGAGTTGAAAGGGGCGAAACAGGCAGCGATCGGGCAAGCCGGTTTGGCCCCTTGCCGCTGGTGGGTTCGCGCCAGGTCCGGGCCGGAATAATCAGCGCAGCTTATACCCTGCCCGGCGCCTTTTCTATTGGCTTGCGCGCGACCAGATCAATCAGGGCCGCTGGCCCGCTATGCCCCGGCCCCTCATCAAGCACGGCCTCATAGGCTTGCAGGCGCAGAATTTCAAAATCCTCAAAGGCGTTGGCCAGCATGTCGGTGGTATACAGGTTCTCTTGCAGCCGCGGCCCGCCCGAGGTGTTTTGCAACTGTTCAGGCGTGAACCCGTGCAACAAGATCAGCCCGCCAGGCTTCACCGTATGCTTCATGCCCTCAAAAATGGTCTTGCGAAACGCGGGGTCGGCGAATTGAATGAACACCGCGACAACCCTGTCAAAGCTGTCCGCCTGCCAATCCCATGTCCGCAGATCCGCCAGTTGATAGGTCAGGCTTACGCCTCGCTGATCGGCCAGGGCACGGGCCTTGGCCAGCCCGTTCTCTGCGGCGTCCATCGCCGTCACCTGCAAGCCTTCCTGGGCCAGCCAGGTTGAATTGCGCCCCTCGCCATCGGCGATGACCAAGGCTGTTTGGTTCGGCTGAAAACAGAGGCGTTGATCCACCAAAAACTGCGCCGGGTCTGTTCCGAACAGATAGGTTTCGCTGTCGTATCTTTGGTTCCACATGGTGTCATTCCGGCATTTATGGGGGCATCGCAAACTATGCCCTGCCGCTTTGCGAAGGGCAAGCACTTGCCCTCTCGCGTTTCGACTTGGCCTTGAAACCCAGCCGATCACATAACGCCTTGAAATATTTGAATTCAGGCCGCGATATGTGGGCGAGGGCCAAGGCGAAACGCTTTTTGGCCTTACGCGCGGGAAAGCACCGCTTGGGGCCGCAATTTCGCAAGGCCCTGCGTGATAAACCCGGCCAGACCAGCCTTGATCAAATCCCCCGGAATGTAGGTTGCAACGAGAAGTGAGGCCGCAAGCCAGTTTTTGCCCAGAATAAGCGCCATGCCCGTGATCCCAAACAGATAAAGCACCAAAACCCCGCCAATCAAGGCCCCGCCAAAGGCGGCAATCCCCAGGCTTGCGCGGGTTTTTTCAACCACCAACCCGGTGACAAAGGCCGCCACAGGAAAACCGATGACAAACCCCATTGATGGCCCTGCAAAGACCCCCAAACCGCCACGCCCGCCGCTGAGCAAAGGCAAGCCCAGCGCCACCAGCCCGACGAACAGCAGCGCCGCCAATCCGCCCCGTTTTGCCCCCAAAACCGTCCCGCACAGCATCACCCCAAGGCTTTGCGCCGTGATCGGCACGCCGCTTGCCAGGGTTATTTGCGGCACCAAGCCCAGCACAGCGATCAATGCGGCAAAAAGGGCGATATAGGTGACATTCTTTTCCATCTGGGTCATTCTCTTTTCAATTACAATCCACCGCGCGCCCGTATCGCCTCGGCGATCCGGTCGGCATCATCCAGCGCCATCAAACTGATCGGCAAGACGATGCGCCAATTCGCCCGCCGCGCCGAGCGCGCCCGCCATGCCTGCCCGAGTTGCCGCGCCTTGTCCATCAAAACGGGCGTAAAGCGGATCACCAAAGCAATCGCCACCGCCAAAACCCGCGGTTGGGCCCCAAAGCGGGCCAGCGGGGCGGTGACGCGTTCCACGACCGCAATCATATCATCCAGCCGCGTTGTCATCGTCACCAAATTCGCCAAGGCGACCGCCACCAGCATCTTGCCGCCAATCGCCAGCCCCAGCGCCCAACTTCCCGTCCAGCCATGCCACAGCGCAAGGATTGCCAGAAATGGCCAGAGCGGGCGCAGCATGGCCACCCCATAGCGTGCAAAGGGCCATCCAAAGGCAAGGTAAAGCGCGGCCACCGCCCCGCCTGCCGCCACGATCAGCGCCAGGGATTGCAGGGTAAACAAACCGATGCTCAGCCCCGCGAGGGCCAGCAGTTTCGGCCCTGCGGCAAGCCGATGCAAAGATGTTTCAAACGGTGAGGTCAGTGTCAGCATCTACTTCCCCCAAGCGCCCCATCTCGGCGGTGAACGCCGCCACAACCGGCCCCGCCGCACCATCAGCCTGTACGCGCCCGCCTTCCAGCCAGATCACCCGATCATACCCGGCAAGTGCCTTTGGGTCATGGGTAATCAGGATCAGCCGTTGTGACAAGCTGGCCAGTTCACGGTCCAGCCGGGTCTGGGTGGGCAGGTCAAGCCCCGCGAAAGGTTCATCCAATAAAATGGTGTGCGGCTGCATCGCCAGCACTGACAGCAGGCACAAAAAGTGGCGTTGGCCTTGGGAAAGGGCGGTAACGGCCTGCGTCTCCCAGTGGCTGCGGCCATGCCGGGCCAAAAGGCTGCGGGCCGTCAAGGTTGCCGCTGCTTTGTCGAGTCCTTGCTGGCGCAGACCAAAGGCAAGCTCTTCGCCGACCGTTGGAAAGATGATCTGATGATCGGGGTTCTGGAACAGGATGCCGATGCGTGACAGCATCGCCTTGCGGTCCTTTGCCGGATCAAGATCGGCAACGCGTACTGTGCCGCTTGTCGGCACGATCAACCCCGCAACCAATCGCAAAAAAGTCGATTTTCCCGACCCGTTGCGCCCGATAAGCCCAATGCGCCGCTCGGTCAGGTGCAGGTTCAACCCTGACAGGATGGGCCGCCCGGCAATGGCAAAGCCCGCCCCGCGCAGGTGCACGCTGTTGCAAGCGGGGTCTGCTGTGGCAACTGGCAAGGGGTCAGGCATTCGGTCTGGCTTTCTGTGACGTTGCGCGCTTTTAGCGGGTTCAGGCAACGCTGCCAAGCAGCCAGAAAAAAGCCGGATCGCCCCGCAATGGGAGGATCCGGCCAGTGGGACACGGGGAAAGTGTCGACAGGGAACAGCAGAAAAACGTGTGTCAGCAAGCAGCGATATATCGCTGGCCTTGGCTGTTGCGATAATAGCATTTGTTGTTGCCGGGCGCTGTGCCGATCAGGGTTGATGCAGCAACGCCCGCCGCAGCCCCCAAGGCAGCCCCGGACAAACGGTTGTCCTTGTCCGAGATTGCAGCGCCAATCACGCCACCGGCAACGGCACCTGCGGCCGCATTCTGGTTGGCAGTCTGGCAGCCGGCAAGGCCAAGGGTGACGATCGGAAGAATGTAAAGCAGCTTCTTCATGGTAACCTCGCGTTAAATTTGGTTGTCGAGGATACAACGCGCCGTGATTGGAGTCGGTTCCCGATAGGCGCCAAATAATTTCCGGCGCGATGTCTGTTGAAAGGGGGCGGCACCCCGCCCCCACTCACATTATTTTACAGTACCTTAGGCTTTGCGTGCTGCGGCGACAGAGGCCTCTAGAATATCCATGGCTTCTGCGAAATGATCATCGGGAATGGTGATCGGCGCAAGGAAGCGGATTACATTGCCGTAGACGCCGCAGGTCAGCAGGATCAGGTTGCGCTTCAGCGCCTCTGCGCGCACGCGGTTGGCAAAATCCTGGTCCGGCTCTTTGCTGGTTGGATGGCCAAACTCTACCGCGACCATGAATCCGGGGCCACGAATATCAATCACCTCGGGCGTGATAGAGCGGATCGCCTCCAGCTTTTGGCGCAAACGGCTGCCCAGTTCATTGGCGCGGTCGCAAAGCTGTTCTTCCTCGATCACGTCAAGCACGGCATGGGCGGCTGCAATACCCAAAGGGTTGCCGGCATAGGTGCCACCCAAGCCGCCGGGGCGTGCCGCATCCATCAGGTCGGCGCGACCTGTAACAGCGGCCAGCGGCAAGCCACCTGCCAAACCTTTGGCCATGCAGGTCATATCGGCGGCGACATCATAGCCGTCCATCGCAAACATCGTGCCGGTACGGGCAAAGCCGGTTTGCACCTCATCGGCGATCATCATGATTCCATGCTCGTTGCAAAAGGCCCGCAGGCTGCGCAGCAAGTCTGGCGGCGCGGGGTAAAACCCGCCTTCGCCCTGCACGGGTTCAAAGATGATGGCGGCAACGCGGTCTGGGTCCAGATCGGATTTGAACAGCTTGTTCAGCGAGGACATGGCGTCGGCGGTAGAAATGCCATGCACGTCTTGCGGGAAGGGCACATGATAGACATCGGGCATCATCGCGCCAAAGCCTTTCTTGTACGGCTCCACCTTGCCGGTCAGCGACATGCCCATGAAGGTGCGGCCATGGAACGCACCGCCAAAGGCGATGATTGCCGGGCGGCCCGTGGCAATTCGTGCAATTTTAATTGCGTTTTCAACGGCTTCCGCGCCTGTGGTGACGAAAATGGTCTTTTTGGGAAAATCACCCGGAACCAGATCGTTCAGGCGCTCGGCCAAACGTACATAAGGCTCGTAAGGCAAGACCTGATGGCAGGTGTGGGTAAAACGGCCCAACTGCTCGGTCACCGCGGCCATGACCTTTGGGTGGCAATGGCCGGTGTTGACCACAGCAATGCCGGCCGCGAAATCAATATAGCGGTTGCCTTCTATATCCCATACTTCTGCATTCAACGCGCGTTCGGCATAGATTTGCGTCATCATGCCCACGCCGCGTGAAATTGCCTCATCCCGGCGCTTGGCCACTTCTGCGTTCAACATCATCTTCACCCCAATTTGAAATTCGGTTGATTTGACATTCTTTTGGGGGCCGCTTCAACCTGTCTTTGATGGTGGGTTGCCCCTGCTTTTGGTCTGTTTGCAGCATCACACGATAAATCGAAGGAAAGTTGTGCGAATGTGGTGATTGGCGTATTAATCTTCGCCAATTTGGCAGGAATACAGCGATATTCGTAGAATATTCGTGGCGCGTGATCAGCCGTCAGCCGCAGGAGGGGCCTCATTCACTGGGGCGCGCTTCATCAGGCGGTCCGATTTTTTGCGCACAAGCACCGTGCGCAAATCATGCATCGCCAAAAGCAAAGAGTCGGTAACCTGTTCCAGTTGATCGTCATTGGCGCGGGTCTGGGCCCATTGTGTTGTCAGGTTCATGTGATCGACGGCGCGCAAGATATCATCAACCTCACGCTCGGCCAGAAGATGTGACCGATGGATCATCCATCG
This sequence comes from Pseudorhodobacter sp., assembly GCF_034675685.1. Lineage (GTDB taxonomy): Bacteria > Pseudomonadota > Alphaproteobacteria > Rhodobacterales > Rhodobacteraceae > Pseudorhodobacter. The sequence continues at coordinate 238,301 of NZ_JAUCDA010000018.1, read as the reverse complement.
TTCAATTTCTGCCAAATCATCTTCGGTTAGCGCGCGCACGCCATGCGGTTTCACCTCGCCGTTGCGGATATTGACCGTGGCGATCTGGTCCATTTCAATGCGGCGCTGGCGATTTTCGGTGTCCAGCCGAAACACCAGCGCGCCATTGTCGCGGATCCTGAAATAATACTCTGGCAGGTCGCCCGGCATATATGGCCCGCCCTAAACCAGACCCGCGCAAAAGGTCTGAATCCGCGTACAGGCCTCGTGCAGGGCAGCGTCAGAAGTTGCGTAGCTGACGCGGAAATTTGGCGACAGGCCAAAGGCCGCACCAAAGACCACGGCGACCCCGGTTTCCTCTAGCAGTGCGGTCGCAAACACCTCATCATTGATAATCCTGGTGCCTGCGGCGCTGGTCTTGCCGATGCAGCCGGAAATATCAGGATAAACGTAGAACGCACCTTCTGGTTTGGGGCAGGTGATGCCCTTGGCCTGGTTCAGCATACCCACGACCAGATCACGGCGACGTTGGAACAGCGCCTTGTTTTCGGTCAGAAATTCCTGTGGCCCCGTTAGCCCTTCCAAGGCGGCATGCTGGCTGATTGAACAGGGGTTCGAGGTGGATTGCGACTGAATCGTGCCCATCGCCTTGATGAGCGCCACAGGCCCCGCCGCATAGCCAATGCGCCAGCCGGTCATCGCATAGGCCTTGGAAACGCCGTTACAGGTCAGCGTGCGGTCATAAAGCCCCGGCTCTATCTGCGCGGGGGTGCAGAATTCAAAATCATCAAACACCAGATGTTCGTACATATCATCCGACATCACCCAGACATGCGGGTGGCGCATCAGCACATCCGTCAGCGCTTTCAATTCGGCCCGCGTATAGCCCGCGCCGGTGGGGTTAGAGGGCGAGTTGAAGATGAACCATTTGGTTTTTGGCGTGATTGCGGCTTCCAGCTGTTCGGGTTGCAGCTTGAAATCGGTTTCAATGCCCGCGGCCACGGCAACGGGGGTGCCGCCTGCCAGCAACACCATATCGGGGTAAGACACCCAATAGGGTGCGGGTATGATCACCTCATCCCCCGGATTGCAGGTCGCCATCAGCGCGTTATAAAGAATTTGCTTGCCGCCGGTGCCGACGCTCACTTGATTGGGGGCATATTTCAGGCCGTTTTCACGCTCGAACTTGGCGCAGATCGCCTTTTTCAGCTCGGGCATGCCATCAACGGCGGTGTATTTGGTCTTGCCGGCATCAATCGCTGCCTTGGCTGCGTCCTTGATGTTTTGCGGTGTGTCAAAATCCGGCTCACCGGCGCCAAGGCCGATCACGTCCTTGCCTGCGGCCTTCAGCTCATTTGCCTTGGTGGTCACCGCGATGGTGGGCGATGGTTTCACGCGGGCAAGGGTATCGGACAAAAAGGCCATTGGCAGGCTCCGGGTCAATGGGGGCGATGCGCCGCTGTGGCCCCCGGTTTGAACTTTGCGGCAGTTTGTCTTAAGTTGCGCGTGAAATGCGATCAAGCACTAAGAATCTTAAAGGAGCAAAGAATGACAGATATGGACAAGTCCGACTGGTACAGCGCCGAGGCTTCGACCTTTGGCGACCGTGTAGCTGGCGCGCGCGAGGCCGCACAACTGACCCAAGAAGCCCTTTCCCGCCGTCTGGGTGTGAAACTGGCGACAATCCAGAATTGGGAAAACGACCATTCAGAGCCGCGCGCAAACAAGCTGCAAATGTTGTCGGGCATGTTGAATGTCTCGATGCGTTGGTTGCTGACCGGCGAGGGGGAAGGTGTTGAAAGCCCGGTTGCGGCCAGCAGCGGTGATCTGTTGAAGGCGCTGGCCGAATTGTCGCGGATGCGGGCGCAAGCCTTGGCCTTGTCACAAGATATGGGGCATCTGGAAAAGCGACTGCGCAGTTTGATGCGTGAGACCGCGCTGTGAGTGCGGGGGGTGGCGCTGCGGCGATCGAGACGCCCGAGGCGCGCCTGAAACGTATGGCAATGCGATCATGGCGGCGTGGGACCAAGGAAATGGACATGATTTTGGGCCATTCGCCGATGCGCATCTTGCGGCGATGGGGCCTGATGATCTTGATCTGTTTGACCGTTTGCTTTGGGAAAATGATCAGGATTTACTGCCTTGGGTGTTGGGGCAGGTCGCCGCCCCTGACAGCTATGGCGATTTGATCGCAAAGATTGGCCGCTTTGCCAGAAACCGTCTGCAGCCCTGAATTTCGCGCGGTTTTTTTGCTAATTCGTGACGAAACCCGCGCGAGTTTACCGAATGTTTTTGTTTTGTACCGATTTTGCCCTGAACAATCCCTGGGCGGAGACGACTATGTCACTACATTACAACCTGCTGGACGGATCGCAAAAAGCGCTGATGGCCAGCTATCTGGAAAGCCTTGCGCTGCTTGAGCGGCTGCATCGGTTGCTGCTTGATGTGATCAAGGACGAATTTGAGCGTTTGGGGGTGCTGGAGATAAATTCGGTTCAGGCCCTGCTGCTGTTCAACGTCGGTGAAAATGAGGTGACGGCGGGCGAGCTGAAGTCTCGTGGCTATTACCAAGGTTCCAACGTCAGCTATAACCTGAAAAAACTGGTGGAGCTTGGCTATATGCATCACCAACGGTCCGAGATTGACCGTCGCTCGGTGCGGGTGCGGCTGACCGAAAAGGGCCGAGAGGTGCGCCAAATGCTGAACGACCTATTCGCGCGCCATACCGAAGGCTTTGAAAAGCGTGGGATTATTGATGCGCAGGGCATGGAGAATATCAACCAGTCGCTGAAACGGATGGAGCGGTATTGGACCGATCAGATACGCTATATCTATTGAGCGTGGCTTTATCTGCGCCACAGGGCTGCATGGGTTGCCAGCAAGCCCTGAAGCTTGGCAAGACTGCGGTTGCCCGGTGAGGGGGGGGGGATTGCACCACTGCGCAGCCGCTCCAGAACCACCTCGGGCGGGCAAGGCCGGTCGCTTACCGGATCATAATAGCGTGGGTAGGCGATCAAGATGGCATAGACCAGGCCTTCCAGCGTCGGGCGGGGTTGGGGCGTGCCATCCGGGCGCAAGATGCGCCGCTGCGGAATGGGGCCAAGATCTTTGGTCAGGCCCCAGCCCGCATAAAACGGCGCGCCAAGGCAGGTGACCGCGATACCGCGAATCAGTGCTTCGAACCCAAGCAATGAGGTCATTGTCCAAACTTCATCCACCACCTTCAGCAAGCCAATAGGGTCTGCCTTTGTGGCAATATGTTGGACCAATGGCGCCAGGATATGTGGCGCAACTTTGCCCGGACGAAGCCCCGCCTCGACATCTGGATGGGGTTTGTAGATCAGAATTGCATCCGGGTTGGCCGCGCGCACCGCTTGCACAAGGCCGAGGTTGCTGCGTACCGCGCCAGCACCAAACCGAAGTGAGGCGTCATCTTCCACCTGACCTGGCACAAGGATGCACCGGCGGTTGGGCGGGCCACGATTGGCCAGATCGGGCAGGCTGGCCCCAGCCAGATTGTATTTCGATAACTGATCGTGAACGATTGTATTCAGCACGGCGCAGGCGCGATATTCGCCACCCGCTGGAATCGGGCTGAGGATAAGGTGCTCCAATCGGCTTTCGCGGTTGGGATCATAGTAGATTCCCAGATCATCGGTGATGAGGCTGAGCGGCGGTATCAGATTTGCGCCCAGACCACGCGAGCGCAGAAAACCATCTTCCACCCGACGAACCGGCAAGGAAAAACTGCTGGGTTCTGCAAGGCCGGCCGGCTCTTTTCCGGCCCAGACCAACAGCCCCTTGCCGGATGTCCGGGCCAAAGCCGCAGCCTTTGCCGGGCTGTTGACAAAGCGCAACAACTTATAGCGGCCAAAGAACTTTTGCAGCCGCCCGCGTTTCCACAGGCGCATGGCAAGGGCGACATGCCCCATGTGGTCTTCGCGGTAGGCACGGGTTTCGGCCTCTAACTGATCGACAGCCTGCTCAAAACTGCAAAGGCGGTCGCGGCAGGGATCATACCATGTCGGGGCCAGGATCATCGCTGCAGCAAAAAGCTGCGTGGCACTTAAGCGGCGGCTGCGGCGCGGGGCCTGCATCGCGTCATCTGAAAGCCCCCATCCAGCATAGAATGGCAGTCCAAAAACGCGCGGCCGATGGCCTGCAAGAATGGCCTCAAAGCCCATTTGTGACGACACGGTGTAAACCGCCGCAGCGCCTTGCAGCAATCGCCAAGGAGAGAGCGGCGCGCTGAGCAACTCGTATCCTGCATCGGGCCCAAAATGGCCTGCGCGCAGGTTCAAGGTGGTTTCAGGGTGGGCTTTGACAAGGAGTCTCTTGCCGGGATGTTCGGCTTTTGCTGCGGCCAGCATCTGGGCGAATACCCCCTTGCCGGCCCCAGAATAACGCAGCGATGCATCGCCTTTGGTCTGATCAATCAGCAAGACATAGCCGGGCGCAGGGCATTCATGCGATGGCAAGTGAATGTTGTATTTTGAAAGCTCAAGCGCCTTGAGCCGCGAAATACCGACCGAAGCACGGGCCAAAAGGTTCGGATCGTCCAAGTCAGCCGTTTCAAGAAGATGTTCCAGCAGCGATGGCCGACTGCCATCGAAATGCACCCCCAGCGGGTCGATCAACAGGCCAAGCGGTGCATCGCCAGCGCGCCCCGGCCGAACCGAACGCAAAAAGGCATCCTCCACGCGCAGCAAGGGGGTATTGCGCCAGCGGGCCACCGCCTCTCCACGCCGCGCATAGGGGCTGCGGCCCCAGACGGCCACCGCATCGGACCGGGACGGCAGGCCCAACGTCAAATCATAACCCGCAAGTTGCAAGATGCGGCGCAACCGCCGCTGGCGCAAAAAACCAGCGTTGAAATAGAAAAGCCGCCGGGGTGCTCCCCCGGCGGTCTGCGATGTTGGCGGGTTTGCCGTCATCACCGTGTCAGTTGGAATTGGCTGCCGAAGACACTGAAGACGCGGCCCCAACCGTGCCGGTAACCGCCGAGATGGTTTTTTGCCATTGCACAAATGGCGCTTCGGTCACGTAAACCGTATCCCCATCGCGAACCAGAAAATCGCGCGCCTCAAACATGCCGGTCGGCTGCGTCAGATCAAGCACATAAACCAGCCGTTGGTCGCCCCTCAGGTCAGAGCGGCCCAGAACAGCATTGGCAATTTCTGCCGGTTCATTGCGAAACACAAAAACACCCGTCGGGTCGGCAAGGCTGGTGCTAAGGCCGCCAACCTGGGCAATCGCCTCTATCGCAGACAGGGTTTGCGTTTCAAACTGCACCCGGTTTTGTGATCCGGTTGCGCCCAAGGCCACGAAAGCGCGCGAGTCGCGCTCTACAACAATTCGGTCGCCAGCCCGCAGCGCGATATCAAGCGAGGGATTGGAATAAAGATCTTCTAGCCAGATTTTTCCGGTCTGCCCCCCGCGGGTCACGCGCACAATTGCGACGGCCGGTTCAATTGCAACGCCCCCGGCGCGGGCAATCATTGCCGTCAGGGTGCGGGTGGGGCGCTCAATCGGATAGACGCCCTGGCCACCGACCATGCCCGAAACAGAAACGGTAGAGCCGTCACCTGCAACACGCTGTACACTGACTTGCGGGTCCGGGGTCTGGGTATCAAGCTTGCGGGTGATGGCAAGGCGCAGACCTTCGGGGGTTTGACCGGCAGCCTTGATGCGGCCTGCATAGGGAACAAAAATGTAACCCGCGCCATCAACCTGCACCTGTTCCAGCGCCGAAACCCGCTGTCCGGTATTGCCCAGCAGCGGATCATCCTTGACGTTTTCAAACACTGTCAGCGCCACAGTATCGCCCGGCGAAATGGTATCTGACCCGACAACGCCGGCATTGCGGAAGTTTGATCCAAACCCCAGCGCCGGGGTAACCGAGGTTGCCCGCGTCACGCGGCTATTAACCGAGACAATAAACGCATCCCCGTCCTTCAGAACCGAGCCCGCAAAGATTTCTTTCTTGCTTGGGCCCGATCGTGGCAAGCCACAGGCGGCCAAAGCCGTCACAAGCAGAACAAGGGCCAAGCCCTTGACCCCTTTTGATACCGATAGTTTCACTGCCCGGGCTCCCTTTTTGGATATTGCCTCAGATTTTTTTACAAAGTTACATAACCGGGATGAAAATTTCCAGCTTTCCGGGCAAGTGTCAGTTTACGATGCTCAACTGTTGCCGAGGTGCCGCGCTTCCCTTGGCCAGCGCGTCATAGGGATCATCGGGCAAAAGCATCATATCTACCACCTGTCGTAGCAGTTCACGCCGCCCACGCGAGGAGTAGAAGCCGCCGGGCACCTGGCTGGTTTCCAGCAGGTAATGCCGATAATCGCGATAGGCGCGGCTGTCGGGCCGTGTTGGATGCGAGAAAAACACATTCAGCGGCTGAGAGGAGACAAATTCGGGTTTTGCATAGACCGCAGCCCCGAACACCTTGAGCGGCAGGCCCCGCCAAAGCACCTGTTGCGCCGCCGTCGAATTGACGGTGACGGCCGAGCGTGCGTGGTTCAACAGGGCGGCCAGTTTGCCACCCCGAACAAAATGCACCCGGCCGGTGACGCCGTGCAGGCTGGCAAGGCGCTTCAACTCTTTGGCGACCGGAACGCGGCCGTCCTCTAGCGGATGGGCCTTGAAGACAAGATGATGATGGGGGGCAGCCCCTTTGGCAAAGCCTTCCATCACCAGATCAAGGAATTCGGTCATGGTTGAGAACGGCGAATGCATCTGAAAGCTGCTGTCATGTTCCAGTTGCAACAGCACCAGATGATAGGGAAAGCCCCCGTGCTTGATGCGAAAGCTGGCAAGCATTCGGTCCCAGCGGTGAACAGGCAACAACACCAGGCGCTTGCAATACAGCAAAAATTCCTGCCCCACCGTCAGGGCGCGATGCGGGCGGTAGGCCCGATAATCCCAAAACCCGGTCAGCACAAACCAATGATACAGCGCGCCCCAAAACATATGCTGGCGCATATCGCCCCAGCGGGCGGGGGCATCGGGCAGATCCATATCGCAATGGGCAAGATCGGTTTGCATTTGCGTCAGCGTCAGGTCCATCAACCTTGAGTTGCCGTTAGAGCCGCCACGCTCATAGGTGACCCAATGCGGGCGCAGATAGCCTTCTTCAAAGACATGTATCTGAACCCCGGCCTTTTTTGCGATGCGCACAGCATGGGCGTGAAGGGGGCGGGTGTCGCCGTAAAGCACGATATCGGTGATTTGTTTCTGCTCGATCAGGGCGCTGACTGTGGCGGGCCAATCCTGGGCTGTGCCTTTGAACGCTATATAGCTGGCGGTGTCGGGCCAAAAGGCGCTATCGCCGCGGTTGAAGCCTGCGCGCCAGACCTGCGCACCCGATTTCACCAGCATCGCGCCCAATTGGCGAAAGAACGGCCCATGCGGGCCTTGCAGCAATAAAAACCGACGATTTTCACCCGTAATGCGCATCACAAGCCTTTTTGCCCTATTCACGGCATTTCATGCCCTTGGTAAAGGAGAATTTTGGTGCCTGACGTGATATGATGGCAAAGACTGGCGAAAATATGGCGCAGCGGCTTTTGCGGCGGCCCTTGCAAGGTGCGCCCGCCAAGGTTAGGCCTTGGGGACAAGCAGGGGGACCACATGTTTACGGGCATTATCACAGATATCGGCACGGTGTTGGAGCTGGAGCAAAAGGGCGATCTGCGGGCGCGGATCGGCACCAACTATGATGTCGCGGGCATTGATCTCGGGGCCTCTATCGCCTGTGATGGGGTTTGTTTGACGGTGATCGCGCTGGGCAGCACCCCGCAAAACTGGTTTGACGTACAGATCAGCGCTGAATCCGTCAGCAAAACCAACATTGGCGGCTGGGCCACAGGCAAAGCGCTGAACCTTGAACGCGCGCTGAGGGTCGGGGATGAGTTGGGCGGGCATATCGTGTCTGGCCATGTGGATGGTGTGGCCGAAGTGGTGGCGATCCGCCGTGAGGGCGACAGTACCCGCGTCACCTTTCGCGCGCCACATGCTTTGGCGGGGTTCATTGCGCCAAAGGGGTCGGTTGCGCTGAACGGCACCTCACTGACGGTGAATGAAGTGGAGGGCGCAGAGTTTGGCATCAACTTCATTCCCCATACCCAGGCCGCGACCACATGGGGCAAAGTGGGGCTGGGCGACCGGGTGAACCTGGAAATTGATACGATGGCCCGCTATGTGGCCCGGCTACGCGATTGGGCCCGTGCCTAGATCAGCGGCCCTTGTCGTTTCAGGGAATCCGAGATTGGCGCTTCTGGCTCTGGCATTCAGGGCCAAGGCGCGATAAGGGCAGGGTAATGAGATGCGAGGCTTCTGATGACCGATACTGAATATTCCAAAGACATTTCCTCGATTGAGGAAATCATTGCTGATGCCCGGAATGGCCGCATGTTCATTCTGGTGGACCATGAGGATCGTGAGAACGAGGGCGATCTGGTGATTCCGGCGCAAAAATGCACGGCCCAACATGTGAATTTCATGGCGACCCATGGGCGCGGCCTGATCTGCCTTACGCTGACCGAACAGCGGATCGACGCGCTGGGCCTGACCTTGATGAGCCCGAAAAACTCCAGCCGGCATGAAACCGCCTTTACCACTTCGATCGAGGCGCGTGATGGGGTGTCTACCGGCATTTCGGCGGCCGACCGGGCCCTGACCGTGGCTGTCGCGATTGATGCGACCAAGGGACCGCAAGATATTGCAACGCCGGGGCATGTGTTTCCGCTGCGGGCGCGAAATGGCGGTGTTTTGGTGCGGGCCGGGCATACCGAGGCGGCGGTGGATGTATCGCGGCTGGCCGGTCTCGACCCGTCGGGCGTGATCTGTGAGATCATGAACGATGATGGCACCATGGCCCGGCTGCCCGATCTGATTGCCTTTTCCAAAAAGCATGGCCTGAAAATCGGAACGATTTCAGATTTGATCGCCTATCGCCGCCGCAATGACAATCTGGTACGCGCCAGCGCCGAGACCACGGTGACGTCGGAATTTGGCGGCGATTGGGTGATGCAGATTTACACCGATGATACCGAAGGCGCCGAGCATGTGGTGCTGATCAAGGGTGATATTTCAACGCCTGATCCGGTTTTGGTGCGGATGCACACAATGGACCCGCTGCTTGATGTCATAGGCCTTGGGCCTGCGGGGCGCACGGGCGAATTTGCCGATGCCATGCGCCTGATTGCCGCCGAGGGGCGGGGCGTTCTGGTGCTGTTGCGCGATTTGCACATGAAGATGGTGTCGCAAGCCGAGGCCAGCCCGCAAACCTTGCGGCAATATGGTTGGGGGCGCAGATATTGTCCAGCGTTGGGGTCAAAGATCTGATCTTGTTGACCAATTCGCCGCAGCCCAGGGTTGTCGGGCTTGATGCATATGGCTTGGCCATCATCGGCACCCGTGCCATTCCGAAAGGCTAGGCCATGGCGTCCTTTGAAACCCATTACACCTTGCCGCTGCCGGTTTTTGACAAGCCGGTGAAGCTGTTGCTCGTGGTCGCGCCCTATTACCGGGCGATTGCCGATCAATTGATCACAGGCGCCTCTGATACCGCCAAGGCTTGCGGTGCCACGTTTGAGGTAATCGAGGTGCCAGGCGCGCTTGAGGTGCCGACCGCGATTGCAATGGCCGAACGCCAGAGCGATTTTGATGGCTATGTGGCGCTTGGTTGCATCATCCGCGGCGAGACGACCCATTACGATACCGTTTGCAACGACAGCAGTCGTGCCTTGTCTTTGCTGGGGCTGCAAGGGGCCTGCATCGGCAACGGTATTTTGACGGTGGAAAATATGGAGCAGGCGCAGGTGCGCGCCGATCCTGACGACCAGAACAAAGGTGGCGGTGCCGCCGCTGCCGCCCTTCACCTGATTGCCTTGTCGCGTCGCTGGTCCAGCGCCCGCAAAGGCATCGGTTTTCGTCCGCCCGAGGATAGCTTTCGCGCATGATCAAGCCTGACCCCAAAAAAGAGCTGAAAAAGCAAATGAAATCCGCGGCCCGGCTCTATGCGGTGCAGGCGCTTTTTCAGATGGAAGCATCGGGCCAGACGGTCGAGGGCATTCAGCAAGAATTTGAGAACCACCGTTTTGGCGCCGTTTATGACGGTGATGAAATGGCCGAAGGCGATGCGACGCATTTCCGGGCGTTGCTGAACCATGCCGTGAACCGTCAGGCCCGGATTGACCAGATGACCGACCGGGCCTTGGTGGCGAAATGGCCGATAGACCGGATTGACCCGGTTTTGCGCGCCTTGTTCCGCGCGGCAGGGGCCGAGCTGGTTGAAATGGCAACGCCGCCCAAGGTGGTCATCAATGAATTCGTCGATGTCGCCAAAGCCTTTTTTCCCGACGGAAAAGAGCCTAAATTTGTCAATGCCGTGCTTGACTATATGGCGCGCGAGGCCAAGCCAGAGGCGTTTTAGCATTGGTTGCACAAGGCGGCTTTCAAAGGCCCAAAACCGTGGGTGCGTGATGTTGCGCACAGGCGGCGCGGGGGCCTTGGCTGAATGTGCGTCTCGGATGCGGCAGTGCGGGCCAGGCAGCGGCAAAAAGGCGTTTCATGACTCAGGGGTTCTGTGATAGGATCAGGCCAGCAGCATCTGGGGGCCACCATGCCAAAACTGATCCGTCTTTACATCATAAATGTCGCTATCGGCTTTGCGCTGGCGCTTGGCTTTGTTTCGGCGATCGTCTGGCTTGATGTCGCTGGGTTAAAGCATTTGGTGTTGGATACCGAAAAGGGCTGGCTTGCCTTTGTCATGATGGTTGTTTTCAATGGCATCGTTTTTGCCGGGGTTCAATTTGCCTATGCGGTGATGCGCCTTGCCGCGCCGGATGACGGGCCGAAAGGGGGCAAAAAACAACGGGTGACCGGTGAACTGGCCCCGATTTCGGTTGGTGCAAAACGTCGGTAAAAGGTGGCGGGAACCGCAGCAGCCGTGCCTGCGTAGATTTCCCGAGAGCCTGAGTGTTCAGGTGGTCGCCAGATACCAAGACCAGGATCTTGACAGAGCCAGCTCCCTCGGAGATGCTTATGGGCCACTGGAAATGTGCTGATCACAAACCGAGCAGAAACCCGCCTTCCCGAAAGATAGGGCTGCGGCGGGTAAAAAGCAAGGGGCAGGATGGCTGCGGCAGCGTTTCGGGGTGCATAGCGCGTTTTGCGCAGTGGCTGAATGGGGGTGTGGGTAACACAGGCTAGGCGTGACGGCCAAGCGGCAAGGTCCAACCCAGTGCGGCCCGTAATCCCAACAGCGCAAACAGCCCAAACGGCATCGCCGCGCTGGTGCCGATCAGGCTGCCGGCAACAGCGCCCACCACCAGGCCAACAAGCGCCGCACTGGCCCAGCCAAACCAGCCGTCCCGCAGCAAGAACCAGATCAAAGGGCTGGCCAAAAGCCAGCCAACCCATGAAAATACCGGGGAAAAGACCAGCAGATAGACCAAGCCGTAAAGGTATAGCTGCGCCTCGTTTGGCACGATGCCTTTGGTTGCCATAAGCGCCGCCGCCAGCATCCAGCCCAGCACGCAAGGCGCGCCCCACAGCGCAGCCATGCTGCCAAACAAGGCCGCTTTTGGCACGGGACGCTGTGGGGCTGACTGGAAAAGCGAAATCACGCGGCCGATCCACCTACGGTCAGGCCGCCGATCATCAGGGTGGGCTGGCCAACGCCGACAGGCACCCATTGGCCCGCCTTGCCGCAATTGCCGATACCGGGGTCCATCGCCAGATCATTACCGATGGCGCGGATCTGTTTCAGCGCCGTTGCGCCGTCACCAATCAGGGTGGCCCCCTTTACCGGCGCGCCGATCTTGCCGTTTTGCACACGATACGCCTCGGTGCAGGAAAACACGAATTTGCCATTGGTGATATCAACCTGCCCGCCGCCAAAGCCCACGGCATAGATGCCGTCGCGCAGTGAGGCGACGATTTCACCGGGGTCGGTGGTGCCGCCCAGCATATAGGTATTGGTCATCCGCGGCATCGGAATATGCGCGTGGCTTTCCCGCCGCCCATTGCCGGTGGGGGAAACGCCCATCAGCCGGGCATTTTGGCGGTCTTGCATATAGCCGACCAGCCTGCCGTCCTCGATCAGGATATTGCGGGCCGATGGCGTGCCTTCGTCGTCAAAAGACAGTGAGCCGCGACGGTCGGGCATGGTGCCATCATCCAGCACAGTGACGCCTTTGGCAGCGATTTGCTGGCCCATCAGCCCCGAAAAGGCCGATGTTTTCTTGCGGTTGAAGTCGCCTTCCAGCCCGTGACCGATTGCCTCATGCAGCAAAATACCGGGCCAACCAGCGCCAAGCACCACATCCATCACGCCAGCGGGGGCGGGAACGGCATCAAGATTTACCAGGGCGATTCGCAGCGCCTCAATGGCAAGGCCCTGCCAATGCGCGGGGTCGATCAACCGGGCAAGCCCATAGCGGCCACCGCCGCCCATACCCCCTGATTCGCGCCGCCCGTTCTGTTCGACGATGACCGAGATGTTCAGCCGCGCCATCGGCCGGATATCAGACAGGCGCAGACCTTCGGGGCGAAGAATTTCAACCTCTTGCAACCCGGCGGCTAGGGTGGCCGAAACCTGGATGATGCGCGGATCAAGCGCGCGGGTGAAGGCGTCGATTTCGCGCAAAACGTCAATTTTCCCAGCAAAACTGGCATCTGCCATCGGGTCGGCATCGGTATACAGCTTCTGGTTGGTGCCTTTGGGGGCATCGGCCATGGTGCCACCGCCATGCCCCACGGCAAGCCGGGCGGTATCCATCGCACGTTTCAGCGCAGCTTCAGATATCTCGGTCGAATGGGCGTAACCTGCCACCTCACCGCGAACCGCGCGCAGGCCAAAGCCCTCAGAGGCGTCATAGCTTGCGGTTTTCACCCGGCCATCATCCAGAACTATCGCCTCAGAGCGTTTTCGTTCCAGAAAAAGCTCGCCATCATCGGCGCCATGGGTGGCTTTTCGCAGCAAATCAAGGGCGCGTGCCGCGTCGAGATGCGAGTCAAACGGGCGGAAAGAGGCATCTGTCATCTGAAAGTCCTTGATTTAGATCAATCGGCGTCGCTATGATGCAATGGTTTCTCTTGTCGTTACGGGTTTAATATGGTTTCACCAAGGATAGAAACAACGGGATTCTGCCCAAGCCTCGGGTAAACCTAAAATGCAGGCTGAAAAGAGCCGCGTAACGAACGGGATATGCATATGCGCTTTATGACAGGTCTTTCCGGCATTGCCGCGAGTTTTGGAACGCTGTGGGGGGCCGGAATGGCCTTTGCACAAGACGGTGGTTTGATGGGCAGGCCCGTGAACGGGGCGACCGGCTTTCAGGTGGCCGCAACCGAAGTCGCGCGGGATGTGCACAGCCTGGATTTCTTTTTGCTGGTGATCATCACGGTTATCACGCTGTTGGTGACGTGTTTGCTGGCCTTTGTCTTGTTCCGTTTTCACGAGAAGCGCAACAAAGTGCCTGCGACCTTTACCCATAACAGCCCGCTGGAAGTGGCGTGGACGATTGTTCCGATTGTGGTTCTGGTGTTCATTGGCGCCTTTTCCTTGCCCGTTTTGTTCAAACAAGAAGAGATTCCTGCAGCCGATATTACGGTGAAAGTGACCGGAAACCAGTGGTATTGGAGCTATGAATACCCGGATGAGGGCATTGAGTTCGACAGCTTCCTGATCGGTGACGGCAAGGTGATGAGCCCAGAGGTAGAGGCTGAGTTGGTTGACGCCGGCTACACCAAGGAAGATTTCCTGCTCGCGACCGATACCGCGATGGTGGTTCCGGTGAACAAGACGATCGTGGTGCAACTGACCGGGGCAGATGTGATTTATGCCTGGATGGTGCCGGCGTTCGGCGTGCAGGCATCGGCCGTGCCGGGACGGCTGAGCAATCTGTGGTTCAAGGCCGAGCATGAAGGCACCTATTTTGGCCAATGCACCACGCTGTGTGGCAAGGACCACGCCTATATGCCGATCACGGTCAAGGTGGTGTCTGAGGCGGCCTATGCCGAGTGGCTGGCAAGCGAGAAGACCGCAGAGCTTTCGGGCGCTGCGGCTGTAAAAGTGGCTGCGGCCAACTGACAGATCGGGCGGGGGCCGACACCGGCCCCTGTTTTTCTCAAAGGCGGCACTTCCAAAGGCCGAGACTTCTGAAGGACCAAGGCGATGCAGGACGCGCGAACAATCGAACAGACGGGCGAACATACTGCAGAAGCAGGGTTCGGCGATTATGTCGCGCTGCTGAAGCCGCGTGTGATGTCTTTGGTGGTGTTCACCGCCTTGGTCGGCGTTCTGGTGGCACCGGGGCCGGTGCATCCGTTCATCGCCATGACCTCGATTCTGTTTATCGCGCTGGGGGCAGGGGCCTCGGGGGCGCTGAACATGTGGTGGGATGCCGATATTGATGTGATCATGAAGCGCACGGCCAAGCGGCCCATTCCCGCAGGCCGCGTGCAACCCGGTGAGGCACTGGGGTTTGGGCTGGCGCTGTCGGGGATCGCGGTTGTGATGCTGGCCCTGACGGCGAATATACTGGCGGCGGGGCTGTTGGCCTTTACGATTTTTTTCTATGCGGTGGTCTATTCGATGTGGCTTAAACGCTCGACCCCGCAGAATATCGTGATCGGTGGGGCTGCGGGGGCGTTTCCGCCCATGATCGGCTGGGTGGCGGTCACTGGCAGTGTTTCGCTGGAGGCGGTGCTGATGTTCATGTTGATTTTCATGTGGACACCGCCGCATTTCTGGGCGCTGGCGCTGTTCATGAATGAGGATTACAGCAAGGCCGGCGTGCCGATGCTGACCGTGACGCATGGCAAACCGGCCACGCGCAACCATATTCTGGTCTATACCATCGCGCTGGTGCCCTTTGCGCTTGCGGCTGGCTTCACTTCGATTGGCGGGCCGGTGTATCTGGTTGTTTCCGCCGTGCTGAACGCGGGCTTCTTGTGGGGCGCGTGGAAGATCTGGCAGCGCGATGAGGCGCAGGCCGAGGCGGATAAATATGCTGTTGAAAAGCAGGTTTTCAAATTCTCGCTGCTCTACCTGTTCTTGCATTTCGGTGCATTTCTTGCGGAAGCGGCGCTAAAGCCTTATGGGCTGGGAGGCTGGTAAGATGTCATTCGATGTTGAACATGAGTTGCACAAGCGCCGTTTTGGCCGCAATCTGGGCTTGGGGCTTGTGCTGCTGGCCTTTGTCGCGCTGGTTTTCGGGCTGACGGTGGTCAAGGTGACAGGGCTGGGGCAGTTGCAGGGGTTCGACCATGTGGTCCGGCCTGAATTGATCCCGGTAGAGGTGCCGCCAACCCAGACGGCCCCGGCTGAAACGGTGGCAAAGCCATGACACCGATTCAGAAAACCGCTGCCCAGCTTAGCCTTGTCGCCGTTGTCATGGTGTCTTTGTCCTTTGCTGCGGTGCCGTTTTATGACTGGTTTTGCCGCGTCACCGGCTTTGCGGGGACGACTTCGGTGGCTGAGCAAGGGTCGGATACCATTCTTGAACGCACCATGAAAATCCGGTTTGACGCGTCATTGGAACGCGGCATGCCGTGGGATTTCAAGCCGATGCAGCGCACGATGGATGTGCGGATCGGCGAAACGGGGTTGGCGTTTTATGAGGCCTATAACCCCGCAGATCACCCAGTCGCAGGGCAGGCAAGCTATAACGTGACGCCGGATACGGCGGGCGGCTATTTCACCAAGATCGCCTGTTTCTGTTTTACCATGCAGGTGCTGCAACCCGGTGAGCGCGTGCAAATGCCGGTGACGTTCTTTGTTGACCCGGAAATCGTAAAGGACCGTGAGGGCAAATTTGTCCGCGAAATCACGCTGTCCTATACTTTCCACGAGGCTGATCTGCCGCCCGAATTCAAAGCTGAGGAGCAGGCTTCGCTTGCCCCGGCCACCCCAGAGACCGTAAACTGAGAAAAATGGCCTGCACAAATCGCAGCGTAGCTAAACCGAGGGAATGACGAAAATGGCCCAAGCCAAGAACCACGACTACCATATCCTTCCGCCGTCCATCTGGCCATTCATGGGCGCGCTGGGTGGCTTTATCATGTTTTTCGGGGCGGTGCTCTGGATGCACGGGTCTGGCCCCTGGCTGGGGCTGATCGGCCTTGCAATGGTGCTTTATGTCATGTTCGCCTGGTGGTCGGATGTGGTCGCGGAAAGCCAGGTTGGCGACCATACGCCAGTGGTGCAAATCGGTTTGCGCTACGGCGTCATCATGTTCATCATGTCCGAAGTGATGTTCTTTGCGGCATGGTTCTGGTCGTTTTTCAAACATGCAATGTACCCGATGGGCCCGCTGTCGCCTGCCGTTGATGGCGTGTGGCCGCCCGCCGGGATTGAAACATTCGATCCTTGGCACCTGCCCTTGATCAACACGCTGATCTTGCTGTGTTCGGGTGCAGCGGCAACCTGGGCGCATCACGCATTGGTGCATGAGAACAACCGTAAAGACCTGAAAAATGGTCTGATCCTGGCGGTTGTTCTGGGCGCGTTCTTTACCGTGCTTCAGGCCTATGAATATAGTCACGCGGCCTTTGGCTTTGCCGGCAATATCTACGGTGCCAACTTCTTTATGGCGACCGGATTTCATGGGTTCCATGTGCTGATCGGGACGGTCTTTTTGCTGGTCTGTCTTGGCCGCGCTTACAAAGGCCATTTCACCCCCGAGCAGCATGTTGGATTTGAAGCCGCTGCGTGGTACTGGCATTTTGTGGATGTCGTGTGGCTGTTCTTGTTTGCCTCGATCTATGTCTGGGGCCAATAAACCCCGCTGATGGGGCGCTGCCCATGACGGAATAAGGGCGCGGGCCGCAAGGGCCGCGCCTTTGGTTTTCAGCCGGATGGAATGGAATTTGATGATACGGCGAATTATTGGCCCGGTGGTGTTCGGCGCCTTTGGGATTGCGGTTCTGGTCTCGCTCGGGGTGTGGCAGTTGCAGCGCATGGCGTGGAAGGAAACCGTTCTGGCGCAGATTGATGCGCGGATCGGGGCCGCCCCCGTGGCCTTGCCCGCAGCGCCCGACCCGGTGGCCGATCGGTTTTTGCCGGTAGTGGTCGCGGGGCAATTGACCGGCGACGAGCTGGACGTTTTGGTCAGCCGCAAAGAGGTCGGTCCAGGCTTTCGCGTGATTTCGGCGTTTGAAACCGATACGGGCCGCCGGGTGTTGGTGGATCGCGGCTTTTTGCGCGATGAAGCCAGGGGGCTGCCGCGCGAGGCGGTGGGGCTGGAAGTGACCGGCAATCTGGTTTGGCCGCAAGAGGTGGATGGGTTTACGCCGGCGCCGGATGCCGCAAAAGGCATCTGGTTTGCGCGTGATCTGCCCGCAATGGCCGAGGCGTTGAAGACCGAAGCTGTGTTGATTGTAGCGCGCTCGATGACCGGTGACGGAATAGACCCGATGCCGGTGGACAGTTCGGCGATTCCGAATGATCATTTGAACTATGCAATCACGTGGTTTTTGCTTGCACTCGTCTGGGCGGGGATGACAGGCCTGTTGCTGTGGCGTATGAGGCGCAAGGTAGAATAAGGGGGGCGTTTGATGCGCTATATCTCAACTCGGGGTCAGGCCCCATCCTTGAGCTTTTCGGAAGCGATGATGACGGGCCTTGCGCGCGATGGCGGTCTTTATGTGCCACAAAACGTGCCGGTTCTCAGTTCGGATGAAATTGCCGCCTTGGCGGGCTTGCCCTATGAGGAGGTGGCCTTTCGGGTGATGTGGCCGTTTTTGGGCGATACATTCACCAAAGAAGAGTTTCAGGGCCTGATTGCCAAGGCCTATGCCGGGTTTGGCCATGCGGCGCGCGCGCCCTTGGTGCAACTGGGGCCGAACCACTTTTTGCTGGAACTGTTTCACGGCCCGACATTGGCGTTCAAGGATTTCGCGATGCAGGTGATCGCGCAGATGATGCAGGCGGTTTTGGCAAAATCGGGCGAACGGATCACGATTGTCGGCGCAACCAGCGGCGATACCGGATCGGCCGCGATGGAGGCCTTTCGCGGGCTGTCGAATGTGGATGTATTCATCCTGTATCCACATGGCCGGGTGTCAGAGGTGCAGCGCCGCCAGATGACCACCGTTGCCGAATCGAATGTTCATGCCATCGCGATGGACGGCGATTTCGACGAGGCTCAGGGACGCCTGAAAGATATGTTCAACGATCTGGATTTCCGCGATGAGGTGCGGCTGGCGGGCGTGAACAGCATCAACTGGGCACGAGTGTTGGCGCAGGTTGTGTATTATTTTTCCGCGGCGGTCAGCCTGGGTGCGCCGCATCGGGCGGTCAGCTTTACGGTGCCGACCGGCAATTTCGGCGATGTCTTTGCGGGCTATATCGCGCGGGCGATGGGTTTGCCCATTGAAAAGCTGGTGATTGCGACCAACCAGAATGATATTCTGGACCGGGCGATGAAAACAGGCGCGTATAAGACCGACGGGGTAAAGCCCTCAATCAGCCCGTCGATGGATATTCAGGTATCATCGAATTTCGAGCGGGTGCTGTTTGATGCCTATGGGCGTGACGGGGCGGCGGTTTCGGCCTTGATGGGAGAGTTGAAGGCGGGCGGCTTTACAATAAGCCAAGGCGCGCTGGAGATGCTGCGCGAGACATTTGCCTCGGGGCGTTGCGATGAAGACCAGACCCGCGCCACAATCAAGGCGGCTTTTGCCGGGACGGGAGAGGTGCTTTGCCCCCATTCTGCGGTTGGCGTCTGGGTTGCCACCGATCATCTTGGGGCAACGCCGATGATCACGCTGGCAACCGCGCATCCGGCAAAATTTCCCGATGCGGTAGCGGCGGCGATGGGGGTACGGCCCAATCTTCCGCCGCGCATGGCTGACTTGTTTGACCGACCGGAACGTGTAACCCGGATGCCCAATGACCTTGCCGCGCTGCAAGCCCATATCCGTGAAAGGATTGCCAATTGACCAGCCGCCTGACGACGCTGCCCAACGGGTTTCGCATTGTGACCGAGGCGATGCCCGGCCTGAAATCGGCCTCGGTGGGAATTTGGATCACTGCGGGCGGGCGGCATGAGCGGGCCGAGCAAAACGGCATCGCCCACTTTCTGGAGCATATGGCCTTCAAAGGCACCGAAAAGCGCAGCAGCTTGCGGATTGCCGAAGAGATTGAGGATGTTGGCGGCTATATCAACGCCTATACCAGCCGCGAGATGACGGCCTATTACGCGCGTGTGCTGGAAGATGATGTGGCGCTGGCGCTGGATGTGATTGGCGATATCGTGTTGAATCCGGTATTCGACCCCAAAGAGATAGAGACCGAGCGCCATGTGATCTTGCAAGAGATCGGGCAGGCGCTGGACACGCCGGATGATATTATATTCGATTGGCTGCAAGAGGCTTGCTACCCAGACCAGCCCTTTGGCCGCACCATTCTTGGCCCTGCCGAGCGGGTCAGCGCGTTTTCCCGCGACGACCTGACGGGTTTTGTGGCCGAGCATTACAGCCCGAACCGGATGATCCTTTCGGCGGCCGGGGCTGTGGACCATGACGCGATTGTGGCGCAAGCCGAGGCGCTGTTCGGGGGCCGAAAATCTGTTGGCAGCGGGCTTATTCAGCCAGCGCAGTTCAAAGGGACTGAACGGCGCGAGGGGAAAGCGCTGGAGCAGGTGCATTTTGCGCTGGCCTTTGATGCGCCGGGGTATCGCGCGCCCGATGTCTATACCGCGCAGATTTACGCGATGGCCATGGGCGGCGGCATGTCAAGCCGGTTGTTCCAGAAGATCCGCGAAGAGCGCGGCCTGTGCTATACGATTTTTGCGCAATCGGCCGCCTATGAGGATGCCGGGCAGATCACGATCTATGCAGGCACCTCTGAGGAAGAGATCGGCGATCTGACGGCGATCACGCTGGACGAGTTGAAGCGCGCCAGCGACGATATGAGCGAGGCCGAAGTGGCGCGCGCCCGAGTGCAATTGAAGGCCGGAATGTTGATGGGGCTGGAAAGCCCATCAAGCCGTGCCGAACGGCTGGCACGCCTGTTGGCGATCTGGGGCCGCGTGCCAACGCCCGAGGAAGCCGTTGCCAAAATTGACGCGGTTACAACAGCAGATGTGCGGCGCTATGCCGGCGACATGATCGGGGCCGATGTGGCGCTGGCGCTTTACGGTCCGGTTGGTGATGCACCGGGGCTGGCCAGCATCAGGCAAGGGCTTGCCGCCTGATGCTGGGCTTTCGGCGCAAGTTTCGCGTTGAGACAGAGCGGATGACGCTTCGCCTGCCGATACATGGCGATTGGGGGGCCTGGTCGGGGTTGCGGGCCGATAGCGCCGCGTTTCTAACCCCGTGGGAACCGGCCTGGGCCGATGACCATCTGTCGCGGCGGGCCTTTACCAATCGGGTCTATTGGGCGGCGCGGGCGCAATCGCAAGGCACCGCCTTGCCGCTGCTGATGGTGCGGCGTGATGATGCGCAGCTGCTGGGCGCGATCACGTTGGACAATATTCGCCGGGGGCCGTCGCAGGCAGGGACGATGGGCTATTGGATCGGCCAACCCTTTGCACGGAATGGCTATATGCGTGAGGCCATTCTGGCGCTGGTGCACCATGCCTTTACTCAGTTGGATCTAAGCCGGGTAGAGGCGGCCTGTCTGCCGGAAAACGCCGCCTCACGCGGGGTTCTGGAAAAGACCGGGTTCAAATATGAAAGTGTGGCGCAAAGCTATCTGCAAATTGCGGGGCGTTGGCGCAACCATGTGCTTTATGCCCAGTTGCGCAGTGATCGGCGGGGCCGCACGACGGTTGGCTGACGGGGCCGCAGTGATCAGTTTGGCGTTTTCTTTTCTTCTGTGCCACGCTTGGAAAATTGCTTTAAGGACATCTTATGCTGAACCCTGCTACCCCTGCGTTTTTGCAAGCCCTTGCCACAGCATTGCCGGCCGGCACGATAGCCCCGATCGAGCCGCGCTATCTGTCAGACCCGCGTGGACGGCTTGGCGGTCAGGCGGCGGCCGTTGCGCGCCCCAGATGCGTTGATGAGGTGGCCAGCATCGTTTCGGCCTGCAATGCGGCAAAAATCGGGGTCATTCCCTTTGGTGGCGGCACCGGGCTGGTGCTGGGGCAGGTGATGGCCGAGGGGCCGCTGCCCCTGGTTTTGTCGCTGGAACGGATGCGGGCAGTGCGCGCGGTATATCCGGCGGAAAATGTGATGGTGGTTGAGGCGGGCGCGACCCTGGTCGAGGTGCAGGCGGCGGCCGAGGCAGTGGGGCGGTTGTTTCCGCTGTCGTTGGCCAGTCAGGGTACGGCGCGGATTGGTGGCAATCTTGCGACCAATGCCGGGGGCGTGAATGTGCTGCGCTATGGCAACACCCGCGATCTGTGCCTGGGGCTGGAGGTGGTTTTGCCAAGTGGGGCGATCTGGCACGGGTTGAAACGCTTGCGCAAAGACAACACCGGCTACGACCTGCGCAACCTGCTGATCGGCGCAGAGGGAACCTTGGGCGTCATTACCGCCGCCAGCCTGAAACTGGCCCCGATGCCAGCGGCGATGGGAACCGCCATGATGGTGGTGCCAAGCCCTGCGGCGGCGCTTGATTTGTTGGCGCTGGCGCAGATGCGGTTGGGGGGGCTGGTTTCGGCCTTTGAACTGATCGCCAGAATGGGGCTGGAGTTTTTGGCCGAAACCATGCCCGAGCAGCGCCAGCCCTTTGCACACGCCCCGGCTTGGATGGTATTGATTGACGTTGGGGTGCCCGATGGCCTGGACCCAGCCGAGGCGTTGGCCGCGCTGTTCGAGGCGGGGGCCGAGGCCGGTTTGGTGCTGGATGGGGTGATAGCGCAATCGCAGGCGCAACGGGCGGATTTTTGGGCAGTGCGTGAAAATATCCCCGAGGGCAACCGGCGTATCGGCGCGATTTCCAGCCATGACATCTCATTGCCACTGGGCGAGATCGCCGGGTTTATCGACGCCGCCGGTGCCGCCCTTGCAAAGCTGGGGGATTGGCGAATCAATTGCTTTGGGCATCTGGGCGATGGCAACCTGCATTACAACGTCTTTCCCATAGCCGGCGAGTCCCGCACACAGCACGAAAATCGCCGTCTGGCGATCAAGACCCTGATACATGATATGGTTCATGCCTGCGGGGGATCGGTCAGCGCGGAACATGGGATCGGGCGGCTAAAGGTGGATGATCTGGAGACTTATGGCGATCCGGTGAAACTGGCCGCAATGCGGGCCATCAAGGCGGCGCTGGACCCGAATGGCATCATGAACCCCGGCGTGATCTTGCGGCCGCAACAGGGCGGGCTTGCCCCCTGACGCGTTTCGCCTTGAAGCCTTCCTCATATATCGCTGCCTGAAATCATAGATTTCAACGTGTTATGCGACAGGCCTTGTTTCAAGTCAAAGGCGGAAGGCTTTTGGGGGCAAGTGCCGTAGCAGCCTTTACCCCCGCGGGTCCACAAGCCGCCCCATGACATGTGCCGCCGTCAGCGTGCCAATCCGCGCCCCGCTTTCGGTCACCGCGATTTCCTTGGCACCGTCGCGCATCGCCTCCATGATTTCAATGACGGGGGTTTCCGCGTCGAGTTCCGTCGTGGCGGTGCTGGCCCCCACTTGCATCACATCGCGCGCAGTCAGTACCGTAAGCGGGTTCATATGGGCGACAAAATCGGCAACATATTGGCTGGCCGGGTTGGCAATGATTTCGCGGGCGGTGCCGCATTGAACGATGCGCCCACCGTCCATCAAGGCGATTCGATTGCCAATCTTGAAGGCCTCATCCAGATCATGGCTGACGAAAACGATGGTCCGGCGCAGACGGGACTGCAGTTCCAGCAGCTCATCTTGCAGATGCGCGCGGATCAGCGGGTCCAGCGCGGAAAAGGGCTCATCCATCAATAAAATCGGCGCATCTGTGACAAAGGCGCGGGCAAGGCCGACCCGTTGCTGCATGCCGCCCGACAATTCGCCGACCTTGCGATCGGCCCATTGTGACAGGTTCACAAGCGCCAGTTGTGCCTCAACGGCGGCACGGCGTTGGGCCGCATTTTGCCCGGCAATTTCAAGGCCAAGCCCGACATTTTCCCGTACCGTGCGCCATGGCAGCAAGCCAAACTGCTGGAATACCATCGCGATAGTGGTCAGTCGAAGGCGGCGCAAAGTGGCCGCATCGGCATGGGTGACCGAGGTCATCTTGTCGCCATCCTTGACCCGCACCTCACCGCGCACCACCGGGTTCAAGCCGTTGACGCCGCGCAAAAGCGTGGATTTGCCCGAGCCGGACAGGCCCATGAGCACAAGAATCTCGCCCTCTGCCACGTTGAGGGTGCAGTCGTGAACGCCAAGAATCTGGCCAGTTGCAAGCTGGATTTCGGGGCGTGACCGGCCCGAATCCATCAGGGGCAGGGCGGTTTCGGGCCGGTCACCAAAGACGATAGAGACATTGTCGAACTCGACTGCATTTTTTGGGGTCCGGGTCATTTCTTGCGTACCTCCAACATCACGCGCAATACGGTGGCCAACGCCACGATGACAAGCCCGGCTTCAAAGCCGAGGTCGGGTTTCATGCGGTTGAGCCCGTTCAACACCGGTTGGCCAAGACCGCCCGCGCCGACCAGCGTGGCGATAACAACCATCGAAAGTGACAGCATGATGGTTTGGTTCAGGCCCACCATGATTTGCGGAAAGGCCGAGGGAAGCTCGACCTTGAGCAGCTTTTGCATCGGTGTGGCACCAAAGGCGGTTGCCGCCTCGGTCAGCGCTGTGGGCGTCGAGGCGATGCCAAGATGGGTAAGACGGATCGAGGCGGGTAGCGCAAAGATGACCGTGGCGATCAGCCCCGGCACCGCGCCCAGCCCGAAAAAGATAACGGCTGGAATAAGATAGACAAAAGTCGGCAGCGTTTGCATCAGGTCAAGGACGGGTTCCAGCAGCCCGTAGACCCATTTCTTGCGGGCGGCCAGGATGCCCATTGGCACGCCCACACCCATGCAGACGATGCAAGACACCAAGATAAGGGACAGGGTTTCAATCGTGCGGTCCCAATAGCCCTGGTTGAGGATGAACAGCATGCCAAGCGCGACGATCACGCATTTTTTGAGGCTGCGTTGCAGGGCATAGGTAAGGGCGACAAACACCAGCGTCATGCCGATCGGGCCAATGGTTTCTATTGACCATGTGACGCCGTCAATCACCCCATCAAGCATATCCGAGATAAAGTCGAACAGCCCAGAGGCGTTTTGTTTCAGCCAGTTGACGGCGCTTTGCGCCCAATCACCGACCGGGATTTTGGCAGTTGTAAGCGCGTCGATCAGGGGGGAGAGCAGGGCCATAGTGATCCTTTGGGTGGTTCAGGCCCCGGATTGCGCCGGGGCCTGCTTGGGTTACTTGGCGAGGGCTGCGGTGACGGCGGCCAGCGCGTCGCCGCCGTCCTTTGTCGTGACACCGTCCAGCCAAGCCGTCAGCGTTTCGGGATGGGCCGCAAGCCAGGCCTTGGCAGCGGCTTCCGGGCTTTGGCCATCATCAAGGATCGCCCCCATGATCTCATTCTCCAGCTTCAGGGAAAATTCAAGGTTTTGCAGCAGCTTGCCGGTGTTGGGGCATTCGGCCACATAGCCTGCGCGGGTGTTGGTGGCAACGGTTGCACCACCGAGGTCGGCGCCAAAGAAGTCATCACCGCCCGGAAGGTAGGTCATCTTGATATTGGCGTTCATCGGATGGGGTTCCCAGCCAAGGAAGACGATGGCCTCATTGCGTTCCTCGGAACGGGTCGCCTGTGCCAGCATGCCTTGCTCAGAACTTTCGACCACCTCAAATCCTTTAAGCCCAAAGGCGTCGCTGTCGACCATATCCATGATCAGGCGGTTGCCGTCATTGCCCGGCTCGATGCCGTAGATTTTGCCATCCAGCGCCTCTTTGGCCTGCGCGATCGAGGCGAAATCGGTGATGCCGGCGGCCACACCCGCAGCATTGGTGGCAAGCGTGTATTTCGCGCCGGTCAGGTTGGTGCGCACGGTATCTACAGTTTTCGCCTCGCGGTAGGGGGCGATATCAGCCTCCATCGTTGGCATCCAATTGCCAAGAAACACGTCGATATTGCCCTCGGCCATCGAGGCATAGGTGACAGGCACCGACAGGATTTTGGTTTCGGTTTCATAGCCCAAGGCTTGCAGAACCAGCGATGCGGTCGCGGTGGTCGCGGTTATATCGGTCCAGCCGACATCGGAAAAGGTGATTTTGTCGCAATTCGCAGCGGCAGGGCCAGCAAGGATAAGGGCGGCGGCGCTGGCCAGAAGGTTGCGTTTGATCGTGGACATAGGAGATCCCCTTGTTGATTGCGTTTTTTGTTGATTGACGAGTCAATAAACTTCACGATAGCCGGGATGGCAAGTAATTAATGGAATCCCGCTATGCCAAAGCTTGGAATGGAACCTATCCGAAAGACCGCCTTGGTCAAAGCCACGATTGTCGAGATCGGGCGCGCGGGGTCTTTGGATGTGACCGTTGGCCAGATTGCCAAGCGCGCAGGCATGTCTACCGCGCTGGCGCATCACTATTTCGGCGGAAAAGAGGCGATCTTTTTGGCGGCGATGCGCCATATCCTGTCGCTTTATGGTGCGGAAGTGCGCGGGGCTCTGGCCACTGCTGTCACGCCTGAAGAAAGGCTGGAGGCGATTTTGCTGGCCTCATTCAGCCCCGCGAACTTTCGGCGCGAAGTGGTAAGCGCCTGGCTGAATTTCTATGTATTGGCGCAGACGGTTCCGGGGGCGCGGCGATTGCTTTCGGTATATCAAAACCGCCTGCAATCCAATCTTGTCAATGCGTTGCGCCCTCTCGTCGATGGGCGGGCAGAAGCGCTTGCACAAACTTTGGGCGCGCTGATTGATGGGGTTTATTTGCGTGAGGCACTGAATGAGCGGCCTTCGGACGGAAAAGCTTCGGTTCGGGCGATACTGGCCTATCTGGCGGCGGAATTGAACTTGGAAAAGAAAGGGAATTGCCAATGATTGCACAACCCAAAGCAAGCCATTTTGTCAATGGCGACTGGATGGAAGACAGTGCTGGCGCGCTGATCGAAGTGATCAACCCGGCCACTGGGGACGTGATTGCGCGGTTGCATGAAGCGACGCCTGCGGTGCTGGATGCGGCCCTGGCCTCGGCTCAGGCGGCGCAAAGCGACTGGGCCGCGCGCAAGCCGGTAGAGCGCGGGCGGATTTTACGGCGCGCGGCAGATATGATTCGCGATCAGGGCGAGAGCCTCGCGCGGCTGGAGACATTGGATACAGGCAAACCTTTGCAAGAAACGCTGGTGGCAGATTGGCCCTCTGGTGCGGATGCGCTGGAGTATTTCGGCGGCCTTGTCCCGACGGTAACTGGCGAAACAATTCCCCTGGGCGGCGATTTCGCCTATACGCTGCGCGAACCGCTGGGGGTTTGCGTGGGCATTGGCGCGTGGAATTACCCGAGCCAGATTGCGTGCTGGAAATCGGCGCCTGCCTTGGCGATGGGGAATGCGATGGTGTTCAAACCCTCGGAAATCACCCCGCTGGGCGCGTTGCAACTGGCCGAAATTTTCATCGAGGCGGGGCTGCCGGCAGGCTTGTTCAATGTGGTGCAGGGGCGCGGTGCGGTTGGCGCCAGGCTGGTGACCGACCCCCGCGTGGCCAAGGTTTCGCTGACCGGGTCGGTGCCGACCGGGCGCAAGGTTTATGCCGCCGCCGCCGATGGCGTTCGCCATGTGACCATGGAATTGGGCGGTAAATCCCCGCTTATCATCTTTGAAGATGCGGATATGGAAAGCGCGGTTGGCGCTGCGATGATGGCGAATTTCTATTCCGCGGGGCAGATTTGCTCGAACGGAACGCGGGTGTTTGTGCAAAAGGGCATCAAGGCCGCGTTTCTGGAACGGTTGGCGGCGCGGACGCAAAAGATCGTATTGGGCGACCCCATGAAGATGGAAACGCAGATGGGGCCGCTTGTCTCGGCCGCGCAGGTTGACAAGGTGATGGGCTATGTCAACGGTGCTGTGGCGCAGGGGGCGCGCCTGATTTGCGGGGGCGCACAGACGGGGATGTTTGTAGAGCCGACGGTGTTTGCCGATGTAACCGATACCATGCTACTGGCCCAGGAAGAAGTGTTCGGCCCGGTCATGGCGGTGCTTGATTTCGACACTGAAGAAGAGGTTGTAAGCCGGTCTAACTCAACAGATTTCGGCCTTGCAGCGGGCGTGTTCACGGCCGATCTGAGCCGGGCGCATCGTGTGATAGCCGCGTTGCAGGCAGGGACTTGTTGGATCAATACCTATAATCTGACGCCGGTCGAAATGCCGTTTGGTGGTGTCAAGATGTCTGGCGTCGGGCGCGAGAATGGCAAGGCCGCGTTGGATTATTACAGCCAGATCAAGAGCGTTTATGTCGGTATGGGGCCGGTTGACGCGCCGTATTGACAGCAAAACCGGCTGATCTGCCAGTGTTTTGGCATGCCACCCACCCGCGCCGCACCGCCAAAACACTGGCAGCGGCCGCGCAAGAGACACAAGAGTTTAGGACGGATATGCAAGCGGATTATGTAATTGTGGGCGCAGGCTCGGCAGGCTGTGCAATGGCCTATCGTTTGGGTGCTGCCGGGGCTTCGGTAATCGTGATTGAATTTGGTGGCACGGATGCAGGGCCATTCATTCAGATGCCGGCTGCGCTGTCTTATCCGATGAACATGGGAATGTATGATTGGGGTATGGCGACCGAGCCAGAGCCACATCTGGGCGGTCGGTCGCTGGTGACGCCCCGTGGCAAGGTGATTGGCGGGTCCAGCAGCATCAACGGCATGGTCTATGTGCGCGGCCATGCACGGGATTTTGATCATTGGGCCGAAATGGGCGCAGAGGGCTGGAGTTATGCCGATGTGCTGCCGTATTTTCGGCGAATGGAGCATTGGCATGGCGGCAGCTCTGAATATCGCGGCACGGATGGGCCGCTGCATATTACACGAGGGCCGCGCGATAACCCATTGTTTGACGCCTTTATTTCCGCCGGCGAGCAGGCCGGCTACCCGGTCACGCCAGACTATAATGGCGCCGCGCAAGAAGGCTTTGGCCCGATGGAGGCCACGATCTTCAAGGGGCAGCGCTGGTCGGCGGCCAATGCCTATCTGAAACCTGCGATGAAAGCCGGAAATGTGCAAGTTGTGCGCGGGCTGGCCCGCAAGGTGGTGATTGAAAACGGACGCGCCGTTGGCGTAGAGATCGCGCGGCAAGGCGCGGTTGAGATCATCTCGGCAGGAAAAGAAGTGATTCTGGCGGCCAGCAGCCTGAACTCGCCCAAGTTGTTGATGCTGTCAGGCATCGGGCCCGCCGCGCATCTGAAAGACCATGGAATTGATGTGGTAGCGGATAGGCCGGGGGTTGGCAGCAATCTGCAAGACCATCTGGAAGTCTATATGCAGTTTGCAAGCAAGCTGCCGATCACGCTTTATAAACATTGGAACCTGTGGGGAAAGGCGCTGATCGGGGCGCAATGGCTGTTCACACGCAAGGGTTTGGGCGCGTCGAACCAGTTTGAGGCCTGCGGCTTCATTCGCAGCAAGGAAGGCGTGGAATACCCTGATATTCAATACCATTTTCTGCCGATAGCTGTGCGCTATGACGGTCAGGCAAGCGCCGAAGGGCATGGGTTTCAGGTTCATACCGGGCCGATGCGCAGCCCGTCGCGGGGCACGGTGCGCCTGCGGTCAGCCGATCCTGCGGCCCAGCCTGTGATCAAGTTCAACTATATGTCGGAGCCGCAGGACTGGGAGGATTTTCGTGCCTGCATTCGGCTGACCCGCGAAGTTTTCGCGCAAGAGGCGATGGCCCCTTTTGTGAAACATGAAATTCAGCCGGGGGCGGGCGTGCAGACGGATGCAGAGATTGATGATTTTATCCGTGAACATGCCGAAAGCGCCTATCATCCTTGCGGAACGGCCAGGATGGGGCGGCGCGATGACCCGATGGCGGTGGTTGATTCGGCGTGTCGAGTGATCGGGGTGGAGGCGTTGCGGCTGGCCGATAGTTCAATTTTTCCGCGGATTACCAATGGGAATTTGAACGGGCCTTCAATTATGGTTGGTGAAAAGGCAGCGGATCACATTCTTGGGCGTGTCCCGTTGGCGCGGATGAACCTGGCTCCGGTTGTGAATGAGGATTGGCAAAAAACGCAGCGCTGACTGTATGCGGGCGTTTCTGATGTTCCCGGAACAGCCGCGATATTGCTGCGCTTGTGGCAATGGCGGCAAACGTGTCTTGGGGGCGGCCGGCCATCAAGAAAGTTAACGAAGGTTAACCAATAGTTAACAAAGCGCTTGCCTTGCGCAAAGATTCTACCCCATATCTGGGGTATGTTAATCATTCGTTCTCTCTTTGTGCTTATTCTTGCTTTTACAGCCCCCGCTGGGGCTGTAACCCTTTCGGGTCAGGCGCGGGTGGTGGATGGCGATAGCCTTGTAATCGCGGGCGAGCGTATTCGCCTGTTTGGCATCGACGCGCCAGAGATGAAGCAGCGCTGTGATCCATCGGGGCGCAACTGGGCCTGCGGGGTTTGGGCCGCCGAGGTGATGGCTGGAATTGTCGGCAGTGGGGTGCTGCGATGCGAGGCGTTGGATCTTGACCGCTATGGCCGTACGGTGGCGCGCTGTACGGTTTCGGGGCGCGATGTGGCAGCGGAAATGGTGCGTGCGGGGGCTGCAACCGCCTATCTGCACTATTCGCACGACTATGCCGGGCAAGAGGCGGTGGCCAAGGCCGAGGCGCGCGGCTTGTGGTCTGGGGAGATGACCGCACCCGGCGAATATCGCAAGCTGGCCAAGCCCGCGGTGGCGCTGCCTTCGGGCTGCGTGATCAAGGGCAATATATCCGCCAAAGGCAGCAAGATTTACCACCTGCCGGGGCAACGGGATTATGAGGCGACACGGATTTCCACTGCCAAGGGTGAGGCGTTTTTCTGCTCGGAAGCTGACGCACGGGCGGCGGGATTTCGCGCTGCAAAACGCTGAAGCGCTGATTTTGTCAGTTCGGGTTGATCCCTGTCAAAGAAGGGCGGCGGGGCATCGGCTAGCGTCGGTATAACGCAGTCACAAAAGGAACATTCCATGTCGCACACCCCCCATGAACTGGCTGAAGAATTCCCAACGCATGTAGAAAAAATGCACACACTCAAGCTGGAAGATGCGCATTTCGCCAAGCTTTTCGACGAATACCACGAGGTAAACCGCGCCGTACACCTTGCCGAAACCGATCTGAAGCCGACCGATGATGCGCATGAAACCGAATTGCGCAAACAGCGCGCACGCCTGAAGGATAAGATTTACGCGATATTGACGGACGCCTGACCGGAAGGACTGTCGGGGCCGATGCCGTAGGGCACGACCCCGCGTTTATCCGGATCTACAGTTAGCTGTTTTTCCAAGGGGGGGACCGATCGCTGGTGGCAATCGGGGCGTTCACATATGCGGCAGGATATGCCGATGGGTTCAAACCGTCCGCGCAGGTCCAAGCCATCAGCATAGATCAGCTTGTCGGCATGGCCGACCTCACATCCAAGGCCTATGGCGTAGCGCCGCACAGGGGCACCAAAGCCGCCGCCAGATTTTGACACGTCGCGCGCTAGGCAGACATAGCGCACGCCATCGGGGGTTTCGGCCAATTGGCGCAAGAATCTTCCTGGCATCTCAAAGGCTTGATGCACGTTCCACAGGGGGCAGGCCCCGCCAAAGCGCGCGAACTGAAAGCGGGTTGCGGAATGGCGTTTTGTCACGGTTCCGGCCTGATCAACCCGAACAAAAAAGAACGGCACGCCTTTGGCACCGGGGCGTTGCAGGGTTGAAAGCCGGTGCGCGACCTGCTCGATTGAACTGTCAAACAGATCGGAAAGGCGCTCCAGGTCATGCCTCTCACGATCTGCGGCGGCCAGAAACGCGGTATAGGGCATTAGCGCGGCACCGGCGAAATAATTGGCCAGCCCGATTTTGGCGATGCCGCGCGCCTGCGGGCTGTGGAATTGTGCAAGGTCAAGCGTTGCCTCCAGCAGATCATTCTGCGTCAAAAGCGCTACTTGATGCAGCAATTGAAAGCGGCGCGTTGGCCCTGTGATGCGGCTGGACAGGGCCAGTTGCTTTGTTTTGGGATCAAAGCGGCGTATCTCGGCGGTGTTCGAAAGTGTTAAGCCAATGCCAAGGCTTTCCACGGTCGCCAAAGCCACGGTTTCGATAGCAATATCAGGGCCTTTTCTGGTGGCATAGCGTTCTGCCGCGTGGTCAATCGCGTCGATGTAATTGTCGCAATAGTGAAAGAAATCCCGCACCTCCTCCCACGGGGATGGCGCGAGAGAGGCCTCGCTTCGGCCCAATGCCTCATCCAGAGAGGCGAGACGTTCGTGGCTTTGACGATACGCGCGGTGCAGATCCAGAAAGGCGCGGGCCAGGGCCGGGGCATTAGAGGCGGCCAGCCGCAGATCGGCAAGCGGAGGCGGCGCGGTAAAGACCGGATCGGCCAGTGCCTCACGCATGTCGGTGACGATGCGTTCGCTGTCGCCGGTGGTCAGCTCTGTCACATCCAGCCCGAATTCCTGCGCCAAGCCCAGCACGACCCCTGCGGAAATGGGGCGGTGATTGTTTTCCATCTGGTTCAGATAGGGCAGCGAGACATCAAGTTTTTGTGCAAAGGCTTTCTGGGTCAGCCGTAGCCGATTTCGCAGCTCGCGCAGCTTGGCCCCGGCATATAGTTTCTGTGCGGCCATGACGCGTCCTTTGCTTTGCAAAACTGAAAGGTGGCTTTGCAAAGCGCTGACGTCAAGCGCCCTTTACCTGTTTTTCTCGGTACAAGACCCAGAAAATGCAGCCGATAGATGCGGCAGAGGTAAGCAGCATGAGCAAGATCAGCGGCATTGGCCCGGTTGTC
The DNA here is from genome assembly GCF_034675685.1 of Pseudorhodobacter sp. GTDB lineage: Bacteria > Pseudomonadota > Alphaproteobacteria > Rhodobacterales > Rhodobacteraceae > Pseudorhodobacter. The sequence goes on along the minus strand of NZ_JAUCDA010000018.1, from coordinate 206,409 downwards.
GGCCCCAGTAAAAAACCCGCAAGCGCTGACAAGGCCGCACCCACCCCAATAAGAAATGCGCCGCCAAGACCGGCAGCCGAGCCTGCAAGGCTAGGGCGCACCGATAGCATACCCGCATTGGCACTGGGCGATAGCAACCCGTTGCCCAGGCCCACAAAGATCATCAGGCCGAAAAATGCGCTTGGCCCAGCAAGATCGAGCAGCGCCAGAAAGGTCAGTACCAGCATGCCCCCGGTCGCGCTAAGTGCGCCTGCCATGATCATTCGATTCACGCCAATGCGCACGGCATAGCGCCCCGAGATGAAGTTGCCGGCCATATAGCCCAAAGCGGGCGCACCAAAATAAAGCCCCAGGGTGGCGGCGTCCATCTTGTAAACCACGGTGGCAATATAGGGCGCGCCGCCGAGATAGGCAAAAAAGGCACCCGAGGCAAAGCCTGCTGCCAGACAATAGCCCCAAAAGCGTTGCGAGGTGAGCAGGGCAGGATATTGCCGCACCTGCGCCATGAAACTGCTGGCGCGGGTGGTCGCTGTTTCGCCCATATCGAACCAGATCACCACGAAAAGGGCCGCACCCGACAGCAACATCATCAGGAATGAGGCCTGCCAGCCAAACGCCTCATCAAGCATGCCGCCAACCACGGGCGCTATCATCGGGACCAGCGCCATACCCATGGACACATAGCCGATCATCGAGGCGGCCTGATCTTGTGGCACCATATCGCGCACAGAGGCGCGTGACAGCACAAAGCCGGTGGCAATCACGGCCTGCACCAGACGGCAGGCCAGAAAAACGCCGAAATTAGGGGCCAGAAGCGAGCCCGCACAGGCCAGCGTAAAGATTGCCGTCGCGGCCAGCATGACAGGGCGGCGCCCGAAACGGTCAGACACCGGGCCAACAAAAAGCTGTAGAAATGCTGTGGCCGCAAGGTAAAGCGACAATGAAAGCTGCATCACCGCATAATCAACATCAAAATACGTCGCCATCGACGGCAAGGACGGCAAGAATACATTCAACGACATCGCGGCGATGCCAGCGATCAAGACGAGTGTGGTAAGATGTGGGGCGGTTGTCCGATCAAAATAGCGGACGATAGGTCTCATGCTCATGTTTTGGACCTACGCGGTTTGGCAAGAGCTGTCCATCGGGCAATAATCAAAATGATAAAATAATGGTAGGTGTGGAAGGATCTGATCGGCAGGGCGGACTCGGCGGCTTGTCGCAACACAGGCGTTGACACGCGATGCAGATGTTTCGGCGGCGCGGGATGACATACCGCTATGACAGACCAAAGTGGGCGCAAACCCCAGAGGCTGACGCCGCACAATTATTTGCTTTTATTGTGAAAACTGGTGCCCCCACACGGACTCGAACCGCGGACCCTCTGATTACAAATCAGATGCTCTACCAGCTGAGCTATAGGGGCAACGCGGTCTGAATAGAGTCAAATTCGCCAAGTGTAAAGAGATAAAAACACCTCATCGCGACGTTGTTTTGCGGATTTTTTTCGCGACAGGCAGCCAAAGCGGCTTGAGGCAGGGCATAGCCAGCCTGCTTTGCTTTTCCGCCATACTGACACGGGCAGGCGGGCTGGTTTTTGAGCTTTGCGCGAAAGCCGGCGACGCTTGATCATGCGGGGTTTGAAGCAGGCGAATCCCTTCGCGGCTGAGGCGCTCTTGTCGCTGCAAGCCGTGATTACAGGGGGGGGGCAGCGCCGATCGGTTGAGCTGTTCAGATGTAACCGCAAACCTGTCTGGGCAGGCCGGAGCAAAAGCTGAAAAAGAATCTGCATGTGATTGATGCATTTGATGGGTTGGCGAAAATTGACGAAACGCGTATTCACAAACGTCTTGGCAATATGCAGCGCGCCAAGCCGCGTGATAATTTCAGACCACTTCCGCGCGTGGGATGAGCCTGCGGCAAGCACATTTGAAGGCTTCCCTCGGCCTGCATCCTTGGTAGAAAAACGATAACCAAGGGCCGTGGAATGTCAGTCTACATTTTCCGGCATCCGACCCCGAGTTTAGGAACCAAAAGCCATGGCCAAAAGCCCAACCTCTCGCGTCGACAAGCTCCTGTCCTCTATGGGCTATGGTTCGCGCAACGAAATCGCGCGAATGGCCAAGGCTGGCGGGATCACGCTGGACGGCGCCGCGATTATGGATGTCGCCAAGCGCATTCCTGTCACGCCCGATTTGCCGGCCCGCCTGAAGGTCAATGGCGAGGTGCTGGACCCCCTCGTGGGCCTGGTCATCCTTTTGAACAAGCCTTTGGGCATGACTTGTTCGCACAAGGAAGCGGGTGCGCTGGTCTATGACATCCTGCCCGATCGCTGGCGATGGCGTGATCCGGCAATCTCGACCATAGGCCGCCTCGACAAGCAGACATCCGGCCTTTTGTTGTTGACCGATGATGGCGGCCTGCTGCACCGGGTTATCAGCCCCAAGCGCCACGTCAAAAAGACCTATCGTGCCAAGCTGGCCCGCCCGCTTGATGGCACCGAAGGCGACCTGTTCGCTTCGGGCCTTTTGATGCTGGAGGGCGAAGACAAGCCGCTGGCGCCTGCCGAACTGGAAGTGGTAACGCAAACCGAGGCCCTGCTGAGCGTCACCGAGGGCCGATACCACCAGGTGCGGCGGATGTTCGCGGCCACCGGCAACCACGTCGAGGAACTGCACCGTGAACGGCTGGGCGGCCTTTTACTGCCTGATGGCTTGCGTTCGGGGCAGTGGAAAGTGCTGAGTGAAAATGAGATTGCCTTGATCCTTCAGTAAAGCGTTTCGCCTTGAACCTTGCCCACATACCCGCGCGCCCCGCTTTAGGTGTGGCGCCCAAGGTTCCGTAAATCGCCTTGTTTTTGGCCTGACGGCCTTTTGCATCGCGGGTTTTGGCGCGCAAAGCATCAAGGAAAACAATCGGATATAGTGGCGCCAAGGCGTGGTTTTGGCAACCCGACCCCGCCTTCCAAAACAGCAACGGTGACATGGCGAGGCAAATCGGCGGACATCTTCAGCCCATGGACAGCTTCAAGGTGGGTGCGGATATCCTGGGCCGTTCAGCGCCGCCAAACCAGCAGTTTTCTGGAAATCGTCATTGTCATCCTGCGCTTTCGTGGGTGGAACAGGGGCCAATTTAATTGGACACAGAAGATCGGACACTCTCGGTTCCAGCGCCCGCCGCCGCCATTTGCGCAGTGCAAAACCTGTGAGGATAAGCACAATCACGACCGGAACCCCAATCTCGACATATTCTGGTATATCGAAACCCTTGAACAACCGGCTGATGATATGGCCGGTCTGTTGGCCAACATGCACCAAGATGAATGACCATATAAACGCAGCGATACCTGTCAGCACCGTATACCGCAGCGTGGTGATGGGGGTTGCCGTGGCAAGGGCGACCGGGCCTGCGGTGCGGACACCGGGCATGAAGCGGATCGCCAGGGCAAGCAGCATCGGATAGGCCACGAACATATTGAAGAAACGCCATTTTCGCGCAGCCTCTACCCCGCGTATGGTGCGCGGATGGCTGCGAAACCGGCGGGCGAGGTGATAGATCAGCAGGTCCGAAATCCAGCCCCCCGCCATGCCCGCCAGAACCACTGGCCAAAACGGCAACAGGCCACGCTGCACCAGAACCCCGGCTGTAACGACGGCGGCGTCGCCTTCTATTGCTGCAGTGCCAAAGACCGCCAGCAGACCAAATTGAGAGATGAGAGCGGTCGGATCGAGCATATGGTTTTACCTTTGCGCAGATTGCCAGATATGCTCTTGGGGGGCGGCTGCAAGATGCTATTTGAGGGAAGAAGCGAAATTCTGCCGACGATCATGAAGCTTTGTTGCAATGGCAAGGTTGCAAGCCGTTGTGATTTCACGCCAGCGCTGGCGGATCGGGGGCGGTATGTGATGCGCTGCAAAGGGGGTGATGCGGTTTGCCCGCCGCATTCCGGGCTGCTTTCACGGGGTGTGCCGCTGACCTGTGGGCCTGCACTGCGCGACCTGATGCGGCCCGGCCTCATGCGCAGGCCCAAAGTAACGGCCCAATACAGCGTTTCAATGCTGGTTTGTAAACGGGCGTCATTTTTGGCCAAGCGACCCTTGGGCGTTAGCCAAAACCTGATGGATTGGCCTGTGTCCCAAGCTGTTGTCAGTGCCGTGTGGGTCTTTGGCTGCATTAGCCAAGGATCACCTTGTCCATTGCGATATCATGGGGCAGGGGAAAGATCGTGGGGATGGCCTGCATTGTGAAACCGACGCCGATCACCCTGGAGGCATGGCCACCGGCGCGGAGTGCGGCAAGTGTGCGGTCATAAAACCCGCCGCCATACCCAAGCCGAAACTGCCCCGGATCTACGCCGACAACCGGCGAGATGACGAGGTCAGGGATCAGCAGTGCCGCATCCGCATCCGGGATCGGAATGTTCCACACGCCCCGCGTCAAGGGGGCGTCGGGCAGCCATTCACGAAACACCAAAGGAGCGGCCTTTTCCACGACAACCGGCAGCGCAATGCGCGCGCCTTGCCCGCGCCGAAGCCCGGCCCAGGCACGCAAATCCGGCTCTCCCTTGAATGGCCAATAAATTCCGATGATTGTGCCGGGTTCTGCATCCAGCCCCTGGATGATGACCGCCTCGGCAGCGGCCCGCGCTGCCACCGGCATTGCTTGGCGCGCCGCAATCAGGCGGGCGCGCTCGGCCTTGCGCCAGCGCATCACATCACGCCGGGTCTCGGCATCTTCGGCCATCTGGCAGGGCGACGAGGCATAAGGGGCAGGGTCCATCTTCACAGCCTTTCGTTTTTTTTTTACTGTGGGTTTTCCTTGGGGATAAGGCCGCGCTGCAAACGACGGGATTCACGCCAAATTCGTCAGCGCACTGGCGCGTGCCACATTCGGGCATGAGTCCCACAGGCCACACCTGTCTTGCTATATCTGGCAGTCTCCAAAATATTCTACCCAAGACTTGGCAGGCTACCTATAGTCCTATGAATAAGCAGGGGGGCGAACCCCCGCATCTGAGGCAGTAAAAACAAGAAACGAGGGGGGATCAGCCCATGCGCTGCCCATTCTGCGGGAATATAGATACACAGGTCAAAGACAGCCGCCCGGCTGAAGATCACGTCTCCATTCGGCGCAGGCGGTTTTGCCCGGCCTGTGGCGGGCGTTTCACCACCTATGAGCGGGTGCAGTTGCGCGACCTGGTGGTCATCAAAACCAATGGCAAACGCGAAGATTTTGACCGGAGCAAGCTGGAACGCTCTATCCGGATGGCGATGCAAAAGCGGCCGATTGATCCCGAGCGGATTGACCAGATGATCAGCGGCATCGTGCGGCGGCTGGAAAGCCTGGGTGAGACGGACATCAATTCCAAGGTGATCGGTGAGATCGTCATGGAAAGCCTCGCGCGGATCGACACGGTTGCCTATGTGCGCTTTGCCAGTGTTTACAAGAATTTTCAGGCTGCGGATGATTTTGATAAATTCGTATCGGAATTGCGGCCCGGCGGCACAGCCGAGGAATGAACGACGACCACGCCCATATGCGCCACGCGCTGCAGCTTGCAGCGCGTGGCCTTGGCTGTGTCTGGCCCAACCCTGCCGTGGGCTGCGTGATTGTCAACACTGGCCGGATTGTCGGGCGCGGCTGGACGCAGCCGGGCGGGCGGCCGCATGCCGAGCGTATGGCACTGGATCAGGCAGGCAGGCTGGCGCAAGGTGCTACGGCCTATGTCACGCTGGAACCTTGCGCGCATCACGGCGCAACCCCGCCTTGCGCAGAAGGCTTGATTGATGCCGGAATTGCGCGGGTTGTCACTGCGTTGACCGACCCGGACCCGCGTGTGGCTGGCAAAGGCCACGCGATGCTGCGGGCGGCAGGCATCACCGTGACCGAAGGGCTTTGCACCGATGCGGCGCGCAGCCTGAACCATGGGTTTTTGAAACGCGTGACCCATGGCTTGCCGATGGTGACACTGAAACTTGCAACCACCGTGGATGGTCGTATCGCGACCCGCACAGGTGAAAGCCGGTGGATTACCGGGGCAGGGGCGCGGCGTGCGGTTCACCTGATGCGCATGACGCATGATGCGGTGATGGTCGGCTCTGGCACCGCCTTGGCCGATGATCCGGATTTGTCGGTGCGCGATATGGGGGCGGTGCCGCAACCGCTGCGCATCGTGGTTGATAGCGCGTTGCGGTTCTCGCCCAAAGGCCGCTTGGGGCAAACGGCGCGCAGGCATCCGGTTTTGCTGCTGCACGGGCCTTCGGCCGATACCTCGGGCTGGGTTGCCGCCGGTGCAGAGTGCCTTGAGGTGCCGGTTCTTGGCGCACAGCTTGATCTGCGAGCGGCCTTGCAAGCCTTGGCTGTGCGGGGCCTGACGCGGATTTTTTGCGAGGGTGGGGCGGGTCTGGCCGCGGCCCTTGTCGGTGCGGGGCTGGTGGATGATCTGATAACCTTTACCGCAGGTGCCATGATCGGCGAAGAGGGGCGGGCTGCGATGGGGCCGCTGGGCCTGAACGTGCTGGCGGATGCGCCGCGCCTGCGCTTGGTGTCGCAAGCGGCGGTGGGCGGCGATGTGCAAACCCACTGGCGGTTTGACTAGGCGCAATTCCGGGCTAAAATGACCGGGCAAGCGCGAGTCCTTTGCCCCCCTTCTGTCGCGCAGGTGCTTTCCGATCCACCGAAGGGGGTGGTGCAGATAGGGAAAGCCAAATGTCTGAGATATTGATCAAGAATGCCGATGTCATTGTCACTATGGATGGGGCGCGGCGCGAACTTGTCGGGGCTGACCTGCTGCTGCGCGGTGGGGTGATCGCGGCCATCGGGGCCGGCCTTGCGACCACTGGCGAGGTTATCAATGCAGCAGGTTGCGTGGTGACGCCGGGCTTGGTGAATACCCATCATCATCTGTACCAAACCCTGACCCGCGCGGTGCCGGGGGGGCAGGATGCGCTGCTGTTTGGGTGGTTGAAAACGCTGTACCCAATCTGGGCGCGCTTTGGCCCCGAAGAGATTTTCACCTCGGCACAGGTCGGTCTGGCCGAGCTGGCATTAAGCGGATGCAGCCTGACCTCGGATCATTTGTATATGTTTCCCAACGGTGCGCGGCTGGATGATACGATCGCCGCAGCGCAAGAGGTGGGGCTGCGCTTTCACCCCACGCGCGGCGCGATGAGCATTGGGGAAAGCGATGGCGGCTTGCCCCCCGATGCATTGGTAGAGCGGGAAGCCGCTATTCTGGAAGATTGTATCCGGGTGGTTGACCGGTTCCATGATGCCGCCGAGGGCGCGATGCTGCGGGTCGGAATCGCCCCATGTTCACCGTTTTCCGTCAGCCGCGATCTGATGCGCGAGGCGGCAGTGCTGGCGCGTGACAAGGGGGTGATGCTGCACGCCCATCTGGCCGAAAATGACGAAGATGTCGCCTATTCACTGGCAAAATTCGGCTGCCGCCCCGGCCAATATGCCGAAGACCTGGGCTGGGTTGGCCCGGATGTCTGGCATGCCCATTGTGTGAAACTGGACGGGCAAGAGATTGATCTGTTTGCACGAACCAAAACAGGTGTTGCGCATTGCCCCTGCTCGAACTGCCGCCTTGGGTCTGGCATTGCCCCCGTTCGGGCGATGCGGGATGCAGGCGTGACCGTAGGGCTGGGGGTTGACGGATCGGCCAGCAATGACGCGGGCAATCTGGTGGCCGAGGCCCGGCAAGCCATGCTGTTGCAGCGGGTCAGTCGGGGGGCCGATGCGATGAGCGCCCGCGAGGCGCTGGAAATTGCGACCCTTGGCGGTGCGCAGGTTTTGGGGCGCAGCGATTGCGGATCATTGGAGCCGGGCAAACGGGCCGACCTTGCGATTTGGGATATTTCGGGGATTGAGGCCGCAGGCTCTTGGGACCCGGTGGCGTTTTTGCTGGCGGGGCCGATGCGGGTGCGCGACTTGCTTGTGCAAGGGCGCCATGTGGTGCGCGGCGGCGCGATGGTTACGATTGATCTGGTTGCTGTGGTGGCGCGGCAAAACCAACTGGCGCGCGCGCTCCGGCAATAGGGACAGGAATAGGGCTTGCACAGCGCCCGCGCTTTGGGCAGGAACAAATCACCCAAAAGGGCAGGAGCAGATGATGACCCATGATTACAAGGCGCAGCAAGCCGAGACCTTTGAAACCTTTGTCGAGATTGGCAAAATAGAGGATTTGCCGAAACGGGCTGTGGTGAATTTCCTGTTTTTGGCCGAGGAGGTCGAGGCCCCCTTTGCCGCGGCGGAAAAGGCGCTGAAAGCTGCCGGGTTTGTGACACGTCAGGATGACGACGGCGAGACCCTGGAGGCGCGGACGGCCGAGATGGAAATTTCGGCGGCTGCGATTTGGGCAGAGGAAAAACGTGCGACCGAGATCGCGCTGAAGTTCGGGTTTGACCCGGACGGGTGGGAACTGGTGGAGTAAACGACCGGGCAGCACGCCCTTTGTCTTCACCGCGGAAAACCGGTCAAAAGGCCCGTTACAGGCGAAAGGCGCCCCGTTCGGTGACAATCACATCAAGCCGCTGATCGGTTGCCTCGATCGGCACCTCAGGCATTTCCTGTGCCGAGAATGCAAACCCCACCGCCAGAACCGGCCCGCGTGCGCGCAGCCCCTCTAGTGTTCGGTCGTAAAATCCGCCGCCATAGCCAAGCCGATAGCCGCGCCCATCGAACCCCACCAAAGGCACGATCAGCACCTCGGGTTCCACCCAGCCGCCTTCTGCAGGGATCAGCGCGCCAAATTCGCCCGGCACCATGACGCACCCCGGCGACCATTCCCGAAACCGCAGCGCCTGCCCTTGCCCCACAATCACCGGCACGCAGACCACGCCTTGATGGGCGGCCATCGCGGGCAATGGGTCAATCTCGGTTCGCATCGGCATATAGCCCGCCAGAACCTTGCCGCCGTGGGGGGCCAAAAAATCCGCCAAAATCTCGGCGGCCTGGCCCTGACCTGCTGCAAACGCACGCTTGCGCGCTGCAAATCCGGTGGCCCGCGCGGCTTTTTTTACAGCAATATCCATGAGGCCAATCCCAAAAATGCAAAGAAACCAACCACATCTGTTACTGTGGTTACAAATGGCCCCGAGGCCAGTGCCGGGTCGATGCCAAAGCGTTGCAAGCCCATCGGAATCAAAATCCCCCCGGCCGCTGCGGCGACCAGCGTCAGGACCATGGCCACGCCAATCACCAGCGCCAGCATCGGCAAGCCAAACCACCAGCCCGCGATCAGTGCCATCAACAGCCCGAAAACCATCCCGTTCAGCGCCCCCACCGCCGCCTCACGCCGGATCACGCGAAACGCATTTTGCGCCGTCAGGTCGCGGGTTGCAAGGGCACGCACCGCAACCGTCATCGTCTGCGTCCCGGCATTGCCGCCCATTGACGCAACGATCGGCATCAGCACCGCCAGCGCCACCATCTGACCAATGGTATCGGCAAAGGCCGAAATGACGGAAGAGGCCAAAATCGCCGTCAGCAGGTTCACAAACAACCAGACCGCCCGGCCTTTTGCCGCCTCCCAGACGGTATCAGACAGGCTGGCCTCATCGCCAACACCGGCCATGCGCAACATGTCCTCCTCATGCTCTTCGTCCAGCACGTTCATCGCGTCGTCAATTGTGATCACGCCGACCAGCCGGTCGTTTTCATCCACCACCGGGCAAGAAATCAGGTGATATTGGTTGAAGATATAGGCAACATCGGCCTCTGGCTCTGTCGCCTCGATGGTGCGAAAGCTGTCTTCCTCTATCTCCCTCAGCAACACATCCCGGCGCGATGAAAGCACCCGCCCCAGCGTCACATAGCCCTTTGGCTTCATCCGCGGATCCACAAGGATCACATGATAGAACTGGTCCGGCAGGCTCTCATTTGATCGCATGTAATCAATGGCCTGTCCAACATTCCAATGCTCTGGTGCGATGACAACCTCGCGCTGCATCAAGCGCCCGGCAGAATATTCCGGGTAGGACATCGCCCGCTCCACCGCCACCCGGTCAACGGCCGCAAGGGCGCCCAGAATACGGTCGTGATCTTCTTCCTCAAGGTCTTCGAGAATGTCGACGACATCATCGGTATCCAGCTCGCGCACAGCCTCGGCCAGTACCTGAGGCGACATCTGGTCGATAACCTCTTCGCGGATAGCTTCGTCAAGTTCCGACAGAATTTCACCGTCGATGCCATTGGGCCACAGCCGCAACAGGTCGCGCCGGTCGCTTGGGCCGATCTGTTCCAACAGGTCGGCGATGTCGGCGGCGTGCAGCGGGTCAAGCAATTCATCCAGCCGCGCGGCGTCTTGCGCCTCTACCGCGTCTTGAATGGCTTCAACCCGGCGGGCGTCCAACACATCTTCTTCCATATCGTCGATGTTGTCGGACATAGCACCCCCAAGGTTTTGATTACCGCGACCCTACGATAAGGTGCTTCAAAGAAACAGAGGTGACAGGTAAATTTACGCGAGAACCAAAACCGCATAAGGTTGGATGAACGCAAAAAATGACAGGCGCAAACAATGGCTGAACTGATCCTTGGGCAAGTCCTTTCTTATCATGGCGACCCGTTTGTTGAAGGGCCAGAGGTGGTGCGGCTGGAACGCAATGGCGGCATTGTCATGCTGGGCGGCCAGATCGTGGCGACAGGCACTGGCGATGCGATGCGCAAGGCCTATCCGGCGGCAACCGTGACCGATTACGGCAACCATTTGATTTCGCCGGGGTTTATCGACCCGCATGTGCATTATCCGCAAACCGCGATTATCGCAAGCTGGGGCAAGCGGCTGATTGATTGGCTGAATACCTACACCTTTCCCGAGGAAATGCGCTTTGCCGACCCCGAGTATGCCGCCGAGATCGCCGCGCGGTATTTTGACCTGACGCTGGCCAATGGCACCACGACGGTTTGTTCCTATGCCACGATTCACCCCGAAAGCGTCGATGCATTTTTCACGCAGGCCCAAAAGCGGGGCCTGCGCGCCTTTGCCGGCAAGACCTGCATGGACCGCAATGCGCCACCGGGCCTGCAAGATACCGCGAAAACCGCCTATGATGACAGCAAACGCCTGCTGGAGAAATGGCATGGGGTGGACCGGCTATCCTATGTCATCACGCCCCGATTTTCGCCAACCTCTACGCCTGAACAGCTTTCGGCCCTTGGCGCGCTTTGGGCCGAGAATCAAAGCTGTCTGATGCAAACCCACCTGTCAGAGCAAACGGATGAAATCGCCTGGGCCAAGGCCTTGTTCCCCAATGCGCGCGATTACCTTGATACCTATGAGGCGCACGGCCTGTTGGGCATGGGCGGGCTTTACGGCCACGCGATCCATCTGGAGCCGCGCGAAGTGGACCGGCTGGTCGAGGTGGGCGCCAGTTTGGTGCATTGCCCAACGTCAAACTCTTTTATCGGGTCGGGGTTGTTCGACATGCAAACCATGGTGGCGCGGGGGCTGCGGGTGGGGCTGGCCACGGATACCGGCGGCGGGTCTTCCTTTTCGATGCTGCGCACAATGGCGGCCGCCTATGAGGTGGCGCAGCTGCGCGGCGTCAGCCTGCATCCGGCGCAGCTGTGGTGGCTGGCCACGCAGGGGTCGGCGCGCGCGCTGCGGTCCGAGCATAAAATTGGCAATATCGCCAATGGGATGGACGCCGACCTTGTGGTGGTTGATCTGGCCTCGACCCTGGCGATCGAACAAGCGACACGGCGCGCCGACTTTATTTGGCAATCGGTTTTCCCGACGATCATGATGGGCGATGATCGCGCGATCAAAGCCGTTTACATTGGCGGCAACCTGGCCTGAGGCGGTCTGAAACGGCCTGGCGGCGAAACACCGGCTTGGCCAAAGCAGCCCCGATGATCAGCATCATTTGCAGCTTTGGGCGGGGGCAAGCCGACAGCATGACGTAGCGGCCGGTATCAACGATCCGCTTGGCGCAAGCGCCGTCCGGAGTTGACAAAATCCGATGCCTACCCCATAGAGTGCCGCCGCGCTAATTCCAGGTGGTTTCAGTTTCAACAATGAAACTGTGGCGTTGTTTGCCAAACCATCTCGGGGCCGAGATTGGTTGGCGAGCCTTTGAAATTGCCGCTGGTCCACTTAGGAGGACGGAAAGATTCTGAAAACACTTATAAATCCTGTCTTTATAGATGGGGCGTGGATCTTGCCGTTTATCCAGGGTGGTAAGGGCGTGGGGGTGACCAATGGCAAAAACGCGGGTGCCTGGGCTGCCGAAAACGCCGCAGGCACTTTTTCCGGCACCGGGGCGGCCATCGGCTATGGCAAAGATGGCCGAGAGGTTACTTACCCGCATGTTGGGCGCTTGCGGCAGGACCGGCATGAGGAACTTGTCGCATGGTCGATCGAGGGTGGCATCTTGCAAGCCACAATTGCCCATGAAGCCGCTGGCGGCAAGGGCCGTATCCGGGTGAACTTTCTCAAGATGGCCGGCGGAACCATGCGGACCATGCGCGGCCTGCTGGAAGGAACACGCGTGCCCGGTGGCGGCAACATGATCCATGCCGTGACAATGGGGGCTGGCTTGCCAGCCGAGGAAGACGCCGAAATCTGCGCCAATGAAGGGGTGTATCTGGACCCGATCATCTCCAGCGTTATGGCTTTGCAAGTGTTGCTGAAACGCACTTTCAAGAAATGGCAGGGCAGATACGCTGACCTGATCGGGGCTGTGGTGTATGAAGATCCGTGGTTGGCCGGTGGGCATAATGGCATCACCAGCAGAGAAGACCCCGAAACCCCAAAAGACCCGTATGAGCGCGTCAAGGAACTGCGCCGTTTCATGAACGCAAACGGCATGCAGGATGTTGCCATTATCATGGCTGGTGGCGTGTGGCATCTGCGCGATTGGGCGCATTGGCTGAACAACCCCGATATCGGCCCGGTCGCATTCCAGTTTGGCACCAGAGATTTGCTGACGCAGGAATCCCCGATTTCAGAGGAATGGAAACACCTGCTGCTGACGCTCAAGCAGGGTGATGTCGTGCTGAACAAATTCAGTCCGACTGGTTTTCATTCCTCGGCCTACAGGAATGGCATGATTGACGGCTTGTATGGGGGGATAGAAAGGCAAGTGGCCTTTGCGACGAAACGCAATGAGGCGATGACCGAATGTCTGGCGGGCCCCGGCGTTCCGGCCAACGGGTATTACGTTTCGCCTGAAGATTGCAAGAAGGTTGCTGGCTGGACAGCCGCAGGGTTTGGCATCCCTTTGCGTACACCTGATGACACCTTGATTTTCGTCAGCCGGGAGCGCGCATTGGAAATCCGCGAGCACAGGAATGAATGTGTGGGCTGCCTTGCGTCTTGCGCCCTCAGCTCTTGGTGTCAGGACCCGGAAAAGAAATATGTGACAGGCAAGCGGCCAGACCCCCGCGCCTATTGTATTCGCAAAGGGCTGGTCGGGGCAATTCAGGGGGATGATCTGGACAAGCAGCTTATTTTCACCGGCCATAATGCCTATATGGCCGCCGAGGACCCCTTGTATCGGGACGAAAACGGGGCTGTCTTCATTCCGACGGTAAAGCAGCTTGTCGAATGTCTGTTGACTGGGGATTGATCGCTGCATTTTGATTGCCGTCCGGGTTGTGTGGCACTGCAATCCGGTTGCGCTGCGATGCATGCCTGACGGCGCAGGCCATGGCACAGATGCACGCCAGTCTGGCCGCCATCCTTGGGGCCGTGCCCTGACAGCGGATGAAACCGCGCAGTTTGAAAAAGCGTCAGTCCTGTACAGGCTGCGCTTGACGTCAGCGTGATCACGCAACAGCATTGACCGGGTGGGCCGTTGCCTTGCCTGGCCAGCATCATCTTTGGATACTCACCGTCAGGGCCCCCCTTATGGTCGTCTGTGGCGCCATGCGTGCCGGGGGGCCGTCAGGTTGGCCCTTGGTGCATACACCCCATTTTGCGATACGGCGACTATTTTTTGTTGTATATCGAATACGAAGGTGTAAAAGCGTATACTATATGCGGCGCCAATTCTTCTGATCTGCCTCAAAGCCGCCTGTCTGGCATGAGGTGATATCGAAATGTAATTCTGCGCAGTTGTTAGGAGAGGGAGCTTTACGATGACTATGATGACGTTTCACGGCGGGAAATTACTTGATCCCCGGCAGCCAGACCTGCTTGATGGTGTTGAGGTTTTGATCGAGGACGGTCTCGTGAAAGAGGTCTCTGACGCGCCGATCAAAAGCGATGCATCCCATCGTATCGACCTGGGCGGGCGCACGCTGTGTCCGGGGTTGATTGACGCGCATGTCCATATGTTCATGAATGAAATGAACCTCGGGCTGGCCCGCACCGTTCCTATCACCTACGCCTCGGCCAAGGCTGCCTTTGTTTTGAAGGGCATGTTGAACCGTGGTTTTACCACGGTGCGTGATATGGGGGGCGGCGATTTTGGCATGCGCAATGCATCCGAGGCAGGCTATATCGACACCCCGCGCCTTTTCGTCTCAAACCGCTTTATCACCCAGACTGGCGGTCACGGTGATTTTCGCGAAGCCAGCGTGACGACCGAAGATTATGCCTGCTGTTCAGCCTCGGAATTGTTCACCATCGTTGCCGATGGCCTGCCAGAGGTGTTGAAAGCCGTGCGCAACGAGCTTCGCAAGGGGTCTGATCAGATCAAGGTCATGCTTAGCGGCGGGGTTGCATCGCCCAATGACCCGCTGGACAGCCTGCAATATCGAATGGATGAGCTGGAAGCGGTTGTCGAGGAAGCGCAGCGCTGGGGGGTTTACGTTGCGGGCCACGCCTATTCGGATGAGGCGATCCGGCGCGGGCTTGCTGCCGGTATCCGTACCATCGAACACGGCAACTTCATTCAGCCGGAAACGGCAAAATACATGGCCGGGCTTGATGCCTATCTGGTGCCGACGCTGATCACCTATGAAATCACCAAGCGGCTTGGCGCGGCGTCCGGCAAATCGGCGGATAGCCGCGCCAAGAATGATCGGGTTCACGCGGCGGGGCTTGAGTCGCTGGAAATCAGTCGCAATGCTGGGGTGCCCATTGGCTACGGCACCGATCTGTCGATGCATACGCAGCAATGGCAATGCGACGGGCTTGCCCTTCAGGCCGAGGTGCTGACGCCGCAGGGCGCGATTGAGGCCGCCACCATCGTAAACGCCCGGATTTTGCGCCAGGAAGGCAAGCTGGGCGAATTGGTGCCGGGGGCCCATGCCGATTTGCTGGTTGTGGATGGCAACCCCTACAAGGATCTGTCGGTCTTTGCCGATGGCGGCCCGCATTTGGCCGCGATCATGAAAGGAGGCGTGTTTTACAAAAACACCCTCTGATCTGCGGCACTTCACAGCCTTTCGGCTTTGACCTGACGCAAGGGTCATCACATGACGCGATGAACTCTTTTATTTAAGACAGCGATATGTCGTTCGGGTTTAGGGCGAAGCACCCTGGGCATAAGCAGACGCAGCGTCGTTTTGGCCTGCGTCTGTCGGTTTTGCGCCGATCGCGCGAACATAAAGCGTTTTCCGTTCTTGTTCAAACCACCTTGGCACACGTCAGCCCCAGAGCGGGCCTTGTTTGCCATGCGGTTCGGGGCTGGCTGATGCTTTAGCGCAAACCGGAAACGCGATGAACTGCGGTAATCACTCGATCAATAAAGTATACCTATTGACAGAAACGTATACGAAATATAGCTTAAGTCTAGAAGATTGGTAAGAATGGTATGACACGCAAACCCGCAGAACCCATCTATGATATATTGCGCGAGAAAATCATCTCGGGTGATTTTGTACCCGGCGCACCGCTGCGCCAGGATGAGATCGCCCGAAACCATGGGACCAGCAAGATCCCGGTGCGCGAGGCGCTTTTGAAGCTTGAGGTCGATGGGTTCGTTACGTTTCGCAAAAACCGGGGCGCGATTGTACGAGAGTTGAGCACAGCCGAAATCTTGCACCTGACGGATATTCGTGTGGCATTGGAGTGTCGCGCGATTGAATTGGCGATGCCAAATATGATCGAGGCCGATTTTGAAACCGCAGAACATATCCTGGAAGATTATGCGCGACAGAAGCAAACGGCAAGCTGGAGCGCCCTGAACATCCAGTTTCACCGCACGCTGTATGAGCCGTCAGGAAATGCTGTCCTGTTGCAATTGATCGCAGATATTCAGCAGCGTATCGGGCCGAATTTGCGCCAGTTCGTGACAGAAATAAGCGGGTTGGAGCGCCCACATTCTGAACACAGGCTTATTCTGGCTGCCTGCCGCGAGGGGGATATTCCGGCGGCGGTCGCGCTGCTGCGCGATCACATTCTGACCACCAAGAAAGAAATTGCAGCACGGCTACGGCGACACGAGGAGAGTGTTTCCTGATCTGGGCCCGCGCGCGAACCCGACTTGAAATCAATGACCTACATCAGACAAGGGAGAAGACCACATGACATTCACCGCTGGAAAACTGACCAAACAGGCTTCGGCCATCGCGTTAAGCGTATTTGCGTTGATCGGGCCTGCCTTTGCAGATGCCTGGGATATGAGCAATGAGTTCCCGCCCAACTCGCTTCATGGGCAGGTCGCGGATTTCTTTGCGGGCAAAGTGGCCGAGAACACCGGCGGCGACATTGCGATTACCGTTCATCATGGGGGCGCGCTTGGCTATAAAACCCTCGATCACTTTGATGCGGTTGGCGATGGGGCGATTCAGCTTGCCACCTCGCCGCTGTCGGCCTGGCTTGGGATCGACCCGATCTTCCAGCTTTCGGCGCTGCCTTTTCTTGCGCCGACAACCGAGGATGCGCGCAGGCTTTATGACCTGGCCAAGCCTGAATATGCCAAGGTCTTGGAGGACAACGGGCAGCTATTCTTGTTTGCAACCCCATGGCCGCCTTCGGGCTTTTGGGGCAAAAAGGGATTTGAAAGCGCCGCTGACCTTGAAGGCGTGAAGATCCGGACGTTTGACGTGACCGCAACCGAATTGCTGAAAGGTGTGGGCGCGTTTCCGATCAAGCTTGCCTGGTCGGATGTTCCGGCGCAGTTGTCGACCAACGCAATTGATGCGGTCCTGACCTCGGCAAACGGTGGGGTTGGGGTTCAGCTTTGGGAACTTCAGTCGCATTTCACCCAGATCAACTATTCATCCGGCCTGCAAGCGGTGCATATGAACCGCGATATCTGGGACGGGCTGACCCAAGAACGGCAAGCCGAAATCCTTGCGGCCGCCGCCGAGGCAGAAACGCTTGGCTGGCAGCTTGCAGCCGACAGCATCGCCAAGGATTTTGCCACGATGCGCGAGCACAAGATGACGGTGATCGAAAGCGTTCCTGCTGAATTCACGAAATTCCTCGATGATGCGGCAAGCCCGATCGTTGCGGAATGGTCTGCTAAGATCGGTGATCGTGCGGCCACGGTGCTGACAGCATACCGCGCAGGCAAGTAACCATACCAGCAAGAGAGCGGCCCCGGCCGCTCTCTTTTCGCTGAACCTTTGGAGGAGGGGGAAAAATGTCCCGGTTTTATTTGGCGGTATACCGCATATCGCAAGCGTCTGCCGTAATCGCGGCCGCTGCACTTGTTTTGATGGTTGGCTTTATCGCATTCGAAATCGTTCTGCGGTACTTTTTTTCGACATCCACCTTCGTTCAGGATGAATTTCTAGGCTATGGCCTGGCTTTGTGCATCATCTGGTCGCTTGGCTATACGCTTGAAAACGGCAGTATGATCGAGGTCAACCTGCTCAGCACGCGGCTTAGCGCAACGCATCAGCGCTGGCTGAAGGCGATTGGCACTTTTGCGACAATGGCCGTTATTCTTGGCCTTACATATATGTTCTGGATCCGTGCGGCGCGTGCCTGGGATCGCGGGTCTGTCTCGGCTACCTCGGCCGAGGTGCCGATGTGGATCCCTGAAATCCCTGATTTTGGTCGGCCTGTTGCTCTTTGCGTTGCAGCTTTTGGCGCATGCCTTGCGGCATGTCACGGGCCACGCCTCTCCCGCCCCTGCGGCACAATACGATCACCACGATCAATAAGGCATCAGTCACATGGAAGCACTTTTCGCAGCGATTACCGTTTTTGGCATCTTGCTTGTTTTTCTGGCTGCCGGGCTATGGGTTTTTGCCAGCATCGCGTTGGTTTCGGTCACATCACTTTGGTTTTTGGGGGGGATGGACCTTAACCGGATTGGTACAATTGCGGGCGCAATTGTGAACCGCTACTCCTCGGCCTGGGAATTGTCGGCCATCCCGATGTTTATCTGGATGGGCGAGATTATCTTTCGAACCGATATTTCGATGCGGCTGTTTCGCGGCTTGTCGCCCTTTGTCAGCATGATTCCGGGGCGGTTGCTGCATACCAACGTCATGGGCTGCACGATGTTTGCCGCGGTGTCCGGCTCCTCTACCGCCACCACGGCAACGGTTGGCAAGATTACAACGCGTGAATTGTTTGATCGTGGCTATGACAAGTCTTTGGCAATCGGTTCGCTGGCGGGGGCGGGCAGCCTTGGGTTGATGATTCCACCTTCGCTTGTGATGATCGTCTATGGCATTCTGGCCGAGGAATCTGTCGCGCGGTTGTTCGCTGCCGGGGTTTTTCCCGGCCTGATGATCAGCGGGCTTTTCACTGGCTATATCGTTGTGCGCTCATGGCTTAATCCGTCGCTGGTGCCGGTCGAGAACCACAAATACCGCCCGATGGATTTTCTGCGCGCCTTTGTCGATCTGTTTCCATTGCTGCTTTTGATGGTCGTGGTTCTGGGCTCGATTTATTCGGGAATTGCCACCCCGTCCGAGGCCGCCGCCGTTGGGGTCTGCATGAGTCTCGTGATCGTTTTGGTGACCGGGCAATTCTCCTTCACGATGATCTCGCAATCGTTGATGGGGGCTTTGCGCACCTCAACCATGATCTGTGCTTTGCTGATTGCGGCTGCCTTGCTGTCTACCGCGATGGGATTCCTGCATATTCCGGCAGATGTCGCCGCCGGGATTGCCGCGATGAATCTGTCGCCCTGGGGGTTGCTGCTGATCTTGTCGATCTTTTACCTTGGGCTTGGCTTCTTGCTGGACGGCAACTCCATCGTGGTGATGAGCTTGCCTATCGCGCTGCCCTTGATCGTTCAGGCGGGCTTTGATCCGATCTGGTTTGGCGTCTACCTTGTGCTGATGATCGAAATGGCGGCGGTCACACCGCCTATCGGGTTCAACCTGTTCGTGCTGCAAGGGGCGACGGGCTATCCAATCAGCAAGGTTGCACGGGCTGCCTTTCCGTTCTTTGTGCTGATGGTGGTTGGTGTGGTCTTGCTGGCGATCTTCCCGCAGATTGCCCTGTGGTTTCCCAACCTGATCTATGGGGTGTGAATTGATGGCAAAACCTATCGGAACCTCCGACTATGAACCGCTGGTCGCTGCTTGTGCAGGGGCGACCAGCCCCGGCCCGATCTATGATGCTGTTGGCGCGTTCTGTGCGGCCCATTTTGGCTATAAGCTGCTGACGATCCTGCGCTACCTTCCTGCCTCAAAAGAGATTGAGCGCGTCTATAGCACCAATCTGGATATCTACCCCCGAGGTGGGCGCAAACCAATGGGCGATACCCCTTGGGGCGATGTCGTTCTGAAGGCGGGCAAGTCGTGGTTGGGAAACGGCGAGGCGGATATGCGCTGGGCCTATCCGGATGCCGCCCTGTCGCTAAGCATGGGGCGTGAAGCCAGCTTCTGCACCCCGGTACGCTTTGCGGGGGCCACGATCGGCCTGCTGAATATCAGCGCCGAACGTGATCGTTACAGCTTTGATGATGCCCCCCATTTAAGGCTTGCCAGCGTCTTCCTCGTATCGGCGCTTTTGATGGAGCCGTAAGGCCCCGTCACCCTTCGTCCCGCCGCCGCAACCGTGCCGCTGTTTCCTTTTTTGAGGTTTCAATATGCGATTTCAGCAGGTCAACGCCCAGTTGCGTGTCTGTTGCCTTGCAGGCTTCCAGAATGGCGAGATGCTCTTGGGCGGGGCGGTCAAGGCCGCTGGTCTCGGTCATCAGCAGGCGCAGATAGGGGCCCATGCGCTGATGCAGGTCGTTGATCATCGCCAGAAGTTGCGGGTTTCCGCAGGGTTCATACAGCACTTTGTGGAACCGACGGTTCATCTTGCTCCAATGTTCAATCGATTCCAGACTGGCATATTCCCGTAAAACCTGCTCCGCCTCGTCCAGATCTGACTGGATCATATTTGGAATAGCCAGTTCAAGCGCTTTGCATTCCAGCGCGACCCGGATGTCCATCAGGTGCAAAAGCTCTGCCGCGCTCAGCTCTCGGACGACCGCGCCGCGATTCTTTCTGAAAAGGACAAAGCCGTCCACCTCAAGCCGCAGAAGCGCTTCGCGTACCGGAATTTTACTGACGCCGTGGGTGCGGGCAATCTCATCCTGGCGAAGGGGTTCTCCGGGCCTGAATTTGCCCGACATTATCGCCTCACGAAGGCTGTCATAGATCGGTTGAGCGGTTGTTTTTGCACCATCATTTTTGGTCATGGATACTTGCCAGTCCTATTCGTGCAGCCTTTTGCATCTGTATACAGTGGGTTCAGAAGATATACGAAATAGCAATCACCAAGAAGGTGCTTTGCCGATGAGTTGCAAAATTTTACCATCCTTTGCTTGATCGGAACCAGCGTTCGTGCTACGAAAATTTGTAATATGATACGAAAAACAGGGATGGTATACGAAATGAAGCATGGAAACGTTCGCTCACTAAAGCTGTCCGGCGCGGTGCTGGTTGCGGCAACGACCCTTGGGGCCATGTTGCCCACTTGGGCCTTGGCGCAAGAGGCGCATCTGGATATCGCGCTTGGCGGCGCAATCTTGTCGATGGACCCGCATTATTCGATTGTCACGTCCAACCAGATGGTTTCAGACAACTTCTTTGATGGGCTTACCGATCGCGACGCCAGTTTCCGGGCCGTTCCGGCGCTTGCGGTGTCTTGGGAAGCAACCGGCGAGGTGGAGTGGCTGTTCAAGCTGCGCGAAGGTGTGACATACAGCGATGGCACCGCCTTTGTTGCCAAGGATGTTGTGGCCTCTATTGATCGGGCGACGAATTTGCCCAACAGCCCTTCGTCGTTCAAAACCTACACCAATTCGATTGCCTCGGTTGAGGCCGTTGACGACTTGACTGTCAAAATCACCACCAGCCGACCCAATCCGCTTTTGCCCGTTGAACTGGCCAATGTGATGATCGTGCCCCATAGATTGCAGACCGCCGAAACCGGGGCCTTCAACTCTGGCGAGGCCATGGTCGGCACCGGCCCCTATGTGTTGGGCAGCTATACGCCGGGGGGCGATGTCACCATGTCGCGCAACGCGGGCTATTGGGGGGACGCGCCGGAATGGGACAGTGTAAAGCTGAGCGTGGTCAGCAATGACGCCAGCCGGACCGCTGGCCTGCTGTCGGGGGATTATGACCTGATCGACCAGGTTGCCGTGTCGGATCTGGAACGGTTGCAGGGGGCAAAGGGCCTGAAGGTGACGATGATCCCCAGCAATCGGGTGATTTTCATGATGCTTGATCATTTCAGCGAAACCAATCCCTACATCACAGGCCCGAACGGTGAGGTGTTGGATACCAACCCGCTGAAGGATCTGCGTGTGCGTCAGGCTTTGTCGATGGCGATCAACCGTGAAGGTATCACAGATCGTATCTTGCGGGGGCAGGGCACGCCTGCCGGGCAGTTCTTGCCTGCCAGTTATCCCGGTACATCCGACACGCTGCCCGTTCCGGCCTATGATCCCGATGCCGCCAAGGCGCTGTTGGCCGAAGCCGGGTATCCCGACGGCTTTCGGATGACGATCATTGGCCCAAATGACCGCTACACCAATGATTCCGAAGTGCTTCAGGCCATGGCGCAGATGTTTTCGCGGATTGGGGTTGTAACACAGGCTGACCCGTCGCCATGGGCCACCTTCCGGCCCAAAGTCACCAATTCGGATTTTGCGATGGCATTGTTCGGCTGGGCCTCGAACACCGGAGAAGCGGGGATGAGCATGCACGCGCTGATCGGCACCAAGGATGATGCCCTTGGCCGCGGCGGCCCGAATGGCGGCCGCTATTCAAACCCCAAGGTTGATGCGCTTATTCAGGCTGCCATTGTCACCATCAACAATGACCAGCGCGCCGCAGCCTTGGCCGAAGTGACTGAAATCGCGATGAAAGATGTCGCTATCCTGCCGCTGTACTATACGGCGATCACTTGGGCGATGCGCGATGATCTTGTGTTCGAAGGCAAAGCCGACGAATTTACAACGGCTCAGGCAACCGTCCGGGCCAAGTAAAGCCGCTATGGCACGGGTACCGCTTTTGGCACCCGTGCCGTATAAATGATGCCACTGCAACCAAAGGCCCCTTGAATGTTTGGAAATGACCGGATCCCGATTGTCCTTTTGACAGGCCATCTTGGCAGCGGCAAAACCACCTTGCTGAACGATTACCTTTCTGCCGCTGACGTTGAACCGGCCTTGGTCATCATCAATGAATTTGGCGAGGTTGGCCTTGATCATCAGCTTGTGCGCCAAACCAGCGAAAACATTATCTTGCTGGAAAACGGCTGTATCTGCTGCACCGTCCGGGGTGATCTTGTCGACACGTTGAAGGAATTGCACGATGATCTGCGCAGTGGCAAGCTGGCACCGTTCAAGCGGGTTGTGATCGAAACCACGGGCCTCGCTGATCCGGTGCCGGTGGTGCATGGCATGATGAATGATTTTCAGATCATGCTGGCCTATGAGCTGACATCCATCGTGGCGCTGGTGGATGCGGTCAACGGCTGTTCGGTTCTGGAACGCTATCCCGAGGCAAGCCGGCAGGTGGCGCTTGCGGATCGGGTTTGTATCACCAAAGGTGATCTTGCCGATGCGGGGGCCATTGACCGGGTGCAGCGTGCGGTTGCCCGGATCAACCCATCGGTAGACATGACCCGGCGCGAGCTTGGCCTGATGGATCGCAGCCTGTTCGAGCGGCGTTTTCACAGCACCACGGGGGTTTCGGATATCGAACATTGGCTGGGCCGCGCCGCCGGGTCTGCTGCATCCTTGCACGGGGCAGGGGGTGCGATACGGTCAACGGCGATCATTCGGGATAGGCCTGTCACATGGGATACGGTTTCGCATTGGGTTGATCGGCTTGTCGCGCGCTATGGCCCGAATCTGCTACGCGTCAAAGGGATTTTGAACATCGACGGCGCAGATCGCCCTTCGGTCCTTCACGGCATTCAGCATCTCTTTCACCCGCCCGAGGAGCTGCCCTGCTGGCCGTCAAGCGACCACCGGACCCGCATCGTGTGCATCGTGGACGGAATCGCGCCCGAAGAAATTCAAGCGCTGTTTGCCGAGGCCGAGGCGATGCCCAGCCCGATGGGCGTTTAGGCTGCATAAAAAAACGAACACCCGCTTTGGAGTCGTGAGAATTTTGTTGCAATGAATCGTATACGATAATAGATATTAGTATACCTAAAACGAAAACGGCATAAGAGGCGGAGCAAGCAGATGACCATGTGGTTCATAAAGCGACTGATTCAGGCCGGGTTTGTCATTCTTGCGATGACGGTTATTGTCTTTATCGGCGTCAGCGTTATCGGGGATCCGATGGAAATGCTGGTTGCCCCCGATGCCACCGCAAAAGAGCGGCTGGAAGTCACCATTGCCCTTGGCCTTGATCGGCCCTTGTGGGTGCAGTATTTCTCATTCCTCAAGGCGCTGACCGAGGGCGATTTTGGCCGCAGTTTCATTTACGGCGAACCCGCATTGAAGGTGATCCTGACCCGGCTGCCCGCGACCTTGGAACTGGCCTTTTGCGCCATTGGTATTTCGGTTCTGGTTGGGGTTCCGCTGGGGCTATATGCGGGGCTTTACCCCAATGCGCCATCGTCAAAGACCATCATGGCGGGGTCTATCCTGGGCTTTTCCTTGCCGACATTCTGGGTGGGGTTGATGCTGATCGTCGTGTTTTCGGTGGAACTGGGGTGGTTGCCTTCCAGCGGTCGCGGCGAAACGCGCAGCCTGTTCGGGTTGCAATGGTCGTTTCTGACGCTTGACGGATTAAGCCATCTGCTTTTGCCTGCGGTCAACCTTGCCCTGTTCAAAGTGTCGCTTATCTTGCGATTGGTTCGCGCCGGGGTGCGCGAGGTGTTGCCCGAAGATTACGTCAAATTCGCCCGCGCCAAAGGGCTTTCCGAAAGCCGCGTCATCTTTGTTCATGTGCTTAAAAACATAATGATCCCGGTCGTCACCATCATCGGGTTGGAGTTCGGGTCCGTCATCGCCTTTTCCGTTGTCACCGAAACCATCTTTTCATGGCCGGGCATGGGCAAGCTGATCATTGACAGCATCAACTTGCTCGACCGGCCTGTGATCGTTGCCTATCTGATGATCATCGTCTTGCTTTTCGTCGTCATCAACCTTGTCGTTGACGTGCTTTACACCCTTTTGGATCCGCGCGTTCGGATCAGGACCGGAGCCTGAGATGACCAGCATTGATCCCATACGCCTGAACAAGCCCAAAAAATCCGAGGTCGAAACGCCGATTCAGCGGATCATGCGCGAATATACGGCCTCTGGCATTGCGATTGTTGCTTTGGCGGCTTTGGTGGCGCTGATCTTGATTGCCGTTTTTGCACCGGCCCTGTCACCGCAAAACCCCTATGACCTGTCGCAGCTTGATTTCATGGATGGCCGCTTGCCACCCGGTTCCACGGCTGCTGACGGCAGCGTTTATCTGCTGGGCACCGACACCCAAGGCCGCGACATGCTGTCGGCGATCATGTACGGGCTGCGCATCTCGCTTGGGGTTGGCATTATCTCGGCGGTTTGTGCGGCGGTGTTTGGCACTTCGCTTGGCCTGATTGCCGCCTATGCCGGTGGTCGGCTAGAGGCGGTTATCATGCGGCTTGTCGATCTTCAGCTTTCCTTTCCGGCGATTCTTGTCGCGATGATGATCCTGGCAGTTCTGGGCAAGGGCATCGGGAATGTCATTCTGGCGCTGGTGATCGTTGAATGGGCAACCTATGCCCGCGCGGCCCGTGGGGCGGCGCTGGTGGAAAGTGAAAAAGAATATATGGAGGCGGCGCGCTGCCTCAATATCCCGCGCTACCGGATTTTGTTCGGCCATCTTTTGCCCAATTGCACCGCCCCGCTGATCGTGATTGCCACAGTGCAAATCGCGCGCGCCATTTCGTTGGAGGCTACCTTGTCCTTTCTGGGGCTGGGCGTCCCGGTGACAGAGCCGAGCCTGGGGATGCTGATTGCCAACGGTTATCAGTTCATCTTGTCGGGCGAACATTGGATCAGTTTCTTTCCCGGCCTTGCTCTTTTGGGAACGATTGTCGCCATCAATCTGGTCGGTGACCAACTGCGCGATGCGCTGAACCCACGGAAAGGTGCGTAGGCCATGAGTGTTCTTTCAGTCCGTGGTCTGCGTACCGAATACCCGACCCATGCCGGCGTTGTCACCGCGGTGCGTGATGTGTCCTTTGACATCGCCAAGGGCGAAGTTCTGGGGCTGGTGGGCGAGTTGGGGTCGGGCAAATCCGTGACCGGCTTTTCGATCATGGGCCTGCTGCAAAACCCCGGCCGCATCGCCCAGGGGGAAATCTTGTTTCAGGGTGAAGACCTGACCAAACGCAGCGAGCGCGAGATGCGCCACCTGCGCGGCAACAAGATTGCAATGATCTTTCAAGACCCGATGATGACGCTGAACCCGGTGCTGCGGATCGACACCCAGATCATCGAGACGATTCAGGCCCATACCCCGATGCCGCATAAAGCTGCCTGGGAAATGGCCCGCGCGGCCTTGGGCGAGGTGGGCATCCCCCAGCCCGAATCCCGGCTTTCGGCCTATCCGCACCAGTTTTCAGGCGGTATGCGCCAGCGCGTAGCCATCGCCATCGCCCTGTTGCACAAGCCCGAATTGCTGATCGCGGATGAGCCGACAACCGCTTTGGATGTGACAATTCAGGCCCAGATTCTGGCGATTGTGCAGCGTCTGGTCGCGCAAACCGGAACGGCGCTGATCTGGATCACGCATGATCTGTCGATCGTCTCGCAGCTCGCGGACCGTATCGCGGTGATGTATGCGGGCCGGTTCGTGGAGCTGGGATCGGCCGCGCATATCATCTCGCAGCCGCGCCACCCCTATACCGGCGGGCTGATCGGTTCTATCCCCAGTGCGAATAAGCGGGGTCAGCCGCTGGCGCAAATTCCCGGCACAACGCCGTCTTTGTTGAACCTGCCACCGGGATGCCCGTTCAGCGCACGTTGCCAATTTGCCGATGCGCTTTGCGCCACAGAGCCGGGGCTTGATCACGCCCCCGCCACGCCAGCGCATGGCTTTCGCTGTTGGCATCCCTTGCCCACAAAAGCCATAGCGCCGACCGCTGCCGCAAAGGGAACGCCATGATCGAAATACAAACAAGCGCGCCCGCGCCCCGCCTGGAGCTGCGCCATGTTTCGCGCCATTTTACCAAGCCGACCGATCTTCTGGGGCGGTTGGCCGTGCGTGCGGGTTTGGCCCAGCCAGAGCCCGTGCTGCGGGCTGTGGATGATGTCAGCCTGAGCATTGCGAAAGGCGAGGTGCTTGGGCTGGTGGGCGAGTCGGGTTGCGGCAAATCCACCTTGGGCCGTGTGATCGCGGGCCTGCTGACCCCAACTGCGGGTAAGGTGCTGTCAAATGGGCGGCTGGTGGCGGATATGTCCACGGCCGAGCGCGCGGCGGTTCGGCTTAAAACGCAGATGATTTTTCAAAACCCCTATGCCTCGCTGAACCCAAGGCACCCGGTTTCAAGAATTGTGGGGGAATCGCCGCGATTGAACGGTTTGGTCAATGGTGCCAAGGAAACCCGTGCCTATGTTGACAAACAATTGGCGCGCGCCGGGCTGGACCCGGAACTTTCGGGCCGCTATCCACATCAGCTTTCGGGCGGGCAACGCCAACGGATCGGCATTGCGCGCGCGCTTGCGGTTCAGCCCGACTTTCTGGTTTGCGACGAATCCGTTGCGGCATTGGATGTTTCCATTCAGGCGCAGATTATCAATCTTTTCATGGAATTGCGCGAACAATCCGATCTGACCTATCTTTTCATCAGCCATGATCTGGGCGTGGTCGAACATATCTCGGACCGGGTTGCGATCATGTATCTGGGGCGGATCGTTGAACAGGCCCCGGTTGACGCGATTTTTGGCAAGCCCAACCACCCCTATACCCAAGCCTTGCTAAAGGAAGTGCCGCGCATTTCCACCCAAAAGAAGGTCTTTCAACCATTGGAGGGCGAGTTGCCAAGCCCGCTTAACCCGCCAAAGGGCTGCCACTTCAACCCGCGCTGCCCGCTGGCGTTTGATCGCTGCCGGGTGGAGCGGCCACAGCTGAAACAAATCGCGGCGGGCCATCTTTCGGCCTGTCATTTGAACGAAACCCCCTAAGGGTTCCAGACCAGCCAAGTCTGCCACCCCTCTCAAAAGCCACAGGAGCATTACGGATGCCTGCGCCCAAAACACTGATCATCGGAACCGGAATCGTCGGGATTGCCACCGCCTATTACCTTGCACGGGCTGAAAAGAACGCCCGCATCACGCTTGTCGATCGTGACCAACCGATGAGCTATACCTCGGCCCAATCCGGCGAAAACTATCGCAACTGGTGGAGCGAACCGACGATGGTCAACTTTACCAACCGCAGCATCGCCCTGATGGAGGAGATCGCGCGCGCAAGCGGCAACCAGATCAACATGAACCGGCGCGGCTATGCGCTTGCGACGCGCCGAACCGATATTGATGATCTGGTGGAACAGGTTCGCAAAGGGTTTGGCGATGCCTCGGAACGCCTGCTTCGGTTTCATGACAAACCGCAGGCCGATGATTACCACAGCTTCAAAAGCCCGGATTGGGAAGGCGTGCCGGACGGGTTGGACATTGTGACCAATACCGACCTGATCCGCAGCCGCTTTCCCAGCTATGATCCGGAAATCCGGTCGATCTTGCATGTGCGCCGCGGTGGCGACATCAGCGGCCAGCAGCTTGGCATGTATATGCTGGAGCAAATGCGGGAAATCGGGGTGCGCCGCGTGGTGGGCGAGGTGAAGGACATCGCACATAACGCAGGCTTTGCGGTAACCATTGCCGGGGCCGATGGCACGCATACAGAAACCTATGACCGGGTTGTGAACGCGGCTGGCCCCTTTGCTGACAAGATCGCGCAGATGCTGGGTGTCGATCTGCCCGTCTACAATACGTTCCAGCAAAAGATTGCGTTTGAGGATCGTCTGGGCGTCATTCCGCGCGATGTTCCCTTTTCGATTGATCTGGATGGCCAATCCATTGATTGGACCGAGGAAGAGCGCACGCTGCTGAAGGGCGACCCGGAAATGGCCTGGCTGGCGGGTGACATGCCGGGGGCCATTCACTGCCGCCCTGACGGGGGCGATGGCGGGAAATGGGTCAAGCTTGGCTGGGCCTATAATGAAAAACCCGGCACCGCCACCTGGGAACAGCCAACCGATCCGAACTATCCCGAAATCGTCTTGCGCGGCGCGGCGCGGCTTCAGCCCGGTTTGAAGGCCTATTATGGTCAACTGCCGCGTAACATGCACCACTATGGCGGCTGGTATACGATGACCAAGGAAAACTGGCCCCTGATCGGGCGCATGGGGCCCGAGGGGGCCTTCATGAACTGTGCGCTGTCGGGCTATGGCACGATGGCGGCCTGTGCGGCCGGTGAGCTGTGCGCTGCCTGGATGACGGATGGGCCGCTGCCAGACTATGCGCATGGTTTTTCGGTGGACAGATATGGCGACGCTGAACTGATGGCGGCGCTCGCCACTGTGGACAGGGGCATCCTGTAGTGACCAAACTCTTGCTTGTTGGCGCCGGCAGAATGGGGGCAGCCTTGTTGAAAGGCTGGCTCCATGCGCTGGACGAGTCATTTTCCTTTGTCGTTCTGGACCCGAATGTCGCCAAGCTGCAGGCAGATCTTGCCGGCGAAAGCCGTTGCACATTCTGCGCCAGCGCCAGGGATTTGCCGGGTGGCGCAGCGGTTGATGGTGTGGTGTTGGCCACCAAGCCCCAAATGCTGTGCGACGCGCTTTTGCAGATCGCGCCCCAGATTGGCCCGCAGACCATCGTCATCTCTATTGCGGCGGGGGTTGAAACGGCACGCATCGCCCTGGCCGCACAGCCCGCGACAGCTATTGTACGCGCGATGCCCAATATCGGCGCGATGGTTGGCTGTTCTGTTACGGCCGCCTATGCTGCCGCGCCAACCAGCCTGCCACAGCAGGCCCTTGTGGAACATCTCTTTGCGGCGATCGGCATCTTTTCCTGGGTCGACGCCGAAGCAGATCTGCATGCGGTAACCGCTTTGTCCGGCTCGGGCCCGGCCTATTACTTTGCGCTGTGCGAGGCGATGACAGCCGCCGCAATTGACCTTGGGCTGAACACGATGGCCGCCCGGAAACTTGCTGCGGGCACGCTGGCAGCCGCCGGGCTGCTGATTGCCAAAACGCCAGACCCAGCCGCCCTGAGACAAATGGTGACCAGCCCCAACGGAACAACCGCCGCAGGGCTTGCGGCGCTGGGTGCTGATGATGGCCTGATGCGGCTATCTGCGCAGGCCCTTGCTGCGGCGGCGAAACGGTCTTGTGAATTGGCGCGGGTGTCTGACGGCTGAGCGGCGCAGGTGGGGCCAAGGGGGCATGCTTTAGCTGATATGTTCGGCCCGAGGCATGCCCATGACGTGATAACCGCCATCAACCCGCACAATCTCGCCGGTTGTATGCATGCCATAATCCGAGGCAAGATACACGGCGGTGCCGCCCACCGACTCGAGGCTGGCATTGGTCAACAGGGGGGCATTCGTTTCGGCATGGCGATAGGTGGTGCGCGCCCCGCCAATGGCTGCCCCGGCAAGGGTTTTCATCGGGCCGGGCGAAATGGCATTCACCCGGATTTTCTGGCTGCCAAGATCGGCAGCAAGGTAACGCACCGCCGATTCCAGCGCCGCTTTTGCGACCCCCATGACATTGTAATTGGGCGTCACCCGGTTTGACCCGCCATAGGTCATTGTCATCAGGCAGCCACCATCGGGCATCAGTTCGGCCGCGCGGCGCGACACGTCGATAAAGGAAAAGCAGCTGATATCCAAGGTGTTCTTGAAATTCTCGCGGCTGGTGTTGCTGATCCGGCCTGTCAGCTCGTTCTTGTCCGAAAACGCGATGGCGTGGATCAGAAAGTCGATACTGCCCCATTCATCGCGCAGCCGGCCAAAGGCTGCATCAAGAGAGGCATCATCTGTCACGTCCACATCAACCATCATGGTTGAGCCGATCGACGCGGCCAAAGGCGCCAAGCGTTTGCCAAAGGCGTCACCTTGATAGGTGAAGGCAAGTTCTGCGCCTTCGGCTGCCAGGGCGCGGGCGCACCCCCAGGCGATGGAGCGTTCATTCGCGACACCCATCACAAGGCCCCGCTTGCCCTTCATCAGATCGGCCATCGGTTGGTTCTCCAGATTATTTCGCGTATTTGCTCATCAGCAATGTGGCATTGGTGCCACCGAAGCCAAAAGAGTTGGACAAGATGCTGTCATGGTCCATCTCACGGTATTCGGTTGCAATCTCTTCGGGTTTCAATTCGGGGTCAAGCTGGGTGACGTTGGCCGAGGCGGTGATGAACCCCCCCTGCATCATCAGCAAGGAATAGATTGCCTCATGCACACCGGTCGCGCCAAGGCTGTGCCCGGTCAGCGATTTGGTCGAGGAAATCGGCGGTACAGACCCTTCACCGAACACGCGGCGGATGGCCTTTACCTCGGTTACATCGCCCGCCGGGGTCGAGGTGCCGTGGGCGTTGATATAGGTAACGCGGCGGCCTTGGGGCAGGGTAGACATCGCCAGTTTCATCGACCGCTCACCGCCCTCACCCGATGGGGCAACCATATCGGCCCCGTCCGATGTGGCGCCATAGCCGGTAACCTCGGCATAGATTTTGGCGCCGCGTGCAAGGGCATGTTCCAATTCCTCCAGCACCACCACACCGCCGCCACCCGCAATGACAAAACCGTCACGTGTGGCGTCAAAGGCGCGGGCAGCCAGTTCGGGCGTGTCGTTATATTTGCTGCTCATCGCGCCCATCGCGTCAAACAGGCACGACAGCGTCCAGTCCAACTCTTCGCCGCCGCCTGCGAAAACAATATCTTGCTTGCCCATCTGGATCAATTCGGTGCCATTGCCGATGCAATGCGCCGAGGTAGAGCAGGCCGAGGTGATCGAATAATTCACGCCTTTGATCTTGAACGGCGTCGCCAGACAGGCCGAGTTGGTCGAGGACATGCAGCGCGTCACCATGAACGGCCCCATCCGCTTGGGCGCACCTTTTTCAATCACGATATTATGTGCCTGGAAAAAGTTGGACGTCGACGGCCCGCCTGATCCCATGATCAGGCCAGAGCGTTCGTTCGACACGTCTGATGCTTGCAGCCCGGAATCCGCTATCGCCTGTTCCATCGCGATGAAGTTATAGGCGGCACCCGGCCCCATGAACCGCAGGTCGCGCTTGTCGATGTGATCTTCCAGCGTAATTTGCGGCATGCCGTGGACCTGGCTGCGAAAGCCGTGTTCGGCATAGTCCGGCGCGGCAACGATCCCGGATTTTCCGGCGCGCAGGCTGGCTTCTACCTCGGCGGCGTTGTTGCCGATAGAGGAAACGATACCGATACCAGTTATGACGACGCGGCGCATGGGCGCACTCCTTATTCCTATTCGTTAAGGGTCAGCTTTCAGCCAAAATCGGCTTTCAGCCAAAGTCAGCTTTCAGACAGGGCGACCTTCATATCCTTGACCAGATAAATAACTTCGCCATCCGCTTCAACCCGTCCATCGGCCACACCCATTGTCAGGCGGCGGGTCTGAATGGCCTTGGTGAAATCAACGTAATAACGCAGCAGCTTGCGATCGGGCCGGACCATGCCGGTCAGCTTTACCTCGCCCACGCCCAGCGCATAGCCACGCCCCTGCCAGCCACGCCAGCCAAGGTTGAAGCCGGTCAACTGCCACAAGCCATCAAGGCCAAGGCAGCCGGGCATGATCGGGTTGCCGGGAAAGTGGCAGTCAAAGAACCAAAGATCGGGGGTGATATCAAACTCGGCCACGATATGGCCTTTGCCGTGCAGGCCACCATCGCCTGACACTTCGGTAATCCGGTCCATCATCAGCATCGGCGGGGCGGGCAGTTGCGCGTTGCCGGGGCCGAACAGCTCGCCGCGCGCGCATTGCAGCAGGCCTTCTTTATCGAAACTGGTTGGATACTGCGCCATAAGGCAATGCCCCTTCTTTCACTGCGTGTTGTTTACCCATTAACACCCGGCTTTACGCACTGGCAAGTGCGGCTGTGGCCCCTGTGGGGGCAGGGCGTGCATTTGCATCCTGCGTTTGGGCTGCGATTGGGCTGCAATCGGGTTGAAAATCATCAGCACCTGGCCTTATATTGGGGCCTGTGGAAACAAGGCGGGTTTTGAATGCTTGATCAGGCTGTGCAACGTGGGACCGATTGGCTTGCCCAGGGCGGGTTGCGCCCGACCCGGCAGCGCGTGGCGCTGGCAAGTTTGTTGATCGGTGACGGGATTGATCGCCATGTCACCGCCGAAAGCCTGTTTGCCGCATCCTCTGAGACGGGCGAGGGCGTGAGCCTGGCCACGGTTTACAACACCCTGCGCGCATTTTGCGAGGCCGGCTTGATGCAAGAGGTGGTCGTCGATGGCTCTAAAAGCTATTTCGACACCCGGATGGATGATCACCCGCATTTCTATTGGGAAGATACGGCAGAATTAACCGATGCCCGCGCCGATCAACTGGAAATCGTGCGCTTGCCCGACCTGCCACCGGGAACCGAAATCTCGAAAGTGGATGTGGTGATCCGCCTGCGGCGCAGCAAGGCGTAGCCCGGGCCGATGCGCGAGGCTGATCTTTACGCCCCCCTCAAGGCCTATCTTGAAGGTCAGGGGTATGAGGTGAAAGCCGAAATCGGGGATTGCGATATCATGGCGCGGCGTGGTGACGAGCCACCGGTGATCGTGGAAATGAAGCTGACCTTCTCGCTGCAATTGGTGATGCAGGGGGTGGTGCGGCAAGGGGTGTTTGACCATGTCTATCTGGCGGTTCCCGCCAGCAAGGGATGGAAACAACGCTACCGTGATATTATTGCATTATGTCGCCGCCTGTCGCTGGGCCTGCTGGTCGTCGGGCCAAATGGCATCGAGGCGCATCTTGACCCGGCACCCTATGCGCCGCGCCTGAAAGCCAAACCTGCCGCCCGGTTGCTGCGCGAATTCGATCGCCGGGTGGGGACCCGAATACGGGGGGCATTTCCGGCATGAAAATGACTGCCTACCGCCAGGACGCGCTGCGCTGTGCGCTGCATTTGCAGGCGGGTCCGTGCAAGGCTGCCGTGGTGGCCAAGGCCGTGGGGGTGTCGCGGGCGGCGGTGCAGATGCGGGATGACCATTACGGTTGGTTTGAACGTGTGGCGCGTGGTATTTATCAGCTTACGCCCAAAGGGCAGGCGGCTTTGCTTGAACATGCCGAGATGGCGCAGGTTTTGACAAAGGCGCAGACCTGACAAGACAGCGCGGATCAATGCGCCACGCCTAAATCCTTGCGCGCCCCTAAGTCATTGTACAGCAAACATAAAAGACGCGCGTAAAATGCTTTTCAATGCGGGTGCGGCAATCGCATCCGGTGGGGTGCCAGTGCCTAACCGCCAATATCTTGCCGCGCTGCGCGGATGATGCTGCCGATATGGGTCAGCTGATCTGACAGCGGGTTGGTCTTGCGCCAGATCATGCCGATAGCGCGGGTGGGGCGGGGATGGCTGAGGCGCGCGATAGCGACGGCGGCAGAACGGGTTTCAATCGCGACTGCCATTTCAGGGATCAGGGTTACGCCGATGCCGGCCCCAACCATTTGCACCAGCGTTGACAGCGCGCTCCCCTCCATCACATCGCGGGGAAGCGCGCCGGAAATCTTGCAAAAAGACAGGGCCTGATCGCGGAAACAATGGCCTTCCTCTAGCAGCAGCAGGCGCATTTCACGCAGGGACGCGGGGTTGGGTACGGGCTTTTTTGCATCCGCACGCGGCCGAACCAAGACAAATTCCTCGGTGAACAGGGCCTCGTCATGCAAGGACGGGTCTGCGCTTGGCAGCGCCATTATCGCGGTGTCCAGCTTGCCATCTTTCAGGTCTTGCAGCAGCTTTTGGGTGACCGCCTCACGGGGGCGCAGGTCCAGGGCCGGGTAATGTGTGTTCAGGGTCTTGATGATACTGGGCAAAAGATAAGGGGCAATGGTGGGGATGATGCCGATGCGCAGCCTGCCTAAAAGCGGGCTATAGGCCGCGCGGGCCAGATCGCCCAATTCATCCACTGCGCGCAGGATTTCGCGCACGCGGCTGGCAAACACCTCGCCCAGGCTGGTAAGCCAAATCTGACGCGAACCGCGTTCGACCAACGGCGCGCCAAGGATAGTCTCCAGTTCCTTGATCTGAAGGGATAGCGCGGGTTGTGAGATGGCCGAAGCCGCCGCCGCGCGCCCGAAATGGCCATTCTGGGCCAGGGCCTCAAAATATCGCAGATGTTTCAGCGTGACAGTGTTCATAAGCCATGCATATCGCAGAGATTAGAAAATGCAAATTTTAATTATGAATGCGTCGTGATAGGGTGTCAGCGATCGGGGGAATAAAGGCTGACGGCGGCCTTTGCTGGCACAGCCCACCCCGCGCAGATTTGACGTAATAACGCGAGGAAATGACAATGGACGGCAATGATACCCCAACGGGCGGCAAATGCCCTGTAATGCATGGCTCCAAGACATCGGCAGCAAGCCCGCATTCCGAATGGTGGCCGAATGCATTGAACCTGGATATTTTGCATCAGCATGACAGCAAGACCAACCCGATGGGGGCGGATTTTGACTATCGCGAGGAAGTGAAAAAGCTGGACGTGGCTGCGCTGAAGGCCGATTTGGCAGCCCTTATGACCGACAGCCAGGATTGGTCGCCTGCCGATTGGGGGCATTACGGCGGCTTGATGATCCGCATGTCGTGGCACGCGGCCGGGACCTATCGGGCGGCCGATGGGCGCGGGGGGGGCAACACCGGCAACCAGCGCTTTGCGCCGCTGAACTCTTGGCCGGACAACGTGGGGCTTGACAAGGCGCGCCGCTTGCTGTGGCCGATCAAGAAGAAATACGGCAACGCGCTCAGCTGGGCGGATTTGATGATCCTTGCCGGAACGGTAGCCTATGAGACGATGGGGCTGAAGACGTTTGGCTTTGCCTTTGGTCGGGAAGATATCTGGGGCCCCGAGAAGGACGTTTACTGGGGGGCCGAAAAGGAATGGCTGGCGGCAAGTGATGGCCGCTACAGCGACCTTGCGGATGCCGCGACCATGGAAAACCCGCTTGCCGCTGTGCAGATGGGGCTGATCTATGTGAACCCCGAGGGCGTGAACGGGGTGCCTGACCCGCTGCGCACGGCCGCACATGTGCGCGAAACCTTTGCCCGTATGGCGATGAATGATGAGGAAACCGTGGCGCTGACGGCGGGCGGGCATACGGTGGGCAAGTGCCACGGCATGGGCGATGCGGCCTTGATTGGCGGCGCGCCGGAAGCAGCGGATTTGCACGATCAAGGCATGGGGTGGCGCAATAATACAACGGTAAACAATGGCTTGGGGCGTTACACCATGTCCAGCGGGCTGGAGGGTGCCTGGACAACGCATCCGACCAAATGGGACAATGGATTTTTCAAGATGTTGTTGGGCCATGAGTGGCAGTTGACCAAAAGCCCGGCGGGCGCCTCGCAATGGGAGCCGGTCAGCATCGCGCATGAGGATATGCCGGTGGATGTCGAAGACCCGAGCATCCGCCACAAGCCGATGATGACCGATGCCGATATGGCGCTGAAGATGGACCCGATCTATCGTGAAATCTCAGAGCGTTTCGCCGCCGATCAGGACTATTTTTCCGAGACCTTTGCGCGGGCCTGGTTCAAGTTGACCCACCGCGATATGGGGCCAAAGACGCGCTATATCGGGCCAGACGTGCCGACCGAGGACCTGATCTGGCAAGATCCGATCCCGGCTGGCCGGACCGATTATGACGTGGCTGTGGTAAAGGCCAAAATCGCCGAGGCGGGCCTGTCGGTGTCGGATATGGTGGCCACCGCCTGGGATTCCGCCCGCACCTATCGCCGGTCGGACATGCGCGGCGGGGCCAATGGCGCGCGTATTCGTCTTGCGCCGCAAAAGGATTGGGCGGGGAATGAACCTGCCCGTTTGGCGGCTGTTCTGTCCAAACTGGAACCGATTGCGGCTGCAACCGGGGCGAGCATTGCCGATGTGATCGTGCTTGCGGGCAATATGGGGGTCGAGGCGGCCGCCAAGGCCGCGGGGCATGAGCTGACTTTGCCCTTTACCAAGGGCCGGGGGGATGCCACTGACGCCATGACCGATGCCGCCAGCTTTGACGCGCTGGAACCGCTGCATGATGCCTATCGCAACTGGCTGAAACAGGATTTCTCGGTCAGCGCCGAGGAGCTGATGCTGGATCGTACCCAGCTTATGGGCCTGACCGCGCATGAGATGACGGTTCTGCTGGGCGGTATGCGGGTGATTGGCACCAACCATGGCGGCAGCCGGCACGGGGTGTTTACCGACCATGTGGGCGCATTGACGACTGACTTTTTCGTCAATCTGACCGATATGGGCAATGCGTGGCAGCCTGCGGGCGATGGGTTGTATGAGATTCAGGACCGAAAGTCTGGCGCGGTAAAATGGACAGCCACGCGGGTTGATCTGGTGTTCGGCTCCAACTCGGTTCTGCGTGCCTATGCGGAAGTTTACGCGCAAGACGATAATGCGGCGAAGTTTGTCAAGGATTTCGCAGCGGCCTGGACCAAGGTGATGACGGCCGATCTGGCCTGATCCTGCGCGCCCCTGTGCGCAGGGGCCATGAAATGCAAAATGCCGGGCCTGTGTGCCCGGCATTTTACGTTTGGGCAAGGTATCAGCCGGTCTTGGCCAGAGCGTTCAACTGATTGCGCAACGCTTCCAGTTGATAGCCATGACGGGCGGGAATATTGATCAGATCATCGGTCGCAATCTGCCCCGCATGCGCCAGGGCCCAAACCATCGAGCAGCGGTTGCCCGAGGCGCAATAGGCCAGAACCGGGCCGCCCGCTGCCTGAATCGCGGCGGCCTGTTCGGTGACATTTTCCATCGTCAGCATGCCGCCGATCACCGGGTTGGCAAAGAACGCAAGCCCGGCGGCCTCGGCTGCGCTGCGCATTGTGCTGCTGTGCAGGTTTGGCGGAATCTCTGCATCAGGGCGATTGTTGATCACGGCAACAAAGCCTGCGGCCTTGATCGCGGGTAAATCTGACGTTTCGATCTGGGGCGAGACAGCATAGGTTGGGGTCAGGGGGCGAATATCCATTATGGTTCCTTAAGCATGAGCGGAGTGGTGTTCGATTTTGCTGCGGATCGGCGGGGCAACATACATACCTGCGGCCATGGCAACAAGAAAAAGCGCGCCGCCCCAGCCGCCAAACGTCACCGAGGCAATGGCCGGGCCGGGGCAAAGCCCTGCCAGCCCCCAGCCCATGCCGAATAAAACCGAGCCAATGACGATATTGGCATCAATCGTTGCGGTGGGCGCGGGCGGAATCGCGCTTCCCAGCAGGGACTTGCGGTGCCGGGCGGCGATGCGCCAAGCTATTGCCATCGGCACAATTGCCCCGCCCAGCACGAAGGCCAGTGTTGGGTCCCAGGTGCCGAACACATCAAGCCAGCCCTGCACCTTTACCGTGTCGACCATACCAGACACCAGCAAACCCGCGCCAAACAAAGCGCCAGACAGAAAAGCAAATATGTTGCGCTGCATCAGATGATCCCCAGAACATGACG
This sequence comes from Pseudorhodobacter sp., assembly GCF_034675685.1. Classification (GTDB taxonomy): domain Bacteria; phylum Pseudomonadota; class Alphaproteobacteria; order Rhodobacterales; family Rhodobacteraceae; genus Pseudorhodobacter. The sequence continues at coordinate 168,453 of NZ_JAUCDA010000018.1, read as the reverse complement.
AAACAGGACCATCATCAACCCACCGCCAAGCAGGTAAAACACGGTCGCAACGATGCCGCGCAAGGACAGCCGTGAGATGCCGCAGACCCCATGACCAGAGGTGCAGCCATAGGCCAGACGTGTGCCGATGCCGACCAGAAGGCCCGCAACAATGATCACAACCAGATTGCTGCTGATGTGGGTATCCACCCCGCCCAGCACGGCCGCCAAAACGGCGGGTATGATGACCAGACCCGCGATAAACGCAATTCTTTCCGGGGCTGCGGCCTTGGCTGTACCATCGACAAGGCTGCCCAGAATACCCGAGGCCCCCATGACGCGGCCATTGATCAGCAGGTACATGGCCGCAGCCGTGCCAATCATCAGGCCACCAACAAGGCCCCAGATCCATTCGATTTCGATCATATCACTCTTATCCCATTGGTGCCGCGCACAGCTTTGTCAGGCAATTACCCTGTTCACGCCGGGTGCGAAATGCAAAGCAGCCCATTTGCGCCAGTGCCGCAGGGGCGGCGACAGAGCTATCTTTGGGCCAGCCATCAGATGCCGTTTACCGGAACCTTGAGGTAGCTTATGCCATTCTCCTCGGGTTCGGGCATTTTTCCGGCACGCATGTTGACTTGCAGCGATGGGATGATCAGGCGTGGCATCGCCAGCGTGGCATCGCGGGCATCGCGCATCGCCATGAAATCCGCTTTCGATTTGCCTGCGCCGATATGGATGTTCAGCGACTTTTGCGCGCCGACCGTGGTTTCCCAGGCATAGTCCTCGCGGCCTGGCGCCTTGTAATCATGGCCGACGAAAATCCGTGTCGCTTCGGGCAAGGCCAGAATTTTCTGCACGGAATCGAACAGGGTGGCGGAGGACCCGCCAGGAAAGTCACATCGTGCTGTGCCAAAATCGGGCATGAACAATGTATCGCCAACAAAGGCTGCATCATCAATGACATAGGTCAGGCAGGCGGGCGTGTGGCCGGGCGTGTGCAGCACGTCGCAGCGCATCTGGCCAATCTTGAAACTGTCGCCTTCCTCAAACAACCTGTCGAACTGCGAGCCGTCGCGCTGAAAGCGGGTGCCCTCATTGAACACTTTGCCAAAGGTGTCTTGCACAACCGTAATCCGCTGCCCGATCCCGATTTTGCCGCCAAGCCGTTCCTGAATATAGGGGGCGGCGGAAAGGTGGTCTGCATGGACATGGGTTTCCAGAATCCATTGCAGATCAAGGTCTTCTTTGCGCAAGAACTCAATCACGGCATCTGCCGACCGGGTATCGGTGCGCCCCGAGGCATAATCAAAGTCCAACACGGAATCGATGACGGCACAGGCCTTCCCCTCCGGCTCGCGGACGACATAGGTCAGGGTATTGGTGGCTTCGTCGAAAAAGGCATGGACAAGCGGTTTCATGCGGGCCTCTGATTTTGTGTTCACTCGCTTTGATATACGCAGTGTATCATGCATTTCAAGAATTGAATATATTCAGGATGTCGGTTTTGACTTGGGTCAAGGCCGTCGCTTGCCGGTTGATGATAGCTTGGCCATGCGCAGAGGAGGACCCAGGATGGCCGCGCCAGAGAGCAGAAAAATTCAGCTTGAGCCGCGGCTGGGACAGATTGAAACCGCGCGCGACAGCCGCCCGTTCAATGCTTGGAAAGGCCTTGCGATCAAGCGGAAAACCGATGAGGGGCTGGCAGGTCTTGGCCTTTCAGGACAACCGGAAATTCGGATGAACAAAGCGCCGCTGTCGTTTCAAGGAAGGGTAAGTTCGGGGCTTGTCCTGAATGTGCAAGACCATCAGCCCTAGGCGGGGTGATGCTGTTCCCTAGACACCGTTTTGCAGGGTTTGCGCCCTATAGGCCCAAAGACTGCAAAGAAACCCGAGGAAAAAAAAGATGACTGACAAATCCGGAACCGACGCCGAAAACCGAAATAAGGCGGTCACCGCATTCACCGATGTGACGCCTCTTTCGGGGCTTTTCCACGAAATGCAGGCGCTTATGGCGATCATGCCCGGGGCGGGCCGGTCCACGGATGCGCCGCTTTCGACCGAGGAAGAAACCGAAGCGATGTTCGACAATATGCCCGTTTGAATCGGCCGTAGTGGCGTTTGCGGTATTTTGACAGCATTTCCCGGCTCTTGGGATTGCAAAACAGGGCAATGGTCTTGTTAATAGGCTTAGCATCGGGCGTTGGGCCTGTTTCGTCTGGGCGGGCATATGCAAAGCAACACGGGTTCTTTTGTCACTTTGGAAATGCGTGGGCCGGTTTTGGTGTTGTGGATCGACAACCCGCCGGTAAATGCGCTGGGTTTCGGGTTGCGCGCGGCTCTTGCCCAGGGGCTTGAGGCTGCCAAAACCGATCCCAAGGTGCGTGCCGTGGTGCTGCTGGCACGCGGTCGTACCTTTCCTGCCGGCGCGGATATCTCTGAATTTGGCAAGCCACCCCAAGACCCGCTGCTGCCCGATCTGTGCAACATGATTGAAGCCAGCGCCAAGCCCGTGGTGGCAGGCCTGCACGGTACGGCCTTGGGCGGCGGGCTTGAACTTGCGCTGGCGGCGCATGGGCGGGTTGCGCTTGCCGATACGCGCCTGGGCTTGCCCGAGGTTGGCTTGGGAATTCTGCCCGGTGCGGGGGGGACACAGCGCCTGCCGCGTCTGATCGGGGCACAGGAATCGTTGCGCCTGATGATCAGCGGCAAGCCGATTGCCGCGCCCGAGGCGCTGGCCCTGGGCATATTGGACAAGGTGGTAGAACATGGGGTGGCGGAAGCCGCGATAGCCATGGCCCTGCATATGGCCCCCATCGCGCCGATCCCCACGCGCGATCGGCGCGATGGATTTCGGGCCCCAAAAGCCTATTTTGCTGCGATTTCCGACGCCCGCCGCGTGCAGGCAAATGCCCCGATCCCCGGTCCGGGCCGGATTATTGATTGCGTCGAGGCCGCCCAGCTTTTGCCCTTTGAACAAGGGCTTGCCTTTGAACGCGCGGCCTTTGCCGACCTTGTTGCCACGCCCGAGGCCGAAGCGTTGCGGCATGTGTTCTTTGCCGAACGGCGTGCGGGCCGCATGGTCGGGGCCAAGGCCAGGCCGCTTGCCGTTGCGCAGGTCACGGTGTTGGGGGCGGCTGCGGACGGGGTGCAATTGGTGCGCGGGCTTTTGGCGGCGGGCTATGATGTGACCCTGGTTGACAGCCAGACGGCCGCCTTGACGCAAGGGTTAGAGGCGATTGCAACCGCCCTTGCGGCAGAACGGACGGCCAAAAAGCTGTCTCCGGCTGAGCATGATGCGCGCTGGGCCCGGCTGATGCCAGCGCTTGCCGGGGTGGATGGGGGCGACGGAGAGGCGGCGGATATGCTGTTTCTGACGGGTGCCTATCGCTTGCCGGGCGCTGCGGTGCCGGTGGTTTCGGCCAAGGTCGGCGCGCCGATTGTGACGCTGGGGCGGGTTGGCGAGGGCGGTCAGCGCGGGCTGGGCCTGACGCTGCTGCCTGCCACGCAAAATGGCCGGCTGTCCGAGATTTTGATTTCCGAACAGACCGCAGCCGAAGCCATTGCCACCGTGTTGGCCGTGTTGAAACGGCTGGGCTACCAGGTGGTTCAGGGGCAGGGCACCGGGATCAGCCCCGGCTTGGCACTTGCGCTGCATGCAAGCCTTGAAGCGCTGGAGGCCAAGCATGGGCCCGAGCCGGTGCTTGACCTGTTGGGCCGCTGGGGGGTGCTGCGCGACAATGATCGTGCTGCCCCCAAACTGCTGGGGCGGGTCAATCTTTGGGCGGGGCTTGCGGCCCCTGTAATGGGGGCTTTGGCCAATGCGGGGCTGCGGATGATCGGCGATGAAAAGGCGCTGCGCCCGTCTGATATTGATCTGGCGATGATCATTGGCCAAGGGTTTCCGCGCTGGGGGGGCGGGCCGATGCTCTGGGCTGCGCGGCGCGGCCTGCTGGTTTTGCGTGATGATCTGAACCGTTGGGCCGATGACGCGCCCGATATCTGGAGCCCGGCACCGCTGCTGGATGACCTGATCCGTCAAGGGATTTCACTGGCCGATCTGAATGAAGCGTAACAAGGCGCTTAGCTGAGGAAGATTCCGAACACCACAAGCATCAGGCCAAGCGCCGAAATGCCAAGTGCGCCCATGTTGTAAATAACGACCTTTTGCAAAGAGGCGCGGATTTCATCATCGGGCAGGCCCGAATTGCGGGCGCGCAATGCCAGAACAACGCACCAGCCCAGCCCAAAGACGCCGACCAGCGACACGGCTGCACCGAACCAAATCATAGTCTCCATGTTGCCCCTTTCGTGACCACCCCTTGTGGTATGAATTTTGCCTATCGGACCAAAGCCGGGCTGACAAGGGCCGCGATCAGGTTGGCTGCGGGTTTTTCGCGGCCGTCCCGCGCCCTCGGGGTAAAGCGTTTTGTCGGCTTTGCTGCCGTTCGTGCAAAGCTGTACTTGAACCGCCCCCCATGGCCGCGCTAGGGAAAGGCTTTCCCATGTATGAGGCAATCATGAGCGATCCACTCGACCAATACTCCGTCACCGCAGATGAGCTGCGCTCTTTCATAGAGCGTTTTGAGCAGTTGGACGCCGAAAAGAAAGACCTTGCAGAGCAGCAAAAAGAGCTGATGGCCGAGGCCAAGGGCCGGGGCTATGATACCAAGGTTCTGCGCAAGGTCGTGGCCCTGCGCAAGCGCACGCCCGATGATGTTGCCGAAGAAGAAGCAATTCTGGAACTGTATAAAACCGCGCTGGGCATGCAGTAAACCTTGCCGGGCACGGCTGAAGCCAGGGCGGTTTACACGATCTCAGGCGCGGGTTGCGTGGTTGCGTTTGGTCTGGATCACCAGATCAAACGCAACATGCGTCAGGGTGCGAGGAATGTTACCCCGTCCATCGCCATGATCCGAGACACATCCTGGTCATAAGAGTCGCTCATGCGGGCGATCAAATCTTGCGACCAGCCTTCCATTTCAATCTCGCACTCGATCTGTTCGGGCAGCGCAAACTTATCCAGAAACGCCGAAACGACGCGCCTGCGCTGGGCGACGTTCTGCGGTGGATGGGTTTGCATGTAAGAGGTCATGCGTTGCATACCATCCGCCGACATGATTGAGGCGATCAGATCATCTGTATCCGTCAATTCGAGGCCGTCGCTATGGCCCGATACGGCCTGCAAGACCTCGGGCCAAAGCAAAGGGGTATCTTCGTCACACCAGACGGTGACCGGCACATCCGGGTTGGCTTCGCGCAGTGACGCGATCAGGCTGGACCAGCGCAGACTGTCCACATCAACCCCATCCATGAAGTCTTCATAACTGCGGCCACTTTGCTTTTTGTACACCGCCGGAACAAAGGTTGCAGGGTTGCGGATGGCCAGATGAAACTCGGCCTCTACCCCCGGAAAAAGCTGACAAAACGCAAACATGCGCTCGGCCCCCGAGGCATAGGGCCCGCGCCGCAATGCCCCTTGGGCATAGCCAAGAAAATTGTCCCACGACAGGATAAGCCGCGAAGCATCGCTTTCTGTCATGATCTGATCCAGCACAAGTGCCTGTGTGTCTTCTGGCGCGGCCTGCCCTTTCAACGTCATTGCCGTATCGCGCAGAATCGTCCGATACTTTGCAGGCCCCGGAACGATAATGCCCTCAGCGGCCAAAGCGCCCCGATTTTTCAGCAGGCAACGCAGCAGTCGCTCTTCGTCCGTACAATGGGCACCAAGGTGATAAACTATCCGCATCAAGGCCTTCCGGTTGATCTTTGCCAAAGACGCCAACAAGGGGGCGCCACAATGTCGCGACTATACGAGCTTTTCTGGACAGTTAAACCGCTTTCCTGTAACGCTGCCGATTATGACCAAGCAAAACACTCAACATCCATTTTTGACCGCGGGCGGGGCGCTGTGGCGCCGCCTGCCTGATACCTGGTCAGTCGGGGCGGCGCTGATAGCGTTTGTCGTGGTTGCCCCTGTGATGTCAGTGGTCTGGCTGGCCTTTCATCCGGTTGAAAACATCTGGCCGCATCTTATCTCGACCGTCCTTCCGCGCTATCTGGGCAATACGTTGTTCTTGATGGGCAGCGTGGGCCTGATGACGGCGATGGTCGGAACCGGGGCGGCGTGGCTGGTGGCGATGTACCGCTTTCCGGGCAGTCGCTGGCTTGATTACGCCTTGCTGTTTCCTTTGGCGATTCCGGGCTATGTCGGGGCCTATGCACTGGTTGATTTCTTTGATTATTCCGGCGTGGTGCAAACGGCGCTACGGGCCGGGTTTGGTTGGGAAACCGCGCGGGATTACTGGTTTCCGGCGGTGCGAACCCGGACGATGGCGGCTGTCGTGTTGTCGGCGGCGCTGTACCCTTATGTGTATCTGCTGGCGCGGGCCGCTTTCCGTGAACAATCCAATTGCACCTATGAGGTGGCGCGCGCGCTTGGCACTGGCCCGCTGGGCCTGTTTTGGCGGGTTGGCCTGCCGCTTGCCCGCCCCGCGATAGCAATGGGGGTGGCGCTGGCGCTGATGGAAACCGTTGCCGATTTTGGCACGGTGGATCATTTCGGTGTGCAAACACTGACCACCGGGATTTTCTCGGTCTGGCTCAGTGGCGGCAATGCGGGGGGGGCGGCGCAAATATCGCTGGTCATTCTGATGCTGGTTGTCGCTTTGCTTGGCCTCGAACGCCTGAGCCGCCGCAACGCCCGGTTTTACCGGATGTCCCGCGCCACCCGCCCTTTGGAGCCGCAGCGGCTAACCGGTGCAGGGGCCTGGATAGCGACGCTTGTATGCCTTGTTCCGTTTGGGATGGGCTTTGTGTTGCCCGTGTCGGTGATGCTGTCACATGCGCTGAAAAAGCCCGAGGCCTGGGTCTCCAAGGGGCTGCTGCAAGCGCTTGGCAATACAATTGTGGTCGGTGGTATCGCGGCCGTGCTGACAGTCGCCGGCGCGTTGTTTTTGGTCTATGGTGTGCGTATGGTGCGCCGGGGTCTGCCGCGTTTGGTGCTGCCGATTACGTCGGTGGGCTATGCTGCGCCGGGTACGGTTTTGGCTGTGGGGCTGCTTATTCCGCTTGCGGCGATGGATCATCGGTTGGCCGACGCCATGTTGGCCCTGACCGGGTTTGATCCGGGGTTGCTGCTTACCGGCACTGCCGCCGCGCTGGTTCTTGCCTATTTCGTGCGCTTCTTCGGCATCGCGCAGGGGGCTGTTGACTCGGCTTTTGGCCGGGTGTCGCCGTCGCTGCCATTGGCTGCGCGGTCGCTTGGGCGCGGGGCAGGCGGCACGCTGACGGATGTTTACTTGCCGTTGATGCGCGGGTCTGTGGCCACTGCGTTGCTTGTCGTCTTTGTCGATTGCGTCAAGGAATTGCCCGCAACGCTTTTGCTGCGCCCGTTCAATTACAACACCCTTGCTACCCGGGTTTATGAACAAGCCAGCCTTGAGCGTTTGGGCGACGCAGCGCCTGCTGCGCTTTTGGTCATGGCGGTTGGCCTTGTCGCTGTCTGGGTAATGGCCCACACGAATCGCGCTCACTAGCCAAACCGCTTCGGGTCTGTGGGGTGAAAGGGCTTATGCGCCGCGAAAGCCTGTTTGATTTGGGAAAAAGACAATCGGCGCGGTGCCCCCGGTTCGATTGCCCCCTGATTCGATAGTGCCAAGCTGTGAAAAACCGCTTTTCACAGCCAGTTGCCCCGCTTACCCTTGATCACCCGGTTCCGCTGGCTGGCAGGTGTTTTCTTGGAAACGCCGAGATACATTCGCTTGTCGGCCCGCTCACTAAAGCCGGGCTGGCCAAATTGGTAACTATCTGTGCCGCAGCAAAACGATCTTTCCCCATGGCGTCTGCGCCTTCAGGGCCCTAAAGGGCCTTTGTCATGAAGATACTATTGGGATCTGGCGCATAGCCCTCGAAGGGGGGGCATTCTTCAAAGCCAGCCTTGGCGTAGAGCGCCCGCGCGGCCAAAAAGGTAGGTTGTACGCCTGTCTCAAGGCTCAATCGGCGAAACCCCATGGCGCGCGCCTCATCTATCAAATGCGTCAGCATGCGTTTGGAAAGCCCGCGGCCTCGGACCTCGGTCAGTACATGCATGGATTTGATTTCGGCATGGCCCGCATCAATCTGTTTGAACGCGCCCATACCCACGGCAACGCCCACATCCCGCATAACAAAAAAAGAGATCCCCGGCGCCGCCAATTGCCCGGCATCCATCATGTGAATGCTTTCAGGCGGTGTGTCGGCATGCATATCGGCGGTATGGCGCTGCATCAGCAAGGATAAATCTGTGCCCAAGGGGCTTTCTGTGGCGATTGTTATCAAGTTGTAAATCCTTATCAAACGGCTGCTTTGGCTGCGGCTCTGTGATGTTTTGCCAATGAACGGGGGTGCGGCCCGCGGGGCGCAAATCACACCCGATATGTTGTTTTCAGGCCCAGGGGGGCGGTGCTTGAGGGTGGAAACGATCAGAGAACCTGTGCCAATTTTTTTGAATTCATGCCGCAGTATGCAAGGCAGGGTCAAGCGTTTTCAGGGCGGGGGAGCATGGCAAGGCTGGCCCATGCTGGCGCACTGCCGTTGGCCGACGGGCAGACCTTGCGCCAAGCGGCTGTTGCAGAGGGTTTTGACCCGGACGCCGACCGCTTGCTTGTGGGCATCCCTGCCGAAGCGTTCGCCGAATAAGTTCCCGAAGTGAAGATCGGAACAACTGCCGTCCCTTCGGAGGCGGTTTTTTTATTGTTATTTCCCGCACTTCGTCCGACAGTCAGGAAAAATGCTATTGGAGGCATACTTGGACAACTACGTGGTTTTCTTTGCACCTTACATTGTCGTCGGCTTCGGCGTGATGTTTATTCCGTTCATGTCCTATCGTTGGCCAAGTTGGCTGATACAATTTGTTGAGTTCTGCGGGCAAATGGCAATGGGAAGCTGGGTTGGTGGAACGGCGTTTGTGCTTCTTTTTTCGCTTGGCGTAACCGTTCCCATTGCTGCGGTGCTATCTTGGCCTGCCATGTTCTTCGCCGGACGTTTCTTTATGGGCGTAAGTGACCGATGGGACAAAGGGGTTCAGGACATCAAACGTCGCGCTTGGGACGAACATCGCAAAAAGGAAGGCGAAGTTCGAAAGGCGAGGGAAAAAGCTGAAGAGCAAAAATAACACAGATCACAAAATCGTGAATGTTTAGGCCTGTAGCAGCGCCAGAAGGGCTGTTTTGCGGCGTCATTTTTAGTGGGTAGATTGTGGGTAGAGATTTTCAGATCTATAGATTGTCTAGGAAAATCAATACTTTAAGTGGGTACAGTGGCAGTCCGTAGGGGAATCGAACCCCTCTTCCCAGGTTGAAAACCTGGTGTCCTAACCGATAGACGAACGGACCGCGCTTTCTGTGAGGCGGTGTTTAGTCAGAGCCGCGCTAACTCGCAAGGGGTAAAATTCATCTTTTGCCGAAAAAGTTCATGCCCGTGCCGCATCTTCCAAACGCAGTTGTACCTTGCTGCGCCCGCCAAAACTGTTGATCTCCAGTCGCCCGGCCAAATGAAACCGCTGCGCACCAGGATTTTCGAGCATTGGCCCCATTGCCCCGTCAAAAGCCCCAAAGGCGATGCCGTCAATTTTCACGCCCATGCCATCGCCAAAACTGATTCGTAAATGGTTTTCGCCCACGCGCCGACCGCTAACCTGCTGATCGGCAAAGGCAAAGCGTGGTGCGGGCGACCCTGCGCCAAATGGCCCGGCCGCTTCGATCTGTTCGATGAAACCGGGTGTCGCCGCCGAGGGCATCAGCAACCCTTCCAGTCGCAGATCGGCAGGTCCGGCAAGGCCCGCACCCTGACGTGCCAGCAGCTCGGCCAAACGTGCCATTGCGACCGGAATTTGGTCTTCGGCTACGGTTAGCCCCGCAGCCATTTTATGCCCCCCACCGCGCAGCAGCAGCCCTTCGGCGGCAACCCGGTGAATCGCAGCACCCAGATCAATACCGGCGACCGAACGGCCCGACCCTTTGCCAATGCCACCTTCCACCCCGATCACCACAGCAGGCCGCCCGGTCGCTTCTTTCAGCCTGGCCGCCACGATGCCCACGACGCCAGGGTGCCAGCCAGCCCCTGCGGCCCAAACCAGCGGCCCGTCCATACCCCGCGCCTCTATCTGCGCAAAGGCTGCCGCCCGTACGGCCGCTTCAATATCGCGCCGCTCGGTGTTCAGCATGTCCAGACGCTCGGCCATCGCGGCCGCCTCGGCTGGGTTATCCGAGGCCAGCAAGCGGGCGCCCAGATCGGCCGCGCCAATCCGCCCACCGGCATTTACCCGCGGCCCCAGCAAAAAACCCAGCGCATAGGTGTTGGGGGCCTGATCCATGCGCGCCACATCGGCCAGCGCGCGCAGCCCGACCCGGTCACGCCGCGCCATCACCGTCAGCCCTTGCCGTACCAAGGCCCGGTTGACCCCGACCAGCGGGGCCACATCGGCCACCGTCGCCAGCGCCACAAGGTCCAGCATCGCCATCAGGTCTGGCCCGGTCACGCCGTCGCTGCGCAGTTGCCGGTTTGCCTCGACCAGCATCAAAAACACCACTGACGCCGCACAAAGATGCGCCAGATCGCCGCTTTCATCCTGTCGGTTCGGATTGACAACCGCCAAAGCGGGGGGAAGATTTTCGCCGCCAAGGTGATGGTCCAGCACCACAACATCCGCGCCCACTGCGGCGGCAATCGGCTCATGGCTCAGCGTGCCGCAATCGACGCAGATGATCAGATCATGCGCGCGTGCCAGCGCTTGCATCGCGGGCACGTTCGGCCCATAGCCTTCATCAATCCGGTCGGGAATATAGAGCGTGGCCATATGCCCCATCGCCCGCAGCCATACGATCAACAGCGCCGCCGACGCCCCGCCATCAACATCGTAATCGGCAAAAATCGCAATCCGTTGCCGTGCTTTCAGTGCCGCCAAAAACCGCTTTGTCGCCTTGTCCATATCCTTCAACACCAAAGGGTCCGGCAGTAAATCGCGCAGGGCAGGGGCCATATAGCGCGCGACATCCTCGGGCTGCACACCGCGCCGTACCAGCGTCACACAGAGCGCTTGCGGCAAATGCGTGACCTGCGCCATCGCCTCGGCCAAACGATGTTCTTCAACATCCGGCCCAACCCATCGCCGCCCGGTGACTGAAACCTCCACCCCCAAAAACGCGCGCTCGCCCATGCCAACCCCCAGGTTATTGCCAAAACCTCGGGCCAATTCGTGCAGGCCTGCGGTTTCATCTTGGTCTATAGTGTTTTGCCTTTGATTTGAACCAAGGCCTATCACATAACGCGTTGAAATCTTTGATTTCAGGCAGTGATATGTGTGGACGGCTTCAAGGCAAAACGCTTTTAATACCCAAAAACCCACGCCATCAACAGGCGCAGGTTTTCAGGACATCTTCAACTGCGTAATCAGCCGCGCTTACTTTACCGGGCTGCGATAGCTCATCCGCCGCACCGAGCCGGTCTTTGACCGCATCAGCAGGGTTTCGGTGGTGACCCATCCCGGTTCAGACTTTATGCCGGCCAGAATCGAACCCGAGGTCACACCCGTTGCGGCAAAAATCACATCGGCCGTCACCATCTCGTCGCGGGTATAGATGCGGTTCAGATCGGTAATCCCGGCCTTGGCGGCCCGGCCCCGCTCATCATCATTGCGAAACAGCAGACGGCCATAAATCTGCCCGCCCATGCATTTCAGGGCCGAGGCGGCAAGCACGCCTTCGGGCGCGCCACCCGATCCCATATACATGTCAATCCCGGTAATCTCGGCTTCGGCACAATGGATAACCCCGGCCACATCGCCATCGGTGATAAGCCGGATTGCTGCCCCGGTGCCGCGAATTTCTGCGATAATCTCCTCATGGCGCGGACGTTCCAGCACGCAAACGGTGATGTCGGCGGTGGTGCAGCCCTTGGCCTTTGCCAGCGCGTGCACCCGTTCTGAAGGTGACATATCCAGCGTCACGGTATCGACCGGATAGCCCGGCCCAATCGCCAGCTTGTCCATATAGACATCGGGCGCGTGCAATAGCGTGCCGCGCGGGGCCATTGCGATTACGGTCAGCGCGTTGGGCATATCCTTGGCTGTCAGGGTCGTGCCTTCCAAAGGGTCCAGCGCAATATCCACCGCCGGCCCGGCGCCGGTGCCAACCTCTTCGCCGATAAACAGCATCGGGGCTTCATCGCGCTCGCCTTCACCGATCACCACGACACCGGCGATATCAAGCAGGTTCAGCTGGTCGCGCATCGCGTTTACCGCCGCTTGGTCAGCGGCCTTTTCATCGCCACGCCCGATCAGCTTGGCCGATGCCAAGGCTGCTGCCTCGGACACGCGGGCCAGGCCCAGCGACAACATGCGATCTTGAAAATCCTTTGCGTCGGACATGCGAAAACCCCTCTCAAATAGTATTAAACTTTGCCGTCTCGTAGCGCGTTCCATGGGGGCAGGACAAGCGTGTTAGCGCCAGACATCACCCAAGCGGCCTATTTTTCCCTGTGTGGATGCACAGAACGGCCCCGGCCTATGGGCGCGGGGGCCCGCAGCAACATCTGCAACAGCAGCGCGATCATAGCCCCATTAAGCAAGTGCCAAACAAAATGGCTTCCAACCGGGAAGATTGGACAGACCGCCATATCCACCGTGCGAAACACCAGCGACAGGCTAAATACCGCTGTTGCAGCCCAGATCCACGGCCACATCGGGTGCTTGCGCCGCCAGCTCAGCACTGAAAACACCAACAGCGCAATCCATGCTGGCGCATATTGCGCGGACCCGTTCAAAAACTCCGGCTCGTTCAGCGTGCCGGGCGCAGGCGCCACCCCTTCGCCGCTTGCCAATGTTATCACCACAACCACCGCCGCCACGCCAAGCGCAATTGCACCAATCCGGCCCGGCCTTACCCCACCGACCCGTGCCATTGCGATAAACACGAACATGGCCACAAATGACCAGATCGGAATCGTATCGGCATATTCCGACCAAGTCTTCGCAAAGGTATGGAAGGTGAACGACCCCACCCCGATCAGCCCCGCCATTCCGATCAACAGCCAAATAGCGCCGTCTGCGCCGCGCTTGCGCGCCTCAATCGCCGCCCAAAGTGCCGCGATGATAAAGGACAGGTTGCTGAGCGCATTGAACGGCTCGGCCCAAAACCCAAGGCCAACCCGCTCACAATAAATATCAACCGAAGCGAGCCAATCCACTCAGACCTCTTCGATGCGCAATGCCACTGGTGCGCCCAGCACAACAGCCGTCGCCGCCAGACGCGCCAAGGCATCATTCACATCGTCGCGCGTTGCCTTGTGGGTCACAATCAGCACCCTGGCCTGCGCGTCCGAATGGCCATATTGCCGCATCCGGTCAATCGAAACCCCGGCCTCGCCCAGGGCGGCGGCGACCTTGGCAAGTGCCCCCGGCTTATCAATCAGCGTCATGCGCACATACCAGGCCGAGGCCGCTGCAACCGCCGCAGCCACAGGTACAGCCAGGTCAGCCGCCGCAATGCCAAACACCGGCACCCGAACGCCGCGCGCAATATCCATGACATCACCCATCACCGCACTTGCCGTTGGTCCCATACCGGCCCCGGCCCCGCGCAAGACAATCTGGCCAACAGAATCGCCTTCGAGAACGACCATATTGGTTCCGCCTGAAAGCTGGCCCAGCGGGCTGCCCATTGGCACCAGGCACGGTGTCATCCGTTGCTCCAAGCCCCGGCCCGTCATGCGGGCAACCCCCAACAGCTTGATCCGATAATCCATATCGGCGGCATGGCGAATATCGTCGATCGAGATCGCGCCGATCCCTTCCAGTTCCACCGCATCAAAAGAAACCTGGCAACCAAAGGCAATCGCTGCCAGCAAGGCCAGCTTGTGCCCGGCATCAATCCCGCCCACGTCCAGATTCGGGTCGGCCTCCAGATAGCCAAGCTGCCGCGCCTCCTCAAAAACCTGCGCATAGGGCAGGCCCGCATCCTCCATCCGGGTCAGGATATAGTTGCAGGTGCCGTTCATCACGCCCATCACGCGGTTCATGCGATTGGCGGCCAGACCTTCGGTCAGCGCCTTGATCACCGGAATACCGCCCGCGACTGCCGCCTCGAACCGGATCACCCGGCCCGCCGCTTCTGCCGACAAGGCCAGCGCATGGCCGTGATGCGCCAGCAGCGCCTTGTTGGCGGTCACCACATCCTTGCCCGCGGCAATCGCCGCCTCGGTTGCCGCTTTTGCGGGCCCGTCATGCCCCCCCATCACTTCGATAAACACATCGACATCGTCGCGCTGCGCCAGGGCCACCGGGTCGGCCTCCCACGCATAGCCCGACAGATCTGCAGCGCGGTTCCTGGTTTGGTCGCGGGCCGAGACAGCGGTAATCACGATCTCGCGGCCTGCGCGGGCGGCAAGCATCGCTGCGTGTTTTTGCACAATCTGCACAACACCGATTCCCACGGTGCCAAGACCGGCCAGACCTAAACGCAAAGGGGCTGCCATAAACTCTCCATCAAAAAGGCGCGCATAACTGCCGGAACAGTTAGCCTGTCACGCCAGCGCATGCAACGCGGCACAGGTACAATTCCGCTTCAAAGGCGAAAGGCCTGTCAGTTGATTTTTGCAGGATGCGCCGCGATTGCTGCCGCCAGCCGGGCCCGCGTGACCGGGCTGTGCACCGGGCCTTGCATCGCGCGTGCGCGTGCGCGTAAGCCAGCCGCCCGTGCCGCCAGCGCTTTTGTCGCCGCCTCACCCGCGCGGCCCTGACCGGCCTGTGCAATCAGCCCTTCAATCGGCACAAGTTGCGGCGTGGTTGAGGTGACACCTGTCGTTTGCGCAAACCGCGCCTGCGCGGCATCCACCTCTGGAAAACTGGCGCAGGCCCCGAGCATGGCCAGCAAAGCAAGAGCAGGTAGAGCAGGGTTCATCGCAAGCTTTCACGAAACTGGGGGCTGCCCAACCTTACCCCCCGGTTGCAGCCCCGGCAAGCACCTGCGAAGCCCAAGCCTTATTTTGGCAAACATTCCCAAAGCGCTGCCCATTTGATTTGCTTTGGCGACTTGGCCCCAGAGGTTTTGGGGGCGTGGCGCCGACTTGACCCTGACAAGACGCAAGCCAGCGCTTGAATTGAACACCCATTCAGATAAATACACGGGCATGGCACGCAAGATTGGCTCTCATTCCGAAATTACCGGCCCACGCATCCGTGGCGCGGCGCTGCGGCTGTTTGCGCGCCATGGGTATGCTGCCGTCTCAATGCGTAAAATCGCGGCCGAGGTGGGCGTGCAAGCCGGTGCGCTTTACCTCTATACCACTGATAAACAAGCGCTTCTGTTTGATTTGATGCAAGATCACATGACCGATCTGCTGGCGGCGTTGCACGCGCTGCCGCCACAACCCGACCCCGCCTCAAAGCTGGAGCAGTTCGCGCGATTCCACATCGGCTATCACGTTGAACGCCCAGAGGCGGTTTTTATCGCCTATATGGAATTGCGCAATCTGACGCCTGAGAACTTTGCCACGATCGAATCCCTGCGCCGAAAATATGAGGATCGCTTGCAGGCCATTCTTATCGAAGGTGTCGCTTGCGGTGTTTTTACCTCGCCCGACACCAAAATGGCCACATTGGCGCTGATTTCCATGCTGACCGGGGTCACGAGTTGGTACCGCGAAGGTGGCCGCCTTGCCCGCGCCGATGTGCAAACGCTCTACGCCGACATGGCGCTTCGCGCGGTTGCCAAAATGCAAGGCTGATCAATCGCGCGGCTCGCCGATTCTTGCGGTTTGGTGGCCTGTTGCAGCGTTTCGGCAAAAAAATGAAGTGCCACGACCCTGCCACATTACGCGCTTTCGGGGCAGTGGTGATCAACGATGTATCACGCGCTTCGCCTTGAACCCGCCTCACATATCGCTGTCTGAAATTAAGTATTTCAACGCGTTATCTGATAAGCCACGTTTCAAGTTAAAGGCGTAAGGCTATAGATGCACGGCGCGACTGAAAACAGCGCGGGCAAGTCTGGCCTTTTGCTTTCGGCGATCTAGGTTCAGCCAACAAAGGAGATAGCCATGACTTTGATTGCCGTTTTTCTATTCTTTGCCGCCACCTCTATCGTGTTTCTTGTTGCTGACGCGCTGATGTTGGGCCTTGTCCTTGGCCCGATCTTTCGCAACCATCTTGGAGAGACATTGCTTGATGGCCTGCGCCTTGGGCCTGCAATCGCGTTTTACCTGCTTTACATGGCGGGCCTTACATATTTCGCAGGCCTTCCCGCCCTGCGTGACGGCGCAGCCCTGTCTGCGCTTTACAACGGGGCGGCACTGGGGCTGATTGCCTACGGCACCTATGAGCTGACATCATGGGCCGTGATGCGCGATTGGCACCCGCAAATGGTGTTCATGGATCTGACATGGGGGGCTGTGGTCAGCGGAATTTCCGCCTATATCGGCGCCCGCGCAGCCCTGGCGCTGGCGGGATAAAAGGGCAGGTATCAAGCTGAAACAGTCGAAAGATACATGCTCGCCTTGGAAATAAGGCAGGCACCCGAAAAGGCAGCGTGCAATTGCGCAGTATAAAAGCTGACATGCCCTGACTTTTCGTTAACAAAAATGGCGAAACCTGATAGTCAAACGATCAAACAAACACGCCGAGTCGACCGACAGGCACGCCCAGCCACAGGAAATTATCATGATTCTTTACGGCATCTCTACCTGCGATACCTGCAAGAAAGCCCTCAAGGCGCTGAATGCGGCAGGCCATACGCCCCAATTCCGTGACATTCGCGCCGACCCGCTGACGGAAAGTGAAGTTCTTGAATTTGTTACCGAATTTGGCGGCACGATCATAAATCAAAAGTCGACCACATGGCGCGGCGCTTCGGATTGGCTGAAAGCCTCTGAGCCAGAAGAGCAGTTGAAGCAGCAGCCCACGTTGATGAAACGTCCGGTCATCCGTAGTGATCAAGGCCTGACTTTGGGCTGGGATGAGGCAGTTCAGGCAAAATATCTATAGCTGGCAATCGGCCCGCAAAGGCGGGCCGCTGCACTTTTGTTGAAATATCAAAGCAACCGCAGATCTCCGGCTGATTCTTTGCCATCCCGGCCCGATTGCAATTCAAAACCGATCTTTTGATTGTCGCTCAAACCCGTCAGCCCGGCGCGTTCGACGGCTGAAATATGGACGAAAACGTCCTTGCCGCCATTATCTGGCGCGATGAAACCATAGCCTTTGGTGCTGTTGAACCATTTTACGGTGCCGGTAGGCATGCCGTTTCTCCTCCATCAATCCACCCCCCGGCGACATGCCGTGAGAGCGTGCCGTCAGGTCTTCCATTGCGATCGGCTGCCGTGGGGTCAGGATCAGGTTAGAAACTCTGCGTCACAATTAAAATCATGCCGCATCGTGTGAAAAAATCAAGAACCTTGTAAGGGTGCGGCAAAGCGTTGCCTCAATCGCCGGCCTGAAAAAGCACAGCGCTGCCTTTCACGCCAACCCAGCCGCACAAATATCCACATCCCAAAGCGTTTCGCCTTGCCCTGTCACGATGGCAACAAGGGCATAGCCGCCGCGTGTTCCATGCTGGCGTTAGGCTGTGTAACATAAATGCGAGGGTAGGGCAGGGGCGCCTGAAATGGAAAAAGCGCCGATCTCTCGGCGCTTTTTCCATTCGTGTCAGGGCTTTGTTGGCCGCAAATCCGGCGGTGTCGCTTCATCCGCCAAAATCTGCGTGATTGCCGCAAAGGTTTGCATTTCAGTCTTGGTTTCACCCAGGCGGCGGACGGAAACGGTTCTGTCTTCCACCTCGCGCATGCCAACGGCCAAGATGACAGGAACTTTTCCGACCGAATGCTCTCTTACCTTGTAGTTGATCTTTTCATTGCGCAGATCAACCTCGGCCCGCACGCCGACCGCTGTCAAAGCTGCCGCAACCTCTCTGGCGTAGTCATCGGCGTCTGAGACAATCGCCGCAACAACCACCTGACGGGGCGCGATCCAGAACGGCAGTTTGCCAGCATGTTCTTCAATCAAAATCCCTATGAACCGCTCAAATGACCCAAGACAGGCGCGGTGCAGCATGATGGGGCGGTGTTTGGCGCCGTCTTGCCCGATGTAACTGGCATCCAGCCGTTCGGGCAGATTCGGGTCTACCTGCAACGTGCCGCATTGCCAGTCGCGGCCAATGGCATCGGTCAGTACAAACTCCAGCTTTGGTCCGTAAAACGCCCCTTCACCGGGGTTCATCTCATATTCATAGCCAGCGGCTTGGCAGGCATTGGCAAGTGCTGCTTCGGCCAAATCCCAGCTTTCATCGGTCCCGATCCGTTTTTCAGGACGGTCCGAAAACTTGATCCGCCATTTGTGAAAGCCAAGCTCGGCATAGATGCCGGACAGAAATTCGATGAACTTCCTGGTTTCCGCTTCGATCTGGTCGACAGTGCAGAAGATATGCGCGTCATCCTGGGTAAAGCCGCGCACCCGCATGATACCATGCAACGCCCCCGATGGCTCATATCGGTTGCAAGACCCAAATTCCGCCATCCGCAACGGCAGATCGCGGTAGGATTTCAGGCCAACATTGAATACTTGCACATGGCAGGGGCAGTTCATTGGTTTCAGCGCGTTCACCGTCTTTTCGCGGGCGTGGTCTTCATCCACCTCCACGATAAACATATGTTCTTGATAGCTTTCCCAATGGCCGCTCGCGTCCCACAGCTTGCGGCTTACCACTTGCGGCGTGTTCACCTCGACATACCCATCGGCGCGCTGACGGCGGCGCATGTAGTCTTGCAGCGTGGTGTAGATCATCCAGCCATTCGGATGCCAGAAAATCTGCCCCGGCGCTTCTTCCTGCATATGATACAGGTTCATTTCGCGCCCCAGCTTGCGGTGGTCACGCTTGGCGGCTTCTTCCAGCATGGTCAGATGCGCGCGCAGGTCTTCGCGGTTCTTGAAGGCCACGCCGTAAATCCGCTGTAACATCTGCCGCGAGCTGTCGCCGCGCCAATAGGCCCCGGCAAGCGACATCAGCTTGAAACTATCCGCCGGAAGCTGCCCTGTGTGCTGCAGATGCGGGCCACGGCAGAGATCTTGCCAATCGCCGTGCCAATACATCCGCAGCGGTTCATCGCCGGGGATGCCTTCTATCAGCTCGACCTTGTATGGCTCATTCTTTTGTTCGTAATGTGCAATCGCGCGGGGACGATCCCAGACTTCGGTACGAATTGGGTCGCGCAAGTTGATGATTTGCTTCATCTTCGCTTCAATCGCACCAAGGTCCTCAGGCGTGAAAGGTTCGATTCTGTCAAAGTCGTAATACCAGCCGTCCTTGATCACGGGCCCGATCGTGACCTTTACATCTGGCCAAAGCTCCTGCACGGCCCGCGCCATCACATGCGCAAAATCATGACGGATCAATTCCAGCGCCGGGGTCTCATCAGCCAGCGTGTTCAGGGCAATGCTGGCATCGGCCATGATCGGCCATTGCAAGTCAAAATGTGCGCCGTCCACGGTGGCACTGATTGCCTTTTTAGCAAGGCTTACGGCGATCGAGGCCGCAACTTCGGCGGGGGTGATACCTGCCTCATACTGTCGGATATTGCCATCGGGAAAGGTCAGAGAAATTTGGGCCATCTGGGCCACCTCCTCGGTTTGGCGCCCACGATGCGCCCGGTTGCGGGTTATAGCGCGGTTGATATGCGAGCTTGTGGCCAAAATGTCAACTGATCCCGAATTTCCCCAACAGCGAATTTTCGTCGAAAATTCAGATTTTTCGACGAAAAATCGTGGGCGGCTTGGCCTGCGGGCAGGGCTGGTCTACAATTTGGAAAAGAGTATCGAGGACCGTATGCCAAACCCTATGTTTCTGACCACAGCCCAAAACCGCCACATCGCCTATCACCAAATTCCACCATCCAGGGATGGGCAGGGGCCGGGTGTGGTGTTTTTGGGTGGATTCAAATCGGATATGGAGGGCACCAAGGCGCTGTATCTGGAGGATTGGGCCAGGGCGCAGGGCCGCGCCTTCCTGCGGTTCGACTATTCCGGTCACGGCCAATCTTCGGGCAGATTCCTTGATGGCGCGATAGGCGATTGGTTCGAAGATGCTTTGGCCGTGATTACCGTGCTGACGACAGGGCCGCAAATCCTCGTCGGCTCTTCCATGGGGGGGTGGATTTCCTTGCTGGTTGCCCGCACGATACCCGACCGCATTGCGGGCCTTGTCGGTATTGCTGCAGCGCCGGATTTCACCGAAGACAGTATGTGGGCCAGCTTTACCGACGCGCAAAAGGCAGAGCTGACTGCGGGGCAGGTTGCTTTGTCATCCGAATATGCCACAGAGCCTTATGTGATCACCAAACGTCTGATTGAGGAGGCGCGCGCGCGGCTTGTTCTGCGCGCGCCGCTTGCGCTGCCATTCCCCGTCCGGCTGTTGCAGGGCACCGCGGATACGGATGTCCCGCCCGCCGTGGCGCTTCGTCTGATGGAGCATGCGCAAAGCCCTGATCTTCATCTTACCTTGGTCAAAGGTGCGGATCACCGCTTTTCGACGCCCGCTTGCCTTGAGTTGATCACCACCGCCCTTTTGGATATTCTTGCAAAGGCCCCCGGCGCGTAATTCGGCAAATGTCTTGGGTGGCTTTTGTTTGGGCTGCCCGTGATCAACAGCCACGCTTTTGCGCCCAAAGAGCGCGTTACCCTAGGCGCAGGCTTTGTCCGTCAGCCTTGGGTGGCGGCCTGGGGGGCGATTTTGCTGCTGAACAAAGGCACCTCGGGGCAAAAAAAAACGACGCGGTGGACGTCTTTGTTCAACAGCCTACAAAATAGTTTTGTGACGCTCCGGCCCCAAAACGCAAAAGGCCCCCGACAGATCAGCCGAGGGCCCAAAGACAACACTGGTTCGCTGTGTTAGTTACGAGGCCGCCTGTGCCGCAGAAGGTTTCTCGGCCTTGACGGGCACAGCATCACCTGAATTGGCGTCGATAAAGGCCAATACCAAGGGACGAATGTTCAGGCGCCAGCTTTTACCCGCAAAAATCCCGTAATGGCCGGCACCCGGTTCAACATGGCTGGTTTTCTTGCTGTCGGGCAGGCCGGTACACAGGTTCAGCGCCGCAATGCACTGGCCTGGTGCCGAAATATCGTCATTCGCACCTTCAACTGTCATTACCGCAACCTTTGTGATCGCGCTGATATCCACCAGCTTGCCGGCAACGCTGAATTCATTCTTGGCGATTTCACGGTTCTTGAACACCCGCTCAACCGTGGACAGGTAGAATTCGGCGGTCATATCCATCACGGCCAGGTATTCATCATAAAAGCGGTTATGCGCGTCAAAGTCGGATGCCTCATCCCGCGCCACCCGCATGATTTGTTCCTGAAAGGCCTTTTTATGGCGTTCCGAGTTCATCGAAATGAAGCTCTGCAACTGCAAAAGGCCCGGATAAACCTTTCTTCCTGCGCCTTTATACTTGAACCCGACCCGTTGAATGGCAGTCTGTTCCAACTGCCCCATTGTCACGCGGCGGCCAAAATCCGTCACCTCGGTTGCGGCCGCGTCGGGGTCTACCGGCCCCCCGATCAGGGTCAGGCTGCGCGGCTGCGCGTCGGGGTCTTCGGCGGCCAGATAGGCGGTTGCGGCCAAGGCCAAAGGCACCGGCTGGCAGACGGCGATCACATGCGTATCGGGGCCCAGCTCGCGCATGAAATCAACCAGATAGAGCGTGTAATCCTCAACATCGAATTTGCCCGCCGATACCGGAATATCCCGCGCATTATGCCAATCGGTGATGTAAACCTCACAGTCGATCAGCAAGCTTTTCAAGGTAGAGCGCAGCAAGGTCGCATAATGGCCCGACATCGGCGCAACCAACAAGACCTTGCGCTTCATCGGCGCCCGGCGGCGCACCGAAAAATGCAACAAATCGCCAAAGGGCCGTTCAACAACCTTTTCAATATCTACCAGATGGTCTTGGCCGCCGGTTCCTACGATTGTGCGCACGGCCCAATCGGGCTTGTCCACCATCCGGGCGAATGTGCGTTCGGTCACCTCACCCCAAGCGGCGGTCATTTGGAACATGGGGTTCATGGAAAGCGCGAACATGGGGTAAGAGGCCATAGCTTTCGCTGTGGCGCCGATCCACTCATTCGTGTTGCGCGCACTTTCCATTAGGTCGTAGGTCATCATATACTTCATGTCAGCTCCAAGGCCTCAAGGGTTGCGGCGCTCCGTTCGCGGCCTTTTTTTTATGGCGCACGATCATTATGCTGCGATGCAGCGAATATAGGGGGAAAAGATTAAAATGGCAACAACTCAGAATGATGCAGACGAGCGTATGGCACGGCTGAATGCAAATCTGCAAAAGGTTGAAGATCTGTCCAAGCGTTTGACCGCAGCATTGGCTGGCCGTAAAAATGCCGACCCCGCGCTTACCGGGCCGGGCCAGGATGTCTATATGAAGGCCGCCACCGCCTACGTTGCCGAAATGATGCAAAATCCCTCCAAGATCATCGAGACTCAGGTCAGTTATTGGGGCAAGACCCTGAAGCATTACGTTGACGCCCAGCAAGCCTTGCTGAAAGGCGACATCAAAGCCCCGGTTGATTCAACCCCAAAAGATCGTCGTTTTTCAAACCCGATGTGGGAAGATCATCCCTTTTTCAATTACCTCAAGCAACAGTATTTGCTGAATTCTGAAATGATTTCCAACAGTGTGGATGGTTTGGAACACATGGCGCCCGGCGACAAGAAGCGAGTGGAGTATTTCACCCGCCAAATCGTTGACATGCTGTCGCCGACGAATTTCCTTGGCACCAACCCCGATGCGCTGGAAAAGGCGATGGCCACCGATGGCGAAAGCCTTGTTGCCGGGCTTGAAAACCTGGTGCGGGATATTGAAAGCAATCAGGGTGATCTGCTGGTTACCTTGGCCGATAAGCAGGCGTTCACGGTCGGTGAAAACATTGCCACCAGCCCCGGTGCCGTGGTCTATCGCAACAAGATGATGGAGTTGATCCAATACAGCCCCACCACTGAAAAAGTGCATGAAACGCCGCTGGTGATCTTTCCGCCTTGGATCAACAAGTTCTATATTCTGGATCTCAAGCCGCAAAACAGCCTGATCAAATGGATTGTCGATCAGGGCTTTACGCTGTTCATCGTGTCATGGGTCAACCCCGATGCCAGCTACGCCGATGTTGGTCTGGATGACTATATCCGCGATGGCTATCTGCGCGCGATGGCCGAGGCGCGGCGCATCTGTGGCACCAAACAGATCAATGCTGTGGGCTATTGCATCGCCGGCACCACGCTGTCGCTGACCCTTGGGCATATGGCCAAAACCGGGGATAAAACCATCAAATCGGCGACTTTCTTCACCACGCTTACCGATTTTTCGGATCAAGGCGAGGTGGGCGTATTCCTTACCGATGATTTTGTGGATGGGATTGAACGGCAGGTGCAAGCCGATGGCATCCTTGATAAAACCTTCATGTCGCGTACGTTTTCGTTCCTGCGTTCGAATGACCTGATTTATTCCCCCGCCATCAAAAGCTATATGATGGGCGAGGCCCCCCCCGCTTTTGATTTGTTGTTCTGGAATGGCGATGGCACCAATCTTCCGGCCAAGATGTCGATGGAGTATTTGCGGGGCCTTTGCCAGGAAGATGGCCTTGCGCGTGGGGTCTTTCCGGTCTTTGGCGATCCGGTCAGCCTGTCCGACATCAAAATCCCGATCTGCGCCATAGCCTGCGAAACCGACCACATCGCCGCGTGGAAAAGCAGCTATGCGGGCATCAAGCAATTCGGGTCATCGGACAAAACCTTTATCATGGCGCAATCGGGCCATATTGCGGGCGTCGTCAACCCGCCCAGCAAGAAAAAATACGGCCATTACACCAACCCCGCCCCGATGACGACACCTGAGGACTTTATGGAAGGGGCCACTTTTACCCAGGAAAGCTGGTGGCCGCGCTGGGGAGAATGGCTGGCGGCGCAATCGGGCAAGAAAATCCCGGCGCGTGCGCCGGGCGGGCCTGATAACCCGGTCCTTTGCCCGGCCCCCGGCACCTATGTCAGCGCCCTGCCGCTGAAATCGCCCGAAGCCGAGCAACAGGGCTGACCTAGGGTCAACCCATGCATTCCTTGCAGTGCAGCATTGCAAACCTGCGATGCTGCACTGCAGAAAAAAGACTTGCAATGCCGCGCTGCAGCATCTATATCTCTCTCATCAAGGAAACGCGGAGCTGCTTCCGCCGATTTGGAGAATAGAAAATGACAAAGACCCCAGACATGACAAAAATGTTTCAAGACATGATGGCTTCCTTCCCGGTTGACAATTCCGCGTTCCAGAACGCCTTCAAAAATCAGGCTGCTATGGCCGAGAAAATGTCGAAAGTGGCTCTGGAAGCTGCTGAAAAGTCCAACGAGATTTCCTCGAAATGGGCAAAAGACACGATCGCAAAAGTTTCCGGCGTCACCACCGCCAAGGCTGATCCGGCAGATTACTCCAAAGCGGCAAGCGATTTTGCATCGGCTGCTTCTGAAATGGCTGCTGAAAACCTGGCTGCTTTCGCCGAAATCGCGAAAAAAGTGCAGATGGAAACTGTCGAATTGATGATGGCTGCTGGCAAAGACCTGACCGAAGAAACTTCGGCTGCTGTCAAAAAAGCAACCGCTGACGTACAGACCGCTGCGAAAAAAGCAAGCTCGGCTGCAAAGTAAGCCAAACGGCTTTGGGCGCGTCGCGGCACCCTCCCTGTTGTTGACACGCCAAGAGCGGGCTTCATTCAAGCCCGCTCTTTCCTTTTTTGCTGCACTGCCGTATAGTTTTCCGCAGTGCAACATTTCTGCGCATCATGGCAGCACAAGAAAACCGACAGGGGGGGCAAAATGGCCGAAACCGACAAGCCACTGCTGATTAAACGCTACGCCAGCCGCCGCCTCTATAATACCGAAACCTCGGATTATGTGACGCTGGAGGATATCTCGGGTTTTATTCGGGCTGGCCGTGAGGTGCAGATCATTGATCTGAAATCCGGGGATGACCTGACGCGCCAATATCTTTTGCAAATCGTTGCCGAGAACGAAAGCAAAGGCCAAAGCGTTCTGCCAACGAATGTGCTGAATGATCTGGTGCGCAGCTACACCACCGGCGTCAGCTCGGTCGTGCCGCAGTTTTTGGCCGCATCTTTTGATATGTTGCGCGACAGCCAGTCCAAGATGGTGGAAAATCTGACCAAAGTGCCCAGCCCTTTGGCTGGTGTTCCGGGGTTTGACGCCATGCGCAAACAGCAAGACGCATTTTTGAAAACCATTATGGGTGGCGTTCCGGGGTGGAGCGGTGCAGGCGCTGCAGCTGATGATGCCGGTGAAGCAACGCCCGAATCAGACGAGCTGCGAGAGATCAAGGCGCAATTGGCTGAACTGCAAAAGAAGCTGTCCAAGCTCTGACCACTCTCGGTTTCAGGGCTTGGTGCGGCGCCTTCAAAGGCCGTGACTGCCCCTAAAACCCTAATCTGTCGCGCATCCCATACCAAGTCATCGCTGCTGCCAGTAGCGGCCAGCGCAAAGCCGGGCCGCCTGGGAATCGTGGTTGCGGCAACGCGGCCAGAACGTCAAACCCGCCTGCCTGCCCTTGTACCGCCTGCGCCATCAGCTTGCCCGCCAGAGTTGCCATCGCCACGCCATGCCCTGAATAGCCCGAGGCGGAAAAGACGCGGGCGTGGCTGCGTACAAAGCAGGGCATCCGGTTCATCGTGATCGCGAGGGTGCCCCCCCAAGCATAGTCAATTTTGACATCTTCAAGCTGTGGATAGACCTGAAGCATGGGTTTGCGCACGGTTTTGAGGATGTCGGGAAATTTGTAGCCATAGCTTTCGCCGCCGCCAAACAAAAGCCGCTTGTCATCCGACAACCGCCAGTAATTCACCACAAATTTGCTATCCGCCACCGCGACGTTTTCGGCCAGAAGCCCCGCAGCGCGATCCCCCAAAGGCTCGGTTGCCAAGATGAAATTGTTGATTGGCATGACCCGTGCCGCGACTTTGCGGTCCAACCCGCTTAGATACCCATTCCCGGCCAATATCACATGATTGCAACTGACCCGCCCGGCGCTGGTCAGTACCTCACTGCGCAGGTTGTGCTGAATGTGATGGACCTCTGACCGCTCATAAATCCGTGCCCCCGCAGCCACCGCTGCCGATGCCAGACCGATCGCAAAATTCAACGGGTGTAAATGCCCCGCACCCCGATCCAGATCGCCGCCTTTGAATGCGCCCGAGCCAATCAGCCCCTCGGGAAGCGGCTCAATCTGGGTATAGCCATAGTCCTGCGCCAGTTTGTCAGCGTAGCGCCGGGCATGGCCAACCTCGGCATCCGTATAGCAGGCATGGGCCACGCCGGGATGGAACGGCAAACCCATTTCGGCGGCCAAATCGCGGACCAGCGCCTTGGCTTCCTCTGACATATTCCACAGCTTATGCGCCGTTTCGCGCCCGGCCAGCTTTTCCAGCGCGTCTTGCTCCAACCGCTGACCAGATCCAACCTGCCCACCATTGCGCCCCGATGCGCCAAAGCCAACGCGATGCGCCTCAACCACCACCACATCCAAGCCTGCCCGTGCAAGATGCAGCGCTGCCGACAAGCCGGTAAACCCCGCGCCGACGATACACACATCTGCGCTGGTTTGCCCCTTCAACGGTGCAAAACCCGCAAGTGGTGTCGCCGTCGCGGCGTAGTAAGAGGCGGGATATTGCCCCGCCTTATCATTCACATGCAAAAGGTTCATACGTTAAGCAACAGATGCTCCCGTTCCCACGGGCTGATAACCTGTTGAAACTCTTTATACTCATTCCGTTTTACCGAATCGTAAATATTACAGAATTCTGGCGTCAGCACCTCGCGCAGCGCTGCATCTTCTTCCAATAAATCCAACGCATCACCCAAAGTATAGGGTAGGTCGGTTTCAATATTATAGGCGTCGCCGGTACATTCATCACGCGGCATCTTGCCCTCGATCAGCCCCAGATAGCCACAGGCAAGGCTGGCGGCCAAGCCCAGATAGGGGTTGCAATCCATCCCCGCCAAACGGTTTTCCACCCGCCGTGCCGCTGGCCCGGAAATCGGCACCCGAAGCCCGGTGGTGCGGTTATCGCGCCCCCATTCAAGGTTGATCGGTGCGGCAAAATCCGGCACATAACGGCGGTAGCTGTTCACATAGGGCGCAAGTAGCGCCACCGCCCCCGGCAAATGGTTCTGCATGCCCGCGATAAAGTGAAAGAACTCGGGCGTTTCACTGCCATCTTTGGCCGAAAAGATATTTTCACCCGTTACAATATCCACGACCGAATGGTGAATATGCATCGCCGATCCCGGCTCTCCCTCTATCGGTTTGGCCATGAAGGTCGCAAAGCAATCATGCCGCAGCGCAGCTTCGCGAATCAGCCGCTTGAAGAAGAAAATCTCATCGGCCAGCCGCACCGGGTCGCCATGTGCCAGGTTGATCTCTACCTGGCCGGCCCCGCCTTCTTGCAAAATGCCATCAATTTCCATGCCCTGCGCCTCGGCGAAGTCATAGATATCGTCGATCACCTTACCATATTCATCAACGGCGCTCATGGAATAGGCTTGCTTGCCCGCGGCCCTGCGCCCCGAGCGCCCCATCGGCGGCAGCACCGGCATATTGGGGTCAAGGTTGCGCGCGGTCAGAAAAAATTCCATTTCCGGGGCCACCACCGGCGCCCAGCCGCGCGCATTGTAAAGCTGGACAACGCGGCGCAACACATTGCGCGGTGCCGTTGCAATCGGGTTGCCCTGCTGGTCTTGCGCATCATGGATCACCTGAACCGTCACATCGGCCGTCCAGGGGGCGGCCGTGGTGGTCGAGTAATCCGGCACCAAAACCATATCGGGTTCGGTAAACAGCCCCGAAGGGTTATCGGCCCATTCGCCGGTGATCGTTTGCAAAAAGATCGAGTTTGGCAGGTAATAATTCGCCTGCGTTGCGAATTTTGAGGCCGGCATCGCCTTGCCTCGGGCCACACCGGCAATATCGGCGATAATACACTCCACCTCATCCAGGCGCCGCCCGGCAATATAGTCACGGGCAGCATCGGGTAGCTTGTCGGTCCAGTTTGTCATCGGAAAGCTCCGGTCCTTGAAAGTTCAGCCCCTTGGCTGTTTGAAAAACGCTGCAATTTGGTCAGCAACCGATTTATCATCCAAAGGCGTGCCCAATCGCGCGCTGCTGGCTTGCAAAACCGGGTCCGGCACAATGCCGGGGCCACGCACCCGCATAAGGCCGTCCATATAGTCGTTGCGAATCTCAGGATGGGCCTGCACTGTGAAAATCTGGTCGCCATAGATCAGCGCGGCATTTTCACAAAAGGCATTGGTGCCAACCACTTTTGCGCTTTCGGGCACCTTAACCACCTGATCTTGATGCCAGGCATTTAACCGCACAGGCTTGCCCTGGAAATCATAGTCGGTCGCCCCAACTGCCCAGCCTTCAGGGTATTTCTCAACTCGGCCGCCCAAGGCCTGCGCGATGATCTGATGGCCAAAGCAAATGCCGACCATAGGCACCTTTTCGGCATAGGACGCGCGGATGAAATCTTCCAACGGTTTGATGAACGGATGATCTTCATAGGCCCCATGTTTGGAACCGGTGATCAGCCAGCCGTCAGCCTCATCTACCGCTGTGGGAAATTCCATATCAACCACGCGCCATGTTGCGAAGTCAAAGCCATAGCCAGCCAGAAGCTGTTCAAACATCTCAGGATAGTCACCATAGGTCCCGACAAGATCGTCGTGAACATGGCCAGTTTGCAGAATGCCGATCAGCATGACGTCCCTTTTTCGTTGATGTCTGAACCCTACCCTTACCAACGGGGGGGCGGCAAGAGGGTAAAACTGCTTGGCAACCCGACGCAGGCCCCTTGCTCTGGCCTGCATCCTGCGCCACGATACGGCAATGACGAAAAGGAAATCCCATGATCGAAATCAGCGCCAGCAAAGTTGTCCAAGTCATCTTTCAGGCCCGAGAAGGCCATGTGGCCGCAGCCGAGCTTTCGGCCTTCATCGAGAATCTCAATGAAGATGAGCAGGCCCATCTGACAGCGATCGCCTGGGTCGGGCGCGGCAGTTTTGAGCCAGAAGAATACGCCGAGGCGCTGATGACCGCGCGCACCGAAAAGACCACGCCTACCTATGATTACCTGATGGGCATGCCGCATCTGGCTGAAAACCTCGAGGCCGGGCTTGATGCCTTGGGCGTTGATGTCGATGCCGAGGAGGAAGACCTGCTGTAACCCGCGCGTTCCCGGCACGCCTTCTTGCCCGGAATGGCTGTTGGGCGTTGTACCCTTATATCGCAGGCAGCCTTATGCAGTATAGCGCCGCCATGGCGCTGGTAGAACCCTGCAGGGTTTTGGCCGGTGGCGTGATTTGAAAAGCGGCTTGGTATGGCGGGCGTCAAGGCCTGCCGGACGCCTGTGCTGAATTGCTTTCACCAGCAGACAGCAGCATCCGTGGAGCCGGACCCGGGCGGTATGCAGCATGCCGGGGCGGGTTGAGAAAGCCGTCCGCCTTAAGGTGACGCGTTCTGACCGGCGGTCGGGCGCAAGGGGTTCACCTTCTGCCAATGGGTTCGGGGCATACCGCTGGAACTGATACGCAGGATAGTCGGGCCTTTACCCAATTCGCGGGTGACAGAGAAAAACCACCTGCATCTGCCTGCTGAATCGCTGCGCTTGATCTCGATGTTTTGGCGGGAGAAGCGAAATGAAAATGGCAACAACAAAAAAGCCGCCCGAAGGCGGCCTCTTGTAAGTCTTTGGCAAGACCAACCAAATTGGAGCGGGCGATGAGATTCGAACTCACGACCCTAACCTTGGCAAGGTTATGCTCTACCCCTGAGCTACGCCCGCACTCCGTTTCGGTAGGCACGATCTATAAAGAGCGGGCGTCGGCTGCAAGAGGGAAAATGCGTCCTTTGCAAATTATTCGTGATTTTTGTCAGAATAGTCTGATCGCCTCTCTGCGCGCGGTCGTTCAGGCGGGCGGAGGCCCGACAAAATCCGTTATTTGGCGGGGGCAGACGGGCATTGCCATTGCTGCGGCTGCTGCCTATGCCGGGATCAGGCAAATAACATGGCCGGCCAGAAAAAGGATGGACCGAGTGACGCTTGATGATCTTTTGACCCGCAGTGGCGGGGTCTGCGAATTTTGCGGCGCTGATGAGCGTCTGGGCGGGGTGGAGGTGGCACCACTGGGGCCGATTGTGTTGTGTGCGGTGTGTCGGGGGGATCGCCCTGATAATGCCGGACATTGGCGCTGCCTTGAGGGGGCTGCGTGGTCACAAGAGCCGGCGGTGCAATATGCGGTCTGGCGGCGCTTGCAGTCGCTGGATGAGGCATGGGCGACCGAGACGCGCGATGCCATGATGTTGCTGCCCGAGGTGCAGGCCGTTGTTGATATGCCAGCCGCGGTTGAGCATCGCGACAGCAACGGGGTGCGCCTTGCGCAGGGCGATACGGTGGTGCTGATCAAAGATCTTCCGGTGAAAGGTGCGGGCTTTACCGCCAAGCGCGGCACCGCTGTGCGCAGCATTACACTGGTCGCGGATAACGCCGCGCATATTGAAGGCCGGGTCGATGGCCAGCGCATCGTGATCTTGACCGAGTTCGTGAAAAAGAAATAGCCGCCGGGATTGGAACGACGGGATCGCAAAGCTGCGCGTGTGGAAATGATTTCCGTCAGGCCATCGCCTATAAGGAACTCGAAACGCGGCAACACTATGTTACACTGGGCGGGTTGCCCCCCGTGTCGTTTCCCCACAAACCCGGTTGATGGAGATCACCTATGAAAGTGTTCGCTCTGGCCCTTGGTGCATTTCTGGCTGTGATGATGGCACCGATAAGCGCGCAGGTCCTGATCGCCGATACCGATGGGGACGGTGTGTATTCCATGCAAGAATTGCGTGCCGCGTTCCCGGCGCTGACGGAAAGAGACTTTATTGCTGCTGACAGCAATGCTGATGGCGCGGTTGACATCGAAGAACTGGCCGCTGCGGTGGAAGCTGGCTACATCCGCGCATAACGGCAACAGGGGGTGCGGGCCGCCCCCAAACCAGTTTGCGTTTGGTCCGCGACGCCAGGCAAGGTGCCAACCATGGCATCAGGCCGGGCGTCAGGCAAAACGCAAAACGGTTTGGGGCAGCTTACTCCAATTCCACCAGCAGATCCTTGGCGTCGATTTGTGTGCCGGGGGTGACGTGGACAGCTTTGACCACAGCGGCGCGGTCGGCGTGCAGGCCGGTTTCCATTTTCATGGCTTCAATCGTCAGTAACAGATCACCCGCATTCACTTTTTGCCCCACGGTCACACCCACGCTTGCAATCGAGCCGGGCATCGGTGCGCCAACGTGGTTGGCATCGCCATCGACAGCCTTGGGCTTGGCAGCGGATTTGGCCTTGATCGCCCGGTTTGGCACGCGGATCACACGAGGCTGGCCGTTCAATTCAAAGAACACTTTCACATTGCCATCGTCGCTGGTCTCGCTGACGGTTTGCAGGCGGATTTCAAGGGTTTTACCCGATCCCATTTCGGCCGAGATTTCTTCACCTTCCTCCATTCCATAGAAGAAAGTGCGGGTGGGCAAGATGCGCACCGGGCCATAAAGGCGGTGGCGTGCCCGATATTCCATAAAGACTTTGGGATACATCAAGTAGCCGTTAAGATCTTCATCATCCACGGCTTCGTCATCCGGTTCTTCGGCACCTTTGGCCAGATCGGCGGCAAGTTTGATCCGGGTGGCTTCCAGATCCACTGGGGGCAGGGTTGCGCCGGGCCGATCGGTGCTTGGGGCCTCACCCTTCAGCACCTTTTGCTGAATGGCTTTGGGCCAGCCGCCATGCGGTTGCCCAAGATTGCCGCGCAACATATCGACCACGGAATTGGGAAAAACCACCTCGACGGCAGGGTCTTCGACCTGCGCCCGGTTCAGCCCCTGGGCGACCATCATCAAGGCCATGTCGCCCACGACCTTGGAGGAGGGGGTGACCTTGACGATATCTCCGAACATCTGGTTCACATCCGCATAGGTCTGCGCAACTTCGTGCCAGCGTTCTTCCAGCCCCAACGAGCGCGCCTGCGCTTTCAGGTTGGTGAACTGGCCGCCGGGCATTTCGTGCAGATAAACCTCAGAGGCAGGCGCTTGCAGGCCGGATTTAAACGCGGCGTAATGCGCCCGCACGCCTTCCCAATAGTTTGAAATTTCGCGTATCGCGCCGATATCAAGGCCGGTGTCGCGGTCGGTATGGGCCAGCGCCTCAACAATCGTACCCAATGTCGCCTGAGAGGTATTTCCTGAAAGGGCATCCATCGCGCAATCCACCGCGTCCACGCCCGCCTCGGCTGCCGCCAGAATGGTGGCGCAGGCAATACCGGCGGTGTCATGGGTGTGGAAATGGATCGGCAAGCCGACCTCTTCTTTCAGGGCCTTGACCAGAACGCGGGCAGCGGCGGGCTTCAAAAGCCCCGCCATATCCTTGAGTTCCCAGCACATGCGCGCCAGCGGCCTTCAGGTCGTGGCCCATGGCGACATAGTATTTCAGGTCGTATTTGGCCCGATCCGGGTTCAGCAAATCGCCGGTATAGCAGATCGTGCCTTCACAGACCTTGTTTGCCGCTACCACGGCATCCATCGCCACGCGCATGTTTTCGACCCAGTTCAGGCTGTCAAACACCCGGAACACATCGACGCCCGTTTCCGCCGCCTGATGTACAAAAGCCTGCACCACATTGTCGGGGTAGTTGGTATAGCCGACCCCGTTTGAGGCGCGCAGCAGCATTTGCGTCATGACATTCGGCAGGGCTGCGCGAATATCGCGAAGGCGCTGCCACGGGCATTCTTGCAAAAAGCGATAGGCCACATCGAATGTCGCCCCGCCCCAGCATTCCACGCTGAACAACCCGCCAAGATTTGCCGCATAGGCCGGCGTCACGCGGATCATGTCAACCGACCGCATCCGCGTCGCCAAAAGTGACTGGTGGCCATCGCGCATGGTGGTGTCTGTGATCAGCAGTCTGGTTTGCGCCTGCATCCAGTCGGCCACCGCTTGCGGGCCTTTTTGTTCCAGCAGGTTGCGCGTCCCCATTTGTGGATCGGCCCGCAGGGCAGGGGGCTTGGGCTGGCGGATGCCCGAGGCAGGCAGGGGGCGGCCCGCGGTTTCAGGATGCCCGTTGACGGTAATATCCGCGATATAGGTCAGGATTTTTGTCGCCCGGTCGCGGCGTTTCTTGAAGTCCATCAGTTCGGGCGTGGTGTCGATAAACTTGGTGGTATAGGTATTGTTCAAGAATGTCGGATGTTTCAGCAGGTTTTCGACAAAGGCGATATTGGTTGACACCCCGCGGATGCGAAATTCGCGCAGCGCCCGATCCATGCGCGCGATCGCCTTTTCCGGGGTTTGTGCCCAGGCCGTGACCTTGACCAGCAGACTGTCATAATAGCGTGTGATTACGCCGCCCGCATAGGCGGTGCCGCCATCCAGCCGGATACCCATACCCGTGGCGCTGCGATATGCCGTCAGACGGCCATAATCGGGGATGAAGTTGTTTTGCGGGTCTTCGGTCGTCACCCGGCATTGCAGCGCGTGGCCCGAAAGCGTGACATCGGCCTGGCTGGCGGCCCCCGTTGCCTCGGCCAGCGTCTTGCCCTCGGCAATCCGGATTTGCGCCTGTACGATGTCGATGCCGGTGACCTCCTCGGTCACCGTATGTTCCACCTGTACGCGCGGGTTTACCTCGATGAAATAGAATTTGTCGTCGTTCATATCCATCAGAAATTCGACCGTGCCCGCGCATTCATAGCCGACATGGGCGCAAATCTTGCGGCCCAATTCGCAAACCTCGGCACGTTGGGCATCGGTCAGGTAGGGCGCTGGCGCGCGTTCCACCACCTTTTGGTTGCGCCGCTGGACCGAGCAATCCCGCTCATACAAATGGTAAATCGCACCGTGTTTATCGCCGAGTATCTGCACCTCGACGTGACGCGCACGGGTAATCATCTTTTCCAGAAAACCCTCGCCATTGCCAAAGGCGGCCTCGGCTTCGCGCCGCCCTTCATGCACCTTGTCGGCCAGCTCGCTTTCGGCCAGAATCGGTCGCATCCCCCGGCCCCCACCGCCCCATGACGCCTTAAGCATCAGCGGATAGCCGACCTCGGCCGCCTGCCGCTTGATCAGCGCCATGTCATTGCCCAGCACCTCTGTCGCGGGAATAACCGGAACCCCGGCCTCCATGGCGACGCGCCGGGCCGATGCCTTGTCGCCCAGGGCCCGCATGGTTTCGGCCTTGGGGCCGATAAAGGTGATGCCTGCCGCATCGCAGGCCTCGACAAAATCCGGGTTTTCCGACAGCAATCCATAACCGGGATGAATGGCATCCGCGCCCGACATCTTGGCCACGCGAATAATTTCGGGGATGCTTAAATACGCCCCCACCGGCGACAGCCCTTCGCCGATCCGATAGGCCTCATCGGCCTTGAACCGGTGCAGGCCCAGCTTGTCTTCCTCGGCGTAAACCGCAACCGTCTTTTTGCCCATCTCATTGGCGGCACGCATGACGCGGATGGCAATCTCGCCCCGGTTCGCTATCAGGATTTTGTGGAATTCGGCCATGTCGGTCCCCTCCAAGGAATGCAATTGCGCGCACTTTATGCACGCTGCATTGCGGCGCAATACATTCTTCGCATTTTCTTGAAACATTTGTGCAAGAATCAGGGGGCTGGCCCGTGTCGGGCACCGCCGCCCGCCAGGCTATTCGCCTTTCGAAACCACCCGATTGTGCAGCGGCACCTCACGCAGCAACAGGGAAAAGCCCAGCCCGATCAGCGCCAACACTGCCGTTACCCAAAAAATCGGGTGAATCGCTGTGACAATTGACGTTGCAACCAGATCTTGCAGCGCAGGGGGCAGCGTTTCCACGATCTGGGGGCCTATCTCTCCGCCCAGTTCTGCGGCCTTGTCGCCCAGAACATCGGCCATCCGGCCTGCAAACATTGCACCAAAAACCGCCACCGCCAGCGACCCGCCGATTTGGCGGAACATTACCCCCGCAGCCGTCGCCGTACCAAGCTGCGCGCGGGGCACTGCGTTTTGCACTGCCGTTGTCACAACGGGAAAGATACAGCCCAACCCCATGCCCAGCACGGCAAGCGACAGGCCAAACGTCACAACGCCTGTTTCACGATCAATCCGCGTCAGCAGCAAAGTTCCGGCCAGGATGAACCCCATCCCGATCGTCGGCAAAATCCGGTAACGCCCGGTGCGCCCCATGAATTGCCCCGCACTGGTTGAGGCGATCAGAATCCCCGCCGTCATCGGCACCAGCATCAGCCCCGACATGGTGGGCGTGATCCCTTTTGCGATCTGCAAATAAAGCGGCAGAAAGGTGATTGCGCCAAACAGCACCGCACCGGTGATAAAGCCTAGAATACTGGTGAACACAAAAACGTTTTGCGTAAACAATGACATCGGCAAAATCGGCTCTGCCGCGCGGCGCTCGATCACGACAAAGGAAACCGTGCTGGCCATGCAAAGCGCAATCAACCCCAGCGCCGTGGGTGAACCCCAGGCGATTGACTGGCCGCCAAGGCTGGTTACCAGCGTCAGGCTGCCAAGGGCCAGTGTCAAGGCAATAGCGCCTGCCCAGTCAATCTGATGGCTGGTGCGCTTGCCGGTCGCCGAAAACCCGGCGGCAAAGCCGGCAACAGCCAGCGCGCCCAAAGGCAGATTGATAAAGAATATCCAATGCCAACTGAACGCATCGACAAACCAGCCGCCCAGCAGCGGCCCCATCACAGACGACAAGGAAAAGACGCCGGCAAACACCCCCTGAATCTTGCCACGGTCGCGGGGCGGGATCACATCGCCGATCACCGACAGCGCCAGCACAAACAACCCGCCACCGCCAAGCCCCTGCAAGGCCCGCGCGCCGATCAGAAATTCCATGGATTGCGCCAGGCCACATAAGGTCGAGCCAAGCAAGAATAGCCCGACCGATACAAACACCATCCTGCGCCGGCCGTATAAATCGCCCAGCTTGCCATAAAGCGGTGCTGCGATGGTTGACGCCAGAATATAGGCAGTGACCACCCAGGACAGATGCGCAAGCCCGCCCAAATCGGCTACAATCGTCGGCAAAGCGGTTGATACGATAGTTTGATCCAGCGAGGCCAGCAACAACAGCACCGCCACCGACCCGATCACCAGCCGGGTGGATTGTGCGGGCGGTGCCGTTGGTCCTGCGCCCCCGGTTTGCTGTGGGTTTGAAACGGGCGGTGTTGCCATCGTGATCTTCCTTTATCCTGGCTTGTTGCCCTGACCGACACGCCGCACCCCAAGGATCGGGCGTCTACGGCCAAGACAAACAAAGGCGGCCCCCGCAGGTGCCGCCGCTGTCTTTGGTTCCGCATACGCCAAATGTGCAGCGGTATGGGACACATTATCGTGTTGTGCCTATTGAGTAGCCGCGACCTGACCGCGAATCTCGCCGGCCGGGTTGGCTTCTGTGTGCAGGTTGATGTACCATTTTCCGGCCTTGACCTCTTCGATCTGGGCGGGCGTAATTGTTGCAAACCCAACGATAGGAGAGCCCAAACCGCCGTCACCATTCAGATCGACGACCGGGCTGGCATCCATCCCGACATCTGCGGGGCCGTGAAAATGGGCCCCCACAACATCCCCGGACAGGCCTGTGAAGGTGATGTTGAAGTTGAGACGTCCGGTTTCAGTATCCAGCGTTCCTTCCGCGTTGCCGCCGGCAAGCTCGACTTTTGTCTTGCTGTCTACCTCTTGCGCCTGATCCAGTGCCGCGATCCAATTGATCGTTTCAGCCGAGGCTACCCCCGACATTGCCAGGATCAGAGCCGAAGAAAGTGCCAATTTACCAAGCATATCATAGTTCCTTTGTTTCATGCGCGCAGAAGATACCTGCGCTGGGTCATGCAAAAGAAACCCCCGCCAGCAAGGATCGGTTCCAAGGCAAGGCGCATAAAAAAACACGGGCAAAAGACGGGCGGAACATTAGAAGAACAGCCCTTTTCCTGCGGCTGGAAAGCGGTTAGGATACCGGGATGAACGGTTATGATGAAAATGATGCCTTTGAGGCAGCCGCAGCCCCGCAAGGCGCACCCCAGGTCGAGGCTCAGGCTCAGGCGCCTGTACCTTTGTCGCAACGTGCCATGGCCGCGCGGCCCGCGCCCTATCTGGATGACCTGAACCCCGCACAGCGCGCGGCCGTAGAGGCGATGGATGGCCCGGTCTTGATGCTTGCGGGTGCAGGTACGGGCAAGACCAAGGCCCTGACGACCCGCATTGTGCATCTGCTCAACACCGGCCGCGCCCGCCCGAATGAGGTTCTGGCCGTAACATTCACCAATAAGGCCGCGCGGGAAATGAAGCTGCGGGTGGGGCACCTGATGGGTGGCACGGATGCCGGGCTGGCGTGGATGGGCACATTCCATTCGATTTCCGTGAAAATCCTGCGCCGTCATGCGGAACTGGTCGGCCTCAAGTCCAACTTCACAATTCTGGATACTGACGATCAACTCCGCCTGCTGAAACAATTGATCACAGCCAGCCATATTGACGAAAAGCGCTGGCCCGCGCGGATGTTGGCCGGAATTATCAACTCGTGGAAAAACCGTGCCTGGACGCCAGGAAAAGTGCCTGCCGCAGAGGCTGCTGCCTATAACAACCGTGGGATAGAGCTGTATCAGCAGTATCAAGACCGTTTGCGCAGCCTGAACGCCACTGATTTCGGCGATCTTCTGCTCCACACGGTCACGCTGTTTCAGGCCTACCCGGATATTTTGCAGCAATATCAACGCTGGTTCAAATATATCCTTGTAGATGAGTATCAAGATACCAATGTCGCCCAATACCTCTGGCTGCGGCTGTTGGCGCAATCGCATAAGAATATTTGCTGCGTGGGCGATGATGACCAGTCTATCTATGGCTGGCGCGGGGCCGAGGTTGGCAATATCTTGCGGTTTGAAAAGGATTTTCCCGGCGCGCATGTCGTCCGGCTGGAACAAAACTACCGCTCCACTCCGCATATCCTGGCTGCTGCCTCGGGCGTGATCGCGGGCAATGCGGGGCGGCTTGGCAAAACCTTGTGGACCGAGCAGGAAGACGGCGAGAAGGTTCGTCTGATCGGCCATTGGGATGGCGAGGAAGAGGCGCGCTGGATTGGCGATGAGCTTGAAACCCTGCAACGCGGCACCCGCGCAATGGCCCCCCATAGCCTTGACGATATGGCGATTCTGGTCCGGGCCAGCCATCAGATGCGGGCGTTTGAGGACCAATTCCTGACCATCGGCCTGCCCTACCGCGTCATCGGCGGCCCGCGTTTCTATGAACGGCAAGAGATTCGCGATGCGATGGCCTATTTCCGTCTTGCCGTGTCGCCGGATGATGATCTGGCCTTTGAACGCGTGGTGAATACCCCAAAGCGTGGGCTTGGCGACAAGGCGCAGCAAAACATCCAGCGCGTGGCCCGCGCTGGTGGCCTGTCTTTGCTGGATGGGGCGCGTGCATTGCTGGCCGAAGGCGGCATTGGCGGCAAAGGTGCCGGGCAGTTGCGCGTCTTTACCGAAGGGATGGCACGCTGGCATCTGGCGACGCTTGCGCCAAACTATAACCATGTCGAACTGGCCGAGGTGATACTGGAAGAAAGCGGCTACACCGCCATGTGGCAAAACGACAAGACGCCAGAGGCACCGGGGCGGCTGGAAAACCTGAAAGAACTGGTCAAGGCGCTGGATAATTTCGAGAATCTGCAAGGCTTTCTTGAACATGTCAGCCTGATCATGGAGAACGAGACCGAGGAACAGGGCGCCAAGGTCAGCATCATGACGCTGCACGCCGCCAAGGGGCTTGAATTTCCCGTCGTCTTCTTGCCGGGCTGGGAAGATGGCCTGTTTCCCAGTCAGCGCAGCATGGACGAATCCGGCACCAAAGGGTTGGAGGAAGAGCGCCGCCTGGCCTATGTTGGCATTACCCGGGCCGAGGAATTATGCACCATCTCTTTTGCCGCAAACCGTCGCGTGTATGGGCAATGGCAAAGCCAACTGCCCAGCCGCTTTATTGACGAGCTGCCCGCCGCCCATGTCGCTATCCTTACCCCCCCCGGCCTTTATGGGGGCGGATTTGGCGCAGCAGCCCCAGCCCCTAGACTGGAGGAGCGCGTTGCCAGTGCCGATGTCTATAACTCTCCGGGATGGCGACGGATGCAGGAACGGTCGGCGCAACGCCCGACAGCGCAACCGCGTGCGGCAAAAACCAGCATAATCGACATGGCTGCGGTGTCTTCGTTCACAAAAGGCGATCGGGTGTTTCATCAGAAATTCGGCTATGGCCGGATTGACGGCATCGAGGGCGACAAGCTGGACGTTGCCTTTGAGAAAGCCGGGTCAAAAAAGGTGGTTGCGGGATTTGTCGTGTTGGTCGATGACGCGCATGACGACGTGCCGTTCTAAAGCGGTTTGCCCTTGATCTGGTGGTTTTGTGCAGTCCGCAGGCGTTTTCAGGGTGTTTTCTTCAACCTCTCAAGGCCGAAAACCACCAGACCCGCCAAAAGCCCCCAAAACGCCGCCCCTATGCCAAAGAAAGACACGGATGAGGCGGTGGTGACAAGGGTGACCAACCCGGCAAAGCGCTGTTCGGTATGGGCAAAGGCCCCCGTGGCCGCGCCCATCAACGGCCCGAGCAGCGCCAATCCGACCAAAGCGGCGATCAGCGCCGGGGGCAGGGCGGCAATGATCGGAATTATCAATGGGCTGAAACACCCCAGAATCAGCCAAACCCCGGCATAGGCGATGCCTACCTTCCAGCGCTGTGCCTTGTCAGGGTGGGTGTCATCGCCCAGGCAAATCGCCGCCGTAATCGCGGCCATGCTGATCGTATGCGCCCCGGCAAACGCCGACAGCAAAGAGGCGCCGCCCGTGGCCAGCAGCGCAGGCCGCACCGCTGGCGTATATCCCGCCGCGCGCAGCACCGTAAAACCCGGCAGGTTTTGCGACGCCATCGTCACCAGATAAAGCGGCACGCCAAGCCCCAGTAGAATCGACGCCTGAAACTCTGGCAAGATAAAGGTCAGTTGCGGCAGGCTGAGCGTCAGCGCGGGCAGGGCCGCCTCGCCCATCAAAAATGCCAATCCAATGCCCATAGCCAGGGCAGCCAGCACGGCAAAGGCCGGATTTCTTAACCGCACCAGTGTGAACACCGCAACCATTGGCAATACCAGCAGCGGCAGGGTTTTTAGGGCCTGTGTCAGCGGCAGGCAAAACGGCAACAACACCCCTGCAAGCATCCCAGCCGCAATTCCGTCAGGAATACGCTGTACCAACCGCCCCAACGGCCCCCAGGCCCCCGTCAGCACAATCAAACCGGCTGCCAGCAAAAATGCCCCCACGGCTTCGGGCATTGTAACACCTTCACTGGCTGCAAGCAGCGCAAGCCCCGGCGTTGACCATGCCAGCACCATCGGCACTTTTGTATAAATGCTTAGAAAACCGCTGGTCAGCCCCTTGGCCAAGCAGATTGCAAGCACCCAGGAGGCGCTTTGCGCCGGCGTGGCGCCAAGTGCTGCCGCGGCCGCCAACAGCAGCGCAATCGTGCTTCCATACCCCACCAACGAGGCCACAATCGCTGAGGAAATCAAAGACACCCGCATATTTCCGCCCCTGTCCAATCGCGCGGACTATCTCTGCCAAGGGGCAGCGCTTCAAGCGAAAAGCGGGAGGAAAGAAGGAAAGAGGACGCGGCGGCACTCAGGGAGGAGGAGCGCCGCCGGTCAGGTAACCCGGCCCAGGGAGGAGGAGAGAGCCGGGCGTCTGAGATGGGGTGATCACAAAGACCAGCACCCGAAACTTTGTCCAGCGACCCCCGGGAGGAGGTAGGGGCCGCTGCGACTGCCACCCGGCCCAGGGAGGAGGAGAGAGCCGGGCGTCTGAGATGGGGTGATCACAAAGACCAGCACCCGAAACTTTTGCGGTGACCCCCGGGAGGAGGTAGGGGCCACCGCGACTGCCACCCGGCCCAGGGAGGAGGAGAGAGCCGGGCGTCTGAGATGGGGTGATCACAAAGACCAGCACCCGAAACTTTTTGCGGTGACCCCCGGGAGGAGGTAGGGGCCACCGCGTATCCCGCCCGGCTCAGGGAGGAGGAGAGAGCCGTTTGGTATGTCTGGAAGCTGCAGGTTTTGCACAGCAGCTTCCGTATAAGAGACGGCGACACCAGAAGAGGGAAAAACTGTGTCGCCGTTGTCGCATCCGGCCCAGGGAGGAGAGAGCCGCTGCAATTGAAATGTTAGTTGCCGTAGGCCGCTTCAAGGGCAATGCGGGTAATCATCGAGCGAGACAGGCCAAGATCCGCCAATTCACGGGTCGACAGCGCGCGCAATTCCGATACGGTCTGGTTGTAAACGCGACGGCGACGCATCGCCTCACCTGCCGATTTGAACATACCGGCAACACGGCCCATCAAGCCAAGCCCCGCAGAGGAACCAACAGTGGAAGAAGTGTTCATATATGCCATCACTAGCCTCGTCTTTCTTTATGCAAAGCGCTTCGTGTTGCGCTGTTAGGGGTAACATGGGCTAAATGCTGCGGTTGCACAATCTGCAATGCTGCAATGCAGCTATGCGGTTATGTCATGGCATAGGGGCTTGAATTCCCTAGGGTAAACAGCAGCTTCACCTTGTTCTTGAACATTTGGTCAAGATTCCCTTGCGCTTTGCCTGCAAAGCGACAAGCTAGGCCAAGCAGATAAACGGAGTAGGAAGAATGGCTTTGGACAAAGACGGCGTCATGGCGGCCCTGGCGGGGGTTTCCTTGCCCGATGGC
Source organism: Pseudorhodobacter sp. (assembly GCF_034675685.1). Classification (GTDB taxonomy): domain Bacteria; phylum Pseudomonadota; class Alphaproteobacteria; order Rhodobacterales; family Rhodobacteraceae; genus Pseudorhodobacter. The sequence continues at coordinate 126,558 of NZ_JAUCDA010000018.1, read as the reverse complement.
GGCACTCTTGTGTCGCGAGATCTGATACGGGCGCTGGTGGTGGAGGGTGGCAATATCCGCTTTGTGATAGAGGCCGCGACGCCTGATCAGGCCCGCGCGCTTGCCCCGGTGCAGGCGCAGGCGGAAACAGTTCTGCGCGCATTGGCTGGGGTTACGGGCGTTCAGGTGGTGATGACAGCCCATGGTCCCACCGCAAAACCTGCCCCGCCGAGCCTGAAAATCGGCCAACACCCCACAGCCCAGCAAGGTGGCCCTGCGCCGATCAACGGCATCGACCGTATTATTGCTGTGGGGTCTGGCAAGGGCGGTGTTGGTAAATCCACCGTCTCGTCCAACTTGGCTGTGGCCTTGGCCAAACAGGGCCGCCGTGTGGGCCTGCTTGATGCCGATATCTATGGCCCCTCGCAGCCGCGGATGATGGGCGTCTCCAAGCGGCCCGCCTCACCCGATGGCAAAACCATCATCCCGCTGCAGGCGCATGGCGTGACGGTGATGTCGATAGGGTTGATGCTGAAAGAGGATGAGGCGGTGGTCTGGCGTGGCCCGATGATCATGGGGGCTTTGCAGCAGCTTTTGACCCAGGTTGAATGGGGCAAGCTGGATATCCTGATTATCGACCTGCCACCGGGAACGGGCGATATTCAACTGACCCTGTGTCAGCGCACGCAGCTTACCGGGGCGATTGTCGTATCTACCCCGCAAGACGTGGCGATGCTTGATGCCCGCCGGGCCTTGGACATGTTTGCCAAGCTGAAAACCCCGGTTCTGGGCCTGATCGAAAACATGTCCACCTATCACTGCCCGAATTGTGGGCATGAGGCGCATTTGTTCGGTCATGGTGGCGTTGCCGCCGAGGCTGCCAGAATCGGCGTGCCGTTTCTGGGTGAGTTGCCGCTTGAGCTGGAGACACGGATTGCGGGCGATGCCGGCACCCCGATCGCCCTGGGCGACGGGCCTGCAGCACAGGCCTATGCCACGCTTGCAGCGCGTCTGGTGGCGGGTGGCATGGCCTGAACCATCCAGGCCATCGCGTGTAACGGTCAAGGCCGTGCCCCAGATAAACGGGCACGGCCTTTTCTGTTGATCCGGGGCTACGCCTGCAATGGAAAGGGGGGGGGGCATGCAATGGAAAGGGGAGGGCATGGGATTTTTTGGGATTGGCCACAAGTTTTCGCCACATCTCCGAATCACTTCGCCGTGACTCGCCATGCCTCGCCCCTGAATTACGTTGTTTTTGCTGTATCAAACGCATGGGTCTGCTATCTTTGGGCTGTGCGGTAAAATAAATTGGGCTTTTCTGGGATTGCTTGGAAGTGAGGGTGTTCTCACTATATCTAGTGGGTGTGCCCAGTATGTGTAGTACAATTAGACCGGCCCTGTCGGCAATCACCACTAAATACAGTTTTTCAGCACGCCCGTTAACTTTATATAGTCTATTTCAGGCAAAGATTTTTATTGCGTCCCATGATTTCCCATGCCATCCATGTTTTACGGAAGCGAGAGACGGGCAAGATAAACAGGGGCTACCAAAGACCCCGAAAAGGCGAAAATAGCAGGCTCATACAGGCAACCGCTTTTTTGCTTCCGACGAACATAGAATCCGGCGCGTGAGCGAGCAGACATCCCCCCAGGTGGCGCGCGCAGTCGGTAACCCCGGAGACGGGACAGGGCGGCGGATTGGGCAGTGGCAGCAGCTCAATCCGCCGTTGTCCGTTTATGGGGTAGCCAAAACAGGTTTGTCACGGATCGGACAAGACAAAGGGACGAAAGAGGCGAATATACCGTGTCGGAAGACTTCAGAGGCGAATACTACCAAAAGGTAGATAGCAAGGCGCGGGTATCCATCCCTGCGGTCTTTCGCCGAGTCCTCGATGCCGGCGATCCGCCCAGCACAGATTTTCCACGGACCCGCATTGTGATGGTTTATGGCGGCAAAACCCGCCAATTCGTCGAATGCTACACCGTGCGCGATGCCGATCTTCTGGCCGCGCGGGTGCGCAAGCTTCCGCTTGGTTCCAAAGAGCGGCAGATTGCGGAACGTGACCTGATCACCCGTTCGCTTACCATTGAAATTGACGAAAACGGCCGCATTGTGTTGCCGCAAAAGGTGCGTGACAAGATCGCCTATGAAGAGGGCGATGAGACTGCTTTTGCAGGTACCCTGAACCGGTTTCAAATCTGGAAACGCCAGACCTATGATGAGGTGAACGGCAGTCTTGATGATGAAGACGATGACCTTCTTGAAGGTATGGATGTGCTGTCGCTGCTCGGCGACATTGATCCGGGGGTATAGGCCTTGGAACCCCGCGATCCTGCCATCGGTCGCCCCAATCCGTCGGATGTTCAGCCCCATATCCCGGTCCTTATCGGCCCGTTGATTGCGGCGGTTTCCCCGGTCAGCGGTCATTGGCTGGATGGCACCTTCGGGGCGGGCGGCTATAGCCGTGCCTTGCTGGATGCAGGCGCACAAAGCGTGACGGGCGTTGATCGTGACCCTTCGGCGCTGGAAATGGCCGCCGCCTGGGCCGCTGACTATGGGGACCGCCTGCGCCTTGTTGCGGGAAATTTCTCGGAATTGGACCACTATGCGGGCCAACCGCTTGACGGGGTGGTCTTGGATCTTGGCGTGTCCTCGATGCAGCTTGATCAGGCTGCGCGCGGCTTTTCCTTTGCCAAGGATGGGCCGTTGGATATGCGCATGGCCCAAAGCGGTGACAGTGCCGCCGATCTGGTCAATACCGCGTCCGAGGCGATGCTGGCCGATATTCTGTACCATTACGGCGAAGAACGCGCCTCGCGCCGGATCGCGCGCGCGATTGTCGCGGCGCGGGATGCGGCCCCGTTGACCTCAACGCTGCAATTGGCCGGCATCGTGGCAGGCTGCCTGCCACGCCCGAAACCGGGGCAAAGCCACCCGGCCACCCGCAGCTTTCAGGCCATACGCATTGCGGTGAATACCGAGTTCAATGAGCTTGTACAGGGCCTTATGGCCGCCGAGCGTGCCTTGAAACCCGGCGGCATGTTGGCTGTCGTTACGTTTCACTCGCTTGAAGACCGTATCGTCAAGCGGTTCTTTCAAAACCGTTCTGGCAATGCGGCGCAAACCAACCGCTATGCGCCGGCGCGCGCCGAGGATGCCACCCGTTTTACCCTGATTACCAAAGGTGCCGTTGCCCCCGATGCGGCGGAACTGGCGCAAAACCCAAGGTCGCGCTCGTCCAAGCTGCGCATCGGCCAACGCACAGAGGCCGCGGCGGGCCCGGTTGATCCGGCCTCTCTTGGTGTCCCGGTGCTGCCAGACACTCCGCGCCATGCCACCCGGCCCCGATCTGACAAAAAAGGACATCGTTAATGCGCCCCTTTCTGTTTATCTTGTCCGCCATGGTTCTGATGTCGCTTGCCTTTTGGGCTTACCGCGAAAACTATGCCACCCAGCGGGCGCTGAAGGATGTCTCCAACCTGAACCGCGAAATCGCGGGTTTGCGTGAATCCTTGTCGCAACAGCGGGCAGAATGGGCCTATCTTAACCGCCCCGCACGGCTGCGCGATCTTGTGGCGCTGAATTTTGACAGTCTTGGCTTGTTGCCGATGGAATCGGGGCAATTCAGCCGTATTGATCAGGTTGCCTTTCCTTTGCCCCCCATCGCCGCGCCCGAACTGGGCAGCCCGATAGAGACCATGGGCGACGTTGAAAGCGGTGCCGGCGCGTTTGAAACCCCAGCCGATGCCCCGGCAAAAGGGTCGGAGGAACCGCTATGATCCGCACCCCCCTGCGCCCGCTTGCCCGTGTTCTGTCGGCCCGTGAAAAAGGCGAAAACCCGGATCACATCGAGCGTGAGAACATTCGTCTGCGCGTCGAAGCCACGCGTGCGCGTGCGCAAAACCGCGCCGAAGGGCGGCTGCTGCTGCTTGGGCTGGCATTCTTTGCTGCCTTTATCCTTGTGGGGGCCCGCATGGGTCTGTTGGCGGCATCGGTCCCGCAAGAGCCGCGCTCTGCCGCCTCGGGTGCCGAGATCAGCGGTCGGCGTGCCGATATCACAGACCGCAATGGCCGCATTCTGGCGACCAATTTTTCGACCTTTTCGCTTTATGCACAGCCCAAACAAATGGTTGATCCGGCGCATGTCGCCAAGGGGCTGGTTGACATATTTCCAGACATGAATGTTGATGATCTTCAGCGCCGCTTCACGGATGGCCGCTCTTTCATGTGGCTGCGCAAGAAGCTTTCCCCAGAACAGATGCAGGCCGTGCATGATATCGGCGACCCTGGCTTGCTGTTTGGCCCCCGCGACATGCGGCTTTATCCCAATGGAAAACTGGCGGCCCATATTCTTGGCGGCGCATCCTTTGGCGCCGAGGGCGTACATTCTGCCGAGGTGATTGGTGTCGCGGGCGTCGAGCGTGCCATGGATGCGCGATTGCGCGACCCGGCCCAGGCCGCCACGCCGCTGGCGCTGTCGATTGACCTTACGGTGCAATCGACCATGGCCGAGGTGCTGGATGCCGGCATGACCATGATGAACGCCAAGGGCGCGGCAGGGGTATTGATGGATGTCCATACCGGCGAGGTCATCGCGATGGTGTCGCTGCCAGATTTCGACCCCAACGACCGCCCGCAACCGCTGCTCAGCGGCGATCCCGGCGACAGCCCGCTGTTCAACCGTGCATTGCAAGGGGTTTATGAACTTGGCTCTACCTTCAAGATTTTCGCAGCCGCGCAAGCGATCGAACTTGGCCTTGTGAACGCCGACACATTGGTCGATGCCAACGCGCCCATGCGTTGGGGCAAGCATAAGATCGGCGAATTTGAGGGCAAGAATTACGGGCCTTTACTGTCAGTCACCGATATCATCGTCAAATCCTCCAACGTCGGTACGGCCAATCTTGCCTTGAAAATCGGAGGGATGCGCCAGCAAGCCTTTCTTAAATCGCTGGGCCTGTTTGATGCCACCCCATTGGAGCTGATCGAGGCCCCCGGCGCGATTCCACTGATCCCCAAACGCTGGCCTGATATCGTGACCATCACCGCATCTTACGGCCACGGCATGTCAGCCAGCCCGATGCATTTGGCCGCTGCCTATGCCGCCATAGCCAATGATGGCGTGATGCTGCCGCCAACCTTGTTGAAACGCGACAAGATCCCACAAGGCACCCGTGTCCTTTCGGCCAATACCGCCGCCATTGCCGCGTCGATGCTGCGTCAGGTTGTGACGCGCGGCACTGCCAGCATGGGTGAAGTTGAAGGCTATGATGTGGGGGGCAAAACTGGCACGGCCGATAAGGTAAAGCGGGGCGGCGGCTATGATAAAGGCAAGAATATCAATACGTTTGCCGCAATGTTCCCGGCCTCTGACCCGCAATATGTGTTGGTCGTCACACTTGATGAGGCCTCGGAGAATACCGGCCCCAAACCCCGCCGCACGGCTGGCTGGACCGCCGTTCCGGTCGCCGCCGAGGTGATCCGCCGCACAGCGCCGCTCTTGGGGCTCAGACCACAGATTGAATATACCCCCCTGAACACGGTATCAGCAGCCAGACAGTAATCTGAATCCGGGGGCGCATGTGACACAGGCCAAACATTTATCCGACCTGGGCCTGACGGCGCGTGGCGGCGATAACCCTGTTATCACAGGGCTTTGCGTGGACAGCCGGGCGGTGCGGCCGGGCAATCTTTTTTGCGGCAATGCCGGGTTCGGTGATTCACGGCGCACATTATATCCGGGCGGCCGTGACCCGCGGTGCCAGCGCCATCCTGACCGATGCCGAGGGTGCCGCGATTGCCCGGGAAGAAATCGCGCCTGACGATCTGACAGCCGCGCTTATCGTGGCACAAGACCCCCGTCAGGCGCTGGCCTATGCCGCAGCACTGTGGTTCGGGGCACAGCCCGAAACCATGGTTGCCGTAACCGGCACCAATGGCAAAACCTCTGTCGCCACCTTTACCCGCCAGATATGGATGGCGCTGGACCACGCCGCCATCAATATCGGCACCACCGGGGTCGAAGGCGCATGGCATGCCCCATGCCCCCACACCACGCCCGAACCGATCACCCTTCACCACATGCTGGCCGAGGCAGAGGCCGCAGGCGTTACCCATGCGGCGATGGAGGCGTCTTCGCATGGCCTTGACCAGCGCCGCCTTGATGGGGTGCGGCTGGTCGCTGCAGGCTTCACCAATTTCACCCAGGACCATCTTGATTATCATCATACGTTTGACGCGTATTTTGATGCCAAAGCCGGTCTTTTCACCCGCATCCTGCCCGAGGATGGCGTGGCAGTCATCAATATTGATGACCCGCGCGGCACCGCCATGGCGAACCTGGCCGAAGACCGCGAACAAGATGTGTTGCGGGTCGGCCGGGATCCGATAGCCGATCTGCGTATCCTTGGCCAACGCTTTGATGGCAGTGGGCAGGATGTGCGGTTGGAATGGCTGGGCGAGGCGCATCAAATCCGACTGTCGCTGATCGGCGGGTTCCAGGCCGATAATGTGGCGCTTGCGGCGGGGCTGTGCATCGGCGCGGGCGATGATCCGAAGCAGGTTTTTGATACGCTGTCCCAACTCACCGGGGTTCGTGGCCGGATGCAACGCGTCGCCACCCGGAAAAATGGTGCTTCGGTGTTCGTCGATTACGCCCATACCCCCGACGCGCTGGAAACCGCGCTGACGGCGCTGCGCCCGCATGTCATGGGCCGCATCGTTGTGGTTTTCGGGGCAGGGGGCGACCGCGACACCATCAAACGCCCGCTGATGGGCCGTGCCGCCGCCGCGCATGCCGATGTCCTTTTCGTCACCGATGATAATCCCCGGTCCGAAGACCCTGCAAGCATTCGCGCCGCCATTCTGGCCGCCTGCCCCGAAGCAACCGAGGTCGGCGACCGCGCCGAGGCGATCTTGCGCGGCGTTGATGCCCTTGGCCCCGGTGACGCGCTTTTGATCGCCGGAAAAGGCCATGAGAGTGGGCAAACCATCAAAGGCCAAACCTACCCTTTTGATGACGCTGAACAGGCCTCCATCGCCGTGGCCGCATTGGATGGCCTGATTTAGGGCCGCCAACACAAACATTCTCTATCTTCCTGCGTTCTTTCCGGTCAAATATCCCACAGGGGGACCGGGGGACGTGAAGTCCCCCGGCGCTTGCCCAAGACCGTCGCCCGCACCAAAAAAGGACCATCCGATGACCCCGCTCTGGACAGCCCAAGATGCAATCACCGCCACCAGGGGCACCATGGCGGGCACATCTTCTGCCGATTGGCAGGCGACCGGCGTGTCCATTGACAGCCGCACGCTTGAAAGAGGCGATCTTTTTGTGGCGCTTACCGATGTCCGCGACGGCCATGATTTTATTGCGGCCGCCTTGGCAAAAGGGGCCGCCGCCGTGCTGGCCTCGTACATCCCCAAAGATGTTGCCCCCGATGCGCCGCTCGTCATTGTCCCGGATGTGCTTGAAGCGCTTGCAGATCTTGGCACTGCCGCGCGAGCCCGCACGCAGGCCCGCGTGATTGGCGTCACCGGGTCAGTCGGCAAAACATCGACAAAGGAAATGCTCCGCGCGGCTTTTGGCGGTCAGGCAAAGGTCCATGCCGCCGAGGCCAGCTATAACAACCATTGGGGCGTGCCGCTTACCCTGGCCCGCATGCCTGCGGATACCGACCTTGCGGTTCTGGAAATCGGAATGAACCACCCCAATGAGATCGCACCGCTTGCCCGTATGGCCCGCCCGCATATCGCCATCATCACCACCATTGCTGCGGCCCATCTGGAGGCGTTCGAAAACCTTGCAGGGATCGCCGCCGAGAAAGCCGCCATCCTCGACGGGTTGGAGCAGGGCGGAACCGCCATTCTTCCCGCCGATCTTGAAGTCACCCCGATCCTCACCGCCAAAGCCTCGCTTGCGGGTGTGCGAACAGTGCTTTTTGGCAACCATGCCCAGGCCGATTACCGCCTGACCGATGTGCAGGTTACGGAATTTGCCACGATCGCCCGCGCCCGCCACGCCGGGCAAGATATGCTTTTCAAACTGGCCACCCCCGGCAAACATTTCGCAGCCAACGCGCTGGCTGTGCTGGCGGCATCAGATGCGCTTGGCCTCGACCGTGCGATCACGACGACGGATCTTGGTCGCTGGGCCCCGCCTGCGGGCCGTGGCACCCGCGAAACCGTTTTGCTCGATGCGATCGAGGGCCACAGCTTTGGCCTGATTGATGATGCCTTCAACGCCAACCCCACCTCTACCGCAGCCGCGCTGGACCTGCTGGCAGCCTGCGAGCCCACGCACCGCGTTGGCCGCATCAGCACAGGCCGCCGTATCGCAATTCTGGGTGACATGCTGGAACTTGGCCCGACCGAGACGGCGCTTCACGCGGCCCTCGCCTCGCATCCGGCGCTGGCCCAGATCACCCTTGTCCATTGTGTCGGCCCGCGGATGCAGGCGCTGCATGCCGCCCTGCCGAAATCCAAGCGCGGCCATTGGGTTGCCACCGCCGCCGAGCTGCTGCCAAAGGCGCCGCATCTGGTCGACGCTGGCGATATCGTGCTGGTCAAGGGCTCCAAGGGCATCATGGTCAGCCTTGTGGTTGACGTTTTGCGCAAATTGGGGCAACCGTCCCCCTCACATCAAGGGACCGAATGAATGCTTTACTGGCTTACGGAATTTTCAGATGGCGGCGATGTCTTCAACCTGTTTCGCTACATCACCTTCCGGGCGGGCATGGCGTTTTTTACGGCTTTGGTGTTTGGCTTCATCTTTGGCCTGCCGCTGATCAACCTGCTGCGCCGCCGTCAGGGCAAGGGCCAACCCATCCGCGACGATGGCCCGCAAACCCATTTTGCCAAGGCCGGCACGCCGACAATGGGCGGTCTGCTGATCCTCTCGGCGTTGCTGTTTTCCACGCTGTTGTGGGCGCGGCTTGATAATCCCTATGTCTGGATTGTGCTGGGCGTCACCTTTTCCTTTGGCCTGATCGGCTTTGCCGATGATTACGCCAAAGTCTCGAAACAAAACACCAAAGGCGTCAGTTCCAAACTCCGCTTCGCGCTTGGGCTTGTCATTGCCGCCGTCGCCTGCACGGCTGCGGCCTGGTCGCACCCGGCTGACCTGTCGTACAATCTGGCGCTGCCGGTGTTCAAAAATACCCTGATTCATTTAGGCTGGTTTTTCGTACCCTTTGGCATGGTCGTGATTGTTGGGTCCGCGAATGCGGTCAATCTGACCGATGGGCTTGACGGGCTTGCCATCATGCCTGTGATGATCGCGGCCGGAACGCTGGGTGTTATCTCGTATGTCGTTGGTAACTATAATTATACTGAATATCTTGGCGTCCATTTTGTACCCGGCACCGGCGAGCTGCTTATCTTTACCGCAGCCTTGTTCGGGGGCGGTCTTGGGTTTTTATGGTACAACGCGCCGCCTGCTGCGGTTTTCATGGGCGACACGGGGTCACTTGCCTTGGGTGGCGCGCTGGGCGCAATCGCTGTCTGCACCAAGCACGAAATCGTTCTCGCCATCGTCGGCGGGCTGTTTGTGGTCGAGGCGCTGTCGGTCATCATTCAGGTTCTCTACTTCAAGCGCACCGGCCGCCGCGTGTTTCTGATGGCCCCGATCCACCATCATTTTGAGAAAAAAGGCTGGGCCGAGCCGCAAATCGTCATCCGCTTCTGGATCATCTCGCTGATCCTCGCGCTGATTGGCCTTGCCACGCTGAAGCTGCGGTAGGGGCATCCACCCCAGGAAAACGAACGCTGGCCGGGGTTGCCTCCGGCCTGTGCATCAAGCCAGCCTTTATGTCTCCAGACCGGTGTTCAAGTCGTCCTGCCGCTCAACTGCGCCTCAACCGGCGCAAATGCTTTGTATAGCCCAATAGCGATGTCTATGTCCCGCCGCAACCATCGCTGACGTTTTGATTCTGAGATGTCGTCCATGTCCGCTAGCCACTTCATGACCGCGTCCAAACGGCTTGCATAGCTTTGCAATAGTTCGTCCAGAAGGGCGTATTGTGGTGAGGGCGATCCCAGTTCTTCCACCTGCACAAACCTCAAATCTTCAAAGGTTTCCTTACAAGTTTGCAAAACCGTTTTGTCCAGCCTTCCCACATCGCTCAAGTTTTCACGAATGGTTTCAGAAAGGCTGTCCAACGCGGCCCAAATGCGCCCGGCCTCTTCCAAAAAGAGGCTATCGTCCATTTGTGGAAATTGATGATCTGCAACGTCAAGCGATGAAGAGGCCGTATTGAACCTGAACCGCGCCCAGTTTTTCGGCTTGGGAAAGCGCGTAATTTCTTTGATCGTATCAGTTTCCGGGTGCCTTTCTTCTACCCATTTCATATGCGCCACAGCATTGTTATCGACCATATCCCTATAGCTGCGATAGACATGAAAATTTGCTGTGAACGGCTTTGTCTGCCCCGCCTCTGTGGTCTGTAGGTGATCTGCCAAATGATTCAGGCTTGCCCAAAAATGCGCGGGTCGCCACGGGCCTTTCCACAAGATACGAAACGAGGCAGATCGGATTTTGGCAGTAACTGGGTAATTATCATCCTCTCGCGAAAGAATCTCATAGTGGTTTCGTTCAATTGCCGACTGTTCCAATCTATCGAGTTGAAAGGCGTTCTTTGCGTAGAACCCTTTCACCTCTTGCCGAACGAAACCTGCCAAATCGTCTCTCCGGGGCAAGGTAATCGTTATGCTTTTCTGTGAAAGTTCGGCAAGGCCGTTAGGGGCATAGCGCAAGATGATACTGTCCAAAACGTCAGCATGAAACGTTGGCGTGGTATCAATCAAGTCAACAGCGATCAGGATGACAGGGGCAGGGTGGGCGGCCCATCGGCGTAGCTTGTCCACGTCGTCAACAACGCGTTTTGCGCAATCAGGGTCAATCTGATCGACGGTCTCTGCGCGGTGCCCTTTGACTTGCAGCATGCCGATTTGGGGCTCGACCCGTTCCCCGCGATCGTTGCTATACGCGCCCAATTCGACAAGGAAGTCTTCGCCGTTGTCTTTCGACATCTTGGCGCACCATATTTTCGCATCGTTCAAGACGTCCTCAACTTTGATTTCGGCTTGATCGCCCGTAAGCTGCGCCTTGTATCCAGTTGGCCTTTTTGACAATTCGGCAGCTCCTCTCGCTCAAGTCATTCGACTCCAATGCCTGAATGTTAAGGGCATGCCTTGCAAACTTGCAACCAACCATCCTCATCTGTTTACAAAGATCCAAATCCCACCGCCGGCCGCAAGACCCCATGCCAGCGGTAACCGCCCCCGTGCCGGCAGTAAAATTAGGTTAACAAAATATACATTATATAATAATATCAATACTATAAAAACATGTTCGCACGCGGGCGCTCGCGTCGAAACATTACCCCCTCATTCCCACCCTTGCAGCCCGCTCCACCCGGCCCCATTCTGTGCCGCACATCCAAGAAAGGCCGCGCCATGATTCCTGTCACTTGTTTTGAAGGCCAAAAGGTCGCGGTTCTGGGGCTGGGCCGCTCGGGGCTTGCCACAGCCAGGGCTTTGCAGGCGGGGGGGGGCCGTGCCGATCTTGTGGGATGACAGCCTTGAGGCCCGCGCCAAGGCCGAGGCGGCGGGTTTTATCTGCACCGACCTGACCAGAAACGGGGCATTTGAGGGCGTGGCCGCCCTGATCGTCTCGCCCGGTATTGCGCATCTTTACCCCGAACCGAACCGCGCAATCGCCAATGCCATGGCCGCAGGCGTGCCCGTGGATAATGATATCGGTCTGTTTTTCCGCAGCTATGCGACCAAGGATTGGGATGGGTTTGATACTTTGCCCCGCGTGATCGCCGTGACGGGATCAAATGGCAAATCGACCACCACGGCACTGATCCATCATATTCTTGAGGTGGCGGGACGGCCGACGCAAATGGCCGGCAATATCGGGCGGGGGGTGTTGGATATGGATCCCGGCATCGACGGCGAAATTGTGGTCCTGGAACTGTCGAGCTATCAGACCGACCTTGCCCGTGCCTTGACGCCTGATATCGCGGTTTTCACCAATCTTAGCCCCGACCATCTGGATCGGCATGGCGGCATGGGCGGCTATTTTGCCGCCAAACGCCGGCTTTTCGCCGAGGGTGGGCCAGACCGCGCGGTGATTGGGGTCGATGAAGCCGAGGGGCGGTATCTGGCAAATCAGATGGCAGAAGGGCCGCAGGATGACCGGGTTATCCGCATTTCATCGGGGCAAAAGCTGGAAGGGTTCGGCTGGTCGGTATTTGCGCGCAAGGGGTTCTTGTCTGAGTGGCGCAAGGGGCGGCAGGTGGCCTCGATTGATTTGCGCAGCGTTTCTGGCCTGCCGGGGGCGCATAACCATCAAAACGCCTGTGCCGCCTATGCGGCGATACGGGGCCTTGGCATCGGCCCGCGGGTGATCGAACAGGCGTTTCACAGCTTTGCGGGCCTGCCGCATCGCAGCCAACTGGTCGGTGAAAAAGCCGGGGTGCGCTTTGTCAATGACAGCAAAGCCACCAATGTTGATAGTGCCGCCAAGGCGTTGCAGGCTTTTGCTGCTATCCGCTGGATTGCCGGGGGCTTGGGCAAAGAGGGCGGTATCAAGGGGCTGTTGCCGCATTTGGGGGCTGTGCGCAAAGCCTATCTGATTGGCCAATCCGCCCGCGATTTCGCGCTGGAGCTGGGCGATACACCGCATGAGATCTGTGAAACCATGGCGCAGGCCGTAGCGCGGGCCGCGGCCGAGGCAGAGCCGGGCGATGTGGTGCTTTTGGCACCGGCGGCGGCCTCTTTTGACCAATATCCGAATTTTGAAATACGTGGTGACGATTTCACCGCAAGGGTCCAGGCATTGCTGGCGGAGTGACGGCGTAAAACCGGCTATGGCGTCCCTTTTTTTGCGTCCTGGGCGCGGGCCCCTTGCAAAAGGCGGCGCATGTCTGGTTGAGGCAGGTTGAAGACAACCCCAAGCCAAGTGCAGCCTTGCTGGTTGCACAGATTGGATATTTTTACCGAAAAGAAAGCGGGTCGGGATGAAAATTCCGGAATTGACGCAGAGCGGCGGCTTGCCCCTAGCCATGGCGCCCGATCGTTGCTAAGCTTTGCAGCAGATCCGGGGGAACATCCGGGCAAGAAGGCAGTATACAGGCAAATCAGGCGGTACCCCATGACTGAGATGGTCTATGGCTCTATGCCCGGCAGGGTGATGGAGCCGATTCTTCCCCGCTGGTGGCGCAGTATTGATCGGTGGTCTTTGGCCGCTGTCTTTGCGCTGTTTGGTATCGGGATTTTATTGGGGCTTGCGGCCTCGGTGCCCTTGGCGCAACGCAACGGGCTGGATGCGTTTTACTATGTCAAACGCCAGGCGTTTTTCGGTGGCCTTGGTCTGGCTGTAATGCTGGGTATTTCGATGATGCCGCCTGCGATGGTGCGCCGCTTGGGTGTGCTTGGGTTCTTGGCGGCCTTTGCGGCGATGGCGCTTTTGCCTTTTATCGGCACGGATTTTGGCAAGGGCGCTGTGCGATGGATCAGTTTTGGCTTTGCAAGTGTGCAGCCGTCCGAGTTTCTGAAGCCCGGTTTCATCGTTTTGACCGCCTGGCTGATGGCCGCGGCACAAGAAGTCAACGGGCCGCGTGGTAAATCCATGTCGTTCCTGGTCACATTCATCATCGTATTGCTTTTGGCGTTGCAGCCTGATTTCGGGCAGGCGGCACTGATAATTTTTGGCTGGTCGGTGGTGTATTTCATCGCCGGTGCGCCAATGACCCTTATCGCTCTGGTCTTGGGGTTGGTTGGCAGCGGCGCGATGTTTGCCTATAATACGTCCGAGCATTTTGCCCGCCGGATCAACGGCTTTCTGTCAACCGAGATCGACCCGCGCACCCAGATCGGCTATGCCACCAATGCCATTCAGGAAGGCGGGTTCTTTGGCGTGGGCGTGGGTGAGGGGCAGGTGAAATGGTCGCTTCCCGATGCCCATACCGATTTCATCATAGCTGTCGCAGCCGAGGAATACGGGCTGCTGTTGGTGCTGTGCATCATCGCGCTTTACGCGACCATCGTTGTGCGCTCCTTGTTTCGGCTGATGCGGGAACGCGATCCGTTTATCCGGTTGGCGGGCGCGGGGCTTGCCTGTATTTTCGCCGTGCAGGCCATGGTGAATATGGGCGTCGCGGTGCGCTTGCTGCCCGCCAAGGGCATGACCCTGCCGTTTGTCAGCTACGGCGGGTCGTCGGTGATCGCGGCGGGCATCACCTTGGGTATGCTGTTGGCCCTGACCCGCACGCGCCCACAGGGGCAAATCGGTGAAATCTTGTTCCGGCGGGGGCGCTGATGGCACCTTTGCTTTTAATCGCGGCGGGTGGCACTGGCGGGCATATGTTTCCGGCGCAGGCCTTGGCCGAGGCGATGGTGGCGCGCGGCTGGCGCGTCAAGCTGTCTACGGATGCGCGCGGTGCGCGCTATGCCGGGGGCTTTCCGCGTGAGGTGGTGATCGAGGAAGTGGCCTCGGCGACCTTTGCGCGCGGAGGTATCTGGGCCAAGATGCTGGTGCCGTTTCGCATCGCGGCCGGGGTAATCGGTGCCGCTTGGGGGATGGTGCGCGACCGCCCTGCGGTTGTCATCGGCTTTGGCGGCTATCCTTCCATCCCGGCGCTGACGGCGGCCACTTTGCTGCGCAGACCCCGGATGATCCACGAACAAAACGGCGTATTGGGCCGGGTGAATCAGGTTTTCGCGCCGCGCGTCATGGCTGTGGCCTGTGGAACCTGGCCTACTGTTTTGCCCGCTGGTGTGGCCGGCAGCTACACCGGCAACCCGGTGCGGGGCGCGATTTTGGAACGTGCGGGCGCGGGTTATATACCGCCCGGCGATTACCCGATGAGCCTTGTCGTGATCGGCGGCTCGCAAGGCGCGCGGATCTTGTCGGATGTGGTACCAACGGCTGTTGCCGCCTTGCCAGAGGGCCTGCGTGCCAATCTGCGGGTGGCCCATCAGGCGCGGATTGAGGACCTTGATCGCGTGGCTGCCGCCTATGCAGAGGCAGGCATAAACGCCGATGTTCAGCCGTTCTTTACCGATATTCCGCGCCGCTTGTCCGAGGCACAGCTTGTGATTTCACGCTCTGGCGCGTCTTCGGTCGCGGATATCTCGATTATCGGACGGCCCGCGATTCTGATCCCCTATGCCGCCGCGACCGGTGACCACCAAACCGCCAACGCGCGGGGGTTGGTTGATGCCGAAGCGGCGATTCTTATCCCGGAATCCGCACTTGACGCGGATACTCTGGCCGCGCAAATGGCGGCAGTCTTTGAAAACCCGCAGGCGGCGCTGGCCATGTCGCGAAACGCATTGGCCCATGCCCGCGCCGATGCAACTGATCGTCTTGTTGAACTTGTCGAAAGCCTGACAGAAAGAGCCTCGCTATGAATGCCGCAACCAAACTTCCCGTCGCACTTGGGCCGATTCATTTTGTCGGCATCGGGGGTATTGGCATGTCGGGCATCGCCGAGGTGCTGCTGACCCTGGGCTACCGCGTGCAAGGCTCGGATATGAAAACCTCAAAAATCACCGACCGGCTGGAAGCATTGGGCGCGCAGATATTTGAAGGCCAGCGGGCCGAAAATATCGGGGATGCGGCGGTGGTGGTCATTTCTACAGCGATCAAAAAAGGCAACCCAGAGCTGGAGGAGGCCCGCCGTATGGGCCTGCCCGTGGTGCGCCGGGCCGAGATGCTGGCGGAACTGATGCGGATGCGGTCCAATATCGCGATTGCGGGCACGCATGGCAAAACCACCACAACGACCATGGTGGCAACCTTGATGGACAAGGGCGGGTTTGACCCGACGGTAATCAATGGCGGCGTCATTCACGCCTACGGCTCTAACGCGCGCGCGGGCGCGGGTGAGTGGATGGTGGTCGAGGCGGATGAGAGCGACGGCTCGTTCAACCGCCTGCCCGCGACCATCGCCATCGTCACAAACATTGACCCCGAGCATATGGAGCATTGGGGCAGCTTTGACGCGCTGCGCAAAGGCTTCCTCGATTTCGTTTCCAACATCCCGTTTTACGGCCTTGCGGTGTGCTGTACCGACCACCCCGAGGTGCAAACCCTGGTCGGCAAGATCACCGATCGGCGTGTCATCACCTTTGGGTTCAACGCGCAGGCCGATGTGCGGGCGATCAACCTGACCTATGTGGACGGCGTTGCGCATTTTGATATTGCGCTGCAAGGCGAAAGCCCTGATGCCGATGGCAACCCCGTGGTGATAAAGGGCTGCACCCTGCCGATGCCCGGCGATCACAACGTCTCCAACGCTTTGTCGGCGGTGGCGGTGTGCCGTTTTCTGGGGATGAAAAAATCTGAAATCCGCGAGGCACTGGCCGGGTTTGCCGGCGTCAACCGCCGCTTTACCCGTGTGGGTGAGGTGGGGGGCGTAACTATCATCGACGATTACGGCCATCACCCGGTTGAAATCGCCGCCGTTTTGCGCGCCGCGCGTCAGGCCACCAAAGGCCGCGTGATTGCAGTGCATCAGCCGCATCGCTATTCGCGGCTCTCGACCCTGTTTGACGATTTCTGTACCTGTTTCAATGAAGCCGATGTTGTGGCGATTGCCGAGGTTTATGGGGCTGGCGAAGACCCGATCCCCGGCGCGTCACGCGATGATCTGGTTGCGGGGCTTATTGCCCACGGTCACCGCCATGCCCGCGCGATTCTGGATGAGCATGACCTTGCACGGCTGGTCCGTGAACAGGCCCGGCCGGGGGATATGGTCGTTTGCCTTGGCGCCGGTACCATTTCGGCCTGGGCCAATGGTTTGCCCGCCCAGTTGCAAGGGGCAGCCGCATGAGTTCGGCGCTGACCGCCGCGCTGATCTGGCTGGTTGTGGCCAATGTAACCGGCTTTTTGCCAAGCAAGGATTACCACTGGCGCGCGGCCTATGTTCTGATCGGCGTGGGCATCCCTATTCTTGGTTGGGTGACATGGGTAAACGGCCCCATTGTGGGGTTGGTCATCTTTGCCATGGGGGCGTCTGTTTTGCGCTGGCCGGTGATTTACCTGTGGCGCTGGGTGAAGTCGAAAACCGTGCATCCGGCGGAATAGGCTTGACCTGAAGCGTGTCGCCTTTGGCTTGAAACAAGGCCGATCACATATCGCGTTGAAATCTTTGATTTCGGGCAGCGATATGTGGTCAAGGCCAGGATGAACCGCTTCAAAGCGCTTGGCAGGCCTTGTTGAAACCACCTTGGCATCTGTCAGCCCAAGGCCGGCATTGCTTGCAATGCGGTTCGGGGCTGGCGGCGGCTTTGGCGCTTGAACAGCCGTCGGGTTTTTCAAATCCGGCGCAATCTTGCCACCCGGTTCAACGCCGCGCTTGCCGAAATCAAGCGCTGGCGTTACCAAGCGGCCATGATCCAAAATATGCTGCATACCATGCCCGATGTTCGAGGTACCCTGACCCCGAACCGCCCCTTGGCTGATTTGACCTGGCTGCGGGTTGGCGGCCCGGCCGATTGGCTGTTTCAGCCCGCCGATGTCGAGGATCTGGCGGCGTTTCTGGCCGCATTGCCGCCAGAGGTTGCGGTGTTTCCGATGGGCGTTGGTTCTAACCTTATCGTGCGTGACGGGGGGGTGCGGGCGGTTGTGATCCGGTTGGGGCGGGGGTTCAACGCGATCACCATTCAGGCGAACGGCATCACCGCAGGGGCGGCGGCCCTTGATGCCCATGTTGCCCGCAAGGCGGCGGATGCGGGGCTTGATTTGACCTTTCTGCGCACGATCCCCGGTTCTATCGGTGGCGCGGTGCGGATGAATGCGGGCTGCTATGGCCAGTATATTGCCGACGTTCTTGTCGAAATTCAGGTTGTTACGCGCCAAGGCCAGCAAATGACCCTGCCCGCAGCGGCGCTTGATCTGCAATACCGTCAATCGGCCTTGCCGGAAGGGGCTGTGATTGTTGCGGCCAGTTTCCGCGCGCCGCAGGGCAACCCGCAGGATTTGCACGATAAAATGACCGAACAACTGACCAGACGCGATGCCAGCCAACCGATGAAAGAGCGTAGCGCAGGCTCTACCTTTCGCAATCCGGCGGGGTTTTCCTCAACCGGGCGGGCCGATGACAGCCAGGCGTTGAAGGCGTGGAAAGTGATCGAGGATGCCGGGATGCGCGGCGCAACCCGTGGTGGCGCACAGATGAGCGAGATGCATTCCAATTTCATGATCAACAAAGGTGGCGCAACCGCCGCAGATCTGGAAGAATTGGGTGAAGAGGTACGAAATAGGGTTTTCCAACACAGCGGATTGTCGTTAGAGTGGGAAATCAGGCGGGTCGGTGAAAGGCTTGCTGAAAAACAATAATATGGGCCGCAAAAGGTCTTGAGGCAGTAAATATGGTTGGCATGTCGAGCGGGGCAGCCTCCAAGGTGGTCGTAGTGATGGGTGGGCCTTCCGCAGAGCGGGAGGTATCCTTGTCATCTGGGCGCGAATGCGCAGCGGCGCTGACGGAGGCGGGATATCAGGTGGTGACGGTGGATGCCGGGGCCGACCTTTGCGCACGTTTGACGGAAATCAAGCCTGATGTGGTGTTCAATGCCCTGCATGGCCGCTGGGGCGAGGATGGCTGCGTTCAGGGCTTGCTGGAATGGATGCGCATTCCCTACACCCATTCCGGCGTTCTGGCCTCGGCCTTGGCGATGGACAAGGATAAATCAAAAGCGGCGTTTCGCGCGGCTGGCTTGCCGGTCGTCGCCAGTGTGCTTGCGCCGAAAGCTGACGTCTGCGCGCGCCATGTTTTGCCGCCGCCCTATGTGGTGAAACCCAATAACGAAGGCTCTTCGGTCGGGGTTTATATCGTGCATGAGGCCGCCAATTCCCCACCGCAACTGTCGGATGATATGCCGGCTGTGGTGATGGTGGAAACCTATGCGCCGGGACGAGAGCTGACGGTAGCGGTGTTGGAGGATCGGGCGCTGGCCGTCACGGATATCATCGTTGATGGCTGGTATGATTACCATGCGAAGTATTCCGTTGGTGGGTCGCGCCATGAGGTGCCTGCCAATGTTCCGCATGATATTTCAGAGGCTTGCAGGGAATACGCCCTGCGTGCCCACCGCGCGCTTGGCTGTCGTGGCCTGTCGCGTACCGATTTTCGCTGGGATGAAACGCGCGGGCTGGCGGGGTTGATCTTGCTTGAAACCAACACCCAGCCGGGCATGACGCCAACCTCGCTTGCGCCCGAACAGGCGGCGCAGGCCGGTATGTCTTTTGCTGCGCTTTGCCGCTGGATTGTAGAGGATGCCTCATGCGACCGATGACCGCGCCAAAGCGTGACCTTAACCGCCGTAATACGCAGCGCCGTGACCCGGCCCCCAGCCGGATTTCCTATCGTTTGCAACGGCTTTGGCTGACGCCCTTTGTGCGCGCTGCGCTGCGCGTGGGCCTGCCCGCCTTTGTCGTTACCTTTGGGCTGGGCCTGTATTTGGCAGATGAGGGGCGCCGCGAAAACCTGAGTTCGATCTATACCGACCTGCGCGAAAAGGTGAAGAACCGGCCCGAGTTTATGGTCAAGCTGCTGGCGGTTGATGGGGCATCGCCCGATCTGGCCGAGGCGGTTCGGGTCGCGCTTGCGCTGCCGCTGCCGCAAAGCTCGCTTGATCTTGATCTGGAGGCGGCGCGGGCCAGAATTGCGCAGTTGAACGCGGTGGCCGAGGTCAATGTCCGGGTGCAATCAGGCGGGATTTTGCAGGTCAGCGTCAAAGAGCGAGAGCCGGCCTTTGTCTGGCGTGATGCGGCAGGGATTTGGCTGGTGGATGAAACCGGCACCCGGATTGCCGAAATCGAAGATCGCAATGATCGTGCCGAACTGCCGCTGATTGTCGGTGAGGGGGCGGATAAGGCGATGGCCGAGGCCCGCCAGATCCTGGCGTCGGCTGGCCCGATTTTGCCGCGTTTGCGCGGCTTGGTGCGTATGGGGGATCGGCGCTGGGATATTGTGCTTGATCGCGGTCAGCGCATCCTTTTGCCGGTCAAGCAACCGTCCTTTGCGCTGGAACGTCTTATTGCGCTGGATCAGGCCCAAGACCTGCTGGGCCGCGATGTTCAGGCGGTTGACCTTCGTTTGCAAAGCCGCCCGACCCTGCGACTTGCGCCTTATGCGCTGGCCGAAATGCGCCGCTTGCGCGGCATCATTCCTGCGGAGAAGGACCTATGACCGATCTCTATCAAGCCCAACGCGCCATGCGAAACATTCGCCGCGCAGCTATGCAACGCGGCGTCATTGCGATCCTGGACATCGGGTCCAGTAAGGTTGGGTGTTTGATCTTACGGTTGGAAAATGCCAGCACCACGCGCGAGTCCGAGGGGGTCGGCTCCATGGCCGGGCAATCCTCATTCCGGGTGATCGGAGCGGCGACAACCCGGTCACGCGGGGTGCGTCTTGGCGAAATCTCGGTGATGAATGAAACCGAGCGCGCCATTCGTACCGCCGTGCAATCGGCGCAAAAGATGGCAGGGGTGCGGGTTGACCACGTCATCGCCTGCTTTTCTGGCGCCGAGCCGCGCAGCTATGGCCTTGCTGGTGAATGGGAATTGCAAGATTCCGTGGTCAGTGATCAAGACGTGGCGCAGGTTCTTGCGGCCTGTGATGTGCCCGATATTGGCGAAGGGCGCGAGGTGCTGCATGCCCATCCCGTGAA
Source organism: Pseudorhodobacter sp. (assembly GCF_034675685.1). Lineage (GTDB taxonomy): Bacteria > Pseudomonadota > Alphaproteobacteria > Rhodobacterales > Rhodobacteraceae > Pseudorhodobacter. The sequence continues at coordinate 105,893 of NZ_JAUCDA010000018.1, read as the reverse complement.
CTTTGCCTTGGACCATCGCTCTGGTCTTGGTGATCCGCGGGGCCAGATCGGCAACCGCCTGTCCTGCGATCTGCACATGATGACCGTCGAGGCGAGCGTGGTGCAAAACCTGATCTATTGCCTGAAGCGCTGTGACCTTGAACTGGCCGGTATGGCCTCATCGGCCTATGTTTCGGGTGTGTCGTCGCTGGTCGAGGATGAACAGGAATTGGGGGCTGCCTGCATTGACATGGGCGGCGGGTCGACCGGCATTTCGGTGTTCATGAAAAAGCATATGATCTATGCGGATTCCGTGCGGATGGGCGGTGATCACGTCACCTCTGACATTTCCAAGGGGTTGCAGGTGCCGCTGACCACGGCAGAGCGGATCAAGACCAAATTCGGCGGGGTGCATGCAACCGGGATGGATGACCGCGAGATGATCGAGATTGGCGGCGACAGTGGCGATTGGGAAAAAGACCGCCGCCAGGTCAGCCGGACCGAGGTTATCGGCATCATGCGCCCGCGGGTTGAGGAAATTCTGGAAGAGGCGCGCGCGCGTCTGGATGCCGCAGGCTTTGACCATCTGCCCAGTCAGCAGGTCGTCTTGACCGGGGGCGCAAGCCAAATTCCGGGGCTTGATGGCCTGGCCGCGCGTATTCTTGGCCAGCGTGTTCGGCTTGGCCGGCCGCTGCGGGTTCAGGGCTTGCCACAGGCTGCAACCGGGCCTGCGTTTTCGTCGGCGGTGGGGCTGTGCCTGTTCGCGGCGCATCCCCAGGACGAATGGTGGGATTTCGATATTCCGACCGAACGCTACCCGGCAAGATCACTCAGGCGTGCTTTGAAATGGTTCAAAGACAACTGGTAACCACAATACACAGCTTTACCGTCGATATCGCGTAAAAACGGCATGTTTTCGCCCATATTTTGTGGTGAAGACATGTTTTTTTCGTGACCTTTGGGTTGGTTACGAGTAACAATTGTGAAATATCGGGACTGAAAGCGCCACCTTAAGGCGCAGGCACACTCTTAGGCAGGCGGACTGGCAATGACATTAAATCTGATTATGACTTCACAGCGCGAAGAATTGAAGCCGCGGATCACCGTGTTCGGTGTCGGTGGGGCAGGCGGCAACGCTGTCAACAACATGATTGACAAGCAGCTTGAAGGTGTTGAATTCGTGGTTGCCAACACGGATGCGCAGGCATTGCAGCAAAGCCGCGCAACCTCGACCATTCAGATGGGCCTCAAGGTTACCGAAGGGTTGGGGGCCGGGGCGCGCCCATCGGTCGGTGCTGCCGCCGCCGAAGAAACTATTGAAGAGATTGTCGACCATCTGGCGGGTGCGCATATGTGCTTTATCACCGCCGGGATGGGGGGCGGCACGGGCACAGGTGCGGCCCCGATTATCGCGCAGGCCGCGCGAGAATTGGGTGTGCTGACCGTGGGCGTTGTCACCAAGCCGTTCCAGTTCGAAGGCAACAAGCGCATGAAGCAAGCCGAGGATGGCATCGAGGCGCTGCAAAAGGTTGTCGATACGCTGATCATTATTCCAAACCAGAACCTGTTCCGCCTTGCGAATGAACGCACTACCTTTACCGAAGCCTTTGCGCTGGCCGATGACGTGCTGTATCAGGGCGTCAAAGGGGTAACCGACCTGATGGTACGCCCCGGCCTGATCAACCTCGACTTTGCCGATGTCCGCGCCGTTATGGACGAAATGGGCAAGGCGATGATGGGCACCGGCGAGGCGGAAGGCGACAACCGTGCCGTTGAAGCCGCTGAAAAGGCGATCGCAAACCCACTGCTGGATGAAATCAGCCTGCATGGCGCCAAGGGTGTGTTGATCAACATCACCGGCGGCTATGATCTGACCTTGTTTGAGCTGGACGAGGCGGCGAATATCATCCGGGAAAAAGTAGACCAGGATGCCAATATCATCGTCGGTTCGACGCTTGATACGTCAATGGAAGGCCGTCTGCGGGTTTCTGTTGTCGCAACCGGCATTGATGCCAACGTCTTGCAGCGGGAAACACCTGTGGCGCGCCGGTCGATGGCTGTTCCGCTGACCAGCCCGAACTTTGTGGCCCCCAACGCCGAACCTGTTGCCGAGGCCCCGCGGGCTGCTTCAAAACCGGCCCCGCAGCCGCGCCCGGCCCCTGTCCAAGAAGAAACGCTGACCCTGTTTGACCGTCAAACCCCTGCCACCTTCGACGCAGATGAGGATGAGTTCGCTGGCGTGTCGGATGATCTGCCGCCGCCCGCTTATCGCCCGACACCTGCGCCTGCACCAAAGCCGCGTGCCTTGACTGCGTCGCTGGATGCGGATGCATCGCAATTCGTGGCACCACGTCCGCGCCCGACAGGCAGCCCGTCGCCCGAGGCGTTGGCCCGCTTGCAGGCTGCGGTTTCCAAATCGCCGGCGCAGCGCCCGGCAGCGGCTTCACATTCGGCACCGCCCCCGGTATCACGCCCGGCCGCAGCCGAGGCGCCGCGCCCACGGTTCGGTATCGGCTCTCTCATCAATCGGATGGCCGGCCATGGCGAAGCCCCTGTTGATCGCCCGGTGGTACAGCCGCAAACCAGACGCCACCAGCCGCCCGTATCCACCTATGATGACGAGCCCGAGATGAATGCCGATCAAGAGCGGATCGAGATTCCAGCCTTTCTGCGTCGTCAGGCGAACTGACCTGTTCAAATCAGATCAGGAAAAGGCCCGCTTTGGTGGGCCTTTTCCATTTTTATATCAAGGTGTTAGCAAGGGATAGGCGGGGTTCTGTAACCGGAATGGGGGTTTGTAACAGAAGGTCACAAAGAGTGAGTTGTTGCGCGCCGCCCAACCGATTATCTAAAATTCACTGAAAGCATGTTATTGATCTTGCTGTTAAAGGCTTGGGCGAAGCGTGCAATCGGTAACGCGTAAGTGAGACGAAAAATGAAATGGCCGGAAGGTTACACCTTGCAACATACACTCAAATCCAATGCGGTTTTTGTCGGGACCGGGCTGCATAGCGGCCTGCCGGTTCGTATGGTCGTAAAGCCCGCCTCTGCCGATTATGGCATTTGGTTCTTGCGCACGGATATTGTTGCCGGTGATCCAATGATCGCGGCCCGTTGGGATGCGGTCGTGCCGTCGCGCCTGTGCACATTGGTAGAGAACGACGCCGGGCATAGCGTCTCAACGATTGAACATATCATGGCGGCCCTTGCGGGCTGCGGTATTCACAATGCGTTGATCGAGATTGATGGCCCCGAGGTTCCGATCCTTGATGGTTCTGCACGGCCTTTCGTCACGGGGTTGCTTGCCAAAGGTATCCGGAGCCAAAGCGTGCCGGTTCGTGCAATCCGCATCTTGGAAACGGTTGAGGTGCGCGAGGGCGCTGCAGTGGCGCGGCTGGAGCCGTCGGATATGCTGGAAATAGATTTTTGCATTGACTTTGAGGATGCAGCCATCGGGCATCAGGCAAAAACACTGAACATGTCAAACGGCGCCTTTGTGCGTGAGCTGTGCGACAGCCGCACGTTCTGCCGTCAGGCAGATGTGGATGCGATGCGTGCCAACGGGTTGGCCTTGGGCGGGAATTTGGAAAACGCGGTGGTGTTTCAAGGTGATCAAGTGCTGTCGCCGGGGGGGCTGCGCTATGCTGATGAGCCGGTGCGCCACAAGATGCTGGATGCTTTGGGCGATCTTGCGCTTGCCGGGGGGCCGATTCTTGGTCGCTATATTGGCCAACGTGCCGGTCATGCGATGACCAACCGCCTGCTGCGCGCGCTTTTTGCACGCCCGGATGCCTGGGAATTCGTGGAATGTGGTATTCCGACCGGCAGAAAGCTTCCTGGCGTGGGTGTTTTGCGCTCTGATATCCCGGTTCATTGCTAAGCAGCCTAAAAAGAGTGAAAGGCGTTTTGCGCACCGGATTTTTCTGTGCTAGGACAGTTCAAACCCGGCCTACAACGGTCGGTTCTTGCAGGATTATGGGGTAGGCGGAAGATGGCAGGCGTGAAGTCAGGCGCGGTGTTGATATGGGCGGCGCTTATCGTTACGGGCCTTTCTGGCTGTGGTGGCGGTAGCCAGGATCAGGTTCCTTTGGAAAGCCTGACGGCAGAGCAGATTTACAAACAGGGAGAGCTGGCGCTGGAAACTGGCGCCAAGCCTGAAAAAGCGATTCGCTACTTTTCAGAGGTAGAGCGGCTTTACCCCTATTCGGAATGGGCAAAGCGGTCGCTTATCATGCAGGCGTTCAGCCAGCACAAGGCCCAGAACTACGAAGACGCGCGCAGCTCGGCGCAACGCTACCTTGATCTTTACCCCGGCGAAGAAGATGCCGCCTATGCGAAGTATCTTTTGGCGCTTTCCTATTATGATCAGATTGATGAGGTAGGCCGCGATCAGGGCCTGACCTTCCAGGCGCTGCAAGGTATGCGCGATGTGATCGAGACCTACCCGGATAGCGATTATGCGCGCTCGGCGATTTTGAAGTTTGAACTGGCGTTTGACCATTTGGCCGCCAAGGAAATGGAAATCGGGCGCTATTACCTGAAAAAGCAACAGTATACAGCGGCGATAAACCGTTTCCGCGTTGTGGTGCAGGATTTCCAGACCACGACCCACACCGCCGAGGCGTTGCATCGGTTGGTTGAGGCCTATTTGGCGCTTGGCCTGACGGATGAGGCACAAACGGCGGGGGCTATTCTGGGCCATAACTACCAGTCTAGCCCGTTCTATGATGACAGTCACCGTTTGCTGACCGGGCGCGGCCTGTCAATGGAGGCCAAGGGCCAAAGCTGGTTGCGCAATGTCTATGCCCAAATGATTCAGGGCAAGTGGTTGTAAGGTGCGTTTACCTTTGCGACCGGCCGGGGGCTTTTGATGCTGCGCTCGTTGGAAATCCGCGATCTGCTGATTATTGATCGGCTGGACCTTGCGTTTCAACCGGGCTTGAACGTGTTGACGGGCGAAACCGGGGCGGGCAAGTCGATTTTGCTGGATGCCCTGGGGTTTGTTCTGGGCTGGCGCGGCCGCGCCGAATTGGTGCGGGCGGGGGCTGATCAGGGCGAAGTGACGGCGGTGTTTGATCTGTTGCCGGGGCATGCGGCGCGGACCGTTCTGGCCGATGCGGGAATTGTGGCCGAGGATGAGCTGATTCTGCGCCGTATCAATACTGCAGATGGCCGCAAAACCGCTTGGGTCAATGACCGCCGCGCCAGTGGCGAGGTGTTGCGCGCCTTGTCGGATACGCTTGTGGAATTGCATGGCCAGCATGACGACCGTGGCTTGTTGAATCCGCGCGGGCATCGGCAGATATTGGATGCCTTTGCCGGGGTTGATGTGGCCCCGGTTCGCACCGCCTGGACGGCGCTTGCCACAGCGCGTCGCGCCAAAATCCGCGCGCAAGAGGCGCTGGAGGCCGCAAAGGTAGAGGAAGACTATCTGCGCCATGCGGTCGAAGAGTTGGACAAGCTAAGCCCGGAACCCGGCGAGGAAGCAGCACTTGATGCCCGCCGCCGTGCGATGCAGGCTGCCCAGAAAATCCGTACAGATATTGCCCGCGCGCATACTGCCTTGTCGGATCAAGGCGCCGAGGCGGCGCTGGTCGACGCCTTGCGCTGGCTTGAGGGGGCCGCGGGCCGGGCTGACGGGCGGTTGGAGGGCGCGATTGCCGCGTTGGGCCGCGTGCTGGTGGAACTCGATGAAGCACAATCTGGTGTTGAAGACTGCCTGTCGGCGTTGGATTTCAACCCGGTAGAGCTGGAACAGTTGGAAGAGCGCCTGTTTGCCATTCGCGCACTAGCCCGCAAGCATAACGTATTGGCGGATGCGCTGGATGGTTTTGCCGAGACTTTGCGCAAGCGCCTTGCTGTTATTGACGACGGGGCGGGGAACCTTGCCGGGTTGGATGCCACCTTGCATGCGGCTGAAACCACCTACCGCCGCCAAGCCGAGGCCCTGAGCAGCGCCCGCAAAGCTGCGGCCAAACGGCTGGATGCAGCAATGGGGGCCGAGCTGGCCCCGCTCAAGATGGAGCGGGCGGTTTTCTCAACCGCAATCAGCGCCAGTGACGCAGGGCCAGAGGGCGCGGATGAGGTCAGCTTTACCGTTGCCACCAACCCCGGTGCACCCGCCGGGCCGCTGAACAAAATCGCCTCTGGCGGTGAACTATCGCGCTTTTTGCTGGCGCTGAAAGTCTGTCTGTCGGGCAATACCCCCGGACTGACCATGATATTTGATGAGATTGACCGGGGGGTCGGCGGGGCCACCGCCGATGCTGTGGGCCGCCGCCTTGCCGCTTTGGCGGAAACTGCGCAGGTCTTGGTTGTTACCCATTCGCCACAGGTTGCGGCGCTTGGCGCGCATCACTGGCGGGTAGAAAAGAAGGTCGCCAAGGGCATGACCACCTCAACCGTGACCCCCTTGACCCCCGATCACCGGATTGAGGAAATCGCCCGCATGCTGGCTGGCGACACCATCACCCCGGCCGCACGCGATGCCGCAAGGGCCTTGCTTGGCGCTTGAAGCGGTTCGCCTTGAACCTGGCCCACAAAACGCCAACGATCACGGATAGAAACTGATGCCCTGGACGACTGATAAAATATATCACCGTCTTAAGGCGTTTCGCCATGCATCTGGCTTGCATGGGGCTGCTTGAAGTCAAATATTTCAATGCGTTATGTGACCGGCTGGGTTTCAAGTGAAAATTGAAACGCTATAAATAGGCCTGCGCAGGGGGCCATATTGCATGAAAAAAGGCGCGCAGGGATTGCCCTGCGCGCCCTTTGTTGGATCCGGCCTGATCTTAGGCGATAATTTTCGAAACGACGCCGGCGCCGACGGTACGGCCGCCTTCACGGATGGCGAAGCGCAGTTTTTCTTCCATGGCGATCGGGGCGATCAGTTCTACGTTGAACTTCAGGTTGTCGCCCGGCATCACCATTTCGGTGCCTTCCGGCAGCTCTACAGTACCCGTCACGTCGGTTGTGCGGAAGTAGAACTGTGGACGGTAGTTCGCAAAGAATGGCGTGTGACGGCCACCCTCTTCTTTGGTCAGAATATAGGCTTCTGCCTCAAACTTGGTGTGCGGCTTGACCGAACCCGGCTTGCACAGAACCTGACCACGCTCGATGCCCTCACGGTCAACACCGCGCAGCAGCAGGCCCACGTTGTCGCCAGCCTGACCCTGATCCAGCAGCTTGCGGAACATTTCAACGCCGGTACAAACGGTTTTCTTGGTGTCGCGGATGCCCACGATTTCCATTTCTTCGCCGACCTTGATGATCCCGCGCTCAATCCGGCCGGTCGCAACAGTGCCACGGCCCGAGATCGAGAACACGTCTTCAACCGGCATCAGGAACGGCTGGTCAACAGCGCGCGCCGGAGTCGGGATATAGGAGTCAACAGCCGCAAGCAGCGCCTTGATCGACTCTTCGCCGATTTCCGGGCGGGTGCCGTTCAGCGCATGCAAAGCCGACCCACGGATGATCGGAATGTCGTCGCCGGGGTAGTCGTAATTGGACAGCAACTCGCGGATTTCCATTTCCACCAGTTCCAGCAGCTCTTCGTCGTCGACCTGGTCAACCTTGTTCATGTAGACGACCATGTAGGGAATACCCACCTGGCGGCCCAAAAGAATATGCTCGCGCGTTTGCGGCATCGGGCCGTCAGCGGCGTTCACAACCAGGATAGCGCCGTCCATCTGCGCCGCACCGGTGATCATGTTCTTCACATAGTCGGCGTGGCCGGGGCAATCGACATGCGCATAGTGACGCTCTGCCGACTCATATTCCACATGGGTGGTCGAGATCGTGATCCCGCGGGCCTTTTCTTCGGGCGCGTTGTCGATCTGATCATAGCCCTTGAAATCGCCAAAATACTTCGTGATCGCCGCTGTCAACGTCGTCTTGCCGTGGTCAACGTGACCAATCGTGCCAATGTTTACGTGCGGTTTGTTACGTTCAAACTTTGCCTTAGCCATCGCGGAGAGCCTCAAAATTTGGGGGGCCCGATGCCGAACCCGTTCTATGTCGGGCGCGAGATAGCCTTGATAGACAGAAAAATCAAGATCACTTTGTGGAAATGAACGCCTCTTTCGGCTTGGGGGGCAGGCCAAACCACTCTGGATGGTCAGAAAGCCAGCGTTCAATGCGTTTGGCCGCGTTAAAGCTCAGCTTTTCCATCTGTTGTTCTGCCGTGCGGGTCAAGCCCGAGCCAACCATGGTTTCGCCATCAACGCCCTCAAAAATGGTGAATTGCTCGCCTTTTTCGTTCAGTTGTTTGCCGGCGGCATCATCCCAGACCCGTGCTGTAACAACCAGCGCCGATTTTGGCGACAGCACCAGTGGGATACCCGGAGGGGCCAAGGCATAGGCATCGACCGACACGCCAAGGTTATAGAACTTGTCGCCATCATAGCGGCCAAGCCGTTTTTGCAGCGCGGCCGTCAGGCTATCGTCCCAGTCTTGCGGGTCGGCATCGCGCGAAATCGGCACTTTTTGCGGATTATCCGCCTTGACGATATTCAGGCCCAGCTTGAAGTCACCAAGGGCAACCGGAGCTTCAACGACTTGCGGACCAGCGCAGGCTGACAGCAGGGCGGCGGCAAGCACCAAGGCAGAAAGACGCGCGATCATCATGCAAGATCCTCTGGGCAAACAAGCCTCTATCCATAGCCGTTGCCAAGAGGCTGCGCAACCATGCAGCTTTCCCTGGCGCGATTTGCGCCTATAGTCAAACATACCATCTGAAGGATCGGAGCAGACCATGCCAACCCAGCTTGCGGCTGACGCCCCCGCACCACAAAATCTGCCGGCCCGCGTGCCGCTGCACAATAGGCCGCTGGGTATTCTGGCCTCGGCGCGGGCAGGGCAAAAGAACGTCTTGGCGTTGATCCCGGAAATTGCGACGCGCCAGCCGATGCTGTCGGGGCGGACCGGCAAGCGCTGGCATATGGTCATGGACCCCGGCGCGCTGAAACGGGTGTTGCGGGACAAGGTCGAGGATTATCCGAAATCGACCGTGACCAAACTGATCCTGGAGCAGGCTATCGGTGACAGCTTGTTTGTGGCCGAAGGGGCGGAATGGTTGTGGCAACGCCGGACAGCGGCACCGGTGTTCAGCCACCGCAATGTCGCTGCCCTTGCCCCGGTTATGACGGCAGCAGCCGAACGATCCAGCGCGCGGATTGCGGCCTCGACAGGGCGCGCTGCGGATCTGTTTGCCGAGATGGTCGCCGCGACGTTTGACGTGATTTCAGACGTGACCTTTTCGGGCGGTGAGGGGTTTGATCGGGCTGCGGTGCATCGGGCGATCGAGGGGTACATCGGCCACGCCGCCAAGGTTTCGGTGCTTGATTTGCTGGGCCTGCCGGGCTGGGTCCCGCGCCCCGGGCGGGTGATGGCCGGGAAGGCGATGCGGGAAATGAAACGGATCGCGGATGACGCCATCGAAGCCCGGCGCAAAGCCGGTCGGCGCAACGTGCCAGACCTGCTTGACCTGCTGTTGGAAGGCGAAGACCCCAAGAGCGGGCGAAAGATGACGACCTCGGAGCTGCGGGATAATTTGCTGACGTTTATCGTGGCGGGGCACGAAACGACAGCCCTGACCCTATCCTGGGCGTTGTATTTATGCGCCTTTGATCCAGCCATTCAGGCGCAAGCCCATGACGAGGCGCGGCGGGTTTTGGGGGGCAGGGCGGCGACGCAGGCCGATATTGCAAGGCTTCCCCTGATCCGGCAGATCATTGACGAGACGCTGCGCCTGTACCCGCCAGCGGCATTCCTGTCACGCACAGCGCAGGTCGCGGATGCGTTGTGCGGGCGAGAGATTCACCGTGGCGATACGGTAATCTTGCCGATTTATGCGCTTCATCGCCATCATATGCTGTGGGAAAACCCCGATCAATTCAACCCCGCCCGCTTTGTCGACGCTAAGGCGATTGACCGGTTTTCCTATCTTCCGTTTGGCGATGGGCCAAGGGTTTGCATCGGTGCCAATTTCGCCCTGCAAGAGGCGGTGATCATACTGGCGACCCTGCTGGCACGGCATCGGTTTTCGTTGGTGGAAGGCAAAGCGCCAAAGCCGGTGATGATTTTGACCTTGCGGCCTGAAGGGGGCGTCTGGTTGCAGGTGGAAGCGGCGCAGGCCGGTATGTAATGGCCGATAGCGCCTTGGTGGCAATCGCACAAGATCACGCAAATGACAGGCCGAACAATGGGGGCCGCCCCTACCTATCGGCCCCGCGCCCTGCCGGCCTGCTAAATGGGCGGCTTTGCGTGCCATGTCGCGGCAAACCTGGCCCCTGCAAGGTCAATCTCGAACGCGCCTTCGGCCAGATAGGCCCGGTCGATGCTGCGCGCGGGTTCTTCAATCCGGCACAGGGTTATAGGCCGTCCGATGCTATGGCCATGGGCCGCCGACATTACTTTGCCCACCGGCACGCCGTCACGCAGCAACAGCTCTCCCCCCCAAAGTTGGGGGGCGGGGTCATCAACGCTGAACTGTGCAATGCGCTGATGCAGCGGTTGTCCCCTCAGCGCCAATAATGCGTCACGCCCGATAAAGCCGCCGGGTTTGGTGAAATCGACGGCAAAGCCAAGCCCCGCCTCGAAGGGCGTGATGTCGGGGGTCAGTTCCCGGCCCCAGGCCCGAAACCCCTTTTCTATCCGCAAACTGTCCAGCGCGTAATAGCCCGCATGCGCCAGTGCCCCCGCCCCAACCAGGGCCTCATGGACGCCAAGGGTGAATTCCACCGGGACAAACAGCTCAAACCCTGCCTCGCCGACATAGCTCATCCGGTTCGCCAAAACCGTGGCATAGCCCAGATCAATCTCGCGGACGGTGGCAAAGGGATGCGCCGCATCGGATAAATCGCTGCGCGAAAGGCTTTGCAGCAGCGCGGGCGCGTCAGGGCCCATTACCGCCAGCACCGACCACGCGTTGGTAACATCCGACACCCAGACATGCGCGTCCTCGGGGGTGTTCTGCCGGATCCAGTCAGCATCATGCACCGCCTGCGCCGACCCGGTCACCACCATGAATCGCGCCTCGGCCAACCGGAATACCGTCAGGTCGCTTTCATAGCCGCCACGGGTGTTCAACATGCCGGTATAGACCGAAGCCCCGACCGGGCGGTCAAGATTTGCCGCACAGATCCGGTTCAGCACGGCCAAGGCATCGCGCCCCTCGACCATCAGCTTTGAGAAAGATGTCAGATCAAACAGCGCAGCGCCGGTTCGGGTTGCGATATGTTCCGCCGCCGCCGCATCGTGCCAGTTCTGCCGACCAAAGGCATATTCGATGGCGGATTCGGCCGTGTTGCGGGCAAAATAATTCACCCGCTCCCACCCCATCTTGCTGCCCCAAACGGCACCCTTGGCGTTGAAACGATTGTAAAGCGCGGAACGGCGGAACGGCCGCGCGCTGTCTTGTTCAAGGTTCGGCCAGGGCATGGTGTAATGCATACCCAAGGTTTCCTTTACCCGGTCATGCAGCCATGTCGGGTTGTTGTTGAACCCGGCAAAACGACGAATATCGACCGGCCACAGATCCATCGTCGGCGCACCTTCGACAATCCATTCCGCCAGCGCGCGCCCTGCGCCACCGGCGCTGGCAATCCCCATTGAATTGAAGCCAGCACCGACGAAAAACCCCTTCAACTCTGGCGCTTCGCCCAGCAAAAAGTTGTTGTCGGGGGTAAAGCTTTCTGGCCCGTTGTAGAATTTCTTGACCTCGGCCGCCTCCAGCCCCGGCACCCGGATCAGGGCATTTTCCATCAGAATTTCGAACTGGTCCCAGTCATCCTCCAGCAATTGAAAGGCGAAATCATCGGGGATTCCGTTCATCCCCCAAGGCTTTGCGACCGGCTCAAACCCGCCCATGCACAGACCGCCGACTTCTTCCTTGAAGTAGATATAGCCATCCGGGTCACGCATCACCGGCAAGTCGGGGTGAACGCCGGGCACCGCCCCTGTGACGATATACATATGCTCGGCCGAGTGCATCGGCACCGAAACCCCGCACATCAGCCCCAGTTTGCGCGCCCATTGGCCCGCGCAATTGACCACAATGTCGGCCGTGATAGGGCCCTGTTCGGTTTGCACCCCCGTCACCCGGCCCTTGGATTGGGAAATTCCGGTCACCCGCACGCCTTCAAATATCCGGGTCCCGCCCATCCGCGCGCCCTTTGCCAGCGATTGCGTCAGATCGGTCGGGTTCGCCTTGCCATCACCGGGCAGCCAGATCGCACCTTTCAGATCATCCACCCGCATCGGCGGCCATTTCTCGCCCGCCTCATCCGCCGTCAATTCCTGCACATCCACCCCTTGGGCGCGCGCGCTGGCTATGGTGCGGTGCAGCAGGGTCATCCGCTGATCCGTGCGCGCCACCGACAGTGACCCGCATTGCTTCCACCCGGTTTGCAGCCCCGTTTCGGCATGCAACCCCGCGTAAAGCTGGGTGGAATACTGGATCAACCTGGTCATCACTGAATGGCCGCGCAACTGCCCCACCAGCCCGGCCGCATGCCATGTTGTCCCCGATGAAAGCTGCCCTTGTTCCAGCAGCACAATATCAGAAATTCCCAATTTTGTCAGATGATAGGCGGTTGAGGCGCCAATAACGCCCCCCCCGACGATCACAACGCGGGCATGGCTTGGCAGGTCGGTGCTGGTCATCGGAATACCTCTTTCTGACTGTCTCAGACAGGGCTAGCGCGACTTGGCATAATTTGGAAGTTTTTTTAACTTATTGGCATATCGAAAATTCTGTGGCACCTATAAGCAAAAAACAGCAGGTGAATATGAGCGATCTTCCAATCCAACGCCATCGCGCCATCCTTGATCATTTGGAACGCGTGGAAACGGCCCGCACGGTAGAGCTTGCAGCCCTGCTTGCGGTGACCCGCGAAACGATCCGCAATGACATCGCTTATCTGGCGGGGCGGGGGGTGCTGCGGCAAGTCTATGGCGGTGCGGTACGCCTGGGCCTGCAAGAGCCAGATTTGCAGGCCCGGCTTGCCACCAATATCGAGGGCAAGACCCGCATCGCAAAATTGGCTGCATCGCTTGTGCCAGACGGCTCACGCGTGGCTTTGGATTGCGGCTCCACCACGCTTGCCCTGGCAAAAGAGCTGCGGGCGCGTGTTGGGCTGAAGGTCTGGACCAATGACATTGCCATCGCGCAAGAGCTGGGCAATGGTGCCGAGGTGGTGCTGCTTGGGGGGCGCCTTGCGCTGGCGCAAAACATAACGACCGGACCCGACGCAACAGAAATGATGGCGGGTTACAATGTTGACCAAGCCTTCATCAGCCTTGGGGGCCTTAGCGCCGCGCAAGGCCTGACCGATTTCGACCGTGAAGGGTTTTCGCTGCGAAACACCATGCGATCCGCAGCGTCGGAATGCTTTTTTCTGGCAGATCACGGTAAATTTGGCCGTCCTGCCCCGCTGCGCTGGAAATCTCCGCAAACCGCCAGCGCATTGATCTGCGACCGCGCACCGGGCGCAGAAGAGCAAGCCATGCTCAACCATATAGGGCTGCGGCTTCTGCTCGCCTGATTGTATCGGCCCCGCCTCGTCTGCTTTCCCAAATCGGCCGCATCCTGAACACGGCAGTGCTGGTTTGGCCCCGCGCGCCGCTCAGGGTTGTCCAATACCCCTGCGGCGCAGGTACGCGACGATCCTCTGCGTTCTCAAAAAGCTCGGCATTGCAAGCTTTACGGGCCACAGCCTCAAAGACATCGAACGTATCCTCGATGCGCATTATTTGCACCGTGATCCACGCCTTGCAGAATCGGCTTTGAAGACGCGGGAAACGCATGAAGCGAGAACAAAACTCCCAACTGCGGGGGCTAGTTTCTATCTAAGTGATTGAATAGGCTGGCAGGAGTTGGGGGACTCGAACCCACGACCCTCGGTTTTGGAGACCGATGCTCTACCAACTGAGCTAAACTCCTGTGCCTAGGCAGGGGGATAGGCCAACTGCCAGGTGAAATCAAGGGCCATTTGACCAAAGCGCTTCAGGTATTTGCCAAAGCCCATCCCTGGCAAATTATGGCAACCCGCAGCCCATGACCCGGTTTCGAAAGGCAGAGGGCCACCAAAACAGGCTTGGCCTGTGCAATGATCCTGCCGTCATAACCGGCTTTCGTTACGGTCTTTCGTTACGGTGCGATGTTTTGCAAAACCACCCCAGGGCGCCGAAGCGCGGTGATGCAGGCGGGTGCTGCCGTCGCGGCATGATGGCATTGCAGGTGGCGGCGATGACTTATCTTGGGCGTTTGGTGGGCAGCCCCTCACATAGGCGGCCTGAAATCAGGAAAATTCTACAGGTTAAGTCCTCTTTCACCGCTTTCCCTTATATCTGAGCTTGGGTGAATAAATTGGGTGGTGTGATGGACGGGCAATCAAATGCCAGGCCAGTCATCATTAAGCGGAAGAAGATCATAAAGGCCAGTGGGCACCACGGTGGGGCGTGGAAAGTTGCCTATGCTGACTTTGTTACGGCCATGATGGCCTTCTTCATGCTGATGTGGCTGCTGAATGCGACAACAGAGAAACAACGCAAAGGGCTGGCTGATTACTTCAGCCCGACAATTCCGGTCAATCGAATTTCGGGGGGCGGCGACGGCGCCTTTGGTGGCGATAGCGTAACAGCAGATGGCGACCAGCCTGAAAGTGGCTCTGGTGTGGTGCATTTATATTCAGTGGCCGATGGCGCTGGCGGCAACGAAGCAAAGGATGCGCAATTCAAGCAAGAGATGGCTGCGCAAGCCGCAGAGATTGACGCAATCCTTACGGCCCGCAGTGGCGAAAGCATGACAATGGAACGTGCGTTACGGCATGTGATCACTAAAGTTACCGACGAAGGGCTGACTATTGAGATATTTGATCTGGAAGATGTCCCGCTGTTCGAAGGCCTGACGGCAAAGCCTGAACCCATTACCAAAGACATCGCGGCGCTTTTGGTGGATGTTCTTGGCATTACCACAAACAAGCTGGCCGTGAACGGGTTTGTTCGATCCTTTCCCATAACGCTGATCGACAATCCGGCCTGGGCAATGTCAGCAGCACGCGCCCAGTCGCTGCGCGAACTCATGCAAGAGTTCGCGGACGATTCGGCACGGTTTGCAAGGGTCAGTGGGTTTGCTGATCGCAAACCCGTTACATCGAACCCTATGGCCGTGCGGAACAACCGACTGGAAGTTGTTTTGCTGCGCAAAGACCGATGAAGCCCCGCAAAGACATGAGAAGGTAGATCAAGTTTTACCTATTAGCCTGATCTTAAGGCGCAGGATGCAATTTGGACTCTGACCAAGGGTCGAAGCAGCAGAAAGGCGCTAACACATGACGATTTCCTCCTCGCTCAATGCCGGGGTGGCCGGGCTCAATGCCAATGCCACTCGCCTCGCGACAATTTCCGACAATATCGCGAACTCTGGCACCTATGGATACAAACGGGCGAATGCTGATTTTCAAAGCATGGTGATCACGCAATCGCAAAATGCAGGCCTTTATTCGGCCGGTGGTGTCCGCACGTCCACGACCCGCATGATTGACGAACGCGGCGCATTGGTCGGCACATCAAATGCCTTGGATATTGCAGTTTCCGGGCGCGGCATGCTGCCGGTTGCGCCGGCGGTAAGCATCTCCAACGGCGTACAAAGCGGAACAATGATGATGACGACGACCGGTTCTTTCCGGCCAGATTCGAATGGAACGCTTCGGACGGATTCAGGGCTTGTGCTCTTGGGCTGGCCAGCAAACGCGGATGGCACAATTCCGGTTTTGCCGCGCGATACCATTTCGGGGCTGAAGCCTGTTACAATCAACGCAAACCAGCAGGCGGGCGACCCCACAACGGCCCTGAAACTTGGGGTCAACCTGCCTGCAACCAATACCGAGGCAGGCGCTGCCGGCGACACGCTGCCTCTTTCGGTCGAATATTTTGGCAACCTTGGCACATCTGAGGCTTTGAACATTTCCTTCACACCGACGGTACCGGGCAGCGGGTCGTCGAACGAATGGACGATGGTCATCAAGGATTCTGCGCAAGGCGGCGCTACCATTGGGGAATATACCCTGACATTTGACGATTCCCGTGGTGCAGGCGGCACGCTATTATCCGTGGCAACGGTATCTGGCGGGGCCTACACACCTGCGGATGGAACATTGGATATGACGGTGGCTGGCGGCCCGCTCCTGATGACAATAGGGCGGTTGGGTGACCCGAATGGACTGACGCAGCTTTCTGACAGCTTCGCGCCAACCTCTATAACCAAAAACGGGTCCCCGGTTGGCAATTTGACTGCGGTTGAGGTCGACGAGAAAGGCTACATCAACGCGACCTATGATACTGGCTTCACACGGCGGCTTTTTCAAATTCCGATGGTTGACGTGCCCAATCTTAACGGTCTTGTGGCCCTCAACAACCAAACCTATCAGATTTCGCCAGAATCAGGCTCTTTTTTCCTTTGGGATGCGGGTGATGGCCCAACCGGCGCCGTCGTGGGTTACGCGCGCGAAGGCTCCACCACCGATGTGGCAGCAGAACTGACCGCGTTGATCCAAACGCAGCGCGCCTACTCTTCCAACGCCAAAGTTATCCAGACCGTTGATGAGATGCTGCAAGAAACCACCAATATCAAACGATAGAGGGCCTAGCGGATGAGTATTTCAGGATCCATGTCGAGCGCACTCTCGGGGCTTACGGCTGCCGCCCGGTCCGCAGAGTTGATCTCTTCCAACATTGCGAACGCGCTAACCGAGGGCTACGGTCGGCGCGAGCTTGAAGTCACTGCGCGGCGCCTCGGAAATACCGGGCAAGGCGTTAAGATCGTTGGTGTTTCAAGGGAGATAAACCAAGCCCTTGTGGCAGATCGCCGGATCGCGGATGCCAATGCCGCCAGCACGGCTCAGCAATCGAATTTCTTTACCCGGCTTGAGACTGTACTTGGCAGCCCAACGGAAAGCTCTTCGCTCAGCGGGAAATTCGCAAATTTCGACTCCGCGTTGATTGCGGCATCAGCGGAGCCCGAAAGCAGTGTGCGCCAAAGCAATGTTGTCGAGGCAGCGCGTGGCCTCGCCTCTCATTTTCGTACGGCCTCAAAAGAGGTTCAAACGATGCGGGAAGAGGCAGATAAACGCATTGCCACACAGGTGAGCGTTGTCAATCGGGCATTGGCTGCGATCGCCGATCTGAATCAAAATATCTCATCTTCTGCGGGCGCGGGCCGGGACCCTTCGGCGCTGCTGGATCAACGACAACAGTTGATCGACCAAATATCCAGCATTATTCCCATTCGCGAAATTCCAAGAGAAAACGGCAGGATTGCGCTCTATTCAGCGGGTGGGGCGTCGCTGCTTGAGGGTAAGCCTGCTATCCTGGGTTTCTCGGCTGTCGGGGTCATTGCACCAGATATGACGCTTGGATCAGGGGCTCTTTCTGGCCTTACCCTCAACGGTCACCCAGTCAGCACGGGCGCAACAGGCCCCCTGGCAGGTGGAGCACTCATTGCCGATTTTACGATTCGCGATCAATTGGCCCCAAGGGCGCAATCTGAACTGGATTCCCTTGCGCGCGATCTGATCTTTCGCTTTCAAGATCCTGCGCTGGACCCGACCTTGACTGCCGCCGATGCGGGGCTTTTCACCGATTCCAGCTCTGCCTTTCTGACTGCAAATGAAGACGGAATCGCCATCCGTATCGGGCTTAACACGGCTGTTGACCCTAGCGCAGCCGGACAACTCTGGCGTATCCGAGACGGTCTTGGGGCGGTCACGGCTGGCCCCGCAGGCCAATCTGCCCTGTTTTCAGCGATGCAATCCGCCTTGAATGATCCGCGCCCAATCGCATCGGGGCAGTTTGCCGGTGATGATCGAGACGTACTGTCATTGTCGTCAAATCTTGTTTCCGTTGTGACAAACAACAGGGTTCAGTTGGAAGTCGAGGCAGGCTTTTCAGCCGCGCGCGCGACAGCGCTGCAAAGCTTGGAACTGCAAGGCGGCGTTGATACCGATCGAGAGCTTCAAGACCTGCTGCTGGTGGAGCAGGCCTATGCTGCGAATGCAAAAGTGATTCAAACCGCGGATGATATGCTTAAAATCTTGTTGGGAATGTAGAAATGGCAGTGAATAGCATTGGTGACATGGCACAAACCTTTATGTTGCGCCGCCAGACAACCCGTATGAAACAAGAGGCAAGCGTTGCGGCCCAGGAATTGACGACGGGGTATACTGCCAATGTTGGCCGAAAACTCGGGGGCGATCTTACGCGTGTGGCAGGGCTGGAGGTGACGCTTTCGCGCTTGAAGGGCTATCGTCATGTAACCGATATGGCAGCGATGACCAGCAATGCGATGCAATCGGTCCTTGGCCAAATCGATGCGCTGACAGAAAATATGGGCCCATCGGTGTTGAATGCGAGCAATATGGAAAGCCCGCGTATTCTAGACACATTTTTAAAAGAAGGCACTGCCAATTTCAAGGCGGTGCTGGCCTCGCTCAACTCCAAGGTTGGCGACAGAACACTTTTTGCGGGGATAGCAACCAACGGGCCCGCAGTCGCAAGTTCAGATGTCATACTTGCAGCCTTAGAAGCGGCCATTTCAGGCGCCGGTGCTGTGACGGCAGAAGATATGCAAACGGCCGTGACCGCCTGGTTCGATGACCCTGCGGGCTTTGCCAGCATTGGCTATCTGGGTGGCGCGGCTTCAGCCCCGATTGCTGTCTCGGCAGAAGACAGGGCTGATCTTGGCGTGACCGCGATGGACCCTGCGATAAAGGGTGCGGTCAAATCCCTGGCAATGATCGCATTGGCTGATCGGGGAACTGTGATTCCAAATCCTGAAACCGGCTTGAAATTCACAAGGCTGGCTGGCTCTGCCTTGATGCAAAACCAATCTGATCGAACTTACCTTGCCGGGCAGATCGGTCTTTCACAGGCGCGGATCGAGCAGGCGCAAACCCGAAATGAGGCAGAGGGAGCGGCGCTGCGCCTGGCACGCTCGGATCTTCTTGCCGTGGACCCTTATGAAGCCGCGACGCGCATGGAAGCCGCACAGACCCAACTGGAAACGCTATATTCCGTCACCGCGCGGCTTTCACGCCTTAGATTAGTGGATTTTTTAAGATGATAAAATTGTTGATTCTTCTTCTTTTCGTTCCAACCTTTGCATTTTCGGCACCTATCCGAATTAAAGATCTGGTCGAGTTCGACGGTGTTCGTGGGAATGATCTGGTCGGCTATGGGCTTGTCGTTGGCCTGAACGGAACCGGTGACGGTATGCGCAATGCCCCGTTCACCGAAGAGATCATGACCAACCTGCTGGAACGTTTGGGGGTAAATGTGAATGGCGAACAATTTCGCCCCAAGAACGTTGCTGCGGTGTTTGTGACAGCCGCCTTGCCGCCATTCGCGCGGATGGGTGGACGAATTGATGTGACCGTCTCCGCAATTGGAGATGCGAAAAGCCTATTGGGGGGAACATTGATCATGACACCCTTGAATGGCGCGGACGGGCAGGTCTATGCCGTCGCCCAAGGCACGATCATTGCTGGCGGAATTGCCGCAGAAGGTGCCGCTGCCCGTGTTGTTCAGGGGGTGCCGACGGCTGGGGTGATTCCCTCGGGGGCACGTGTTGAACAGGAAATTGATTTCGATTTCGCAGGGCTCAATACAATCCGGCTCGCGTTGCGGACTCCGGATTTCACCACGGCAGGGCGAATTGAAGCCGCTATCAACACAAATTTTGGCCGGGGCGTGGCCGTGATGATGGATGCAGGCACTGTTGCGTTTGACATGGGGACGTCTCGCATGCCCTCACCAGCGCATGCTATCGGTCGGATTGAGAATATTCTGGTTGAGCCGGAAACCCGGGCAAGGGTTGTCGTCGATCAGCGCTCTGGCACAATTGTCATGGGGGCAGATGTCCGGATAAGCCGCGTGGCTGTAGCCCAAGGAAGCCTGACATTGCGCGTTGAGGAAATGCCAATGGTCGTGCAACCCAATCCCTTCAGCGACGGCCAGACAATTGTCGTTCCACGAACAAACGCAAGCATCACGCCCGCCCCCGGCACCGGAATGGCAGAGGTTGAGGGCTCGACCAACCTATCAGAAGTTGTCGCCGGGCTGAATGCTTTGGGGGTTGCCCCTCATGATATGATCGACATTTTGAAAAGCATCAATGCTGCCGGCGCACTTCATGCCGAGTTCTTGGTGCATTAGGGTCCAGATTCAATCAAGTCCACCAGATGACGATCGCTGCGATTGCGACGGCTGAAGCGAAGGAGATGGCGAGTTTGTCATATCGTGTTGCAATGCGTCTTCAGTCCTTGAGGCGACACAAGGCGCGTTCGATCATGTTCTGGTTGATGTATGCGGTTTCATCGTAGGGGATGGGGGGGGGCCGCGATCTGGTTGCGGGGATCACGGCTTTGGTTTCTGCTGCCGCAAGACGGTCGCGCAAGCTGTTCGCGTCATAGCCCTTGTCGGCCATAAGCCGGGGCGGCGGCTGGGCGTTTGTCCAAGATCGCAGGTGCTTCGGTTCCGCCATGTGCGGAGCGGTGGGCGCGCCCGGCAGTTCCGCCGGGGCCGCAAGGGCGGCGAAGATGCGCCCCCAAAGGCCGCGATGGCTCCACCGGTTGAACCGATTGTAATTTTGTCGTCGCTGGGCCGTAGTCGGACGGGCAATCCTCCCACCGGTACCCCACTCGCAGCGTAAGCGTCCGACCTCATTGCTCTGCCGCGCATAGAGTGTGATTGATAGTGTCCGCTTAGCATAGGGGCGGCCAGACCGGACGCTTACGATATTTTTACCGAAAAGAAAGCGGGGGTCAGGGTTGTGGTTTGCGCAGGTGGGGCGCAAAGGCGATGATCAAAAGCGCCAGCGCCGCGAGGGTAAGCAGCGCGAAGCGCAGCGATGCTGCTTGCGCGACAAAGCCGATCACCGGGGGGCCAAGCAGCAGCCCGCCATAGCCCAAGGTGGCGACCGAGGCGATGGCGCGGCCGGGGCTGGTGTTCGGGTCGGCGGCCGCGCGTGAGAAGGCAAGCGGAAACAGCACCGCATAGCCAAGCCCCATGAGAGCAAAACCCAGAAGGGCGACTGCCAGGCCTTGGGCGCCGACCACGGTCAGGACGCCAATCAGGGCGACACTGCCCGAGGCCCGTGCGGTTTTCTGCGCGCCGAAACGGTGGATCACACGATCTCCAAGCAGGCGCATCGCAAAGATCGCGATGGAGAATGCCGTGTAGCCCAAGGTGGCCTGCGCCTCGGTGGTGCCGATGCTACCGTTTAAAAACACAGCACCCCAATCGGCAACCGCCCCTTCGCCCATTGCGGCAGCAAAGGCCGTCAGCCCAACAAAGACCAGCGTGCCTTTTGGAAAGGCGAACAGGCTGGCGTTGCTGTGGGCGCTGCGGGGCGAGACCCATGGGATGGACGCAATCGCCAGTGCGCTTGTCCCCACCAAAAGGCTGGCGCTGGCGAAATGCAGGGGCACGTCGATCCCGGCCTTGATGGCTGCATAGCCAAGGGCTGCGGCAAGGCCAGCGCCAAGGCTGAACATGGCGTGAAAGGAGGTCATGATTGGTTTGCCAGCGGCTTTTTCCACCTCGGCCGCCCAGGTGTTCATCGCGACATCCATGGAGCCGTGCGCCATGCCGAACAGAAACAGGAAAAGGGCCAGAAGGGGCAGGTTCGGGGCGGCCCCAAGCGCGATGAGGGCGGCGCAATAGGCCACGGCAATGCCGCGCGTAACCCGTGCCGCGCCGAATCTGTCAACCATGTGCCCGGCCAGCGGAAAAGATATGATCGCCCCTGCCGCAAGACATAAAAGCAGCAGCCCCAAGAGGTTTGGCGTAAGGCTGTGGTTTGCTGCGATGGCCGGAATGCGTGAGGCCCAGATGCCCAATAGCGCCCCGTTGAGCGTGAACATGGCGACAACGGCGAGTCTTGGGGTGCGACAGTACATTCCGGTCCTTTTGGGGCTGTGACGGGCGTGTGAAAGGCCCGGATATTGCGTCAAACAACAATCACGGTTTGTGACCGGGGCGCAACCTTGGAATATCGGGGGCAGGCGGGGTAATGCCGGGCCTATAACAGATGCTTTGCGCTGGCGCGCAAGATTGCCTGCGTCACCGAGGAAATGGCGCCGGCGGTGATCCGGGCAAATTGCCAGTAGAGCGCTACGTCAAGCGGTGTATCGGCGGCAATCTCAACCAGCGTTCCGGCCGCGAGATGTGGGCGGATCAGCGGTTCGGGATTCATGCCCCAACCCAGCCCCAGCACGGCGGCATCGACAAACCCCTGCGTGGACGCGATGCGATGGGTTGGAAAGACAAAAGCGCTGGCCTTGCCTGGGGCGGTGCCAAGCCGATTGGCGATCCAGTCGCGTTGCAGACGGTCTTTGTCAGAAAATGTCAGCGCGGGGGCACGCGCCAGCGCGGTCTGGGTGACCCCTTCGGGCAACCAACGCGCGACAAACTCGGGTGAGGCCGTGGCCCGGTAACGCAGCGCGCCAAGGGGCAGGGTATCGCAGCCTTGCAACGGGCCGGGGTGGCCGGTGATCGCGGCAGATACCTCACCCCGCCGCAGCCAGTCCTGGCTGTGGTCCTGATCGTCGATGACCAGATCAAACAGCATGCCTTTGGTTGCGGCCAATGCGGGCAAAACCCATGTGGCAAGGCTGTCGGCGTTCACGGCAAGGCGGATGACCGCGGGCTCTGGCCCCTCTGGCAGATCGGCTGCAAGGCTGGATTCCAGCAACATCACCTCTTCAAAGTGATGGATCAGGCGCAGACCGGTCGGGGTTGCCAGGCAGGGCTGGCCACGGCGGAGCAAAAGCGTTCCCATCCGTTCTTCAAGTGCCTTGAGGCGCTGCGAGATGGCAGAGGGCGTAACCGACAGCGCCGCCGCTGCGTGATCAAACGAGCCACGGCGATGAATGGCAGCAAGGGCGGCAAGCTGGTTATAGTCAAACATTAGAATTTCTTATCTACACTAAAGAAGTTTAATTTGATTGGGGCGCTTTCGCTGCGGTAAGTCAAGCGCAAACCATGAGGTTAAAACCATGAGGAGCCTATGACAGAACGTAAGAATTGGGTTGAGGTGTTGCGCGGCATGGGGGCTGCCTGCGGCCTGATGATCAGTGGTTTTGATCTGAAAACAATTGCCGTGGCGCTGGCTGTCACCGAAATAAGCGTCTTTGCGTTCGTGGGGCATCGCGGCGCATTTGGCCTTGGGCCATGCAACCGGCGAACCTGCACGTTGTCTGGGCTGCGCCATGATTGAGGCATTGGTTGCAGGGTATTTGGTATCCATCAGCCTGATTGCCGCAATTGGCGCACAAAACGCCTTTGTGCTGCGGCAGGGGATTCGGCGCGAGCATGTTGGCTGGGTGGTATTGGTTTGTGCTGTTTCTGACGCAGCCCTGATTTCGGCGGGCGTGGCCGGGTTTGGTGCGGTGTCGCAAAGCGTGCCATGGCTGGGGGATGCGATGCTATGGGCGGGTGTCATGTTCTTGCTGGTGTATGGGGCACTGCGGTTTCGGGCGGCGTGGCAGGGAGGGGGGGCGCTGGTTCCGGCGGGCCGTGCCCCTGTGGCCTTGCGGCGGGTCATCGCAACCTGTCTGGTGCTGACATGGGCGAACCCGCATGTTTATTTGGATACGCTGGTATTGATCGGGGCAATTTCGGCGCAATATGCACCGCATGGTCTGGCCTTTGGTTTTGGTGCGGTTGCGGCCTCGGTCAGTTTTTTTACGGCTTTGGGCTATGGTGCGCGGCTGTTGGCGCCGGTGATGGCACGGCCCCGCTCTTGGGTGGTGTTGGAGGTGATCGTGGGGGCGACGATGTGGGCGATTGCTGCGGCGCTGGTCTTTGGCTAGCGACGCGGGGTTGCACCCCGATCTTGTCTGGGGCCTTGTGAGCGAATGAGCGAATCATCTTCTCCTATCGCGGCCCCTGCCATTGGTATTGCCTGGATGCTTGCCTCGGGGCTGTCTTTTGTCGTGGTCACGGGCATTGTGCGCTATTTGGGAACGGATTTGCCAGCCGCGCAATCAGCTTTTCTGCGCTTTGGCTGGGGAGTGGTGTTTCTGGCACCCGCATTGCTGAAATTGTGGCATGTGGGGGTGCCGACAGGGCTTGGACAAGTGATTGTATTGCGCGGAGCCGTACATACGCTGGCCGTAACGCTGTGGTTTTACGCGATGGCGCGGATACCCGTGGCCGAGGTGACGGCGATTGGCTATCTGAACCCGGTTTGTGTGACCCTTGGTGCGGCGCTGCTGTTTGGTGAAAAGCTGGCCGCGCGACGGCTGATCGCGATCGGGGTGGCGCTGATTGGCGCGCTGATCGTTTTGCGCCCTGGCTTGCGGGCGATAGAGCCGGGGCATTGGGCGCAACTAGGGGCGGCCTTTTGTTTTGCCGGCTCGTATCTGTTTGCGAAAGCCCTGAGCGGCAAGATGCCAGCGGGCGCGATTGTCGGAATTTTATCGGTAACGGTGACGCTGGGGCTGTTGCCTTTTGCGATTTGGGTTTGGGTGCCGATGGGCGTGGGGCAGGTGGGGTGGCTTGCCGTGGTGGCACTGGCCGCGACCGCAGGGCATTATTGCATGACGCGGGCCTTTGCCGTGGCACCGCTTTCAGTCACACAGCCGGTGACGTTTTTGCAGCTTGTCTGGGCGACAATGCTCGGCGCTTTGGCATTTGGCGAAGGGGTGGACCCGTTTGTGCTGCTGGGCGGTGCTGTGATCATCGGGGCGGTCAGCTATATCACATGGCGCGAGGCGCAGCAGAAACGGCGCGCGGTGACACCGGGGATGGGCGCGGGCAAGCTGTAGATTGCGATTTTTCGCCGAAAAATCAGAATTTTCGACGAAAATTCGCGCTGCCGTTTCAGAGGTGTTTCAGCCCTTGGCCAGCACGCTTTCGATACGCGCTACGTCAACCGGGTTGTTCAATTCCCAAAACACTCGGCCGCGACCGTCCACTTCGACACAGGCCATCTCCATGCCGTTTTCGAGGAAACGCAGCTGTTCCAACCCTTCCATCCGTTCCAGAACACCCATTTTCCAGCCCTGATAGGCGGCAAGGGCGGCGGGGCGATAGGCATAGATGCCGACATGATGAAACACCGGAATCGGGTCGTGGTTGCCGTCGGGCGTATAGGGGATCACTTCCTTGGAAAAGTAGAGCGCTCGCATGTTCACATCAAATACTGCCGTGGTGCCGCCGACGCGGCCATTTCGGCGATCTTCGCGAAAATGGCTGACGGTTTCGGCGTCGCAGCGCACGACGGGGGTGGCGCATTGTGCGGGACTGGTTATCATCGCCTCGGCCAGCGCCTCGACGAACCAGTTTGGTGTCAGCGGGCTGTCGCCTTGCAGGTTGATCACCAGATCTGCTGTGATCTTGGCATTTACCATGGCTTCAGCGCAGCGCATGGTGCCGTTTTCAGCCTCGGGCGAGGTCATGATGACTGATGCGCCAAAGCCGCGCGCGGCATCGGCAATGCGATCATCATCTGTTGCAACATGGACCTCGGCGATGCCCTTGGCGGCCATCGCCGCCTCCCAGCTGCGCTGGATCAGGGGTTTGGTCACCCCATCCGCGCCGCGCAAGCCGACCAGGGGCTTGCCGGGATAGCGGGTAGAGGCATAGCGGGCGGGGATGATGATAACGGTTTTCATAGCGGCCCTTTATTGAACGCCCGCGCGCAGGCAGTCGTGGATATGCAAAATGCCAAGCGGTCGCGCCTGTGCATCAGTGACGAAAAGCATGGTGATTTTTCGTTGGTTCATCACGGCGACCGCCTCGGCTGCCAACATTTCCGGCGGTGCGGTCAGGGGCGTGCGGGTGGCCACATCAAAGGCGGCTTTGTCCATTAACCCCTTCATATTACGTCGCAAATCACCATCGGTAATGACTCCGACAAGGCGCGGGCCATCCATGACCCCGGCGGTGCCAAAGCCCTTTTGCGTCATCACCAGCAAAGTTTCAGCCATCGGCGTATCGGTGGCGACCAGTGGCAAATCATTGGCCCCGCGCATCAATTGGCCAACGCGGGCAAGGCGCGCGCCGAGGCGGCCTCCGGGGTGGAAGGTTCGAAAATGCTCTGGCTCGAATCCGCGGCGTTCCATCAGGGCTACGGCCAAGGCATCCCCCAGGGCCAGCGCCATCGTGGTCGAAGTGGTGGGGGCAAGGCCCAGGGGGCAGGCCTCGGGGGCGGCGGGTAAGGTCAGGTTCAGGTCTGCAGCCAAGGCAAGCGTGCTGCTGGCCCGCGACGAAATCGCAATCAACGGGATGGTAAAGCGACGGGTATGGGCGATCACATCGCCCAGTTCGGTCGTCTCACCCGAGTTTGACAGGGCGATAACCACGTCCGCAGGGGTAATGGTGCCTAGGTCGCCGTGGCTCGCCTCGGCTGGGTGTACGAAATAGGCCGGCGTTCCAGTAGAGGACAGGGTGGCGGCAATTTTGCGGGCGATATGGCCAGATTTACCGATACCCGACAGGATCACCCGGCCTTTGCACGATATCAACTGCTCTACCACGGCGGCAAAATCGGCTGGCAATGCCTTGGACAGGGCCAGCAGCGCCTCGCCTTCAATGCGCAAAACACGGGCCGCAGCGATCAGGGGCGAGAGGGGAGCGTTGGTCATGTAATCCTCTGGCGGCAATGGTTGGTCGTGTTCATACAGCGGAATGCCAGGGCGCGAAAGCCACTAGCGCCGCTGCGCCCCAAATGCCAGAAAAATCTTGACCAGAATATGGGGTGCGCTAAGACGGAGTGCGCTTGACTTTCAGCGGGCAAAAAGATGATCAACCTGAAGTTGCCCCAACGGCAGTCGGGGCGGGTGAACCTTCTCGCACCCATGAAACACGGAATTGAGAGCAGAATAAATGAGTAAGATTGTATTGGTAACAGGTGGGGCAGGTTATATCGGCTCGCACGCGTGCAAGGCTTTGAAAAAAGCCGGTTATATTCCGGTAACTTTTGATAATCTGGAAACCGGTTGGGAAGATGCTGTAAAGTTTGGTCCGTTTGAGCACGGCGATCTTTTGGATCGTGCGCGGTTGGATGAGGTCTTTGCCAAATGGCAACCTTTCGCAGTCATGCATTTCGCAGCCCTGAGCCAAGTGGGCGAGGCAGTGATGGAACCGGGGCGCTATTGGCGGGTGAATGTGGGGGGGTCGCTGAACCTGATAGAGGCGGCGGTGGCGGCGGGATGCCTGGATTTCGTTTTCTCATCAACCTGTGCGACCTATGGCGACCAGGATGGCGTCGTCTTGGATGAGACGACAAAGCAAACCCCAAGCAACCCTTACGGATCGTCGAAACGTGCGATTGAGGAAATACTCCGTGATTTTGGTGTGGCACATGGGCTGCGCCATGTGATTTATCGTTACTTCAACGTGGCCGGCGCTGACCCAGATGGCGAAGTGGGGGAATTTCACCAGCCTGAGACCCATCTTATCCCGCTGATGCTGGACGCCATCAGTGGCAAACGAAGCGCCTTGACCTTGCACGGAACAGATTACCCCACCCATGACGGCACTTGCATTCGGGATTATGTTCATGTCTCAGACTTGGTGGACGCCCATGTCCTTGGGCTGCACTGGCTGGAGTTTGGCAAGGGCAGCCGGGTGTTTTGCCTGGGCACAGGCTCGGGCTTTTCAGTGCGGCAGGTGGTGAAAGAGGCGCGTGTTGTCACCAACAAGGAAGTGGTGATGCAGGTCGGCCCGCGCCGCGCGGGCGATGCGGTTTGTCTTGTGTCCGGCTCGGCCCGCGCGGTCGAGGAATTGGGCTGGTCGCCCGAACGATCGACGCTGCAACAAATGGTTGCGGATGCATGGCGCTGGCATGGAAGCGGGCATTACAACAAATAGCAGACCGCGTTTTTGGCCCAGATGACAGGCACAGCAAGGTTCAGCGTTCCCTCTACGGTTTTGCGGTCATTCCACGCGCGGCCGGAACCGTCGGATTTGCCTGTCTGGGTTTTGGGCAAATCGCTGACTGAGCTGCTCCCCGATTCTTGGACAGATTTCCGGGGGATTTAAGCTACTGCCTGCACCTGCTGATCAGTTTGGGTTGCATTGAAGTAAACCACGGCGGGCGGTTGTCCGCCATGGGCTGCGTGGGGGCACTGGTGGTTGTAGAAGGCGATCCTGCGCCCGACGCCAGCCCGGGCCTGTGATCCGGTCTCCCAAGCGTGCAGCCTCTCACACATGCTTTGCATGTGTTGCCGGCCAACGGATAGACGCATTCATATTTCAGCGGCCTCCAGAGACGTTCAATGAAGATGTTGTCCAGATAACGGGATTTCCATCCATCGAGATTTTTATCCTGGCCTGTTTCAGCCGGTCGGTCCAGTCGCACGACGTGACCTGACTGCCCTGATCCGTGTTCATGATCTCTGGCGGGCCGAACTTATGGATCGCCTCGCTCAGCGCCTCGAGGCAGAACTCCACCTCCAGCGTGTTCGAGATGCGCCAGGCCAGCATTTTGCGGCTGAACCAGTCCATGATTGCCACCAGGTAGAGGAACCCTTTGCGCATTGGAATGTAGGTGCTGTCGCTGCACCAGACCTAAGCAGATTGATCTTGGCTGGCCAACGCTTGGCTGGTGTGATTCTGTTGCCCTATCTGGTTTGGAGGGCGGGATATGGTGGGCAAATCACCATTGCGGGTGACGGGTTCGGAAAGATTGGCGCTTGAGGCATTGGCCGGCAGCGGTGCGCGAGGCGAAGCTGATCGGGCTCGGGCCATTTTGCTGACACTTGCCGGGTGGACGAGCAACCGCATCTCGCAGGCATTCGGTGTGCGCGAGGATACGGTTCGGCTGTGGCGCGGCGACTTCATGCGCGGCGGGGGCGTTGCCCTCAGGGCGCGTGTTGCGGCGGGGCCCGCGCCGGTCAAGGCAGAGGCGGCTCTGCGGGTGGTCGCTCCGCTTCTATCTGCGCCCGTCGCAGACCGGACAAACTGGACGCTGGCCCGCCTTGCCGCCGAAATCGCAAGGAGCGAGGGTGTGACGATCTCCTTGTCGCAGTTATGTTGATTGTCATTGAGAACTGACCCGGCACCAGCAGAAATTGTCATTGAGAATTGACCCATGTGTAACCTTGCCCCGGCTTAAATCAGCTGGGGGCGCATGGAGTGATAGACATGGGATTTTTGAGGGTAATTCGGAAATGGGCACTGCGGGATAAGATGCCTATTCGCGAGATCGCGCGGCGGACGGGCGTATCTCGCAACACGATCAAGAAGTATCTGCGGGAGGGGATTGTTGAACCTGCATTTCAGGTGCCAGATCGCCCCAGCAAGCTGGACCCTTATGCTAAGCATCTTACTGCGTGGCTGACGACTGATCAGCGCAAATCACGCAAGGAACGCCGAACGGCGAAGCTGATGCATGCCGATCTTGTAAAGCTTGGATATGACGGTTCCTACGAACGTGTTGCGGCCTTTGTGCGGGAATGGAAGGGTGACCGGCAGCGTGCGCATCACACGACAGATCGTGGGACTTTCGTGCCGCTGGTGTTCGCGCCGGGCGAGGCTTTCCAGTTCGATTGGAGCGAGGACTGGGCCTATGTCGGCGGCGAGCGTATCAAGCTTCAGGTCGCCCATATCAAGCTGTCACACAGCCGGGCATTTTTGGTGCGGGCCTATCTGTTGCAAACGCATGACCCTCTCGTGACATTTCCTGCAGAAATGCACTGCCGGGCAATGGATGCTGTTTGATGCCCACTGGCATGCATTCCGCGTCTTCGAAGGCGTCCGCGGGCGTGGCATCTATGATAACATGAAGACCGCGGTCGACCGGGTTGGCGTCGGCAAACAGCGTGATGTGAATGCGCGGTTCCTGGCCATGCATTGCCCGGCAGGCGCATGCACAGCATGCTGCCGGGAGGGACCAGCCACTACGTCTTCGATCCCGAGTTCTGCAATCCGGCGGCGGGCTGGGGCAAGCCATTGGTGCGCCATTGGTTCAAGCCCAATGGCGGCGGTCAGGTTGAGAAGAGCGTGCGTGATGCCCGACATCGCCTATGGCAGGTCGCTCCTGTCTTCCCAGACCTTGGCTCGCACTGAATGAATGGCTGGAAGATCGTTGCAAGCTGCTGTGGGCGGAGACGGCACATGGCGCACTGCCTGGCAGCATTGCTGACGTTTGGGAGGCCGAGAGGTCTGCCCTGATGCCCCTGCCCACGATGTTGATGGCTTTGTCGATCCACGCCCCCGCGAAGGGGGCGACGGCGGAAATGCGACAAACAAGGCTATCGTTGCTTGGTTTCGATCCACGCCCCCGCGAAGGGGGCGACGGTTTGGCCTGTTTAACACGTCACCTGATAATAGGTTTCGATCCACGCCCCCGCGAAGGGGGCGACCTGGCTTGGTTTAAGTCTAATCTATACCTAATTGTTTCGATCCACGCCCCCGCGAAGGGGGCGACGAACGTCGCAGAAGTCGTTCATGCTTTCGATTTGACTGTTTCGATCCACGCCCCCGCGAAGGGGGCGACCTCGCGTATTTACGAAAAGATGTTTAACGATTCACTGTTTCGATCCACGCCCCCGCGAAGGGGGCGACCCAGACAGGCTTTCCATTTTTGAGGGTGCGGCATTGTTTCGATCCACGCCCCCGCGAAGGGGGCGACCATGTGCAGCCTTCAAACCCGCACAGAGCCTTTGTTTCGATCCACGCCCCCGCGAAGGGGGCGACGGTTTCACAAACACACGATGGAATTTGGAGGGAAGTTTCGATCCACGCCCCCGCGAAGGGGGCGACCATCATCCATTTTTAGCATATTGCCGGACGCAAGGTTTCGATCCACGCCCCCGCGAAGGGGGCGACTAAAGCTAACACCGATAAGGAGTGGATCGGAAAATGTTTCGATCCACGCCCCCGCGAAGGGGGCGACATGCGCAGTTGTGTGGCATCGCGCTTTGCATCAATGTTTCGATCCACGCCCCCGCGAAGGGGGCGACGATTACACCGTCGCGCACACGGCGCCGCTCTGAGCTGTTTCGATCCACGCCCCCGCGAAGGGGGCGACCTGAGGGGTTCGCGGCGGCTGTCAACATCGGGGCCGGTTTCGATCCACGCCCCCGCGAAGGGGGCGACAAGATTTCAGACTTCTCAGCACCTTGGATTACAGGGTTTCGATCCACGCCCCCGCGAAGGGGGCGACGCACGTGCAGCCTTCAAACCCGCACAGAGCCTTTGTTTCGATCCACGCCCCCGCGAAGGGGGCGACCTGTCAGAAAGGGTAAGTGAATCTTGATTGTAACAGTTTCGATCCTTACGCCCCCGCGAAGGGGGCGACATGATTTCCCGCACAACTGCAACTTTCATAATCAGGTTTCGATCCACGCCCCCCGCGAAGGGGGCGACCGTGATGCAAATCGATAGAGTGGTTTCTTTTACTTGTTTCGATCCACGCCCCCGCGAAGGGGGCGACTCCCGCATCACGGAAAGCCTGCGTTACCATCTGTGTTTCGATCCACGCCCCCGCGAAGGGGGCGACTAACCAACTTATTAAACCGCCGATCCCATCCCTTGTTTCGATCCACGCCCCCGCGAAGGGGACGACTCTGCGGCATTTGGCGCATTGCTCGCTGGCATGATGTTTCGATCCACGCCCCCGCGAAGGGGGCGACATTCCGCCTCATATTCCGCGCTTGCAATCTGCGGTTTCGATCCACGCCCCCGCGAAGGGGGCGACTCTTTCCGTAGCACCATTTACGGTTGCAACAAGTGTTTCGATCCACGCCCCCGCGAAGGGGGCGACCTAGTTCGTCATAGAAATCAAGCGCACCATTCTGGTTTCGATCCACGCCCCCGCGAAGGGGGCGACGCGGTGGTGCATGTGTATATGACCCTGCAACTGGTGTTTCGATCCACGCCCCCGCGAAGGGGGCGACTTGATGTTGCAGTTGATGCTATCAGCCAGTCAATTGTTTCGATCCACGCCCCCGCGAAGGGGGCGACGCACCGCTGCGGAACGTGCTATCGTTAGGATTTGTTTCGATCCACGCCCCCGCGAAGGGGGCGACTTTTACCGCTCCTGTATTAATCCCATTTGCGACCAGTTTCGATCCCACGCCCCCGCGAAGGGGGCGACAGCTAGATCAATCAGAACGCGCGGTGAAAACACATGTTTCGATCCACGCCCCCGCGAAGGGGGCGACCGCCGACACTAAAATCAGTCGCCTTTATGTCTGGTTTCGATCCACGCCCCCGCGAAGGGGGCGACTCCAAGGTGCCGAGAAGTCTGAAATCTTTTGGATGTTTCGATCCACGCCCCCGCGAAGGGGGCGACGGCTTGTTCGGGGCATACGTTATCTCCCACCATAAGTTTCGATCCACGCCCCCGCGAAGGGGGCGACTAAACAATCTTTTCCACCACACGATCCACATATTGTTTCGATCCACGCCCCCGCGAAGGGGGCGACGATGAATACAATTTCAGTCGCGCCCGTGATTACGTTTCGATCCACGCCCCCGCGAAGGGGGCGACTTTGGTGATGCCGATGCGTGTTTAGGCTTGACACGTTTCGATCCACGCCCCCGCGAAGGGGGCGACAAGAAAATGGAGGTTGATATGTCACGCACTGAGGGTTTCGATCCACGCCCCCGCGAAGGGGGCGACCTCGATAAATGCTTCCGATCCTGCCGTAATGGTGTTTCGATCCACGCCCCCGCGAAGGGGGCGACATAATAACGGGTTTCTTCTGTTGACATTGCAAATGTTTCGATCCACGCCCCCGCGAAGGGGGCGACGTGTGTATCCACTCCTTAATAACCGCATATTCAGGTTTCGATCCACGCCCCCGCGAAGGGGGGGCGACTGCTGTTGATGTTGAGGCTACAGGTCAGGCAGGCTCAGGTTTCGATCCACGCCCCCGCGAAGGGGGCGACTTATGGATCGGATGGATTTATTGAGTGGCAAAAGGTTTCGATCCACGCCCCCGCGAAGGGGGCGACTCGGGCTGATACGGTGATCTATCAGCTATTGACTGTTTCGATCCACGCCCCCGCGAAGGGGGCGACTTGAACGCATCAACATCGCGGGTGTTCCAATCGAGGTTTCGATCCACGCCCCCGCGAAGGGGGCGACATACGGCTTTACACTTTCTGGGGCATCACCGTAAGTTTCGATCCACGCCCCCGCGAAGGGGGCGACCAAAAATCGCGGTATTTTATCCTTGCACTGTATTGTTTCGATCCACGCCCCCGCGAAGGGGGCGACCCAGCTTCATACGCGGCATGTTCAACGCGCGTTGGTTTCGATCCACGCCCCCGCGAAGGGGGCGACTAGGGCCTGTTGAGATTCATCGAGAGTTGATGATAGCGGCGGCCAGATAGATTATTGAAGCGAAGCTCTGGTCTGTTTTACAGGCCCGCAGGGCTATACGTTTGAATTCCTTCAGTTTTTGAAAGTAGTTCTCAATCAGATGCCGCCATTTGTAACTATGGTTGTCGAACTCTGGCGGGAATTTTCGGTTGGATTTTGGTGGGATGACCGGAATAATTCCTGAAACACTCAGGGTTTCGCGCAGCCAGTTGGCGTCAAATGCGCGATCCGCAAGGAACATTTTGCAGGAAATACCCTCAATGATCTCTGCCGTTTCGCGCAGATCATGGACTTGCCCCGGCATCAGACGAAATGAAACCAGATTGCCGAGCGCATCAGTCAGGCCCAGAATTTTTGTGGTAATTCCACCGCGAGATCGCCCTATAGCCTGGCTTTGAGTCCCCCTTTTGCGCCCTGTCCGTGGCGGTGAACCTTGCAGATTGTGCCATCAATCATGACGCATTCCATGTCTGGATCACCCGACACGGCGTCAAATATCCGTTTGAAAACATCGGCTTTGACCCAATGTCGGAAGCGTTTGAAAATGGTGTTCCAGTTGCCAAATTCAGCTGGAAGATCACGCCACGGGGCACCGGTTCGGGCAATCCACAAAACCGCCTCCATGAAAACGCGACTGTCCCCGCCCGTGCGACCGGGGTCACCTTTTTTGCCAAAACAATGCGGCTCCATCAAAGCCCACTGGGTATCGTTGATAACAAAACGCTCGCTCAACATCCAAACCTCCTTTTTTGAAGGAGTGAATCAGAAGTCAGCCAAATTGTGAATCCTGAAATCTCAACAAGCCCTAGTATCCGCAGCAAGAATTCCCACAACAAACTGGTTTCGATCCACGCCCCCGCGAAGGGGGCGACCGCGCAAATTTGGGATATGAAGTACCGACTAAAAGTTTCGATCCACGCCCCCGCGAAGGGGGCGACACGGCTAGGCGTCACAGTCCACAGATCACGCGGGTTTCGATCCACGCCCCCGCGAAGGGGGCGACAAGATGGTGTTTGATAAGAAACGCGGATTAACAGGTTTCGATCCACGCCCCCGCGAAGGGGGCGACGCCAACTTGTTCAATCCAGAATCGGCCAGCTTGTGTTTCGATCCACGCCCCCGCGAAGGGGGCGACCATCATCCATTTTTAGCATATTGCCGGACGCAAGGTTTCGATCCACGCCCCCGCGAAGGGGGCGACCTGATTGTAGACTCGGCCAATAGCATCTGCACCTGTGTTTCGATCCACGCCCCCGCGAAGGGGGCGACGTGTGCCACCACTCCTTAATAACCGCATAGTCAGGTTTCGATCCACGCCCCCGCGAAGGGGGCGACTAATCGCGGCAATGGATTGTGATGCACCGCTGCGGTTTCGATCCACGCCCCCGCGAAGGGGGCGACAACAGGGTCAGTTTCCAACGAACGGCGCATACTAGTTTCGATCCACGCCCCCGCGAAGGGGGCGACGGGCCTGATAAGTCTGGCAACGTGGTTATAGTGGCGTTTCGATCCACGCCCCCGCGAAGGGGGCGACTTATAAGCTACGTTCAAATCCTGACACACAAAAGGTTTCGATCCACGCCCCCGCGAAGGGGGCGACGACGTAAAGATTGCGCACTTGCCCCACTTCATCCAGTTTCGATCCACGCCCCCGCGAAGGGGGCGACAGCCTTTGCCTCTGCCATCGCTAAAGCCAAGGGTGTTTCGATCCACGCCCCCGCGAAGGGGGCGACAAGGTCGATAGCAGACCGCACAAGCCCCAGATGTTTCGATCCACGCCCCCGCGAAGGGGGCGACTTACAGGTTCGATCCCTGTTGCCGCACTCAACATGTTTCGATCCACGCCCCCGCGAAGGGGGCGACACGGAAACATTCCGACTTCTTATATTACGTTCTCGGTTTCGATCCACGCCCCCGCGAAGGGGGCGACCCGGATGCTTTTAGCAGCACGTTGGCAAGGATAGGTTTCGATCCACGCCCCCGCGAAGGGGGCGACGCCGCATTGTCTCTACAACTTCAGGCAATGTGGAGTTTCGATCCACGCCCCCGCGAAGGGGGCGACGTGTGCTTGTCTGGCACGATCCTGTTATAGCTGCCCCGCCCCCCAAGGGCACATCAATCGCCACGGATAGATGGTATGCGTAGTTTCGATCCACGCCCCCGCGAAGGGGGCGACAGCCTAAGTAAGGGCAAGCCTAAGTCGGACGAGTGGTTTCGATCCACGCCCCCGCGAAGGGGGCGACTTGAAACATTTGACGCTTTGATGGAGGCGCTTTACGTTTCGATCCACGCCCCCGCGAAGGGGGCGACATACCAATTCGACGGTCGTTTTGGCATAATTGCAGTTTCGATCCACGCCCCCGCGAAGGGGGCGACGTTCAAGGTGCTGACAAGTCGGAAATATTCTGGATGTTTCGATCCACGCCCCCGCGAAGGGGGCGACAAGCATGGTATTCTCAGTATTGCGTGTTGATTGGTGTTTCGATCCACGCCCCCCCCGCGAAGGGGGCGACGTGTGCTTGTCTGGCACGATCCGGTTATAGTCTGGTTTCGATCCACGCCCCCGCGAAGGGGGCGACCTAACGCGCTGGTCATACAACCAACGCGGAAGGATAGTTTCGATCCACGCCCCCGCGAAGGGGGCGACGATCATGCCAGACCTCCCCCAGCAGTCTCGGGATGTTTCGATCCACGCCCCCGCGAAGGGGGCGACTGTAATCGCCCTCGTTTGCCTTACGCATGGCGGTTGTTTCGATCCACGCCCCCGCGAAGGGGGCGACGCCGCAGTGTTCGTGGCTTGGTTTATTTGATGGAGTTTCGATCCACGCCCCCGCGAAGGGGGCGACGAGGTATCTTCCGGTTTCCACGTCTTGAAAATTGTGTTTCGATCCACGCCCCCGCGAAGGGGGCGACCCAGTACAACATGGTTTGGTGGCCCGGTTTGGTCGGGTTTCGATCCACGCCCCCGCGAAGGGGGCGACTGACTAGCTTGTTAAACCGCGCTATCCCATCCCTTGGTTTCGATCCACGCCCCCGCGAAGGGGGCGACCCAGTTCACATCGTCTCCAATATTGATCGTCTTGTGTTTCGATCCACGCCCCCGCGAAGGGGGCGACATCTTTACATTGCGGTGTGGCGCGCCTATTCCGCAACGTTTCGATCCACGCCCCCGCGAAGGGGGCGACCACAAGGCCCATGACTTCCTTTTGCCACTCGATGGGTTTCGATCCACGCCCCCGCGAAGGGGGCGACGCACAAGGCCCATGACTTCCTTTTGCCACTCGATGTTTCGATCCACGCCCCCGCGAAGGGGGCGACCACATCGTCACCATCCAGATTACCGCATCGCCGACACCTCCTGTTTCGATCCACGCCCCCGCGAAGGGGGCGACATGTTTCCAGACGTTATTACACCTTCAGCAACAATGTTTCGATCCACGCCCCCGCGAAGGGGGCGACAGGGTTATTCTTGCGGGTTGATCTTGTCAATAAACAGTTTCGATCCACGCCCCCGCGAAGGGGGCGACCGGGCCAGCCTCGCTCAACCCGTTCAACATGGCGCTGTTTCGATCCACGCCCCCGCGAAGGGGGCGACTGTGTGCTTGTAAATGGGACGATCCTGGTATAGTCTGGGTTTCGATCCACGCCCCCGCGAAGGGGGCGACCCGTATGCTTTTAGCAGCACATTGGCAAGAATAGGTTTCGATCCACGCCCCCGCGAAGGGGGCGACGCGGCTGCACTGGTTCATCGGTTTTTGAAGCCGGGGTTTCGATCCACGCCCCCGCGAAGGGGGCGACGACTACCAATTCGACGGACGTTTTGGCCTAATTGCAGTTTCGATCCACGCCCCCGCGAAGGGGGCGACCCTGATGCTTTTAGCAGCACGTTGTCAAGGGGATAGGTTTCGATCCACGCCCCCGCGAAGGGGGCGACAGGAGCAGGCCCCTCACCCTGCGCTTCCCCAAAACCCGCGGGGTTTCGATCCACGCCCCCGCGAAGGGGGCGACGGTGCGGGCAAAGGCGGCGCGCGCTTTGGATAAGTTGTGTTTCGATCCACGCCCCCGCGAAGGGGGCGACTGACTCTGCAATGAGCGGTTTGCAATTCGACAATAGTTTCGATCCACGCCCCCGCGAAGGGGGCGACGACGCCGGAGCTGGCGCGGTATCGGCATACCTCTGGGCGGGTTTCGATCCACGCCCCCGCGAAGGGGGCGACAGTACCGCACCGTCCCGGTGCCAGGCGCGCCGAGGAGCGTTTCGATCCACGCCCCCGCGAAGGGGGCGACGACCAATCTGTTCAAAGCTTTCCAACCGCGACAGGTCTGGGGGTTTCGATCCACGCCCCCGCGAAGGGGGCGACCTGACGGATTACAATGACGGTAAATGGCATCTATGGGTTTCGATCCACGCCCCCCGCGAAGGGGGCGACCGGACCGCGTTGCAACTGGGTTGGACCGGGCGAGTTTCGATCCCACGCCCCCGCGAAGGGGGCGACGTACGGATTGATGGCGAGGGCGAGTCCCGAGTCAAGGTTTCGATCCACGCCCCCGCGAAGGGGGCGACCCAAGCGGCCAGCGTCAATAACGCTGGTTATTAGTTTCGATCCACGCCCCCGCGAAGGGGGCGACGTTGCGGTGGTCAATCGGCGGTCTGACGGACGCAGAGTTTCGATCCACGCCCCCGCGAAGGGGGCGACCGGCGGCGTTAGCAGCCATTTCGCCGGATATGGCATGGTTTCGATCC
Organism: Pseudorhodobacter sp.; assembly: GCF_034675685.1. Lineage (GTDB taxonomy): Bacteria > Pseudomonadota > Alphaproteobacteria > Rhodobacterales > Rhodobacteraceae > Pseudorhodobacter. The sequence goes on along the minus strand of NZ_JAUCDA010000018.1, from coordinate 67,827 downwards.
ACGCCCCCGCGAAGGGGGCGACTGATGAGTCGACGCGACGTTGACGCATGACCCTGCTGCCGTTTCGATCCACGCCCCCGCGAAGGGGGCGACCCCATGGCTGGTCTGTGTCCTGCGCCCATCGCGCGGTTTCGATCCACGCCCCCGCGAAGGGGGCGACTCCTAACCAACTAAAGCATTGCATCGCCAGAGAAAAGAAGCGTTGTGGCGCGAACCCAATGGCGAGCAGGTCAGGTTAACTCCATGAAAAACGTAAGCTCTATAAAATGCAAAAGTAATACAAGGGGTTGAATGCGGTGCGAAAAAAGAGCCGATCTCAACGCACGAATGCTGTTCGCACCGAGGCCCGAACAGTATGTTCATATGATCAGGGTGCCCCCGAAGTCTGTTGCAGGCTTGGCCCCCACATGTTCGATTTTACGCTGCCAGTTCGAGCCAAGGTAATAATAGCGCAAACTGTCAAACTCGGGCCGGATGATCGCTTCCAATCTCGTTTTAAGCTTAGTCCATTGGGCGGGTTCGACCTCAATCTCGAACACTGAATATTGCACGCGTTGGCCAAAATCCTGACAGGCGCGCGCAACATGACGCAGGCGCCTCTTGCCGCCATCTTCCAGAGTATTCACATCATATGTCACAAGAACCAACATGTCATTTCCAAAACCATGGTGGATATCCATCAAGATCACCACGTAAATGGCGGGCAAGCATTTGGGCTTGAACAAAGGGAACCAGGCCAAAGGGGATTTTTTCGGCCAGAAACGGGTGCAACCGTTCTTCCTTTTTACGGGTTTGCCACGCGGTCAGAACTGTCTTGCGTGCGTCATCACTCATCATCACGGCCCCGCCGTCGCGGGTTTCAAAATCCGTAGCACGCAACTGGCGGCGGTTCACCAACGACAGGGCGAGGCGATCGACAAGAACGGGACGCAATTCTTCCATCAGATCCAGCGCAAGGCTGGGCCTGCCCGGGCGGTCACGGTGCAAGAACCCGACGGCGGGGTCAAGACCCACGGCCTCAGCCGCGCTACGGCAATCATGGGTCAACAAGGTGTAGAGAAACGACAATAGCGCATTCATCGGGTCAAGTGGTGGTCGGCGGGACCGGCTGGCCCAGCGAAAGGCAGGGTCAGGGCTTCGGATAAGGTGGTCGAAGACACTGAAGTATAGCGCTGCGGCTTCCCCTTCCATCCCGCGCAGTTCGTCTGCATCGGCTGGGGCGCATTCAATGTTGCGCAGAATTTGCGCCATGCGGTCACAGGCTGCAGTCAGGGCGCCGTGGGCGGCTGGCCCAAACTCGCTGCCGTAATCGCGCAAGGATCGCATCAGAACCGCGCGTTGATTGGCAACCTTTCCAAGTAGTAGCGCGCGAATTATATCTTTTGGCGCGTCGCTGGCGCGGTATTGCGCGCGGCGCAGCAGCACATTGCCGGTCACGGGGCCCTCGATCCGTGCGGCGAACCGGCCATTGCGCCCTAGCAGAACGATGGTGATCCCCGCCCCGGCACAGGCGCCGATCAGGGACGGAGACAGCAAGATCGGCCCGAACACCACGACCGAGGCCAGCATGTGCAACGGCACACGGGCTTTCACCTCACCCTCCACCTCGGCCACCAGATTTTCTCCATCCTTGCGCAAGGCACTGCCTTCGGTGGTGACATAAACGGTGTTCAACAGCTTTTTCATGGGGCGTCTGCCAGCATCGCGCGCAACTGGCTGGCGCGCCATGACAGGACCGGGCGACCGTAAAGCGCGGGTCTGCACAACTCGAGCAGCGAGCAGGCACGGCATCGGCTTTTTTGCGTGGTGGGCGGCGGGGTTATCCCAGAGGCAAGCACAGTGCGCAAATCTGCGATCACCGATAGTGTGAGCGCGCGTAAATCAGCATCAAAGGGGACTGTCACGCGGCGATGGGTTTCGGCATAATAAAGGGCACCTTGGGGCACGGTCTGGCCGGTCATCTCCTCCAAGCATAAGCTTTGTGCGCAAAGCTGCACCTCATCGGCGCGGTGCAGTTTAGGTTTGCCTCGCTTGTATTCCACCGGAAAGGGGATTTCCGCCACAAACTCCACCATATCACAGATGCCCGCAATCCCGAGCCGCTCGGAGGCCACGGCCAGCGCCATCACGCGCCGTACGCCACGCGCCTGACGCTTGCCGCCCTTGTCCGCCACGGCGTGCAACACATCGCCCTCTGCGGTAAAGCGGTTATCAGCCCAAAGCCGCTCCAGATGGATCAGCGCCGCTTGACGCAAGCAATAAGTCGCGTGTTGCAGCGCCGAGATCGGGATCGGTTCGGCGCTTTGCATCACACGATTTCTATAACCTCCACCCCGGCAGGCAGGGCATCACGGTCGATCTGCACCGAATAGTCACTGAAGCGGCGAGCGGGGGCAAGGTTGTCCAGCCGTGCATCAATGTTGCGGAACTCGCCGTCCACCGACCGGCCGATTTTTACAATGTCAAAGAGCTGGTGCGCCGGGGCGTTGCCCAGCGCAGAGTCGTGCCGAAACAGAATCAACTTGCGGGTAGACATCTGCCCCCGCGCCGCCGAATGGTCATGCTCAAACATCGACGACAAAGCCTCGGTCAGCAAGCCCAGATCAGCCTCGGAAAATCCGGTGCGCTCGGCAAATTTGGCCGAAATGAAGCCGTAAGCCACATAGACGCCATAAGGCACGATATGCTTGCGGCCCATGGTACGGTTTTCCTTGCGGTCGTCACTGTCGTCGCCCTCGGCCTTTTGCTTTTTCTCGGCCTCATTGGTGGCGGCCATCCGGGTGATCGAAATCTCGGCAGGCATGATCGGCTCTACCGAGGTTGCAAAGGTGATCTGCACCGGCCCCTTGACCTGTCCGCAATTCACGCCTGTTGACATGACCGCGCCAAAGCTGCGCACGTCAAAGAAATTGGCGCACATCCAGTCGCGCAGTTCGATCGCCTCCGCATCGTTCTTAGGGTTCAACTTGGCATCCTTGTCGACCTTTGGGTCGTCCGGGCGCAGGGCGCGGTAGGCTTTGCGATGCTGATCATTCAGGATTGAGCTTTCCTGAACATAGATATGATGCCCGTCCTGCCCCGTGCGGGCGAGGTCGACATAATTGCGGATCTTGCGTTTCAGGCTGACGTCCGAGACGAGGCCGTGGCCCGTCTCCGGGTCCATCCTTGGCATGTTGCCGGAATCGGGATCACCATTCGGATTGCCATTCGTCACGTCAAAAATCAGCACAAAGTCATGGCGTTGGGTCAGGGCGGTCATTTGGACATCTCCACTGTATCGGTTTGCGTCTCGCGCTTGCGAAAGGCCTCGGCGCGCTGATGGTAATAGCCAATGCCGAACATCGCCTGCTCTGCGCTGGTCAGGGCGACGGGGATCGGGTCTTGGCCCGGTTCCATCAGATCGGTGATGGAGGTCAGCAATTTTTCAAGATTCACCCCCCAGCCGGGGCTTTGTTTGCGCAGCTTGGCGAAATGATTGGCCGAACCGCGATCCAGCACTGCGAACACCTTTTGCGGGGTCGCCGAGGCTGACCCGTAGAATTTGTCCTTGATGGTCGCATTGACCTTGCCACCAAGGGCCGCGCGCTGCACCTCTTCATAGACAGCAAACAGCCGCCCGAGGATATAGCCCTTGTTTTGGGATGTGGGATCAAGCGCCACGGGAACCTCCACGTTCAGATTACGGATCAAGACGGATTTCAGAATACCTGCGCGCAGCGCGTTTACATCGCCATCGCCGCGCAGGCGCATCAGGGTGGTGGACAAAAGTGTGATAGGGTATTTCTGCCCTGTCAGGATGGCGCGCATCCAGTCACCCGCCAGATTGGGCGGTACGTTCTCGCGTTTGCCCAAAACTGCCAGTTCCTGCAAATACCTCCACAGCGGCGGAAAGTCGCCGCGCGGGGCTGGGTCCACAGACAAATTGGCGATGTGGTTCTGATAGTTGGCGATCAACGTGCCGAAGTCATCCTCATAATGAAACCGCACCGACAAGCGCGCGGCATTGGGGGCAAGGCCCAGAACGTGGAACCGTACGCCCTTGGCAAGGTCAGGCGCAACCTGCGCCAATGCGGTGCCCTTTTGGATCATCTCAAGCCGCAATTTGATTTCCCGAGTGGCGATTTCGTCCTCAGCTTCCGACCTCACCACCGCCAAAAGCACCAAAAAACAGCTCCTCGGCTTCCACCGCCGACCCATCGGCCCAGAACACCGTCGAGGCATCGCCGATCTGAATGCGGTGGCCGCTGTCTTTGGTCAGGAAATGATTGAGCGCGGTGGTATAGGCAAAGGCGGCGGCCTCTGACACCGGAGCATTGTCGCCTTGCTCGTGCCCATAAGAGGTAAACGCATCAAGGTTGAACGACACCAGTGCTGCCCCCGAGGATTGCGCGCCCCAAACCCCCTTAATGGAGGGATGCAACCGCGCGACTGGCGCCATTTCACCGTTCACCAGACACATCTGCGCGCCCGCCGCCGCGTCACCCGCCTTTTTGCGCCAAATTTCGTGCGCGGCTGGACGGTCATGCAACCACAGGCCTGACAAGCGGTCAGGTTCATAGGTGAAAACGGCATTCTGGTCGCGCAGATCATCTGTCATGCCTGGCAACGGCTGATCGGGCGTCCAGACCTCCAAAAACCGCAAGAACGCCAGTAAGCCCGCATCTTGCGTACCCTCCAGCCATTCCGCGTGGCGCTCCTTAAAGGCTTGATGTTCAGCCCCAGTGCGCTTGCCCTCGGCTGCAGTCAGGCCAAGCACATAGGCCGTCTTATCCCATAAGAAATTCGGCGCAATACCAGCCGTGCGCTTCACAGCTTGCGGTACTTGCAGCATCCATGGGCTTCGCTTTTTATCGTCGCCGCGCTTGTCGATCACGATGGCTGATCCATCATCACGCACCGAAACCAGCATCCCGATTTTTTCGATCGAAAACCCATATGGCGGCGCATCGGGCAGACGGTCATAGGCAGCGGCTAATGAGGCAAGCACGCTCATCGCAATACCCCTTGGCTTTCAGGGGCAGGCACCTGCATCACGCCATTTTCCAACCTGGCGCGGAAAAACATTGACGGACGGCTGGCGTGCGTATGGTCGATATCCCACAGCATCAGGCCCAGATCACGGGTCTCGGTAATCGGTTCGGGCAGGGGGGCGTCCTGCGCAAGCCATTCGAAATACGCGGTGAATTCGCGGGTGCCAAGGCAGGGCTGGTGGAAACACTGCCCCCTTTGCGCACGGCGCTTGAAGATATCCAGATGCTTGCCCGCATTATCCTCTGCCCCCGCTTTGTCGGTCATCTCGAAATGCGCTTCGATCAGATAGGCAGGCTTGACCAGAACTGTGGAGGCACGTTGCTGGCGGTCCTCATCGACCAAAATCCCCAACCCCTCCAGATCGCCGCGGTTCATCGCGCGCTTGATGCTGCCCGCCGGGGCTTTGTGCCCCACTTCGTTGCGCCGAATGGATTGATGGCGGATCGGGGCCAGCACATGAATGGCGTCAATCACCCAGCGGATCGCGGGCTTCCAATGCACCGCCTCCAGAATGCCGCGCGCCGCCGAAGGGGTCATCACATCATAGGTCAGCCGCTCAACTTTCAACTCAGGGCGGGTAAACAACCCATAATCGCCCCAGACCTTCAACCGCACACCGTATGACATTGAACCTCCACGTTTCAGCCGAGTTTGCCCGTAAGTACAATTAAATCAAGCCGAAAGAAGCGCAGCTAGAAAATGCTTTGGCCAATCGCCAGATAATCCGCATCCTCCCAGTGCAGACCTGTTTCCTCAGCATAAAGCCCCTGTTCCATATCCAGCACAAAAAATTGATCTGCCCGCAAATCCGGTCGCACAAACGCGCCCTTGCCACAGGCAAGCAATCTGGCGCGTGCTTTTGGCGGCACCGTTACCAGATGCGTTTGCAATGCGCGGGCGATTTTGCCCGATGGGATATTTGGCACCTCAAGCTGTTTTACTGCCTCAATTGCGGCCTCATCGCGGGGGATGATGACTGGCACCATCCCACTTTCGATAATCCGGAATTGCTCGGCCACGGTGCGAAAGTTGAAGTTGGTGCGGTTACGCTCCAGTTTGAAACCGGCAAGAATTTTCTTTGCATCAAGCCGGGCATCCAACCGCCAATAGACTTCCGAGAAATAGCTCTGGATTGCTTCGGGCGATTGCAGATCCTCAAACAGATCACGCATCCGTGCCATATCGCCGATCAGCCCGGCAATTTCTACCGGGGTGGAATAGCCATCAGGCGTGAACACCGTCACTTGCCCCAATGCAGGCAGCAATTCACCATTGCGGTTCACGCGGCCCGCCACCTGAACGATCTGGTCCAACCCCGCCTCGGCCCGCCATGCGCAGGGAAACGATACGTCCACCCCCGCCTCAATCAGGCTGGTCGAGATTACACGGCAGGGCAGACCATCGGCCAACCGTTGCCTGATACGGGCCAGAATTCGCCGTCGATGCGCCGCATATTGACGGGTCGACAGATGGAACAGCCCCTCCATCCCAGCCGCCTCGCGCCACAGATCCAACGCGTGCGCCCGACTGTTGACCACCACAAGCCCCTGATCAACGTTGCGCAAAGCTGAAATAAGGGCCGCGTTGTCCATTGTGCCCCCATGGATGATCTGAACCCGCCTCAGACGCTTGACCAGATCGGTCGGGTCTGGTGCCAATTCGCGTCCAGCAAGCGCAAGGCCGCCTTTCAAAGTCTCACCCACGGCGGGCTGCGTTGCGGTACACAGCACGATTGAGCAGCCAAACAGCCGTGCAAGGCTATCGAGCATCGCAAGACAGGGTAGCAGCAAGGGACGAGGAATGGTCTGCGCCTCATCCAGAATGATCACGCTGCCTGCAATATTGTGAACCTTGCGCGCACGGCCCGGTCGCGCGGCAAACAGGCTTTCAAAAAGCTGAACATTTGTTGTAACGACAACCGGCGCGGCCCAATCCTCCATCGCCAACCGCAACTTGTCGCGGCCCTCACGCATTTTGTCATCCTCGATGGCAGAGTGATGCTCCAGCACAGTCTCGGCGCCCAGAACCTCGCGAAAAATCGCTGCCGTCTGGTCGATGATTGAGGTGAACGGGATCGCGTATATGATCCGCCGATGACCGTGCTGGCGCGCATGGTCCAAGGCAAACCCCAAGGATGCCAATGTCTTGCCCCCACCTGTCGGCACAGTCAGGGTAAACAACCCCGGTCCCATCGCGGCTTTGGCACGCACATGGACAAGGATATCTTTGCGCAATGCGTTGATGTCGCCGCAGCTTGAAAATTGTGCCATATGCGCGTCAAACCGCGCTGTCATTTCGGGCAAAACCGTTGCCAAAGATGGCCAGTCCCGGTCTTTGGCTCCCTCAACGGCTGCATAGAAATTTTCAGTGTCGCGGTAATCGGCATCAACAAGACATGAAAACAGCATCCGTGTGGCCACAGATATGTCGAAGCCATCTCGGCTTCTATCTGTGCGGTGTTTTCCCAACAGATTATTAAGCTGCGTAAACAGCCCCGATGGGGGCGGTTCGACCTCGGTTTTCCAGACCGGAGCAAGCGCGTTCTTATGCGCTTCCAATCGGCGATCCATGCTTGACAGCGAGTCTGTATTTCGGTCCGGCAAGCCAGCGTGATGCCCAAGGATCGCATAGGCGATCATCTCTCGTGGAATTTGGTCTTTCGGCGGCGCATCCTTCAGCAGAACCGCCGCACCTGCGGTAGAGTGATCCACACGATTAACCTCACCCGCCAGCTTACGCTGGAATGCAGGGTCATATTTGCCCAGATCGTGGTACAATCCGGATGTGAAAGCCGCTCCCTCCAGCCCAAGAGGTGCTGCACGTTCAGAGGCTTGGCTGGCCACCTGTCGCAGATGGTCCGCCAGTGTTTGCCATGTCTGACAGGCCTCTGATGTTGAGTGCGCATAATTTTGAGTCATTCGACCGACCAATCTTGTCAAACCGGATCACTAATATCCGCTAAGATGAACACAGCACAAAGCGGCGTGTTTTAGCAATCAGCAAAGAACTGGTCCCGCAGCAAATGCAAACTGACCTCGTGCCGCCATCCCTTTCCTCTTGGCGCACCATATCGCGGGTAAACTCCTATCGCCTTTTGGGTGAAAAAGGCGCCTAGAATTTGATTTTTGCTGCCCATTCCTATGTCATAAATATCACCGATATGCTTTGAGTGCCGCCCGGACCTTGGCACAGTCTTTCCAATCTACCTGTTCCGCATAAATTCAACCACCATATTACCAAGCGCGAATATATCTCTTTCAGTGAACCCCAAAAGTGCACCGCCAACATTCGTGCCGATGTGTTCAAGGACTTTGAAGCGTCTTTCATCTGCCAGCTTGCCATAATGACGCTCGGTGATCTGTTCATTCTCATGTCCCATGTTCTCCGACCATGCCTTGCGCTCGAGCTGGGTCAGTGGACGTTCATCGCGTTCGGTGCCAATGCAGCGCTTTGCGGAATGTGGGGTGTACTTGACGCCGCTCTCGCGGCAGGCGATGCCAAAGGCTTCGCTAACAGCATGTTTCGTTGACATTACGGGGACCGGCTTGCGGTTTAAGCTAGAAACCTTTGGTCGATGCTTGAGCCAAATATTGTCTGGAAAAAACGCGTCTTCCTCTATAAGCTCCAAATCCTTTAGCGCCTGGATCCACTCGATGACAGCCGCCTCGAATCGCTTGGGAAGTGGAAACCACAAGATATCAATGCTTTTGCCCGAACTGGTCCAGCGTCCTGTAAAATCAGCCGCTGACCCCAAGTTTCGCTGGACCTCACCTGCCAAATTTACCGCGCCAATTGGGCCAACTATGCGCGCACGCAACCTCTGCTTGCGAACAGGCCAGTTGGGCTTTTTGACCGCTCACCCATTGATGCAGTCCAGTTTGAAGGCCGGAAATTGCTTGAACAGCTTTCCGCATCTGGTGAGAATGTGGACGAATTGGATTTGTAGGCATTAGAGGCGTTGATGGAGAAGGCCAAGGCAACATCGCTTGGCATTCAGGCCCTTGCTGGCAAACTTCAATCCCCGCCCTACGCCCCCATATTGCGGATCAATTCCATTTGCCGCTCATGCGTGACGGGCAGGTAAGAGTTGATCGTGGTGGCCATATTCTCATGCCCCAGGTTCATCGACCACGCCTTGCGCTGCTCCATCGTTGTGCTGATCTCATCGCCGTATTTGGTCAGCGTCTTGCGGAAGGCATGGGGCGTATATTGCGGCATCTGCACAGCGGCAAACGCGGCCTTGATGATCGTGTTCAGCTTGGACGCATTGGCAAAGCCTGTCCGCGCAAGGCCCAGATTGGCAAAGCCCTTGCCCTCCACCACGCCTACCCACGCTTTGGGAAACAGCGCATCTTCTGGCCCGAACAGTTTGACCGCACGCAGATACGTCACCCAAGCGATGAAACAATCCCGATAAGCGGCATCGACCGGAAAGAACTGGCAATGGATCGTCTTGGCGGCCTTGGTGTTCACCTCACGCGCATCTTGGAAAACATGGCCAAGATCAGCATTCACATGCTTGAGCTTAAGCGATGCCACCGCCCCATCCCGCGCGCCTGTCAGCATGAAAAACGCAAACAGCGCCTTATCGCGTTTCTGGAACTCAGTCTCAGACGGCATCGCCTGAAACGCATGGGCGGCCTGTTGCATTGACGGGTATGGGATTGCGCGCTGGGTATGCGCCACCCGTGCCGCTTTGCGCGTGTTGTTGAAGTATTCAACATCGGCATAGGTCAGCACCCGCCTGAACCCTTGCTGACTGACCAGCCAGTGAAAGAACCCTTTGACCAAACGCAGCGTTGCATCGACGGTTGAAAAGCTAAGGGGCTTCTTAGTGCGTTCGTTGCGTTGCTTGCCCAGATAGTCCTTGAAATCCGCCGCCTGCTGGCGATGGAATTTGGTAAAAGGCTTGAATTTTGTGCTGGCCTCAAACTGCCGGATTGCCGCCCGCGCCTTGTCAATCGACGTATCGTCCTGACCTTTCGCGTTGCGCAAATAGGTGGCGTAGTCGCGTTTGATCCGTTCGTTCGCCTCAAGGTATCGCTTCATCGTATTATTCCTTGTACTGCTTGGGTTTTGGCCTGTTCTTGATCATCATTTCCGCCTGACTCAGCGGGGGACCGGAAGTTATGGTTCACGCTAGGTTTGCAAGGTTCCTTTAGGGCCGATTCCTGTTGCGTGTGGCGATGGTCAGAATTGGGGCCAATTCAGCGCAATGCCTTGGGCTGGCAAACTTGCCACATAGCCCTTGGCATTCCTCACACAGCGCCTCCAGCCTGCCGCGCGTGGCGGTGTAGGGGGTGTAGTCTGCCATCCCGCCATACGCCCGCCTTGGCGCATTGCAGGTCATGCATAGGAACTGATCGCGCGCCAAACGGCGTTCCGGTTTGCTTGACCGTTTCTTGAGGAAGTCTTTAAGCGCAAAACCCAAAATCAAATGCGGCTTTTGGCTGTCCAAGACCATAAGCCCGGCTGGCCGCCACGACCGCACCGTTTGCACCGAAACGCCCAGCGCATCCGCCAATTGCTCATAGGTGTATTGGTCGTGGATTTTGATTTTGCGCGCCGATACGCGCTTGGCCATTAGGCGCGCTCACCCTTGCCGGGATCAACCCGGCTGGCTTCGGCCCAAGCGTTCAAATCTGCCCCGCGATAGATGATCTTGCGGCCAAGGCGGTAAAAGGCTGGCCCCATGTGCTTGTGACGCCATTGCGCGAGTTTGTCGTGATCCCCGATGAGATCAAGTTCGGAATCACCAAGGACCTAGTTTCGGTTTTGTTCAAACAAATCGGTTATGTTTCAATCTCCTGTGCTTGCTTTCAGGAGTGCGTTCAATTCAAAGATTATGGAAGTCGGACAAAAGCGACAAAACATCAGATTAGGGCCTGTTGAGATTCATCGAGAGTTGATGATAGCGGCGGCCAGATAGATTATTGAAGCGAAGCTCTGGTCTGTTTTACAGGCCCGCAGGGCTATACGTTTGAATTCCTTCAGTTTTTGAAAGTAGTTCTCAATCAGATGCCGCCATTTGTAACTATGGTTGTCGAACTCTGGCGGGAATTTTCGGTTGGATTTTGGCGGGATGACCGGAATAATTCCTGAAACACTCAGGGTTTCGCGCAGCCAGTTGGCGTCAAATGCGCGATCCGCAAGGAACATTTTGCAGGAAATACCCTCAATGATCTCCGCCGTTTCGCGCAGATCATGGACTTGCCCCGGCATCAGACGAAATGAAACCAGATTGCCGAGCGCATCAGTCAGGCCCAGAATTTTTGTGGTAATTCCACCGCGAGATCGCCCTATAGCCTGGCTTTGAGTCCCCCTTTTGCGCCCTGTCCGTGGCGGTGAACCTTGCAGATTGTGCCATCAATCATGACGCATTCCATGTCTGGATCACCCGACACGGCGTCAAATATCCGTTTGAAAACATCGGCTTTGACCCAATGTCGGAAGCGTTTGAAAATGGTGTTCCAGTTGCCAAATTCAGCTGGAAGATCACGCCACGGGGCACCGGTTCGGGCAATCCACAAAACCGCCTCCATGAAAACGCGACTGTCCCCACCCGTGCGACCGGGGTCACCTTTTTTGCCAAAACAATGCGGCTCCATCAAAGCCCACTGGGTATCGTTGATAACAAAACGCTCGCTCAACATCCAAACCTCCTTTTTTGAAGGAGTGAATCAGAAGTCAGCCAAATTGTGAATCCTAAATCTCAACAAGCCCTAGTTTTGTCCGCTATTTTGTCCTCATTATTTACGAGGTTTTGTCTTCTCCATATCTGCGGCCTTAATGGCTCGACCTAGGGTCTTGGTTGCTACGATGAGGCCGAATTGCTGTTTGATTTCACGACATGCCTTGGTTAAGGTGCTGTGCTGACCACTCGGGTGGAGTTGGAGGTAGTGGTGCAAAGCTTGGCTTTGTTTCCCCCTGTAGTCCAACTTGCGTGGCGGCGGCTGGCGAAACTTCCAAGGGTGTCAAAAAACGAGATTTGACGATGTGTCTGCCCCGCCATCGCTTCGCCTGCTCGGCACTCAGACACAAAGCACACCCCGCGAAAGCCTGAATGACCCTCGGCAGGAAATGTTCCATCAATCACGTCACCACTCCAGGGAGGGGGCTGGTCGGGGATGATGAAGCGCGTCCGTTCGAACGTGATAGGTAAAGTATGAAACACTGCCAGTTCCGAAGCCTGTCCAACCCCAAATGGGTATCTTTGGCGCCAGGTGGTGCTTCCGCATTCAAGGTCAGTCCATGCTTCGAAAGAACGTGAACCCATCTTGTAAAGCCAATAGTTGTCTGGCCCGGCTTCCTGCGGATCACTTGCAACCAAGGCGCTTTCAAAGACTGACAGTTTCGAGAAAAGGCGTGACCTACCACCGTCTAATACGGTTTGAAGCGAGTCAGCCTACCGTCGTCGGCTGCTGCAGAAAACATCCATATCATTGATCAGGCTTAGAAAAACATCTTCGCTAAAATCCAGGGGTGACCCGAACTCATCCGGAAGTATATCTGCCTGCACGCAGTATTTTTGCCGGGCAATTGCGGATAGTCTGACATAATGCTTATCAATGAACTCTTTCCAAAGCTCAGCGACAGAAACATATTCAGGCGGACAAAACATTTTAACCTTCCTCTGGTAACTTATTCCCTTCGGACACAAACCCCGACCACTGCCCCATTAACGCCCGCCGCTTGTCCAGCAAATCAGACCGCGCATAGGCCCTCTCAACATCGTTACCCACCTTATGCGCCAAACTCATTTCCGCAACCTCTCGCGGTGCGTTTGCCGCCTCAGAGGCCCAATCGCGGAAGGTGGACCTGAACCCATGCACCGTGACGCCTTCGACCTGCATCCGGCGCAACAGCATCAGCATGGCCATGTTCGACAAAGGCTTATGCCGCTTCTGGCCTTCAAACACATAATCTGACTGCATAGCGCGCAAAGGCTCGATGATTGCCAACATTTCATCGGTCAGCGGCACCCGATGCACCACGCCGCCCTTCATCCTTTCGGCAGGGCAGGTCCATAGCCGCGCGTCAAAATCAACCTCGCCCCACTGCATCCCCAAAACCTCGCCCGTGCGTGATCCGGTTAGGCAGGTGAACATCAGCGCCTTGGCCGCCATTGCATCGCGGGTTTTCAGATCAGCATAGAAAGCCGGCACGTCTTGCCAGCGCATCGCGCTATGGTGTTTGGGCTTGGCCTTCACCTTGGGCAATACTTGCGCTTCATGGATCGCGGTCACGGGGTTTTCACCCGACCGGAACCCCTTTGACTTGGCGACATCCAGCACGATCTTGATGCGCTGCGCCAAACGTCGCGCGGTTTCATGCTTTTCAGTCCAGATTGGCGACAGGCACATCAGCACCTCCGGCTGACCAATGCTGCCAATCGGCATCCGCCCGATCTTGGGGAAGGCATAGTCACGCAAGGTGTTGATCCATTGCGCACCATGCTTGGCATTCTTCCACGTTGGCATCCGGTCAATGTGAACCTGCCCCGCGATTTCCTCAAAGCTGGGTATCTCGCGCGCGACATTAAATCGGGGGTTCAAGCCTTGCTTGGCCATCCGCCGATATTCCAACGCCCGTTCCCGCGCATGGTTCAGCGTTACCACATCTGCCCCACCCAAACCGAAGTCCGTGCGCAGCGGCGCGCCCTTGGCGTTGCGCTGACCTTTGACCACCACCCGCACGATCCAGCGCCGCGCGCCCGAAGGATCAACCACCAGATACAACCCGCCGCCATCGCCATGCCGCCCAGCGCCAAGATTCTCCCACCAGCTTCTTTGTCAGCTTACCTGTAAGGGCCATTATTCATACCACATTCCATACCACCCAAAAAAAGAATGGAGACGCAATCGAAAGAAAGCCAGAACAATCTAAACCGGCAAGAAACCCCAATGAAATAAAGGAAAAAGGTCGCCCAAGGCGACCCGTTCAAATCAATAAAAATAGGATGGTGGCGGAGGCGGTGGGATTCGAACCCACGGTACGGTTCCCCGTACGCTCAGTTAGCAACCGAGTGCTTTCGGCCTCTCAGCCACGCCTCCGACGGGCATCATTTAACAACGCACAGGCGCGTGGGCAAGGGTGAAAACACGGGTGGGGCAGATTTAGCGGGGTATTGCGCCGGTAAGGGTATAGCGCAGGATCTGCGCGACCTGTTCGGCGCTCTCAACCACCGCAAGGGCGGCGGCGTCGACCTCTTTCAGGGCATGCTGATGATCTGGGCCATGCATCACGATCAGGGACTTGCCCAAAGCGGCGGCTTGGCCGGCATCAAAGGCGGCATTCCATTGCTTGTACTTCTCGCCAAATCGCACCACGACCACATCGGCGGCCCCAATAGCGTGGCGGGTGCGGATGGCGTTAAGTTTGGCACCTTTGTGATCATGCCAGAAGTTGGAGGTTTCGGCCCCCAGAATAGTGGCGCCGCAATCATCCGACGCATCGTGATCGGTGACGGGGGCGCTGAAAGTTACATCAAGATCAGCGCATCCGGCGATAACCTCGGCCCGCCAGTTGCTGTGAATTTCTCCGGCAAGATATACGTTCAATGTCATAGCGACCTCCTGTTATCGGCAGCCTAGCGGTTCAGGTTCAGGGCGGCAACGGCTGATGGGGCGCCATGGGCTGCACCGACATCCAAGGGGGGGGGCGTCGCAGATATGAAAGGTTTTATGGAACTGGCCGCAATACCTGACTTTATTTTGGCCAAGCTCGGGGAGGTCCGCGACAGGAAAGCCTTTGTGCCCGTTGCAACAGGCTAATCGCCAACCGCCTTGGCACTTCTGATATGCATTCCATAGAGGCTTTGAACTGTGGCTGATATATGCGATGTGTCGGGCTGAATGCCGCAAAAGCGCAAGCGGGAGTGGGCGGTTCAGGACTGGCCAATAAACTGGACTGGTCAATAACTTGGATTGGCATTTGAAGTCACAGGGGAAGACCCTGATGGGCGAATCGTTTTGGAGTGAAGAACATATGACCAAGCGCAGACAGTTTCTGACGAGTTTTGGCGGTGTGGCCATTGCCACGCTGATGGCAACCGGGGTGATGGCCCAAGAGGTAACGTTGCGGCTGCATCAATTCCTGCCCGCGCAGGCCAATGTGCCAAAGCTGATTTTGGATGTTTGGGCTGATAATATCGAAACAGACAGCGCTGGCCGCATCAAGGTAGACCGCTTTCCCTCGATGCAATTGGGCGGTACGCCGCCGGAGCTTATAGATCAGGCGATTGACGGTGTGGCCGATGTGATCTGGACTGTGGTCGGCTATACCCCCGGCCGTTTCCCATCGACCGAGGTGTTGGAACTGCCGTTCATGGTCAGTGATGCGCGCGCTGCGTCTTATGCCTATTGGAAAATCTCTGAAGCGCATATGAAAGATACCGAGTTCAAGGACCTGCATGTGCTTGGCACCTGGGTCCACGGCCCTGGCATTTTTCACACCGCCGATCCGGTGGAAAAGCCCGCCGACTTGCAGGGTATGAAGATTCGCGGCGCTTCACGCATGGTGAATATCATGCTGGAAAAATTGGGGGCCGAGCCGGTGGGCATGCCGGTGCCGCTGATCCCCGAGGCCCTGTCAAAAGGCGTGATTGATGGGGCGACAATTCCGTGGGAAGTGACCGGGTCGCTGAAAGTGCCGGAATTGGTAGAAAACCACACCGAGTTTGAAGGCGCAGCCCTTTACAACATCACCTTTGTTCTGGCGATGAACAAGGCGGTTTATGAGGGGTTGCCCGAAGATCTGAAGGCCGTGGTTGACCAGAACTCGGGCCTGGATTTCTCGGTGTTCGCGGGGGCTACACAGGCGGATAGTGACGGGCCGGCGCGCCAATTTGCGGTGGACCGTGGCAATACCATCATTACCATCAGCCAAGCAGATGCCGAGGCGAACTGGCTGCCGCTTGTTGCACCGATCTATGCCTCTTGGGTGGCTGATATGCAGAGCAAAGGTATTGATGGCCAGGCCCTGATTGATGAAACGCGCCGCCTGATGGCTGAATATCTGGCCGCGCACTGATTTATAGGGTGCCTTGGTAGCCCGTTGCAGTAAAGGCTGCAGCGGGCCGCTTTTTGCGCCGCGTCAAAAAGGCAGAGAATGCACCGCTTTTTTCTGAATATATCGCAGGGTCTTGCCTATTTGGGCGGGGTGATGCTGTCGGCGCTGGTGCTGCTGACCGTCGTTTCCATTGCTGGCCGTAAACTGAATGATACGTTGCATAAAATGGTTTCGGCGGATTACTTTACGGGGGCCGCGCAATGGTTGCTGGATGCCGGTATCGGCCCGGTCAGCGGTGACTTTGAGTTGATCGAGGCCGGAGTGGCTTTTGCCATCTTTGCGTTTTTGCCGCTGTGCCAGATCACCGGGGGCCATGCCGCTGTAGATGTCTTTACGGCCGGGTTGCCGCCCCGGATTGCCAGGGTCTTGCGGGCCGTGATCGAGGTGGTTTTCGCCGCCGTTCTGGTGCTGATCGCGGTGCAGCTTGGGGCGGGGATGGTCAGTAAACAGCGGTCGGGGCAGACGACGTTCTTGCTGCAATTTCCGCTGTGGTGGGCCTATGCGTTGTGCCTGACCGGGGCCGTTACCGCTGCGGTTGTTGCGGTTTACATCGCGCTGTTGCGCAGTGTCGAGGCTTGGTGCAACCGGGCTGTTCTTGCCGATGAGAGGGCAGAGCCATGAGCGATCTGGCAGTCGGGCTGTGGTCTTTTCCGGCGCTGTTGGCGCTGATATTTCTGCGCGTGCCGATCGGTTTGGCGATGTTCATCGCGGGCCTTGCCGGGATGAGCATCATAGGCGGCGGGCCGTCGGTGGCCCTTGCGCGGTTGAAATCGGAAACCTTTACCACGTTTTCCAGCTATTCCCTGTCAATCGTGCCAATGTTCTTGCTGATGGGGCAGTTCGCCACGCTGGGGGGCATGTCGCAGGCCCTGTTCGGCGCGGCAGAAAGCTGGCTGGGGCATCGCCGTGGCGGGGTGGCGATGGCGGCCGTGGGGGCCTGTGCGGGGTTCGGGTCAATTTGCGGGTCATCGCTGGCCACGGCGGCCACAATGGGCCGGGTCGCTTTGCCGGAATTGCGGGCCTATGGCTATGCTGGCGGGTTTTCAACTGCGGTTTTGGCGGCAGGGGGAACATTGGGGATATTAATTCCGCCCTCAATTGTGCTGGTGATCTATGCGATTTTGACAGAACAAAACATCGCCAAATTGTTTCTGGCAGCATTCATTCCAGGGGTTCTGGCGGCGCTGGGCTATATGCTGGTCATCGCGCTTTATGTGCGGCTGTATCCGGGTGCGGCAGGGGTGCGGGCGCGGGTGCCCTATGGCCAGCGGATGGCGGCACTGGTCAGGGTTTGGCCGGTTTTTCTGGTATTTGTCACTGTTGTAGGCGGAATTTACGGGGGCATTTTCACGCCAACGGAAGGGGCTGCGGTGGGGGCGTTCGGCACTGGGCTGCTTGCCTGGCTGAACGGCGGGCTTACCCGCGCGACACTGGCCGACAGCTTTTTCACCACAGCCAAATCCACCGCGATGATCTTTTTCATCGTGCTGGGGGCGGCGTTTTACAACGGGTTTCTGGCGCTGTCCCAAGTTCCACAAGAAGTTGCGGCATGGGTGGTGGATCAGGGGTTCAGCCCATGGATCGTGTTGGTTCTGATCTTGGTGTTTTATCTGCTTTTGGGCTGTTTGATGGACAGTCTTTCGATGATCTTGCTGACGATCCCGATTTTTTGGCCCGTGATCCAAGGGCTTGATTTTGGCATGGTCAGCATGGCCGAGCTACATGCCGCCCGCGCGCTGGAGGCACTTGCCAAGGGGGCGGCCCTCGCGCCTGATGTGCTGGACAGCATCCATACGGCGCTGGCGCAAGGGGCAGAATTGACGCGTGACCAGATCAAGGCGTTGGGCTTGCGCGGGGTGAATGCGGGGGCATTGGCGCGGATCAACACCGAGCAAACAGCGATCTGGTTCGGGATTTTGGTGCTGATCGTGGTGGAAGTGGGGCTTATCACCCCTCCGGTTGGAATGAATCTGTTTATCATCAACACGATGGATCGCAAAACGCCGATGATTGAAACCTATCGGGCCGTTGTGTTCTTTGTTGCCTCGGATATCGTCCGTGTGGCGATTTTGGTGGGCTTTCCGGCAATCACCCTGTTTTTGGTCGGCTGGTAGGGAAAGGCGGCGTCGCGCCCTGCACAGTCGAGGTTTTTCCAGAAATCTGGCCTTAAGCACGTACACGGTTTGGCCCTACGTTCGGGCTTGGCAAATCGCTTGTGTTGGGCTGATACTGCGGCATCAACATTCTTGCCGGATGGCGCTGCCATGCCTGCATATCGCAAAAGGTGACAATATGGAAACGATGACCCATAGCAATGACTTGTCTGGCGTGATTGAGGCCGATCGCGCCAATATCTGGCACCATCTGGTGCAGCATAAACCCTTTGAAACCGTTGATCCCCGGATCATGGTGGAAGGCAAGGGCCTGCGGGTTTGGGATGCCAAGGGCAAAGAGCATATCGACGCGGTTTCAGGCGGTGTCTGGACGGTGAACGTCGGCTATGGCCGTGAAAGCATTGCGCGCGCGATCTATGATCAAGTGCTGAAAATGAACTTTTACGGTGGTTCTGTCGGCTCGGTTCCGGGGGCTTTGTTCGCCGAACGGCTGATTGAAAAGATGCCGGGCATGAGCCGGGTTTACTATGCCACCTCGGGGTCCGAGGCGAATGAAAAGGCGTTCAAGATGGTGCGCCAGATCTCGGCCCGGCATCATGGCGGCAAGAAATACAAGATCCTGTACCGCAACCGCGATTATCACGGCTCTACCATCGGGACGATGTCGGCCGGCGGGCAGTATGAGCGCAACGCCCAATACGGACCCTTTGCGCCGGGTTTTGTTGAGGTGCCGCATTGCCTGGAATACCGCAAACAATGGGATGTCGAAAATTATGGAGAGCGGGCCGCAGACGCGATCGAAGAGGTAATTCTGCGCGAAGGCCCCGATACTGTCGGCGCGCTGTGCCTGGAGCCGATCACGGCTGGTGGCGGGGTGATTGTGCCGCCCGCAGGCTATTGGGACCGGGTGCAGGAAATTTGTCGGAAATACAATATTTTGCTGCATATTGACGAGGTCGTTTGCGGCATGGGGCGCACGGGAACCTGGTTCGGCTATCAGCATTATGGCATCAAACCCGATTTTGTGAGCTTGGCCAAGGGCGTTGCCTCTGGCTATGCTGCGATTTCGTGTATGGTGACGACCGAGGCGGTGTTTGAGCAGTTCAAGGATGACCCGAGCGACAACCTGTCCTATTTCCGCGATATTTCAACCTATGGCGGCTGCACGGCGGGGCCTGCCGCCGCCTTGGAGAATATGCGGATATTGGAAGACGAAGACCTGCTCGGCAATACGTTGCGGATGGAAAAACGGCTGATGGGGAATCTGCACAACCTGATGGACAAGCATCGGGTGATCGGTGATGTTCGCGGCAAGGGCTTGTTTTGTGGGGCGGAATTGGTTGCAGACCGTGACAGCAAGGAACCGGCCGAAGAAAAGAAGGTTGCCGCCGTGGTGGCCGATTGCGCGGCGCAGGGCATCTTGATCGGGATGACAAACCGCAGCATGACTGGCCTGAACAATACGCTGTGTTTGTCGCCTGCTTTGATCGCGACAGCGGATGATATCGACCAGATCACCCATGCGATTGACAAGGCGTTGACGAAGGTCTTCTCCTGATACACCAATGGAAAGCCGCCTTGTCTGAAAGGGCTGGGCGGCCTTTCCGTGCCGCTTGGCTACGGTAGTTGGCCGAGCAAAGCCCAAGCTTTCCCCGCCGCCCTGCAAAATCTTTGACAACCGTTCAGACACGATTAACCTGCCATCATTTGAACTTGACGGTTTTGAATTGTTTTTAAAGGGGGCGCTATGCCGACCATTGTACACACTGTAAAAAAGGGCGAAAATCTGGATAAGATTGCGAAGTCTTATGGGATCGCAAACTTCAACAAGATCTACAGTGATCCAGTCAATGCGAAATTCCGCAAAACCCGGCCAGACCCAAACAAGATAGAGCCGGGTGACAAGGTAATCATACCCGATTACGCACTGACCCCAAGCAAGCGCCGGGATCTCAAATCTCTGATCCAAACGGTTGAGGCCCGGATCAAGTCGTTACAAGCCCTGAAAGCCGATCAGATCAAAACCACAGCAGAGTTGGTCGGTGAAATCACTGGTGCCCAACGTGGATTCAAGAAAACTTCCAGCGCCGTAGACGCCGCCTCTACCTTGATTTCGCTTTTGGGATCATTGGGAAAGATCACCGCCATTGGCATGAAAAACACTGGAAATGTAGCTTCTGAAATCGCAAAGTCGAACAAGGCGGTTCTGGATGAGGTGGCTGGCATGCGCCTGACGGCCCTGTCTCCCGCTTTGCAATCTGTCGCGCAATCAATGGGCAAGTCGTCGAAAAAAGCCGTGGTGGTGGTGGGCATTACGGCGGATTCCTTCTTCAAGATGCAGAGCCCCTCATTTTGGGGAAAAACCCTTCTCAAAGCCAAGAATGAAGGCATGATCAAGCTGCTTGTGGCCGGAAAATTCGGGGACAGTTGGAGCGCCTGGTCCAAGTCTGTGAATTGGGACCCGGAAAAAGAGTTTGAGGCAATGAAATCAGCCATGCAAAAGCAATCCAGCGAGATTGAAAAGCAACTGGCCGTGCTGATCGAGGATCAGAAAAAGTTGCTGGCATCGCTGAAGGCTGTCGAAGGGCTGTAGCCAAAACAGGCAGGCTGGGCTGCGGCCATCTGGTTCTTGACATCAATGGCGGAAACATGCGCACTGGGGCCAGTTTCTTTTGTCTGATAAGGCCAGAATGACGATCCCGCCCGAAGCATTTTTTCTGCATGGCAATCTGCGCGGCACGCTGCAGCAGCGTATTCGGCAATTGGTGGCCGAGGGCATTGTGGCGGGTCGGTTTCGCGCGGGCGAAAAGATGCCATCCAGTCGGGGGCTGGCCGCGCATCTGGGGGTAAGCCGGATAACCGTAACACTGGCCTATACTGATCTGGTCGCCTCGGATTATCTGACCTCGCAGGGGCGATCGGGGTATTACGTTTCAGAAAATGCGCCTTTGCAGCCGATGTTTGAAACCGGGCCAAAACCGGCTGTCGATCACGTGGATTACGCCGCGCTGACGGGGCGGCGGTTTTCATCGACCGAGCATTTGCAGCGGCCTGCCGATTGGGCGCAGTTTCGCTATCCCTTCATTTACGGGCAAGCGGATGTGACCTTGTTTGATCATCAAAACTGGCGGCAATGTGCGCTGCGTGCCTTGGGAAAGCGGGATTTCGAGGCGCTGACCAGCGATTACTATGACCGCGATGACCCGTTGCTGATCGAATATATCTTGCGCAATATCCTGCCACGGCGCGGAATCGAGGCGGGCCCCGGAGAGGTTTTGTTGACCATGGGGGCGCAAAATGCGCTGTGGCTGGCCGCGCAGGTCCTGACCGGGCCAGGCAAGCGGGCGGTGGTAGAGAACCCCAGCTATCCCAGCGTGCGGGCAATTTTGCAGCAAACCGGCTGTTCGGTGGATTGGGTGGATGTCGACGCCGATGGCCTGCCACCCGAGGCGCTGCCAGCGGCGGTGGATGTGGTGTTTACCACGGCAAGCCATCATTGCCCGACCAACGCCACCATGCCGATGCCGCGGCGGCGGGCGTTGATAGAGGCTGCCTCGGAAAAGAACTTTGTGATTGTCGAGGATGATTACGAGTTTGAAATGTCTTTCCTGAAAGCGGTATCGCCCGCGTTGAAGAGTTTTGACAGTGAGGGGCGGGTGATCTATGTCGGCTCGTTCTCCAAATCTATTTTTCCCGGCGTGCGGCTGGGTTATCTGGTCGCCCCCGAGGGGTTTATTCGGGAGGCGCGGGCATTGCGGGCGCTGTCCTTGCGCCACCCGCCGGGGCATATTCAGCGGACGGCCGCGTATTTTCTTAGCCTCGGCCATTATGATGCGCTGGTGAACCGGATGAAGCAGGCGTTCAAGCGCCGCCGTTTGGCGATGGGTGAGGCGATTGAGGCGGTCGGGCTGCACGTGGCGGGGCAGAGTGGCGTCGGCGGGTCGAGCTTTTGGATGAGGGCCCCAGAGGGCGTCGATACCGAAGTTTTGGCCAGAAAATTGCATTGTGAGGGGGTGTTGATTGAGCCGGGCCGCGTGTTCTTTGACCCTGCGCGCGCGCCGCGCAATTACTACCGATTGGCCTATTCGACCATCGCTGTGGGGCGTATTGCCGAGGGGATTGGGCTGATCGGCGATGCGATTGCGCGGGCTGGACCTAAGTAGGCGGCAAAACTGGCCCTACTACGCGGTTTGGAGGGTAGAGTATCTTGGCGGCAACGCGGCGCCTGTGCCGCCAAGCGGAGTTTGCGCCATGAAAATGACCACCGAAGAAGCCTTTGTCAAAGTTTTGCAAATGCATGGAATTGAGGATGCGTTTGGCATTATCGGCTCGGCCATGATGCCGATTTCCGATTTGTTTCCGGCTGCGGGTATCAATTTTTGGGATTGCGCGCATGAATATACCGCCGGGATGATGGCCGATGGCTATGCCCGCGCCACCGGCAAGATGAGCATGATGGTCGCGCAGAATGGCCCCGGAATCACCAATTTCGTAACCCCGGTAAAGACGGCCTATTGGAATCACACGCCGCTGTTGCTGGTCACGCCGCAGGCCGCAAACAAGACCATCGGTATGGGCGGGTTTCAGGAAGTTGAACAGATGGCGCTGTTCAAGGACATGGTGGCCTATCAAGAGGAGGTGCGTGACCCCAGCCGGATTGCCGAGGTGCTGAACCGGGTGATCTTGAAGGCCAAGCGGGCGAGTGCGCCGGCCCAGATCAACATTCCGCGCGATTTCTGGACGCAGGTCATTGATATTGATCTTCCCAAGATCGTTGAATTTGAACGGCCCGCGGGCGGTGAGGATGCAATTGCACGGGCTGCTGACTTGCTGTCAAATGCCAGGTTTCCAGTGATTTTGAACGGCGCAGGCGTGGTGCTGGCAGGGGCCATTCCGGCCTCGATCGCGCTGGCCGAGCGGTTGGATGCGCCGGTGTGCTGTGGCTATCAGCACAATGATGCCTTTCCCGGCAGTCACCCTTTGTTCGCCGGGCCGCTGGGCTATAACGGATCCAAAGCGGGGATGGAGCTGATCTCACGCGCTGATGTGGTGCTGTGCCTTGGCACGCGGTTGAACCCGTTCTCGACGCTGCCGGGCTATGGAATCGACTATTGGCCCAAATCGGCCGCGATTATTCAGGTTGACCTGAACCCTGACCGGATCGGGCTGACGAAACCTGTGACGGTGGGGATTGTGGGCGATGCAAAAAAGGTGGCAGTCTCAATTTTGGCGAAGCTGGCAGCGGGGGCGGGTGACGCCGACCGCGATGCCCGCAAGGCGATGATTGCGCAGACCAAATCAGCCTGGGCACAGCAGCTTTCCAGTATGGACCATGAGGAGGATGACCCCGGCACCACTTGGAATGCGCGGGCGCGCACTGCCAAGCCGGATTGGTTGAGCCCACGAAAAGCGTGGCGGGCGATTCAGCAGGCGCTGCCGAAAGAGGCGATCATTTCAAGCGATATCGGCAATAACTGCGCGATTGGCAATGCCTACCCGACGTTTGAGGAGGGACGGAAATACCTTGCGCCGGGCCTGTTTGGGCCTTGTGGCTATGGCTTTCCGTCCATAATGGGGGCAAAAATAGGGCGGCCTGATTTGCCCGTCGTGGGGTTTGCCGGGGATGGAGCCTTTGGCATTTCGATGAATGACATGACTGCGATTGGCCGTGATGGGTGGCCCGCCATTACCATGGTGATTTTCCGCAACTACCAATGGGGGGCCGAAAAGCGGAATACGACCTTGTGGTATTCGGACAATTTTGTCGGCACCGAACTGGATACCAAAGTCTCTTATGCAGGCATCGCGCAGGCCTGCGGGTTGGCGGGGGTCGTTGTGCGCACGATGGACGATCTGACTGCCACTTTGCACAAGGCCATCGCTGACCAGAAGGCGGGCAAGACCACGTTCATCGAAGTGATGATCAACCAGGAATTGGGCGAGCCGTTCCGACGCGATGCGATGAAGGCCCCGGTGGCTGTGGCTGGCATTTCCAAGGATGATATGCAGCACCAACCGCTTGCCACTTGACGCTGCCTTTTGATCTGAGCCTGGCTGCCGCCGCTTATATGGCGGTGGTCTTGTTCGGGGCGGCGTTTGTGCGCGGCTATTCCGGCTTTGGCTTTTCGGCGCTGACGGTGACAGGGGCGGCGCTGGCCACCAATCCGCTGCATTTTGTCGGCGTGGTGTTGATGCTGGAATTCCTGATTACATTCCAGCAGTGGAATGGCGTTTGGCGTGATGTTGATTGGCGACGGGTGGCTGCGCTCATGGTCGGCTCATCGGTGGGGGTGCCGTTGGGGCTGTGGGCGATCACCCAAATCCCGCCAGATGCGGCGCGGGCAGTGATCGCGGTTTATGTGCTTGGCATGTGTGCCGTGCTGATGCGGGGCTGGGTGCTGACGCGCCCGCAAACCTTGCCCGCGCATGCTGCGGTTGGCGGTGTTGCCGGGCTGGCCAATGCCGTCGGCATGGGGGGGGCTGCCAGTGGCGACCTATTTCACGGCGCAAGCGCTGGGCTCGCGGGTTTTTCGGGCCACATTGATTGCCTATTTCGCGTTGCTGGATGGGCTTACCGTGCCTTTGATGTGGTGGCACGGCCTGATTACTGCGGATACGCTGATCGCAATGCTGGCCGCGCTGCCCGTGGTGGCTGGCGGCGTCTGGCTGGGTGGGCGGCACTTTCTGAACACCGACCCGCAAGACTTTCGACGCTTTGCGATTGTGCTTCTGGCGGTTTTGGCGATGCTGGGGTTGGTAAAGGCCGTGATGTAAAGGGGCAGGCATGCGCAAGGTTCTGGTGATTAACGCGGGGTCATCCTCGATCAAATTCGCGGTTTTTCTGGGGGCGGATCAGGTGATTTCCGGTATCGCCGCCGAGATTGGCGGGGCCTCGTCGCTAAAGGTCGCGGGCCATCGGCAGCCAATGGATCTGCCCGATCACCAGTCGGCCATAGCGGCCTGCCTTGCTGCGCTGGAACAGGCGGGGCATGGCCCGGCGGGGCTGACAGCGGCGGCGCATCGGGTGGTGCATGGCGGCGCGGATTTTGCCGCACCTTGCCGGATAGATGCGACGGTTCTGGCCGGGATAGAGGCCTGCGTGCCGCTGGCCCCGCTGCACAACCCCGGCAATCTGGCGGCGATCAGGGCGCTGGCGGTGCTGGCCCCCGACTTGCCGCAATTTGCCAGTTTTGATACCTCGTTTCATGTCGGGCAGCCCGAGGTTGCAACCCGCTATGCGGTTCCGGGGCATGTCGAGGCGCTGGGCATTCGGCGCTATGGGTTTCACGGCATTTCCTATGCCAGTCTGGTGCAGGCGATGGCTTTGCGCGGGCCGTTGCCCCGGCGGTTGCTGGCGCTGCACTTGGGCAATGGGGCCTCGCTTTGTGCGATCCTGGACGGGCGCTCTGTGGCGACAACGATGGGCTACTCGCCGCTGGAAGGGCTTACCATGGGGACGCGCAGCGGCGGCATAGACGGCAATGCGGTGCTGCGGCTGGCCGAATTGCACGGCGTTGACGGCGCGGGCCGGATCTTGAACCATGAAAGCGGCTTGCTTGGGCTGGGGGGGGCTTCGGATATGCAAGCGCTGGGGCAGGCGGGCACGGCGCAGGCGGCGTTTGCGCGCGCGCATTTTACCTATTGGGCCGTAAGGCATGCCGGGTCGATGATTGCTGCGATGGGGGGAATTGATGCACTGGTCTTCACGGCGGGGATCGGTGAAAATGATGCCGGAATTCGGTTGGAGATTATGGCGGGGCTGGCGTTTACCGGCCTGGTTATGGATGCGGCAGCCAATGCGGCTGGCCGGGAAAAGCTACATGATCCCAAGTCGTTGGTTGCGGCCTGGGTCGTTCCGGCAGCCGAGGAGGCATGGATCGCCGCTGAGGCGCTGGCGGTGATGGATAAAGGGATTTAAGATGGCACAGCCGCAGATTGATACATCGCCGAAAATCTCGGATGAGGTGCGGCAAACCACTTGTTACATGTGCGCCTGCCGCTGCGGCATCAATGTGCATCTGAAATCTGGCAAGGTTTCCTATATTGAGGGCAATCGCGCGCATCCGGTGAATAAAGGCGTGCTCTGTGCCAAGGGGGCAAGCGGGATAAGGCAGGTTTTTGCGCCGTCCCGTCTGAAGGCGCCAATGCGCCGCGTGGGGCCGCGCGGGTCCGGCGCGTTTGAGCAGATTTCCTGGGAAGAAGCGCTGGGTTTGGCGGTGGAATGGTTGCAGCCGTTGCGCGACAAGGCCCCGGAAAAGCTGGCGTTTTTCACCGGACGCGATCAAAGCCAAAGCCTGACCAGCTTTTGGGCGCAAAGCTATGGCACGCCCAACTATGCGGCCCATGGCGGGTTTTGTTCCGTGAACATGGCCGCGGGCGGGATTTACACCGTTGGCGGCGCATTTTGGGAATTTGGCCAGCCCGATTGGGAGCGCACAAAGCTGTTTATCCTGTTTGGTGTGGCCGAGGACCATGACAGCAACCCGATCAAGATGGGGCTGGGCCGCCTGAAGGAACGCGGGGTCAAGGTGATGGGGGTGAACCCCATTCGCAGCGGTTACAATGCGATTGCGGATGATTGGTTCGGCATCACGCCGGGCGCGGATGGTTTGCTGATCTTGTCGCTGATCCATTGCCTGCTGGAGGCGGGCAAGATTGATCTGGATTACCTTGCACGCTTTACCAACGCCCCGCTTTTGGTGCGGTCGGATGACGGCGCGGAAAAGGGGCTGTTCTTGCGCGATGCCGACGGCAAGCCTTTGGTTGTCGATGCAGGCAAGCTGGTGCCTTTCGATACACCGGGCCTGCACCCTGATCTGGGCGCGACATATGAGGGGCACCGCACCGTTTTTCAGCACATGGCCGAGCGCTATCTGTCGCCCGACTATGCACCGGAAAAGGTTGCGGGGCGGGTCGGAATTGAGCCAGCACGCATTCGTGCGCTGGCTGCTGATCTGGCGCGGGTAGCGTTTGACGAAGCCATTGAAATTGCGCAGGAATGGACAGATTTTCGTGGTGACCGCCACGAAAAGATGATCGGGCGGCCTGTCAGTTTTCACGCCATGCGCGGGATTTCGGCGCATTCAAACGGGTTTCAGACCGCACGCGCCTTGCATCTGTTGCAGGTGGTTTTGGGCACGGTAGAGACCCCCGGCGGCTATCGCTTCAAGCCGCCCTATCCAAAACCCGCCGAGGCGCATCCCGTGCCGCATTGCAAGGTGACGCCGGGCAAGCCGCTGGACGGCCCGCATCTGGGCTATCCGCGCGGGCCAGAACATCTGTGCCTGGATGCACAGGGTAATCCGGCGCGGATTGACAAGGCGTTTTCATGGGAAAACCCGCTGTCAGCGCATGGGGTGATGCATATGGTGATCGCCAATGCCCATGCCGGCGACCCCTATAAAATAGACACGCTGTTTTTGTATATGGCGAATATGGCGTGGAATTCGTCGATGAACACCACCGCCGTTATGAAGATGTTGACCGACAAGGGCGAGGATGGTGAATATGTGATCCCGCGGATTATCTATTCCGATGCTTATGCAAGTGAAATGGTCGCCTATGCCGACCTGATTTTGCCCGATACCACCTATCTGGAACGGCATGATTGTATTTCCCTGCTGGACCGCCCGATTTCCGAACCGGATGCGGCGGGGGATTCAATTCGCTGGCCAGTGGTGGACCCTGACCGCGAGGTGAGGGGCTTTCAATCGGTCCTGATTGATCTGGGCGCAAGGCTTGGCTTGCCGGGGTTTGTGGATGCACAGGGGGCGGCGCTTTACAAAGATTATGCCGATTACATCACCAATCACCAACGCCGCCCCGGAATTGGCCCGCTGATGGGGTTTCGCGGCGATGGAGCCGAGGAAGGGCGCGGCGCGCCGAACCCCGAGCAATTGCAGCGCTATATCGACAATGGGGCGTTCTATCAGGCGCATGTGCCGAAAGGGGCAGAGTTTTATAAGCCGTGGAACAAGGCCTATCAGGATTGGGCTGTGAAAATCGGGCTTTATGATGCGCCGCAACCGTATCTGTTTGCGATCTATTCGGAACCCATGCGAAAATTTCAGCTTGCTGCCGAAGGTTTTGGCGCACGGCAACCACCTGAAGGCGCGCGCGCGCGGTTGAAGCAGGCTATGGACCCGCTGCCGCTTTGGTACGCGCCCTTTGGGGATGATGTGGCCGGGTTTCCCCTGCATGCGCTGACGCAAAGACCAATGGCGATGTATCATTCCTGGGGGTCGCAAAACGCTTGGCTGCGGCAGATCCACGGCTATAACCCACTTTATGTGCCGACCAGGATATGG
The DNA here is from genome assembly GCF_034675685.1 of Pseudorhodobacter sp. Lineage (GTDB taxonomy): Bacteria > Pseudomonadota > Alphaproteobacteria > Rhodobacterales > Rhodobacteraceae > Pseudorhodobacter. Next base: position 39,305 of record NZ_JAUCDA010000018.1, on the reverse strand, counting down.
GCCGAAAACGGGTTCTCTGAGGGGGACTGGGCGAAAGTGACGTCTCCGAATGGTGAGATTGTCGTGCCTGTCGCCCATATGGCCGCGCTGAATGACCAGACGGTCTGGACGTGGAATGCGATTGGCAAACGCAAGGGGACATGGGGCTTGGATCGTGCTGCGCCCGAGGCGACCAAGGGCTTTTTGCTGAACCATCTGATTTCAGACCTGTTGCCGGAAAAAGGTGACGGTATGCGATGGAGCAATTCGGACCCGGTGACGGGGCAGGCGGCGTGGTTTGATCTGCGTGTACGGATAGAAAAGGTGGCCGCCCCGCCCGAGGCGCAACCGCAATTTCCGGTGGTGAATGTGAAAGAGGTGCAGGTATGACATGCCTTCCGGGACATACCGAAAAAAAGCTGGGGCTGGCGATTGATCTGGATACCTGTGTGGGCTGCCATGCGTGCGTGACGGCTTGCAAGGGGTGGAACGATCAGGGCTATGGTGTGCCATTGTCCGATCAGGATGCTTACGGTGCCGCACCTTCGGGTACCTTCCTGAACCGCGTGCATTCGTACCAAGTGCAACCCAATGACGGTGCCGCGCAGGTGATCAACTTTCCCCGATCGTGTCTGCATTGCGAGGATGCGCCTTGCGTCACTGTTTGCCCGACGGGGGCAAGTTACAAGCGGGTGGAAGATGGCATCGTTCTGGTGAACGAGTCTGATTGTATCGGTTGCGGGCTATGCGCCTGGGCCTGCCCATATGGCGCGCGGGAAATGGACGGAGATGCGGGCGTGATGAAGAAATGCACGCTCTGTGTCGACCGGATTTACAATGAAAACCTGCCCGAGGAGGACCGTGAACCTGCTTGCGTGCGCACCTGCCCGACAGGCGCGCGCCATTTTGGCGATTTCGCGGACCCGCAGAGCAAGGTCAGCCAACTTGTTGCCGCGCGCGGGGGCTTCGATCTGATGCCGGAAATGGGAACGAAACCGGTGAATAAATATCTGCCGCCGCGCCCAAAGGACCGGCGGAATGAGGCGTCGCTGCTTGCGCCGCTTTTGGATATTGAGGCCAAAGGCTTTGCCGGCTGGCTTGACCGCATTCTTGGCAAGATCTGATTTTTAAGGAAAAGCTGATGCATCCGGCACCGTCCGTTATTATCTTCTCGGTTCTTTCCGGCCTTGGTTTTGGGTTTATGGCCTTCATGGCGCTGGGCTTTTTGCCACTGACGGGCGTTTGGGCGTTTTGGGCCTGGGGCGTTGGCTATGCACTGGCGGTAGGGGGGCTGATCGCCTCGACCGCCCATCTGGGCAACCCGCAGCGGGCGCTGAAAGCATTCAGCCAGTGGCGCAGCAGTTGGTTAAGCCGCGAAGGCTGGGCAGCGGTGTTGGCGTTATTTGCGCTGGCCCCGATTGCGCTGGGCGATTGGTTGGGCTTTGCCGTGCCATTCACGGTGCGGGGGCTGGCGGCGGCGCTGGCACTGGTGACGGTGGTCTGTACGGCGATGATTTATACGCAGATCAAGGCTGTGCCACGCTGGCACCATTGGCTGACCCCGGTGATGTTTGTGGGGTTTGCGCTGGCGGGCGGGGCGCTGCTGGCGCTGCAGGCCACGCTGGCCTTTGTGTTGTTGCTGGGGCTGGCTGTGGTGATGCTGGCGCTGTTTTACTTGGGCGATCGACAGTTTGCGCGGGCAGGGGCCACGATGGGCACTGCCACGGGGCTGGGTGGCATTGGTGAGGTTTCGGTGTTCGAGCACCCCCATACCGGCGGCAATTACCTGCTGCGTGAGATGATTTTTGTGGTGGGGCGCCGGCACGCGCTGAAGCTGCGGGTGATTGCGGTGCTTTGTGCCGCCGTATTGCCGGCGCTGATGGCTGCGGTGGGCGGTGTTGGGCTGATGCTGGTGGCGGTGCTGGTACATTTGGTGGGGGCATTCGCTGCGCGCTGGCTGTTCTTTGCCGAGGCCGAGCATGTGGTCGGGCTGTATTACGGCAAACGCTAGCGCCTGTTACGCTCTGTCAGATATATGTCTTCAGGCAATGTTCCGAGACAGCGTTTGCGATGCGTAACAAACAGGTTCGGGGTCTTGCCTGAAAGCGATTTTGCGCAACACCGCCCTAGCATTTGGCTGTGGCGAACCTCTGTCGCCCCGCAATGCCCCAAAAGACTATAGTTTGCGCTGGATCAAAGCCGGGGGTTAGCATACATGCCAAACGATGCATGTAACGCTTTGACAGGAGGCCGCGATGACCCGCCTAACGATGATATTGTTTTCGGTTATTTCACCCACGCTGATGGGGGTGGGCATGATTTTCGCTTTGGTAAGCGGGTATGATACGCTTAATCCGCTTCTTGTGGCAATTGCGATTGGTTTTGTGGTCTCTATTCCGGCAAGCTGGATTATCGCAAAACAAGTCTTTTCGCAAAACGACGGAAAGCGCCAGCCGCAGCGTTGAACAGCAAGAAATCATAAAGCGGAGGCAGCGATGCGCCCATATTCCAAGACTTAGATCATATTGCATTGGGCCGTTGCCCTGCTTGTCGTGGCTCAATTCGTGTTCCACGAAAGCATCGCGGCGGCGTGGGATGGGTTTTTAGAGGGAAAGCCCGGCGGGTTTGACCCGTTGGTTTTCAGCCATGTAGTGGGTGGGGGGCTTATTCTTGCGCTGGTGGTCTGGCGGATGGTGATGCGGCGGCGTCAAGGGGCCGTTGCCCCGGTGGCTGGGACCAGCCCATTCATGGCACGGGTGACGCATTGGGGGCATCTGGCGCTCTACGGTGTTTTGGTGCTGGCGGCATTTTCGGGGATGGCCGCGTGGTTTGGCGGGGTTCATCAAGCCGCCGAGGTGCATGAGCTGCTGAAAATCGTGATTCTGGTGCTGGTGGGGGGGCATTTTGCTGCGGCTTTGTTTCACCAGTTTTACCTGAAAGACAAGCTGCTGCAGCGGATGTCGTTACATAAGTAGGCCTGTGGTTTGGCAAGGGCCCACGAATTTTCGCCGAAAATTCTGATTTTTCGACGAAAAATCGTGGGTCCTGTTGCCCGGTCTTAGCGGGCCAAAAACACCCGCATCGTGTCTTCAAATGCCCGGGGCTTGTCGGCGTGAAGCCAATGGCCTGCACCGGGGATTTTCGCAAAACGCGCGGATGCAAACAGGCTGCGGATACCAGCACGATAGTCCGGTTGAATATAAGGGCTGTCGGCACCGGCCAAAAACAGGGTCGGCCTGCCAAACTGCCCTTTCGTTCCCGGCCAGCCAACGATTTTGGGCATCTCTGCTTCCAACACATCAAGGTTCAGCCGCCAGCGCGGCGGCGTTGCCTTGAGATCGAGCGATTGCAAAAAGAACGCTCGCAAGGCGGGGTCATCCATCTGCGTCGCCAGCCGCGTATCCGCCTCGGACCGCGTGGTAAGCCCGGCCAAGTCAAGCCCGCGCATGGCCTTGATATGGTGGCTTTGGTCGTGGGAATAGGCGACGGGCGCGATATCGGCCACGAGCAAGCGATCCACCATATCACCATGGGTCAGCGCCAGTTGCATCGCAGCCTTGCCCCCCATCGAATGGCCCATCACATCCATTCGCCCGCCATGTGTCTCGATCACCTCGGCCAGATCGGCGGCCATATCAGGGTAGGATTGGCTTGGCAGCATCGGGCTTTGACCATGGTTGCGCATATCGACCGCGATCACATCGCGGTCAGCAGCCATCCGCCGCGCGATCACGCCCCAATTGCGCGCGGAACCAAACAACCCATGCACGATGAGCAGGGGCGGAAGCGCGGAAGGCGAGGATGCGGGGTGTAAAACTGTGTTCAGCATGCCCCAACCCATACCCCAGACACGAGTTTAGTTCCAGAGCAGTTGAACAGGCCTTGCCCCAAGCGTAAGCTGTGGCAAATAATAAGGAAGCGGCAAATGGGCGCGGTTTCTATTCAGCAAATGGCGGAACGGGTTTCAGCGCTGCTGACCGAGCGGATGCATGTCAAGGGCGGCGATCTGGAGGCCAAGCTGCGCCGTGCCGGTCGCCGTTTGCCGCGCAAGATACGCCACGCAGCCCAAGAGGTGGCAACTGCGATGGCGCATTCCTATAACCCCAAGCTGTTGATTCAGATCAACGAAGAGACGGTTGCCGAAAATTACGATATCTGCGTCAAATATCTGACCGCACTGAACAAGGGCGATAAGCTGCGCGGTGTGTTGCTTGGGCTTGCAACCTCTGTCCTGTTCAGCCTTTTGGCGGTGGCAGCCATGGTTATCGGCGTGCTGGTCTGGCGTGGGTTTCTGTAGCCATGACCTGATTTGGAAAGGGGCCAACAAACGGCCATCTGTCCGGCGCCTTGCCGGGGGTAGGGGGGGCGGCGCAGTAAATCCAGATACTGCGCCGGGCTTTGATGTTTACAGTCCCGGATAGATCGGGAAGCGGGCGCAGAGGGATTCTACCTTGGCTTTTACCGCGTCTTCAACGGCCCCATTTCCGTCTTCGCCGTTGGTCGCCAAGCCGTCGATAACCTCGACAATCCAGTCACCGATCTGGCGGAACTCTGCCTCGCCAAAGCCGCGGGTCGTGCCTGCGGGGGTGCCAAGGCGGATGCCCGAGGTGATCGTTGGTTTTTCGGTATCAAACGGGATACCGTTTTTGTTGCAGGTGATATGGGCGCGGCCCAACGCCTTTTCGGTGGCATTGCCCTTGACCCCTTTGGGGCGCAGATCGACCAGCATCAGATGTGTGTCAGTACCGCCTGTCACCGTGCCAAGCCCGCCTTTCATCAACTGATCGGCCAGTGCTTGCGCGTTTTTGATGACCTGCGCCTGATAGGCTTTGAACTCTGGGCGCAGGGCCTCGCCAAAGGCGACCGCTTTGGCGGCGATCACATGCATCAAGGGGCCGCCCTGAATACCGGGGAAAATGGCCGAGTTGACCTTTTTCGAGATTGCCTCGTCATTGGTCAGAATCATGCCGCCCCGCGGGCCGCGCAGGGTTTTATGCGTGGTTGTCGTGGCCACATGCGCATGCGGGAAGGGGCTGGGGTAATGACCCGAGGCCACCATACCCGCGAAATGTGCCATATCGACGAGGAAATACGCCCCGACCTTATCGGCAATCGCGCGGAACCGCGCGAAATCGAGGATTCGCGGAATCGCGGAGCCGCCGGCAATGATCAATGTGGGTTTATGTTCCAGTGCCAAGGCTTCAATCTGATCATAATCGGGCAGCAGGCTGTCTTGCAGCACGCCATATTGCACCGCATTGAACCATTTGCCGGATTGGTTGGGGGCCGCGCCATGGGTCAGGTGACCGCCCGCATCAAGCGACATGCCAAGAATGGTATCGCCGGGCTTTATCAGGGCCTGAAACACCCCCTGATTGGCCTGCGAGCCGGAATTGGGTTGCACATTGGCAAAATCACAGCCGAAAAGCTGCTTGGCGCGGTCAATTGCCAGATTTTCTGCGATATCCACAAATTGGCAGCCGCCGTAATAGCGCCGCCCCGGATAGCCCTCGGCGTATTTATTGGTCAGAACCGAACCCTGCGCCTCCATCACCGCGCGGGACACGATGTTTTCGGACGCGATCAGTTCAATCTCATCGCGCTGACGGCCAAGTTCTTGCGTCATTGCGCCGAACAATTCGGCATCACGGCTGGCAAGACTTTCGGTAAAGAAACCGGGGTCGCGATGTGCGGCATTAACAGGGGCGTTCATATGCGTCTCCTTAACTGGCGGCAGGTGCGTAGGGTTGGCGATATGTAGTCCAGCTTGGCGGTTTGAGAAAGGTTGAAATCCGCCACCCTGCCCGGTTTGGGCGACATTGCGGCATCTGATGGATAAGTTTTTGCCGAAATGGGACAGGAAAGCGTGAGGACCTGTGGTGAGGGGTTGAGTTTGGGCGGGCCGACCGCCAAGACTGGGCACCAAGGACAAAGGGTAGGGGGGATCGTGGCGCAACGGATCGCATTTTTGGCAAGTGGCGCAGATACCGCGCAAGACGCGCTGGTCAGCCTGACGGCCCTGTATGGCAATCACGCGCCAGAGGTGGCCAGCCATATTGTTGCGCTTGGGGGGGATGGCTTTATGCTACAAACGCTGCATCAGACGCAAAGCCTTGATATTCCCGTTTATGGCATGAATTGCGGCACCATTGGCTTTTTGATGAACGCCTATGGCAAGGATGATTTGCCCAAACGTCTGGCCGAGGCCAGCGAAGAGGTGTTGAATCCTTTGGCGATGAAGGTTGAAACCGTGGCGGGGCCGCCGGTTTTCGGGCTTGCGATCAACGAGGTCAGTTTGCTGCGGGCGGGGCCACAGGCGGCCAAGTTGCGGATCTCGGTGGATGGGCGGGTGCGGATGGAGGAGCTGGTATGTGACGGGGCATTGGTCGCCACACCGGCGGGATCAACCGCCTATAATTATTCGGCGCATGGGCCGATTGTGCCGATCGGGTCGGATGTGCTGACGCTGACGGCGATTGCGGCGTTTCGCCCCCGGCGCTGGCGGGGCGCGCTGTTGCCAAAGGCGGCGGTGGTGCGTTTTGATGTGCTGGAACCCGACAAGCGCCCGGTGCGTGCCGATGCCGATAGCCTGTCGGTGCCGGGGGTGCTGTCGGTTGAAATACGAAGCGAACCGGGTATTCGCCACCGGATTTTGTTTGATGAAGGTCACGGGTTGGAAGAACGGCTGCTGCGCGAGCAATTCGCCTGAGGGCCTATAGCGTTTCGCCTTGAACCTGCCTCACATATCGCTGCCTGAAATCAAAGATTTCAACGCGTTATGTGAGGGGCTGTGTTTCAGGTTGAAGGTAAAACGCTTTAGCTCTTTGACCAAGACGGCAGCAACCAGACCAAGGCCCTGCGGGGGGTCAGGAACCGGAGTTTTTGGCCCAGAGGTCAAGTTTGCGGTAGATCGTCGAAGGCGAGACATCAAGCACCCGCGCCGCACGCGGCACTGAACCTGCATGCATCTCGATTGTGGCCTCGATAATCTGGCGTTCCACCTCGGCCAGCGGGCGGCCCAAAAGGCCGTCGAGTGTGACTGCGGCGGGGGCTGGCATGGGGTCAGAGGGTTGCGGCCCGGTCGGGGATGTCTGGTTGGCGATGTCTTCGGGCAGCATGTGGCGTTGAACTTCGGTGCCATCATAAAGCACAGCGACATTGCGGATGACATTCAAAACCTGACGCACATTTCCCGGCCAGTGCAGATCGCGGAACAATCTGCGCACCTCGGGTGAAAGAGTGCTGAACGCGCGGCCTTCTTCTTGGGCAAAGCGGTGCAGGGCGGTTTCGGCGATTTCGATCACATCATCATGGCGGTCGCGTAAAGGCGGCATATGAATGGGAACAACATACAGCCGATAATAAAGGTCTTCACGAAACTGGCCGCGCCGCACGGCCTCGGCGGGGTCGCGGTTGGTGGCGCAAACGATGCGAACATTGACCTTGCGCGGCCGGGTCGCGCCAACGGGCTGCACGGTGGATGTTTGCAAAAACCGCAGCAATTTGGTTTGCAAAGCGGGCAGCATTTCGCAGACCTCATCCAGAAACAGCGTACCGCCATCGGCGGCGGCGGCGGCCCCCAGCTTGTCGGAAATGGCCCCGGTGAACGAGCCTTTGACATGGCCGAACACTTCGGATTCCAGCAGTTCCGCCGGAATCGCCCCGCAGTTCAGGGCGATGAACGGCCCGGCGTGGCGTGGCGATTGCTGATGTACGGCCAGCGCGCACAGCTCTTTGCCCGTTCCACTTTCACCGGTGATAAAGACGGTCGCCATGCTTTGCGCGACTGATCTGATTTTTTCCTGCACGCGCATCATTGGCGGGGAAGAGCCGATGAAGGCGCCGTCTGGCAGGCTGGGTGGTTGACGAATGGCGCTGCGGGGCTGGGCGGCCGGGGGGGTGCTGCCGTGCAACGCGTTGTCGATGCAAGACAAGAAACGCGTTTCATCAAAAGGCTTGACCAAAAATTCATGCGCACCCGCCCGCATCGCCTCGACCGCTTTGTTGATAGAGCCGTTGGCCGTGATGACAATCACGCAGGTTTCAGGGTGGCGGGCCAGCATGTCTTGCATCAAGTCAAGGCCATCCCGGTCGGGCAAGGTCAGATCCAGCAAGACGATCCGTGGCGGGGATTTGCAAAACAGCGCCAGACCCTCGGCGGCGGTTCCGGCTGTGTTGACCTTGTGGCCAGCGTTGATCAAAGTTGCGCGATACACCATTTGCAGCGAGACCGTGTCTTCAATCAGCAAAATTGCCGGGGAATCGCTGGCCTTGGCTTTGGCTTTACTGCGCGCCGGGTTGGGTGGAGGAGGTGTCATGAAAGGTCTTGCCGCTCCAGTGCGGTTCGCTTTACGAAGCTGAGCAGGTCAGCAAGCCCGTTCAGCATTGCGTCCCTGTGTTTCGCCATGGATACACTGTCGGCATCATTCGCCGCAAGGTTGAATTCTCGGCAGGCCTGCTCCAGGTCGCCCATCCCGGCGGTGCCTGCCAGCGCAATCAACACATGAGACGCCGCGCTCAGGTTTTTCCAGTCATTGGCTGCAAGCCCCGCCACCAATCTGGCCTGCACCGATGTCAGATCTTCTTGATACCGGGCCAGCAGTTCGGCGGCCATATCGGGGCCGGCAATATCAAGCAGGCGCATAAAGGCGGTGGCGTCAAGGGCTGGCCGCGGTTCGGCGGCGGGTGGCAGATCGCCGCACAGGGCGGCGGCAAGGGCGCTGGCCGAGGTGAAGGGTTTGACCAAAACGCGACTTGCCCCCGCAGCAAGGGCCTTTTGGTGTATTGAAGGCAGCTGATGGGCTGTCAGAATGACGATAGAGGTCGGCTTGTCTGTTTTTGCGGGGTGGTTGCGCAGGGCCGCGCAGATCTCCAGGCCGCTGCGTCCGGGCATTTCAAGATCAATCAAGGCCAGATCGAATTGGCCCACAATCAGCGCAGCTTCGGCAGCGGCACCATCGCGCAACGCGGTCACCCGCGCCCCACATTCGGCCAGATAATGCTTTAGCAGCAGCAATTGCGGTGCGCTGTCATCCGCTATCAGAACCGTTTTCCCCATGAGGCAACTGGTGTCTGCTGGCGGTACTGGAAGGTCGGCGGCGATGGAAATCGGTAAAAGCAATTCGGCCACCGCGCCGCCGCCGGCTTGATTATGCAGGCGCAGCACGGCCCCCATGCGCTGCGCCAGGGTTTGTGCGATGTTCAGGCCAAGGCCGTGGCCCTGGCCCTCATGCCCTTCCCATGCGGGTAGCGCGCTGTTGCCCGCGCTGCCATGGCCGGGCCTGTCAGCGATATTTTCGGGAAAGCCGGGGCCCTTGTCTGCAATGATAAAGTGTAATTTATCTGGTGCCGGGTGGCTGACCGTCAGGCTGACAGGTTGGCCGTCAGAATGGGTAATCGCATTGCTGATCAGGTTGGACAGGATACGATTGAGGGCGTTGCGATTGCACAGAACCACATCGGGCAAACCGGAGGAGGTGATGATGACCGCGTTGGTTTTCCGGTCTGCCGAATAGGACCAGCGACGGGACAGATCGCCCAAAAATCTGGAAAGATTGGTGCGAACCGGCTGCACCTCCCTTGGGGCCTGCGCCAGCAATGTCGCCATGCCGTCTTCAAGATAGCCGGCAAGCGTTTCTGTCGTGGCTTTGGTTCGGTCAAGCTGTTGGCGGTCGCTCAGATCAAGCCGGGAATCATCAATCAGGGCCAGCCCGGCCAGAATATCCGAAATCGCTGACCGGATGTCATGCCCCAGAAGGGCCAGTTCTTCTGACAAAGGGTCACCACTGGGACGCGCATTTTTTTTCATGTGCTGCGCACCTGCTTACGACTGTAACATATAAAAACCATCAAGAACCCTGAACCAACACAATGGCCACAGGTTACGCGCCACACCGGTAAAGTCTAGCGCTGAAGATGGTTAACAACGGCTCTGGGTTGCGTAAAATGCCGCCTTGCTCTTTTTGGGCGTTTTTATGCCTGCTGTGCCAGACCCAAGGTTTGCAAGGCGGTGCGAATCTCATCCAGTACGGCAGGGTCTTCGATCGTGGCCGGGGCTTTGAAAGGCTCGCTGTCGGCGATCTTGACCATTGTGGCGCGCAAGATCTTGCCTGACCGGGTTTTAGGAAGACGGCTGATGATCAGCGCACGCTTGAAATCCGCAACCGGGCCGATTTTGTCGCGCATCAGCTTGACACATTCCGCAATCACATCGGCGTCATCACGGGTCACCCCGGCATTGAGGCACAAGAAACCCAGCGGCGATTGGCCTTTCAGCGCATCGGCGACCCCGATCACGGCACATTCGGCGACATCGGGGTGATTGGCCAACACCTCTTCCATAGCCCCCGTCGACAGGCGGTGGCCTGCGACGTTGATCACGTCATCGGTGCGGGCCATGATGTAAAGATAGCCGTCTTCATCAATATAACCTGCATCGCCGGTTTCATAAAAACCGGGATAGGTCGTGAGATAGGATTTCTTGAACCGGTCATCCGCATTCCACAGGGTTGGCAAGGTGCCGGGGGGCAAGGGCAGCTTGACCGCTATCGCGCCCAGCGTGCCGGGGGCAACCGGGTGGCCGCCCTCATCCAACACATGCACATCATAGCCGGGCATCGGCACCGAGGGCGAGCCAACCTTGACCGGAAGCGCCTCTATACCCATCGGGTTGGCGGCGATTGCCCAGCCGGTTTCTGTCTGCCACCAATGGTCGATGACCGGAATTTTCAGCGCTGCTGCGGCCCAGTTGATCGTATCGGGGTCAGCGCGTTCCCCTGCCAGATACAGGGTTTTGAAGGCGCTGAGGTCATGGTTTCCTACCAGTTCCGCTTTGGGATCGACGCGCTTTATGGCACGAAGGGCTGTCGGGGCGGTGAAAAAGCTTTTGACCTTGTGTTCAGCGATCACGCGCCAGAAGGTGCCAGCATCGGGGGTGCCGACGGGTTTACCCTCAAACACCACGGTCGTACAGCCAGCGATCAACGGGCCGTAGCAGATGTAGGAATGGCCGACGACCCAGCCAACATCGGACGCGGCCCAGAACACATCGCCGGGGCCGACGTTATAGATATTTTTCATGGTCCAGTTGAGTGCCACCAGATGGCCGCCGGTGGGGCGCACAACACCTTTGGGCGCGCCTGTGGTGCCAGACGTATAGAGGATATAGGCGGGGTGGTTGCCCGCCACCGGGACGCAATCGGCGGGTTCGGTGCCATATTGAAAGCCGTGCCAGTTGACATCGCGGCCCTCGACCAGTTTGGCCACTTCTTGCGGGCGTTGGAAGATCACGCAGAAATCGGGCTTGTGGCTGGCCATGTCGATGGCGCCGTCCAGCAGGGGTTTGTAATGGATCACGCGCTGCGGCTCTACCCCACATGAGGCGGCGATGATGGCGCGTGGTTTGCAGTCATCAATCCGCACGGCAAGTTCGCTGGAGGCAAAGCCGCCAAAGACCACGGAATGCACGGCACCAAGCCGGGCACAGGCAAGCATCGCCTCCAGCGCCTCGGGGACCATGGGCATATAGATCAATACGCGGTCACCTTTTTCCACGCCCTTGGCGCGCAAGGCACCGGCAAGCGACGCGACGCGGTTGCGCAGTTCGGCATAGGTGATGGATTGTTTGGTGCGGGTGACGGGGCTGTCATAGATAATGGCAAGTTGATCGCCCCGACCGGCCTCGACATGGCGATCCACTGCATTCCAGCAGGTGTTGACCATACCATCGGAAAACCATTCGTAGAGCGGGGCCTTGTTGGCATTGAGCGCATGGCTGGGGGCTTTTTTCCAGTCGATTTCTTGCGCGGCTTTCATCCAGAATGCTTCGGGATCGGCTTTCCACCCTGCGTAGACCTCTGCGTATGCCATTGTATACTCTCCTCTGCTTTGCCATTGATTACGCTTGGTCAGCCGATCTGGCAAGATTGTTGCGCCCCTGATGTAAGGTCGCCGATGCGCTTATTGGTCACATTTAGCGCAAACGGATGAGGGTTGTACGAATTTTCTTCGAAAATTCAGGGGGCGCTCGCGCCCCCTCGGTGCGAAGCACCTCACCCCCTGAGGATATTTGTGCCGAACAGAAAAGCGGATCAGGGATTTAGGGGGGGCCGGCCGGCACTGCGCCGACCCCGGGCCGAAAACCCTAGCCGTAATGCGCGACCGGGGTGCCTGCCAGTGCCGACATGTTCAGCAAGCCGCGTGCGGTGATGGACGGTGTGACGATATGGGCCTTGTTGCCCATGCCCATCAGAATTGGCCCGACCTCCAGCCCGCCTGCGCGCATTTTCAGGATGTTGCGCACCCCACCGGCGGCATCGGTATTGGCAAAGATCAGCACATTTGCCGCGCCGTCATAGCGCCCATTGGGAAACAGGCGATCACGCAAGGATTGGTCCAGGGCGGCATCCGTGTGCATTTCGCCTTCGTAGAGGAAGTCGCGGGGGGCAGAATCAAGGATTTTCAAGGCTGCGCGCATCCGCCGCCCGGTGTCGGTGTTGAGATTGCCGAATTGCGAGGCAGAACAAAGCGCGACTTTTGGTGCCAGACCAAAGCGTTTGACGTGTCGCGCCGCGCCGATTGCCGCCTCTGCGATCTGTTCGGGGGTGGGTTCGGAATGGATATGCGTATCGGCGATGAACAATGGGCCGTCTTCGAGGATCATCAGCGAGAGCGCGCCCACCGGGCGGCGGCCATCATGGGCCAACAGGTCGCGGACATAGTTCAGATGCCAAAGATATTGCCCGAAGGTGCCGCAGATCATGCTGTCGGCCTCATCGCGTTGCACCATCACGGCGGCAATCGCGGTTGTGTTGGTGCGCATCACGGCGCGGGCGATATCGGGGGAAACGCCTTTGCGGGCCATCAGATTGTGGTAGGTTTCCCAGTAATCGCGGTAGCGCGGATCGTTTTCCGGGTTCACCAGATCGAAATCCTTGCCGGGGCGGATGGGCAGGCCGGCGCGTTCGCAGCGGCTTTCGACCACCTCGGGGCGGCCGATCAGGATAGGTTTGTCAGTGGTTTCTTCAATCATGGCGTTGGCGGCGCGCAGCACACGTTCATCCTCGCCTTCGGAAAACACGATGCGGCGGGTGACGGTGGCGGCGACCTGAAACACCGGCCGCATGATCAGAGCCGAGCGGAATACCGAGCCATCCAGCTTGCGCTTATAGGCGTCGAAGTCGTCGATTTGCTTGGTCGCAACGCCGGTTTCGATCGCAGCCTTGGCCACGGCGCTGGCAACCACGCCAATCAGGCGCGGGTCAAACGGTTTCGGGATCAGGTAATCGGGGCCAAAGGTCAGTTGCTCGCCCTTGTAGGCTGCGGCGGCCTCGGCGCTGGTGGTGGCGCGGGCGAGGGCGGCGATGCCCTCGATACAGGCCAGTTCCATTTCATCATTGATACTGGTGGCGCCCACATCCAATGCGCCACGGAAAATGAAGGGGAAGCACAGCACGTTATTGACCTGATTTGGATAATCCGAGCGGCCCGTGGCGATGATCACATCGGGGGCAACGCTGCGTGCCTCGTCGGGGGTGATTTCAGGCGTGGGGTTGGCAAGGGCGAAGACGATGGGCTTTTTGGCCATCCGCGCGACCATTTCGGGTTTCAGCACGCCTGGGCCGGACAGGCCGAGAAACAGGTCGGCCCCGTCGATCACCTCGCCCAGCATGCGCAGGTCGGATGCCTGAGCAAAGGCGGCCTTTTGTGGGTTCATATCCTCGGCCCGGCCTGCGTAAACCAGCCCGTGAATATCACAAAGCCAGATGTTTTCGCGCTTTACCCCCAGTTTCAGCAGCATGTTCAGGCAGGCAATCCCGGCCGCGCCGCCGCCGGTGGAAACGACCTTGATATTTTCAAATGTCTTGCCCGCGACATAGAGGGCATTGGTCGCTGCCGCACCGACGACAATCGCGGTGCCGTGCTGATCATCGTGAAATACCGGGATATTCATCCGCTCGCGGCAGAGGGCCTCGACGATGAAACAATCGGGGGCTTTTATATCCTCAAGGTTGATCGCGCCAAAGGTTGGCTCCAGCGCGCAGACGATATCGGCCAGCTTATAGGGGTCGGATTCGTTCACCTCGATGTCAAAACAGTCGATATTCGCGAATTTCTTGAACAGAACCGCCTTGCCTTCCATCACCGGTTTCGACGCCAGCGCGCCGATATTGCCAAGGCCCAGAACCGCCGTGCCGTTGGTGACAACCGCAACCAGATTGCCCTTGGAGGTGTAGCGCGTTGCGCTGGAAGGATCGGCCTTGATCTCCAGGCAGGCCTCGGCCACGCCGGGGGAATAGGCCAGCGACAGGTCTCGGCCATTGGCGAGCGGTTTTGTGGCCCTGATCTCCAGTTTTCCGGGTTTCGGAAATTCGTGGTAATTAAGTGCCGCTTGCCGCGTGTTATCCTGCCGTGTTTCGTCCATGATGCCCTCCCGATAGGTAGTTGAGTGTTAAACTATTCTGCGTTTGCCGCAAGCCCGCGACAATGAGTGGCATATTCCGGATAAAATTGAAAATAGAGGGTGCGTTTCAGGCTTGAAATCAGGCGGCAGGGTTTGCATGCTGCGCTATTTGCTGCAACCGATCCGAGGACAGGATGCCAGAAACCCGTGCCGAGTTCCGCCTGCCCACGCAAGAGTTGCGCGATGATTTGCCGTTTTTCACCAAGGTTCTGGGGATGCGGCTTGATATGATTTATCCCGCCGATGACCCGGAAGTGGCTGTTTTTTCTGGCCACGGCCTGCGCATTCGTCTTGAAAAGGGCGCGCCCGAGGCACCGGGCACCATCCGCCTGCTGACGGATACGCCCAATGCCTTTCCAGCCCGCAGCTTGTGCGCCCCAAATGGCACCCGTATCGAGATTGAAGATCTTAACCCGCCTTTGATGTTGCCCGCCACGCAGCACGCCTTTGTCGTGCGCCGTCTTGCCGATCAGGCCCCTTGGGTGATCGGACGCGCCGGCATGCAGTATCGTGATCTTGTGCCGTCCCGGCTTGGGGGCGCGATTATTGCCAGCCATATCCGTATCCCTGATGGCGGCCCGGTGCCGGATATGGTGCATTTCCACAAGGTCGGCTTTCAGTTGATTTTTTGCGTCAAAGGGTGGGTGGATGTTGTCTATGAAGATCAGGGCGAAAAAATTCGGCTGACTGCAGGAGATTGTTTTATCCAACCGCCTGAAATCCGCCACCGGGTGCTGGAGGCGTCAGATGGTATCGAAGTCATCGAAATCGGCGTGCCAGCCGATCATGTAACCGAAATTGACCATGACATGGTGCTTCCCACCCCGCATCTGCGCCCCGAGCGAGAGTGGCAGGGCCAGCGTTTTGTGCATAATGTCGGGGCGAAGTCGCCGTTCAAACCCTTTCGCATTCCGGGGTTCGAGGCGCGCGATACCACGATCAATGCGGGCACCAAGGGCGTGGCAAGCGTGATGGTCGCGCGCCCCACAGGCCCCGCGCCCGCCACCAAGCATGATGGTGATATCCTGTTCACCTATGTGATGTCTGGTGAAATGACGCTGCGGGGCCAGGGCAAAGCCCCCTTCCGCCTGACTATGGGCGATGCTTTTGTCATCCCGCCCGGCTTTCAAACCCAATACGCCGACACAACCAATGACCTGCAACTTCTTGAAGTCACTTTGCCGGCCATATTCACCACCACATTCGTCTGACCTTTTCCGGTTCAAAAACACCCCACAGTGGGGGGGGCGTGGCGCCGCCCGGTGCGTGCCGTGCGCACCAAGGCTTGCAAGTTTTGTCCCCCGGTTCCACACTTGGCCAAATCCAACCCCGGAGCCCCTGATGTCCTTGCTCAAAGCTGCCACCGCCGTTCGCGAAAACGCCTATGCCCCTTATTCCCGCTTCAAGGTTGGCGCGGCCCTGCGCAGTACGGCGGGCAATATCTATGTCGGTGCGAATGTTGAAAATGTCGCCTATCCCGAAGGCACCTGCGCCGAGGCGGGCGCGATTGCGGCCATGTGCGCAGGCGGTGAATATCAGATAGCCGAGTTGCTGGTGATTTCAGACAGCCCGATGCCTGTCACCCCCTGTGGCGGCTGTCGCCAGAAGATCGCTGAATTTGCCGGGCCGGATGTGGTTGTGACCATGATCAATCTTGAGGGCAAGACCAGCGTTGTCACCGTGGCCGATCTTTTGCCCGGCTCGTTCAGCGCGGCCCATATGGCCAATGTCAATGACGCCTGAACAGGACGCCAGGGCGATTATCGCAGGGCTTCGGGCCGGCTTGCCGCCCGAACCCGGCGCCTTGGACTGGTTTGCAAAAGGGCTTGCCTCGGGTGAGGTTTCGGACGCGCAGGCCGGGGCCTTTGCGATGGCAATCTGCCTGAATGGGCTGGGCGAGACGGGGCGCATAGCCCTTACACGCGCCATGCAAAACAGTGGCACGCAATTGGCATGGGATATGCCCGGCCCGGTTCTGGATAAACATTCGACCGGCGGGATCGGCGATTGCGTGTCCTTGCTGCTGGCCCCGGCGCTGGCGGCCTGTGGTGCCTATGTGCCGATGATCTCGGGGCGCGGCCTTGGCCATACCGGCGGCACGCTTGACAAGCTGGACGCCATTCCCGGCCTGCGAACAGACCTGACCAATGACCAGCTACGCGATCAGCTTGGCCAGACCCGCTGTGCCATCATCGCCGCCTCGCCGCAAATCGCGCCTGCCGACCGCCGCCTTTATGCAATCCGTGATGTGACGGCGACGGTGGATAGCCTTGATCTGATCACGGCCTCGATTTTGTCTAAAAAGCTGGCGGCGGGGCTGGAGGGGCTGGTGCTTGATGTCAAGCTTGGCTCTGGCGCATTCATGAAAACCGAAGCCGACGCCCGCGCGCTGGCGCAAGCGCTGGTGTCTGCGGCCCAAGGGGCGGGCTGCCGGACCACGGCGCTGATTACCGATATGTCGCAACCGCTTGCAGATGCGGCGGGCAACGCGCTGGAGGTGATTGCTGCCATGGAAACCCTGACGGGCACCTCGGTCAATGATGCGCTGTGGGGGCTGACGACGGCGCTGGGCGGCGAGGCGCTGGCGCTGGGTGGTTTGGCAACCAACGCGGCCGAGGGGGCCGCGCGGATTGGACAGGCGCTGCAAACCGGGGCCGCAGCCGAGTATTTCGGCCGGATGGTCGCAGCCCAGGGTGGCCCGGTTGATTTTATTGATCGCTGGCCCGACCGTTTGCCTGCGGCACCTGTGGTGATTGACTTTGTCAGCCCGCTGCCGGGGTTTGTGGCTGCGATCGACACCGAGGCCCTTGGCCATATCGTTGTTCATCTTGGCGGTGGCCGATTGCGTGACGGGGCCCGTATCAACCCCTCGGTCGGCTTGTCGGGCCTTGCAAACCTTGGCATGGCGGTAGAGCCGGGCCAGCCCCTTGCGCGGGTTCATGCCGCATCCTTGCCCGAGGCCGAAGCTGCGTTGAAACGTCTTGCAGCGGCTTATAGTATTAGCGACATCGCGCCCGACGCGCCGCCCCTTATCCACGGAAGAGTTACATGACTGATACCCGCGCCTTTTTGATCGTGATGGATTCAGTAGGCTGCGGCGGCGCCCCGGATGCTGCCGATTTTGGCGATGAGGGGGCCAATACCCTGGGTCACATCGCTGCCGAATGTGCGGCGGGCTGCGCAGAGGTCGGGCGAACAGGCCCGCTGCGCCTGCCGAACCTGATGCAACTGGGGCTGGGTCAGGCCATGACGCTTGCCGATCCTGCCGCAGCCCTGCCGCAGTTTGATGCCTTGGCGCCCGGCGCTGCTGGGCAGCCGTTGCGCCTTGCCGGGCGCTGGGGGGCCGCGACCGAGGTGTCGCGCGGCAAAGACACGCCCTCGGGGCATTGGGAACTGGCGGGTGTGCCGGTGCCGTGGGATTGGTCGTATTTTCCTGACACCATCCCGGCCTTTCCCGATGATCTGGTGGCCGAAGTGTGCCGCCTTGCAAATACCGACGGCATTTTGGGCAATTGCCATGCCTCGGGGGTGCCGATCATCAACGCCCATTGCGAGGAACATCTGCGCACCGGCTGGCCGATTTGTTACACCTCGGCCGATAGCGTTTTCCAGATTGCGGCGCATGAAGAAATGTTCGGCCTTGACCGGCTGTTGAAGCTTTGCGCCGATCTTGCGCCCTACCTGCATGCCCGCAAGGTGGGCCGCGTCATCGCCCGGCCCTTTACCGGCACCTGCGACAGCTTCAAACGCAGCCCGAACCGGCGTGATTACGCGATAGCCCCGCCAAGCCCAACCCTGCTGGATTGGGTGCAAGATGCGGGCCGCGCAACCCATGCTGTCGGCAAGATCGGCGATATTTTTTCCCATCGTGGGATCGGCACGCTGCATAAGGGGAAATCAGATTCTGACCTTTTCGAACATCTTCTGGCTTTGCAAACCAGCGCCGAGCCGGGATCCTTGACCTTTGCGAACTTTGTCGAATTTGACAGCCTTTATGGCCATCCCCGCGATGTGGCGGGCTATGCCCGCGCGTTGGAATGGTTTGACGCGCGGGCCGGGGCCTTTTTGGCGGCGATGCGCCCCGGCGATTTGGCGATATTCACGGCTGACCATGGCAATGACCCCACATGGCGCGGTACCGAACATACCCGCGAACGGGTGCCGGTGCTCTGTGCTGGTGTCGGGGCGGGTGAAATAGGGCTTTGCGCCTTTACCGATGTTGCCGCTTCGGTGGCGCGTCATCTCAGCGTTACAAACCAAGGGCCCGGAGCCAGTTTTTTATGACCCGTATTTCCAGCACCAACCCTGCGAAAATCGAACTTCATCTGCATCTGGAAGGGGCTGCGCCGCCTGCCTTCATTCGCGGATTAGCCAAGGAAAAACATATAGATATCGGCGGTATCTTTGATGAGGATGGGAATTACAAATTTACAGATTTCTGGGATTTTCTGCGGGTCTATGAGGCAGCAACCCTACCGCTGAAATCGCCGCAGGATTTTCATCGGCTAACATTGGCTGTGCTGGAAGAAAGCGCCAGAAATGGGGTGGTCTATACCGAAGCCTTTATCAGCCCCGATTTTTGTGGCGGGCGCGATATCGGCGCGTGGAAGGAATATCTGCATGCGATCCGCGAAGCGGCGGATATCGCGCAGGCCCAAATGGGGATCACCCTGCGCGGAATCGTTACACCGATCCGGCATTTCGGTGCGGCCAAGGCGCGTGAAACCGCCCGCTGCGCGGCAGAGACGGCGGGCGACTGGGTTGTCGGGTTTGGTATCGGTGGCGATGAAAAATCGGGCCATTTGTCTGATTTCAAATGGTCGTTTGAATGCGCCCGTGAGGCAGGGCTGCGCCTTACCGCGCATGCAGGGGAATGGGGCGGGCCGGAAAGCGTGCGTTCGGCCATTAACGACCTGAACGTCGAACGCCTTGGCCACGGTGTTCGTGCGATTGAAGACCTGGCACTGGTTGATGAAATCGTCGAAAAAGGCATCGTGCTAGAGGTTTGCCCCGGCTCCAACGTCGCCCTCGGTCTTTACCCCGGCATCCGTCAGCACCCCATCAATGCCCTGCATGAAAGGGGGGTGAAGGTGACCGTCTCGACCGATGATCCGCCATTCTTTCATACAACCATGCAAAAGGAATATGAAAACCTGGCAGATGCGTTTGACTGGGATGACGGCTTTTTTGCCCAACTGGCCAAGGCATCGCTTGACGCGGCCTTTTGTGACGCCGATACCAAGGCGCGACTGCAAAAAACATTGGAGCAAGCCCATGCGTGACCATCTGACAATCGTTACCCACCCATTGGTGCAGCATAAACTTTCTCTGATGCGCGATAAAAATACGTCGACCGCCAGTTTCCGCCGCCTGCTGCGCGAGATCAGCCTGCTGCTGGCCTATGAGATCACGCGCAATCTGGATATGACGACCAAGCGGATTGAAACCCCGGTCGAGGCGATGGATGCGCCGGTGCTGGAAGGCAAGAAGCTGGCACTTATTTCCATTCTGCGGGCAGGTAACGGGCTGATGGATGGTATTTTAGAGTTGATCCCGGCGGCGCGCGTGGGCTTTATCGGGCTGTACCGTGACCCGCAAACCCTCAAACCTGTCCAATACTATTGCAAAGTGCCCGACGCGCTGGAGAGTCGGATGTCGATCGTGGTCGATCCGATGCTGGCGACGGGCAATTCTTCGGTGGCAGCGGTTGATCTGTTGAAGGCGCAAGGGGCCACGAACATTCGGTTTCTGTGCCTGCTGGCGGCCCCCGAAGGCGTCGCCCGCATGAAAGAGGCGCATCCCGATGTTCCCGTGGTGACTGCTGCGCTGGATAGCCATCTGAATGAACATGGCTATATCGTGCCGGGGCTAGGGGATGCGGGTGATCGCATGTTTGGTACAAAATAGCGGGTTTTTGGACTTTACTCGGAAAGAATGATGACTCATTATCAGCCTACGCTTCAGGGGGGCCGTAATGTTGTTCAAAGTGCTCGCGGTTGCCGGATGGGCGGCTGTTTTTGCGATATCTGCGGCCCAGGCCCAATCCTTGGCCGGACCTGCTGAAACGCCCCCGGCCAGCTTCAAGGGCGCGCAATATGTTGACAGCCGGGGTTGCGTGTTTTTACGCGCAGGAATTGGCGGGCGTGTAACCTGGGTTCCGCGTATTTCGCGTGACAGGCGTGCGCTTTGTGGCCAGTCACCAGCCGCCGCCGCGCGAGAGGTTGCTGCAACACCCGCACCCGTGCCATTGCCTGCGCCAAGCGCGCGCGCACCGCAACATTCCAAAGCCATCGGCAACAAGCCGATGGAAACCATTGCCAGCCTGCCGCGTGCAGCCGTTCCGCGCGCCGTTGCCAAGCCTGCACCTGTTGCTGTTGCTGCGCCAATCCCGCAGCCCGCCCCCCCCCCCGCATGGGGCCAACGGTCAGCTTGCATAACGGCTGCCCGGCTTCGTCGCCTTATGGCGCACGGGTAACGCTGCGCGATGGCCGCCGGTCGCTGCTTTGCTCGTCTGATCCCGGTTTTGATGTGGTTTCTGCGACCGCGCGCGCGCAGCTTTCCGGGGCGCTGCCGTCGGCCACCCCCCGCCCCGTGCCGCATAATCAAACGCCGCCAGCGCCCGCATATGTGCCAAAATCAGGCCCGACAGATATGGGCGTCGCTGCTGGCCGGGGCTATCAATGCCCGGCAGCAGCCCCGGTGGCGCGGCGTTACGCGGTTCGGGGGGGCGGTTCTACGGTCATGTGCACGACGGCAGCGGGCGGATTGGAAAGCGCCACGCCACCGCTGACTTTGGGCGCGGAGCGTGAAATCGAGGTGCCGAAAGGTTACCGCAAGGCGTGGAAGGATGATCGGTTGAACCCCGATCGTGGCAAGGGCACGGCATATGGGCAGGCCCAACAAGATCAGGTTTGGACACGCGATCTTCCGGCTGAACTGGTGGCCGGGGCAAAGGTGCAAAAGGCCGTGAAACGCCAGTCCTACACTACCTCATCCAGCAACGCCCCGCGCAAGGCCGCAACCGGGCGCTATTATGTTCAGGTTGGCACTTTTGGCGAGGCGGCCAATGCCACACGCACCGCATCGCGGTTGCAGGGGCTTGGCCTGCCGGTCGCAAAAACACGCATCACCAGCAAGGGGCGCCAATTGCAGATCGTTATGGCAGGGCCGTTTGGCGATGCTGGAACCGCCAAGGCGGCCCTGTCAGCGGCCCGCCGCTCGGGCTTTGGTGATGCGTTTATCCGTTAGGTTCGGGCATCTGCGCCCTGAACGGGCGCGGCAAGAAGTCGGGCAGAATAAACCTTACCCCCTTTCCGGAGCAATCTGGAAAGGGTTTTTTTATATATGGTGCCACCATAAGCCGCTCTGTACAGCCGGGCGGTTTCACCCTACCGTCCCCGCATCCCGCGAAGCCTGTCGCGCCAAACCGAAAAAAGGAACTTGTTATGGCCAAGAAAGTCAAAGATCTGAAAAAAGAAATCAAACTGCGCAAAACCAAAATCGAGAAACATCTTGCCAAGATGAAAAAGGCCATGAAGGCGCTGAAAAAAGCGGATTGAGGGTTTGTCACTTTGGCTTGCGGGGCTGGCCGGATGGCTGGCCCTTTTTGCGTTTCGGGGCCTATGGCAAGGCGCAAGCGTTCTGGTGGTGTGGCCCCGCTTTTCCTGCGCCAAGCCAATCTCGATTTATTTGTAGAATGTCTTTCACGTTGTGCAATTAAGGCCCTTCCCCAGCCTTTGCAGACAGGCTATATGCCCGGGTATGACCGATCTAGATCTCATCCGCAATTTCTCCATCGTGGCGCATATCGACCACGGCAAATCCACCCTTGCGGATCGTTTGATCCAGTTGACAGGGACGGTGGCCGAACGCGATATGAAGGCACAGATGCTCGACTCAATGGATATTGAGCGCGAGCGTGGTATCACGATCAAAGCCAACTCGGTTCGTATCGAATACCCGGCCAAGGATGGCAAACGCTATATCCTGAACCTGATCGACACCCCCGGCCACGTCGATTTCGCCTATGAGGTCAGCCGTTCCATGCGCGCCGTCGAAGGCTCCTTGCTGGTCGTCGACGCCTCGCAAGGGGTAGAGGCGCAGACGCTGGCCAATGTTTATCACGCGCTGGATGCGGGCCACGAAATCGTGCCCGTTTTGAACAAGATCGACCTGCCTGCGGCCGATCCTGCCCGTGTCAAGCAGCAGATCGAAGATGTGATTGGCCTCGATGCCTCGGACGCGGTAGAGATTTCTGCCAAATCCGGCCTTGGCATCCCCGATGTGCTTGAGGCGATCGTTACCCGTCTGCCCGCCCCCAAAGGCGACCGCAATGCACCGCTAAAGGCGATGTTGGTGGACAGTTGGTATGACAGCTACCTTGGCGTGGTCGTGATGATCCGCGTGATTGATGGCGTGATTCGCAAGGGCGACCGCATCAAGATGATGCAAACCAACGCGGTTTACGGCGTGGATAAGCTGGCGGTTCTGAAACCCCAGATGGTTGATATCCCGGAACTCGGCCCCGGTGAAATCGGCATCTGGACCGGCTCTATCAAGCAGGTGCGTGATACCCGCGTGGGCGACACGATTACATCCGAGAAAAAGGGCTGCGACACCCCACTTCCGGGCTTCAAGCCTGCGCAACCCGTGGTGTTCTGCGGGTTGTTCCCGGTTGATGCCAATGATTTTGACGCCCTGCGCGACGCGATTGAAAAGCTGCAACTGAATGACGCCTCATTCAGTTCTGAAATGGAAACCTCTGCCGCGCTTGGCTTTGGGTTTCGCTGTGGCTTTCTCGGCCTTCTTCACCTTGAAGTTATCCGCGACCGGCTAGAGCGTGAATATGATCTTGACCTGATTACCACGGCGCCTTCGGTGGTTTTCCACCTGCACATGCGCGACGGAGAGGTGCGCGACCTGCACAACCCCGCCGACATGCCCGACCTGACATTGGTGGACCACATCGACGAGCCGCGAATCAAAGCCACGATCCTGGTCCCGGATGAGTATCTGGGTGATGTGTTGAAACTTTGCCAGGACCGTCGCGGCATTCAGATGGATCTGTCTTATGCCGGTCCGCGCGCGATGGTGGTTTATGACCTGCCGCTGGCCGAGGTGGTGTTCGACTTTTACGACCGCCTCAAATCGGTTTCCAAAGGCTACGCCAGCTTTGACTATGTGATTTCTGAATACCGCGAAGATCATCTGGTCAAAATGTCGATCCTTGTAAACGATGAACCCGTTGACGCGCTGTCGATGATGGTGCACCGCGACCGGGCCGAGGCACGCGGCCGCGCGATGGTGGAAAAGCTGAAAGATCTGATCCCGCGGCATATGTTCAAAATTCCGATTCAGGCGGCAATCGGCGGGCGCGTGATTGCCCGTGAGACCCTGTCGGCCATGCGCAAGGACGTAACTGCCAAATGCTATGGCGGCGATGCCAGCCGCAAGAAGAAGCTGCTGGAAAAGCAGAAAGCCGGTAAAAAGCGGATGCGCCAGTTTGGCAAAGTAGAGATTCCGCAAGAGGCATTTATCAGCGCTTTGAAAATGGATAGCTAAGCAGATCAGTCGCAAAACAGAGAGAGGGGGCAGCCAGCGCCCTCGCTTTTGCCTTGTGATTTCACGATGCCCCCTATGCGACAGGGGCCAAAGCATAGCCCATATGTCGCTGTGCGTTTCGGGGCCGATCGCCCCCCCCTTTGCTCATTTGGCAGCATGCATGCGCAAAACCCGTTGCCCGGTAAGGATGTGTTTGCAAGGGTTGCAAGGCACCCGCATTGCTTTCAACCGGCCTTTTGGCGGTGCGCACGGCGGCTGTCGCAGGGGCGCAGCGGGTGGACATGACCAAGCCAATGTCCGATACAATCTGGAATCATGAAGGACGGCAGTCCTTTTTCAAGGGGGGCGGCAAGGTTGCCCCAGGGCCTGCCATGCTGCGGCCCCGACTGAAAGACCCGGACTGAAAAGGTGAGGCGATATGAGAGATTGGCAAGGGAAACGATACTGGCTTATCGGTGCAAGCGAAGGCTTGGGCCTGGCACTTGCCCGCCAGATCAGCGCGGCAGGGGCCGAGGTGGTTCTGTCGGCGCGCTCTGCGGCGGGGCTGGAAAGGGCGGTCGCGCAAATGTCGGGCAAGGCGACGGCGGTGGTGCTGGATGTGGCCGATAGCGCGTCGGTGCGCCGCGCGGCTGAAACAGTGGGCGCGGTGGACGGTGTTGTCATGTTGGCCGGGGCCTATTGGCCGATGCGGGCACAAGACTGGAACGCCGATCAGGTTGAGGCGATGTGTGATGTGAACTTTACCGGCTGCGCGCGGGTAATCGGCGCGGTGCTGCCCGCAATGGTGGCGCGCAACCACGGGCATCTGGTGATTACCGGATCGCTTTCGGGGTTTCGCGGCTTGCCGGGGGCCACTGGCTATGCTGCATCAAAGGCGGGCGTGATGGTGATGGCCGAATGTCTTTACGCCGATCTGCGCGGCAGCGGCATCACGGTGCAGCTTGCCAACCCCGGCTTTATCCGCACACGACTGACCGAGAAAAACGATTTCTCAATGCCATTCCTGATGGAGCCGGAAGCGGCTGCGCGCGAAATCTTCGAGCATATGCAGACGGACCGTTTCAAGACCAGTTTCCCCACGGTGTTTTCATGGCTGTTTCGTCTGTCGCAGTTCTTGCCCGATTGGGCCTATTATCGGCTGTTCGCGCCCAAATGACGCGTCAAGCCAAGGCGCTATGCCTATCGAACAGCGCCTTGGCCCGCCCCCAGACGCCGCCTGCCAGATCATCCAGCCCAAGAAGCGAGGGCAGCAGCAACCCGGCAAAATCCTTGCTGCTCTCGACCGGCAAAAGCGACGGCAGATTGTCAATTGCGGTGACATCCAGCACCGGGTTTTCTGCCACGCGCAGCGCAGGTGCGGCCCAATCGGTCGCGTGGTCGTAAACCTTGATCGGTGAAAATTCAGATGTCGGATCGCAGGCAATATCGCCGATAACCGACAGCGTGCGCGGGGCGGTCAGCGCCGATTTGGGCACGAAAACCGGGCAACCGGGCCGCGCCAGAATACAGTTCAGAAAAATCTCATGCGCCAGAACTTCGGGGAAGGGGCCAGCATGTGCTGTCTCGGCCATGTCCCATTTGGTCACACCAACCCCCATCGCTTCGCACAGGTCAGCGGCCCCGGTGCCCACCCGCCCCAAAGCGCCAATGACAATCGCGCGGGGCCGGGCCGGGCCAATCGCTGCAAGCTCGGCCCCCAGATCCGCCAGCAACGCCTGTTTGCCGGGGTATTTCGCCACTGGCCCGGCGATGCCGCCGCGCGTCTGGGCCGCCCAGCATTTCAGCGCCACCGCCGCCCCGGCATAGCCCGCCCAATAGCCAAACGCAGCCACGCGCCGCCCGGCCTCATCCACCAGATACTCTATATCATAAAGTGTGCCGCCCCCGGCCTTGAACCTTTTCAGCAGCGTTTGCCCGGCAGGCTGGCCCTTGTAGGCATGACCAAACAAGATATGCCGATGCGGCAGGGGGGTGCCATCTTCGGGCAGCTCCTTCAGGCCAAAGATGATCGCATTGCGCGGCGCGTCTGGCCAGCTATTTTCCGGGGCAATGGCGCAGCCTGTGGCGCGATAGCCCGCAATCGGGATCGCACGAACCGCGCTGTCTTCAACCGTTACCTGAAAACCGGCAGCCAGCAGGGCTGACACGCCATCTGGTGTAATGCCAACGCGTTCCTCATTCGGGCGCTGTTCGGCGCGGACCCAGATATGTGTCATGTGATGTCCTTACTCGCTGAGAAAGCGGTTGTACCCGCGCCGGATCGCCCGTTTTTGCCAATGCTCGGCGGCAAGGCAGGCGTCGCGCAGGTTGGAAAACCATGTAATTTGATGATTGCCAGACCCGGCCCCCGGCCTGCCACGCTGCCCCCATTCACGCAGCACAGAGTATTCGCCAAACAGGTTATAGGCCACGTCAACGCGGTAATAGCGGGCATCACCCTTGCGATTGCGCAGCAAATGGAAACCGATCATTTCTGCCCCCCGGCTTGGCTTTTGCCGCTGAAGATACCAGATTTGAAGTGGAGCAACAGAGAAAACTGGCAGGTGATGGGCAGCAAATGAAACGACGCGCGATATTTGGGGCGGGTTTGGCGTCCCTCTTTGCAGGCTTTGCCCTGTCAAGGGCCTTGCGGCCCAAACCGCTGAACCCGGCGCAATTCGCGGCGCGTTACGCTGTTCCTTTGCCGGGGCCGGGCAGGGGGCTTTCAGTCTTTCATCTTGGGCACAGCCTTGTCGGGCGCGATATGCCTGCGATGCTGGAGCAACTTGCGGTTGCGGCTGGTTTTGCCGGGCATCGACATGCCAGCCAGTTGGGCTGGGGCGCCAGCCTGGATCAGCATCGCATCGGCCCCGCTGCGGTGCCGGGTTTTGCGCAGGAAAACGCCCACCCCAACCACGCCCCCGCCGAGTTGGTGGCCCGGCCCGGTTATGACGCCGTGGTGCTGACCGAAATGGTTGAAATCGCTGATGCCATCCGCCATCACGACAGCGCCGCAGCCCTGGCCTATTGGGCGCGGGCCGCGCGTGCGGGCAACCCCGAGGTGCGGCTTTACCTGTATGAAACCTGGCACCGGCTGGATGATGCCGAAGGCTGGCTGACCCGCCTTGACGCCGATTTCACGCGGGCGTGGCAAGACGCGCTGTTGCGTGTGGCGATGGCTGACCCGGATGTCGGGACAATTCATCTTGTTCCCGGCGGTCAGGTTCTGGCTGCCGCAACGCGGGCAATAGAGGCGGGGCAGGTGCCGGGGCTTGCCAGCCGTGACGCATTGTTTTCGCGTGATGCCTCGGGCGCGCTGGACCCGATCCATCTGGGCGATGCCGGCGCATATCTGATCGCCTTGACCCATTTTGCTGTGCTGTATCATCAAAGCCCGGAAGGGCTGCCGGGGGCCTTGCGAAAGGCCGATGGGCAGGCTGCAACCCCTCTGGCGATGGCGGCCGTGGCCCCCCTTCAAAGGCTGGTCTGGCAGGTGGTCACAGGTTATGCTTTGACTGGGGTGGACAGGGCCAAGGTGGATGGCGGCTGACCCTTTGGGCGCGCAGGCCGTTGGATTGCAAAGCGAAGGGTGAGGGCATGTCGGTATTGGCGCTGTTGATGGATATTCTGTATGTCGGCCACAGCCTTGTCGGCCCCTCATTGCCGCCGATGGTCGAGGCGGGGCTGGGCAGGCAGGGCGCCCCGGCAGAGGTTTTTGCGCAGGTGATCAACGGCGCACCGCTGCGCTATAGCTGGGACAACAGCGCCGAGGGGGAGCGGGGGGATGCCCGTGTGATCCTGCCCAAGGGCGAAACCTCGGTGCTGGTATTGACCGAGGCCATACCGATTGCAGCGCAGGTGGAATGGAATGACACTGCGGGCTATGTGGCCAGGTTCGCAGGGCTGGCGTGGCAGGCGCGGCCTGATACCCAAGTCTATATCTATGAAACATGGCCAAGCCTCAAAAGTGGGGCCGGGGTTGAAATTGCCGGCGATCCCGGCGCGGGCACCCCTTGGCGCGAACGGCTGACCGCAGATTTGGCGCTTTGGGAGGCGGCTACAGCAGCGGCCAACGCCACCCGCCCCAAAGCTGCGCCCTTGGTGCGGATTATCCCTGCCGGGCAGGCGATGGGGCAGCTGGCCGATGCGATCGAGGCGGGCCAGGTGCCGGGGATTGACCGGATAGATGCGCTGTTTGAGGATGACATCCACCCCGATGACCGTGCGGTCTATTTTCTGGCGCTGGTGCATCTGGCGGTGATCACGGGCAAAGACCCCACGGGGCTGCCAGCCAAATTGACACGCCATTGGCCCAGCCGCGCGGGCGTCATCACGGATGCGCAGGCCGCCGCGTTTCAGCGCATTGCCTGGGCTGCGGTGACGGATTACCAAACGGGCGATGTGCCAAGGCTGAAGATTTTGGCCGATGCCGAAAGGGAGGCGCGGGCCAGGCCGGATGCCGCGGCCGTGCCGGTTGCGGCCCCTGTGCCGGACGTGGCCGCAGCAGCGCCGGCTGGCTTTCCCAAAGCCGTGCTTGCAAACGCCATACCCGCCGAACCGGGTGACACACCCGAAATCAAGGTGAAACCCACCGCTTCCTCTGATTTTGCGGTGGTGAACATGCCGCGCGCCATTACCAACCCGCGCCTGTCTTTGGGGCTGGCCGAGGTGGTGGATTGGTCGGTGCAGCAGCCCTTTATTGACGTGATGAAAACCGCGCGTGCCTGGATCGGTCATCGCCAAGGCGGTTGGGGTGGGGTCGAATATGAGGCGCTGCGCGATGGCGGATATCTTGATGCCAACGGTTGGCCGATTGCGCTGCCGCCCGATGTTACCGGGCTTTCAACCCTTATCCTGACCGATTTGCCGCCAGAGGCGGGCAAGGTTGCGGGGCGCTATGTGTTGCGCTATGCGGGCAAGGGCCGCGTGACGCTGACAGGCCGGGCCGAGGGGGTTGCGGCCATGCCGGGGCAAGTGTCGTTTGATTATGTGCCGGGGCCGGGCAGTGTGATCATAACGCTGTCTGCACCCGATCCCGCCGACCCGATCCGGGAAATCTCGGTGGTGCGCGCTGATCGGTTGGCGGCCCATGAGGCGGGCGCGCTGTTCAATCCTGATTGGCTGGGCCGTATTCGCGGGGTCAAGGGGCTGCGCTTTATGGATTGGATGGCAACCAATAATTCCAAACTTGCTGGGCTGCATGATCGCCCGAAACCGCAAGATTTCTCTTGGGCAATCAACGGCGTCCCGATTGAGGTGATGATTGCGCTGGCCAATGAACTGCGCGCTGATGCCTGGTTCACCCTTCCACATCTGGCCGAAGATGCGCTGGTGCGGGCCTATGCCGAGGCGGTGCACAAAGATCTGGCACCGGGGCTAAGGGCGCAGGTGGAATATTCGAATGAAATGTGGAACTGGCAGTTCGGGCAAGCCGCCTGGGCCGCAGACCAGTGCCGCGCGCGCTGGAATACCACCGACTGTTGGGTGCAGTATTACGGCCTGCGCGCCGCCGAGGTGGCAGATATCTGGGCCGAAGTGTTTGGTGCGGCGGGCAAGCACCGGCTAACCCGTGTGATCGCCACACAAACCGGCTGGATGGGGCTGGAGGAACAGATATTGACGGCGCCTTTGGCTGTGGCCGAAGGGCGCGCGCCCCCCGTCGCCAGCTTTGATGCCTATGCCGTTACCGGCTATTTCGCCGCCGGTCTGGGCAGCGCCGAAAAGGCGGATCTGCTGCGCGACTGGATCACCGACAGCCGTCACCTTGCCCTTGCCCAAGCCGATCAGCAAGGGCTGACAGCCAAAGCCAAAGACGCGTTTGTCGCCGCCCATCGCTTTGACATGGTCACAGACCGCGCGGCGACCGAGTTGGAGAACGGCTTTGTCACCGGGCAATCTGCTGACACGTTGGACGCCTTGCTGACCGAGGTGCTGCCCTATCACGCAAACCGCGCCAAGCAGCACGGGCTGACGTTGATGATGTATGAAGGGGGCAGCCATGTCGTTGGCAGCGGCGCGCTTTTGAACGAGGATGAGGTGACGGCGTTTTTTCAGCATCTCAATTATACGCCGCAAATGGGCGCGCTTTATGCGCGGCTGCTGGAAGGTTGGGCCAGATTGACGCCGGCACCGTTCAACGCCTTTGTCGATGTTTCCAGCCCGAGCAAATGGGGCAGTTGGGGCGGCCTGCGGCATCTGGGGGATGACAACCCGCGCTGGCAGGCTTTGGCGACCGGGTGTAAAACATGCTGAGCGTGATTTTGCCCGCCAGTAATGAGGCGGGCTATATCGGCCCCTGTCTTGCCGCGCTGCTGGCCTCGGACCCGGTGCCGGGCGGGGCAGAGGTGATTGTGGTTGCCAATGGGTGTCGGGATGATACCGCCGCCCACGCCCGCAGCTATGCGGCGGCCGCGCAGGCGGCAGGGTGGCGGCTTACGGTGATCGAGCGGCCTGTGGGCGACAAGATCGGCGCGCTGAACGCGGGCGATGCGGTGGCGCGTGGCGCCATGCGGGCCTATCTGGATGCGGATGTTATCGTCAGCCCTGCCTTGATCGCGCAGCTTGTGCAGGCGCTGGCGGTTGCGGCCCCCCGCTATGCATCTGGCCGTGTAGAAATTCCTGCGGCAAAATCCGCGATCACCCGCGCCTATGCCCGGTTTTGGCTTTCCCTGCCCTTTGCCAAAAGCGTTGCCCCCGGCT
Organism: Pseudorhodobacter sp.; assembly: GCF_034675685.1. GTDB lineage: Bacteria > Pseudomonadota > Alphaproteobacteria > Rhodobacterales > Rhodobacteraceae > Pseudorhodobacter. The sequence continues at coordinate 8,626 of NZ_JAUCDA010000018.1, read as the reverse complement.
ATGGGCTGTTTGCGGTAAATGCTGCAGGGCGGGCGCGTTGGGGCGAATTTCCTGCGATCATTTCAGATGATACCTTTGTGCGGCTGCAATTCAGCCCTGCCGAACGGATCGGCTGCACCGCCATCTATCGCTGGCCGATGATCGAAGGGTTTTCTGCCCTGGTGCGCGTGCGCCGAAGGCAAAATGCAGGCGTTGCCCAGATTGCGGCTCTTTTTCCCGGTATCCTCGCGCGTGAGGGCAAGCCCCGTCTTGGATTTTCCGGCCTTTTGCGCTGCGCGCGGGCAGAGCCCATGGGCTTTGCTGCCTATGCGGCGGTGTCGCTGGCCGTGAGGGCGCGGCGCGGCGGCGAAGACTGGACACGCGGGCGCTAGGGTGTTTCTGGTGAATGTTTTTGGGCGCTACAGCGTTTCGGCAACAAATCTGAATCGTCAACACCCTGCTGCGCTCTTGGGATATTGGGGCAACGATGTATCAGGTGTTTCCCCCAACCGCTTTCGCCACTGAATCGCCGCAAACGCAAACGCGGGCGATGTCAGATACGCCTGCACATGCGCTGCGTGGTCGGGTCGGGCGCTGAAAGAAGGGCCGCCAGCTTTGCCGCCTCGACATCTATATCATGGCGTTCAAAAACGCGGGCTCTGGCGGCTTTGCCCATGGTAGCCAGCCTGTCTGGTGGGGTGCTGGCCAGTGCTGCAATCGCCTCGGCCAGGGCCAGTGCATCACCCGCGGGAACGATCCAGCCGGTGAGCCCCGGAACAACCAATTCCGGCACGCCTGCAATAGCGGTGGCGATGACTGGCCGGCCTGCGGCCATCGCCTCCATCACCACCACGGGTAAACCTTCGGCAAAAGATGGCACGATCAGCGCTTGTGCGGCGGCCAGGGCGCGCTGCACACCGACCTCATCTTGCCAGCCTGTCAGGGTGACGTTGTCCAGCAGGCCGTTTGCCGCGATCTGCGATTCAATCTCGGGGCGCAGCGGGCCATCGCCAACCAGCGTTAGCCTGAGGCCGGGGTGGGAGGGGGCGGCCAGCGATATCGCCTCTATCAAAAGCGAAAAGCCTTTCTGTTCGGTCAGCCGCCCAATGGCCACCAGATGGGGGGCACCCGTTGGGCGTATCTGCCCCGAAGATTGTGCGGGCAAAGGCGAGCGAGAGAATTTTTCCGGCTCTACCCCGCAATGCACGATATGCAGTTTGTTCCAGTCATCCAATGCGGCCCAGCGATACAATTGGCTGCGGCCAAAACTGCTGATGGCGACCGTAAACATGGCATGATGCATCTTTTCGTCCAAGGCCAAGGCGGCCGGGGCGTCAAACTCTTCTGGCCCATGCACGGTGAAACTATAGCGTGGCCCGCCCAACAAACAGGACAGCATCGCAACGCTGGCCGAATTGGTGCCGAAATGCGCATGCAAGTGCGTGATACCCAACGCGGCACAGCGCTGCGCGACATAGGCCGCTTCGGCCAGATAGATCAGATGGCGCAACCGCCCCCCTGTGCCGGGGCTGCCGCCCGCGCCGCGCTTGCCACAGCGCAAGGCCACGGCGAAGGCCTTGGCCGCTTTTGCCGGGCTGGCAAACATCCGGCGCAGGCTGGCCGCGACCAGCAGGGCTTTGTTTTGGTGCAAGACATGCTCGGTGCGGTCATCCTCGGCCAGATCAGCGGGGTCGCGCAGGTTGGCCCTTTCCGAACGCATGGCAAAACGGTGAATTTCAAACCCGCGCCGTTCCAACGCCTGAATTTCGCGCCGGATAAACGTATGCGATGCACGCGGATAAGTGTTGATCAGATACGCGATTTTCACAACGGCACTTTCTTGCTGGATGGGTCAGGTCTAAAGCGCCATGCAGCCGTTGCAACCCTTCCTTTGGGTTTTGGCACTGCGGGCCAAAAGCCTGGGGCCGCTGGGTGTGTTGCCCAGCAACACCAAAGACCCGTCTGCCTGCATTTTGTGCGCGCGCTGCTGCGGCAGTATTGGCGCTACGGCATCTGTCTTGCGATGGCACCAATCTTGTCAGACTCTCGACATAATTTGACGTCAACCTTCTATAAACTAAATCAGTATAGGCAGGTGTGTGATGGATCAAGAAATACAGAGTCAATACGAACTGGGTCAATACGAACTGGGTCAACACGCACTGGCAGGAGAAAATAAAATGGTTATCGGCATCTTGTTCTCGGGAATTATCTCTGGTCTTTTGGCGGTGCTGGCAGGTTTGTTGTTTGGCTTTCCAATCTGGTTTTCGGTTTTGCTCTACCCGGTCGTGGCAATCTGCGGGGCCGCTGGCTTTATCAGCTTGGCTCTATCGTTGCAAAACGGGCCCGCAGGTAGCAGCAATCACGGATTTGCGGCTGAATAAAACGGCTTAGCGCCGCCTTATTGTTCGCTTGACGGAAACAGCCACATTGCGGGGGGCGGCCCCAGATTTCAAACCCATTGTCCCTGCCCAAGCCCGACATAGGGGGCGGCCGGGCCCATACTCACCGAATCAGCCGATACGCTAATTCGGCTATTCTTACCACTCAAATCTGCTTCAGGTTGTTTTCCGTTGAGCGAAGGCAAAACCTGGCGAAATAGTGTTCAGAATTTTTCAAGAATTTGAGGTAAACATGGTTGCGTCGTAACGTCATACCTCGCCAATCTATCATAAAATAAGATAAAATAGCAGATGGGGGCGTAACTGCCGAGTGTACGTGATGATCTGCTTTGATATTGTTTTTTGCGGCGTAACTGCCAAGATTGGCGCGACCAATCTCATTGGCTGCGCAAGTACTGTCACTGATCGGACTGTCTTGCACTCCTTATTATGTTCGGGGACGCAACAATGACAATGAGTTACTCTGACATGATTGTCGGTGGGGCTGGCGCAATTGAACACCCTGTGCGTGGCGCAGAGGGTGCTGCGGTCGGTCAGTGTCTGGCGCCGCCGTCGCGTGGGGTTTATCGCAGGCTCTTCAAACGTGCGCTTGATGTGGCTGCGGTGGTGATTTCTGCGCCGATCATCGTGCCACTTTTGTTTGGCCTTGCGTTGGGGGTGCGCCGCGATGGCGGTGGCGCGTTTTACAGCCAGTTGCGCGTCGGTATGGATGGGCGGCATTTCCGCATGTGGAAGTTGCGCAGCATGGTCAGCGATGCTGATGATCGCATGGCTGATTACCTTGCCGCCAACCCGCAGGCCCGCGCTGAGTGGGAGCGAACCCAAAAGCTTCAATCCGACCCGCGGATCACGACATTCGGGCAGTTCTTGCGCAGTTCCTCGCTGGATGAGTTGCCGCAGCTTTGGAATGTGCTATGCGGCGAGATGAGCCTCGTGGGGCCGCGCCCGATGATGTTGAACCAACAGGCACTGTATCCCGGAACGGCCTATTATCGCCTGCGGCCGGGTATTACGGGGTTTTGGCAGGTAGGGGGGCGCAATGGCACAACATTTGAGGCCCGCGCAGTCTTTGACGAGGCCTATGATGCCCAGTTGTCCCTTGCCACAGACCTTGGGGTCTTAACCCGTACCATTGGTGTTGTGATGAAATGCACAGGGTATTAGCGCGTTTTGTGCCCCGTCAGCGCCGTCTGTTCAGGCAGTGCGAATGGCTGACTATGAAAGCTGATCGTGGAGTTTCGGGCCAGTAGTCAAGGGGCATCGGCTTGCAAGAGCGACGATTCAAACTGATGAAATGAAAGAACCATTCGTCCGACTTCAAAGCCGGGGTTGCGTTTGAAGCGATCCGCAAGGGGCCAAGAAGGCCCGGCTAACCGAAATATCGAAAGCAACCGCTCCATTGGCGCTGCCTGCCTGACTTTGGTTGGATGGGCCAAAACACCTGCGTAGCGGTGTTTGTCACAGTAGCTGCCCGCCGATTTCATACAGTGCCCCTGATTTCAAAGGCGTTTTCATCACGTTCTAGGGGGGAGCCAGACCGGCCCCGCGGCTTGCCAGTTGCGGATCTTTCCTGACCAGCGCTCCGGCTTGTTCAAGCGAGGAGTTGCATAGAGCAAGGCCCGTTTTCAAGGGGGGCGTGGCGCGCTGTGCCGATGCGCCCCATTGTACCAGCTTGCAATGGATTTTGCTCAGGTCTGAGCATCTGCTTTTGTGGCAACCCCCTTTGTCGGCCAGTCCGGGCGATATTTGCAAGCCCGGAACAACGCCCAGAGAAAGGGGGGGTCATTGCAGGCACGCAGCCGACTGTAGGGCGTGGTGATGCCCAGGTTTTCCATCGTTGATTTCATCGGGCTGCCGTTGTCGGCGTGTAGAACAAGCGGGTGAGCGATACAGGTCGGCATCACAGGTTTGATCGCTGACCGGCAACCCGGAACAGGTCTTTCGCTATTGTCCTGTGCGGGTTGCGGGCTGCGGAAGGGGGGCGGCAGAAATGAGGACTGCGAATGTTGCCAGTTGCTTTTATGATTTATCTTGCCGGGGCTGTGCTGCTGCTTTGCGCTGGGCTTATCATCGTCAAATCTTATATATGGATACGAAATAACGATTTTACATATATTGTTTGGCGTGAAAGATCTGTGTGGCATACCGCCTGCTTTTTCCCGCCGATACTGCGCCAGATTTCCCTTTCCTGCACTTCCAAAGATGAGGCCCCAGCATGTCGTCCCCTCTTTCCCCCCGGCTGAATGATGCTTTTCCTGACCCGGCAAAAGGCGAGCCGTTCTTGTTGACCCCCGGCCCGCTGACCACCGCGCTGTCGGTGAAAGAGGCGATGTTGCGCGATTGGGGGTCTTGGGATGGTGATTTTCGCGCCATGACGCAATCGGTCTGCGACCAGTTGCTTGCGCTGGCCGGTGCTACGGGTGCCGATAGGGGTTCTGCTACGGGTGCCGATAGGGGTTCTGCTACGGGTGCCGATAGGGGTTCTGCTACGGGTTCCGATACGGGTTCCGATACGGGGGGCGCGTTTGTTTGTGTGCCGTTGCAAGGGTCGGGCAGCTATTGCGTTGAGGCGATGCTGGGCACTTTCGTGCCGCGTGATGGCAAGGTTCTGGTGCTGGCCAATGGGGCCTACGGGTTGCGGGCGGCGGAAACCATGCGCTATCTGGGCCGCGCCTATACGCTGATTGACAAGGGTGATTATATGCCGCCGCGCGGCGCGGAAGTGGCGGCGGCACTGGCCGCAGACCCTGCGATCACCCATGTGATCATCTGCCATTGCGAAACCTCGTCCGGGATCTTGAATCCGGTCGAGGAAATTTCCGAGGCGACCTATGCCGCGGGGCGCAAGCTGTTGATCGACAGCATGTCGGCCTTTGGCGCGGTTGATCTGGATGTAAGCCGCCTTCGCTATGAGGCGATGGTCAGTTCCGCCAATAAATGTATCGAAGGCGTGCCGGGTTTTGGTTTTGTGATTGCCCGGCGGGCCGAGCTGGCGGCCTGCCGCGGCAATTCGCATTCGCTTGTGCTTGATCTTTACGCGCAATGGGTGAATTTCGAGAAATCGGGCCAGTGGCGCTATACCCCGCCGACCCATGTCGTCGCCGCCTTTCTGGAGGCGCTGCGCCTGCATGCGGCGGAAGGCGGGGTGGCCGGGCGCGGGGCGCGCTATTGCAAGAACCGGGATGTGATGGTGGCGGGGATGCGCGGGCTTGGGTTTGAAACCTTGCTGAAAGATCGCTGGCTGTCGCCGATCATCGTGACCTTCTTTTGCCCGGCCGACCCCAAATTTGTCTTTGCCGCGTTTTATGACCGGATGAAGGACAAGGGGTTCATCATTTATCCCGGCAAGCTGACGGTTGTCGACAGTTTCCGCATCGGCTGCATTGGCCGGATGGATGATGCGGTCATGACCAGGGTGGTCAAGGCCGCGGCCGACACCCTGGCCGAGATGGGCGTTGCCTCGGCGGCCCCGCCCGCTGCCGCCCTTGCAGAACGCGCCAGATTGGCGGCCTGAATGTTAATGAGATAAGGACTGACCATGACCCAACGCCCGCCCGTCATTGTGAATGACCGCAGCTATCCCTGGCCCAAAGTGACCGCGATTGCGATTTGCCTGGATGGCTGTGAACCCGAGTATCTGACCCAGGCGATTGCCAAGGGCCTGATGCCGACCTTGCAGCGGATGCGCGAGACGGGGACCGACCGTTTGGCGCATTCGGTGATCCCGTCTTTTACCAACCCCAACAACCTGTCCATCGCCACCGGGCGGCCGCCCTCGGTGCATGGCATCTGCGGCAACTACCTGTACGAACCGGAGACGGGGCAAGAGGTGATGATGAACGACGTGCGGTTCTTGCGCGCGCCAACGGTGTTTTCCAAATTCCATGACGCCGGCGCGCGGGTGGCGATTGTGACCGCCAAGGACAAGCTGCGGGCCTTGCTGGGGGCAGGGCTGCGCTTTGAGGACGGGCGCGCGAAATGTTTTTCGGCCGAGCGGTCTGCCACCTCGACGCAGGCCGAGCATGGCCAGGACAATGCCGCGGCGTGGTTGGGTTTTGGCCAGCCCGAGGTGTATTCGGCGGAGCTGTCGGAATTTGTCTTTGCCGCGGGCGTCAAGCTGCTGGCCGAGTGGAAGCCCGATGTGATGTATCTGACCACCACCGATTATGTGCAGCATAAATACGCCCCGCATCAGCCCGAGGCGCAGGCTTTTTACGCGATGTTCGACAGCTATCTTGCGCAGCTTGATGCGATGGGGGCGGCGATTGTGGTGACCGCCGATCATGGCATGAAGCCGAAACATGATGCCAAAGGCGAGCCGCAGGTGATCTATGTGCAGGATTTGCTGGATGAATGGCTGGGCAAGGCTGCGGCCCGCGTGATCTTGCCGATCACCGACCCCTATGTCGTGCATCACGGCGCTTTGGGTGGGTTTGGCACGGCCTATCTGCCCAAAGGCGCGGATCAGGCCGATATTATCGCGCGTCTGGCTGCGCGCCCCGAACTTTTAGAGGTGATGGACCGGGCCGAGGCGGTGACGCGCTTTGATTTGCCCGCTGACCGGATCGGCGATATCGTCATGATCTCGACCGAGAACATGACCATCGGCACGTCGGCGCATCGCCATGATCTGGCGGCACTGAATGAACCTTTGCGCAGTCATGGCGGGCTGACCGAACAAGAGGTGCCGTTCATCGTGAACCGGGTGATGGATTTGGGCAATGGCGCAGATCTGCGCAATTTCGATGCGTTTTTCGTGGCGACCACGGCGGCGGCACTATGAGCTTTGACCCCAGAACCCGCAAGATTGTGCCAAAGCATGAGGCCATGCGCATTGGCGGCGAAAAGGTGTTTACCGATGAGGTGGTCGAGGTTCGCTATCCCTATACCGATGCGGTGATCGGCAGCGTGCCTGCGGGCCGCGCCGAACATGCGGCCCGCGCGTTCGAGATTGCCGCGGCCTACAAGCCGGCCCTCAGCCGCTATGAACGCCAGCAGATTCTGTTCCGCGCCGGGGCCCTGATCAAGGAACGGCGCGAGGAACTGGCCTATTGGCTGGTGCTGGAACTGGGCATTTGCTGGCAGCATGCGCTGTATGAAACCGGGCGCGCCTATGACGTGTTCACGCTGGCCGGGCAGATGGCGATTCTGGATGATGGCCAGATTTTTTCCTGTGATCTGACGCCGCAGGGCAAGGAACGCAAGATTTTCACGCTGCGCGAACCGGTGCGGGCGATCTCGGCGATCACGCCGTTCAACCACCCTTTGAACATGGTTTCCCATAAAATCGCCCCGGCGATTGCAACGAATAACTGCGTGGTGTGCAAACCAACCGAGCTGACACCGCTGACCGCGATTGCGCTGGCGGATATCTTATATGAGGCGGGGCTGCCGCCGCAGATGTTCCAGATCGTGACCGGCTGGCCGAAAGATATCGGCGATGAGATGATCACCAATCCCAATATCGACATCATCACCTTTACCGGCGGGGTGCCGGTGGGCAAGCTGATCGCGTCCAAGGCGGGCTACAAGCGGATGGCGCTGGAACTGGGCGGCAATGACCCGCTGATCATCTGCAATGACCTGTCGGATGCCGATCTGGACCGCGCGGCGACGATCGCGGTGGCCGGGGCCACGGGCAATTCGGGGCAGCGCTGCACGGCGGTAAAACGGATTTTGGTGCAGGGCGCCGTGGCTGACAGATTTGTGCCGATGGTGCTGGAAAAGGCCCAAAAGCTGCGCTTTGGCGACCCGATGGACCCCGCAACCCAGCTGGGCTGCGTCGTCCATGCCCAGGCCGCCGCGCTGTTCGAGCGCCGCTGCTTTGAGGCCGAAAACCAGGGGGCCAAGATTCTCTATCACCCTGGCCGTCAGGGGGCGCTGCTGCCGCCGATTGTCATTGACCATGTGCCGCATGGGTCGGAATTGGTGATGGAGGAAACCTTTGGCCCCATCGTGCCCATCGTGCGCGTGCCCGATGACGACGCGGCGGTGATGGCGATTTCGAATTCCACCCAGTTCGGCCTGTCATCGGGGGTTTGCACCAATGACCTGCACCGCGCAATCGCCTATGTGAACGGGCTGGAGGTGGGCACGGTGAACATCTGGGAACAACCCGGCTATCGCATTGAAATGTCACCCTTTGGGGGCATCAAAGACAGCGGCAACGCAGTCAAGGAAGGCGTGCTGGAGGCGATGAAATTCTTTACCAACGTCAAAACATACTCCCTGCCATGGCCACGCTA
>NZ_JAUCDA010000017.1:0-251270 GCF_034675685.1 Pseudorhodobacter sp. | reverse complement strand
CCGCCCCAGCCAATATCTTATCAAGATTGGCATATTTGCAGGTTACGAGAGCCAAAGCGGTAGGCTTGCGGTATTGAAACAGAACAATGCCGGCACCGCTTCTTTGCTCTGGGTTACACCCTGAGCCGCGCCAGATTGTAGCCATTACGCCCTGGCGCCGCGATTGCGTGATTTTCATTCCCAAGGCGCGCCTTTGTTGCGCCGCGCTACAGGTTTCCACCGCGCGGCCGCTGCCGTATCGTCAGCCACGATCCGACAGGGCACGCGGTGATCGTTGAGCACGCTGATGCCGCGACGCGCCTTAATGCCTGTGCCATGCAATGGATGCCACCGCCGGTTTTCGAGATTTCCTGCGTATCGACAACTGCCACCTCGAAGCCGCGCGCGCGCAATTGGTCGATCAGGGTTTTCGACGCCGTCGGCGCAATCACCTTGCCGCGCCCCAACGACATGAAATTGCAGCCCAATGCCATGGTGTCTTTGAACGGGACGTCGATGATCTCGTGCCCCTTTGCCTTGAGCCAATCCACGATGCCGGGTTCTGTGCAATCCAAACAGACAGCGGTCAGCTTTTCAGCCACCGGGACGACCATCAGGTCGATATGCACATAATATTCATCAATAAAGGCTAGCCTTGTTTCCCAGCCTTCAGCCTCGAACCAGCTTTGCACCTGGCGCGCACCTTCTTCCTGGGTGCGCGCACTGCCACAACCGATCAGCACACAGCCATCCTCGATCACGTTGAAATCGCCGCCCTCAAAAGTGCCTGCGGTCACCATGTCATAGATCGGGATGCCAAGGCTTTCATAGCTACGGATAGCCGCATAGTTTTCGCCGCGCCGCCACCATTGGGCCATGGCAGTGATGATCGCGCCATATGGGGTCATCACACTGGAATCACGGGCATAAACCTGCATCGGCAGTTCAGGGTGCGGCTGATGCATATGCACCTTGACGCCGAAATGTTCATAGGCGGCAACCAGTTCGGCATGTTGGGCCTGCGCCACCTGAATGTTGCAAGGCGCCTCGCGCAGATGTTTGCGTGACAGGCTGGAGGTGGCAAGGTGACGCAAATGCGCGGGCGAACCAAGAAGCACATCGCTAAGCGGGTCGGTTTCATTGGCAAAGCCCCAACCAGACAGGCGGGCGGTGCCGCCGCCGGATTTCCGGCGTTGAAGGCTGAATTGGTCTGCGCGGGTCTGATCAAGGGTCATGTCATATCCTTTCATATCACGCGCCGGGCATGGTGGACGGAATCCACCAATCGCGGCCGCGTGGCGTGGTTACATATTCGGGCCAGCGGAAATGGATCGGCGGCTCATAATCACAAAGGGGGGGGCACCAGTCGGTTCCGCCAACCCCACCGCCGGTGCGCTGCCTGAACTCTTGCATCGCAGCGTCGCGGGCGGTTTTATCCTCCAGCAAGCGCAGGGCAGACACCGCCAGCACTTTGGCGGCGGTTTGCACCATCGGGTCGATGGTGGCCGGGATGCCGCCCAATGCGTTCATCACCCAGGCTGGATAGGCCCCTGCCCCTTTTGGGGCTTTCAACGCCGGGCGGGCGATATAAAACCGCGCCGTTGGTGTGTGCCAGGTCATATCGGTGTAGTCATCCGAGGTAGAGTTCAATTGCGAAGGCGGCAGATCATGGCGCAAAATCGCTTCGGCCTGTTGCGGGTCCATCAAGCGGCTGCATTCATCCAGAAAGGGCTGCGCCATCGGGTCCAACCCAAGGGCTGCCTGCATCTTCTGCGCAACCTTGATCGCGTCGGCACCCCATTCTGGCGCACCAACCGCTTGCAGGGCATCCCAGACGGTTCCGGCAATGGCAAGATTTGCAAGGCCCGGGCGGGACTTGCAAACCCAATGGCGCTCCCACCGGCAGCCGGTCATTGCGGCGGCGGCGGCTGCGTTGCGATCCAGAACTGCCGTGATCTGCTCGGCCATGGCAAGGGTTGGCACCCGCATCATATATTGCAATTCGGCCAGACCGGCTGGCAAATTATCGGCCGTGGCCTGACCTGCTGTCAGGACCGCCTCTGAAATTGACCAGCCGCCCTGATGCGGCAGCATCGCTTCACGCAGCATCCTGGACGATTGATACATCATGACCAGCGCGTCATTTGCCCCCGGTGCCCGCACCGCCGAATGGGATTGCGGGATCGGCGCGCCATCTGCCGCGCCCCAATTTTCAGGCGTGTCGCAGATGAAACGGTAGATCATCGAATAGGCAGCGCCGCAGTGGGTATCAAGACGAACGGTATTGCACATCGGCAGCATATAGAACGGATGGAACGACAGCATCCCCGCCAAGCCGTCATAATAGCCCTTTGCCGCATGAATTGGCTTGGAGCCGCGCACCTTTTCTGCCGGTTCGCCGGTAAAGCGCAGCCCACCGCGAATACCATGCTGCAGCATCGCAGCCTTAGTCGCCAGCAGCCCGCCGAGGCCAGCCATGCCCAGACCGGAATGCGGGTCGGTGTGCCCCCCGGCCTGATAGCCAAGCCCCGCACGCGGGGCGCGAAACGGCTGCGCGGCCTGACAGTTGCCCGGCACGGCGTCATATTCCGCATACATTCCGATAATCGGCATTTCGCCACTGCCCACATCATTGTGCCATTCGGCACAAAATGCCGTGGGCATTCCGCCAGAGCCCTCTTCGACGGTAAAACCCTGCGCACGCAAAGTTTCCACATACCATGCGGCGGATTGGTATTCGCGCCAGGCGGTTTCGCCATAGTCGAAAATGCGCGCGCACCATTCGGACAATCTGCCGGCCTGTTCGCTTACATGAGCAATGGCGTGGGTCTGGGCAATACTCAGAGGCATGGCAATTCTCCCTTTGCGCTGACGTTACTGAACAACCACAGGGTCGCAAAAGTGAAACCTTTTCGTAGCATCGACAAATCATTTTCACGGATGTTGAACTTTGCGCTATGCTGTCACGAACGGACAAAGGAGCAGTCATGACGCGGATACCCTCTACCCAGGCGATGCGCGCGCTTGAAAGTTTTGCGCGACTCGGTTCGGTCTGGCAGGCAGCCGAAGATCTCAACCTGACCCGCAGCGCGGTAAGCCATCAACTGCGCCAATTAGAGCGCGATCTGGGTTTCAACCTGTTCAACCGCGTTGGCACCCGGCTGGAGCTGACACCACAAGGCCAGACCTATGCGGGCGATATCCGCCGCGCGCTTTCTGCCATCACGGTGGCGGCGGCCCGCAATGCCGGTCGCGGTGTCAGCGGGTCGCTGACAATCAGTTGCACCCCTGGGTTTGCTTCGTCCTGGCTTTGCCCCAAGATCGGGCGCTTTCGTGAAGTTTGCCCTGATGTAGAGTTGCACATCGTCACGCCACGACGGCTGGATGATGTAACCACACCTGAAGTTGATATGTTCATCACGTTTTCAAACGGCAACACGCCGGGAATGCAAGTGGAACGGCTGCAGGAAGTGGAGTTTACGCCTTTGTGCAGCCCGGCCTTGATGAACCGGCTGGGCCTGTCTGAACCCGCCGATGCGTTGCGCGCGGGCTTGATGCATTTGTCGAGCTTTGATGATTGGGAGGCCTGGTTCCGCATTGCCGACCTGGAAGCGGCGCGCGCCCGCACGGGTATCGTGTTTTGCGACATGAATATGGTATATGCCGCCTGTCTGGCATCGCAGGGCATTGCGATGGGGGACGCGTTCATCTGTTATGAGGCGATGGCATCAGGGCAACTCGTGCGCCCGTTCGACCTCTCGATCCGCTCGCCCAAATCGTATTTTCTGGTGATCCCCGGCGCGCCGCCATGTAATCAGATCGTTGCTGCGTTTCGCGACTGGCTTATGGATGAGCTGCCCAAAGTCGCGCATGCAACTGCCGCGTCGGCAAATTAGATTTGTCAAAGCCGCGAAAACAATTCAGTTGCTCGTTTTCCCATCGTCCTTCTATGCTTTGACCAAAGCGGAGTTGCCAATGCCACAGACAGACCGGGCTGCCGAGATCGGCGCAGAAAAGATCCGAAAGACCTATGGCGCATTCAACGCGCTAAGCGATGTCAGCCTGAAGGTCGGGCGCGGCGAATTCCTGACGCTGCTGGGGCCAAGCGGGTCGGGCAAAACGACGTTTTTGATGATTATTGCCGGGTTCGAGGCAGCAAGCGCCGGCAGGCTGTTTTTGAATGGCGATGACGTAACCAATTCCCCCGCCGAGGCGCGCGCCTTTGGCATGGTGTTTCAGGGCTATGCGCTGTTTCCGCATATGACGGTAGAACAAAACATCGCCTTCCCTCTCAAGGTGCAGCGGCGCAGCCGTTCCGAGGTCAAGCGCCGCACAGAAGAAATGATCGAAATGGTCGGGCTGTCGGGGCATGGCCACAAGCGCCCTTCTGGCCTGTCGGGCGGGCAGCAACAGCGCGTGGCACTTGCGCGGGCGCTGGCGTATGAGCCGCCCGCATTGCTGCTGGATGAGCCGTTTTCGGCGCTGGACAAAAACCTGCGCGGCCAGATGCAAGATGAGGTGCGCCGCCTGCACCGCGAAATCGGCACGACTTTCATTTTTGTGACACATGATCAATCCGAGGCCTTGGCGCTTTCCAGTCGTGTCGCGATCTTTGATCATGGGAAATTGCAACAAGTCGATGCGCCGCGCGATATTTATGAACGCCCTGCCAGCCGCTTCGTGGCTGAATTTCTGGGCGATATCAATATATTCCCGCTAGACAAGGGCTGCTTTGAAGGGAACCCGATCGCAATTGGTGCCGATGCCGGCGCGCCCAGCGGGTATTTGGGGGTGCGCCCCGAATACATGCAATTGCATCTGCAAAACCCCGAAACCGGCAACGCCATTCCCGCGCGGCTGGAAGACCTGACCTATCTGGGGGCCGAGACACGGCTGTCCCTGCGCACGAAAAGCGACGTGCCGGTCATTTTGCATGTACCAACCGCGGCCCTGCCCGCAGGCATTGCCCTTGGCACCCAAATCTGGGCCGGCTGGCCCAAAGAGCGGGGCCTATACCTCTGACATTCTGCGAGAAACCGAAAAGCACAAGGGGAGAGACGACAATGAACGACACGAAAAACAGACGGTCGGCAACAGCCATGACGCGGCGCGGCTTTACGCAAATGGGGCTTTTGCTGATGGGCACCAGTGCGATGGCCCTGCGCGGCACAGCACTGCGCGCGGACTCCGGGCAGTTGGTATTTGTCAACTGGGGCGGCGACGCAGGCACCGCCTATGACAAAGCCTATGGTCAGCCGTTCGAGAAAGCGACCGGTATTGTGGTCAAGCAAGACGGGTCTGGCCCAACCGAAGGTGCAATTGCGGCCCAATACGAAAGCGGCAAGCCAAGCTGGGATATTGTGGATGTCGATCCCTTCTCTGCCGAGACGCTGGGCAAGAAGGGCATAATGGAGCCGATTGATTACGACGTGGTGGACAAAGCCAAGATGCGGCCGGGCTTTGGTTGGGAATATTCGGCATCCAGCTATTTCTTTTCCTACATCATTGCTTATGACGCCAAGAAATACGGCGACACCCCGCCGACAAGCATGGCCGATTTCTTTGACATCGAAAAATTCCCCGGCAAGCGTGCCATGTATAAATGGGGCTCGGGTATGTGGGAGGCCCTGCTGATGGGGGACGGCGTCGCGCCGGCCGATCTCTATCCGCTGGATATCGAACGCGCGCACAAGAAGCTGGCGGCCTTCAAGGACAATATCGTGGCCTATTGGGGCGGCGGTTCGGAAAGCCAGTCCCTGCTGTTGAACGGTGATGCGTCCATGGCGATTATCTGGTCGACCCGCGCCAGGCTGATCGAGGAAGATTCGGGCGGTGATATAAAGTTCACCTGGAATCAGGGTCTGATTTCGCCGGGCGCGATGGCGGTCATCAAGGGCAATCCGGGGGGCAGGGAAAATGCGATGAAATTCATCGCCGCAGCCCAAGACCCGGAAAAACAGGTCGTCATGTTCGAAATGCTGGGGCAAGGGCCGGCCAACCCCGCCGCCGACACGCTGATCCCCGCTGAAGATGCGCGGTTCAACCCGGCTGATGATGCGAATTATGCCGTGCAGGTGCCGCTGGATATGGCGTGGTACGAAGAAAACTACGGCGCCGCGCTGGATGAATACCTGAAGATCATTTCGGCCTGACCCGCTATCGCCCCGGCCCAACCGCCGGGGCGGCCCAAAAGAAAGGCACCCCATGAAAACGCTTCCCCGATCCTTGATGTTGCTTGGGCCATTGCTGCTATTTCTGGGGCTGACCTATATCCTGCCCTTTTTGGGCGTCATGCGTTGGAGCGTGACCCAGCCCGAACTCGGCCTGGGGCAATATGCCACCGCGCTCAGTGATCCTTTGATCCTGTCGGTATTTGTACGCACCTTGCGGGTTTGCGTATTGGTTACCGTGTTTTCAGTGATCGGTGCCTATATCGTAACGCTGCTGTGGGTGCGTGGCAGCCCGGCGCAGCGGTTGGTGATGGAGCTATGCATCCTTATCCCGTTCTGGATTTCGCTGCTGACCCGCGCTTTTGGCTGGCTTGCCATGCTTTCCAATCGAGGCATCCTGAACAGTTGGCTAGAGACGCTCGGCATTATCAACGAGCCCCTTGCCATGGTGCGCAACGAATTCGGTGTTATCGTCGGTATGACGCATTTTTTGCTGCCCTTTGCGGTGTTTCCGCTGGCGACCGCCATGCGCAACGTCGATGAGCGCGTGCTGAAAGCCGCGCGCGGCATGGGGGCTGGCCGCGCCCGCGTGTTTTGGCAGGTGTTCGTGCCGATGACCGCAACGGGAATTCTTGGTGCGGCGCTTGTTGTGTTCGTCTTTTCACTCGGGTTCTTTGTCACCCCGGCCATTTTGGGCGGCGGGCGCAGCGTGATGGTGGCCGAGTTGATTTACCTCTACATCTTTCAAATCCCGAACTGGGGGCTTGCTGCCGCAATCAGTGTTCTGTTGATGTTGACGGTTGGCGCGCTGATGGTGCTGTTGATGCGCATCACCAATCCGGAGAAAAACAACAATGCCTAATCGCCCCGGTTTCATCATCTCTGTTCTGGCGGCCTTGGTTGCGGTGTTTTTGTTGATGCCGCTGATCGCGGTTGTTCCGGTATCCTTTACCCCGGCACGCTATCTTTCGGTGCCAACCGATGAATGGTCACTGCGCCACTATCGTTCGCTGATCGAAAACCCCGATTGGGGTCGGTCGGTCTGGTTGTCACTGCGCATCGGCCTGACAAGTGCGACACTGGCCACCGCTATGGCCTTGTTTTTCAGCCTTGGCATCTGGATGTTGCGGCCGCGTTTCGCGGGCGTGATGATGGGCGTGGCGCTGCTGCCAATGGTTGCGCCGCCCGTGGTATCGGCGCTGACGCTTTATTTCTTTCTGATCTCGTTGGGGGGGTACACGGATGTCGTCGCCTATGACACTTTTGCAGGGGTCGTGCTGGCCCATTCGGTGATGATTGTGCCCTTTGCTGTGGTCTTGATCACAGTGGCGCTCAGCCAGGTGGACAGGCGCATAGATCTGGCCGCACGGGCGATGGGGGCGGCAATTGGAACGCGGATTTTCCGCGTCATCCTGCCCAATATCCGGTTTGGCGTGATGGTGGCTTTTTTCCTGACATTCATGCTGTCATGGGAAGAGATCGGCGTGACGATCTTTGTTACATCGGTCAATATCGCCACGCTGCCCCGGATGATGTGGATGGGGCTACGCGATAACATCGACCCCGCAATCGCAGCCATTTCAGTGGTGCTGATTGTTCTGGTGGTCAGCGCCATCCTGCTGCGAACGCTGTTCCAGGCCGTCGCGCGCAAACGGGGCGAGGGCAAGACAACATGACAATCTCAACCGGTCAATACCTGACAGCATTGCTGGAAGCCTATGGCGTGGATGTCGTGTTCGGTATCCCCGGTGTGCATACAGTCGAGCTTTACCGTGGGCTGGATGGCAGTTCGATCCGCCATGTGACGCCGCGCCACGAACAGGGGGCGGGCTTTATGGCCGACGGCTATGCACGGGTCAGCGGCAGGCCCGGTGTCTGTTTCATCATCACCGGCCCCGGAATGACGAATATCACAACCGCGATGGGGCAGGCCTATGCCGACAGCATCCCGATGTTGGTGATTTCCACGGTCAATTCGCATGGGCGCATGGGGTCTGGCGAGGGCTGGCTGCACGAGATGCCCGACCAGCGCGGCATGATAGAAAAGGTTGCCGCCTTTAGCCGCACGATCCACCGCCCGGAGGAGCTTGCCACCGCGCTGGCACAGGCCTTTGCCGTGTTCGAGGGCGCAAGGCCGCGCCCCGTGCACCTGGAATTGCCAATGAATGTGATGCTGGCATCCGCCGACCATTTGCCCGCCCCCCGGCGTGCGGCGGCCTTGGCACGCCCGGCCCCTGCCCCGGATGCCTTGGCCAAGGCGCGCCAGTTTCTGGCAGATGCCAAGCGCCCGATGATTTTGGTCGGCGGCGGTGCCGTGCGGGCAGCCAAAGCCGTGCAGGCCCTGGCCGAGAAACTTGACGCCCCCGTGGTGATGACGACCAATGCACGGGGGCTGTTGCCGCCCTCGCACCCGCTGGCGGTCAGCCTTACGCCGTCCATGCCAGAAACGCGGCAGCTCATCACGCAGGCTGATGTGGTGCTGGCGCTGGGCACCGAGTTCGGGCTGACCGATTACGATTTTTATGAGGACGGCGGTTTTGATGTGCCCGGTCGGCTGATCCGGGTCGATCTGGACCCGGTGCAGATCCGGCGCGGGCCGCTGGCCGATATCGGGATGATTGCCGATGCCAATGAGGCGGCGCTGGCCCTGGCCAGCGGTTTGGCCGCCTTGGGCACATGTGATGGTGCCGCAAGGGCGGCAAAGGCGATGCGTGGCTGTGCCAATCTGCCAGTCGCGATGCGTGGCGACCTGAAGATGCTGGAGGTCATGCGCGATACCCTGCCCGACGCGGTCTTGGTCGGGGATTCCACCCAGCTTGTCTATGCAGGCAACACCGGCTTTGCCGCGGCCACACCCGGAAGCTACTTCAATTCCGCAACCGGATTCGGCACGCTCGGCTATGGCCTGCCTGCAGCAATCGGGGCTGCATTGGCTGCCCCGAAGCGACCGGTTATCGCATTGGTGGGGGATGGTGGTTTGCAATTCTTACTGGCGGAACTGGTCAGCGCGGTCGAGGCCGAAGTGCCGGTAATCTTGATGTTGCATGACAACAACGGCTATGGCGAGATCAAATCCTATATGCAGAGCAACGGCATCACGCCGCTGGGCGTCGATATCCTGACACCGGATATTGCGGCGATTGCAGCGGCTTGCGGTTGGAAGGTCAAACGCCCTGAAAGCGCCGAAAGCCTTTCAGATGATCTGCAGGGGGCAGCAAAAGCTGCGTGCCCGGTCATGCTCATTTTTGGGGATGAATTGCGCCAAAAGTTCCAACAGCCCTTTGCGGCAAGGCAATGACCCAGGAAAAGCTGCGCAACCTGCTTGTCCCAAGACCACGCGCGGCACTTGGCTGTGGCGCCAGCTTTGCGGGGCCGCTTGGTGCCAAACCCACACATTGGCTTGAAGCGGCCTCGGCCGCGTGGTTCAACATGTTCCACAACTTGGGCCAGGGACCTGAACGCCCCAACAAGGACACGCAACGCCATGAACGCCTCGCATTTCCCAAATCTGTTCTCGCCACTTCAGCTAGGAGATCTGACGGTCAAGAACCGCATCGTTTCAACCGGCCATGAAACCCACCTGAATGAGCGTGGCCAAATTGGCGAGGCCATGATCGCCTATCATGAGGCGCGCGCAAAAGGCGGGGCCGGTTTGATTGTCATCGAGGTGGCGCTTGCCCATGCCAGCGGTGTGTTTGTGGCCCATCCCATTCGCATCGACAGTGATGATTGCATCCCCGGCTATCGCAATCTGGCCCAGGCGTTGCATAAATACGATTGCGGCGTTGTCGCGCAGCTTTTCCATCCGGGGCGCGAAATTCTTGCATCCGAAGACGGCACCGCCCCTGTTTCCTATAGCGCCTCTGCCACCCCGAATGAGCGGTTTCATGTGATGCCCCGGTCTATGCCCATCGAGATGGTCGAAGAGGTGATTGCCGCTTTCGGCGATGCAGCCGTGCGGATGCAAAAGGCCGGGTTGGACGGCGTCGAGATTGTCGCCTCTCACGGCTATTTGCCGGCCCAGTTTCTCAACGCCCAGGTCAATATGCGCGATGATGACTATGGCGGCACGCTGGAAAACCGAACCCGTTTCATTCGGGCGATTGCCGCCGATATCCGCAAAAAGACCTCACCGGGCTTTGTGATCGGTTTGCGGCTGTCAGGGGATGAGCGCAGCCATGAGGGTATGGAGGCCCCCGAGATGCAAGCGGCCTGCGAGAGGATCGCGCGCGATGGCGATCTGACCTATCTCAGCGTGGTTGCGGGGTCTTCGGCGACCTTGGCGGGCTCTGTCCATATCGCGGCCCCCATGTATGAAAACATCGGCTATACCGCCCCTTTGGCCGATGGTATTCGTGCCCGAACCGGCCTGCCTACGATCGTGACGGGGCGCATCAACCAGCCGCAGGATGCCGAGCGGATACTTGCCTCGGGTCAGGCGGATATGTGCGGGATGACGCGCGCAATGATCTGCGACCCCGAGATCGGCAACAAGGCGCGCGACGGGCGCGTGGATGATATTCGCGCCTGCATCGCCTGCAATCAGGCCTGCATCGGGCATTTTCATGCAGGCTATCCGATCTCTTGCATTCAGAACCCGGTAAGCGGGCGCGAATTGGCATACGGCACGGTCATGCCTGCCACGCAAAAGCGGCGCATTATGGTGATCGGGGGCGGCCCGGGCGGGATGAAAGCCGCCGCGACCGCGGCAGAACGCGGGCATGATGTGACACTTTTTGAACGCGATGCACAGCTTGGTGGGCAGGCCCGCCTCGCACAGCTTTTGCCGCACCGCGCCGAATTTGGCGGTATCATCACCAACCTTGCGCGCGAAATGGAACTGGCGGGGGTTAAAGTGCGCAAACAGGTGTTGGTCGACAAGGCCGTTATCACAGAGTTTGCGCCAGATGTGGTGATCGTGGCAAGTGGCGCAACGCCGCGCTGGCCCGCGTTTGAAGGCCGCGATAGCGCCCATGTCGTCGATGCGTGGCAGGTGTTGCGTGGCGAGGTGAAAGTCGGGCCATCGGCTGTCGTTGCTGATTGGCGCGCCGACTGGATCGGTATCGGTGTGGCCGAAATGCTGGCGCAGCAGGGCTGTTCTGTCACACTGGCGGTGAATGGTTACATGCCGGGGCAAACCATCCAGATGTATGTTCGCGATGCCAGCATCGCCCGGCTGCACAAACTCGGCGTTACCATGGTTCCTTACGTCCGTCTGTTTGGCGCTGATGAAGATACCGTCTATCTTCAACATCTTATGAGCGGTGAACCCGTGATCTGCGAAGGGGTTGATACGCTGGTGCTGGCGCAGGGCCACACGCCTGACACCAGCGTCGAAACCATGCTGCGCGCGCTTGGCCTGCCGCATCACCTGATTGGTGATTGTATCGCACCGCGCACAGCCGAAGAAGCGGTGCTGGAGGGGCTGCGGATCGGGCGCGCCCTGTAGCCGCGCCGTAGCACCAGTGCCTAAACCTCCGTGTCATATCCGGCATTTTCGACCCGCAGGCTGTTTCCCCATTTCCGCCCGCACATGATGGCGACAATCACGCGTTTCGCAGGTTTTCGCCATTGACCTTGAGATCGGGGCGGTTGCCGCCGCCTGCTGGCATATATGAAATGTCGCGCGATGGTTTGCCCCCACCTCCAATGAACAACTTGGCCAGCAATCGCGCATTGACGGCTTGGCGATGGCCTTCAATCGCCAAGCCATCGACGGGCGCGCGACGGTTGTGAGGCGCGCAATCTGTTTGCGCTCAGGCGTGTCTGTATAAAAGATATCGCGACCCCACATCTTTCAGCTTCTGCCCAGATAAAAAAATCATCCTGAAAGGGAAACAGCGCACCAGAGCCGCGCAATGATAAATGTAAGGATTCTCAATTGTTCCTCTTGTCATGGCCGTCAAATGCAGGCTAAAGACAGCAGAACGGAGCGGTGGCCGAGTGGTCGAAGGCGCACGCCTGGAAAGTGTGTAGGCGGGGAACCGTCTCGAGGGTTCGAATCCCTCTCGCTCCGCCATTTGCGCAATCCAAGCCATTGAAATATAAGGGAAACGCAAAATCGCTTCCCCCCTATCCTTCCCCCAGCGCGTCGCGGATGCTCTCGGATTGTAGCGGATCAAGTGCAGCATGTTTTCGGCGCAGTACTGCCAGTACCCAAGCACTTCTGGCCGCAGGGTCGCCCGCAAATCCTTCAGCGCGTAGCAAAAACTCTGCTTCGGGTTCATCATTCCGACGCTGGATAGATTGCCAGCCCGTTGCAGTCAGCACCTTTGCACGATTGGCGATACTTACCAGATCGCCTGCATCATCGCGCCACGTCTCTTTGAATATCATTAAACGCGGTTCCTCGGCCACGGGCTTTCTTATGGCTTCCAGCTTGGCAAGTCGCCGCCGCAGCGTCATGGCTTGCCATTTTCCAAGGCCAGCAAGCGGGCTTCCAGTTCAGTTGTTTCCAATGTTCGGCGGTAGGTTTCGATAAGGCTCATGACATGCGCGCCTTCGGTCGGGGTCAGATCGCCAATCGCCACGGCTGCCAGCAGCGCCGCCGCGCCCTTGGCTGCATCGGCTGCCGATTTCATGCGGGGAAGCGCGAAGGAAACAGGTGCATCTTTGCGCGGGGGCGCGATACGTTCGAGACACAATCGCAGCGCCGCCGTATCGCCTGCCAGCGCGGCTTCCACAGCCTTTTGCGTAGGGCTCGGCCTGACCGTCCAGAAGCGCCAATGCGGCCTGTGTGGCCCTATGCCGCGCCCCCTTGCCCGCATACCTGACTACAAGATCACCCGTGGCGACGATCTGCTGCCGTGGAAAACTGCAGCATAGGGGCGGCCAAACCGGACGTTTACGAATTCCAAACTATCGATTCATTTTCAGGCTATTGCGAGATAGCGGGGGACGCATCGGATGTGGGCAATGAGGAGCCAAGTTTAGGCGCTTGCGATGGGCTGTCCCAATCTTTTGGCAGCCCTCGGCATCGCCCCAGCCATGTGCGCGTTTGGCAACCCAGCGGTGCGGCACGGTTTTGAAGCCATCCAACGGTGCCCGACCAATCAAACAGCGTAAGCGTTTCCTAGGCGGCACCTTCCCAGTTTTTGCCTGACCTGCGACTCCACGGCTGATGGAGATCGGGGCAGGAGTTTCGCGATGGCGACTACGGTGGAGTTTCTCAGGGACTACGGTGTGGAGATACGGGCCAATGGTCAGAAGCGGTGGCCAGACGAGGTCAAGGCGCAGATCGTTGCAGAAAGCCTGATGCCTGGTGTGACGGTGAACGCGGTTGCGGCGCGGTATGGGCTTCGGGCGAACCACTTGTCGGAATGGCGTGGTCGGGCGCGCGACGGGAAGTTGGTTTTGCCTGCGCTGGCGGACAGCGGCTTTTGTTTTGCGCCTCTTGTGCTGTTGGATGAGAATACTAGTGCTGTGCCAACGCGTCCTGAGCGGCCGGGCCAGTCTGAAGCGCAGCCCTTGGGATTTATCGAGATCGCCGTGGGCCAGGTGACAATCCGGTTGGACGGTGCAACGACAGCCACGCGGATTGCCGAGATTGTGCGGGCGATCGGGCCGTCGTCATGATGCTCCCCTCGAACCGAGTGCGGTTTCTGGTCTCGACGCAGCCTGTCGACTTCAGGAAAGGCCATGATGGCCTGGCAGCAATTGTGTCGTCTGTGCTACGCAAGGATCCGTTCACCGGCACGGTCTTTGTGTTCCGCTCGCGTAAGGCGGACAGGTTGAAGCTGCTCTTCTGGGATGGCACTGGCTTGGTGATGGCCTACAAGCGGCTGGAGGATGCGACATTCACTTGGCCCGCGATCAAGGATGGGGTGATGGCGCTGAACCACGCCCAGTTCGAGGCGCTGTTTGCGGGTCTCGACTGGCGCAAAGTAAAGGCATTGGAGGCACGCCCGCCAGCTGCGGCAGAGTGAATCAACCGCTTGGTTTGGCGTGTTTTTGCGGGGGTTTTTATGGTAGCTTCAGCCCATGCAAACCGCACCCGTCATCGACCTTTCCGCCATCCCGGCCGCGCAACGCGCGGCGGTGCTGGCGTTGATGGAAACGGTGGCGACACTGACAGAAATCACCCGTCGGCAAGAGCATCTCATCGCCGAGCTGAACCACGCCCTGCATGGCAAGCGGTCAGAAAAGCTGTCTGAAGATGAACGCCAGCTGGCGTTCGAAGACCTGTCCATCGCCTTGGCCGAGGTTGAGACAGAAAAGAAAACGCGGGCCGCCAAGGCGGACAACGGGACGACCAAGCCTACGCCCAAGCGCACCATCGGCAACCTGCCAGCCGCGCTGCCGCGGATCGAAGAGATCGTTGAGCCCGCCAGCCTGATCTGCCCCTGTGGCTGCGGTGTCATGCACAAGATCGGCGAAGACCGCAGCGAGCGGCTGGACATCGTGCCGGCGCAGTTGCGCGTCATCGTGACCGTGCGGCCGAAGTATGCCTGCCGGACCTGCACCGACGGGGTGACCCAAGCCCCAGCACCCAGCCATCTGATCATGGGCGGCCTGCCGACCGAGGCCACCATCGCCCATGTGCTGGTCAGCAAATATGCGGACCATCTTCCCTTGTATCGCCAGAGCCAGATCATGGCACGGGCGGGCCTCGATCTGCACCGCGCCGTGCTGGCCGACTGGGTCGGCAAGGCTGCGTTCCACCTGAAACCCATCGTTGACCGGCTGGCCGACCACCTGAAGCGGTCATCCAAACTGTTCATGGACGAGACAACAGCCCCGGTGCTGGACCCGGGGCGCGGTGTGACAAAGACCGGATATCTCTGGGCGCTCGCCCGTGATGACAGGCCGTGGGGCGGCGAGGACCCGCCCGGCGTCGTCTACTTCTATGCCCCCGGCCGCGCGGGCGAGAATGCCGAAACCTTCCTCACCGGCTTCGATGGCATCCTGCAGATCGATGGTTACACCGGCTACAACCGCCTGACCAAACCCGCGCGCAAGGGAGGTGCGCCCATTCGGGTGGCGCACTGCTGGGCGCATGCCCGACGCAAACTCAAGGAGGTCTTCGATCGCGACGGATCGGAGATCGCCGCCGAGGGTCTGCGCCGCATCGCTGAGTTCTATGCCGTCGAGGCCGACATCCGCGGCGTCTCGCAAGGCCAGCGCCTATCTGCCCGCCAAGCCCGCACCGCGCCGTTGGTGGCCGCATTCGGTGACTGGCTGCAGACCCATCGCCGCAAGATCTCCGCAAAATCCCGCCTGGGCGAAAAGCTGACCTACATCCATAACCACTGGGACGGGCTGCAAACCTTCCTGCAGGACGGCAGCGTGGAGATTGACTCCAACAGGGTTGAAAACCTGATCCGCCCGATAGCCCTTAATCGCAAAAACGCGCTCTTCGCCCCCTCTCGGGATTTTGGCCTTGCCAAAACCCTGCCGGGCAACGGGGCATGACGAAGGCGGCATCGCCTGGGGCCGCATCGCCTCGCTCATCGAGACCTGCAAGATTAACGGCATCGAGCCCTTTGCCTATCTCAAGGCAACCCTGACCGCGATTGCCAACGGCCACCCACAAAGCCGCCTAGACGACCTGCTGCCGTGGAACTTCACGCCGCCAAGATAAGGTGACAGTGCTACCCAGCGACCGCTTACCAAACAGCGGCCCTAATGCAGCATTTGGTTTTGGACTACGGTTGCCAACTCGTTCAGTGAAAAAGGCTTGGCGAGGAATACCGAATTGGGGATTCGCGCCTGGTTTTCCGAGAGGCAATCCTCGGCATATCCGGAAACAAAAACCACACGCACATCCGGACGGTCGCGCAAAGCCTGCCGCACCCAAGCAGGGCCATCCATCCCCGGCATGACCACATCGGTGACAAAAACGTCAACTTCCAATGATGGGTCTTCCAGCGTCTTGAGAGCGACTTCAGCGCTCTCCGCCTCCAGAACAGTGTATCCACGCAGGCGCAAGGCGCGCGAGGCAAAAGCCCTTACGGGGGCTTCATCCTCAACGAGTAGAACTATGCCCTCTCCGGCCTTGTTGAGCGGCACTGCTGCCGGCTTGTGCTGCGTTGCCTGGGTGGTTTTGGCACCTTCATGTACCGGGAAATAGAGGGTAAAGACCGATCCCTTCTGGAGTTCACTCTCTACAAATACAAAGCCACCGGATTGCTTTACGATTCCGTAAACCGTTGATAGCCCTAGCCCTGTTCCTTTGCCGACCCCCTTCGTGGTTACGAAAGGTTCGAATATCTTTTGATATTGATCCTGGGCAGTTCCGCAACCTTCATCAATCACGCGAATAACCGAGTATTTTCCCCTGGGTACAACAACCCGTTCATGTGGCATATCTTGGGAGAGCGTAATTGATTCAGTCTCGACTCGAATTATGCCGCCATCTTCCATTGCGTCGCGTGCGTTGACGACAAGATTCATCAAAACCTGTTCCAACTGCCGCTTGTCGGCGCGGATCATCCCGATTTCGGTGGCATGGGTCAGTACCAGTTTCACCCGTTCCCCGACGAGGCGGTTCAAGAGATGCGTCATGTCTGACAACACTTCATGCAAGTTGATATACTCTGGTTTGAGGGTTTGCTTGCGTGAAAATGCAAGCAATTGACCGACGAGACTGGCGGCCCGATTTACGTTTTGGTGAATCTGCACAAGATCGGCATATTCTGGGTCGGTCTGTGTGTGGCGCAACAGCAGCAGGTCGCAATGTCCGGATATTGCGGTTAAAAGATTGTTGAAATCATGCGCGATTCCGCCAGCAAGTTGACCGATTGCCTGCATCTTCTGACTTTGGACAAACTGTGCCTCCAGTGTTTTCAAGGCAGTTGCGTCTTGCAAAATCGCAAGCACGCCAGGAAGCCCATTGTCAACGATGCGCCGCAACGCGACTTGCATGAATACGTCGCTGCCATCACGGTGCAGCCGCATCACCTCGGCGGCCTCGGCAACCCGTTCGGCCAAAACATCATCCATCCAATCTGTCACGGACCTGCCAAGCCCTTCAAAAAGATCATGGATTGGTGGTCTTTCATTTGCAGTGAGCTTGGTCAGCCCCCGCGCAGAGGCATTGACCGACCGCATGGTTCCATCAGCCCTGAACTTGATCATTGCGATGGGAAGGTTTTCAAAATCCGCGACCGTTTCGGTGCCGTTCGGGTGTTCATCAACCGGCAAAAGATAGATTTCACGGCGTTCACCAATGCCATCAATTTCAGCCAGAATCGCACGCACGGGCCCTTCGGCAGCAGCAATTTCAACCACTTCCCCGGACCGCAGAACCGGAGAGGTGAACACCCGATCCATCCGCTTGGGTCGCGACCCAAGCAATCTGCGCATCGCTTCATTGGTAAAAAGAACGACCCCGGTCTTGTTGGCCACCATCATGGGCAGGCTTAGCATTTCGGCCCCGCGCCCCGCCTGGGACCGATCGACAAATTCTTCCAGACGCCAAAGAAAGCGTTTGCTGGCCAGAATATGAACCGAAAGCCGCGTATGCCCGCGTCGCGTAACCACATCCTCGCGGGCAGCGCCTGAATTTCTTGCCCGGCTTTGCAGGCGGAACAAGACCGATGCCGGGCTTGCAAAATGGTCATTCAGCTTTGCAATCAACGTTGCGCCTTTTGCCGATCCAAATCGCTCATGGGCTGCGGCGTTCATGTACAACACATGGCCAAAATCATCGGTTGTAAAACAAGGCGTTGCGTCTTTTCCCACAAGGGTCTGCAGGTCACGCGCCCGCCGGCGATCCGCGCGACTGGACCAGAAAACGAGGCCGCGTATCAATAAAATAAGCGAAGCAAAGGTTATACCCGCAACCGCAGCCGTTTGCTGGGTGGCCTTGTCAGGGGCGAGATAGCTGATAACCAAACATCCGATTGCCGCAGCCAAAAGCAGCCAGGCCTTTGGCCCAAGCTCCTTTGCCGTATCAACCAGATTGCGCCCAAGCTCCAAGGCTTTCGCCACTCTCATCTCCAACCATCGTTCGATTGCCTGACACTAGAGCAATAATCATTAACCAGCCCTTAACAGCCAACGCCAAACACTCGGGGGGTGCAAGATAAAAACAGGCGCTACCGCTCTTGGGTCGTTGGCGCGCGCGGCTTTTGCCCTGCAGCGTTTCGTCTTTAACCTGAAACACAGCCCATCACATAACGCGTTGAAATCATTTATGTCAGGAAGGCTTCACGGCGAAACGCCCTGACCAGCCCAAGATACCAGCCGCCGCTGAAAATCGACACATCGGCCATAAAAAAACGGCCCGGAAAACCGGGCCGCTTTTGACATATCGGGCAGAAATCTTAGCCGGCCAGTGTTTTGGCAACTTCGGCTGCGAAATCTTCTTCTTTTTTCTCGATGCCCTCGCCAACGGCCATGCGCACGAAAGCCGTCACTTCAATGCCGGCATCCTTTGCGGCCTGTGCCACAGTGATATCGGGGTTGATAACGAATTTCTGCCCCATCAGCGTGTTCTCTTCGAGAAACTTCTTCATACGGCCCGGAATGATGTTGTTTTCGATCACCGAATCCGGCTTTGGCTTGGCCGAAGAGGCGTTTTCTTCCAGGGCTTTCTGGGTCTGTACGGCGCGCTCACGCTCTACCAGGGCCGGATCCAGATCTGCTTCGGCCAGCGCCAACGGGTTGGTTGCCGCAATATGCATCGCAATCTGCTTTGCAATCCCGTTATCGGTGCCTTTGATCGCAACCAGCACACCGATCTTGCCCATACCATCGGCGGCTGCGTTATGCACATAGGCCGCTACGCTATCGCCCTCAACCACGGCCATACGGCGCAGTGACAGCTTTTCGCCGATCACGGCAACAGCCGAGGTTATGGTGTCGTCAACCGATTTGCCGTTCATCTCGGCGGCAGCCAGGCCTTCAACCGACGAAGCCCCGAAAGCGGCTTGGGTGATACCCGTCACCAGCTTTTGAAAGTCAGCGTTCTTCGCAACGAAATCGGTTTCCGAGTTCACTTCGACAGCAACGCCCTTACCGCCCGAAACTGCCACGCCAACCAAGCCTTCCGCAGCAATGCGGTCGGCTTTTTTGGCGGCTTTCGCCAGGCCCTTGGTGCGCAACCAGTCAATCGCGGCATCCATGTTGCCATCAACTTCGATCAACGCTTTTTTCGCATCCATCATCCCTGCGCCCGACATTTCGCGCAGTTCTTTTACCATTTGTGCGGTGATAGCCATCGTGGCTCTCCTCATATCATGCAGAAATCCCGGCGGGGCTTACCCCCACCGGGTAACATCAAGACGGCAGGTCTCAGGCTTCGGCAGCGGGCTCGGCCACGGCTTCTTCCATCGGTGCGTCTTCCAGCGCGCCAAGGTCGATACCTGCAGCACCCATCTGGGCCGACATACCGTCCAAGGCAGCGCGCGAAATCAGGTCGCAATACAGCGCAATCGCGCGGGCCGCATCGTCGTTGCCGGGGATCACATAGTCGATACCCTTGGGCGAGCAGTTGGTGTCAACCACGGCGACGACCGGAATGCCCAGCTTGTTGGCTTCCAGAATCGCAAGGTCTTCCTTGCCAACGTCAATGATAAAGATCAGGTCCGGAATCCCGCCCATTTCACGGATACCGCCAAGCGAGGCTTGCAACTTGCCCTGCTCGCGTTCCATGTTCAGGCGCTCTTTCTTGGTCAGGCCTTCGGCGCCATTCGCCATCAGCTCATCAAATTGCTTGAGACGCTGGATCGACTGGGAAACGGTTTTCCAGTTGGTCAGCGTGCCACCAAGCCAGCGGTGGTTCATGTAAAACTGTGCGGATTTCTCGGCAGCTTCGGCCACGGCCTTTTGCGCCTGACGCTTGGTGCCGACGAACAGCACGCGGCCGCCCTTGGCAACCGTGTCGCGCACAACCTTCAGCGCCTGATCCAGCATCGGAACAGTCTGCGTCAGGTCAAGAATGTGAATGCCGTTGCGGTCGCCGTAGATGTATTCACCCATCTTCGGGTTCCAACGTGCGGTCTGGTGACCGTAGTGTACGCCAGCTTCCAACAACTGACGCATGGTGAACTCAGGAAGAGCCATGTCTTATCCTTTTCCGGTTTGATCCTCGGCAGGGCCGTCTTTAGAACTTGCGTTCCAACCGGCGGACCTTTTCGGGATTTCTCCCCGAAACGGCCCAAGCCCCACCTGTGAAGTGCGCAGCCATTACCGCGCCCCCAAACCGATTGCAAGGCCCCTGCCCCGGCTTTCGCCCAAGCCCTGCCGTTTTCAGGCATCCCACACTTCACTCTTGCGAAACGGCAAGGTTCAGGTAAAGAAATGACTATGAACACGCCCGATATCCTTTGCATCGGCTCCGTCCTGTGGGATGTGATTGGCCGCTCTCCCGCCTCGCTGCGGCTTGGCTCTGACGTGCCGGGGCGTATCACGCGCCTTCCGGGCGGTGTTGCCCTGAATATCGCGATGACGCTGCGCCGCTTTGGCCTGACGCCTGCCCTGCTATCTGCCGTGGGGCGCGATGCCGAGGGGGATGAGCTGGCCGCGCGCTGCGTGCAACTGGGATTGATCACCGAAACGCTCTATCGTTCGGATGATCTGCCAACCGATGTCTACATGGCGATCGAGGGGGCGAATGGCCTGATTGCCGCCATCGCCGATGCCCATTCGCTGGAGGCGGCGGGCGATAAAATCCTGCGCCCCCTTTCGGATGGCCGTTTGGGCAGCGCCGAGGCACCCTATAGTGGCATCATCGCGCTTGATGGCAATCTGACCCTGTCGCTGCTGGCGCAAATCGCCGCTTCGCCACTGTTTGCCGCCGCCGATCTGCGGGTTGCCTCGGCCAGCCCCGGCAAGGCCGAACGGCTGTTGCCGCTGCTCACCCATCCCGGTGCCACGCTTTATGTGAACCTGGAAGAGGCGGGGCTGCTGGCCAAGGAACCATTCGCCACCGCACCCGAGGCCGCCGAAGGGTTGCTGGCCCGCGGCGCTTCGCGCGTGCTGGTAACCAACGGCGGCAAAACCTGCGCCGAAGGCACGCAGGGTCTGGCCGTAATCACCGCCACCCCGCCGCAGGTCATGGTGACCCGCGTCACCGGCGCAGGCGATACATTCATGGCGGCCCATATCGTCGCCACCCGCAGCCACGCCCCCCGGCAAGAGGCGCTTGACCGCGCTATCACCACCGCCGCCCATTACGTGTCAGGAGACATCGGAACATGACAAACGCGCCCCTTTCAATCCTGCCCGAAGTAGCCGATGCCCTTGCCGCCGGTGGTGCCGTCGTGGCGCTGGAAAGCACCATCATCACCCATGGCATGCCCTATCCGCAAAACGTGGAAATGGCGAAAACCGTGGAACAAGATATCCGTGATGGCGGTGCCATTCCTGCAACAATCGCGGTCATGGCGGGTAAAATCCACATTGGCTTGTCGCCAGAACAGCTTGAAACCCTTGGAAAAACGCCAGACGCGCGCAAACTGTCGCGCGCCGATATGGCGGCCTGCCTGATCTCAGGCGATACTGGCGCTACCACGGTTGCCGCCACCATGATCGGCGCGCGGCTTGCCGGGATTGACGTGTTCGCGACCGGCGGTATCGGCGGCGTGCATCGCGGCGCTGAAACCTCATTCGACATTTCGGCCGATTTGCACGAATTGGCGCAAACCCCTGTCACCGTCATCGCCGCCGGTGCCAAGGCAATTCTTGATATCCCCAAGACCATGGAAGTGCTGGAAACCCTTGGCGTGCCGGTCATCGCTTATGGTCAATCCGAGATCCCGGCGTTCTGGGCCCGCGCCTCTGGCCTGATCGCCCCGCTGCGCTTTGACAGCGCCACTGAAATCGCCGCCGCCCATCTCATGCGGGCGCGGCTTGGCCTGACTGGCGGGCAGTTGGTTGCCAACCCGATTCCGCTGGCCGATGAAATTCCACTGCCCGAAATTCTGCCGATGGTCGAACAGGCATTGGCCGAGGCAGAGGCCCAGGGCATCGCTGCAAAATCCGTCACCCCCTTCTTGTTGGGCCGGATATTCGAGCTGACCGAAGGTCGCTCGTTGACCGCCAATATCTCACTTGTGCGCAACAATGCCCGCCTTGGTGCCGAAATTGCCATCGCGATCAGCAAAGCCCGCAGAAACCGTTAATCTCTCATCGCTTTGCCATTGTAACCCCTCGGCGGCGTCCTTAAATTGCGCCCGTCCAGAGGGGTTGAAATGACCGAACATAACCACGCAGCAGCAAAGAAGCGCGGCCTTTTCGGGGGGTTGCGCAGCAGTTTTCTGACCGGGCTTGTGGTGGTCTTGCCCATCGGGCTGACGCTCTACCTGATCTGGACGGTCACGGGCTGGATTGACGGCTTTGTCCTGCCCTTCATTCCGGAAAAATACCAACCCTCGGAATGGTTTGGCTATTGGTTTTGCCCCTCTCCGCATCAACCAGCAACCGGGATCAGCCGGTTTTGGGCCTCGGACCCGACAAAGCCACCGTTTTTCTGCAAAGAGAACGGCATCAACCTGCGCGGCACCGGGGTTATCATTTTTCTCGTCTTTACCATTTTCATGGGCTGGATCGCGCGCGGGCTTATCGGGCGGTCGTTCCTGCACTGGGCTGAACGGCTGGTTGATCGTACCCCTGTTGTGCGCAGCATCTACAGCGGCATCAAACAAATCGCTGAAACCGTTTTTGCACAAACCGATCAGAATTTTGACAAGGCTTGCCTTGTCGAATACCCCAAGGAAGGCATCTGGGCCATTGGCTTTGTCTCTACCAACGCCAAGGGCGAGATTGCGGCGAAATTCCCCGAGCATGAAGAAATGCTGTCGGTGTTTCTGCCTACCACGCCCAACCCGACTTCTGGTTTTTTGCTGTTCGTCCCCAGTACGGATGTGCGGATACTGGATATGAAGATCGAGGATGCCGCCAAGCTGATCATCTCGGCTGGTTTGGTCTATCCCAGTGGCAAGGACAAAGACGGCGTGCCGGTGACCCAGCCCCCCGCCTCTGTGCCATAGGCGATGATCAAAGCGGCTTAGTCAAGCAGTGCCACCGGGTCCACCGTGCCCTTTTTCCCCAGGTCATTGGCGTGTTTGGATAAAAACGCATCTGCAGCAACACGCCCCGCCGCCCTGAGCCGTGCCAGAGATGCGGGGTTCGGCAACAGCTTGCTGCTGGCCGTCAGTGCATTCATCAAAGGATCATCCGCGATCAGGTGAAGGGCGACATCTTTCATGCTGCCCGGCGCAATCATCCCCTTTGCCAGCAACCGCTTTACAAAGGCAATCGCGCGCAAATCGCGCAAAAGCGGCGCGTTGAAGCTGATCTCATTGATGCGGTTCTGGATTTCCAACGGGGTATCGGGGACGGCCTCGCGGTACAAAGGATTGATTGCCACAAGAATAAGGTCAGCCGGCAAGTCCTTTTCATACAACGGAAAAAGTGCCGGGTTTCCGGAATATCCGCCATCCCACCATGCCTCTGTCCGGCCGGTTACCGGATGCGGCACCTCAACCGCCTGAAACGCCGTTGGCAGGCAGGACGAGGCCAAAAGCGCCTCGGGTGTGATCTTTTGCCCCGAGAACACCCCGATCTTGCCATCGCGCACATTGGTCGCATTCACGAACAGCCGCGGCCCTGCCTCGGCACAGACCTGCGAAAAATCAAAGCCTGCCACCACCGGGGCCAGCGGGTTTTTCCATGCAGCCCCCAGTGCATAGGGTGAAAACAACTGGGCCGCTATGCCTTGCGGGGATGTGTTGAACGTGGCCTCCCACACATCTGTCATGGCAGCGGCAAAGGGCAAGACCGGCTGCATCCACGCGCTTAGCCGCATATCCCCCACCGTACCAACCGTGGCCCAAAGCGCCGCAAGTGCTTCGCGCGCGCCATCTCGGCCACCCGCAACCATGCCCGCCTTGAACGCAGCACCATTCAGGGCACCGGCCGAGGTGCCGGAAATCGCGGCCACCTCCAGCCAGGTTTCATCCAGCAAACGATCAAGCACACCCCAGGTAAACGCGCCATGGGCACCGCCCCCCTGAAGGGCCAGATTGACCCGAACAGGCTTCACTCTTTATTCCAATGCACAAGAATATCCGACAGCAGCACACCATCAATCGTCATGCCGGTGATATCGGCATCGGTCAGCACCAGCCCGCGCAGGGAGACATGATCAATCACCATGCCTGACATGTTCACATCATGCAGCCTGGCCCCCGACAGGTTCACATTCTCAAACGTACCCCCCGCCAGATCAACCTCCTCAAACACGGCATTGCTCATGGCTGAATCGCGAAACTCGGCCCCGGCAAGGCAAACCCGGCTAAAGCTTGCCCCCTGCAAGACCTGATCCTCGAATACCAGCGTTTCGGTGCCGTCCTTTTGCGTGCTCATAGCGCCGTCCAGCCGCCGTCAACGGAAATTGTGCTGCCGGTAATCTGATCCGCGGCCGAGGAACACAGGAATACGACCGTTCCCCCGATCTGCGCGGTGGTGGCAAACTGGCGGCTTGGCTGGCGGTCCAGCATCACCTCACGGATCACGGTTTCGCGGTCCATGTTGTGGGTTTTCATCTGGTCGGGTATCTGCGCTTCGACCAAGGGGGTCAGCACATAGCCGGGACACACCGCGTTACAGGTAATGCCGGCCCCCGCTGTTTCCAGCGCCGTCACCTTTGATAGCCCCACGATCCCATGCTTGGCCGCGACATAGGCCGATTTATACGGGCTTGCGGTCAAGCCATGCGCCGAGGCAATGTTGACCACCCGCCCCCAGCCCTTTGCCCGCATCATGGGCAACGCTGCAGCCGTGGTATGAAACGCCGACGACAGATTGATCGCCAAAATCGCATTCCATTTATCAACGGGGAATTCCTCAATCGGCGCAACATATTGGATGCCCGCATTATTGACCAGAATATCGCAGGCCCCCGCTGTTTCAATCAGCGCCCTGCATTGCTCGGGTTTCGACATATCGGCCTGAATATAGCGCACCGTCACGCCATGTTCGGCCGCAATACTTGCGGCCAGCGCGTGATCTTCTTCGCGATCGGTAAACGAGTTTATCACGATATTCGCGCCCGCGCGCGCAAGCTCATGCGCAACGCCAAGCCCTATCCCTGAATTTGATCCCGTGATGACGGCACTTTTTTCCGGCGATTGATGAGGTGGCTGACATGAGCGAGTCCTTTTTGCTGCATTTGCACAAATGAGTTTGAGCAATAGATACAGCTTGCTGCGCCAAAGGAAACGCCCACATTGCCCAATCCGCACTCACTTCCCCGGCATGAGCCGCCTCAGGCCAAAAAAAACGCCAGCACAAGGCTGGCGTTGAGTTATTGAGGCAGGTTTCATACAGGCAAGAAACCTATCGAGCAGTTCCTACTTTATACGCGCTAACTTGCCGTAGGCCAAGTAAAAAGTTTGAAATAGCGTGCAACCAGCTTTAGTGTCCAAGCCAATAAGCCTTGGGTGATTGGGATTGTTGCCAGAATGAAACGTCAATTTTTTGCGAAACTCTACAGTGTGACAACTGCCGTTTTACTCTGTTGCACAGTGATTCCGGCCTCGGCCAGCCCCAAACATGGCATAGCTATGTATGGTGACCCCGCCCTTCCACCCGATTTTGTGTCTCTGCCTTATGCAAACCCCGATGCACCCGCTGGTGGACGCATCATTTTTGGCGAATCGGGCAGTTTCAATTCGCTGAATCCCTTCATCCTCAAAGGTCGCGCGCCCTGGGGCCAATCGGGTCTGACCACGGAAACGCTTTTGGGCCGCTCTTATGATGAACCCTTCACGCTTTACGGGCTGTTGGCCGAATCGGTTGATACCGATGAGGCCCGTTCTTACGTCGAGTTTACCTTGCGTCCCGAGGCAAGGTTTTCCGATGGCAGCCCCGTCACCGCCGAAGACGTGCTCTGGACCTTTCAAACCCTCGGCACTGTCGGCCATCCGCGCTATCTGAACGCTTGGACCAAGATCAAATCGGCTACGATCACCGGCCCGCGCTCTGTCAAATTCACCTTCAACGTGAAAGACCGCGAATTGCCGCTGATCCTTGGCCTGCGCCCGGTTTTGCAAAAGGCGCAATGGCAGGGCAAGGATTTTACCGCCTCCACGCTAGAGGCCCCTATCGGCTCTGGCCCCTATACCATCGGCAAATATGAGGCTGGTCGCTTTATCTCTTTCGTCAAGGACCCGAACTGGTGGGGCAAGGATCTGGCCTTCAACAAGGGGCGGCATAACCTGAATGAAGTGCGCTATGACTATTTCGGCGATGATGGTGTGGTGTTCGAGGCGTTCAAGGCTGGCGAAATCACCAGCTACCGCGAAACCAACGCGGCCAAATGGGCAGAGCAATACAGCTTTCCCGCCGTCACCTCGGGCGCGATCGTGAAATCCGAAATCCCGCATGCCCGCCCTTCGGGGATTGATGGTTTCGTGATGAACACCCGCCGCCCGCAATTCGCTGACTGGCGGGTGCGGCAGGCGCTGATTCTTGCCTTCAACTTTGAACAGATCAACACCACCGTTACCGGCGGCACTGCGCCGCGTATTCAATCCTATTTCTCCAACTCCATTCTGGGCATGGCCCCCGGCACCGCAGCCACCGGGCCCGAGCGTGACCTGCTGCTGCCTTTTGCCGACAGTCTGCTGCCGGGCGTGATAGACGGCTATGCGCTGCCCGTTGCGGATGGTGCGACCAACCGCAAGAACATCCGCGCCGCCAAGGCATTGCTGGAAGAGGCAGGCTGGAGCCCCGACGCGCAGGGCATCTTGAAAAATGCCGAAGGAAAAGCCTTTGCCTTTGATATCTTGCTGAACAATGGCGCGACCGAAATCACCACGATCGCGAATATGTATATCGAGGCGCTGAAACCGCTTGGAATCACCGCTACGCTGACCACCATCAATTCCGCGCAAATGACCGAACGCATCAACGCCTATGATTTTGATATGACCCATATCATTCGCGCGCTGTCACTGTCACCGGGGAATGAGCAAACCTTCTATTGGTCGGCCGCTGGCGTGACCGAACCGGGCAGTCGCAACCTGATGGGCATGAATGTGCCAGCCGCCGAGGCGATGATTTCAGCGATGCTGAACGCCAGCCGGCACGAAGATTTCATTGCTGCCACCCGCGCGCTGGACCGAATTTTGACCGCTGGTCGCTATGTTGTTCCTTTCTGGTTTGCAAAATATTCCAGTCTGGCGCATATAAAAGAGCTGAAATACCCCGCCACCTTACCGATTTATGGCGATTGGCCCGGCTTTCAGCCCGATGTATGGTGGTATCAACCTTAAAACAGCTCCGATCCAAAGGGGCGATATCTTCGAGGAAAGAACAGGCACGTGACACATCTTCCCAAACTGCGCCATCTGGTTGCCTTGGCACTGCTGGCAGCACTTGCCGCATGCGGCACCGTCGACGGCATCGGGCGCGATATATCTTCGGCCTCCAACCGGGCCTCGCAGTTCTTCTAAGCAGTCACGCCATCGTGCGCCGTGTCTTCAGACATCAGACTTGAGCGATTGACCGCTTGGGCGTATGTCCCGCATCATCAGGCGGCCCATCCGGCGCGGCCAAGCCGATTAGCCTAGCCGAAAGCCCAGACCGTGTCGAAAACCCCAAAAGAGCAAACAGCCGATCACCATTTTGCGCTGTCCCCGCTGCTGTTGAACCTCGCTGTCGCCGCCTTCATTCTGGCGGTGCATAACAACACCTTCTGGCAGCGTAATGTTGCAATCTTTGGCGATCCGCTGGCCATTGCCACATTTGGCGGCGCCGTCTTTGCGCTGACATGGCTTATCATCACGCTGTTCGCCCTGCGCTGGTTGCAAAAGCCGGTGCTGGTGTTTTTGCTGATCCTCGGCGCGGTTACCTCATATTATCAAGATACGCTGGGGGCCACGATTGACCGTGAAATGATCCAGAACGCGATCACCACCACGGTAACAGAATCAAAACACCTGATCACCCCCAGCTTTGTCATTCATGTGCTTTGGGCCGGGGTTTTGCCCGCGATCATGGTGGTATGGGTGCCGGTGAAACGCCTGCCCTTGCTGCCCTCTGCGCTGATCTGGGCCGCGACAAGTGCCGCCGCCGCCGCGCTTTGCATCGGGTTGCTGCTTTCAGATTTCGCCACGTTTTCCGTGGCCATCCGTGGCCAAAAAGAGCTGATGGCCAGCTATCAACCGGGCGCGCCGCTTGCTGGTGCCCTTCGCTACGCCCGCATGCTGCAAAAATCCAAAGCCCTGCCGTTGCAGGCCCTCGGCATTGACGCCAAGCCCTCCAGCGCCTTGGCCGCTGCGACAAAACCTGTGCTTTTGGTGGTTGTCGCCGGTGAAACCTCGCGCGCTGAAAACTGGAGCCTGGGCGGATACGACCGCGCGACCAACCCCGAACTGGCGCAGCGTGATATTACCTATTTTTCCAATGTCTCGTCTTGCGGCACCGCCACCGCCGTTTCGCTGCCCTGCATGTTCGCCAATTACACCCGTGCCGATTACAGCTATGACATAGGCGCCAGCACCGAAAACATGCTCGATATTCTGGCCCGCGCGGGCTATCATGTTGAATGGTGGGACAATAATACCGGCGACAAAGGTATCGCCGCCCGCCAGACCATGCATAGCATCATTACCTCAACCGACCCGCGCTACTGCGCCAAGGGCGAATGTACGGATGGTATATTTCTGGACAAGCTACAGGATTACGCCGAGAACATCACCCAAAACACCGTTTTGGTGTTTCATATGATCGGCAGCCATGGCCCGTCCTATTACCTGCGCTACCCTGCCGAGTTTGAGCGGTTTACCCCGACCTGCAAGACCGCCGAATTGCATGAATGCACGATTGAGCAAATTACCAATGCCTATGACAACACTGTGGTCTATACCGATCATATCGTTGCCAGCCTGATTGATGTTCTGGCGGCGCAAACCAAGGCCACGGCGGCGCTGTTCTTTGTGTCGGATCACGGCGAGTCGCTTGGTGAAAACGGGCTTTATCTGCACGGCGCCCCCTATTTCATGGCCCCTGACAGCCAAACCCATGTGCCCATGCTGACCTGGATTCCGCAATCCTATGCCGAGGTGTTCGGCATCCAGCGCGATTGCCTCGCAAAGGATACAACCGCGGCCCTTAGCCATGACAACATGTTCAGCACTGTGCTCAGTCTTGCCGGGGTTGAAACCGGGGTCATAGATCCGCAACTTGACCTGATCACACCGTGCCGCAATGCCAACTGAGCCAAAACCCCGCCCCGAACGCATTACGGGCCTGCGCCACTTGTTTGCCGCCGCCAGCTATTCCATCGCCGGGGGTCACCGCCTGTGGCAAGAAACCGCGTTTCGCCATGAGCTGCTTGGCCTGCCCGTGGTCTGGCTGCTGTTCTGGGCTGCGGCTGCCCCGCTTTGGGCCTATGGTGTGTTTGTCATCCTCTGGCTGATCCTGATCGCGGTTGAGGCGTTGAATACCGCAATCGAGGCCATCGTCGATCACGTCTCGCCGGATTGGTCCGTGGCGGCCCGCGATGCAAAAGACCTCGGCTCTTTGGCGGTCATGGCGCTGCTTTTGGCCAATGGGGTGTTTGTCGGCTATGTGTTGCTGCGCTCACTCGGGGCCTGAAGCCGGTTGAAACCGGGACGACGCAGATTATGGGTGGCAGGATCGGGTTTTCTCACCGGCCCGTACCCTGATTGATCCACGCCAGATCCCGGTGCAAGGGCCCCCGATCACAGCTTTGCTGCTGGCACAGGCTTGCAACGGCCACAGCAGCGGTTTAGCAACCACACATGATGCTTTCAGTAACCCAAGCCCCGCCCTATCCCCGCTTGCCTGCGCATTTCAACATGGCAGCGCATGTGCTTGCGCAAGGCGCAGCCACGCCGGACCGCCCGGCGCTGGAATTGCTGCACCCCGACCACAGCGAGGTCTGGACCTATGCCCAGGTTCAGGCGGCCGTTGCCGGGGTGGCAACCGGCCTGCGCGCGCAAGGGTTGCGCCCCGGCGACCGGGTGCTGATGCGGCTGGGCAATTCGCTGGCGTTTCCGGTGCTGTTTCTTGCGGCGATCACCGCAGGGCTTATTCCGGTGCCGACCTCGGCCATGCTGACCGGGCCCGAGGTGGCCAAGCTGTGTGATCTGGTCTCCCCGGCGCTGATCGTGGCGGATGAGGGTGTCGCGATCCCTGATCATCCGCCTTGCCCGGTTCTGCCCGCAGCCGCGCTACAGGCCATGCATGCTTTGCCAGCGCACCCTTTCGAAATGGGCGACCCGAACCGGCTGGCCTATATCATCTTCACGTCTGGCACCTCGGGCCGCCCGCAGGCCGTGGCCCATGCCCATCGCACCATTCTTGGCCGCGCGATGATGCTGCAAGGCTGGTACGGGCTTGCGCCCCAAGATCGGCTGCTGCATGCGGGTGCGTTCAACTGGACCTATACGCTTGGCACCGGGTTGATGGACCCCTGGACCATGGGCGCCACCGCGCTGATCCCCGCCCCCGGCACCGAAACCCGGCTGCTGCCCCGCCTGTTGCAGCGCGCAAAGGCCACGATTTTTGCCGCAGCCCCCGGCGTTTACCGCCAGATGCTGCGCACCCCTCTGCCCGAGATGCCAAACCTGCGCCACGGGCTTTCTGCGGGTGAGGCCTTGCCACAAGCGACCCGCGATGCGTGGAACGCAGCCACCGGCACGCCGATATTCGAGGCCTTTGGCATGTCCGAAATTTCCACCTTCATTTCCGGCTGCCCCGACCGCCCTGCGCCAAACGGCAGTACCGGCTTTGCACAACCCGGCCGCCATGTCGCTGTGTTGGATGCTTCAGGCCAGCCAGTACCCATCGGCACCCCCGGCGTGCTGGCAGTTGACACCCGTGACCCTGGCCTGTTCCTGGGCTATTACAAGGACGAAGCCGCCACCAAAGCCCGCTTTCAGGGGCGTTGGTATTTAACCGGCGACACCGCCGAAATGGCCGCAGGTGGCGCGATCACCTATCTGGGCCGCAACGATGACATGATGAACGCAGGCGGCTACCGCGTCTCGCCGCTAGAGGTAGAGGCCGTCATCGCCACCCTGCCCGGCATTACCGACAGCGCCGCCATAGAGATAGAGGTGAGGCCCGGCACCACCATCATCGCCTGTGTCTATGCCGCCGCCGCGCCGCTGGATGAGGCCACACTTGCCGACCATGCCGCGCAAAACCTTGCGCGCTACAAACAGCCGCGCGCCTACCATCACCTTGCACAGCTGCCGCGCAACGCCAATGGCAAACTGAACCGCCGCGCCTTGCGCCAGCTTATCACCCCTCAGCCGCCGGTCTGGAACCAGCCCCAAGGACAACAGCATGATCCGTCTTGATATCTTCTCCGACCCAATCTGCCCCTGGTGCTTTATCGGCAAAGCCCTGCTTGACCGGGCGCTGGAAAGTCGGCCTGACCATCCGTTCAGCGTGGCATGGCACCCCTTTCAGCTTAACCCC
Organism: Pseudorhodobacter sp.; assembly: GCF_034675685.1. Classification (GTDB taxonomy): domain Bacteria; phylum Pseudomonadota; class Alphaproteobacteria; order Rhodobacterales; family Rhodobacteraceae; genus Pseudorhodobacter. The sequence goes on along the minus strand of NZ_JAUCDA010000017.1, from coordinate 219,717 downwards.
GACATGCCCGCCGAAGGGGCCGACCGGCGCAGCTATCTAGAGGCCAAGTTCGGCGGCAAACAGCAAGCGGTCGCAATCTATGCCCGGGTCGAACAAGCCGCAAAGGCCGCAGGGATCGAGATCGACTTCTCAACGATTCAGCGCACCCCCAACACAATGAACGCCCACCGCCTGATCCATTGGGCGGGGCTGGAGGGGCGGCAGGCTGCCGTGGTAGCCGCCCTGTTCCGTGCCTATTTCCAGGAAGGCCGTGATATCGGCAGCGATGACACGCTGATCGCAATCGCCCAATCCGCGGGCATGGACCCAACCGCCACCGAGCGCCTGCTGGCCACAGATGCCGACCGAACCGATCTTGCCGCCCGCGATGCCGACGCCCGCCAAAAAGGTGTGACCGGCGTGCCTGCCTTTCTGATCGCGCAGCAATATATGATGTCTGGCGCGCAGCCCGTGGAAACCTGGCAGCAGGTTATTGATGAGCTGCTGGCAACCATCGCCCATGAACCGCAAACCCGCTCCTCTCTCGATTGACGTTCGGCCTGCAACGGGCTTTCCGATCGCCGTATTTTTGGACCTTGCCCTTGGCGCCATTGCAGGCGATATCCTTGGGTCTTGGCCGTGATCGGACAGAGTCTTTCCTCTGATCAGCGCGCCTTTCCGGCAGCCCCCTTGCGCGCCATTCCCTGCTGCATCGCGCGGCATGGGTTTGACGCGTCATCATCGCTGCTTTGGCACTATAACTGAATAAAAGGCCGTAACCCTGTGACCCAAACCGCCAAACGTATGGGGCAACCCGAGTTTATCGCGATGATTGCGATGCTTTTTGCCACCATCGCCTTTTCAATCGACAGCATGCTGCCCGCCTTGCCCACCATCGCGGCCGAGCTTACGCCAGACGCCCCCAACAACGCACAACTGATCCTGACCAGCTTTGTGCTGGGCATGGGGATGGGAACGCTGCTTGCAGGCCCGCTGTCTGATACTTTTGGCCGCCGGCGCATCATCGTTTTCGGGTCCATCCTCTATTGCATCGCCGCCGCTGCAGCCTATGTCGCGCCGACGCTGGAAACCGTGCTGCTTGCCCGTGTGGTTCAAGGTATCGGCGCATCCGGCGCGCGCGTGGTGTCGCTTGCGCTGGTGCGTGACCTTTACAAGGGCCGCGATATGGCCCGCGTGGTCAGCTTTGCGATGATGATCTTTACGCTGGTCCCCGCCGTTGCCCCGCTTGCGGCCAGTGGCATCATTTCGGCCTTTGATTGGCGCTCGATCTTTATCACCTTCATTGGCTTTGCGGTGATCTCGCTGGCGTGGCTGCTGATCCGTCAGCCCGAAACCCTGCCGCCCGAAAACCGTCGCCCCTTTCGCGCCAGGCCGCTTTATGCCGCCCTGCGAGAGGTGCTGTCACATCGCACCATTCTTACCACGATCATCGTGCAAACCCTTATTTTTGGGGCACTTTTCGGCACGCTCTCCTCGGCGCAGCCGATCATCGACATCCAGTTTGGCCGTGCAAGCACTTTCCCGCTGTGGTTCGCGCTGGTCGCACTTTGTGCCGGGGTGGCCAGCCCGACCAATGCCGTTCTTGTTGGTCGCCTCGGCATGCGCTACCTGATCACCGCGACCTTGGTCGGGCAAATCATCCTCTCGGCTCTCATGCTGGCGCTTACGCTATCCGGGGTTTTGGCGGGTGATCTGGCCTTTGCCGGTTTCATCATCTGGATGATCGGCGTTTTCGCGACGGCGGGGCTCACGCTTGGCAATCTCAACGCCCTGGCGCTTGAGCCTGTTGGCCATATCGCAGGCATGGCGGCCTCGGTCACCGGCTCCATCGCCACGGTTCTGGCTGTCATGCTGGCCGCCCCAATTGGCCTTGCATTCGATGGGTCTTACCTGCCGCTTATCATCGGCGTTGCGGTGATGGCGGTGCTGTCGTTGCTCCTCATGCTGTCCATTCCGCGCGACAAACACTGAAACAAGGCGCGGCACCAGTTGCCGCGTTATTTCTTTAAATCCAACAGCTTCCCGGCCAAAGCTTTTGCAATCGCAAAAGCCCCCTTAAGCCGTTCTGCTTCGGTTTTCCAGTCCTGCACCAGCACGATCTTGTTGCCGGAAACCCGCGCGCCCGGTTGCGATTTGATGAAATCCACCAACCCTGCGGGATTGGCAAATTTGTCGTTGTGAAACTGCACCGTGGCCCCTTTTGGCCCCGCATCCAGCCGCGCAATGCCTGCGCGTTTGCACATCGCCTTGATCCGCACCACCAACATCAGCGTGTTGACCTCTTTTGGCAATGGCCCGAAACGGTCAATCAACTCGGCGGCAAAGCCTTCCATTTCGACCTTGCTCGCAAGCCCCGACAAACGCCGGTACAGCCCCAGCCGCAAGTCGAGGTCCGGCACATAAGCCTCTGGAATCAATACTGGAACCCCAAGATTGATAGTCGGTGCCCATTGGTCATCCACCTCGGCCAGCCCCGAAATCTCGCCTGATCGCAGCTTGGCAATCGTTTCCTCCAGCATGGCCTGATACAGCTCATAGCCGACTTCCTTGATATGCCCCGACTGTTCCTCACCCAAAAGATTTCCCGCGCCGCGCAGGTCAAGGTCATGGCTGGCAAGGTTGAACCCGGCCCCCAAACTGTCGAGGCTACCCAACAGGCGCAATCGCTTCATCGCCTGCGGCGTCAACGGCGCGCGCGGTTTGGTGGTCAGGTAACAATAGGCCCGCGTCTTGGCCCGCCCCACGCGGCCCCGGATTTGGTACAGTTGCGACAGCCCGAACATATCGGCCCGGTGAATGATCATCGTATTGGCAGTTGGAATATCCAAGCCTGACTCCACAATTGAAGTAGCAACCAGAACATCCTGTTTTCCATCATAAAAATCGTTCATCCGCTGGTCAAGATCACCCGCGGCCAACTGCCCGTGCGCCACCAGATAGGTCACCTCTGGTACCTGATTTTTCAAGAAATCCTCGACAAAGGGCAGGTCCGAAATCCGCGGCACCACGAAGAATGACTGCCCGCCGCGATAGCGTTCGCGCAGCAACGCCTCACGGATGGTGACCGTATCAAACTCGCTCACATAGGTCCGAATGGCCAATCGGTCCACCGGCGGCGTGGCGATGATAGACAGGTCGCGCACCCCGGTCAGCGACAATTGCAAGGTGCGGGGAATAGGCGTTGCGGTCAGCGTCAGCACATGCACGTCTGATCGCATTTCCTTCAGCCGCTCCTTATGGCCAACGCCGAAATGTTGTTCTTCATCAATGACTAACAGCCCGACGTTCTTGAATTTGATCGCCTTGGCCAGCACCGCATGGGTGCCGACCACAATATCCACCGTGCCATCGGCCAACCCGGCGCGCGTAGCGGCTGCATCCTTTGCATTAACAAAGCGCGACAAGGGCTTGATATTGATAGGAAAGCCGCGAAATCGTTCGGCAAAGCCACGGTAATGCTGCCGCGCCAGCAGGGTTGTCGGCGCAATCACCGCGACCTGCATCCCCGAAAGGGCTGCCGCAAAGGCCGCCCGCATCGCCACCTCGGTCTTGCCAAAGCCAACGTCACCCACGATCAAACGATCCATCGGGCTGCCTGCCTCAAGATCGGCGATCACATCACCAATCGCCGTCAGCTGATCCTCGGTTTCGGTATAGGGAAAGCGCGCGGCAAAGGCCTCCCACATCGCATGCGGGGCCTCCAGCACCGGGGCCTTGCGCAAATGCCGCTCTGCCGCGATCCGCATCAACCGTTCCGCAATCTCACGGATCCGCGCCTTCAGCTTGGCCTTTTTCGCCTGCCAAGCGCCGCCGCCCAGCCGGTCCAGCAAACCGTCTTCATGGCCATAGCGGCTAAGAAGTTCAATGTTTTCAACGGGCAAATACAGCTTGGCATTTTCGGCATATTCAATGCTCAGGCATTCATGCGGCGCCCCCAAGGCCGTGATCATCTCCAGCCCCAGATAGCGCCCAACGCCGTGCTCGACATGCACCACCAAATCACCGGGGCTGAGGGTTTGCACATCGCGCAGAAAGTTATCCGCCTTGCGCTTGCGTTTGGGTTTGCCAATCAGGCGGTCGCCCAACACGTCTTGTTCCGATATCACCGCCAGCCCCGGCGCGGTAAACCCCGCCTCCAACGGCCAGATCATCAAAAACAGACCGCCTGTTCCCGTCACCTCGCGAAAATCCGCAACCTCCGTCGCGCCCAGAATGCCCTGATCGGCAATCAGCCCCCGCAGACGTTCGCGCGCCCCTTCGGACCAAGACGCGATCACCACATTCGCATCTTTGCGCAAAACTTTAATGTGGTCCGCAAGCGCATTGAAAAGACTTATGTTTTCTTGCTGGCGTTCGGGCGCAAAGCTGCGCCCCATACGCCCGCCCGCATCCAGAACCCCCGGCCCCGGCGATTGCGCCAGCGGCGACAGTTGCACCACCCGTCGCGCCGCCAGCGCTGCCGCCCAAGCCGCATCATCGAGGTACAACAAGCCGGGCGCGGCCGGTTTATAGACCGTATCCATCCGCCCCTTGGCGCGCATCGCCTCCATCCGCGCGTCATACTGGTCGTCGATACTTTCCCAGCGCGCCAGCCGCATCGGTGTGATCTGATCGTCCAGCATCACCGCAGCATCGGGCAGATAGTCGAACACCGTCTCCAGTTCAGCATGGAAAAACGCCAGCCAATGCTCCATCCCCTGATGTTTGCGCCCCGCGCTTACCGCCTCGTACAAAGGATCATCCGAGCCGCCCGCGCCAAATTCCACTCGGTAGTTCTGGCGAAACCGCGCAATCGCCGGCTCATCCAGGATCACCTCGGAGACGGGTGCGAATTCTACCGATTTCAGCTTTTCCGTCGTGCGCTGGGTGTCGGGGTCAAACCGCCGCGCCCCGTCCAGCACATCCCCGAACAGATCAAGCCGCACCGGCCCCAAAGGCCCCGGCGGATAGATATCAATGATGCCGCCGCGGATGGCATAATCGCCGGGCTCGGATACCGTAGGGCTGGGCGTAAACCCCATGCGAGTCAGAAAATTGCGCAATGCCGCTTCATTCAGCCGGTGCCCGACGGTGGCCAGAAACGACGCCTCGCGCAAAACTGTCCGCGCGGGCATGCGCTGGGTCGCGGCATTCAACGTCGTCAGCAGCACAAACGCCCCTGACACCCCTTGCGCCAAGGCGGCCAGGGTCGCCATTCGCCGGGAAATGATGTCAGGGTTGGGCGACACCCGGTCATAGGGCAAGCAGTCCCAGGCGGGCAGTTCGAGCACCGCAACCTCGGGCGCCATAGCCGCCAAAGCGGCGCGCATTGCCTCCAGCCGCTTGTCATCGCGCGCAACATGAATGACCGGCACCCCGCGCGCCAGTTCCTTTGCCACCAAAACGGCGTCAAAGCCTTCGGGCGCGCCGCCTAAAATGATCCGTGTCGCTGTGTTTTTCATCGGCTTAATTCGGCCAGATTGCAAAGACTTGCATGTTTTGCCACATTCCCCAAAGCGACGTGATGAAAATTGACACCATGCCAATCGCCTGCACTATCATCCGGTGCCGCGTCAGGCAGCGGTACAGATCATCCCCCTGCATCTGTGTCTCTGAAATTCTCTGCGCCGTCGCAAGACTGAGCGCGCCGACAATCGCCAGCGGGGCCAAAAGCAAAAATACCGCTTGTGCAAATTCAACCCGGTAGACAAAGCCCAAAATCACCAGCGCCGTGATCATGAATGCCATCAGGGCAATCAGCCACAGCCCCGACACACGGGCAATAAACAGCATCCGCCGCGTGTTTATCGCAACAAGGTCCTGCAGGTCCTGTGCGGCGTCGCCGCCATATTTGCGCGCCCGTGCCACCATGTCAAAGGGCACACCAAGCACCCAGTGGCTGGTCGTCGACCACAAAACCGCCAGGGCGATCCAGAACCACAAATTCGAAAATGACCGTAAGTCGATCAGATCGAAAACCATTTTATACCAATCCACTAGGCCAACCTTTGTATCCGTTTCAATACCCTTTTGGACGAACACAAAGGGCGGTTGCGTCATTCCTACCCTTGAGACGCGCAGGTTTCCATGGCAGTCAGAAGAAAAGCCGTAACCCCTTGCATATCAAACACAGCCAAAGGAGCCGCCGATGCGTCCCACCACAGGTCAATACCCCGCAACCCGGTTCCGTCGTCTGCGCAAATCCGAGGGCTTGCGGCGATTGGCACAGGAAAATTCACTTTCGCTGAATGATCTGATCTGGCCGTTGTTTGTGCGCGATGGGGTCAATCAGCGCGAAGCTGTGGCCTCGATGCCCGGCGTGGAGCGGCTGTCGGTTGATCTGATCGTCAAGGCCGCCGAAGAGGCCGCAGCGCTTGGCATCCCTGCCCTGTGCCTGTTTCCCTATACCGACCCCGATTTGCGCACCGAAGATTGTGCCGAAGCCTGGAACCCCGAAAACCTGGCCAATACCGCCATCCGCGCCATCAAGGCCGCCGTGCCGCAGATGATGGTGATGACCGATGTCGCGCTCGACCCTTACAATATCAACGGGCATGATGGGCTGGTGCGCGATGGCATCATCTTGAACGATGAAACCATTGCGGCGCTTGTCAAGATGTCTTTGGCGCAGGCCGAGGCGGGGGCCGATATTCTGGGGCCCTCCGACATGATGGATGGCCGCATCGGCGCCATGCGCCAAGCGCTGGAAACGGCGGGATATTGCGATGTGGCAATCATGTCCTATGCCGCGAAATATGCGTCGGCCTTTTACGGCCCGTTCCGTGATGCGGTGGGCGCGGGCAGCCGCTTGGTTGGCGACAAGAAAACCTATCAGATGAATCCAGCCAATTCGAATGAGGCCATGCACCTGATTGAACGTGACCTGACCGAGGGGGCGGATATGGTCATGGTCAAGCCGGGGCTTCCCTATCTGGATATTTGCCGGCGCGTCAAAGATACGTTCGGCGCGCCGACCTATGCCTATCAGGTGTCGGGCGAATACGCGATGATCATGGCCGCCGCGCAAAACGGCTGGATTGATGGCGAAAAGGTCATGTTGGAAAGCCTGATGGCATTCCGCCGGGCCGGTTGTGACGGGGTTTTGTCCTATTTCGCCCCGCGCGTGGCAAGGATTTTGGGCGATCACGGCTGAAATCACGGCAATATTTCGCGCATCCCGGCCGATGCCCGGCCCAAAAGCCGCTTAAAACTCATGCAAAAGCCATGCAAAAGGATGACAGCCCCGCAAAATCGCGCTAGCGTGGCGCGAATGGTCCAAATGCTGCGCGCCGATACTGCAGCAGGGGCCCAATACTTGAGCAATCAGGGACCGGGAAAAAAACCGGCGCAGTATATGAGGCGGCAGAGATATGAATTTTTTGAACCGACGGAGTTTTTTGGGCGCGACGGCCGCGTCGGTGGCGCTTGCGGGCTGTTCCAATGGCGTTGGCGGGGGCGGTTCTCAGCGCTTGGATGCGCGGGTTGATGCCACCCGTGATTTCCTGTTCACCCGCTACCCCGGCACCCGTGATCTGGCGCAGAAAAGCACGGGCGTGCTTTACATGCCCCTGATCACCGAGGCCGGTTTCGGGCTTGGCGGCGCCTATGGCCAGGGCGCGCTGCGGATCAATGATGTAACGGTGGATTATTATTCGACCACCCGCGCAACCATCGGGTTCCAGATCGGCGTGCAGCAATATGCACATGCGCTGTTTTTTCTGACCGAGGCCGCCTTGGGTGATTTTCGTCGCGCGCCGGGGTGGGCTGCGGGGGCCGAAGTGCGCTACGCGACCCCCGATCAGGGCGCCAGCCTTGGCAAGGAAACCACCGAAATCAGCCCGGTCATTGCTTTGGTCTTTGGTCAATCCGGTTTGATCGCCGGGGCAACACTGGCCGGGTCAAAATACACGCGGATCATTCCGTCAACCTGACCGCCTTTCGCGCTTTCGTTGAACCGCTTTGGGCAGGGTTACGCTGCGCCCTGGTTGTGCAGGCTTGCTATCAGATCCTGCACAACGGGCGGTTCCGGCCTCATCCCGAAGACAAGGCCAGAGCCGGCTATTTCAGGCGTTTGATAAGGCTGGATGTATCCCAGCGGCCGCCGCCCATGTTTTGCACATCCTTGTAGAACTGATCGACCAGCGCCGTAATCGGCAGGCTTGCGCCAATCTCATTTGCGGTTGCCAGGCAAATGCCCAGATCCTTGCGCATCCAATCCACTGCAAAGCCATGGGTGAAATGATCGTCCAGCATGGGTTTGTGGCGGTTGTTCATCTGCCAGGACCCGGCGGCCCCGCCCGAAATCACCTCGACCACGGCTTTGCAATCCATCCCGGCCTTTTCGCCAAAGGCCAGCGCCTCGGCCAAGCCCTGAACCAGCCCGGCAATGCAAATCTGGTTCATCATCTTGGCAATCTGGCCCGCCCCGGTATCCCCCAACCGTTTGCAGATCCGCGCATAAGCCGCAATCACCGGCTCGGCGGCGGCATATTGCCCGGCATCGCCGCCACACATCACCGACAACACGCCATTTTCGGCCCCCGCCTGGCCCCCGGATACCGGCGCATCGACAAAGCCAATGCCCGCCGCCTGTGCCAAACCATGCAGTTCACGCGTAACCTGCGCCGAAACTGTGGTATGGTCGATGAATATCGCGCCTTTCGCCATCCCGGAAAAGGCCCCATCGGCGCCGCCGCAAATGCCGCGCAGATCGTCGTCATTACCGACACAGGCCAACACGAACTCTTGCCCGAGTGCCGCCTCGCGCGGGGTCGCGGCCATACGCCCGCCGTGTTTTGCAACCCAGGATTCGGCCTTTGCTGCCGTCCGGTTATACACCGTCACCTCATGGCCCGCTGCCGCCAGATGCCCCGCCATGGGAAAACCCATCACGCCCAAGCCCAAAAATGCCACTTTTGCCATTGCTTCCACCCTTCCAATTGTATCGCGCTGCTGGATCGCATAGGTAACCACCCTAACCCTGCCGTCAAGAAAAGACCGTCCATGCTCATTGCCTTTCGCTGGCTATCCCGACTCTTCATGGCGCTTTTGGCGCTTGCCACACTGGCGTTGGTGATTGCCTATTTCTTTCTGTCGCGCTCGCTGCCAGATTATGCCGCCAGCTACCAGCTTGACGGGGTGTCGGGCGAGGTGGAAATTGTGCGCAACAACGCCAATGTGCCGCATATCTTTGGCCCCACCGATGCGGATGTCTATTTCGCGCTTGGCTTTGCCCATGCCCAGGATCGGCTTTGGCAAATGACCATGCTGCGCCGCACCGCGCAGGGCCGTCTGTCCGAGGTGTTTGGCGAACGCACCTTGAAGATTGACGAGTTGCTGCGGCGCTATGATCTTTATTCCCTTGCCAGCCAATCCGTCGCCGCCCAGGATGCGCCGACGCTTGCGGCGCTTGATGCCTATTCCCGCGGCGTGAACGCCTGGATAGGCGAGGTGAATCTTGGCGCGCTTGGCCGCGGCGCGCCAGAGTTTTTCTTTTTTACCAATGAGATAGCGACATGGCAACCCGCCGACAGCATCGCCATCATCAAGCTTATGGCGCTGCAACTGTCCGGCCATCTTGAGGCCGAAGTGCTGCGCGCCCGCACCTCCAAGCTGCTGCCCGAGGCGCGGCTGTATGACATTCTGCCCGATGCCCCCGGCAGCGCCGTAACTGCCCTGCCCGATTATGCCAGCCTGATGCCCGGCCCGATTCCCGGTGGTTTTCCGTTCCGACAGGCACAAGACCCGCTGTCTCCCTTCAAATCCGGCGCATTTGCTGGTGCGTCAAACGCCTGGGCGGCCGCCCCCGAACGGTCGGCGGCGGGCGGCTCACTGCTGGCCAATGACCCGCATCTGCAATTCACCGCCCCAACCCTGTGGTATCTTGCCCGGCTTGAATTTGCCTCTGGTGGCGTTATCGGGGCCACCATCCCCGGCGTTCCAGCCATTCTGATCGGCCGGTCCGAGGCTTTGGGCTGGGGCCTCACCTCGTCTTACCTGGATGATCAAGACGTGGTGATGGAACGCATCAACCCCGACAATCCCGAACAATATGACAGCGGCGCGGGGTGGAAGAACTTTACCAGCCGCCGTTCCATCATCACCGTCAAAGACAGCGATCCCGTCACCATCACCCTGCGTTGGTCCGAAGCGGGGCCAGTGCTGCCGGGCAGCCATTACAACCTTGCCACCGTCACCCCCGCTGGCCATGTCGCGGCGCTGGAATGGACGGGGCTTTCGGCCAATGACACCTCGATGACGGCGGCCATCCGCCTGATGAAATCACGCTCTATCGCCGAGGCTATCGAGGCGGGTCGTCTGTATATCGCGCCGTCGCAAAACCTGATGCTGGCCGACCGGGACGCCGTCGCCTTTCAGCTTATCGGCGCGGTACCAAACCGCAACCCCGCGCATGAAACCATGGGCCGCATGCCCAGCCCCGGCGACAAGCTGCAAAATCGCTGGGATGGCATGCAAGATTATGCACAAAACCTGGGGGTGCTGAATCCGACCTCGGGCCTGCTTGGCAACACCAACAACAAAACCACCGATGCGCCTTTCCCCGATAATATCAGCTTTACCTGGGGCGATACGCACCGCATCCAACGCTGGTTGACCCTGATGAAAACCCGCGAGGTTCACACCCGTGAAAGCTTTATCGAGGCGCAGCTTGATACTGTTTCCCCTGTCGCCCGCGCTGTATTGCCGCTGATCGGCGGCGATCTTTGGTTTACGGGCACCCCTTCGCCCAGTGGCACCCCCGAACGGCTGCGCGAACAGGCGCTGGAACTGCTGGCCGAATGGAACGGCGAGATGAATGAGCATCTGCCCGAGCCGCTGATCTATGCGGAATGGCTGCGCACGCTTCAGGATCGTCTGATCCGGGATGAGCTGGGGCCGCTTGCCAGTGAATTTTCACACCCCGATCCGGTGTTTATCGAGCGGGTTTTCCGCAACACCGATGGCGCGGAAAAATGGTGCGATGTCATCCAATCCGCCGCAATTGAAACCTGCCCCGCCATTGCCCGCATCGCCCTGGATGAGGCGCTGCTGCGGCTGTCTGAACGCTATGGCCGCAGCATCGAGACATGGCGCTGGGGTGATGCGCATCAGGCCACGCATGATCACCCGGTTCTTGGCAATGTGCCGCTGCTGCGCTATTTCGTCAACCTGCGACAGTCCACCTCGGGCGGAGACAGCACCCTGATGCGGGGCCGCACCTCGGGCGAGGAACCCGACCCGTTCCTGAACGTGCATGGCGCCGGCTATCGTGGGGTTTATGATTTTGCCGACCCGGACAGCTCGGTTTTCATCTTGTCCACGGGCCAATCCGGCCACCCGCTTTCGCGCCATTACGACGATCTTGGCGTGCTTTGGCGGCGTGGGGAATATATTCCGATGTCGCTTGATCCCGAACTTGCACGGGCAGCGGCGGTGGGCATAACGCATTTGCTGCCGAATTGAAACACGCCCCCACACGCAGGCTGCATGTGGGGGCGCAGGTTTATCCAGGGGGGCCTTGGCGTTTTCAGCTTGAATTGAGGCGCGCGCCAGGCTGGTTACACCAAGAACCGAAAACGCTTTGGCGACAACAGCGGTTTCGCCCCGCGCGCTGTCAAAGCGCCAGAAAGGCTTTTTCCTGCCGTTCCGTCCAGCTTACCCGAAGGTTCCAGCCGCTATCGGTCAGGGCCTCGTTCAGGATCACACCTTCTGAATGAAGCCAGGCATGTTCCTTGCCTTTGCTGAAATCCAGAGTCAGGTCAGCCTCGGCTCTGACGGCTTCAAACGCTTTTGCAACCGCCGCCAGCAATGCTGCAATCCCGCGCCCGGTCAGCGCCGAAAGGGCAAATATATGCGCTGACTTTTCGGCCTGCGCCTCCAGCGTGGCCTTGGCAGTTTCATCGACCAGATCCAGCTTGTTCCAGATCTCGAACTGTGGCGTCTCAGCCTTTACGCCAAGCGACCCCAGGATTTCCGCCACATCCGCGGCCTGTTCGGCCGATTCCGGGTGGCTGATATCGCGGACATGCAAGATCAGATCGGCCTCCAGCACCTCCTCCAGTGTGGCCCGAAAAGCCGCGACAAGTTGGGTCGGCAGGTCCGAAATGAACCCCACAGTATCGGATAAAATCACCTTGTCGCCGTTCGGCAGTACCATCCCCCGCATGGTTGGGTCCAGCGTGGCAAAAAGCATGTCTTCGGCCAGAACATCCGCGCCGGTGATGCGATTGAACAGCGTTGATTTGCCCGCATTGGTATAGCCGACCAAAGCCACCATGGGAAACGGCACCTTGCGCCGCGCCGCACGGTGCAATTCGCGGGTTTTCACAACCTTTTCAAGTTGCCGCCGGATTCGAACCACCTGATCATCAATCGCACGGCGATCCGATTCGATCTGGGTTTCCCCCGGCCCGCCGACAAAGCCAAAACCGCCGCGTTGCCGCTCCAGATGGGTCCAGGCGCGCACCAGGCGGGTTCGCTGATAGGAAAGCGCTGCCAGTTCAACCTGAAGCACGCCTTCACGGGTCCGGGCCCGATCCGCGAAAATCTCAAGGATCAACCCGGTCCGGTCCAGCAGCTTGACGCCCCATTCCTCTTCCAGATTGCGTTGCTGGACGGGCGTTACCTGACCGTCGATCAAAACCAGCCCAACATCCAGATCCTGCAACCGTGCCTTCAGCTCTGCCACTTTTCCGGTGCCGAACAACGTGCCCGGCAACCGCTTGGCCAGCCGCACCACTTCGCCGCCCACAACTTCCAGCCCCGGCAAAGCCCCCGCCAAAGCCGTTGCTTCGGCCAGCCCGTGTTCCGGCAACCGCCGCGTGCGAACCGATTTCAGATCGGGGTGCAGCACATAGGCACGCGTCTGCTCGGCCCGCGTATCATGGCCAGACAGGCGCAGAGAAACCGAGAACCCATCATCCTCGTCGTGATCATCCGGTTCCAAATCTATTCTTCGCCTTCATACAAGCTGATCGGCGCACCCGGCATTATGGTTGAAATCGCGTGCTTATAGACAAGCTGCGACTGCCCATCCCGGCGCAAAAGCACACAGAAATTATCAAACCAAGTGATGACGCCTTGAAGTTTGACGCCATTGATCAGGAAAATTGTCACTGGAACCTTCGCCTTGCGAACATGGTTCAGAAATGCATCTTGAAGATTTTGTTTATCGGAAGCCATTATTGCATTGCCTTTTTTTTCTTTTGGTTACCGGTTTTGCCTGCGGTTTAGCCCCGAAGGTTCATATTTTCACTATGAAACGGCTTTATGCGAGTTGCCAGCCCAAAAACAGCGCAATTCATGTCACCGATTGCAGATCGTCTTACCTGCGCCACACTCCGGGCGACAAAAGCGCAAGAATCGCCAGAATTTCCACCCGGCCCACCACCATCGCCCCGCCCAATATCAGCTTTTCCGAAAGGGACAGCTCGATCATCCGCAGCGGCACCTCGGATGCCATCACCGCCAACGGGCCGGTGGTGGTCACCGCCGCCACCGTCAGCACCAGGCTTTGCTCAAACCCCAGCCCGCGCAATGACAGCGCGGCAACCACGATGGCAAAGGTCATGGCATAGAGCATGAAAAAAATCCAGGCGACATAGGCACCGCCCTGGCGCAACTGACGCTCGCTATCGCCGCCACCACCGATAGAGGTGGGATGAACCAGCCGTTCCATCTCGCGCTCGCCGTGGCGCGCCAATGCATAGACGCGCAGCAGCTTCAGCCCGCCCGCAGTCGTCGCAACACCGCCGCCCATCATGGCAAGCCCCACCAGCACCAGCCCCGGGCTATTAAGGCCGGACCATTGCCGCGCATCTTGCCAATCCGCACTTTCAAACCCTGTCGTCGTCAGGAATGACATTGTGGTAAACAGCCCGCCCCACAACGCGTTAAACGCGGCCCGAAAGTTCAAGACATCATCGGCGGCAAAGGCCCCCAGCCAATGCCGCAAAAACAGCAAGCCCGGCACCAAGATCAGAAAAAATGCGGCCAGCCTGACCTCGTGATCGTCAAAGATCGGGCGGTTTCTGTCGGTCAACACCGCGCCGGGCATGCTGCGCCGGGTCAGGGCAAGGGACATGAACACGAACACCAGCACCTCGGATAAAAGCCCGCCAGCGGCGGTGCTCATCGGTTGCCCGTTGGTAATGCCGCTGGTCGAAAGTGTTGAAAGCGCGTAACAAAACGCCGTCATTCCGGTTTCTCCGGCCATCAACAACAACACCCACAGCACCAGCGTCAGCCCAAAATATGCCGGGAACAATGTGATCGAATGGCGGATCATCCGGTCAGCGGGACCCGCCGCATGGGTGATCTGCGCCGCGCCTTTGGCACCTCGGCCCGGCACCCGGCCCGAAAGCACCTCAACCCCGCCAAGATTCAGCGGGGCCAGGATCGCCACCGCCGACATCAGCACGAAAAAGCCGCCCAGCCAGCCAACCAGCGCCCGCCACAAATGCAGCGACGGCGACAAGCGCGCAGGCGTATCATATTGCGTGACCCCGGTTGTGGTGAAAGACGACACCATTTCAAACCACGCATTGGTGAAGGTGGTATCTTTCACCGCCTGATCAAAGGGGATCGCAAACAGGATCGGCAACCAGATATAGGCCCCCACCAACGCTGCCAACTGGCTGCGCGCCACCAATCGGGGCCGAAAGTTTGAAGTCGCAATCCCGACCAGCACCGACAGCAAGAAAAACATGATCGCGCCGTAGAAAAAAGGCCGCGCGACCACAAAATTTGAAAAGGCCGCAGCATGGGCGGCAGGCAACAGCATCGCCAAAGAACCGACCCCCGAAAGGACGACAAGCAGCGGTAATTCAAGGATGCGCCGCATCATATCGGTTCAGAAAAAATCGACGGAGACTTGCAACAGACGCTCCACCTCTGGCACATCCTTGGCCATGCAAAACAGCGCAATCACATCGCCCTCTTCCATGCGCAGATCGCCAGTCGGTTTGAACACCTTGTCGCCCTTCATCACCGCACCGACCAGCACACCTTCGGGGAACTCTGTGTCGCGGATCAGCTTGCCCGCCAGCGGTGACGTCGACAAAACCTGCGCCTCGATCATTTCCGCCTCGGCGTCGCCAATCGAATAGATCGCGCGCACGCGCCCGTGCCGGATATGGCGCAGAATAGAAGAAACGGTCGTTGCCCGCGGATTGATGAAAGCGTCGATATCAAGCGCCGCCATCAAAGGTACCAAGGTCGGGTCATTGACCAAGGCAATCGCCATGTGGCACCCCGCCTGTTTGGCGCGCACGGCCACCAGCAGATTGGTTTTATCGTCATCAGTAACGGCAAGGACGGCATCGGCGCGGTCGATCCCGGCCTCCAGCAAGACATCCATATCCATGCCATCGCCGTTCAAAACAATCGTTCGCTCCAGCCCGTCTGCTGCCTTTTCGGCGCGGGGGCGGCTTTTCTCGATGATCTTGGCGCGCATCCGTTCGGTCCGCGCCTCAAGGGCGCGCGCGACCGCAAGGCCCACATTCCCACCGCCAACAATCACGATACGTTCTTGTTTTCGTGTGGTTTTACCAAAAATCTCCAACGTGCGGTTCAGGTCTTCGGTATGAGAAAACACATAAATCCGGTCGCCAGCAAAAAGCTGGTCCCCCGCGTTGGGGGCAAACAGCCGCTCATCGCGGCGCACACCGACAACGATGGCGCGCAGGGTGGAAAACAGTTCCGACAATTGCCGCAAGGACGTGTTCAGCACCGGGCAATCACTATCCAGCACGATGCCCAGTAGCTGGGCCTTGCCACCCATAAAGCTTTCCGTGTCAAAGGTGGCGGGGGCGGCAAGCCGCTGCAAGGCCGCCTCGGCGACTTCTTTTTCCGGGCTGATCACCACGTCAATCGGCATGTGGTCGCGGCGGTAAAGATCGGCGTAAATCGCATCCAGATAGCTTTGCGCCCGCAAGCGTGCGATTTTGCGGGGAATGGAAAACACCGAATGCGCGACCTGACAGGTGACCATATTCACCTCATCCGAATGGGTCGCGGCGATGATCATATCCGCATCGCGCGCCCCTGCCCGTGCCAGAACATCGGGGTAGCTGGCAAAGCCGACAATGCCCTGCACATCCAGCGTATCGGTGGCCCTGCGCACCAGATCGGCGTTGAAATCAACGACTGTCACATCGTTGTTTTCCCCCGAAAGGTGGCGCGCGATCTGCCAGCCCACCTGCCCCGCACCGCAGATGATAACTTTCATGGGCCTGTTCTCCGTGGTCGCGGCATTTGTGCCCCTGTCTGGCAGAACTGGCCGGAATGGTCAATCTGGGCTGGATCAATCGTCCTCATCCTCGGCGCTTTCCTCCAGCCGGGCCATACGGGCGCCCGACTTGCTGGTGGTGACCACGCCCAGTGATTTCAGCTTGCGGTGCAAGGCGCTGCGCTCCATCCCGACAAAACTGGCGGTGCGGCTGATATTGCCGCCGAAACGGTTGATCTGGGTCAGCAGATATTCCTTTTCAAACAGCTCGCGCGCCTCGCGCAGCGGCAAGGTTGCCAGCGCCCCGCCCAGCACCAGACGACCATCCTGACGGCTTGCAGGCTCATTTCCCGGCAGTTCCTTTACATCGACAACACCTGCGCCATCGCCCAAAATCAAGACCCGCTCGATCACATTGCGAAGCTGGCGCACGTTGCCCGGCCATTGCATGGTTTGCAGCATCGCCTCGGCGTCGGGCGTCAGGCGGCGCATCGGCAGGCCCTGGGTTCGGTGGAACATATCAATGAAATAGCTGGTCAGTTCGGGAATATCCTCGCGCCTGTCCTCGAGGCTTGGCACCGCAATCGGCACCACGTTCAGGCGGTCAAACAATTCCTGCCGAAACCGGCCAGCGGCAATTTCAGCCTGCAAATTCCGGGTGGTAGACGAAATGACGCGCAGGTCGACGCGCACCTTGTCCACGCCGCCAACGCGGGTGAACTGCTGATCCACCAGCACCCGCAAGATTTTGGTCTGGGTGCCAAGGGGCATTTCTGCCACCTCGTCAAAATAGACCACGCCGCCATGCGCCTGCTCCAGCAAACCCTGCTCGATCCCACGTTCCGCTGTTTCACGGCCAAACAGAACCTCTTCCATACGTTCCGGTTCAATCGTCGCCGAGGTCACAGTGACAAAGGGGGCTGAAGCCCGGTTGGAATTGCTGTGGATAAAGCGTGCTGCCAGCTCTTTTCCTGCGCCGGCGGGCCCTGTCAACATCACCCGACCATTCGACTTTGTAACCTTTTCCAGCTGTGATTTCAGTGTTTTATACGCTGTACTTGATCCAATCATGTCAGAAGATGCCACATCACGGCGCCGTAAATCGGTATTTTCACGCCGCAACCGGCTGGTTTCCATGGCCCGGCTGACGACCACCATGAGCTGGTCGATATTAAAGGGCTTTTCAATGAAATCATACGCCCCCTGCTTGATCGCTGCGACCGCAATTTCAATATTGCCATGGCCGGAAATGATCACCACAGGCACATCCGGATTGTCGCGTTTCACGGTTTTCAGAATGTCGATCCCATCCATCTGGCTGTCTTTCAGCCAGATATCGAGGATCATCAGCGAGGGCGCCTCGGCCGCGATCTCGGCCATGCAATCATCTGAATTTCCAGCCAAACGGACGGCAAAGCCTTCATCTTTCAAGATATCGCCGATCAACTCACGGATATCGCGTTCGTCATCGACAATCAGAATACTGCTCATATTTCCCCCTCGGCCTTGCGGCCCGCGTTTCTTGCCCGAAGCCGTGGCAGGCTGATTTCAGCAACAGCCCCGGAATGGGTGTTTCCCTCGAATTGTTCCGCATCCAAAAGCGCCAGCGTACCGCCATGCTCTTCGATGATTTTCTTCACGATCGGCAGGCCAAGGCCGGTGCCTTTTTCGCGCGTGGTCACATAGGGTTCAAACAGCCGGGCCCTGTCGGGCGGCAGGCCAACCCCATTGTCGGCAATATGGATCACAACATGGTCGGCCTGTGCCGCAAGCGCAATCCGAATTTCGGGCACAAACCCAATGCTGGAATTTTTTTCCATATATGTTTCAGTAGCTTCGCTGCCATTCTTAATCAAGTTTATCAACGCTTGTGAAATCATGGTCGCGTCCAGATCCATCAAGATCGGGCCTTCGGCAATATCAGTCACAAACTGCACATTTGGGTGACCGGCCTCTTGCAGCATCACCGCATCCTTGAGGATTCTGGTAATATCTTCCTCTCGGCGCACCGGTTCGGGCATGCGGGCAAATTTGGAAAATTCATCAACAATGCGCCGCAAGTCATTGGTTTGACGAATAATAACATCCGCATACTGGTTCAGGTCAGTCGCTTGATCGCCCAGCAGGGGGCCGAATTTGCGCTTGATCCGCTCGGCAGAAAGCTGAATGGGCGTCAGCGGGTTCTTGATTTCATGGGCGATACGGCGGGCGACATCGCCCCAGGCCGCCATGCGCTGCGCCGACACCAGGTCGGTCACATCGTCAAAGGCCACCACATAGCCTTCCAATGCCCCGGTATCCGAGCGCCGAACGCTCATACGCACCAGCAGGCTTTCCATCCGCCCCTTGCGGGTCACGCGAAGCTCTTCTTGAACCGATACACCAAGTCCTTCGCGTACCTTGCGGAAAAGAGGGTCAAATTCCGGAACAAGCGTGAAAATACTATGGCCATGGCCACCGCCTTGCATATCCAGCAAACGCTCAGCGGCCCGGTTCACGAAATCCACCCGGCCATCGGCATCAAGCCCGATCACCCCCGCCGTAACCGAGGACAATACGGAATCAAACAACCGCCTGCGGCCTTCGGTCTTGACGTTGCTTTCCACCAAAGCGTCACGCTGGCCTTTCAGTTGCCGCGTCATCTGGTTGAACATGCGCCCCATCATGGCAATCTCGTCATCGCCCTCTTCCTCGGGAATCTGGACGTTCAAATCACCGCTGCCAACCTTTTGGGCTGCCCCCGCCAGCCGTCCGATCGGCCGCGAAAGGCGTTCCGCCAGCCACAAGCCCAACCAGATCGCCGCCAGAATCAGAATCAGGGCAAAGCCCAGATACAGCAGCCCAAATTCAAACAACAGCTTTCCCCGTTCCGTTTCAAGCTGTTGATACAACGCCACGGTTTCGCGGGTTTCATCCAGAAGGCTCAGGATATTCCCATCCACCTCGCGCGAGACATACAAGAAGCGGTCAACATAGGCGGTCAGAAAAATCAACGCTCGCAACTCGTTGTTCGGCCAATCCTCAATCAGCACGATCTCGCCATCGCGGGCGCGCGTGATTTGGTCCTCGGTCAGGGGTTCGAAATCAAACAGATACGACCGCTCTCCTCGGGTCTTGAGCTGGCCAGCGCCATCAATCAGATACGCCTCTTTCAATCCGCGCTGAATCACGGCCTGGCCCTGGGTTAGCAAGGGACGCAGTTGATCATCGGCCAGGAAAAACGTGCTTTGCTTGGCGACGTTCAAATAGGCTGCAAGGCTTTCCACGTCTTCGTTCAAATCGCGGCGATGCTCGCCATCATAGGCCTGCGCGGCGGCCAGTGAATTGCCGACAACCGCGCGCACACGCTCGGAAAACCATCCCTCCAGCCCCACGTTGAAAGTGATCGTGGCAAAAACCGCCACCAGAACGGTTGGCGTCAGGGCAAGCGCTGCAAATATCCCCGACATGCGCAGATGCAGCCGCGACCCTGCCGATTGGCTGCGGCGGTCCGAAATCATCCGCGACACCCGCGCCAGCACCAGCGAGGCAACCACCAGCACATAGACCAGATCCGCCAGCAAGATCAGCCGCAGAAACAGCGATGTCGCCCCCTGGTCAAAGGGGCCAAGCGCCATGAAGGTTGCAAAAGCCAACACTGGCCCCAAGGTGACCAGAACAAAGGTCATGATGGTCTGAAACCGCCGTTGCCGGCGCAGACGCGATAGCCGCAGCCAGGTGTTGCTTCGCATCACTGCCGACAAATCCGATACCCCCAGCGCTGTTTCAAGATGGGTTTTCAGGGTGTTCCCAAAGCCACGCTTGCTGTGGCAGTTTTACATCAACTTGCGCCGCCGTGTCACGCGAATTTCCAGCTCTGCGATCTTTTTACGCAAAGTATTGCGGTTGATGCCCAGTAAATCGGCACATTTAGCCTGATTTCCGGCTGTTGCGTCCAAAGCGATTTCGATCAGAGGCGCCTCGAATTCGCGCAAGATGCGGGCGTAAACCCCAGGTGGCGGCAACACCCCGCCATGCAGATCAAAATACCGCTGCAAATGCCGTGCGACTGCGGCCGAAAGTTTTTCACCGTCATGGCCCGCGCGCTGCGGCTCCACCGCAGGCTGATTGCGGAGCATCATTTCAATCTCGGACCTAGCGATTTCGGGCTCTGCCGAAGTTGCCAACAACCGCCGCACCGCATTTTCCAACTGCCGCACATTCCCCGGCCAAGAATAGGCGCGCACGATCTCACTGGCTGGGCCTGACAATTTGCGGTGCACCCCCATGTCGCGCGCGCCCCGCGTCAGGAAATGCTCGGCCAAAAGCGCAATATCCTCTACCCGTTCGCGCAAAGAGGGGACCTGAATAACCACCCCGCCCAAACGGTAATACAGATCCGGGCGAAAGGTTCCGGCCTCCATCGCCTGGGTCAGATCGGATTGCGACGTGGCGATGACCCGCGGCGCGCTTTCGGCCAGACCGTCCAGCATCCGCACCACCCGTGCCTGCGTCTCATCGTCGAAATCCGCAATCTCATCGAAGATCAGGCTGCCACCTTTGGCGCGGACCAACAGGGCAGATGGCGCCTCGCCCTCGGTCAGGTCCGACGCGCGCACCACCACAAACGGCTGGCTGCGGCGATCCGAAAAATCGTGGATGGCACGGGCAATCAGCGATTTTCCGGTGCCGGATTCGCCCGTGATCAGCACCGCAAGATCGGCATTCATCACCCGCGCGACCAAGCGATACAGCGATTGCATCACGGCGGTCCGGCCCACCAAAGGCAAGTCATCGCCCACGCTGCGCGGCGGCGTGGCCGGCTGTGGCATGCGGCGCTTCAGCGCCAATGCGCGGGCTGCGCGCTTCATCAGATCAGGCAGATCAAACGGCTTTGGCAAATAATCATAGGCCGCCGCCTCTGCCGCCTGAATCGCTGTCATGATATTATTTTGCGCCGAGATGATGATTACCGGCAGGCCGGGGCGCAGTTTGGCAATCAGGGGCAGCGCGGCAAGCCCATTACCATCCGGCATCATCACATCGGAAATCACCAGATCGCCTTTGCCTTCTTCGACCCAGCGCATCAGCGTCGTCAGGCTGGAGGTGGCATGCACCTTGCAGCCCGCGCGGGTCAGCGCCTGGGTCAGAACCGTGCGGATCGTGCGATCATCATCGGCGACAAGAACGGTGCCATCCATGGCCTAAACTCCTGCAATATTCTTGGCAGCCAAAGGCAAGGATACCCGGAACACGGTACGGCCCGGAACAGACTCTGCCGCGACCCAGCCTTCATGATCTGCAATGATTCTGGACACCAGCGCCAGCCCCAGCCCGGTGCCGTTTTCACGCCCCGAGACAAAGGGTTCAAAGACATTATCGGCAATGCCCGGCGGCAATCCGGGGCCATCGTCGATAATTTCCACCTGCAATGCCAGCGGGTTGCCAGACCCATCTTTGTGCCGCAGCCGCAAAGACAGGTCATAAAAGGTACGCAGCCGGATGGTGCCGCCTGCCGGGCCCAAAGCCTCGGCGGCATTTTTGATCAGGTTCAAGAACACCTGCATCAACTGATCGGAATCGGCATAGGTGTTTGGCAATGAAGGGTCGTAATCCTCGATGATCACCATATGCCTTGCAAAGCCCACCAAGGCCGAACGGCGCGCGCGGTCCAGCGCGTCATGCAGGTTGACCGATTGCCGTTGCGGGGCGCGCAGGTTTCCGAACTGCTCGACCTGCTCCAGCAGTTTTACTATCCGCCGGGTTTCCTCGACGATCAGGTCAGACAGCTCCCGGTCCTCGGCTGACAGGTTCATCGCCAGAAGTTGCGCCGCACCCGAAATCCCTGCCAGCGGATTTTCGATTTCATGCGCCAGCATTTCCGCCATCCCGATCGCCGATCTGGCCGCAGCCTTTCCGGCAGATGAACGCCCCAGCCGGTCTGTGATGTCGCGCGGTGAAATCAGCACCATGGACAAGTCACGCTCGTCGCGCAGCGGCGCGATCTGGATCTGGCATTGCACCGGCGCGCGTTCGCCGGTGGTAAGCTCGACATCATTGATCACGACGGCAGCTTGATTGATCCGCACCCGTGCCATTGCCTCTTCCATTGGTGCGTCGATATGCAACCGCTCCAACAAGGCCTGGCCTTTCAGGTGGCGCGCCGACAGGTTCAGGAACAGCTCTGCCGCCGGGTTCATCGCGGCCACCACACCTTCGGCATCTATCAGCAACGCCGGCAGTGGCAAGCACGCCCAAAACGCCCCCGGTTCTGGCCCCCCGTCTGCGGTGATCATGCGGCCACCTGTTGTGCATCGGCAAAAGCCGCATGCAGTTCGGTCACAACCCGCGCGGGGTTGGCCTCGACCATGATCCGGCCTCGCGCCGCACACAGCCCCGCTGTCTCCAGATACCACCCCAGATGCTTGCGCGCGACCTTTACGCCAAGCTCTGCACCGTAAAACCCCAGCATAGCCTCATAATGCCCAACCACGAGATCACCGAAAGCGGCCCCTTGCGGGATGATGGGCGCAGCCGTGCCGAACAGATCGGCGGCAATCACGGCCAGCGCCCAGGGCCGCCCCTGCGCCCCGCGCCCCACCATCACGCCATCGGCCCCCGAGGCGCGCAGCGCAGCCCGCGCCTCGATCGGCCCAAGAATATCGCCATTGGCGATCACGGGAATTGATACGGCCTGTTTCACCCGCGCAATTGCGGCCCAATCAGCGGTGCCTTTGTAAAACTGGCAGCGTGTGCGGCCATGAATGGTGATCATCGCAATGCCCGCGGCTTCTGCCCGTCGGGCAATCTCGGGCGCATTCAGCATGCCCTCATCCCAGCCAAGCCGGGTTTTCAGCGTGACTGGCACCGAAACTGCCGCCACCACCGCCTCTATCAGGCCAAGGGCATGATCGGGGTCTTTCATCAGCGCCGAGCCCGAATAGCCTGTTGTCACCTTTTTGGCCGGGCAGCCCATGTTTATGTCAATGATCTGCGCGCCCTGTGCCTCGACATAGCGCGCGGCCTCGGCCATCCAATAGGCATCGCGCCCGGCCAGTTGTACCGAAGTTGCCTGCTGGTCAAACCCCAGTTCTGCCCGCGCACGCGCCAGTGGGCGGGCTTGCACCACCTCTTGGCTGGCGACCATTTCCGACACCACCAACCCCGCACCAAAGCCCGCAACCAGCCGACGGAATGGCAGGTCGGTGATGCCCGCCAGCGGGGCCAGCAAGACAGGCGGGGTCAGGGTGATAGGGCCGAGTTGCACGCGAAGCAGCCTTGTTATGTCTCTTGCCTGCTGTACCTAGCCCTGTGCCGCAGGAAAGACAAACACTAGCACAGCAGGCGATGATTAAAATGCCAGCACCGCCTAAATTTTAATCATGCCGCTTTGTCGCAGCTCGGATTGCTCTTGCCCCAGACATCCCCTAAACAAAATGCAACAGATCATTGGACCCGCAACATGACCAGCGCCGTCATCATCACCGCCGCAGGGCGTGGCAGCCGCGCCGGAGGGGACGTGCCCAAGCAATGGCAGATGCTTGGGGGCGCCGCCGTTTTGCAGCACACGGTTGCGGCTTTTCGTGCGATTTCCGGTTTTTCCACGATCGTTGTCACCCTTCACCCTGATGATCGCGCCCGTGCCGCCACACTGGGGCCCGGTGTGCACTGCGTCCTTGGCGCAGGCACGCGGGCGCAATCGGTCAAGAACGCCTTGGAAGCCTTGGTGGGCCTGAATATCGAAACCGTCTTTATCCATGACGGCGCGCGGCCTTTCGCGTCGCTTGCCATGATAAATCGGCTGCGTGATGCCTTGCGAACCCACAAGGCCGCCGCCCCGGCTCTTGCGGTCACCGATGCCTTGTGGCGCGGTGAAAGTGGCCGGGTGATGGCGGTGCAAAGCCGCGCCCATCTGTTTCGCGCCCAAACGCCACAGGCCTTTCACTTTGCTGAAATCCTTGCCGCACATCGCAGCCATGCGGGCGATGCCGCCGATGATGTCGAGGTGGCCCGTGCGGCAGGGCTTGAAGTGGCCATTGTTGACGGCGATGAAGAGAATATAAAAATCACCCTGCCCGGTGACTTCTTGCGCGCCGAACGTATATTGGCAGCCCGTCGTCTTGCAGAACCGACAAAGGAACGTTGAATGGATATCAGGCTTGGCAATGGTTTTGACGTGCACGCCTTTTGTGAGGGCGATCACCTTTGGCTTTGTGGTGTAAAGCTGCCCCATAGCCGGGGTCTGTTGGGCCATTCGGACGCTGATGTCGGCATGCATGCCCTGACCGATGCGATTTACGGCGCCTTGGCGGATGGCGATATCGGCCAACATTTCCCGCCCTCGGACCCGCAATGGAAAGGCGCGGCAAGCCATATCTTTCTGGCCCATGCGATAGCCCAGGCCCGCGCGCGCGGCTTCATGCTTGGCAATGCCGATGTGACCCTGATCTGCGAACGCCCAAAAATCGGCCCGCATGCCTTGGCCATGCGGCACGCACTTGCCGATATACTGCAAGTGGGCGTGGACCGCGTCTCGGTCAAGGCCACCACAAGTGAAAAGCTGGGCTTTACCGGCCGCGAAGAAGGCATAGCCGCAATTGCAACAGCCGCATTGGTAAAGCCATGACCCTGAGCCGCGTCGTATCAATCTTCTTTGGCGCAGGCCTGTTGCGCCCTGCCCCCGGCACCTGGGGTTCGGCGGCGGCGCTTGGCGTCGGGCTTATCTTGCACCGGATCGGGCATTTCCCGTTGCTTGCCATTGCGACGGTCGTGGTCACGTTTGTTGGCTTTTGGGCCTGCCGCGCCGAACTTGCCGAAAGGCCCGGTGAGGACCCGTCCGAGATTGTGATTGATGAGGTCGCAGGCATGTGGATCGCCCTGCTGTTCCCGTCTTTCGGCTTTTGGTATATCGGCCTTGCCAGCGATAGTTTTCCCTATCCTGGCTGGCTGGCGGCGTTTTTGCTGTTTCGGCTGTTTGATGTGTGGAAACCGTGGCTTGTGGGCCGTGCCGATGCACGGGGCGATGCCGATGGCGTGATGATTGATGACCTGTGGGCCGGGCTGTTTGCGGGCATCGGCACTGTGGGTGTTGCCATCCTTGCCCATCTGGTGCTGATATGAGCGCCGAAGATCTGGCGGCCAGAATTCTGGCCGCAGCGCGCGCGCGCGGCTTCACCATCGCAACGGCTGAAAGTTGTACGGGTGGCCTTGTGGCCGCAGCCTTAACCGAAATTCCGGGGTCATCCGACGTGTTTGATCGTGGCTTTGTCACCTATTCCAACCCCGCCAAAATCGCGATGCTGGGCGTATCGCCCGAAACCCTTGCCACGGATGGTGCCGTATCCGAGGCGGTGGCGGTGGAAATGGCGGCAGGGGCGCTGCGCCAGGCAGGTGTTGCGCTTGCCGTCTCGATCACGGGCATCGCCGGGCCCGGCGGCTCGGCGCATAAACCCGAGGGCCGCGTCTGTTTTGGCCTTGCGCAGCGCGGCCAGCCCACCCGCACCGAAACCCGAGAGTTTGGGGCGATTGGCCGGGCCAATGTGCGCCGCGCGGCGACCAGCCACGCGCTGCACTTGCTGGCGGCTGCGTTACGCTGACAGGTCGTAAAGCGCGGCTGCGCGGCGTTCAAAGGCCCGCACGATGCGCAGCATCGCGTCATTGAAAACGATCCCGATGATGCTTTGCAAAATCGCGTTCTTGAACTCGAAATCCACCATGAAATCCACCTCGCAGCCGCCCGCCACATCCCGAAACGCCCAGGTGGAGCGCATGTATTTGAACGGCCCGTCCAGATATTCGGTGTCAATCTTGCGCGCCTCGGGCCATAGCGTGACGCGGCTGCCAAAACGTTCGCGAAACACCTTGAAACTGATGACAAGATCAGCCTCCAAAACCTCGCCACCGTCAATCTGCTTGCGAGATCGGATCCGCGCCGCAGAATTCCACGGCAGAAATTTCGGGTAGGATTCGACATCCGCCACCAGCCCATACATCTGATCGGCAGTATACGGCAGTCGTTTGGTCTCAGAATGTCGCGGCATTGTGCTATTGATTTCCGTCTTTGGCGTGACTTGCGTTGTGGTATTGGATAAACAGACCAGAAAAATCAAGGGGCCGCCATGCTAACGAGACCTTATGTCATAGACCAAATGATCTCGGCCAAATCCATCGCGGCCCGGATCGAAGAGCTTGCCCGCGAAATCCGCACGCATTTCGAGGGCACGGACAAGCTGATCGTCGTCGGCCTGCTGCGCGGCTCTTTCGTGTTCATCGCCGATCTGGTGCGCGAGCTGGACCTGCCGGTCGAAGTCGATTTTCTTGAAGCGTCAAGCTATGGCAACAGCACTGTCAGCAGCAAAGAGGTCCGTATTCTGAAGGACTTGCGGGGTGAAATTGCCGGGCGTGATGTCTTGGTGGTCGAAGATATCGTGGATACCGGCTTTACCCTGCATCATGTGTTGCATCTGCTTAAATCGCGCAACCCGGCGCGGATAGAGGTTTGCGCCTTGCTGGACAAACCCAGCCGGCGCGAGGCGGATATCAAAGCGACCTGGACCGGCTTTGAGATTCCCGATGAATTTGTCGTGGGCTATGGAATTGATTTCGCCCAACGCAACCGCAACCTGCCCTATATTGGCAAAGTGCGCTTTACGGATGGCGCTTGATGCTGCCTGACCTGCTAGGCACCGGGGTTGAAGCTGATCTTTTGCGGTACGGCGGCCAGCCGTAAATCGGCGCAGCGCGGGCATTACTATGCCGGCCCCGGCAACCGCTTTTGGCCGCTCTTGGCCGAAACCGGGCTGACGCCGCGTCTTTTCGCCCCCGACGAAGATCACCTTATGCCAAGCCTCGGCCTTGGCCTGACCGATCTGGCCAAAGGTGTTTTCGGCATGGATCGCGACATTCCCGCCGCCGCCTACGCCCCCGCCCGTCTGGCGGCGGTGATCACCGCGCTTGCCCCCGAAACCCTGGCCTTCACCAGCCTGACCGCAGCCAAGATCGCCTTGGGCCACCGCTGTCGCGCCGGCCGCACACAGTCACCGCTTTTTCCTGACCTTGCTATTTGGGTACTGCCCTCGCCTTCGGGGGCCGCGCGTGCCACATTCAGCGCCGCACCCTGGCAGGATCTGGCCAGACATGTCAGGAGGGCCCGATGAACTACCTTTGGTTTTTGCGCCTGTCGAAATGGGCGCGCCATCCGCCCTCACCGGCACGGGTAAAGCTGGTGCTTGGCGTCATCGCGGCCTGTCTTTTGCTGTTTGCCTTTGAATATGTCTTTGGTTGGCCCGATTGGCTTACACCCAACGGAGGCGGCCGCGCCCATCGTTTGCCCCGCCCCTGAGATCTGTCAACCTTGCCTTATGCCGCCCGAACCGGCAAGCTCATCTGCGCCCCTTGCATAATTGCCCAACGACAGGAGCCTTCATGCGCCGCCTTTTTGCCTCTGCCGCCCTCCTTGCTGCCCTTGGCGGGGCCGTATTCTGGGGCGTTACCACCCCCCGCCCGCTTGCCCCTGACCAAACGGCTGGGCTGACCGGGGATGCGGCACAGGGTGAGGCGGTGTTTTGGGCCGCAGGCTGCGCATCATGCCACATGGCCGATGGCGCCAAGGCCGAGGCGGCCTTGGTCCTGTCTGGTGGCCAACAATTCGCCTCGCCCTTCGGGACGTTCCTCGCCCCCAATATCTCACCTGATGTGGAAAACGGTATCGGGGGCTGGTCGCTGGCCAGTTTTGCCACTGCCGTCAGCCGGGGCGTTTCGCCCGGTGGCGCACATTATTACCCCGCATTTCCTTACAACGCCTATAATAAGATGCAGATGCAGGACATCGCTGACCTCAAGGCCTTCATGGACAGGCTGCCGCCCTCGCCTCTGGCCAGTAAACCGCATGAGCTAGGCTTTCCCTTCAACGTCCGCCGCAGCTTGGGCGGCTGGAAATTCCTGTTTGAAAACAAGGCATGGGTGATTGAGGGCGATTTGACCGATCAGGAAATCCGCGGCCGCTATCTGGCCGAAGCGCTGGCACATTGCGGTGAATGTCACACCCCCCGCAACGCGCTTGGCGGGCTGGATCGCAGCAAATGGCTGGCCGGGGCCGCCGACCCTTCGGGCAAAGGCCGCATCCCCAATATCACGCCCGCCAAACTTGACTGGTCGGTGGATGAGATCGCCGAATACCTGACCAGCGGCTTTACCCCGGATTACGATTCGGTTGGTGGCCATATGGTGCATGTGGTGGAAAACATGGCGCGCCTGCCACAGGCTGACCGCGCCGCCATCGCAGCCTATCTCAAGCGCGTGCCAGCGATTGCCGATTGATCCGCTTCATCCTGGTTGACACGCTTTCAGGGGGCGGATTTGGCAAATGCCAAATCCGGTTGGGGGGCAGGCAGCCCCCCTGCCTCGCCAATGTTTACTGTGCCAGTTTTGCAATACGCGCCGCACGCATTTGCGCAAAATCATCGCCTGCATGATAGCTTGATCGCGTCAGGGGCGTGGCGGATACCATCAGGAATCCTTTGCCATAGGCCGCCGTCTCATAGCTCTTGAACTCCTCCGGCGTCACAAAGCGCGCGACCCGGTGATGTTTGGGCGTTGGCTGCAAATACTGGCCGATGGTCAAAAAATCCACATCCGCCGCGCGCATATCATCCATCACCTGCCGCACGCCTTGCGCATCCTCGCCCAAGCCGACCATGATCCCGGATTTGGTGAACATCGCGGAATCCAGCTCTTTTACCCGTTGCAACAGACGCAGCGAATGAAAATACCGCGCGCCGGGGCGCACCGTCGGGTATAGGCCGGGCACGGTTTCAAGGTTGTGGTTGAACACATCCGGCCGCGCCTCGACCACCATTTCCAACGCCCAAGATGGGCATTTCAGGAAATCCGGCGTCAATATCTCTATCGTCGTCTCGGGGCTGCGGTGGCGGATCGCGCGGATCGTTTGGGCAAAATGCTCGGCCCCGCCATCCTCCAGATCGTCCCGATCGACAGAGGTGACAACCACATGCTTCAACCCCAATTGCTGCACCGCATGGGCCACGCGCCCCGGCTCAAACGTATCCAGAGTTTGCGGCTTGCCGGTAGCCACATTGCAAAATGTACAGCCGCGCGTGCAAATCTCGCCCATGATCATCATGGTGGCATGGCCCTGCCCCCAACATTCGCCGACATTCGGGCAGCCTGCCTCTTCGCAAACCGTCGTCAGCTTTTGCTCTTTCAAGATATCACGGGTTTTCTTGTAGCCCGCCGATGTCGGTGCCTTCACTCTGATCCAGTCAGGCTTCTTTGGCTGTGCATTGTCAGCGCGATGCGCCTTTTCGGGGTGACGCTGGTCTGGCAATTTAAGATCACGCAAGATTTTTCCCCTGACAGATGTGTTCTCATACCGATTACGCCCTTTTCAAGCCTGAGACAACCAGTGCCAGCCCTGTTCGCTGCCGCAGCGTCACAAGGCCGCTAGGCGCAGGTGGCTTGGCGTCGTTGCAAAGTGAAGGCGCCCCTCGCGGGTCTGACCATGAAAGTGGCGGTGCAAAACCCAAAAGGCGGGCCAAAGGCCCGCCTTGCGCATTTCAGCCCATCCATTGCCTAGCCAATCAGCGGGCCATGCTTGCCATAGGTTGTGTCATAATGCAGGCGCAATCGTTGCAAGGCAATGCGCAAGACAATCTTGCCCGACCGCGCCGACCAGCCCATTCGCTTTTCCGCAACTTACAGCCCTTCCTGAAAGCAGCAGCAACGCAGCACCATATCGCCCAAGCCCGGCCCCAGATCGCGCAGCGCGCCTGATACCCGGTCGCGTGCATCCCGCGCCCCGCCGCCAGAATTGCCCCCGGCCTTGCTATCGGGTCCATAGCTGCCCCGGTCGCTTGCGGTCAAAAAACGCTCCCAGTTTTGGGTAACGCGCGGCCCCATCTGCGCCAGTTCGAAATCCATCAACAGCTGCTCGGCGGCTGCGACCAATTCAGGCGACAAGAACGGCTTGCCGTCCCGGTCACGCCGCCGGGCCAGAACCTGCACCGGGCTTTCGGCGGAATTATAGCGCACCCGCCGCTCCTCTCCGTCATCAGCGCGGGCGCGATCAACCGCCGCGCGCCCATCCCAGGCACCCGGCTGCATGCCAAAATCAGCAGCCGCCTCAGCCATGCCATTGCCTGCGCTTTGCGTCTCCATCTGCTTCAATGCGGCGCGCCCGGCCTGCGTGATCAAATAGGTTGATACCCGCCCCGGCTTTGGGCAAGTGATCCAGTCTTGCAACGCAAATGCCTGCGCGACCGCCCGGTCAATGACCGCCAGACGCAGCGTGCGCCCATCAGGAAAGCTGCGCAACACCGCCGCCTTTTCCATATCGGCGGCAATCGCAAGCACGGTATCGGCCTCGGCCAGGCGACGCAGGATCTTGTGACCTTCGCGCAATACCGTGGCGTCATCAATCGTCAACCTGTCCTGTCTTATCGGGGCTGTCATGGCGGGGGCGTCCTTCCGGCTGGGGGGGGTACAAGGGGGGAGGTCCTGCACCCGCCCAAGCGCACACAGCGCTTCGTCCACCAGCGGATCATCGCGGCGGCTTTCATAGCGGCGCACCTGACGCATCACGGTTGACGCATGGCAGCCTTCACGCTTTGCCAATTGCCGCAAGGAAACCCCCTGCTCCGTGTGGTCAAGATACAGGCGTACCGCATCCGGCAGCCATGCAGGCAGCGAAAGTTCCGAACTCAGGTTTGATCCCATCACAACGTCCTGTGCGACCCTTTGCGGGCCTTTGGTCCAGCTTTGGACATTTTCAACTCTGGGCAGCATTGGTTACCTGTCCGTTAATATCATCGCTTTTGCCCATAATTGTTTCCAAATCATAAACAATTGCAAAAGCAGCGCTCGCTGAAAACGAAAGCTGCGCAACGCTTGGTTGTGTTGATGCAACATTCCCACACAATTCATCGGAGGCCAAAATGACAGATCTTAGCACACTTCTTGCAAATCTTCGCCGCCCACGGCTGCTTATCCGCGCCGCGCATCATGGTATCCATGATTATCGCCGCGACCGCGATCTGCGCCGACTGATCAATACCACCACACCGCCCAACCCCGAAGCGGCCCTCGCAAGGTTGTTTGATGCCGAGGAACGCACCGAAGAAACCCGGCGCGCTGGCGATGCGGGCTATTCCATCGCCCGCCATGTTGAACTGCTGATTGCGATGATGGCCGAGGCCCGCTTGCTTCGCCCACAGGCCGGTGCCTGACATGCAAAAGGCCCTTCCAGACGGGAAGGGCCTTCAACCGCTCAATCCGGGCGGTGTTCAGATAAACGCGTCCGGCATGGCAGCCTTTTTGCGCGCCACATAATCATCAATCGAATCGCGCACAGCCTCATCCAGTGCCGGGGCCTGATAATCCCCAATCATCTTTTCAACCCGGTTCGCTGCCAGCGTTTCGGTATCACGCGCGCCTTCCTCATACCAGGTTTCAAAGGGCTTGTAGTCGAACAGATCCGACCGCCAGAATGCGGTTTTGAAGTTCTTTTGCGTATGTTCACAGCCCAGAAAATGCCCACCCGGCCCAACCTCGCGCAGCGCATCCATCGCCTGCCCGTTGTCATCTATCATCACGCCCTGCGCCAAGTGGTGCAGCGTACCCAATTGGTCCGCATCCATCACGAATTTTTCGAAACTGGAAACCAACCCGCCTTCCAGCCAACCGCAAGCATGCAGCATGAAATTGACGCCTGACAGCAGCGCCATGTTCAAACTGTTCGCCGTCTCATACGCCGCCTGCGCATCCGGCAGTTTCGACCCACAAAACGCCCCGCCCGACCGATACGGCAGCTTGAGCCGCCGGGCCAATTGCCCCGCGCCATAGGTGATATGCGCGGCCTCGGGCGTGCCGAATGTCGGCGCACCCGAGTTCATATCAATAGAGGTCACAAACGCCCCGAAAATCACCGGCGCTCCGGGCCGCACCAACTGGCTATAGGCAACGCCCGCCAGCACCTCGGCCAACACTTGCGTCAGCGTCCCCGCCACCGTCACCGGGGCCATCGCGCCACCAACGATAAAGGGCGAGATAATCGCCGCCTGCCCCGCCTTTGCATAAATCTCCAACGCGCCCATCATCGTCGAATCAAAGGTAAGCGGGGAATTGATGTTGATAAGGCTGGTCATTACCACATTCTGGTCGACGAAATCGGCCCCAAACAGCAGCTTTGACATTTCCACCGAATCCGCGGCGCGTTCGGGCTCGGTCACCGAGCCCATGAACGGCTTGTCTGACAACACCATATGCGCGCGCAGCATATCCAGATGCCGCTTGTTCACCGGAATATCCGTCGGCTCACAAACCGTGCCGCCTGAATGGTGCAGCCATTTCGACATATAGCCCAGTTTCACGAATTTCTCGAAATCCGCCATCGTGGCATAGCGCCGACCACCGACCCGATCCCGCACAAAGGGGGGGCCATACACCGGCGCCAGCACCAGATTGCGCCCGCCGATCTCGACGTTACGATCCGAATTGCGCGCATGTTGGGTAAATGTCGAAGGCGCTGTGGCGCAAAGCTGCCGCGCAAGCCCGCGCGGAATATGCACACGCTCGCCTTGCACATCTGCCCCGGCAGCCCGCCAACGATCCAACGCAGCGGGGTTATCAACAAAGTTGACGCCGATCTCTTCCAGGACTGTTTCCGCATTGTACTCAATAATCTGCAACGCTTCTTCATTCAGAATCTCGAAATTCGGAATGTTGCGGCTGATATATTTCGCCACATCAAAGCTGACGGCTGTTCGCTCCGCCCGCCGTGCCGATCCGCCACCGCCCCGTGCTCTGCGCCCTGCAACGTCATTCATCGCGAAATCTCCATGATTGCCCGCCAAACTGCGGCTTAATTTCAGACCTTATGCCGCAGCCTTGCCGCCATTCATTCCACATTTCCGTCACTTGCCACTCAAAACCGACAAAACCCGCTACGGTTTCATCATGGCAAAAGCACCCTTGGGGGGAAGATGCCGCCAAAATCCGTACCGTGGCCCCTTCGGCCTCGGCCACAAGCGCGCGTTTGGCCTCTTGCGATTCGACCCATCCCCGCTTATTCCGCTGATATGACACATCACGAACGCCTCCTCATCATCGACTTCGGCTCTCAGGTGACGCAGCTTATTGCGCGGCGCTTGCGCGAATTGAACGTCTATTGCGAAATTCACCCGTTCAACAAGGTGACAGATGCCTTTCTGGCCGCGTTTGCGCCAAAAGCGGTGATCTTGTCGGGCGGCCCGGCTTCGGTCTTTGCCGATGGGGCGCCGATGCCGCCAAAATCGGTGTTTGATCTGGGCGTGCCGATTCTGGGCATCTGTTACGGCCAGCAAGTCATGATGCATTGCCTTGGCGGCAAGGTGGAACGCGGCCATGGCACCGCCGAATTTGGCCGCGCCTTTGTGACGCCAACAGCAGCCAGAACCGATCTGCTGGATGGTTGGTTCACAACCGATCGCGAACAGGTCTGGATGTCACACGGCGATCACGTCTCAAAAATCGCACCGGGGTTTGAGGTGTATGGCACCTCTCCCAACGCGCCCTTTGCGGTTATTGCCGATCTGGACCGCCGCTTTTACGCCGTGCAATTCCACCCCGAGGTGCATCACACCCCGAATGGTGCGCGGTTTTACGAAAACTTTATTCGCATCGCAGGCTTTGCTGGCGATTGGACGATGGGCGCATATCGCGAAGATGCGATTGCCAAAATTCGCGCGCAGGTTGGTGATAAAAAGGTGATCTGCGGATTGTCGGGCGGTGTCGACAGTTCGGTTGCAGCCGTCCTGATCCATGAGGCGATCGGGGATCAACTGACCTGCGTTTTCGTCGATCACGGGCTGTTGCGGTTGAATGAGGCCGATGAGGTCATCAAGATGTTCAGCGAGAATTACAATATTCCGCTGATCCATGCCAACGAATTAGAGCTGTTTCTGGGCAAGCTGGATGGCGTATCCGACCCCGAAACCAAGCGCAAAATCATCGGCGGGTTGTTTATCGACGTCTTCCAGAAATACGCCAACCAGATCGCAGGCGCGGAATTTCTGGCCCAAGGCACGCTTTACCCCGATGTCATCGAATCGGTCAGCTTTTCGGGCGGCCCCTCCGTGACCATAAAATCCCACCACAATGTCGGCGGCCTGCCGGAAAAGATGGGCCTGAAACTGGTTGAACCCCTGCGCGAGCTGTTCAAGGATGAAGTCCGCGCGCTGGGCCGTGAACTTGGCCTGCCCGCGTCCTTCATCGGGCGCCACCCGTTCCCCGGCCCCGGCCTTGCCATCCGCTGCCCCGGCGAAATCACCCGCGAAAAGCTGGAGATTCTGAAAAAAGCCGATGCCGTCTATATTGACCAGATCCGCAAACACGGGCTTTATGATGAGATTTGGCAAGCCTTCGTCGCCATTCTGCCCGTGCGCACCGTGGGCGTGATGGGGGATGCGCGCACCTATGATTTCGCCTGCGCCCTGCGCGCAGTCACCAGCGTTGATGGCATGACCGCCGATTTCTACCCTTTCACCCATGAGTTCCTGGGCGAAACCGCCACGCGGATTATCAATGAAGTTCAAGGGATTAACCGGGTAACTTACGACATTACATCAAAACCCCCCGGCACCATTGAGTGGGAGTGACTTCCCACTCGCCCAAGGGGGCGGGTAAAATCGGCCCATTGGACCGATTTCAGGAAACACTGTCTGAGGATCATATCCAAAGGCTGTTGCGTGGCAAATCACGCGCCCTGCCTCTCATCGCCGCTTGAACAGCGACCCCAGAATTCCGCGCACAATTGCTTGCCCGCTTTTGCCGCCCAATTGCCGCGCAAAGGACTTGGCAAAGGCCTCGCCCACAGAATCAGAGGCGCGTTTGCGCGTTGTCGCCTTTGGCTCTGACCTGCGGCCCCCATCATAGCGTCGCGCCGAATTGAATTCGCGTTCTTCTTCCTTGGCATCTTGCGCGGCTTTGGCCTCTGCCGCCTCAGCCGCCGCCGCCTCTTTGGCTGCAGCATCAGCCCGCGCCTGCAACCGTTCAAAGGCCGAATCGCGGTCGATCTCGGCCTCATATTTCCCGGCAATCGGTGAGCCTGCCATCAGCATTGCCCGCGTGCCGGCATCAATCGGCCCCAACTGGCTGCTGGGGGGCCGGATCAAGGTACGCTCGACCACCCCCGGAATCCCTTTTTCTTGCAAGAATGAGGTGACAGCCTCGCCAGTCCCCACCTCTTTGATCGCGTCCTCGGTCGAAAAGCGCGGATTCTCGCGGTAGGTCTGCGCCGCCAGCCGCAAATCCTTTTGGTCGCGCGGCGTAAAGACCCGCAATGCGTGCTGCACGCGATTGCCAAGCTGCGCCAAAACATCATCCGGCACATCGGCTGGCTTTTGCGTGACAAAGAAAATCCCGACCCCTTTGGACCGGATCAGACGCACCACCTGTTCCACCTTGTCCACCAAGGCTTTGGGCGCGCCATCAAACAGCAAATGCGCCTCGTCAAAGAAAAACACCAGTTTCGGCTTGTCGGGGTTGCCCACCTCGGGCAGCTCCTCAAACAATTCCGACAACAACCACAGCAAAAAAGTCGAATAAAGTCGCGGCGCGGCCATCAACTGATCGGCGGCCAGAATGTTGATACGCCCGCGCCCCTCCGTGTCCAGCCGCATCATATCGGCAAGCTCCAGCGCGGGTTCGCCAAACAGGTTCGCCCCACCCTGATTTTCCAACACCAAAAGCCGACGCTGAATCGCCCCGATGGAACTGGTGGAAACCAAGCCGTAGCTCGCACTGATCGCCGTCGCATTCTCGGCAATAAACGTCAGCATGGCGCGCAGATCTTTCAGATCATACATCGGCAAGGCTTCATCATCGGCCATCCGGAAGGCAACATTCATGACCCCTTCTTGCGGCTCTGTCAGTTCCAGCAAGCGCGACAGCAGCAAGGGGCCCATCTCGGCTACCGTTGTCCGGACCGGATGGCCCTGCTTGCCGTACAGATCCCAAAATGTGACCGGGAACGCCGCGTAGGTCAGATCGAGCCCGATCGTCGCCGCCCGTTTGCCGAAGGCCGCGTGCAGCTTGTGGCCCTCTGACCCCGGCAAGGCGATCCCTGAAAGATCTCCTTTCACATCAGACAGGAATACCGGCACCCCGGCTGCCGAAAACCCTTCGGCCAAGATCTGCAGCGTCACGGTTTTTCCGGTTCCCGTGGCCCCCGCAATCAACCCGTGCCGGTTGCCATAGCCCAGCAACAGGCTTTGCGGATCGCCATAGCCCTCGCCGCCACCTCCAACAAAAATACCAGTTTCAGCCATCCCGAAATATCCCTCTCTGCCGGTCGCTGCTTTCGCTGCAGCCCTTGGTCCAATACTGCCAAAATACATTTTTGAC
This sequence comes from Pseudorhodobacter sp., assembly GCF_034675685.1. GTDB lineage: Bacteria > Pseudomonadota > Alphaproteobacteria > Rhodobacterales > Rhodobacteraceae > Pseudorhodobacter. The sequence continues at coordinate 183,134 of NZ_JAUCDA010000017.1, read as the reverse complement.
GGCGCTGTGCCAGCATCGTTCTTGGCGATCATGGTTCCGGGCGTGCTGGCCTGGCCTTTACCAGCCAAACCGGCCGCAGCGTTGAAAATACGCCGTTTTCTTCACCTTTCCCGCCAGGGTTTGCATCGCGATTTCCTGTTGACGCTTCATGCAATAGGCCTTAAATTGTCTTTCAATGAAGTCGGCCAGTCCGACAGGGAGCAAAAAAATTCAGATCAAGGGCCGGTTCGCCGGCCCTTTATTTTTTGAAATGCGGCGTTTTTCTATTGCCCGGTGATGCGCATCATCCGGTGGCCGCAGCAGGGCTTGGTGGCAGCGACGCCTGCCCAAACCCTGCTGTGATGCGCGAAAATCTGCCGTCATCCATCGTCATCCTAAACTACCCTGCCTTGGCTTCAATTCGGGCCTGACTTTCCTCAAAGCGCGTGGTATTTGCCGTTCAAACCATTGAAGGACCGAACCGAATGCCTCTGACCAAAACCGCACAGCTTCTCGCAACTACCCTCTGTCTGTTCATCGGCACCGCGGCCTTTGCGCAAGACGCAGCCACCACGCCCGAGGCCCCCGCCCCGGAAACCACAGCCCCCGAAACCACAGCGCCTGCGGCTGATGCCGCCGCTGCCCCTGCGGCGGTCGCGCCCGGCTTGTCGATGGGCAAGGAAGAGGGGGCCGCTAACGATGGCATCGGCTCTAGCTATTCGGCTGGCACATTCGGTGCTTGGGAACAGACTTGCATCAAAACCGAAGATGGTTCCGATCCTTGCCAACTTGTTCAGCTGCTCAAGGATGGCGGTGAAAACCCGGTTGCCCAATTCATTTTCGCCAGCCTTCCCGCCGACCATCCCGCCAGGCCAAAAGCGGTTGCTGGCGCTGATATAATCGTACCTCTCGGCACTCAACTGACTGCGGGTCTGTCACTTTCAGTGGATGGCGGAACTACCCGCAAATACCCTTTCTCATGGTGCGAGCAAATCGGCTGCATCGCCCAGATCGGCTTTACGCAGGCCGAACTTGACGGCTTCAAAAAGGGCAAAGAGGCAAAGCTCACACTTGTTCAGGTGTTCTCTCCTGATAAAGTCGAATTGACCATCTCGCTTGCCGGTTTCACCGCGGGCTTTGACGCTGTCAACAAAGCCAACGGCAACTAAAGCAATTCGCACCCAATCTGATTTAGGTTGGGTGCAAACCCGGACACGCGCTTTTTGAGAGTTTTGGGTTTACCCGGCCGCGTCAGGTTACCTGCAAACAGCCTTTTCGGCGCAGGGCGGCGAATGCCGCCCACCTTGCGGTCAGGTTACACCCGACCCAGCGCCAAAACCGCATTCAACCCGCCAAAGGCAAAGGCGTTTGAAAGCGCCACCTTCACCCGCACCTGACGCGCGACATTGGGAACCACATCCAGCGCGCAGTCCGGGTCCGGTTGTTCATAGCCAATCGTCGGCGCGATAATTCCATCGCGCACCGCCATGATACAGGCCAATAATTCCACGGCCCCCGTACCCCCAATCAAATGCCCATGCATGGATTTGGTCGAGGACATCATCACCCCATCCGACTGCGGCCCAAAGACATCGGCCACCGCTGCACATTCTGTCTTGTCATTCGCCGCGGTTCCGGTGCCATGCGCGTTGATATAGCCCACATCCCCCGGCGTCAGCCGCGCATCCTTTAACGCGCCAGCAATCGCCCTTGCCGCCCCTTGCCGCGAGGGCATTACGATGTCGGCCGCGTCCGAGCACATCGAAAACCCCAGAACCTCGGCCAAAATATCGGCGTTGCGGTTGCAGGCGTGTTCATATTCCTCGAATACAAAAACCGCCGCCCCCTCGCCCTGCACCATGCCATTGCGCGTCAGGCTGAACGGGCGGCAGCCATCTTTCGACATCACGCGCAGGCCCTCCCACGCCTTTATGCCGCCAAAACACAACATAGATTTTGACCCGCCGGTCACCATTGCCCTGGTCATCCCCGACCGGATCATGTGAAAGGCCTGCCCCATCGCATGATTTGAACTGGCGCAGGCGGTGGCGACGCTGAAGCTTGGGCCACGCAGGTTGAACGCGATAGAGATATGGCTGGCGGCGGCGTTGTTCATCAGTTTTGGCACCACAAACGGATGCACCCGGTTTTTACCCTCGGCATAAACCGCGCGATAGCTTTCATCCCAGGTAGTGACCCCCCCACCAGCCGTGCCAAGCACAACGCCCGCTTCATCACCCAGCCCGCCGTCAAAATTCAGGCCCGATTGCGCGATTGCCTGCCGCGCCGAGACCAGCGCAAACTGGGTAAACCTATCCAGAAAAACAAGCTGTTGGCGGCTGAAATGCGCCTCGGCATCCCAGCCATGCACCTGCCCCCCGATCTTGATCGAGAGCCGGTCAATCTCGGGAATTTCCAGCGCGGTTATGCCACAGCGCCCCTCTCGAAGGGCTTCAAAGGTGCCGCCCACATCTTGCGCCAGTGCGTTCACGGTTCCCGCCCCGGTGATCACAACCCGTTTCATGCGCGGCGTTGATCAATCAGGCCCTGAACGGCGGCGGCAATTGTCGCGACCGATGTCAGGTCAAACCCGGTTTGCTGCGGCGTGTTGGCATTGAAAGGCACCGAGATATCAAAGGTTTCCTCGATCGCAAAGATCGCTTCAACCACGCCAAGGCTATCCACCCCAAGGCTTTCCAACGTGCTCTGCGCCGTGACATCCGCAGGGTCAAGCCCGGCTTGCTCTGCAATGATGGCGCGCACCTTGTCTTCTACCGATTGCATCCTATTCCCCTTTGCCCAAGCGCCTTATCCGTTCTTGTCAGGCGTTTGTGACAGATTCTTCATCACTCGCGGCAATCTGCGCAAGGCCTTTTGCATTTCCAGATGGGTCTCCATCTTTACCGCAGGATAGCCCAGCAAAACCCGCCCCGCAGGCGCATTGGTAAAGATTTTGGTGCCACCACCGGCAATGACATCATCGCCGACAAAAATATTGTCATTCACCCCGCATTGCCCCGCCAGAACCACACGATTGCCAATCCGGCTTGATCCGGCAATCCCGACCTGCCCGCACAGCAAGCAATCACGGCCCACCTGCACATTATGCCCAATATGAACCAGATTATCGAGCTTGCTGCCGTCGCCAATACTGGTATCACGGATCGTGCCACGGTCAATACAAGCGTTTGCACCAATTTCTACATCATTACCGATACTTACGGCACCAAGTGAATGTATTCTCACCCAGCTTTGCGCCGTGATCTCGTCACGCTGTCCAAGCGTTTTACGAATTTCCTCGACCCCGGATTTTTCCGGCGTCACAAAAAGAAAACCCGTCCGCACCAATCACGGCACCGGGTTGGCAGATGAAGCGATCTCCAATCACCACCCGCGCGCCGATCCGCGCGCCTTGCAAAATCAGCGCATCCGCACCAATCTGCGCCCCCTCGGCGATGGACACATGGCTGGCAATCCGGGCATTCGGCCCGATCACAGCCCCTGCAGCAATAACCACGAATGGCGCAATCGCTGCCCCTGCACCAATCACCGCTGTCGGGTCAATCACGGCCATGGCATGCACCCCCGGCGCAATTGCCGGGCCAGCGTCAAGAATACGCGACAGCCCCGCCATCGCCAACCGTCCACGCGGCGCAAAAATCGCGGCTTTCAGCCCCAGCGCCTGCCAATCGGCCCCCGGCCACAGCAGCGCGGCCACCGCGGCCCCCTGGCCAAGCCCTTCGGCGTATTTCGGGTCCATCGCCAGGGCAAGATCACCCAGACGCGCCAGGGCCGGCTCGGCTGCGCGCGCAATTTGCAAAGAAAGGTCCCCGGCCGCCTCTGCGCCAAGCGCCTTGGCAATCTGTGCGATAGTGTGACCCATTTCCGGCTCCTTCCAAATCAGGCCAACCCAGCCCGCTTGCGCAAGGATTTAGCCCTGATACGGCCCCAGCACCACCCCGGCTTCTTGCAACGCGCGGAAAATCGTCGCGTCACGCCCATAGATATCGCGGCGATACTCTATCCGCCCTTTGCCCGACGGATAGGCCGTGAAATAAACCAGATGCACCGGCACCGGCACATCCAGCATGACGGTGGTTTCACGCCCGGTCGTCAGATGCGATTTGAACAGCCCAACCGGATCATCGGTCTGCGCGGCGAGCAAGGCATAGGCGAAATCAAAAGGGTCGCTCAGCCGGATACAGCCGTGGCTGAACGCCCGCACCTCACGCGCAAAGAGCGATTTTGACGGCGTGTCATGCAAATAGATGTTGTACTGGTTTGGAAACATGAATTTCACCAACCCCAGCGCGTTGCCGTCTGATGGCGGCTGCTTCATCGCAAACGGAAAGTTGCGCGCCGTATAGGCCGCGAAATTGATCGCACTGCGCGGCACAACCCGGCCTCGGCTGTCGATGATTTTCAAATGCCCCGCCGCGTTCGGGTTTCGCTTCATCATCGGAAGGTATTCTTTGGTCGTGATCGAACGGGGAATGTTCCACGTTGGATTGATCACCATGAATTCCATCAGATCCGAAAATTCCGGCGATTGACGATCTGCGGCCCCTGCGCCGATGACCGATCTCGTCGTGAAAGTGACCAGGCCATGATCGACGATCTTGGCGGTGAAATCGGTCAGGTTCACCCAGATATGGCGGGGCCCGCGCTCTATATTCATCCAGCGTTCGCGTTCCATGGCAACGACGACCGCCTCCAGCCGTTCCTGCGGCCCGATGTTCAGTTGCTCTATGGTGCTGGCCCCTGCTGCGCCATCGGCCTCCAGGCCCATATCGGCCTGAAACGCCTGCACAGCCTTTTGGATAGAGGCATCATAGCTGGCCGTCACACTGCGCGGCAGATAGTTCAGCGCCACCAAACGGTCACGCAATTGCAAAACCGCTGGCCCGCTGGCCCCCGGCTTTAGCGCGCTTGCCGAGATTTTGGGCCCCCAACCGCCCGAGGCCACGCGCTGTTCCAGCTCAAACTTGGCGCGCATCAGTTGCGCATAGGCCTGGGTTCGCGGCGGCAGCGATTTCAGAAACGCCACAGGCTCGCCAGCCAGAAACGACTCGAGGTTGGCCCGCCGGTCGCGCAACGGCACCTCGCGCTTGATCAGCCCCAACACCTTGCCCGGCGTCAGCGCACCGGTTTGCACATCATGCGCATAATCCAGCAGCGCGCGGGTCATCAGCACTTCCAGCCGCCCACGGTCGCCTTCGGTGCGCGCATTGCGCGACAGCGATATCAGCGTGGCCGGATCATAGCGTTTGACCGGCAGGCCATGCGCCCCGGCCCCCGCCAAGGCCGCAAGCAGCGCCGAGCGCCGGGCCTCATGGCCTTCGCCGGTCCAGATCGGGGCATAGTTGGAATCACGATAGAATTCGGCAATCACTTTGTCATCAGACGCGGCTGCGGCAACCGATTTACTGAACGGGCCAATCTCTGTTGCCACCGAAAATGAAATTTTGGTCTGCGCGTTACCCGGTAAAATGGCACCACCACACAGGAGGGCAGAAAGTAAAACAGTCTTTGCTCCACGGGTCAAAACAGGACGGAGCGTAATTCTTTTAATCATGACATCCTCTAGCAGCAGCCTAACCCCTTTAAAATTCACCAATATGCGGTAGCTGTCCACATACTTCCCCGTGGAAAGGGTACAAACTGTCGCATTCCCGCAACGTGGCTTTATTTTGCCACAGTTTTAGCGACCCGGCCCGATTTAAGCAAATTTTTGCCTATTGGGCGCCATGTTGGGAACCATGGCAAATCTTTACTTGGGTTGCGATTCTTCCTGTGCAATAAGGCAAGGGCACTTGGGATAAGTAGCAGTAAAGACCACCATAAGGTGGTAGAATACCAGCGACGGGACAGGCGCTTAAATGACCGATAGTATGACGATGATCTCGCGGCGTGGGCTGCTTGGTGCTTTTGCGGCAACGGCTTTGATCGCAACACCAACCTTCAGCAACGCTTTTGGCTTTTTGCGTGGTGCAGGCGATATTCGCCGTATTCGCATGTATTCCGGGCGAACCGGTGAAAGCATCGACACAATTTACTGGGTCGATGGTGATTATATCAAAGACGCCCTGAAAGAAATCAACCACTTCATGCGGGATTGGCGGACCGGAACATCGACCAGCATTGACGCGCGCACAGTGGATATCATGGCTGCGTCGCATCGGCTGATGGACGTGTCTGAACCCTATATGATGCTCTCGGGGTATCGCAGCCCACAGACGAATGCGATGCTGCGCGGCAAGTCACGCGGTGTTGCCAAGAATTCGCTGCATATGCGCGGGCAAGCCGCCGACCTGCGGTTGAAATCACGCAGTATCGGCCAGATGTCAAAGGCTGCAGCGGCCTGTGCATCCGGCGGGGTTGGCAGCTACAGCCGATCCAACTTTGTGCATATGGATTGCGGCCCGGTTCGCACCTGGCGCGGCTAAGGCCCTGAATACCATCGACAGACCCTGAAAAAGGCACCCAAAGGTGCCTTTTATCGTATCTGGGGGGCATATGTGAAAAGATGCTCGGTTAAAACCCTGCAGCAATTCGGCAAAAGCCTTAATCGCCGCTAACCTGCCGCGCTTGGGGCACCGGCGATCAACACTGGATCACGTCTTTTCCAAAACGCTTTATGCTTCTGGATCTTGGCCGCCCGTATCCGCCGCCATCGCCGCACGCCCACGAAACCCCATCGCCACCACGAATTTTTCAGAACTGTCCGAACGGCTTGCGGCTGGCTTTACATTCGCAACCTTCTTGAAGTTCCTTTTCAACTCATTCAGCATGTGAAGCTCGGCCCCGCCCGCCAGAACCTTGGCGACAAAGGTGCCGCCCTCATCCAGCACGTCAAAAGCAAATTCCAATGCCGCTTCCACCAGCGCAATAATCCGCAAATGGTCGGTGCCCTTGTGCCCCGAAGCCGAGGCCGCCATATCCGACATCACCACATCGGCATTGCCCCCCAGCCAGCCTTTGACCAGCGCATCGGCTTCCTCGGACAGGAAATCAAGTTGATGGATCTGCGCGCCTGAAATCGGTTCTATCGCCTGCAGATCCACGCCCAGAACCGTACCCACCGGCTTTTTCGGGTTCTGCCCCAGCGCATTCACCCGCGTCACCGCGATCTGGCACCAGCCCCCCGGCGCACAGCCAAGGTCGACAACCCGCGCGCCAGGCACCAAAAACCCGTATTTCTCATCCAGCTCGGCAATCTTGTAGGCTGCGCGCCCCCGAAAGCCCTCTTTCTTGGCGCGGATCACATAGGGGTCGTTCAATTGCCGTTCCAGCCACAGGGTCGACGACAGTTTCCGCCCCTTTGCCGTTTTCACCCGCACGCGCAGATCGCGCTGGCCCCGGCCTGATGTGTTCTTTTCAGTCATCGCATTACACCATTATTCATAAGGCCCATCCGTCAGCACGCCATCCGCGCTCATCTGGGCATAGAGCAACCCTTCGCGCAGGCCCCGATCCGCAACCGACAAGCGGTCCGTCGGCCAGACCCGCATCAAAGCTTGCAAAATCGCGGCCCCCGACATGATCAGACTGTGCCTGTCACGCCCAATTCTGGGGTCGGTCCGCCGCCCCTCTGGCCCCAAAGCCAGATATTCACGGATAACCGTGTCTATCTGATCCGACGACATGCGCAACCCGTCTACTTTGGCCCGGTCGTAGCGTTTCAAGCCAAGGAAAGACGCCGCAACCGTTGTTACCGTGCCGCTGGTGCCAATAATCTGAAACCCGTCGCGGCCGTTGTCATGATTATAGGGAGAGAAACTTGACAGGTTTTCCTCAAAATACCAACTCATCAGTGCAAACCGTGCGGCGTCATCCTCGACATCTGCAAACTGGTCTTTCAAGGTCGCAACCCCAAGCGGCACTGAAATCCAATCCACGACCCTTGCCTGCCCCAAACCCTCGGGCTTGAACCCCGCATGCAGCCGCATGATTGCGCGCGACCTGTCTTCCGGCTCTACCTCGGTGACATCAATCCATACCAATTCCGTAGAGCCGCCGCCAATATCGACGATCAGCAATTGTTCGGTCTTGGCGCTGACCAGTGGCGCGCAAGAAATCACCGCCAGACGGGCCTCTTCCTCGGGTGTGATGATTTCAAGCTGAAGCCCTGCTTCGCGCCGCACCTGCCGAATAAAATCGCGCGCGTTTCTGGCCCGGCGGCAGGCCTCGGTGGCGACCAGACGCATCCGTCTGACCTGATATTTCTCCAGCTTTTTTTGGCAAATGCGCAGCGCCTGTATTGTGCGCACCATCGAGCCACGCGAAAGCCTGCCCGAGGCTTCAAGCCCCGTGCCCAGTTGAACAGTCTTGGAAAAACTGTCCACAACCTGAAACTGGCTTCCCCGCGGTCGGGCAATCAGCATCCGGCAACTGTTTGTGCCAAGGTCAAGCGCAGCATAAAGCTGCCCAGACCCAAGCAGAAGGGAGGCAGACGGTTCGACCTGAGCATCCTCGGCATCACCTGCATCAAGTAGCTTCGGGATCGCGTCCTCCTCCCGGGGACGCTCGGGCGTCATATTGCGCCCTCCATACATTGTTGCCCCTATGGTATCCGGCCCCAACGCTCCACGCAAGCGCCCATCCACCCTCATAAAGAACATGAAGATTATGGCCCTTTGCCCCCATCGCAGACCGCGCCAGCGACTGCTATCAAGCGGCCAGAGAGCGACAGGTCGCTCTCAGCCGTTTTGGTGTCGAAAAACGTCAATGCCGGTGAAGGGTAATCGCTAAAAGGGGCCAAGAGGCTCAGGGGGGAATCACAAGATGCCAGAGGTAACTATCGTATACTGGCGGGACATTCCGGCACAGATCATCGTTGGTAAGGGACGGTCTGGCTCCAAGGTGCAATTGCCTGAACGATTTGAACAGGCAATTGACCGTTGCGCGATGAAAATCGGCGCAAAAGACGCCGATCTTTACCTTGCGGAATGGCGCAAGGCCACGCCCTTCAAGGTTGAAGGCGAGCCTGCCGAGGTGGCGCGCGCCGAGGCCGACCGGCTTGATGCTGAATTTGACAAAGACCGCCTCAAGCAACTGATCGACAATTCTGGCTGGGCCTGAGGCCCGTGGAAATCAAACCTGTGACCAACAAACTTTGGGAGAATGTCGTGGCTCTTTTCAACTTCAAGCGTGACGCTGCCGTTTCACCTGCGGGTGCGAGCACCACCTCTTCTCAGGTCGAGGCGCTCTTGCACGATTACTCGATTGAGGTGATGCCGCGCACCGCCGAAAAGGTCGAGGATTTCCGCGATCTGCTGCCCCAGCACACCCGCGTCTATATCGCCCATATCGACGGCACACCGATTGAGGAGATGGTCAGCACCGCCAAGCGCCTGAAGACGCAAGGGTTTGATGTAATGCCCCATTTCCCGGCCCGTATCATCGCCGACCGCGCCACGCTTGCCGATTGGATTGCCCGCTATCAGGCTGAGGCAGATGTGAAACAGGCCCTTTTGCTTGCGGGCGGCGTCAGCACCCCGGCGGGTGAGTACCACAGTTCAATGCAACTGCTGGAAAGCGGCTTGTTTGACGGGTTTGAGCGGCTGCACGTTGCGGGCCACCCCGAAGGCAATCGTGACATTGACCGCGACGGCGGCGACAAAGCCGTGATGGAGGCGCTGAAGTGGAAACAGGCGTTTTCCCAGCGAACCGATGCCAAAATGGCGCTGGCCACCCAGTTTTGTTTTGAAGCCGGCCCCGTGATCAAATGGGCCGACCGCCTGGCGGCAGAAGGCATCGACCTGCCGATCCATATCGGCGTGGCAGGCCCGGCCAAGTTGCAAACCCTGATAAAATTTGCCATTGCCTGCGGCGTTGGGCCCTCGCTGAAAGTGCTGCAAAAGCGGGCGATGGACGTGACCAAGCTATTGCTGCCCTATACACCGACCGAGTTTGTTACCGAACTGGCCGCCCACAAGGCCCGTCACCCCGATTTCGGTATTCAATCCGTGCATTTCTTCCCGCTTGGCGGTATCAAAGCCAACGCCACCTGGGCTATTGAAAACGGCGGAAAATCTGCTGTTCCGGCCTCACACTCTTAAGAAAGTAGTTTAACTATGACCCGTACTGTCGTTGAATCCCAAACAAAAACGGTAATCATCGGTTTTGACGAACCCTTCTGCGTGATTGGTGAACGCATCAACCCCACCGGGCGTAAAAAACTTGCGGCGGAACTTGAAGCCGGAAATTTCGAAACCGTGTTGCGCGACGCGTTGGAGCAAGTTGCTTGCGGTGCCTCGATCCTTGACGTGAATTCCGGCGCGGTTTTCACCAATAAAATGGCGGTCGACCCACGCTATGCTGACAATAACTTTGTCGAGCCGCCCTTGATGCATGAACTCATCACCCGCATCCAGGCCATCACCGATGCGCCTTTGTGCATCGACAGTTCCGTTCCCGGCGCGCTGGAAGCAGGTCTGAAAGCTGCAATCGGGCGCCCGTTGCTGAATTCGGTCACAGGTGAAGAAGATCGCTTGGAACTGGTGTTGCCGCTGGTGAAAAAATACAACGTCCCCGTGGTTGCAATCTCCAACGATGATACCGGGATCTCCGAAGACCCCGATGTCCGCTTTGCCGTTGCCAAAAAGATTGTAGAGCGCGCCGCCGATTTTGGCATCCCGGCGCATGATATCGTGGTCGATCCGCTGGTGATGCCGGTGGGCGCAATGGGATCGGCGGGCCAGCAGGTGTTTACCCTTGTGCGCCGCCTGCGTGAGGAACTGGGGGTGAACACCACCTGCGGCGCGTCCAACATCTCATTTGGCCTGCCGCAGCGTCACGGGATCAATGGCGCCTTCTTGCCCATGGCCATCGGTGCGGGCATGACCTCTGCCATCATGAACCCCGTACGTTTGCAGGAAATGGAAGCGATTCGCGCCGCCAACTTCCTGATGAACCACGATGCAAATGGCGGTGAATGGATCCGCTTTGCCAAGGTGATCGAAGCGGTTGAGGGCGGCATGAGCTTTGCCGAGGCCTCTGCCTCTATCGGTGCTGCGGGTGGGCGTGGTGGCCGTCGCGGCGGGCGGCGGAGCTGATTGCGTTAGCGATGAATTAACCATGGGCCTGCATAATGGGCCCATGGAAGTGACCCTGAAAACGCATGCAGACCATTGGCTGGCACAGCTTTTTGCCGCCAAGGCCGTTGCAAATGGTGGCGTGATCCGGCGGGATCGTCGCTGGGTCCGGCGTGAGATCGGTAAAGAGCGTTTTATCGCCGAGGTGCGCCAGCGTGGCTTTCATCTGATCGAGGCCGGAGAACAATGGCTGGTGATCTGCACGGCAAGCCCGCTGCGGCGTCTGTGCTGACCACCTCCGATTTTTCGTCGAAAAATCAGAATTTTCGTAGAAAATTCGTGGGTGCTGGACAATCGCACATTCCCAAGCCATCAACGCCGGATGAGTGAAGCCAACCGCCCCCTTGCCGCCGCCCTCTGGATGATCGGCTCTATCACCGCTTTTACAGGCATGGCCGTGGCAGGGCGCGAAGTCTCATCCGTACATGATACGTTTGAGATCATGACATGGCGCTCGCTCATCGGATTTGTGATCGTCTTGGCGGTCGCAACGGTTACCTCGCGGTTGCATGAGGTAAAGACCAACCGTCTGCACCGCCACTTGCTCCGAAACCTGACGCATTTCACCGGGCAAAATCTCTGGTTCTGGGCGCTCACCATGATTCCGCTTGGTCAGGTGTTTGCGCTTGAATTCACCTCCCCCATCTGGGTTATCTTGCTGGCCCCGATCTTTCTGGGTGAGAAGCTGACACGGCCCAAGCTTATCGCCGCCGCATTCGGCTTTGCAGGCATCCTTGCCGTCGCGCGCCCGGATTTTTCAACTTTTGACCCCGGCATCGCCGCTGCCGCCCTTGCTGCATTATGCTTTGCCACCACCAATATCGCCACAAAATCGCTGACCCGCCACGAATCCATCATCTCTATCATGTTCTGGCTGACCGGCATGCAGCTTGTGATGGGGCTTGCCATGGCGGGTTATGATGGCGATATCGCCTTGCCCACCGCCCAATCCCTGCCATGGCTGGTGCTGATCGGGCTTTGCGGCCTGACCGCGCATTTTTGCCTGACGTCTGCACTGTCGCTTGCCCCGGCCAGCGTTATTGTTCCCGTTGATTTCATTCGGCTTCCGGTTGCGTTTTCGCTTGGCTGGTTTCTCTATGGTGAAGGTCTGGACCTTGGCCTGATCCTTGGTGCCGGGCTTATTTTGATTGGCATCACCCTGAACCTGCGGGCAAGTGGTGCCGCGGCAAACCGTGCATTGTTGCAACAACCCATGCCGCCCAAAGCCATGACGCGGCGTAACTAATTGACCGATGCCTGCCCCCTGTCTAACGCTAATTCACAGGGCGCGCATTCGCCGCATCACGGGGACAGGTTCGGGGAGGAACTACCATGAAAAAAATCGTAACAACGCTGGGTGCTGTCGCGCTTTCAGCCAGCGCAGCACATGCAGGCGGCATTGATCGTTCGGGCCAAGGTCTGGGCAACCTGTTTGAAAAAGGTCGCCATATCGAATTTACCTTTAGCCGCGTCAACCCAAAGGTTTCGGGCAACGATGTCGCCCTCTTTGGCGGAAGGCCTTCTGGCGATGTTGCCAACAACTTCAACCAGCTTTCTTTCGGCTATAAATATGATGTGAATGATCGGCTTTCTTTTGCGATGCTGGTCGATCAACCTTTCGGTGCCGATGTCGCTTACGGCACCACATCTGTTGCTCTCGGCGGCACCAAGGCAGTCGCCAAATCTACCGCCCTGACCGGCTTGCTGCGCTACAAGTTGGAAAATGGCTTTAGCGTTCATGGCGGCCTCAGCGCACAACGTGCCAGCGCCGATGTCACGTTGCGCGGCGCGGCTTATGGCGGGCTTAGCGGCTATAATGTTGCCCTCGCCAGCGATTATGGCATCGGATATGTCGCCGGTTTTGCGTATGAAAAGCCAGAAATCGCTCTGCGGGTCGCGCTGACTTATCGCTCGGCCATCAAACATGATTTTGATACGGTTGAGAAGATAGGTGCTGTGCAGGTTTCCCTTCCCGGCGCAATCACAAACGTAAAAACCCCGCAGTCGGTCAACCTCGACTTCCAAACCGGTGTTGCCAAAGACACGCTGGTTTTCGGTCAGATCCGTTGGGTGGATTGGTCAAACTTCAAACTGGCACCGACCTTCTTTGCCGGGACACCCGGCAATGCTGACGGCTTGGTAAACCTTGAAGACAGCATCACCTACACTTTGGGCGTTGGCCGCAAATTTACTGAAAACTGGTCCGGTGCCTTCTCGGTTTCCTATGAGAAGAAGGGCAAGCCACTTGTCTCGCCGCTGGCCCCGACCACCGGCAAGCTTGGTGCCACCCTTGCTGCCGTCTACACCAAGGATAACATGAAAATCACCACCGGCATCAACTATACCAAACTGGGTAATGCGATGCCGGAAACCGGAACCCCAGATGTCGCCCGCGCCAATTTCACTGGCAACAAGGCTATCGGCGTCGGCGTCAAGGTTGGTTTCAGCTTCTAATTCCACCAATCCCACAACGCCAAGGCCCCGCAGCCATTGCGGGGTCTTTTCCTTGGCAGAAGCAGAAAAGGCGTGAACTCTGCCGCGGCCCACGCTAACACAGCCAAAAGGAATGACGGAGCCGCATATGTATTACCCATCCGCCGAGGCATGGCACAAGGATACGGCCAAGCGCGTACTTTTGTTCGGCATGTCCGGGCTTGGCAAAACCTATTTGTCCAATATGCTGCGCGATCAGGCCGGCTGGTTTCACTATTCCATAGATTACCGCATTGGCACCCGCTACATGGGCGAATTCATCGCCGACAACTTCAAACGCGAGGCGATGAAAGTGCCGCTTTTGCGTGAGCTGTTGATGACTGATAGCGTCTATATCGCCTCAAACATCACCTTTGAAAATCTGGCGCCGCTGTCCACCTATCTTGGCAAACCCGGCAACCCCGATCTTGGCGGCGTTGCCTTTGCCGATTATTGCGCAAGGCAGGCGCAGCATTGCGACGCCGAGAAAGCCGCCTTGCTGGATACCGAGCGTTTCATCAAACGGGCCGTTGATCTTTATGGCTATTCCAATTTCATCTGTGACAGTGGCGGCTCTATCTGTGAGGTGGTCGATGCCGATGATCCCACTGACCCGATCCTGACGGCCCTGTCGCGCAACCTGCTGCTGGTCTGGATCGAAGGGTCCGACGCGCATCGCGCCGCCCTGATCAAACGCTTTGATCGCGCCCCCAAGCCGATGTATTATCAGCCGGAATTTCTGCTGCAGGTTTGGCAGGATTATCTGGCGGAACAAAGCCTGACAGAAACACAGGTAAACCCCGATGCGTTTTTGCGCTATGGCTATGCCCGCCTGCTTGACCATCGGCAACCGCGTTATGCGGCAATGGCGAAATGGGGCGTCAGCATCACCGCCGATGAGGTCGCCCAGGTCAAAACCCCCGATGACTTTACCGCGCTGATTGCCACCGCGATTGACCGCAAGACCGACGAAAGTGCTGCGACTTTAACTTGAGCCGTAACGCATTACATAACGCTGTGACTGCTTTGATTTCAGGCCGCGATATATGCGTCAGTTGCAACTGAAGCCGCCTGCTGCCTATACGTACCGGAGACTTTTCATGCCCATCACCCTGCCCCAGGATCTGCCCGCCTATGACGTCTTGTCAAAGGAAGGTGTCATGGTCATTTCCCCCGATCGCGCCAGCCAGCAAGATATCCGGCCGCTGCGTATCGCCCTGCTTAACCTGATGCCGAAAAAGATTCAGACTGAAAACCAATTCGCCCGCCTGATCGGGGCCACGCCTTTGCAGATTGATCTGTCCCTGATCCGCATGTCCGAACATCAGACCAAAAACACCGCAGCCGAGCATATGGAGGCCTTCTATCGCCCATTCCAAGAGGTGCGCGATGAAAAATTCGACGGCCTCATCATTACCGGCGCCCCGATTGAGCATTTGCCCTTTGACGAGGTGACCTATTGGCAGGAGTTGCGTGAGGTGATGGATTGGACCCAAACCAACGTCCATTCCACCTTTGGCGTGTGCTGGGGCGGTATGGCGATGATCAACCATTTCCACGGCATTGATAAACACATGCTGCCCGCCAAGGCCTTTGGCTGTTTCCGGCATCGCAATCTTGCCCCGACCTCACCGTTTTTGCGTGGGTTTTCCGATGATTGCGTTATCCCCGTTTCGCGCTGGACCGAGATGAAACAGGCCGAGATCAACGCCGCGCCCGGCCTTCGCACCCTGCTTGGCTCCGACCAATCCGGCCCTTGTCTGGTCGAAGACCCCGGCCACCGCGCGCTGTATATCTTCAACCATTTTGAATATGACAGCGACACGCTGAAACAGGAATATGACCGCGATATCGCCAATGGCACCCCGATCAATGTGCCGATGAACTATTACCCCGATGACAATCCCGCGATGAAACCGCTTAACCGCTGGCGCAGTCATGCCCATCTTCTATATGGCAACTGGATCAATGAGATATACCAGTCAACGCCCTATGATATCATGCAAATTGGCAACTAGCCTAATCATCGCCAGCCTCGCCTTCGGCGGATGCGCTGCCTTCGTGGACCAGCGTGCCCATAAGCGCGAGAGTCAGGCTGAAATGGATTATCCGCCAACGGGCCAATTTGTCACCGTTCAAGGGGCGCGTATCCATGTTGATGTGCAGGGCAGCGGCCCCGACCTGGTGCTGATCCACGGTGCCTCGGGCAATAGCCGCGATTTCACCTTTGATCTGGTGGAGCGGTTGAAATCCGACTTTCGCGTTATCAGCTTTGATCGCCCCGGCATGGGCTGGTCGCAGGGCCTGCCCGGCACCGATCTTAGCCCCTTGGCCCAGGCTGATGTCCTGATCGCCGCCGCCGGCCAACTCGGTGCGACCCGGCCGATTGTATTGGGCCATTCCTATGGCGGTGCTGTCGCAATGGCCTGGGCGCTGCGCGCAAACCCGGCCGCGTTGATCATTGTGTCAGGGGCCACCATGCCCTTTCCCGGTGATTTGGCGCTGTGGTACAAAGTTACGGCGTCAACGCTTGGCGGGGCCGGAATTGTACCCCTGATCACCGCCTTTGCGCCTGAAAGTCGGGTTGAAACGGCGCTGTCGGATATATTCACCCCCCAATCCGCCCCCAAGGGCTATGCCGACTATATCGGTGCGGGCCTTACCCTGCGCCGCGATTCCTTGCGCGTGAATGGGCGGCAGGTCGATAATCTCAAGCCGCATCTGCTGCTGATGGCCCCTGATTATCCACGGCTCAGCCTGCCGGTCGAAATCATCCACGGCACCGCTGACACCACGGTGCCGATTGATATCCACGCTATCCCGCTGTCAAAACGCCTGCCAAACGCCCGTCTGACCGTGCTTGATGGCGTTGGCCACATGCCGCATCATTCCAATCCTGATGAAATCATCGCCGCCATCAAACGCGCAGCCAGCCCCAGATCAAGCCCCTGATTGCACCCACCCGCGCAACCCGCCATACTGATCAAAATCACAGGATGGAGCGTGCAATGGACCTGCCTTTCGACGGCGCTATCAGTAAATTTCTGGCCGAAGAGGCACCCGAAGATATCCGAAAAGTCGTGCAAAAGGCTGATAAGGATGACATTCTTTCCACCGATTACCCCTATAAACGCGAAATGAAGCGCAAAGACTATGACGAGACGATGCAAGATTTGCAGCGGCAGCTTGTGCGCCTTCAGGCCGATATCAAGGACAGCGGCAAACGCCTTGTCGTGGTCTATGAAGGGCGCGATGCCGCTGGCAAGGGTGGTACAATCGCCGTCACCAGCGAAAACCTGAATCCGCGCATGGCAACTGTGGCGGCACTGGCAAAACCCTCTGACCGCGAAGCGACACAATGGTATTTTCAGCGCTATGTCGATTGGTTGCCCGCCGCCGGGGAAATGGTGTTGTTTGACCGTTCCTGGTACAATCGCGGCATTGTCGAGCATGTCTTTGGCTTTTGCACCCCCGAGCAACGCGAGCATTTCTTTGCCCAACTTCCCAGCTTTGAACAGATGCTGGTCGAGGAAGGGATTGTTCTGGTCAAGCTTTGGCTTAATGTCAGTCAGGCCGAACAGCTTCGCCGCTTCATCGCCCGTGAAACCGATCCGTTGAAACAATGGAAACTGTCTTGGGTGGATGTCGAAGGGCTGCGCAAATGGGATGAATATTCCGCCGCCATTTCCGAAACCCTGAGCCGCAGCCACACCGCCGTGGCACCCTGGACCGTGATCCGCGCCGACGACAAGAAACGCGCCCGGATTGCGGCCATTCAAACCGTGCTGCATGCCGTCGATTACGCCGGCAAGGACGTAGAAAAAATCGGCCAACCCGACCCTGCCATCTGCGGCACCCCCGATCTGATAAATGTCTAAGCGCGGCTATCATCACGGCAACCTGCGCCAAGCCCTGGTCGAGGCGGCGCTGGAGCTGATCACCGAGAAAGGCCCGCAAGGCTTTACCCTGTCCGAGGCCGCGAAAGAGGCCGGCGTCACCCCCGCCGCCGTCTATCGCCATTTTGCCGGCCGCGATGATCTGATCGCCGAAGGCGCGCGCCAGGGCTATGAGGTATTCGCCGCCCTGATGGAATTTGCCTATAATGACGGCAAACCCAGCGCCCTCGCGGCGTTTGAGGCCACTGGCCGCGCCTATCTGGCCTTTGCCCGCAAGTATCCCGGCCATTATCAGGCGATGTTTGAAAGCGGGCTGTCGCTGAACGCATACCCCGAACTTGCCACTGTTGCCGCCAAAGCGCGCGGCGTGATGGAACGCGCCGCCGTCCAATTGTCGAAACAACTTCCTGCCGAAAAGCGCCCCCCCGCTTCGATGTTTTCCGCCCATATCTGGGCGCTCAGCCACGGCGTTGTGGAACTTTTTGCCCGCGGCTCTCCGGGTGCCAAAAGCCCTTATCCGCCCGAGGACTTGCTGGAAACCGGCATCGGCATCTATTTGCGCGGGTTGGGGCTGCTGCCGCCAGATCGGTAAATGCAACATCGGGCACGCAAGCCCGAGTCACGGTGAAACGCCTTAGCGAAACAGTACCAAAGCCCCGGCTGACCAAGCCACCCGCGTCCGCGTCCCGATATCCAGAACCGGGCGGCCAAAAACATTGCGCATAGAGATGCGTATCGGCGTTTCGGACCCGTCCAGCTTTACGTCATAATAGGTCATGTCCCCGAAATAGACCACCTCATCAATCGTCGCCATGGCTTCGCGATCATTGGCAACTTGCCCTTCGAACAAAATCGTCAACGTCTCGGGGCGAAAGCCCACAACGGCGCCGTCACCCGAGGCGGCCCCCGGCGCTTGCTCGGCGTCAAGGCTCAGCTTGCCAAAGCCCTGCGCCTCAACCTCAATCTTGCCGCCTGTCTCGTTGACTATTCTGGCGGGCAAAAAGTTCATCGTCCCGATGAAATCGGCAACCTTGCGGCTGTTAGGGCGGCGATACAGGGTTTCTGGGTCGGCCAATTGGGCGATTTCACCTTCAAACATCACCGCGATCCGATCCGACATCACCAACGCTTCTTCCTGATCATGGGTGACCAGAATGAAGGTGATCCCGACCTGCCGCTGAAGCCGGATCAATTCAACCTGCATCTGCTCGCGCATTTTCTTGTCCAGCGCCGACAAAGGTTCATCCAGCAGCAAAACCTTTGGCTTCAAGATCAGCGCCCGCGCCAGGGCCACCCGCTGCCGCTGCCCACCGGAAAGGGCATGTGCCGCCCGGGCACCGTAGCCTTTCAGCCCGACCATATCCAGCGCCTCCGCCACCCGCGCTGCCAGATCTGCCTTGGAAAGCCCGGCCCGGCGCAGGCCAAAGCCAACATTCTCGCCCACGCTCAGATGCGGGAAAATCGCGTAGGACTGGAACACCATATTGGTGGGGCGCTGGTTTGCCGGCACCCCCGCCATATTCTTTCCGTCGATCATCACAGCGCCGGAACTGATCCCTTCAAACCCGGCAATCGTGCGCAGCAGCGTGGTCTTGCCGCACCCCGAAGGCCCCAGCAGCGAGAAAAACTCACCCGCGCGGATTGTCGCGGTGATGCCGCGCAGCGCGTGATAATCGCCGTAATATTTATGCACGTCCTGAAACGCGATCATGGTAGGGGTCTCGGTCACAGGAAGCCTCCGGTATCTTTTCCGCCCGATTTCGCGATGCCACGGCGGCGGAAATATTCAGCAATGGTCAGCAAGATGATGGAAAGGCACACAAGAACCGTGCCCAGTGCCATGATCACCGGCACAGCTTGCG
Source organism: Pseudorhodobacter sp. (assembly GCF_034675685.1). Classification (GTDB taxonomy): domain Bacteria; phylum Pseudomonadota; class Alphaproteobacteria; order Rhodobacterales; family Rhodobacteraceae; genus Pseudorhodobacter. Next base: position 163,829 of record NZ_JAUCDA010000017.1, on the reverse strand, counting down.
GGAACCGGAACTGCGAGAAAATGAACACAGGCAAGGTCGGTTCTGTACCGGCAAGGAAAAAGGCGATGATGAACTCATCCAGGCTGATGGTAAAGGAGATCAGCAAGCTGGAAATGATGCCCGGCATTACCAAAGGCAGAATGATCAGCCGAAAGGTCGAAGCGGCGGATTCGCCAAGATCATAGGCCGCCTCCTCCAGGCTCTGGTCCAAGGATTGAAAGGCCGAGGACAGAATTGCAATGGTAAACGGCGTGCAAATAAGCACATGCCCAATAATCACTGTCCAAAGCGAAAGGTTCACCCCCAGCCCCAGCAGCACCACAAGCAAAGACACCGCTACGATAATCTCGGGCAGCACCAGGGGCAACATGATCAACCCCATCAACCCCGCCTTCATCGGAAAGCGGTAACGGGTCGAGGCGCGCGCGGCGAAAATGCCCAACGTGGTCGACAAAATCGCAGAGGTCACCGCGATGAACAGCGAATTCTTTACAGCAATGCTAAGCGTTGGTTGTTCCAGCATCGCCGAGAACCACCGCGTTGAAAATCCGGTCAGCGGGAAGGCAATCACCGTCGCATCATTGAACGCAAACATCGGCAAAATGATGATCGGCGCATAAAGGAACAGCAAATAGCAAATGGCATAGACCTTGAACCAACCACCCTTCATTGTTTCGGCCCTCTCAGATAGCGCCGGTTCAAACCGACAAAAATCAGGCTTACCAAGGTAACAATGGCCATCGCCGATACTGCAATCGCCGAGCCCAGCGGGTAATTATCCAGCTTCAGATATTGCAGCTGGATCAGGTTTGCGACCATCCGCCCTTCTGGCCCACCAACCAACTGCGGCGTAACATAATCACCGATTGTCGGGATAAAGACGATCAACACCGACGCAATCACCCCCGGCATCGCCAAGGGCAAGGTAACGCGCAGAAACGTCATGAATTTCGACTCGCCCAAATCCTGACCTGCCTCAAGCAAGCTGCGGTCAATCTTTTCCAAGGCCACAAAAATCGGCAATATTGCAAAGGGGGCATAGGCATGCGCCAGGGTGATAACCACCGAGTTCACGTTATACAGGATGAAATCCAGCGGCTGGTCAATAACACCAAGGCCAATCAGCCCCGAATTGACCACGCCATTATAGCCAAGGATCACCTTCCACAAAAACACCCGGATCAGATAGCTGGTCCAGAACGGTATGGTGATCAGGAACAACCACAGCGATTTCTTTGAGGCATCAACATGGAAGCTGACAAAATACGCGATCGGAAAGGCCAGAAGAACCGTGGCCAAAGTCACGACCATCGCCACAAACAAAGAGCGCAGCATCACCGAACGGTACAGCTCATTCGTCCAGGCTTCGATGTAATTGGCAAGGGTAAAGTCGCGGATAATCTCCAGATAGCCATCGGTCAGAAAGCTGTACAGCAAAATTGTGCCCAAGGGCGCTGCCAACATCAAGATTGCATAGAGCGCCGTCGGGCTGATCATCAGCAAACCGTTGGCGGCCTCGGTCTGCCGCCACTTGCTCCATCGCGATTGTGCGCTCATTCGGTCAACCTACCCCATCCCGCCTGCTTTTGACAATTTGTTGCACAGCTTTCAGCCTGAGGAAAGAGTGGAATTCAGCCCCCCGGCTGTGCAGCCCAGATCAGATCTCGATACACTCCAACGCGATGGCGCGCTTGCCGGCTTCGGTGATCAGCGCCGGCACAACTTTCAGCGCGCCGACCGCATGGCGCAGCGCATCCGACAAATGTGCTTCATTGACCGCCGCACCAGACACCCGCCAGACCAACCGGCGGCTGATACCGTCGTCATAAACCACCTCGGTGTCCCCATTACGGCCCTTGCGAAACCCAAGAAAATCCGCACTGCCGTTGGGCGCATGAAAACCAGTTTGATATCCCATTTTCGGGTCTCTTTTTATACCTGCTGCTTGAATAGGCAAGATGCGTGTACGGAATTGGTCGGTCAATAGAACTGATTTAATTTGAGGCACTTGGCGTCAGGAATGCAACACTCAGACCGAAAGCTCGGTTGGGGGGCTTTCAAGCAGGCGGGCAAGGCGGCGGCAGGCATCCTCGATCTGGGCGCGGCTGTGATTGCCGGGCAGCGCCATGCGCACCGCGTTGGGCGCGCGGCCATGGATCAGCGCAAACTCATCAGCCGAGCGCAACAACACACCTTCGGTTTCGGCCATGCGCGCAAAGATAGAGGCGCGCCAGCCCGAGGGCAGCCGCAACCAGACAAAGGGCAGGCCGGGCTGCCATGACAGGTCATATTTGCCAAGGATATTGACCAAACCTTCCAGCCGGTCCGAAAACCCGTCCTGAACCGCACTGCGCAGTGCCGCCGCCTCTCCGCTGGCAAGCAGCGACAGACACAGATCGGCTACCGGGCGGGCCAGCCCGAAAAAGCTGTGCTGCGCCGTCAAACGCCCCGCCTGGCCCATGCCACTGGGGCAGACAACATAGCCAAGCCGCAAGGCCGCCGAAATGCTTTTGGAAAAGCTGCCGACATACCAGGTGCGGTCAGGGGCAAGGGCGCGCAAGGATGGAATATCGCTTTGCGCGATGGTATAACAATCGTCTTCAATTATTTGAATTTCATAGGTTTTTGCGATATCGGCAATTTCCTGACGGCGCTGTTCGGGCATGCGCACCGTGGTCGGATTTTGCGCCTCGGTGGTCACACACAACACCTGAGGGCTATGGCGACGACAGGCTGCCTCCAACGCATCGGGGCGCAGGCCCTCGTCATCCACCTCCAGCGCCAGCAGATCGGCGCGCGACAGGCGGGCGGCATGGCGAAACCCGGCATAGGCCAGATCTTCGATCAGAACCATAGGCCGATCACCACGCAGACAGCATTGGAAAATCAGGTTGACAGCGCTTTGCCCACCATAGCTGAGCGCGATATCATCGGCCGTCACCGGGCCAAGCACCCGGCCTTGCAACCAGTCAATAACCGCGTGACGCAGCTCTTCCTCACCGCGCTGGCTGGGATAGTCAAGCCAATCGCTTGCCACCTGGCCCGCAAGCCCCGCCAAAGCCGCGTTAAAAGCCGCGCCCTGCCCCACCTCTGGCATCCGCGGCGAGCGCATGTCGATGCGGCCTGCCAAATGCGCCGGATCGCGTTCGGCGTAAAAACTTTGGCTGGGGCCAAAACGTGGCATGGCTGAGGCGACAAAAGTTCCGCGCCCCACGGTTGCCGCCAGCAGCCCCTCTTGTGTGGCCAGTTGATAGGCGCGTGACACGGTGCCGGGGGTGACCTTCATCTGCCACGCCAGATCGCGCACGGTAGGAAGCTGGCTGTCGGGCGGCAAAAGCCCCTGCCGGATCGCCTCGCGCAGCGCCCGGACCAGCGCCAGATATTTTGGACCGGGGTATTGTGTCAAGTCTGGCAGCCACTTTGTATCGGTCACAAGTTACCTCTGGCATGTTTTGGCCCGTTATGCGATATTGTGTGCATACAGTCAATCTGGATTGTATCGCTACAAAAAAAGAGGTCCGCCATGTCCTACCAGAATAATGAGACGTTTACCGAATTCCGCACGCAGCCCCGTTTGGTCGCCCCTGTATTCGCGTTGGCTGTCACTGTTCTGAAATGGGGTCAGCGCCAAAAAACCCGCCGCACATTGCAACGGCTTGACGCGCATTTGCTGAAAGATATCGGCCTGTCAACCCGCGATGCACATGTTGAAAGCAAGAAGGTATTTTGGCAGGACTAAAGCGTTTCAACTTTACGCTGCCCCCCCTGAACACAAAAGATAACTACCCAAGCCCGCAAGCGTTGCGGGCTTTTGCTTTTTTCAAGCAACGCCATGAATAAACACGCCCGGCGCAACTCTCGGCCAAGGCACGCACAGCCGGACGGGTCGGCATGTCAAAGCGCCTGGTCCTCGGCCAACTTTGCTGCCAATGCGGTCGCCGCATCAATTTGTGCGGCTTTTTCTTCGACCAGCTCGACAATATGCTCGATCATGGCCTCGTTGCCCAGCTTGTGGCTTTGCTTGCCCGCAAGATACACCATGCCTGATCCGGCCCCGCCGCCGGTAAAGCCGATATCGGTCATCAACGCCTCGCCAGGGCCATTGACCACACAGCCGATGATGCTCAGGCTTAGTGAGGTGGTGACATGGGCCAGGCGCGTTTCCAGTTCGGTCACGGTTTTGATAACGTCAAAGCCTTGGCGCGCGCAGGAGGGGCAAGAAATAATGGTGACACCGCGATGCCGCAAGCCAAGGGATTTAAGAATCTCAAAGCCGACCTTCACCTCTTCGACCGGATCGGCCGAAAGCGACACGCGGATTGTATCGCCTATCCCCGACCAGAGCAGATTGCCAAGACCAATAGCAGATTTTACGGTGCCCGATTGCAACCCGCCCGCTTCGGTGATGCCAAGATGTATCGGCGCATCCGTAACGTCGGCCAGTTGTTGATAGGCGGCAGCAGCCATGAAAACATCGGAGGCTTTCACGCTGATCTTGAATTCATGGAAATCATTGTCTTGCAAGATCTTGATATGATCCAGCCCCAATTCCACCATCGCATCCGGGCAAGGTTCACCATATTTATCAAGAAGATGGCGTTCCAGACTGCCGGCGTTTACGCCAATTCGGATCGAACAGCCGTGATCTTTGGCGGCTTTGATCACCTCACGCACCCGCGCGGCATCACCGATATTTCCGGGGTTGATACGCAGGCAGGCGGCCCCCGCTTCGGCGGCCTCAATCGCGCGTTTGTAGTGGAAATGGATATCGGCGACGATCGGCACCGGGGATTCGCGACAAATCTCGCGCAGGGCCAAAGCACTTTCACGGTCAGGGGTCGAAACGCGGATGATGTCACAGCCCACAGCAGCGGCGCGTTGCACCTGTTCAATCGTGGCTTTGATATCGGTGGTCAGCGTGTTGGTCATGGTTTGCACCGAGATCGGTGCATCGCCGCCAACAGCCACCTTGCCCACCATTATCTGGCGCGATTTACGGCGGGCAATATTGCGCCAGGGGCGAATGGGATTATGGGTCATCAAAAGTCTCTTGCAGTCATTGCGATCATACTTGGTGGGGTTGAAAGCGCAAAAGGCAACCGCGCGGGCGTTTCCCCCGCGCTGTCGCATCTTGGGTCACAAGGACGGGCTGGATGGGCAAAGCACCAAGGCGCTATCCGCATTCGCCACCGCAACCGATTGCCCGGTTTCCACGCTTGGGAACCGTTGCTGCACGGCTTCGGCGGTCAGCACCACGTTTTTCACAACCTGCGCACCGGGGGCCGAGGGGCCAAAGGTTTTACCGTTGACCGTAAAATAAACCGAGCCCGAATTACCTGCCCGCAACACGGGCGCATCTTCAAGCAAGGGTACGGTGTAGCGTTCGCAGGAATCCAGCACCTTTTCAAACAAGACCGTACCGTCAGCCGAGGAGACACGCACCCAAGACGGGCGCACAGCCAAAAGCTCAACCCTGTTCATCTCGGCAGCAACAACCTGCACCTCGGTTCCCAGATCTGTGCCATCAGCGGCGGCGACGGCAGCCACGGCCTGACTATCAGCAGCAGACGCGCCACCGCGCTGGGGGTCAATGGCTGAAATAGGCCCATCGCGCGAGGTTAAAACCGGAACGTCCAACGCTTGCGGGCGATACAAACGATCGGACCGGGATTGCAAGCCTGTATCTGCGGCAAGCGTCACTGAACCCGGCGTCGCTGCCTGCGATTCAGGCGCGGAACGCACCAAGGGGGCAACACCTTGCACATTGCCCAACGGGTCTATCTCGGCCACGACTTGCGGCGCTTGATCGACGGGGGCAAGCTGAACGCGCTGAACCTCTTGCAACACCGACCAGCCGCCATAGCCAAGCCCACCAATCAGGCCGATCAGCACCAGAAGCGACCCTATCGCCCTGGGTTCAATCCGCGAAAACACGGTTTCGCTACGCGGCACAAAGGTTGCATTCGGGTTTGCAAGCGGATCACCAAAATCCTGGGCCTTACCTGACGCCTTGGAAATCCGCGCCGGCGAAGCGGCTGCAGACATCCCATGCGCAAGCGTGAAATTCGCCTCGCGGCAAAACTTTTCATATGCCCAATCCGGGTCCATCCCCAGATAGCGTGCGTAAGAGCGGACATAACCAGCCACGAACCCTTGGGTTTCAAAGGCGGTCACATCGCAGTTTTCAATGGCAGCAACATAGGTCGCTTTGATCTTCAGCTCTCGTTGAACATCCAGCAATGATTTGCCCAAGGTCGCGCGCTCACCGCGCATCAGATCGCCTAGACGTAACTCAAAATCGTCAAAGCCTTTTGGCTTGTCGACTTCAGACGTCGAAGGTGCTGTCCTTCGGCCGATCATATATTTGCCCCGTTGCTGCCCCAGATTATCGCCTGAGTCGCTTTTTGCATCGACTCAAGGCCTTCGTATCACGGAGATTCTACCACAACGCAACTTACATTGCACCCGCAGAACCACCTAAGCTGTCATCTCGGCACGATTCAGCGCACATTGCTGCCAAAGCATATCCATAGCCCGCACCAACGTATCAATCTGGGACGCATCGTGAACCGGCGACGGCGTAAACCGCAGGCGCTCTGTGCCGCGCGGTACGGTTGGGAAGTTGATCGGCTGAACGTAAATGCCGAACTTCTCCAGCAACATGTCTGACAAAGCCTTGCAATGCACCGGATTGCCAACATGGACCGGAACAATATGGCTGCCATGGTCGATCAGCGGCAGACCAATAGATTTCAACCGATCCTTGAGGATGCGCGCATGCAACTGCTGCGCGTCGCGCAGATGCTGCGCGGTTTTCAAATGCCGCACCGAGGCGGCCGCGCCCGCCGCAACCGCCGGCGGCATGGAGGACGTAAAGATAAAGCCGGGGGCATAAGACCGCACCGCATCGCACATCTTGGCCGAGGCTGCGATATAACCGCCAGCGACACCATAGGCTTTGGCCAGCGTGGCGTTGATGATATCAATCCGGTGCATCAGGCCGTCGCGTTCGGCCACCCCGGCCCCGCGCGGGCCATACATGCCAACAGCATGAACTTCATCAATATAGGTCAGCGCGCCAAATTCATCGGCCAGGTCACAAATCGCCTCGATCGGGCCAAAATCGCCGTCCATCGAATAAATCGATTCAAAGGCTATCAGCTTGGGTGCAGCCGGATCATCGGCGGCCAGCAATTCGCGCAGATGCGCCACGTCATTGTGCCGGAAAATCCGCTTGGCCCCACCATTGCGGCGCACACCTTCGATCATTGACGCGTGGTTCAGCGCGTCGGAATAGATGATCAGCCCCGGAAACAGCTTTGGCAGCGTCGACAGCGTCGCATCATTGGCGTTATAGGCCGAGGTGAAAACCAAGGCAGCCTCTTTATGATGAAGATCGGCCAACTCGGCCTCTAGCCGGTTGTGATAGACTGTGGTCCCCGAGATATTGCGCGTCCCGCCCGAGCCCGCCCCCGTCGCCTCCAGCGCCTCGACCATCGCGGCCAGAACAACCGGATGCTGGCCCATGCCCAGATAGTCATTGCCACACCAAACGGTGATATCTTGCTCTGACCCGTCCTTTTTGCGCCAGACGGCGGCAGGATAGGCCCCTTTGCGACGCTCAATGTCAATGAAGGTGCGGTAACGACCCTCTTCGTGCAAACGGTTCAGGGCGGTGTCGAGTGCGGCTTCATAATTCATAAGTGTCTCCAAGCGTCCTGCCTCAAATCAGGATGATCTGCGGCTGGTTTGGGCCAATCTGCAGCAGATTCGCATTGCCCGCCTTGATATTCATCAAACTCTATATCTGATAGGGGGCAATTTGACGCCCCCCTGATTTCATATCTTGCATTATTCGGCGTCGGCCACAACCACGATGCAATCAGAGGCCCCTTTCTGGGTACATTCCGCCAGTGCTGCCTCCTGAGCACCCGGCCCTGACGCCAAGGCAAAAAAGCCGGTTTGCGCACTGGTTGCCAGCGCCCGCTCGCCTTTTTTGCCATAGTCGTTTTTCAGCGCGACCGTGCCTTCAACCGAAAGCTGCAAGGCACGCGCCTGCCACTTCTCGGGGCGTACAATGGCGGCAACGGCACAGGGGGTTTCAGTGGTTCGGGCCTTGTTGCAGCCTTCAAGCGCTGCAGTCGAGGCCGCCTCAACGCTGTGATGATTTGCGACCAGCATTGTCGCCTCTGATTTCAGAATATCCTCATCCGGGGCAATCGCCACGGCGGCGTAATAGGCGTAATCCTTGACGACCTGCAGCAAAAGCGCGGCATTCTCTGCGGGCAACCCGTCAACCGCAAATGCCTCTACTTCCGCCCCTTTGGGCGAGAACAGCATTTCGGCGGCGGCTTTGCCGCTGATCGGTTCGGCAAATCCGGCCCCGGCCAGCGCAACAAGGGCCGCGCCGGCCATCAGGCTGCTGTGTTTGACCATCTTCATCATAGTTTGCTCCTATCATCTCTGCCGTGCCAGTTGGCCTTGACCTGTTTTAGCCGGGTTTTACGGCTCTGGACAGGGGCGGTGTGGCTGTTAGTCTGCCGCAAAATTCACAAATCGGAGAAGCCTTATGTCACTCGACGCTGTCCTGGCCAAAATTGATGACGCCTTGCCGCAAGCGACCGAGCGTTTGCTGGATCTGCTGCGCATCCCGTCCATTTCTACCGACCCTGCGTTCAAGGCTGACTGCGACCGTGCGGCAGATTGGTTGGTCGAGGATCTGATTTCCCTGGGGTTTGAGGCCAGCAAACGACCAACGCCCGGCCATCCAATGGTGGTGGCGCATTTCAACACGGATGAAACCGGAAACGGGGCCAAAAGCCCACATCTGCTGTTTTACGGCCATTACGATGTGCAACCCGTGGACCCGCTGGACCTGTGGGACCGTGCCCCCTTTGACCCGCAGGTCGAGGAAACGCCGAAAGGCCGGGTCATTCGCGGGCGCGGGGCATCGGATGACAAGGGCCAGTTGATGACCTTTCTTGAGGCGTGCCGGGCGTGGAAGGCCCAGCATGGCACCCTGCCCTGCCGGTTGACGATTTTTCTGGAGGGCGAAGAGGAATCCGGTTCGCCCTCGCTGATTCCCTTCATGAAAGAAAACGCGGAGGAGCTGCGCGCCGATGTGGCCCTGATTTGCGACACCGGGCTGTTCGAATCAAAAACCCCGGCCATCGTGACCATGCTGCGCGGTTTGCTGGGCGAGGAGCTGACCATTCACGGCCCGGACAAGGATCTGCATTCCGGCATGTATGGCGGTGTGGCGGCTAATCCGATCCGCGTGTTGAACCGCATCCTTGCGGGGCTGCATGATGACAGCGGGCGCATCACCCTGCCCGGCTTTTATGACGCCGTTCCCGAGCTTTCGGACGCGATGCGCGCGCAGTGGCAGGGCCTTGCCTTTGACCACGCCCGCTTTCTTGGCGATGTTGGCTTGTCGGTGCCCGCCGGTGAGGCCGATCGCACGCCGCTGGAAATGATCTGGTCGCGCCCCACCTGCGAAGTGAACGGCATCTGGGGCGGCTATACCGGCGATGGATTCAAGACCGTATTGCCCGCCCAGGCCCATGCCAAGATCAGCTTTCGTCTGGTTGGCCAGCAAGACCCTTTTGCCATCCGAAAAGCGTTCCGCGCCTATGTTGAAAGCGCGTTGCCTGCCGATTGTTCGGTTGACTTCAAGGGCCACGGCAACAGCCCTGCAAGCCAGATGAGCGTGGCCAACCCCGCGTTTGAACCGGCGCGGGCCGCCCTGACCGAGGAATGGGGCGTTGCGGCGGCCTATGTCGGCTGTGGGGGCTCGATCCCGATTGCGGGATATTTCAAGACCTATCTGGATATGGATGCAATGCTGATCGGGTTTGGCAAGGATGATGATCAGATCCATTCGCCGAATGAAAAATACGATATGGAGAGTTTTCACAAAGGCATCCGCTCTTGGGCGCGGGTGTTGGACCGGTTGACTCGCTGAGGTTTGGGCCGTTTGGCCCGCGCCGGGGGGCCAGCCCCCCGGACCCCCCGGGATATTTTTGCCGAAAAGAAAGCGGGGATGGGGCGCAATTGGCCCAGATCTGGTGCCAGAGGGTGAAGCGATATGGCGCAGCCTTGGGGGTATTGTCGGGATGCGGGCCCCTGATGTGTATGTTCGCTATCGGGTCACGCTTTCAGCGCCATTCTGATCAGTTTTGCGAGCAATAGAACGACCGGGGCGGCATGCATCAGCAGATCGAAAATATCTATGGGGCGCGTCAGGCTGCCTGCAGCCAACAGCTTCAACTTTTCCCAAAGATGCGGCTCGGGGAAAAACGGTGCCAGCCCAAGGGCCAAGGCAACCAGAACCAGCGGGCCCAGCGGAAGCGACTCTAGAAATGCCATGACAGCCCCTATTTTTGGGCTGTGCCTAGCGTATCTATTCAGGAATTGGAATGATAAAATGGCGCGGTTGACGGGGCTCGAACCCGCGACCCCCGGCGTGACAGGCCGGTACTCTAACCAACTGAGCTACAACCGCGCATTTATTACGTTCGGGCGGGCGGATGGCGCGGTTGACGGGGCTCGAACCCGCGACCCCCGGCGTGACAGGCCGGTACTCTAACCAACTGAGCTACAACCGCAGCACCATCCGAACCCGCTCGAACGTGAGGGGGTATTACGGAAGGCGGCGTGCGGCGTCAAGCGGCCAAAGTGCTTTTCATCGCTCTGGTGCAGGAATAAATCTCTCGACCTTATCGGGGGCGAGTGAAACCGCCCCTGCGCCCGATCCCCTGCCCAGGGCATATGGATATTCCACGGCCTTTGGACGTGACGGCCAGGGGACAAGGCAAGGGAATCGCGACACAGACGCCGCCAGAATCATCCAAATCGCAGACGCCGGAAAGGATACCGACCCCAATTGCATCAAGGGTATGGCCGCCGGGTGACGGTGGCGGGCGGGGGCTATAGAGCGGCGGCGTTCCACAGTTGAATCGCCGGGCAGGCGTTTTGCTGGAAAGGGCCCGATACCAAGCAATTACTGCCGCAGGGCCCATGTGAATATCGGTAACGATTGGGGAAAATGGTGGGTCGTGACGGGCTCGAACCGCCGACATCTTCGGTGTAAACGAAGCGCTCTACCAACTGAGCTAACAACCCGACTGGCGGCTGAATAGCCGATGATTCCGCTGCATGCAAGAGGGGTAAGCCGGAAAAATCCTGCAATACGGATGTAATGGCATTTCACGCACAACAGATTGCAAATCCTGACAAACAGCGCCATTCCTAGAGGCCATAAGAAAAAGGGGAATGCTATGATCATCGGCCATATTGGCGCGCGCAAAGGTTCCAAAGGGGTTCCGGGCAAGAATTTTGGTCCGATCTGCGGCAAGCCTTTGATAGATTGGTCGCTGGATCAGTTATTTGCCGACCCTTCGGTCGATGTCGTGGTCGTATCAACCGATGATGAGGCGATCTATGATCATGCGGTGAAACGCGGTGCGCTGGAAATCGGTTTGCGCCCGGCGCATCTGGCCACGGACACCGCCGGAAAGTTTCATGTCTGGCAACATGCCCTGGGCGTGACCGAGGCCATAACCGGCCCCGCCACGGCGTTTTTAGACCTTGATTGCACCGCCCCTTTGCGGCTGCCGCATGATATAACCGATGCGCTGGCCCTGTTTGCGGCACAGCGCCCCGATATGGTGATGTCATGCTGCGAGGCCCGCAAGAACCCCTATTTCAACCTGGTAGAGCCCGATGAAAGCGGCGCGCTGCATGTCTCCAAACCGCTGCCCGGCCGGGTTTTGGCCCGCCAACAGGCCCCTGTGGTTTATGAACATGTTGGGGTGGTCTATGTTGTGGCCCCGGATTATCTGCGCAGCGCCGAGGGGCTGTATGACGGACGGGTGATTCCCTATGTGCTGTCGCCCGATCGCTGCCATGATATCGACACACCGTTCGATTGGCGGATTGTCGAGTTTCTGTTGCAACAGCAAATCGACGCCGGCCTTAAGCCAAAAGCCTAGCAATGCCCGCAAGCGTCCGCCTGGCCGCGCCGGCATGGGCGGCAAAGAAGGCGTCAATCTGGGCGGATGTGGGGTCATCGCGGGCAATCAGGGCAGCGGCCAAGGCCGCCGCATCAGGCACCGAGCGCGCCACACCCGCCGCCTCGGCCTCTTTGAACGGGTATTCGATGGTAAAGACCTGCGGCCCGACCAGAACCGGCTTTTTCAAGGCAAGCGGCTCAATAATATTATGCGCGCCCTTGGGGTTGAACCCGCCGCCCACGACAACACGGGTTGCCATCGCCAGATAGAAATACATCTCGCCCAGACTGTCGCCATAAAACACATCTATGCCTTGGGGCAGCGCGCCCGAAAGATCGGGGCCAAGTGTATTTGAGCGCCGGGCAATGCGCAGGCCTGCTGCCATCAGCTGTGCTGCAACCTCATCAAACCGTTCGGGGCGGCGCGGAACATAAACAAACAATGTATCACGAACCGCCTGTACCGCCTTGATAGCACTGATATATCCCTCATCTTCGCCCTCAATCGCGCTGGCAATCACGACCACATCCCGCGCCGGCTTCAGCGCCTTGCCGGCCGCCACCTGTGCAGGCGGAATGGGTTGATCAAACCGCAATTCTCCGGTTATTTCAATGGGGCGTACCCCCACGCTTGCAAAACGCTGCGCCTGCAAATCCGATTTTACCAAGGCCCCGGCAAAGCCCTGCATGATCTGCGCCCGCAGGCCGGTTTGGCCATCGCGGGCATAGCTTTTGCTGGGGTATTGCGCGTTGCACATGAACAAGGGCACGGCTTTGGCGCGGCATGCCATGATCATGCGCGGCCAAATCTCGATCTCCATCACCAAGCCGTATTTCGGTGCAAAGCAGCGGAAAAACCCGGCAAAGCACAGCCCGATTTCAAACGGCACCCAGACCACGCGCAGGCGGCCCGCAGCGATTGCATCGGCATAAACGCGGGTCAATTCGCGCCGCCCCGCCGGGGTGAAATGGGTAATCACCACCCGTTCGCCCTGCCCCAAAAGCGCGTCAATCAGCGGCACCGCCGAGCGCAGCTCGCCTAGCGACACGGCATGCACCCAGACCGCGCCCCGCATTGGCGGGCCATAGAGCCCAAATCGTTCGGCGATATGGGCGCGATAATCGGCATCCTTGCGCCCTCGCCGCCACAAGTACAACAGCACCAGCGGCAATCCGACCACCCAGGCGGCCCCATAAGCCATCAGCGCCAGGCGCAGCTTGATCGAGGGGAATCTAGCCACGATGCCCCACCTTCAACATCTGCGCCGCCAGGTCATCCAAAGGTGCTGCCCGGCGAACAAGCGATTGGCCGCGCAACCCCATCTGTTGAAAATCGTCGCGGTTCATCAGGGCCGATACCAGTGACTTGGCATCCCGCACCTCTTGCGCGGCATCGGCAACATGCAAGGCGGCATAATCGGCGGTAAAATTGGCAATCCTGGGGCCGTGTAAAACCGCGCAGCCCAAGGCGGCAGGCTCCCAGGGGTTATGCCCCTCTACCGGGCCGAAACTGCCGCCGACAAGCGCCGCAGGCGCCAAACGATACCACAGGCCCAGCTCTCCAAACGTATCGGCAAGATAGATCGGCTGGCCCGCAAGCGCCGTTTCACGGCTGCGCCGCACAAACGGCATTTCCAGCGCCAAATGCCGCTTGGGGTCGCGCGGCACCAGCACCAGCAGCCAACGCGGATCGCTGGCAAAAAGCTGCGCCTGCGCCGCCATCGCCACTGCCTCATCCTCCAGATGGGTCGAGGCGGCGACCCAGATCTTGCGGCCCTGAAACATCGCCTGCATCCGCGCCAATTCATCGGGTTTGGCCTGCAACAGCGGGGCTGCCACTTTCAAAGACCCCATAACCCGCACATCGCGGGCGCCCAATGCTTTCAGATGCGCCGCGCTGGCGGGATCTTGCGCCACCAACTGTTGAAACCTTGCAAGAACATCGCGGTACAATGCCTTGATAAATCTTCGTTTTCCAGCAGAGGCCGCCGATATCCGAGCATTCAGCATCACCAAGGGAATACCGCGTTGATCACACATATGCACTGCCACGGGCCAAACCTCTTGTTCGGCCCAGATTGACAGATCCGGCCGCCAATGGTCCAAAAACCGCGCCACAAACCCCGGCGCATCCAGCGGCAGATATTGGTGAATGGTTCGCGCAGGCAAATGCGCTGAAATCACCTCTGCCGAGGATCGCGCCGATGAGGTCAGTAAAAACTGTGCCTTCGGGTCGGCGCGCCCCATCGCCTCAATCAAGCCACGCAGCGCCATCACCTCGCCCAAGCCCACCGCATTCAGCCAGATCAGCCGCCCCGCAGGCCGCACAGCCCCCGCCTGCCCCAGCTTTTCGCGCCAACGCTCCGGGTCTTCGCGCCCCTTGCGCAACCGGCGTTGCAGGTGCCACGGGGCCACCAGTGCCAGCGCCCGCGCCAGCGCCGTATAGGCCCGCAAGGCAAGGCTTGGGGGGGCCGCGTCAGCCAAGATCCTGAAACTCTTTTTGCAGGCTTTGCGCCCAGAAATCAGCATTCTGCAACACAGCAACAAACCGCTCGGCTGCCGAACCAGAGCCAAACCCTTCATCGCGAACGAAACTTTTGCCCCAATGATTGGCCAGGAACCCGGCAATCACCGCCGCATCCGCCGCATCGGCAAAATGGATAGAGGGCGCATTGGCGCGGTTGTGCTGCCGCGTGCCAATATCCAACGACGGGATGCCCAGAAACGGTGCCTCGCGCACCCCTGCCGATGAATTGCCGACCATACAGGCGGCGTTTTTCATCAATTCCGAAAAATGCGCGAATCGCATTGATGGAATCAAACGGAATCTGTCCTTGGGCAAAGCGTCAATCGCCTTGAAAATATCCTCGGACCCCGGATCATTATTCGGCGCAATCAGCACAAAATTCCGCCCCGAATCCGCTAATGCGCCGTAAAGCGCCCGCGCCTGCGCCCCCATCGTCGCTTGCTCCGAGGTAACAGGGTGAAAAACGCAAATCCCGTAATCCTCAAAGTCGATATCATAGCGCGCGCGTACCTGCGCCATCGTGACCCCGCTGGGCCGCGAATGAAAATCGAGTTCGGGCGAGCCGATCACATGCACCGCATGGCCCGGCTCTCCCAGGGCCATGACCCGCCGTGCCGCAGCGTCCGAGCTGACAAAATGCGCGCTTGCCAGTTTGGTGTTGCAGTGGCGAAAAATCTCATCAATCGTGCCCGAAACCTCGCCCCCCTCGATATGGCCCGAGCGGATATAGTTTGTTGCCGCGACCAGGGTACAGGCCAACGCCTCGACACGGTCGCCATGGGTGACGATCAGATCAGGCCGCATCTCGGTGATGAAATCCGAAAACCCCATTACGGTTTTCGCCAACACCATATCTTGCGGATCGCCGGGCCGCTGGTTCAAAAACTCATGCACGCCAACCCCTTGCATGCGCTGCACTTCCAGCTTGGTCAGGCCATAGCGCGCCATCATATGCATGCCGGTTACAAAGAACGACACCGCAAACCCCGCCGCTTGCGCTGCAAGCGCAAGCGGTTCCAGCTTGCCGAAATCCGCACGGGTTCCGGTGACGAAAAGGATAGACTGGGTCATGGCGTGTTGCTCGATATATCTGTGATGGCCTGCGCTTCATGCAAAATGCTGTCTGACGGCGGGGGCAATTGCCCATCCGCCACGGCCCCCAGATAAGCCGCGCGCCAGCAAGCGCTTGCCGGTTCGCGGCTTTTTTTCAGGACAGGGTAGTGCATCAGGCGAAAGGCACCGATGGGAAATGTGCTGTAGAATTGCCCCTTGCGCAACATCCGCACAATCAGGGCGCGTGCATTCACGGCAAAATCAGCGGCCTGGCCCGATGAAAGTTGCCGCGCCTCGGCCTTGTCGATTGGATTCATCGTGGCCGCATAGCGCAGAATATCGCGCAGGGTACTGTCATCGGCCTTTTCGACATGGGTCAAAAACGTCTTTTGGTCAAACAGGCCGACAAGCTGCAAACCCGCCGCACGCATCGCCGCACTAAAGCCGCGCTCGCCCCGGCGGATAACCTTGTACTTGTTCGAGGTCAGGCGCAAATCTTGCCAGAATGTCTTGAAAGCCGCGTGGCGCAAGGTGCTTTGCGGCAGCGAATAGAAATAACTTTCCAAAAACCGCTCCTCGCCGCGAACGCGCAGCACGGTTCCGACCACATCGGCGCCGCTTGCCTCCATCCGCGCCAAACTGTCATCCTCGCTTTGCAGCGGGTACCAAATGCTGTCGTTCAAGATCACCAACCGCCGGGGCAAAAGCTGCATCCGGTCAAGTTGCCGCAAGCCATCACGATAGCCGCCAAAATCATACCCGAAATTCGGCCGTTCCAACATCAGCCAGACATAGGGGAACAGCTTGCTGCGATCATCTGGCAAAAGCTTTGCATTTGACACAATGAAAGGCGCATAGCCATTTGCAACCAGATGCTTGCAGGTTTCCAGCAGCGACTCTGCAATGCCTTTTGGCTGCCAGATCAAAACCAGCGCGATTTTCTCGGCGGCGGCCACGGCACCATGGTTTACAGCAAAGCCACGCTCAAACGCTGCATCGTGGCGGCGTTGTGCAACAGGCTCCCACAGGGCTTCGGGAATGGCGCGCAACTGCTGACCGAAGCGCAGCAGTTCGCGCCGTATTTTCCAGGCTGGAATCACGCCAGATCTGCCCATTTCAGCTGGGTGTTGCGTTTCACCGCCCGCGTCAGGCGTTTGCCCAGAACGGCGTCAAACTCATACCCCGCAATCTCACCCGAACCGGGGCGGCGGGCCCAGATATCGGTTTCGGTGATGACATGGCCTTCGGGCAGGTCGCGGTCGGCCACGACGCTGGCACGGGCAAAACGATACACAGGTTCTTCGGCTGCGGTGCGTTGCTTGGGGTTGTGCAAGGCGATATGAATTTCCTTAGAGCGATCAATCAGGAATTTCAATTCTGCCGGGTCCATGGAATTGATGATGTCGGGCCCGATGCGGTAGCGGGTATCGGTATAATGCCGCTCCAGAATACAGGCCCCAAGGGCGACGCTGGCCAGCGCCATTTCCGGCCCGATGGAATGGTCGGAAAAGCCGACAACGGCGCGTGGGAAGGCCGCTTTCAAATCGGTTACCCCTTGCAGAGACACGATTTCCGGCGGGCTGGGGTATAGATTGGTACATTCCAGCAAGGCATAATCCACCCCCGCCGCATCCAGAATTGCAACGCTTGCCCGCAGGCTTTCAATGCTCTGCATCCCGGTTGACAGAATCACCGGCTTGCCGAACCTGGCGATATGGCGGATCAGCGGCAGGTTATCGGCCTCACCCGAGCCGATCTTATAGGCCGGCACGTCCAGCGTTTGCAGAAAATCCGCTGCCGCCCGGCTGAACGGGGTGGAAAGATAGATCATCCCAAGGCTTTCGGTATAGGCCTTCAGCGCGCGCTCATCGTCAAGCGACAGCGCGCAGGCCTCCATCACATGCCAGATCGACACATCGGCATTGGGCGGAAAGATGGATTTCGCCTCATCGGTCATCTCATCTTCCAGAATATGGGTCTGATGCTTGATACATTCGCAGCCCGACAGGGCCGCCTGCCGCACCATTTCGCGGGCTACCTCAAGGCTGCCACCGTGATTGATCCCGATCTCGGCGATCACCAGGGGCGGATGGGTGGGGCCAATGTCGCGATTGCCGATTCTCATAGCGCTATCCTTGCTGTCTTTACGTCACCAAACTTAACCGTCGGCTTAAACCGCCTTCAACCCCGCGCGGAACCGCTGCATGTTCTCTCGGTAGTTTGCCGCCGATTGCAGCAGTTTTTCTTGCGCCTCGGCGTCCAGAGCCCGCACCACTTTACCCGGTGCGCCCATGACCAGGCTGCCATCCGGTATCACCTTGCCTTCGGTAATCAGCGCCCCGGCCCCGATCAGACAGCCCTTGCCGATTTGCGCGCCGTTCAACACCGTGGCCCCCATACCGATCAAGGTGCCATCGCCAATCGTGCAGCCATGCAGCATCGCCTTATGGCCAATCGTGCAGCGCGCCCCGATGGTCAGCGGAAACCCCATATCGGTATGCAACACGCAGTTTTCCTGAATGTTGCTGTTTTCCCCGACCCTTATTTCCTCATTATCGCCGCGCAGCGTGGCCCCGAACCAGATGCTCGCGCCCTCGCCCAGCACGATCTTGCCAATCACATTGGCATCATCGGCGACCCAGGTATCAGGGTGCAGTTTCGGCGCAAAGCCATTCAACGCATAGATCATCTTGACTCAAACTCCTGATTTAGCCCACGCACAAAACCCGAAAGCGCTGGCTGGCGATCTCGGCGCAACCGCTCTGCCTCCAGAATCGTGCGCAGGCGGGTAAAAGTCTGGTCCAACTCCTGGTTGACCAGAACATAGTCATATTCCGCCCAATGGCTGATCTCGGATTGTGATTTTGCCATGCGCTCTGCGATTACCGCGTCGCTATCTTGTGCGCGGCCCCGCAGCCGGTTTTCCAGCTCGGCAATAGAGGGCGGCAGGACAAAAACCGACACCACATCACGCCCCAGCGCAGAATTGCGAATTTGTTGCCCGCCCTGCCAGTCAATATCGAACAAGGTATCACGCCCCTCGGCCATCGCCGCCTCGACCGGAGCTTTGGGAGAGCCGTAATAATTGGTGAACACCTCGGCATGTTCCAGCAATTCGCCCGCCGCAATCATCGCTTCAAACTGGTCGTGACTGCGGAAATAGTAATCGCGCCCATCCTTTTCACCCGCACGCGGCGCGCGGGTTGTGGCCGAAACCGAAAACCGTATTGTCGGGTCCCAGCCCATCAACATTCTGGCCAGGGTTGATTTTCCGGCCCCCGAGGGAGACGATAAAATAAGCAAAAGTCCGCGACGGCTGGGGGATACTGGCATCTTCATTCCACGTTCTGAACCTGTTCACGCATCTGATCAATCACAGCCTTAAGGTCAAGCCCGACCCGTGTCAGCGCCATCGCCTGTGCCTTGGAGCATAGCGTATTTGCCTCGCGCATGAACTCTTGCATCAGAAAATCCAGCTTGCGCCCCACCGGATCATCCGAGGCCACCAAGGCCCGCGCCGCAACCGTGTGGGCGCGCAGCCGGTCAAGCTCTTCGGTTACATCTGCTTTGACGGCAAGCAGGGCCAGCTCTTGCTCTATTCGCCTTTCATCAATGTTATCCGTTGATTGCATAAGTTTCTTGATGTTGTCTTTCAGGGTTTGCGCCACAACATCGCTCCGCGCCTCGGCTTCCCGTGCGGCCTGTTTGATCAGCGCTTCAATCTGGCCAAGCTGGTCCAGAATGATCGCACGCAGCGCGGCCCCTTCAGTCGCCCGCATCGCCAGAAAATCAGCCAGCAGCAGCGAAAAGTTGCGCATCAACGCGGCGGCAAGCGGCCTCGTGTCGCCCTCATCGCCGGCCTGTTCCATCACGCCCCGCAGCGCCAGCACATCGGCCTGACTGGCCTGCGCCAAGGTTACGCCGGTAGACATCGCCTCGGCCTCTACCTCGGCCAACATCACCAATACGGCCCGCAGCGCAGGTTGGTTCAGCCGCAGCGGCGCATCCCCCCCCGCCTCTCGCGCAAGTTTCAGCGTCAGGCCAACATTGCCACGCGCCAGGCTTTTGCCCAGGGCCGCGCGCAATTGCATCTCCAGCCCCTCAATCCAATCCGGCACCCGCAGCCGCAAATCCAGCCCCTTGCCGTTGACCGATCGCAATTCCCACGCCCAGGTATGCGCCCCGTGCTGGCCGCGCCGCGTTGCGAATCCGGTCATGGATTGGGTCATCGCCAGTAGCTCCTTTTTTTGTGTCGGCTTGCAAAGTCGCAGATCCGCGCAGACCCGACCCCGGTGGCATTTACCATTTATACACTTTGAATACCAATAGCAGCGATTTTCGTGTAAATTAAGGTTTCAGTAACAAGTCTTGCGCTATCATTAACCAATTGACTACAGGGCCATAGCCATCAGGCACAGGCCCGCAAGATGGTGCGATAGCAGAGCGAGAAAGATGCATCAATATGAGGGGGCGCCATGTTGTGGTGCTGTGGTGAAATAATGACGATGTTCAGCGATGACACAAACCCAGCCGCAGCCCCGACCAAAGGGCGCATCGACCCGCTTGCCCAGGTTCGCGCCTATTGGGAGGCGCTGCGCGATGGCGATACGATCCCCCTGCGGTCGCAGATCAGCCCGCGCGGAATCGAATCCGCGCTCTCTTGCACCTTTCTGATCGAACGCATCGCCCCCGGTCTGGCACGCTTTCGGATTGCCGGAATGGCGTTTTCCGATCTGATGGGAATGGAGGTGCGCGGGATGCCGCTTTCAGCGCTTTTCAGCCCCGAGGCGCGGCCCATTCTGGCAAGCAAGCTGGAAACGGTCTTTCATTCCCCGGCAATCTTGACCATGGATCTGATCGCCAATAGTGGCATCTGTCGGCCGGATATGACGGCGCGAATGTTGATTTTACCTGTGCGCGACAACAACGGCGCTATGGGCATAGGCCTTGGCTGCCTTGACATGACAGGCAAGATTGGCCGCAGCCCGCGTCGGTTTGATATCGCGCACAGCACCGCCACGATGCTTGTTCGCGCCACGCCACCTGACGCACAACCCCGGCGCAAAGCCTTTGCGCCGCAGCTTGTCACCAGCGCGAAACCAAGGGAATTTGCCGAACCCGCTGCCCGGTTCGATGGCTGCCCCGGCAAAACGCCCCCCTATCTGCGTCTGGTCGAGTAGGCCACAGCACAAACGCATTTTGTACTTGAACGCGACAGCGAACAGGCCAGACAGTTGGCCCCTGCGGTTTGCACTTTCGCCTGTTCAGACCAAGTGCAAACCGGGTCAGCCCCTTTTTCAGGGTCCCAAAAATTCCGGAACCGCTACAGCGCAATCCGGCGCGCGGCCGCGCGGGTTTTCGACAGTTCTTCCGCCACCAGAAAGGCCAGTTCCAGTGACTGGCTGGCATTCAGACGCGGGTCGCAGGCGGTATGATAGCGGTCAGACAGGTTTTCATCGGTCACATCGCGCAATCCGCCGGTGCATTCGGTCACATCCTTGCCGGTCATCTCAAAATGTACGCCGCCGGGAATTGTGCCTTCGGCCTGATGAATCGCAAAAAACTCGCGCACTTCACGCAGAACCGATTCAAATGGCCGGGTCTTGTAGCCACTGGCAGCCTTGATCGTGTTGCCATGCATGGGATCGCAAGACCACAATACCTTTGCCCCCTCTTCCTGCACCGCCTTGATCAGACGCGGCAGATTGTCGCCCACCTTGCCCGCCCCGAAGCGCGCGATCAGCGTCAAGCGCCCCGCCTCATTTTCGGGGTTCAGCTTGGCCATCAGCACTTTCAGGTCATCGGCCGTTGTCGTTGGGCCACATTTCAACCCGATCGGGTTCTGGACACCGCGCGCAAATTCCACATGCGCCCCGTCTGGCTGGCGCGTGCGGTCGCCGATCCAGATCATATGCCCCGAGCCGGCAATCGGCTGGCCCGAAATACTGTCCACCCGGCACAGCGCCTGTTCATATTCCAGCAAAAGCGCCTCGTGGCTGGTGTAAAAATCCACCTGCGACAATTGATGCGCGGTTGTGCTGTCTACACCGGCCGCTTGCATGAAATCCAACGCATCGGAAATGCGGTTCGACAGCTCGCGGTAGCGTTCGGCCTTGTCATGCTCGGCAAAGCCAAGCGTCCAGCTATGCACCCGGTGAATATCGGCAAAGCCCCCGGTTGAAAACGCGCGCAGCAGGTTCAGGCTGGCGGCAGCCTGGGTATAGGCCTGCAACATGCGGTTCGGATCGGGGACCCGGCTTTCTTGCGTTGCCTCGAACCCATTGATGATATCACCGCGGTAGCTGGCAAATTCTTCGCCATTGATGATTTCGGTCGGCGCGGATCGTGGCTTGGCGAATTGCCCCGCCATGCGCCCCACTTTCACCACCGGCACCTTGGCGCCATAGGTCAAAACCACCGCCATTTGCAGCATCACGCGAAAGGTATCGCGAATGTTGTCGGCAGAAAACTCGGCAAAGCTTTCGGCACAATCGCCGCCTTGCAGCAAAAACGCCTTGCCCTCAGCGGCCGCACCAAGCTGTGCCTTGAGCCTGCGCACCTCGCCTGCGAACACCAAAGGCGGATATTTTGCAAGCTGCGACTCAACGGCACTCAGCGCCGCCGCATCCAGATAGTCGGGCATTTGCACCCGAGGTTTGTTGCGCCAGTCTGTTTTTTTCCATGCCTGCGTCATCGGTCTTCTCCGAAAGTTAGCGGTATCGGCACGGGGTATAGGCATTGTATCATGAAAAGCAAAGGCCGAAAGGGGCGCGCCCCCTTGCCGACACCGCATTTTCCTGTTTCGGTAGTCACGTTTACCGTTTGAAGGCGAATGTCTGCCGTTTGAAAGAGAATAATGTCTGTTCCGCCAAAAAAAGCGACCAATACCAGCAAGGTTCTTGCGCCACGGCGCTTTGTGTTTTTGCTGCTGGACAAGTTCACAATGCTGTCCTTTGCCAGTGCGATCGAGCCACTGCGTATTGCCAATCGCGTGATCGGCGCGCCGGCCTATAGCTGGCTGCTGGCCGGCGAGGGCGAGGGTATGGTGCAATGTTCCAACGGCGCGGCCTTTACGCTTGATATCGGCCTGTCGGAAATTGATCGCGATGATACGGTGTTGGTTTGCGGCGGCATTGATGTGCAAAAGGCCACGACCAAAGGCATCTTGAACTGGTTGCGGCGTGAGGCGCGGCGCGGGGTGGCGATTGGCGGGCTGTGTACCGGCACTTACGCGCTGGCCAAGGCGGGCTTGCTTGACGGGAAAAAGGCAACGATCCACTGGGAAAACCAGGACGGGTTTCTGGAGGAGTTCGAGCAGGTCAAGCTTACCCGCTCGATCTTTGTGATTGATGGCAACCGGATGAGCACGGCAGGCGGTACTGCGTCGCTGGATATGATGCTGAATATCATCTCGATGGATCACGGCAATGATGTTGCCAATACCGTGGCCGACCAGCTTATCTACTCTACCATCCGCACCGATCAAGACACCCAGCGTCTGTCTATCCCCACCCGCATCGGCGTGCGCCATCCAAAACTTAGCCAGGTCATCCAGATGATGGAAAATGCGATCGAAGAACCGATCAGCCCTGCCGATCTGGCCGATGATGTCGGCATGTCCACCCGCCAGCTTGAACGGTTGTTTCGCCGTTACCTCAACCGCTCGCCAAAGCGTTACTACATGGAATTGCGGCTATCCAAAGCGCGCAACCTGTTGATGCAAACCGATATGTCCGTCATCAACGTGGCGCTGGCCTGCGGCTTTGCCTCGCCCTCGCATTTCTCCAAATGCTACCGCGCGCATTATTCCACGACACCGTACCGCGAACGCGGCACACAGGGCGGCACAGCTTTGCGACTGTCGATCTAGGGCGTGTTGCGTCCCGTCAGATCTGCGCCAGATCCGCGTCGCCAAACCATAGCCGCGGCAATGTTGCAAAGAATGGCACCTTCGGGGCATTGGCTGAATGGGGTAAGGCGCAACGCGCGCCAACCGCCATCCGATCCGGCAGGGCGCGCGATTTCGGCTTGGCAGAATCGCGGGCCGACTGGCGGCGGCCGGGGCAAAGCTTCCGCTACGTCACCACACGCCTTGGTTGAGTTTTCGCCAAATCAACGGCATAAGCCCCGGTCAAAACCGTGATCCAAGCGAAAAATCTAGCGCAATAGCCCTGTTTTCCAGCCTTTTCTTTTCACAACAAGGCGTCTAGGCTCTGCCAAGGATAATAATCCACCTAGGGAGTGAACAATGAAAAAACTTATGCTGGCGACCGCCGCAACTGCTTTGATGGCAGGCGGCGCATTTGCCGAAGATGCAAAAATCGGCATCATTCTGGGCTTTACCGGCCCATTGGAATCTATCACGCCTGCCATGGCGGCCTCGGCCGAACTGGCAATCAAAGAGGTCAATGATTCGGGCAAGTTCATGGATGGTGGCACCGTTAGCGCCGTGCGCGCCGACAGCACCTGCATCGACGCCGCCGCCGCAACCGCCGCCGCCGAGCGTCTGATCACCGCCGAAGGCATCAACGCGATCATGGGCGCAGATTGCTCGGGCGTAACCGGGTCCATCTTGCAAAACGTCGCCCGCCCGAATGGCATCGGCATCATCTCGCCTTCGGCCACCTCTCCGGGTTTGTCGAATGCCGAAGATGATGGCTTGTTCTTCCGCACCTCGCCGTCGGATGCGCGTGCTGGCGAAGTCATCGCTGAGGTTCTGGGCGAGCGCGGCGTAAAATCGGTCGCGATCACCTATACCAACAACGACTATGGCAAGGGCCTGTCGGACAGCATCGCTGCCGCATTCACCGCCGCAGGTGGGACTGTCACCGCCAACACCGCGCATGAAGACGGCAAGGCCGACTATTCCGCCGAAGTGGCGACACTGGCCGCGGCCGGTGGTGAGGTGCTGGTTGTTGCAGGCTACGTCGATCAGGGCGGCAAAGGCGTGATCCAAGCTTCGCTTGATACCGGCGCGTTTGATACGTTCTACCTGCCCGACGGCATGTATGGCGAATCCCTGATTGCCGCGATTGGCGATGGCTTGAACGGTAGCTATGGCCACATTCCCGGCACCGATTCCGAAGGCGCCGCCACTTTTGTTGAAATGGGCAAAGCGGCTGGTTTTGATCCGACCTCCAGCTTTACCGGCGAAAGCTATGACGCTGCGGCACTGATGATGTTGGCGATGCAAGCGGCAAAATCAACCAACTCCAAGGATTGGTCTGCCAAGGTGATGGATATTGCCAACGCACCGGGCGAAAAAATCTATCCCGGCGAATTGGGCAAGGCGCTTGATCTGGTCGCGGCTGGCACTGACATCGACTATGTCGGCGCTACGGCGGTTGAATTTGTTGGCAATGGCGAATCCGCTGGCAACTACCGCGTGTACACTGTCACAGACGGCAAATTCGTAACGGATGGTTTCCGCTGATTTTGGCCTGATTTGAAACAAAGCGGCCCGAAGGGGGGAACCTTTCGGGCCGCTTTTTCGAAATGTGACGGCGCATGCGGCATCAAGACCGCACGATAACCGCACCGCACGGGGAGGGATGAAACCATGATTACCGTCCAAAATCTTCACAAGAAGTTTGGCGCATTTCACGCGGTTGACGGCGCATCGCTGGAAATTGCAGAAGGCTCGATTACCGGGCTGATCGGGCCGAATGGCGCGGGCAAGACCACGCTTTTCAACGTGATCGCAGGCCGCTTGCCACCGACATCTGGCAGGGTCTTGATGGCAGGCGAAGATATCACCGGCCTGCCCCCGCATGCGTTGTTTCACAAGGGCTTGCTGCGTACCTTTCAGATCGCGCATGAATTCGGCTCGATGACGGTACGCGAAAACCTGATGATGGTGCCGGAAAATCAGGCCGGGGAAACGCTTTGGAACGCCTGGTTCGCCCGTGGCCGCATCGCACAGCAAGAACGCCGCATCCGCGACAAGGCCGATGAGGTGCTGGAGTTTCTGACTATCAGCCATCTGGCCGATGAAAAGGCCGCGAACATCTCGGGCGGGCAGAAAAAGCTGCTTGAACTGGGCCGCACCATGATGGTCGATGCCAAGATCGTCTTTCTCGATGAGGTCGGGGCGGGTGTGAACCGCACCCTGCTGAACACCATTGGCGATGCCATTGTGCGCCTGAACAAAGAGCGCGGCTATACGTTTTGCGTGATCGAGCATGACATGGATTTCATCGCCCGTCTGTGTGACCCGGTGATCGTGATGGCTGAAGGCAAGGTGCTGGCACAAGGTACGGTGGATGAGGTCAAGAACGACGAGCGCGTGATTGAGGCCTATCTGGGAACCGGCTTGAAAAACAAGGTGAAAGCGCATGCGTAGTCCGGCTATTTTCAAACAGAACAAAGGGGGGTGCCGATTTGCACCCGCAGGTGCGTAATGGCCGAGCCGTTTTTGATTGGTGAAGGAATGACCGGGGGCTATGGTGCCGCCGATATTTTGCACAATTGCACGATTGCCGTGGAAAAGGGCGAGATAGCCGTGATCGTCGGCCCGAATGGCGCGGGCAAATCCACCGCGATGAAGGCGGTGTTCGGGATGCTGAAGCTGCGCAGCGGGCAAGTGCGGCTGGACGGTGAGGATATCACCACGCTCAGCCCGCAAGACCGGGTGGCCAAGGGCATGGGCTTTGTGCCGCAAACATCAAACATCTTTACCTCGATGACCGTGCAGGAAAACCTTGAAATGGGCGCGTTTTTGCGCCGCGATGACATCGCGGGCACCATGGCGCAGGTCTATGATCTGTTTCCGATCCTGAAGGAAAAGCGGTATCAGGCGGCGGGAGAGCTTTCGGGCGGGCAGCGCCAGCAGGTGGCCGTGGGCCGCGCGTTGATGACAAAACCCAGGGTCTTGATGCTGGATGAACCCACCGCAGGCGTTTCCCCCATCGTGATGGATGAGCTGTTTGACCGGATCATTGAGGTGGCACGCTCGGGTATTTCCATTCTGATGGTGGAACAGAACGCCCGTCAGGCCCTTGAAATTGCAGATAAAGGCTATGTTTTGGTGCAAGGCGCCAACCGCTTTACCGATACCGGACAGGCGCTGATGCAAGACCCCGAAGTGCGCCGCAGTTTCTTGGGGGGCTGATGCGGATGGATACCAATCAATTCGTTCTGATGTTTGCCGCCTTCATGGTGATAGTCACCGCAATGATGACCGTCAGCCAATGGGACCAGGACAGCCCTGCCCCGCAGCGCTTCTTGCAATATGTCTGTCGCTTTGAGTTGTTCTGCTGGGGAGGCGATTGCTTTGCCACCTTGCCGCCCGCTCTGAGCATCGTGCCGATGGCCGAGGATGGCGCCGCCTATGTCAGCCATGCTGATCGTCCAACGACATGGCATGACCTGGAAACCGTTTCTGCGCGCGAATGGATAGGCCCGGTTGGCAAATCCGGGATAATGCGCTTGGTTTTGGACGAAAAAGATGTGCTGACCTATACCGAGCACGCCGGATTTGCCCCCGAAAGCGCCGTCTTGGCCAGCGGAACCGGCCACTGCCGCAATGAGACGATAACAAGCCGGGAGCAAGGCTGATGGATATTCTGAACGCACTTGTCACCTTTGTGAACTTCGTGTTCATCCCGGCCACTGCTTATGGCGCGCAACTGGCGCTGGGGGCGCTGGGGGCGACGCTGGTTTACGGCATCTTGCGGTTTTCCAACTTTGCACAGGGCGACACCATGGCCTTTGGCACCATGGTCACCATCATCTTTACCTGGTGGCTGCAAAGCATGGGCATCAGCTTTGGCCCGCTGCCAACCGCCCTTCTGGCCCTGCCGGTCGGGATTGTTGTAACCGCGATCTTGCTGCTGTTGACTGATCGTTTCGTCTATAGCTTTTACCGAAAGCAACGCGCGGCACCGACCATTCTGGTGATTGTATCGCTTGGCGTCATGTTCGTGATGAACGGCATCACCCGCCTTGTCATCGGTGTTGAAGAACAGAATTTTGCCGATGGCGCGCGTTTTCTTGTCACCGCCGGCGAGTTCAAGAAATGGACCGGGCTGTCTGAAGGGCTGGCGATAAAATCCTCGCAGGCGATCACGGTGATCACGGCCATAATCGTCGTGGCCTGGCTGTTCTGGTTTTTGCAAAAAACCCGCACCGGCAAATCCATGCGGGCGTTTTCGGATAACGAAGATCTGGCGCTGCTGTCGGGCATCAACCCCAACCGTGTGGTCAATGTGACCTGGATTATCGTCGCCGCCCTGGCAACCATTGCGGGGGTGCTGTATGGTTTGGATAAGTCATTCAAACCCTTCACCTATTTCCAGCTTTTGCTGCCAATTTTCGCCGCCGCGGTTGTCGGCGGGCTTGGCAACCCGCTTGGGGCGATTGCGGGCGGGTTTGTCGTGGCCTATTCCGAGGTCTTCGTGACCTACGCGTGGAAAAAGGTGCTGGGCTATCTGCTGCCTGCCGATATGGCCCCTGACAATCTGATCCAGCTTTTGTCGACCGATTACAAACTTGCGGTCAGCTTTTTCATTCTTATCATCGTGTTGCTGTTTATGCCTACGGGGCTGTTCAAGGGGAAATCAGGATGAACTCTCGCAATATTATCCTGTTTTCGCTGGTTGCTGTTCTCTATGTCGGAACGGGCGTTTTCCTGAGCTGGAACCTTGCGCTGAACATCCTCAATCTTGGCCTTCTTTCAGCGATCATGGCCCTGGGCGTGAATATGCAATGGGGCTATGCGGGGCTGTTCAACACCGGGATCATGGGCTTTGCCGCCCTTGGCGGGCTGGCCGTGGTTCTGGTCTCGGCCCCGCCCGAGCCGGAAGGCTGGGCGCAGGGCGGCTGGGGCATCATGGCCGGGCTTGCCTTTGGCGTGGCGGTGATTGCCTTTTCAACCTGGATTTACCGCAACCTGAAAAGAGGCACGGCGCGCAGTATCGCATTGTTTGTGGTGCTGGTGGGCGGGTTCTTTGCTTACCGCGCCATTCTGGACCCGTCGGTCGAGGCGGTCGAGGGCTTCAACTCTGCCGTGGCGGGCAATATCGGCGGGCTGGGCCTGCCCTCGCTGCTGGCATGGCCGGTGGGCGGGGTTTTGGCGGCGATTGCAGCCTGGGCCATCGGTAAGATTGCGCTGGGCCTGCGGTCGGATTATCTGGCGATTGCCACGCTGGGCATTGCCGAGATCATCATCATCGTCATGAAGAATGAGGATTGGTTGGCGCGCGGCGTGAAAAACATGATCGGCCTGCCGCGGCCATGGCCCGTGCCCTATGAGGTCGATTTACAGCAAAGTGCCGTCTTTCTGGATTGGGCCGCGCACTATGGGCTGGACCCGGTGACCACCTCGTCGATCGTGGTCAAGCTGCTTTACGCGCTGATCTTTGGCGTGGTGCTGATGGCGGTGATCTGGCTGTCGGAACTGGCGCTGAAAAGCCCCTGGGGGCGGATGATGCGCTCGATCCGCGACAATGAGGTCGCGGCCGAGGCGATGGGCAAGGACGTGACCCGCCGCCATTTGCAGGTTTTTGTCATCGGTTCTGCCGTGGTTGGCTTTGCGGGCGCGATGATGACCTCGATGGACGGGCAGTTGACGCCCGGCACCTATAACCCCCTGCGCTTTACCTTTCTGATCTGGGTGATGGTGATCGTTGGCGGCTCGGGTAACAACTGGGGGGCAGTGCTGGGCGGTTTGCTGATCGGCTGGCTGTGGTTGATCGTGGAAAGCCTGGGGCCGGGGGTGATGTCGGTGCTGACCTACGGCTTGGCCGAAGGCCCGCTCAAGGTGCATCTGGTCGATTCGGCGCAGCATATGCGCCTGCTGACGCTGGGGGTGATTTTGCTGCTGGTGCTGCGGTTCAGCCCGCGCGGGTTGATCCCGGAAAAGTAAGGACTGCTGCTGCAGACGGAGGGGGGCAGTCTGCCCCCCACGCCTTTCAGGCGCCCCCCCGAGGATATTTTTACCGAAAAGAAAGCGGGGCCGGGTTCAGGATGCGACAAATTCTGTCGCGCATGAACATGCGATCCAAAGTGATGCCGCGCCAAATCAAGGTAAAACCGGCGGGAGTGCGCGATGAAAAGCCATGTGCGTGTTGTTGTCATCGGCGGCGGCGTTGTGGGCTGTTCGGTGCTTTATCATCTGACCAGGCTGGGCTGGTCGGATGTGATGCTGATTGAGCGATCCGATCTGACTTCGGGGTCCACATGGCACGCGGCGGGCGGTTTTCATACGCTGAACGGCGATACCAACATGGCGGCGCTGCAGGGGTACACCATCCGGCTGTATAAAGAGCTGGAGGCAATCACCGGCATGTCTTGTGGGCTGCACCATGTCGGCGGGATTACCCTGGCTGACAACATGGCGCGGTTTGAAATGCTGAAGGCTGAGCGCGCCAAGCACCGCTATATGGGGCTGGACACCGAGATTTTGGGGCCTGAGGAAATCACCAGGCTGACTGATGGCCTGGTGAATGTTCAGGGCATCCTGGGCGGTTTATATGATCCGCTTGATGGTCATCTGGACCCCTCGGGCACCACCCATGCCTATGCGAAAGCGGCGCGGATGGGCGGGGCCGAGATTGTGTTGCACAACCGTGTGCTGGCAACACACCAGACCGCCGGCGGCTGGGAGGTGGTGACCGAGCAAGGCAGCGTAACCTGCGAACATCTGGTCAACGCGGCCGGCCTTTGGGCCCGTGAAGTGGGCGCTATGGCCGGGGTCTACCTGCCGCTTTTGCCGATGGCGCATCAATATCTGGTGACCGATGACATCCCCGAGATCATGGACATCCTGAAATCGGGCCGCGAATTTCCACATGTCATGGACCCCGGTGGCGAAAGCTATCTGCGCCAGGAGGGCCGCGGCCTTTGCATCGGTTTTTATGAAAAACCCTGCGAGCCCTGGTCGGTTGATGGCACGCCCTGGGGCTTTGGCCATGAGTTGCTGAACGAACAGTTTGACAAGATTGAGGACTCTGTCACCTTTGCCTATCGGCGCTTTCCGGTGCTGGAGCGTTCGGGGGTAAAGCGTGTGATTCACGGGCCGTTCACCTTTGCCCCCGATGGCAACCCGTTGATCGGCCCGGTGCAAGGGTTGCGCAACTATTGGTCGGCCTGTGCGGTCATGGCGGGCTTTAGCCAGGGCGGCGGTATGGGGCTGGCGCTGGCACAATGGATGATTGAGGGTGAGGTCGAACGCGACCCGCGCGGTTTTGACGTTAGCCGCTTCGGTGGTTGGACCACGCCGGGATATACGGTGCCCAAGGTGGTTGAAAACTACCAGATGCGGTTTAGCGTTTCTTACCCGAATGAGGAACGCCCCGCTGCCCGCCCCTTCCGCACCACGCCGATGTATGATGTGTTTGACGCAATGGGTGCGGTCTGGGGCCAGCAATACGGGCTGGAGGTGGTAAACTACTTTGCCCTGCCCGGTGCGCCGCGTTATGAGGAGCCCAGCTTCAAACGCTCCAACGCCTGGGAGGCGACGCGGCAAGAGGTGATGGCGGTACGGCAGGCGGTAGGCATCAATGAGGTGCAGAACTTCGGCAAATACCGCGTTGCCGGGCCAAATTCACGGGCGTGGCTGGACCGGATCATGGCCGGGCTTATCCCGAAACCGGGGCGGCTTTCGCTTGCGCCGATGCTGGCAGAAAGCGGCAAGATCATTGGTGATTTTACCGTATCCTGTCTGTCGGAAACCGAATTTCAACTAACCGCAAGCTATGGTGCGCAGGGCTGGCATGGCCGCTGGTTTGATCAGCATATGCAAGATGGCGTGACGGTTGAAAATATTTCGGACCAGCGGTCGGGATTTCAGATTGCGGGGCCAAAGGCGCGGGACCTGCTGGCGCGGGTCACGCGGGCGGATGTTTCAGACGCGGCGTTCAAGTTCATGGATGTGCGGCAAATCACAATGGGCATGGCCAAATGCATCGTGCAGCGGGTCAGCTATACTGCCGATCTGGGGTATGAGATTTACTGCGACCAGATGTCGGTGCGCCACCTTTGGACGGTGCTGACCGAGGCCGGCAAAGACCTGGGCCTGCGCCCCTTTGGCATGCGCGCGATGATGAGCCTGCGGTTGGATAAATTCTTTGGCTCATGGGGGCGTGAGTACAGCCCGGATTATACGCCTTGTGAAACGGGGTTGGACCGCTTTATCCGCTGGAACAAAGCCTCCGATTGGATTGGCAAAGCGCCTGCCATGGCCGAAAAAGCCATCGGGGCCAAACGGGCGCTTTGCGCTTTTATCGTGGATGCCAAAGACGCCGATGTCGTGGCCTGGGAGCCGGTCTGGATTGACGGTAAAGTGCAGGGGTATTGCACCAGCGGCGGATATTCACACTTTTCCGGCCAATCCGTTGCACTGGCCTTGATCCCAACGAAGTTGGCGCATGACGGTCTGACGGTCGAGATTGAAATCCTGGGGGAACGCCGCCCGGCAAAGCTGGTGACAACGCCGTTGTTCGACGCCGACGGTGCCCGCATGCGGGGGTGATCGCCCCCCCCCGTCTTGCCCTTACACAGGCCCACGGCGAAACGCTTTAGACCATGGGTGATCGAAATGAGAGGTGAATCGCAAGGGCCGCCCTGATCACAAAGCGCATGCGGCCGCTGAACCACATGGCGTCACAGCAGGCCGATCACGGGCCCCAAAAGCGGCCTGACCAAGACGGCCCCCCTAACCCCGCCTTAGGTGTAATCCGAACGGCTTAACGAATATTTCGCCATTTTCTCATTCAGTGTTCGGCGTGGCAAGCACAGCTCATCCATCACCGCGACGATAGACCCTTTGTGCCGTCGCATGGTGTTGTCGATCAGCATCCGCTCAAAGGCCTCGACGTAGTCTTTCAGCGGCTTGCCTTCGGTGGTCAGCGCTGGCCCGGCCGCTTCATTATCCGCCATCAGCAGGGACGCGATAGAGCCAGAGCCGCGGCGGTTTTGCAGTACCGCACGCTCAGCGATATTGACCAACTGGCGCACATTGCCGGGCCAGGGGGCCTGCAGCAGTTGCGCAGCCTCTTGCGCGGCAACCTGGGGCGCATCGCAGCCATATTCCTCGGCAAATTGTTCGGACAGTCGGGTGAACAAGGTCAGGATGTCTTCGCCCCGGGTGCGCAACGGCGGGCAAATGATGGTCAGCGCGCCAAGCCGATAGAACAGATCGGGGCGCAAGATATCTTCCAGCGTTTTATCCGGCGAATGTTCGTTCACGATGGCGATGATCCGGGTTTCAGGCGGGCTGCCCTGTTCGTTGATCGTGGTCAGCAAGCGTGATTGCAAGGCATGGCTCAGGGATTCGATATCCTCAAGGCAGAGCGTGCCACCGCGTGCTTCTTCGATCAACGGTATGGCCCCATCTTCCATTGGGCCAAACAGCCGCGCGGTCAGTTGGTCTTCGGACCATGCCGCACAGGAAATTGTCACGAATTTTTTGCTGGCCCGTGGGCCCACCGCATGCAGCGCATGGGCCACAAGCGTTTTTCCGGTGCCGGTTTCGCCATCAATCAGCACATGGCCGTCGGCCTGCCCCAGATCGAGGATATCTTCCCGCAGCCGCTCCATTTCCGCCGAGGTGCCGATCAGCTTTTGCATCAGCAAGGTACCATCCGACAATTCACGCCGCAGCGCGCGGCTGTTCAGGGTCATGCGGCGGCTTTGCGTGGCCTTCTTGGTCAGTTCGGTCATCCGGTCGGGGTTGAACGGCTTTTCCAGAAAATCATAGGCACCGATTCGCATCGCCTCTACGGCCATCGGCACATCGCCGTGCCCGGTGATCATGATCACCGGCAAGCCGCCATCCAGGCTCATCAACCGTTTCAGAAAGGCCATGCCATCCATCCCCGGCATCTTGATGTCAGATACCACCACGCCGGGATAATCGGCACCAATTGTCTTCAGCGCCTCTTCTGCGCTGGCATAGGTTTCGGTTTCAAACCCCGACAGGGCCAGCCATTGGCTGATGGATTGCCGCATGTCGGCTTCATCATCGACAATCGCGACTTTCATTGCACGCGCCATTCTTTACTCCGCTGCTGCCAGTTCTGTGCCCAATATGGGAAGCTGCACCTCGAATACAGCCCCCGTGCCCTCACCATTGCGTGCGATCAGGCGCCCACCCAGATCGGTAACAATCCCCGATGAAATGGCCAGGCCAAGCCCCACACCTTCGCCGGGTTTCTTTGTCGTGTAAAACGGCTCAAACAGGCTTTCCATATTATCCAGCCCGTGCCCGTTGTCACGCACCGTCAAATGCACCGAATGATCGACTGTGATTGTCAGGTCGATATGCGGGTCTTTGACATCTTTGGTCGCATCCAGCGCATTGCGCAACAGGTTAATGATCACTTGTTCCAGCCGCAGCCGATCAGCCATGATCATCACCGGGCTGCGTGGCAGGTTGCGGGTAATCTGCACCACGCGCGTCTTCAACTGCGGCTCCATCATCGACAGGGCGCTGGACAGGCAATCGCGCACATCCACCGGCTCAAACGCCTCGCCCCCTTTGCGGGCATAGGATTTCAACTGTCGGGTAATCGCCCCCATCCGATCAATCAGATCATCAATGCGCTGAAACGATGACAGCGCCTCATCCGGGCGGTGGCGTTGCAACAGCAGCCGCGCGCCGGCCAGATAGGTTTTCATTGCCGCCAGTGGCTGGTTCAGCTCATGGCTGACCGCCGCTGACATTTCGCCCAACGCCGCCAGTTTCGATGATTGCGCCAGCGTAAGTTCAGCCACCGCCAGATCTTTTTGCACCTTTTCGCGTTGCGCGATCTCACGTTTCAATCGCGCGTTCAGCAGCCGCAACTCGGCACTTTCGCGCTGGAATGTGGCGCTTTGTGACCACGCCCGCCGCGACAAGAAATAGAATGTCAGCGCCAGCAGGATCGCAAAGCCCATGATTTCCAGCGCCAAAACCCCGTTCACCCGTTCGCGCACGGAATCATAGGCCGTATAGGTCAATATCCGCCAGCCCCGAAAGGGCACCCGTGCCTCGGTTTTCATCACGGCAGAGCCGCTTAAATAGGCATCGGGGCGGTTTTTGGTCCAGTCTGTCGTGGCCCGAAAGGCGCGCTCAATCGCCGTGGGCACATCCTGGGCGGCCAGCGCATCGGTGATTGGCAGGCCCCGCCAGCGTGGTTCCGTCGCCAGAATGATCTTGCCTTCGCTGTCGATCACCAAAACCGCGTCGGTCAGCCCGGCCCAGGCCCGTTCGTATTTCATCAGGTCCACTGCCACGACGATCACGCCCACCATCCGGTTATCGGCCAGAATCGCGCGGGAATAGGTAAAGTCATTGCCCCCGGCCTGGCGTGGCTGCGCCGAAAACACCGTGTCCTTGGTACGCTGTGCATCGACAAAATAAGGCGAACTGCGATGGCTGGAGCCGAGCAGATTGCGGTTTGTCGCCCCTACCGCACGCCCATCCTTGTCGAGCAGCAAAATAGAGGCCGCGCCGATTTCGGCCTGAAAGGAAATCAACCTTGCGGATGTGCTGGCGAATTGTCCTTCATTCAACGCACGGATCAGCTCGGGGTCGCGCGCCAGCAACAAAGGCACGACCGAATTGCGCTGCAATTCAGAAATCAGGTTGCCGGCATACAGCGCCAACCGCACTTCCGATTTGTTGCGGGTCAACTCACTGAAACGGTCGGTCAGCCAGTTGTTGGTCACCAAAACCACCGCCACAGCCGCCGCAAACAGGGCGGCAATCAGCGCGCGCATGGTCCATGAAAGCTGGCGCGACTGTGCCAGCAGCGGCATCGTCGCGACGGTCAGGCCTGGGGCAGAGGAATTGGGGGCGCTCATGCGTGCAGTCTACGACTTGCGCGCTTTGACCTCAAGCGCGCTTGCATCACGCAAGCGTCAAAGCGCCCGTCAGCGTGCGAAACAGCATCGCGCCATCGGTGCCGCCATGCGACGCCTCGCTCGCCCGCTCGGGGTGCGGCATCAGCCCCAACACGCGGCGGTTTTCGGATAATATCCCGGCAATGCTGTCAACCGAACCGTTTGGATTTTCGGCGTAGGTAAAGGCAATCCGATCCTCGGCCTTCAACCGCGCCAAAGTCTCGGCATCCGCAGTATAATTGCCGTCATGATGCGCCACAGGAAACATCACCTGCTGGTCTTTGGCATAGCCGCTGGTAAAGGCGCTATCGGTGGTTCCTACCCGCAAGACCATGGGCTTGCAGATAAATCGCAACCCCGCATTGCGCATCAGGGCGCCCGGCAGCAGCCCCATTTCCGTCAGCACCTGAAAGCCGTTGCAGATGCCCAGCACATAGCCGCCGCGTGCCGCATGTGCCCGCACTGCCGCCCCAATCGGCGACTGGGCGGCAATAGCCCCGCAGCGCAGATAATCGCCAAAGGAAAACCCACCCGGAACCGCCACGATATCGACGCCCGCAGGCAGGTCCGTATCTTTGTGCCAAACGCGGTGCACCTCGGCCCCGGCCTGTACAAAGGCAACAGCAAGATCACGGTCACAGTTCGAACCGGGAAAGGTCAGGACAGCGGCTTTCATGGATGGCCCCTTTCGGCAAAGGATATGGGCGTTGCCTTAGCCCAAACCTGGCCACGGTTCCAGCCCCTTGCACGCAATTGCAACGCGGATTGTGCTAATTCTGCGTTTTGGCCGGTTTGCTGACCCCAAATCACCATAGTTCACAGCGCATGGCCACCCCGCCGCCCTTTTTTTCACGAACCGCGCGCCCTAAATCATGCCACAGGTGAAAAATGGATATCGCGACCCTGTTCCAAGCCATATTGCTCCAGGCCATATTTCTTCTCGGCACCGCAGATGCCATTGCCGCATTCACGACCAATGCCCTTTTTGATACCTGCATCCGAAACTTCATCTTGCGCGGCCGCTGCCCCCTGGACTGACACGACAAGCCCTGTGGGTTTCTTGAATGTTGCACCAAGCTGCTTTATGCTGCCACAGCTTGATCTGGTTGAAAGCTTTTCAATATGTCCTTTGACGCCCATACTCTTGGCATCAGCATTGATGCCGGCCCTGCCGTTCCCTGCGACCCAGTCCCTGCCGATGAATTGGTTCGCCAAGCCCAAAATGCATCAAACTTTCTGAAAGCGCTGTCGCATGAAGGGCGCCTGATGATCTTGTGTCATCTGACCTCGGGCGAGAAATCGGTGACCGAACTGGAAGCCTTGCTTGGCGCACGTCAGGCGGCGGTCAGTCAGCAACTCGCCCGGCTGCGGCTGGAAGGGCTGGTAAGCTGCCGTCGCGATGGCAAGGCGATTTATTACACGCTGTGCGACGCCCGCGCGACCCGGCTGATGGCCCTAATTCACGATATGTTCTGCACCTGATCCATGGGCATCCTGCCCGCCGCGCCCCCAAGCGCCAAAACCAGCCGTCGCCACCCTTTCCGGCCCGCCAAATGCAGGCTGGCGGCAGGCACGGCGCGGCTGGCACCAGCAATCATGGCAATCACGTTTCATCTGATGCCCTTCACATGGTTTGCCCGCGCGCCGGCCAATCGCTGATTGCACCGTCAACAGACTTGCCAAGTGCAATCCGCCCCGCCATGCTGACCGAAAGGTCAAATATTGCCGCAAAGGCAAAAACGCATACTGTGGGGGATGATGCCGATATTTCTGATAAACTACGTTCATTGGGTTGAGCGCTGGAACAAGCGCATCGGCCGGATGGCGATGTATTTGCTGTTCGTTCTGATGGCGGTTCTGCTTTGGGGGGCAATAGCGCGTGCGGTCTGGGTGCCGATGCGCTGGACCGACCAGATGGGGCAATTCATCCTTGCGGGGTATTTCATGCTTGGCGGGGCCTATGCCTTGCAGATGGACAGCGCCGTGCGGATGGATGTGTTCTACGCCGCCTGGTCGCCACGCACCAAGGCGCTGGTGGATACGATCACCATTTTTGCACTGCTGTTCTACCTTGGCGTTCTGCTTTGGGGCGGCATTGAAAGCACCGCCTATGCGCTGGAATATGGCGAGCGCAAATCTGGCCTCTGGCGGCCCTATATGGCCCCGGTAAAAATTGTGATGTGCGTTGGCATCGTGATGATGCTGCTGCAATGCACCGTCTTTTTGATCCGGGATATTGCCACACTGCGGGGACGTGAAATCTGATGCATTATGATATGATTGCGTTGCTGATGTTCGGCTCGATGCTGGTCATGCTGATGACCGGCCAGCGGATGTTCGGCATCATTGGTTTTGTCGCTGTGGTCGCGGCGCTTTTGCTGTGGGGCGACAAGGGCGGCTATGACCTTGCCTTTGCCCAAAGCATCAAGGTGATTGGCTGGTTTCCTCTGCTGACCCTGCCGATGTTCATCTTCATGGGCTATGTGCTGTCTGAAAGCCGCCTGGCCGATGATCTTTACCGCATGTTCCACGTCTGGTTTGGCCGCGTGCCGGGGGGGCTTGCCATCGGCACCATTTTGCTGATGGTGCTGATCTCGGCGATGAACGGCCTATCGGTTGCGGGCATGGCGATCGGGGCCACCATCGCGCTGCCGGAACTGCTCAAACGCAAATATGACAAGCGGATGGTCACCGGCGTCATTCAGGCCGGGTCTTCGCTGGGCATCCTTGTGCCGCCTTCGGTGGTCCTTGTGCTTTATGCGCTGATCGCCCGGCAGTCGGTTTCAGACCTTTGGCTGGCGGGCATTGTGCCCGGCCTGCTTATGGCCACCCTGTTCATCATCTACATCTGGATCCGCTGCAAGCTGAACCCATCGCTTGGCCCCCCACTGGATGAGGCCGAACTTGCCGCCGTCCCGAAATCCGAGAAA
Organism: Pseudorhodobacter sp.; assembly: GCF_034675685.1. Classification (GTDB taxonomy): domain Bacteria; phylum Pseudomonadota; class Alphaproteobacteria; order Rhodobacterales; family Rhodobacteraceae; genus Pseudorhodobacter. The sequence continues at coordinate 125,482 of NZ_JAUCDA010000017.1, read as the reverse complement.
TACCGGCTTTTGCTTGCGGGGCTGCTGCCCTTTGGCATCTTCCTTGTGATGATGGTGCCCTTCGTTGCCGGCTATACCCGGCTTGTCGAAAGCTCGGTCATCGGGGCGGTCGCATCCGTCCTTGTCGCCATTGCCAAAGGTCGGATGACCCGGCAAGTGCTAGAGGTGGCCACCCGCCAAACTCTTGCCATTTCCTGCATGTTCTTGTGGATCATCCTTGCCGCCCTGGCTTTTGGTGCGGTGTTCGACGGGCTGCGCGCGGTTGATGCCATCAAGGGCCTGTTCCTTGACAACCTGGGGCTTGGCCGCTGGGAGGTGCTTATCCTCATGCAATTGTCCTTTATCCTGATGGGCACATTCCTTGATGACACGGCCATGCTTGTCATCGTGGCCCCGCTTTATGTTCCGCTTGTCAAGATGCTGGAATTTGATCTGGTCTGGTACGGCGTCCTTTATACCATGACCTGCCAGATCGCCTATATGACCCCGCCTTTCGGCTATAACCTGTTCCTTATGCGGGCCATGGCCCCGCCCGAGGTAACGCTGGTCGATATCTACCGCTCTATCATTCCTTTTGTCGCCGTCATGATCGTGGCTCTCGCCATTGTCATGGTTTTCCCGCAACTGGCCCTTTGGCTGCCCAACACCCTACGTCACTAACCAACAGGGCGGACAAACCGCCCCCACAACAAGGAGAGTACGCATGACTACCAGAAGAAAGTTCCTCACCTCCGGCGTTCTGGCCGCGGGCGCCTCTACCCTCGCCGCCCCCGCGCTGGCGCAAACCCCGATCAAATGGCGGCTGCAAACCTATGCCGGGGCGGCCCTTGGCGCAGAAGTGGTCAAACCCGCCATCGACAAATTCAATGAAATCGCCGCGGGCCAGATGGAGATTGAGCTGTACTACGCCGACCAGCTTGTCCCCACCGGAGAGCTGTTTCAGGCCATGCAGCGCGGCACCATCGACGCCGTGCAATCGGATGATGATTCGATGGCCTCACCGACCGAGGTCACCGTCTTTGGCGGTTACTTCCCCTTTGCCTCACGCTATTCGCTCGATATTCCGGTGCTGTTCAACAAATACGGGCTGAATGAAATCTGGGCCGATGAATACGCCAAGGTCGGGGTCAAACATATCAGCGCCGGTTCTTGGGACCCGTGCCATTTCTCGACCAAAGATCCGATCAACTCGCTCGAAGACCTCAAGGGCAAGCGCGTCTTTACCTTCCCCACCGCTGGCCAATTCCTGTCGCAATTCGGCGTGGTCCCGGTCACCCTGCCATGGGAAGACATCGAAGTCGCGGTGCAGACAGGCGAGCTTGACGGCATCGCCTGGTCAGGCATCACCGAGGTTTACACCGTAGGCTGGTCCAACGTGACCGATTATTTCCTGACCAATAACATTTCCGGCGCATGGATCGGGCATTTCTTTGCCAATATGGATCGCTGGAACGAGCTGCCTCCGCATCTGCAAACCCTGGTCAAAGTGTGCTTTGAACAATCCCACTACCACCGCCAGCATTGGTATTGGGGCGGCGAGGCCGATCTGCGCGTCAACGGCCCCAAGCTGAAACTCACCTCAATTCCCGATGCCGAATGGGATCAGGTCGAGACGGCCGCCCAAGTGTTCTGGGATGAAATCGCCTCGGAATCCGAAGTGAAAGCCAAGGTGGTCCAAATCTTCAAGGACTATAACGCCGTGATGAAAAAAGCCGGGCGGCCGTATCGCTACGGCTGAACCACCACCAAGGCCCCGTCCATCGGGCGTCCATCGGGCGTCCATCGGGCGGGGTCTTTCAACCAACTATGGGTCTAGCCAACTGCAAACCCCAGGGCGGGGTTTGCAGCGCACCATCTTGCAACACGGGCTGCCCGCTACCCCGGCAAAATTCGTTCGATCACCCCGTCCAGATCATCAAAATGATCCAGCAAGGCATCCGGTTTCAGCCGGGCCACGCCCTGCCCTTCCGGCCCAAACCCTACCAGCACGATCGGCACCCCGGCCGCTCTTGCCGTATCCCGGTCGGTCACGGTGTCACCGATCAGGACCGACCGATCCGCAGCCCCGCCAACCCGCCGAACCGTTTCAAAATAATGTTCGGGATCAGGTTTGCGCACGGGCAGGCTGTCGGCCCCCAAAAGCGCGCCGAACAGATGCGAAATTCCCAACCGGTCACAGAGCGCTATCGCCAACCCCTCGGGTTTATTGGTACAAATGGCGGTTGCAAAGCCACGGCTGCGCAACGCTTCAACCGCCCCGACCGCGCCGGGGTAGAGCGAGGTATGAACTGAAATCGCCTCGCCATAGCTGCGCAACAACAGCGGGTACTGCGCATCAACATCGGCCGCAGTCCACCCCTTGCCCAAACGGCCAAAGCCCAGCCGCAGCATGGCGCGCCCACCGGCAAAGGCGGTCAGGGCATCGGCCACCGGGTCCAGCGGCGCGTGATGCCCCATGCCGATAAAGCAGGCATTGGCGGCGGCAATCAGATCGCCGCTGGTATCGGCCAAAGTGCCATCCAGATCAAAAACCACTGTGCGCATTTTCACCCCATATGTCACCGCTGAAACAGCGCGTTACGCCCCGGCCTTGCGACGCGGTCGCGCCTGTGTAAAAGAGCAGGGGCAATGAAGAAAGGGGTTTCATGTCGGTTTCATTGATCGTTCTCGCAGCCGGACGCGGCACCCGAATGAATTCGGATCTGCCAAAAGTCCTGCATCCGCTTGGCGCGGCCCCCCTTTTGCATCATGCCCTGCAAGCAGGTCAAAGCCTGGACCCGGCGCAAATCGTCGTCGTTGCAGGCTACGGTGCCGCCATGGTCGAGAAAGCCGCGCGGGCCTATGATGCAAGCATCGAGATTGTGCTTCAGGCCAAGCAGCTTGGTACCGGCCATGCCGTTGCACAAGCGGCCCCCTTGCTGGCTAGTGCCGCAGGCAATGCGATTGTGCTGTTTGGCGATACCCCGTTTGTTCGGACCGAGACGCTGCACGCCATGCTTGACGCCCGCGCCCGCCACGCCGTTGTGGTGTTAGGGTTTGAGGCAGCCGATCCCGGCCGGTATGGCCGGCTTGTTGTCACTGGCGACCACCTGGAACGCATTGTCGAATACAATGACGCATCAGATGAAGAGCGCGCCATAACGCTTTGTAATTCTGGCGTTATATGTGCTGAAACATCTGTTCTGTTCGACCTTGTCTCCAAGCTCGGCACCGCCAATGCCGCGGGCGAGTATTATCTGACCGATATCATCGCGCTGGCGCGTGAACGCGGGCTGTCAGCCGGTGTCGTGAAATGCGATGAGGCGGAAACCCTTGGCGTCAACACGCGGGCAGAGCTTGCCGCGGCCGAGACTGCGTTTCAGGCCCGCATGCGGGCCGAGGCGCTGGAAAACGGGGTTACCCTGGCCGATCCGGCCACCACCTATTTTGCATTGGACACGGTGATTGGCCGCGATAGCAGTATTGGCCCCAATGTTGTGTTTGGCCCCCGTGTGACCGTGGAATCGGGTGTCGAGATCAAGGCATTTTGTCACCTGGAAGGCTGCCATATCAGCCGGGGTGCGACGGTTGGCCCCTTTGCCCGCCTGCGCCCCGGCACAGAACTGGCCGAGGATGTGCACGTCGGCAATTTTGTGGAAATCAAGAATACGGTTTTGGCCGAAGGCGTCAAAGTCGGTCACCTGACCTATCTTGGCGACGCGCATGTGGGGGAACATACCAACATTGGCGCAGGCACCATCACCTGCAACTATGACGGCGTGAACAAGCACCGCACTGAAATCGGGCCACGGGCGTTTATCGGCTCGAACACCATGCTTATCGCGCCGGTGACGGTGGGCCGCGATGCCATGACCGCCTCGGGGTCGGTGATTACCAATTCCGTCCCGGCCGAGGCGCTGGCCATCGCCCGCACCAAACAAAGCAACAAGGCCGGGCTTGCGGTCAAACTGCTTGACATGTTCACGCGGATCAAAGCCGAGCGCCAGAAAGACAGGCTGTAAATGTGTGGAATCATTGGCGTTTTAGGCAAGCATGAGGTTGCCCCGCTATTGGTTGAGGCGCTGAGGCGGCTGGAATATCGCGGCTATGACAGTGCCGGGATTGCAACCGTTCACAATGGCAAACTGGGGCGCCGCCGCGCCGTCGGCAAGCTGGTAAATCTGTCGGACCTGCTGGTTTACGATGCATTGGCCGGTAAATCCGGTATTGGCCACACCCGATGGGCCACCCATGGCGCTGCAACCGTTGCAAACGCGCATCCGCATCAATCGGGGACGGTTGCTGTGGTGCATAACGGCATTATCGAAAACTTCCGCAGCTTGCGCGACGAGTTGCAAGGCAAGGGCTATCATTTCGAATCCGAAACCGATACCGAAACCGTCGCAATCCTGACCCGCTCTTACCTTGATGCGGGCCTGACCCCGGTTCATGCTGCGCGCGAAACGCTGTCGCGCCTGCAAGGGGCCTTTGCCCTGTGCTTTTTGTTCGAGGCCGAGGATGACTTGCTGATCGCCGCGCGCAAAGGCTCGCCGCTGGCGATCGGTCACGGTACGGGCGAAATGTTCGTTGGCTCGGACGCCATCGCCCTGGCCCCGATGACCGACACGGTGACCTATCTGGAAGAGGGTGACTGGGCCGTCATCACCCGCAACGGTGCCGAGATTTTTGACGAGGCGAACCGTCGCGTCAACCGGGCCGCCACGCAGATTGTGTTGGAACATACGCGGATCGAAAAGGCTGGCTATAAGCATTTCATGGCCAAGGAAATCGCCGAGCAACCCGTGGTTCTGGCCGATGCCATCACGCATGGCCTGGCCGGTGGCACGCTTAACCTGCCCGCCGAGATGGATTTTACCAGCGTTGACCGCCTGACTTTGGTGGCCTGTGGCACGGCCTATTACGCCTGTGTCGTCGCCAAATACTGGTTTGAACGGCTTGCGGGCATCCCGGTAGAGGTCGATGTCGCCTCGGAGTTTCGCTACCGAGAGCCGCCGATGTCGGCCAATGGCTGGGCGGTGTTTGTCAGCCAATCGGGTGAAACTGCCGACACATTGGCGGCCCTGCGCTATTGCCGCGACAAGGTTGCCAAAATCGTGGCGGTGGTGAATGTACCCAGCTCTTCTATCGCGCGCGAAGCCGATATTGCCCTGCCAATCCGCGCCGGGGTAGAGGTGGGCGTTGCATCAACCAAGGCCTTTACCTGCCAGTTGGCCGGTTTGGCGCTGATGGCGCTAAAGGCCGCCAAGGATCGCGGGCGGCTGACAGACGCACAGTTGACGCAGCACATTGACGATCTTTTGATGCTGCCCGGCCTGATCAATCAGGCATTGCGCATTGCCCCTGAAGTGGCCGAAATCGCCAAGGACTTGGCCGAAGCCCAGGATATTTTATTCCTCGGGCGCGGCCCGCTGTTTCCTTTGGCGATGGAAGGGGCGCTGAAACTGAAAGAAATCAGCTACATACATGCCGAAGGCTATGCCAGCGGCGAGTTGAAACATGGGCCGATCGCGCTGATAAACTCGCATGTTCCGGTAATCGTTCTGGCCCCTCGGGATGCGCTGTTCGACAAGACTATCTCGAACATGCAAGAGGTGATGGCACGGCATGGCAAGGTTTTGCTGATCTCGGATGCATCCGGTGTTGCCGAGGCGGGTGCGGGCTGTTGGCGCACGTTGGAAATGCCGACGGTGCCCGATTTCCTTGCGCCCATCCTTTATGCAGTGCCCGCCCAACTCTTGGCCTATCATACCGCCATCGCCAAAGGCACTGATGTAGACCAACCCCGCAACCTGGCCAAATCGGTGACCGTAGAATGACCCCAGAACACGCTATTGCCCTGATCAAAGCTGCATCTGTTCCCGGCAAGGCCGCAGAGATGGCCGCGTATCACAAGGTAGACCGCCCCTATCTTGGCACCGCCAACCCCGCGATTGAGGCGCTGTGCAAAGCATGGCGCGCCGATCTGACGCTTGAAGACCGGCTGTCTGTCTGCGCCGGGCTGTGGCACAGCAATATCCATGAGGCGCGGATTGCGGCGGCCAAATTGCTGACACAGGCCCGCATCCGCCCCGATGATACCGCCGCATGGCAGTTGATTTGCGAATGGGTGCCGCAGTTTGATGCCTGGGCCATCGCCGATCATACCTGCATCGCCGCCCAAAAGCGCTTGGTCGCCGATCCTTCTCGGCTTGACACCGTTGAGGCTTGGACGACGAGCCCCCTGATGTGGCAACGCCGCGCAGCGCTTGTGGCGACCCTGCCCTTTGCCCGTTTCAATCATCCCGATCCGGCACAATCCGAGGCCCGTGAACGGGTGCTGATCTGGGCTGCCAGCTATCTTTCCGACAAGGATTGGTTCATCCAAAAGGCGGTTGCCTGGTGGCTGCGTGATCTGTCAAAGCATGATGCCGCCCGTACCGCGGCATTCCTGGCTGAATTCGGTGATCTGATGAAGCCTTGGGCGCGCAAAGAAGCCGCACAGTATTTATAGCCCGCAAAGCGGGTTGCCCATAATCGCATCCCGCCAATACCCCCAACGCGTTATGCTACGCAAACGCAGGCTCGGGGCATTGTTTGAAGACGCGCAACAGGCCCTAACCGCCGGTATGGCTCATGTGTCGGGTCATCTGGCCATCAACCTTTTGGCGCGAATAGTCGAAATCATGGCCTTTGGGCTTGCGCAAGACCGCTGCCAGAATGGCCGCTTCCAAAAGCCCGTTTTCACGGCTTGCCCGCAAGGGCGCCCGCAGATCCGCCATATCTTCCTGGCCCAGACACATGTATAATTCACCCGTACAGGTCAGGCGCACCCGGTTGCAGCTTTCACAGAAATTATGGGTCAGCGGCGTGATGAACCCGATCTTTTGCCCCGTTTCCTCCAGCCGCACATAGGTTGCCGGCCCGCCCGTACGCTCGGCCAGATCGGTTACGGTGAACCGTTCATGCAGCCGTGTGCGCAGGTCTTTCAGGCTCCAATATTGGTCCAGCCGATCCTCATTGCCAAGGTCGCCCATCGGCATCACCTCGATAAAGGTCAGATCATGGCCTTGCGCCGCGCACCAATCGGTCAGGGTGAACAGCTCATCTTCATTAAAGCCTTTCAAAGCCACCACATTGATCTTTATGCGCAGCCCCGCCGCTTTTGCCGCCTCGATTCCATCCAGCACTTGCGCAAGTCGTCCCCAGCGGGTGATTTTCGCAAATTTTGCGTCATCCAGCGTGTCCAGCGACACATTGATCCGGCGCACACCGCAGGCTGCCAGATCAGCGGCATATTTGCGCAATTGGCTGCCGTTGGTGGTCAGCGTCAATTCACGCAAAGCCCCGCTGTCAAGATGCCGGGTCATGCCGTCAAAAAACGTCATGATTCCCTTGCGCACCAAAGGCTCTCCCCCGGTGATCCGAAGCTTTTCCACCCCCATGCCAATGAAGGTCGAGCACAGGCGATCAAGCTCTTCCAAGGTCAGCAATTCGGCCTTGGGCAAAAAGTTCATATTTTCGGACATGCAGTAGACACAGCGAAAATCGCAGCGGTCCGTTACAGAAACACGCAGGTAAGTGATGGCGCGGGCAAAAGGGTCAATCAGGGGCTTGTTCATGGGCCAAATCTACGCATTGACGCAGGCATGCGCAAGGCCATTGAAAGGCCGCAAAAGCGGGGCTATCGTCGCATGTATGAAAAATGCACTCGCCCTTGTTTCAACCGCTGCGCTGCTGTCCGGCTGCGCCCATATTCCTTTCTTGAAAGACAAAGGCACCGCGATGGAGCCTGTCACCGCGATAGAGATGCACCCGCAAACCCGCCCGAATTCCATCGGCGTCACCGCCCCCCCGCCCGGGGCCCGCACGGCAGCCGTGCTTGATACCACAACCGCTGCTCAAAAAGCCGCAGCCCTGGCCGCCCCGGCAGGGGGGCGCAGCCTGGGCAAGACCGCCGTCGCCTTGGGCAATGTTTCCGAGCCGGGTTTCTGGTTGCGTTCCGGCCTTGTGAAAACTGCGGGCGCGGGGCGCGTGGTTACCGCGACCGGCAGCTCTGTCGCGGTGGATCTGATCCCCGGCAGCGGGGCGGCACAATTGTCACTTGCAGCGTTTCGGGCGCTAAGCCTGCCGCTGACCGATTTGCCAGAGGTAACCATCTTTGCCCAATAAAGCGTTGCATGACAGGCGGCTGATTCCGCTGACAGGGGATTGGGCCGCCAAGCGCGCCGGTTTTGCATGGGATTGGCCTGCGGATTTCAACATCGCACAGGCCTGTTGCGATGATTGGGCAATGGCCGAGCCTGAGCGGGTAGCCGTCACCGAAATAACCGAGTCCGGCGCCAGGGATTGGACCTATGGCGCGTTGAAAGACGCCTCTGACCGGCTTGCCAGCGTTTTTGCGGCGGCGGGTGTGGCGCGTGGCGACCGGGTGGCGGTGCTGCTGGCGCAATCGGCTGCGGTTCCGATCGTGCATTTCGCGGCAATGAAACTGGGGGCCGTGGCGCTGCCCCTGTTCACCCTGTTTGGCGAGGATGCGCTGCTGTACCGGCTGTCGGATTCCGGGGCCGCGGCGGTGGTGACCGATGGCGAAAGCTTGCCAAAGCTTCTTAAGATCGCGCCGCAACTTGCTGATTTGAAACTTGTCCTTTGCACAGATCAGGGGCCGGACGCGCGACATATCTGGGCAGAGATTGCAACGCATCCGCCGCTTGCAGCCATGGCCAAAACCAGCGCCGAAGACCCGGCAGTGATGATCTATACCTCGGGCACCACCGGCCCGCCCAAGGGCGTTTTACACGCGCATCGCTTTTTGTTTGGCCATTTGCCCAGTATGGAGCTGACGCATGAAGGCTTTCCCCAGCCCGGCGACAAGGGCTGGACCCCGGCGGATTGGGCGTGGATTGGCGGGTTGATGGATATGGCGATGCCCTGCCTGTATTACGGCGTGCCGCTGGTCGCCCACCGGATGCGCAAATTCGAGGCGGCGGCGGCCTATGCGCTGATTGCTGACCACGCGATCCGCAACCTGTTTATGCCCCCCACCGCGCTGAAACTGCTGCGCGGTGCGGCGGTGCCGGATGGGGTGAGCATCCGTTCGATTTCTTCGGGGGGCGAAAGCCTTGGGGCGGCGATGCTGGCTTGGGGCCAGCAGGCCTTTGGCGCACCGATAAACGAGCTTTACGGCCAGACCGAATGCAACCTTTGTATCACCCAGGCAGCGGGGTTCATGGCGGTGAATCCGGAAACCATGGGGCAAGCGCTGCCCGGCTTTGATGTTGCGGTGATGGATGATCACGGCACCCCTTGCCCGCCCGGTGTGATGGGTGAGATCTGCATTCGCAAAGGTGCGGCCAGCATGTTCCTGCGCTATTGGAATCTGCCCGAGAAAACCGCCGAGAAATTTCGCGGCGACTGGCTGCGCACAGGAGATTTGGGCTGTATGGATGCCCAGGGCTATTTCACCTTTGCCTCGCGCGATGATGATGTGATCACCTCGGCAGGCTATCGGATCGGGCCAAGCGAGATTGAGAATTGCTTGATGGGCGACCCCGATGTGGTGATGGCCGCCGCCGTTGGCATCCCCGACCCGGTGCGCACCGAAATTATCCGCGCCTTTGTGGTGCTGCGCAACGGGGCCAGCAAAGACGGCGCGGAAAAGCGCCTGATTGAGCGCGTGAAACAACGCATCAGCCCACATGTCGCCCCGCGCGATGTCGTGTTTGTGGAAACCCTGCCGATGACCGCCACCGGCAAGGTGATGCGCCGCGAATTGCGCGCGTGAAAAGCACCGTCGAATTTTCGTCGAAAATTCTGATTTTTCGACGAAAAATCGTGACCCGCGTCAGGCTGCCGGCATCCGCGCCTCAACCATGCCCGCATACCAGCTAGCGCCAAAGGGAATCGCGTTATCGTCAAAATTATAGGCTGGGTGATGCACCATCGCGGTGTCTCCATTGCCCAGGAAGATATAGGCGCCTGGACGCGCGTTCAGCATATAGCTGAAATCCTCGGCCCCCATCAGCGGCGCCGTATCGGTGCGGACCTTGCCAGACACGGCCTTCGCCACCTCTGCCGCAAAGCCGGTGTTTTCCTCGGCATTCACCGTAGCGGGATAGCCGCGCTGAAAATTCACCACCGCCGAGGCCCCGAAAGCCGCGGCCATCTGCACCGGCAACTCGTTCATCCGGGCCTCAACCTGGTCTTGGACCGCAGTGTCAAATGTGCGCACGGTTCCTTTTAAAACAACGGTTTGTGGGATGACATTATGCGCGTTGCTATCGGTGGACACGACACAGGTTGACACAACGACCTGCTTCAGCGGGTCCACATTGCGCGCAGCGATGGATTGCAGGCCCACGATGATATGCGACGCCACCAAAAGCGTATCAATGCAATCATGTGGCTTGGCGGCATGGCCACCCTTGCCGGTCACGGTGATTTCGAACTGATCTGCCGCCGCCATCATCGGGCCGGGGCGAATTTCAAACTGGCCCACGGGAATGCCGGGCATATTATGCATGCCGTAAACTTCCTGAATATTCCAACGGTCCAACATTCCATCCTTGACCATCTCGCGCCCGCCGCCGCCCCCCTCTTCGGCGGGTTGAAAGATAACCACAGCTTTGCCGTCGAAGTTACGGGTTTCACACAGATATTTCGCAGCGCCCAGCAGCATGGTGGTATGCCCGTCATGGCCGCAGGCGTGCATTTTGCCCGGCACTTTCGAGGCGTATTCCAGCCCTGTCGCCTCCATGATCGGCAGCGCGTCCATATCGGCGCGCAGGCCCACGACCTTGCCACTGTTGTCGGTCTTGCCATGGATCACGCCGACAACGCCGGTGCGGCCAATGCCTGTCACCACCTCATCACAGCCCCATTCCCGCAGCAGGTCAGCGACTTTGGCGGCGGTACGATGCACCTCGAACAGCAATTCCGGGTTTTCATGGAAATCGCGGCGAATGGCGGTCAACTCGGGCAGCATTTCGGCAAAACGGTTTTTTACGGGCATCAAAGCCTCCTCCTCATGGTATGGCAGCAGGTTGAATTAAACGCGCCGATGCTGCAAGGGTCAGAGCGCCGGCGCAGGCTTTATCTTTGAGCCATCGGAAAAGCGCGCCAGCCGAAAGCGGGTCAGGTCATGGCCCGCAGGCTTGCCCATCACCCTATCGGCCATCACGCGGCCAATACCGGGGCCAATGCCAAAGCCATGCCCGCTCATCCCTGTGGCGATGAACAAACCGGCAAGCGGCGCTTCATCCAGCACCGGCACCACATCGGGCATCGTATCAATCATCCCGCCCCAGACGCTGCGCAGTTTTGGGCGGCCAAGCTGCGGATAGGCGGCGGCAAAGGCATCTTGCACGGCCGCAAGCGCTTTCATATTCGGCGCGGGGTTCAGCACGCGCATATCCTCAAACGGCGAACCGCAACTGATGTCCCAAACCCGCGCCGTGCCCCAGGCATCGGGAAAGCCCGTGGGGGGCGGCCGCGCGAAAGCGGGTTGAGGTGAAATCCTTGCGCAGCACCGGCAAGAACCGGGTGAAATGCCGAAACGCATCCGGCCCGATAAAGAAATCATGCGCTGACCCCGGCGCAATCGTATAACCACCATCGACCCGGCGGCGAAAGGCAAAGCGGCTGTCGGCAGCATTGCCCGGAAAAATCTGCGGCATCGCATCGGTCGCCGCCACCGAGGACAGCACCGAAAGCTGCGGCAACCCCACGCCCTGCGCCCGCAAAAACAGCGACGACCACGCCCCCCCCGCCAGCACGACCGCATTGCAGGCCACTTCGCCCAATTCGGTCACCACGCCCGTCACCCGGCCATTGCTGCTGTCAAGCCCGCGCACCGCACAGTTTTCGACAATCACACAGCCCTTTTCGGCCAGTGCCTGCGCGATGACCGGCACCGCCACCCATGGTTCTGCCCGCGCATCCGACGGTGTTACCATGCCGCCGCGCCAGATATCGGCCCCCAGCAGCGCCGAAAGCTCGGGTTTCGTCAACATCCGCGTGTCCAGACCATTGGCGCGGGCATGCGGCATGAACTCCTCGAACTCGGCCATGTCCTTGGCCCCATTGGCCATATAAACCGCGCCGCCCTGCCGAAAGCCCAAGGCCTCGCCCAGTTCCGCCACCAGATCATGCCAGATAGCCAGACTTTCCACCATGATCGGCAATTCATCGGCATCGCGGCCCTGTTGCCGGATCCAGCCCCAGTTGCGCCCTGATTGTTCAGCCGAAACGCGGCCTTTTTCGCAGATCAGCACCTTTTGGCCGGCGCGGGTCAAAAACCACGCGGTCATCACGCCGATGATACCGCCGCCAATCACCACAACATCGCAGGCCTTTGGCAATGGCCCGCTGTGCTGCGCCGGCTGATCAATTGAAATCGGAAAACCCAGCATCATTTATTCCGTCAAATCCTGCACCAACCGCTGCATAAAGGCCCAGCCCTCGTTGAACTGCGCCACCTCCAGATATTCATTTGGCTGATGTGCCTGCGCAATATCGCCCGGCCCGCAGACCACACAAGAATAGCCCTCGGCCTGAAATTGCCCGGCCTCGGTGCCATAGCTGACGACCTGCGCGCCGTTATCGCCGGTCAATCGCCGCACCAGACGATCCGCCGCGCCATTGTCCTCGGGCACCAGCGCTGGCACGAAAAACGTCTGGGTCAGGGTGATCGCCGCCTCGGGGCGCACGGCCTTGATCTCGGCATCCAAACGCGCCGCCTCGGCCTTGAACCGGTCGGCCCAGTCGGCTTCACTTTCGCCGGGCACCACGCGAAAGCCAAAGCCGAAATGGCAATCCTTGGCGGTGATATTTTCGGCGGTGCCGCCACTGATCTTGCCGACATGCGCTGTCGTCCAATGCGGCACAAAACCCGCCGCCAGCGTTGATGGCGGTTTGGCGGCGTTTTCAGCGTTGATCTGGTTGGCCCAATCAATCAGCCGTGCCGCGGTCATAATCGCATTGACGCCGGTGTGCATGAGCGAAGAATGCACTTCAAACCCCTGAACATGCACCGAAAAACCGTGCCCGCCTTTATGCCCGTTGACCAGCCGCATCATTGACGGCTCTCCGACCACCACGGCGGCGGCGCGCGGCAAGGTCTTGACCATCTGCGCGATCATCGGCGGCGCACCGACACAGCCCACCTCCTCATCATAGCTGATGGCGATTTGCAGCGGGCGCTTGACCCGGGCCTGCAAGGCCAGTGGCACAGCGGCCAAGGCCAAGGCGATGAAACCTTTCATGTCACAGGTGCCGCGCCCGTAAAGCCGTCCGTCTTTTTCAACCACCGTGAACGGGTCAGTGACCCAATCCTGGCCCTCGACCGGCACCACATCGGAATGGCCTGACAGCACCACCCCGCCCGGAACCTCTGGCCCGACATTGGCAAACAGTGACGCCTTGGTGCCAGCGTCATCATAGACCCGATGCGAAACCACCCCATGCGAGGCCAGATAGCTTTCCACCCAGTCAATCAGATCAAGGTTGCTTGCACTGCTCACGCTTTGAAACCCGATCAACCTGTCCAGGATTTCGCGCGGTGAGAGGGTCATGGGGGGCATTGATCGCGTCCTTGTTTTTTGGTTCAGGGTCTGCGGGGCGGGCCTTGGCCCTTGTGCAACAGTCTTGGTCCGCCCGCAACAGAACGTCAGCCAGAAGCCCGGCGCAATGCAAGGCCAAATCGCATCTCATCAAGAAAGCCTGTTGCGGCAAGTCAAAAAAGCAGTAACATCACAGCCAACCGAGGCGGCCAAAGGCTGATCCCGGAAAAACGTATAACGACATGGGAGTCGCCATATGCCCGATGGGGCCAAGCCCGTTCTTGATGTGCGGGGCTTGCAGACCGTGTTCCGCACCCGTAGCGGCGAGGTTCATGCAGTCAATTCAGTCAGTTTCCACCTTGAACCCGGCGAATTGCTGGGGGTCGTGGGCGAAAGCGGGTCAGGTAAATCGGTGACGATGATGTCGCTGATTGGCTTGCTGCCAATGCCCCCTGCCGAGATTCGGGCGGGTGAGGTGATGCTGGGTGAGATCGACCTGCTGAAAATCCCGGCCGATCAGTTGCGCGTCATTCGCGGGCGGCGGATCGGCTTTGTGTTTCAGGACCCGATGACCAGCCTTAACCCGGTGTACACGATCGGCAATCAGGTGATGGAACCTTTGCGCCGCCATATGGGCCTGAACAAGGCGCAAGCCCGCCTGCGCGCGATTGAACTGCTGGATCTGGTCGGCATCCCCGATGCTGAACGGCGGCTGAAGGATTACCCGCATCAGTTTTCCGGCGGTATGCGCCAAAGGGTGATGATCGCGATTGCGCTGGCCTGCGACCCCGAAGTGCTGATCGCGGATGAGCCGACAACCGCGCTGGATGTGACCATTCAGGCGCAGATCATCGAATTGGTGAAAGATCTGCGCAGCAAACTTGGCATGGCAATCGTCTGGATTACCCATGACCTTGGCGTGATTGCGGGTATCGCTGATCGGGTGGCGGTGATGTATGGCGGGCAGATCGTCGAGCAGGCCCCGGTAAAGGAATTATTCGTCAACCCGCAGCATCCCTATACCCGCGCCTTGCTGAAAACCATTCCCTCGGTCACCGGGCAGCGTGAGGCGCGTTTGCGGGTGATCGAAGGCCAGCCGCCGATCATGGGCGCGGCCCCCACGGCCTGCCCCTTCATGCCTCGCTGCGCCGAAGCGTTTGCGCGTTGCCAGGCCGAAAACCCGGCACGCCGCGCGATCGGTGCAGGCCGCGTCGGCTATGGCCATGATGTCGCCTGCCATTGGAACGCGCCAACCGGGAGCGCCGTTGATGCTTGATGCAAAGCCCACCCCGTTACAGGCGAAAAAGCTGGTCGAGGTCAAAGACCTGCGCATGTATTTCCCGATCCACACCGGCCTGTTGCGCCGCCATACCGGCGATGTCAAAGCGGTGGATGGGCTTAGCTTTGATATCTTTGAAGGCGAGACGCTCGGGCTTGTGGGCGAATCTGGCTGCGGCAAATCCACCGTTGGTCGCGCCCTGCTGCGGCTGTATGAGCTGACCAGCGGTTCCGTCACCATCGACGGCGAAGATATCGCCAAACTGTCACCCGAGGCGCTGCGCAAGAAACGCCCGATCATGCAGATGGTGTTTCAAGATCCGCAGGCCTGCCTGAACCCGCGCATGACCGTGGCCGCGATCATCGCGGAACCACTGGATGAACATACCAAGCTGAGCGCTGACGAAAAGCTGGAAAAAGTCTATGCGCTGATGGATGCTGTCGGCCTTAACCGGGCCTTTGCCAACCGTTACCCGCACGCGTTTTCGGGGGGGCAGCGCCAGCGTATCGGCATCGCCCGCGCGCTGGCGCTGAACCCGAAATTCATCGTCTGCGATGAACCGATCGCGGCGCTGGATGTCTCAATTCAGGCGCAAGTGGTGAACCTGCTTGAGGATTTGCAGGAAAAGCTGGGCCTGACCTATCTGTTCATCAGCCATGATCTGTCGATGGTCCGTCATATCGCCGACCGCGTGGCCGTGATGTATCTGGGCCGGATTGCCGAACTTTCCCCGCGCGAACCGCTTTATGCCGAGCCGCTGCACCCCTATGCCAAGGCGCTGCTGTCTGCCGTGCCCGACCCCGATCCGCAAACCGAGGCCACGCGCCAGCGCATCATCTTGCAAGGCGACGTGCCGTCGCCGTCAAACCCGCCAAAAGGGTGCAACTTTTGCACCCGCTGCCCCGAGGTGATCGCGATCTGCCGTGAGGTGAAGCCCGAACTGGCCGAGGTGCGCCCCGGCCGTTTTGTGGCCTGCCACCTTGTAAAACCCGAAAACAACAGCGCCACCGGACCAACCGGCAAGGCCAAAGCCAAAGAGCATAACCAACAAGGAGAACCAAAACCATGAAACTGAAAACCGCCCTTCTGGGGGCCGCCTGCGCCTTTGCCTTTGCGCCCGCCGCAATGGCAGAACGTGGATCTGACGGCAACGTCAAGGTTCTGTATTCGCAAGCTATTTCCATCATGAACCCCTATCTGTCCGCGGGCACCAAAGACGTCGAGGTTGGCAGCCTTGTGCTGGAACCGCTGGCAGGGTTTGACCATGAAGGCGTCATGTTCCCGCGTCTGGTCACCGAATTGCCAAGCCTTGAAAATGGCGGCATTTCCGCAGATCAAACCTCGGTCACCTGGAAGCTGAAGGAAGGCCTTCTGTGGTCTGATGGCTCGCCCTTCACTGCCGATGATGTTGTCTTTACCGCTGCCTATTGCATGGACCCGGCAGGCGGCTGCGCGCAATTGGCCAAATATGAAGGCGTCAAAACCGTCGAGGCGATTGACCCGCTGACCGTCAAGGTCACCTTCACCGGGCCAAAGCCAAACCCGCTTGTCGCCTTTGTCGGTGCGGAATCCCCGATCATCCAAAAGGCACAGTTTGAAAAATGCCTTGGCGCGGCGGCACCAACCTGCACCCAGGAAAACTTCAACCCCAATGGCACCGGCCCCTTTGTCGTCACCGACTTCAAGGTCAATGACAGCGTCGAACTTGCGGCCAACCCCCATTACCGTGACCCGGCAAAACCGATCTTTGCCACTTTCACGGTAAAGGGCGGCGGTGATTCCGCATCGGCTGCGCGCGCGGTGATGGAAACCGGCGAGTTTGATTACGCCTGGAACACCCAGATCAACCCCGAATTGCAAGCGCAGATGGCGGCGGGTAACAAGGGCAAATTCGTCAGTGATTTCGGCACGTTGGTAGAGCGGATCGAGATGAACATGACCGACCCTTCGCCAGATCTGCCCGAGGGTGAGCGGTCCACCGCCAAGCATCCGCACCCGATCTTGTCGGATGTGAATGTGCGCAAGGCGCTGTCAATGGCGATTGACCGCAACCTGCTGGTTGCAGTGGGCTATGGCGAATCTGGCCGCGCAAGCTGCAATCTGGTGCCGGCCCCGGCCATCTATGCCTCGCCCAATAGCGACTGCAAGACCCAAGACATGGACGGCGCAAAG
Organism: Pseudorhodobacter sp.; assembly: GCF_034675685.1. Lineage (GTDB taxonomy): Bacteria > Pseudomonadota > Alphaproteobacteria > Rhodobacterales > Rhodobacteraceae > Pseudorhodobacter. The sequence goes on along the minus strand of NZ_JAUCDA010000017.1, from coordinate 108,496 downwards.
GCCTTGCTGGATGCCGCTGGCTGGGTCGTGGGGGCCGATGGCGTTCGCGAAAAGGACGGCAAGCGCTTCAAGCTGGTGTACCAAACCTCGGTAAACCCCGTGCGTCAGGATTTTCAGGCCCTGATCAAAGGCTGGTGGAATGAGCTGGGCGTGGAAGTCGAGCTGAAAACCATTGATCCGGGTGTGTTCTTTGGTGGCGACCCCGGCTCGCCCGATACGTTCCAGAAGTTCTATGCAGACGTGGAAATGTATGCCAACAACTTCCCCGGCACCGACCCGGAACCCTATATCGTCGCCTATACCTGTGACAAGGCCCCACGCCCCGAAAGCCAGTGGCAGGGTGAAAACATCAACCGTTTCTGCGATCCGGCCTTTGATGCGCTGGCCGCCGAGCTGATCCAGACCAAAGGCGAGGCCGAGCGCGCAGCCTTGATCATCCGCATGAACGAAATGCTGACCAAAGACACCTATACCATCGTGCCTTTGGTTGACCGTGGGCGTCTTTCGGCACATTCCAACACCCTTGGCGGTGTGGTGCTTAACGTCTGGGATTCGGAAATGGGGAATGTCGAAAACTGGTTCCGCATAAAGTAATCCAAGCCTTGGGCGGCGGGCTTTACGGCCCCCGCCCTGCCCTTTTCCTGACCACTGATGAACCGAGGCGTTGCCCATGCTCACTTTCACGCTCCGTCGGCTGATGTTTGCCATCCCGACGCTTTTGTTCATCAGTCTGCTGATTTTCTTGCTGGTAGACCTCGCCCCCGGCTCGCCGATGAGCCAGATTCCCCTGACCGTCCCCCCCGAGGTGCGCCAAAAGATCATGGAAGCGATGGGGGCGAATGAGCCGGTGTTTGTGCGCTATTTCCTGTGGCTGAAACAGTTTTTCGTGGTAGAGCCGCTGGTGCTGTGGGATCATTGGTGGGGCACCGATTTTTCAGCAGGCTTGCAGCGGATCGTCAGCTGGCAGTCGCGCAGCCCGGTGATGGATATTGTGGTGCAGCGCCTGCCCCAGACCATGACCGTCATCGGCACCTCTTACGTTCTGGGCGTGCTGATCGCCCTGCCCATCGGCATCTATTCCGCCTATCGGCAGTATTCATGGTTCGATCAGATCGGCACTTTCATCGCGATGATCGGCTTTTCGGTGCCGACATTCTTTACAGGTCTGGTGCTGATCCTGGTTTTTGCGGTCAACCTGCACTGGTTCCCGTCGATCTATGATACCTCGCTGCGGGTCACCGATTGGACCAGTTTCCTGCAGCAGGTCAAACAAATGGTTATGCCGGTGACGGTGCTTGCGCTTTACAATGCCGCGCAGATCAGCCGCTACATGCGCTCATCCATGCTGGAAAACCTTGGTCAGGATTACGTTCGCACGGCCCGCGCCAAAGGGTTGACCGAACGGGTGGTCGTGCTGAAACATGTGGTGCGCAACTCGATGATCCCGGTGGTTACGGTCATCGCCCTTGGCATCCCCGGTATTTTTGCCGGCGCGATCATCACCGAACAGGTGTTTCGGGTAAATGGCATTGGCGCGCTGCTGATTGGCGCCATTCAAGGCTCGGACCTGCCAACGGTGCAAACCCTGACCTTCATCTTTGCCGTGCTGATCGTGTTGTTCAACCTGATCGCCGATATCCTTTACGGCATACTTGACCCGAGGATCCGCTATGACTGAAACCGCACATCCCGCCGCAGCCCTGCCAAAACCGCGCAGCCAATGGGCCGATGTCTGGGTTCAGTTCAAATCCCACAAAGGGGCTTTGATCGGGCTGTTTGTCTTTGCCTCACTGGTGCTGTTCGTCTCGATCGGCCCGCTGGTCTGGAGCAAAGACCCGACCTTCATCAACCCCGATCCGCTGACGATGATCAAAACCCGCAACAAGCCGCCCTCGCTGGAATTTCCTTTGGGCACCGATCAGCTGGGCCGCGACATGCTGGCCCGGATGATGAAAGGCGGGCAAACCTCTATTGCCGTGGGGCTGACCGCGATGGTCATTTCCATCACGCTTGGCACCTTTGTCGGGGTCATGGCGGGCTATTTCCGGCGGCTTGACAACCTCTTGATGCGGGTTACCGACCTGTTTCTGGCCCTGCCGTTGCTGCCGCTTTTGTTGGTCATGGCGATGCTGTTTCGCGCGCCTTTGTCCAAGGCCTTTGGCCCCGAAGGCGGCACTTTTTTGCTGATCGTCACCGCCATCGGGTTGACCAGTTGGATGCAAGCCGCCCGCGTGGTGCGTGGCGAGGTGCTGGCCCTGAAAGAGCGTGAATTTGTGCTGGCCGCCCGGTCTATCGGCACGCCATCGCGCCGGATGATCCTGCGCCATGTGCTGCCCAATGTGATGTCACCGATCATGGTTGCCGCCACCCTTGGCATCGCCAATGCGATCATCACCGAATCCGCGCTGTCGTTCCTTGGCCTTGGCTTTCCGCCGGATTTTCCGACCTGGGGCCGGCTGCTGTTTGACGGCGCGGAATATATCCAGCAATACCCCGAGCGGGTTATCTGGCCCGGCGTTGCCATCTCGCTGACGGTGCTGTCGGTCAACTATATCGGTGACGGCTTGCGCGATGCGCTTGACCCGCGGATCCGGGGGCGCTGATACGTTCTTTTGCAAACAAGGCCCCTTGCAGCGGGCCGTTTACCGCGTTTCGCCTTTGACTTGAAACAGGGCCTATCAGATAAGGCGTTGAAATCATTGATTTCAGGCGGCGATCTGTGGGGCAGGTTCAAGGCGAAACGCTTTAATGAAATTTTTTCCTGATGCCGCGCACCATACCCCAGACGCCCAAAATCACCAAAGGCGCCAGCAGTGCCAATGTCAGCCCCTTGGATACCCCAACAAGTTCGGTCAGCGGATAGGCGATATAGCCCAGCAGATTCACTGCGTAATAGCTGATCGCCACCACCGACAGCCCTTCTACCGTGGTCTGCAACCGCAGTTGCAAGTCTGCCCGCGCGTCCATGCTTGCCAACAGCCGTTGGTTCTGCGCCGAGCGTTCCACATCGACCCGCGTGCGCAGCAATTCCGCCGCACGGGTTGCGCGGTCGGCCATGCTGCGCAAGCGTGCATCCACCGATTTCACCGTCCGCATCGCCGGGTCATACCGGCGCATCATGAACTCGCCAAAACTCTGGCGCCCCGAAACCCGTGCTTCGCGCAGCACCGAAATCCGCTGGTTCACAATCGCCTCATAGGCCTCGGTCGCGGCAAAGCGAAAGCTGAACTGCACCGCAAGGCTTTCCAGTTCTGACGAGATTTCCAGCAACGTGTGCAGCACGGCGTCTGGGGATTGCTCGGTCCGGTTCATCCCGGCAATCAATCTGGAAAGCTGCGGGTCCAATGTGTTCAACGCCGCGCTTAAGCCGCGCGCCTTCCTCAGCCCCAGCATCGACATCGCGCGGTAGGTTTCCACTTCGCACAACCGCTGCACAATGCGCCCCACCCGGCGCGCACCCGCAGCTTTTTCGACAAAAACCGCAAAGCGCATATGCCCCGCCGGATCAATCCGAAAATCCCCGGCAATCACCGCGGCGCCATCAACCACCCGCGACACAGCCAGACTTTCCGGTTCAAACCACGCCTCCAACTTTGCCAGCATTTCCGCCTCATCCTCGGGAAGCTCCTCGACCCGGATCAACACCGATGTCAGCCGCGTTCCCGGCGCATCGGCCAGCCAGTCCTCGGGGAAAATATCTGCCTCTGCCGGGTCAAAGGCGCGGGCCGAGACCCCGCTGCCAAAGGCCGAGTAGGTCACAAACTCAGTATGGCTTTCCCATTTCAAGGCGTGCCGGCCCATCTGCCCGGAAAAATGCGTGGCACCGGGGGGCGGGTGGGCCGAGCCGTGCCGATCAAGCAGGGTCAGCAAATGTGACCGATCGGCTGAATGATCGCGGTTCACCGCGTGATCGGGCTCTTTTATCGCGATATAAACCGCATGGCAGGGCACCGTCAGCGTCGGAAACGGCCGCGCATGCAATTCATTCACCAGTTCATAGCGCAGGGGATGATCTTTGATTTTGGGCATTGGAACCTCGGCCTGTCTTGCCCCCAAAAGATGAGGCGGGTTGGGAATTGTAAATTCCGCAATTCCAATAAAGCCGGTGCGCAATGGTACACTGGTATTTCCGCAACGCCCCATAAACGCAAAGCGCCCCGCCAACACGGACGGGGCGCTTTTCTTTGGCCATCAGGCCTTGGTCAATCAATCAGCGGCAGCAGCGCATCCAGTGATTTTTTGGCGTCGCCGTAAAACATCCGGGTGTTTTCTTTGTAGAACAGCGGGTTTTCAATGCCCGAATACCCCGTTCCCTGCCCGCGTTTCGACACGAACACCTGTTTCGCCTTCCAGCATTCAAGGACTGGCATGCCGGCGATGGGGCTGTTGGGGTCTTCTTGTGCGGCCGGGTTCACGATGTCGTTGGACCCGATAACAATCGCCACATCTGTCGATGGGAAATCCTCGTTGATCTCATCCATTTCCAGCACGATGTCATAGGGCACCTTGGCCTCGGCCAAAAGCACGTTCATATGGCCGGGAAGCCGCCCCGCAACCGGGTGAATGGCGAAACGCACCGTCTTGCCGCGCGCGCGCAGCTTGCGGGTCAGTTCGGCCACCGCCGTTTGCGCCTGCGCCACAGCCATCCCGTAGCCCGGAATGATGACAACGCTATCGGCCTCATTCAACGCCGCAGCAACGCCTTCGGTATCAATCGCCACCTGCTCGCCCTGAATTTCCATCGCCGGGCCAGTGGTGCCGCCAAAGCCGCCAAGGATCACCGAAATGAAACTGCGATTCATCGCCTTGCACATGATATAAGACAAGATCGCACCCGAAGAGCCGACCAGCGCCCCCACCACGATCAGCAGATCATTCGACAGCGAGAACCCGATCGCCGCTGCCGCCCAGCCGGAATAGCTGTTCAACATTGACACCACGACCGGCATATCCGCGCCGCCAATGCCCATGATCAGATGATAGCCGATAAAGAACGCCAGCAGCGTCATTACGATCAGGGGCCAGGCCGCCCCGCCTTGCAGGTAGACAAACAGCATCAAGGCCGAGCCCAAAGCCGCGCCCGCATTCAGCATATGCCCGCCCGGCAGCTTTTTGGCCACACCATCAACCTTGCCCGCCAGCTTGCCATAGGCAATCACCGACCCGGTAAAGGTCACCGCCCCGATAAACACGCCCAAGAACACCTCAATGCGCAGAATTGTCAATTCAACCGGCGCCTTATGCGCCAGAATTGCGGCAAAGCCTTCCAGCAGATGGCGCTGATCTTCGGGCGTTGCCGCCACGAATGCCGCCTCCAGATGCGCGTTGTAACCGATGAACACCGCAGCCAGACCAACCAAAGAGTGCATGGCCGCCACAAGCTGTGGCATTTCTGTCATCTGCACCCGCTGGGCCACGACCCAACCAATCGCGCCGCCGATCGACAGCATCACCAGCGACAAAAGCCAGTTGCCAGCCCCCGGACCGATCAGCGTGGCCAGCACCGCCAGGGCCATCCCCGCCATGCCGTAAAGAACCGCGCGCTTGGCGCTTTCCTGCCCCGAAAGCCCGCCAAGCGACTGAATGAACAGCACGGCTGCGACAACATAAGCGGCTGTTGTAAAACCATATTCCATATTATACGTCCCCGCTTACGACTTTTGGAACATGGCGAGCATACGCCGTGTCACCAGGAAACCGCCGAAAATATTGATCCCGGCCATAAAGACCGACAAGCTTGCCAGCACAACCACCAGCCAGCTTCCCGACCCGATCTGAAGCAGCGCCCCCAGAATGATGATCGAGGAAATGGCATTGGTCACCGCCATAAGCGGTGTGTGAAGGCTGTGGGCCACGTTCCAGATAATCTGAAACCCAACATAGCAAGCCAGCACAAATACGATGAAATGCGACATGAAGCTTGCCGGTGTGTACAGCCCCGCCAGCAGCAACAACCCGCCACCAATGGCCAAAAGCCCCACCTGGTTGCGTGTTTGCAGCCTGAACGCTGCAACCTCCTTGGCGCGGCGCTCCTCCGGCGTCAGTTCCTTGACCTTGGCTTTCGGTTTTTGCACCGCAATTGCTGCAATCTTGGGCGGTGGCGGCGGGAAAGTAATTTCCCCCTTATGCGCCACAGTCGCCCCCCGGATTACGTCATCCTCCATATCATGGTTGATAACGCCGTCCTTGCCGGGTGTAAGATCGGCCAGCATATGCCTGATATTGTTGGAATAAAGCGTTGATGCCTGCGCCGCCATCCGGCTTGGAAAATCGGTATAGCCGACAATGGTCACGCCATTATCGGTGACGATCTTTTCATCCATAACCGTCAGATCACAGTTGCCGCCCCGCTCTGCCGCAAGGTCGATGATCACCGAACCGGGCTTCATCATCTCGACCATATCCTTGGTCCACAGCTTTGGCGCGGGCCGACCGGGGATCAGGGCTGTCGTGATAACGATATCAATCTCGGGCGCCAATTCGCGGAACTTGGCCAATTGCTTGGCCTGAAACTCGGGCGTCGAGGGGGCCGCATAGCCGCCGGTTTCCGCGCCATCGGGCAATTCCGAGGCGTCAAATTCCAGATAGACAAATTCCGCGCCCATGCTCTCAATCTGCTCGGCCACTTCGGGGCGCACGTCAAACGCATAGGTGATCGCGCCAAGGCTGGTTGCCGTACCGATCGCGGCCAACCCGGCCACGCCCGCGCCCACGACCAAAACCTTGGCGGGCGGCACTTTGCCCGCCGCTGTCACCTGGCCCGTGAAAAAGCGGCCAAAGTTGTTGCCGGCCTCGATCACCGCACGGTAGCCCGCGATATTGGCCATCGACGACAGCGCATCCATTTTCTGCGCGCGTGAAATCCGCGGCACCATATCCATCGCGATGACGGAAGCGCCTTGGGCCTTCATCTGCTCCAGCAGCTTGTCGTTTTGTGCAGGCCAAAAGAACGAAATCAGCGTCTGCCCCTCGCCCAGCAGCTTGGCCTCATTCGGCTCCGGCCCCCGCACCTTTACGATCACATCTGCCGCCTTGAACAGGGCGGCGGCGCTATTCACCACCTCGACGCCCGCCGCCGCATAGGCCTGATCCGCAAACCCGGCCTTCGCGCCTGCCCCGGTTTCGATCAAACATTCATGGCCCAGCTTTTGCAGCAATTTGGCCGAATCCGGCGTCATTGCAACCCGCGCTTCGCCCTCAAAAATCTCTTTGGGTGCCCCAATCTTCAACAGCTTCTCCCCCGATATTTGACGCCATCCAAGGCGTCAGGTCCGCATTTCTGCCACCCTTAAACACCGCGAAAGATTATTTCACAAGTCAGCAGCGAAATCGCGGCGTTCTGCTGCGGCGTTCTGGCGCGATGTTGCGACATTTCAGACCCAACGCCGCACCCGCGCCGCCCAATCTGTAAATTCTGCGCCGAATTTCGCCTTCAGCCGCGCCTCTTCGGGCCGGATAAAGCGCCATTCCAGCACCGCCATGAAAATGGGAACCAAAATCAGCGCATTTATCGCCTTTAGCCATAGAATCGCGCCCAGCAATATAAGAACATCAGCCAGATAGATCGGATTGCGTGACAAGCGATAAACCCCATGCGTAATCAACGCATTGGGCTGGCGGTGCGGAATGATCGTCGTCTTGTGGTTCCGAAACTGCAGCGTCGACAATGCCAGCAGCGCAATGCCCGTCCCGATCAGCACCACCGCCAGAATTCGCGCGCCCGGCCCATGGGTTTCCCACGCCTCTGGCATCCGCAACCAATAGCTCAGCCCCACAAACCCGGCCAGCCAGACCGGCGGCATATCCAACCAACGCATAGCGCCTCCTCAATTCAAGCTTGAAATCAATACGGCAAACCGCTTGAATGCCGCAATTCACGCAAAGGATGCCCCATGCCTACCGATTTCGCCAGTCTCCGCGCCCAGTTTGATCTGCCAGAAGGCATGATTTACCTAGACGGTAACTCGCTTGGCCCGATGCCTCGTGCCGCCGCCGCCCGCGTGGCGCATACGGTGACCGAGGAATGGGGCAAGCTGCTGATCACCGGCTGGAACAAGGCAGGCTGGATGGCGCAACCCTCGCGCGTTGGCGACCGTATCGCGGGCCTGATCGGTGCCGAGCCGGGATCTGTGGTGATGGGCGATACGCTTTCGATCAAGGTGTTTCAGGCCCTGACCGCGGCGCTGGAACTGAACCCTTCGCGGCGTGTGATCCTGTCCGATACCGGCAATTTCCCGTCCGATCTTTATATGGCCAGCGGGTTGTGCCGCATGCTCGGCCCCGATTACACCCTTAAAACCGTCGCCCCCGAAGATGTGGCGGCTGCCATCGACGACACCATCGCCGTCACCTTGCTGACCGAAGTTGATTACCGCACGGGCCGCAAGCATGACATGGCCGCCCTTACCAAACTGGCGCAGGCCAAAGGCGCGGTGACGGTCTGGGATCTTGCCCATTCGGCAGGCGCCTTGCCGGTGCATCTGGCCGAATGTCGCGCCGATTTCGCCGTTGGCTGCACCTATAAATACCTCAACTCCGGCCCCGGCGGTCCGGCCTTCATTTATGTCGCCCCGCGCCATGCCGAAAAAATCAATCCCGCCCTTTCCGGCTGGCTTGGCCACGAAGCCCCCTTTGCCTTTGATCTTGATTACCGCCCCGGCGCAGGGATTGAACGAATGCGCGTTGGCACCCCGCCAGTCTTGCAATTGGCAGCGCTTGAGGCCTCGCTCGACATCTGGGATCAGGCCGATATCAACGATGTCCGCGCCAAATCCATCCAGCTCATCGACCGTTTCATCGCGGGGGTCGAGGCCGCCTGCCCCGCCCTTACCCTTGCCGCGCCGCGTGATGGCAATCAGCGCGGCTCGCAAGCCTCGTTCCGCCATCAAGACGGCTACGCGATCATGCAAGCGCTGATCGCGCGCGGCGTCATCGGTGATTTTCGCGCTCCTGATATTCTGCGTTTCGGCTTCACCCCGCTGTTTATCAATGATGAGGATGTGGACGGCGCCGTCAAGATTCTTGCCGATATCATGGAAAACAACCTTTGGGACCGCCCCGAATACAAAACCCGCGCCCGCGTCACCTGATGCGCCTGCGGCGTTCATCTTGGCAAAAATACCTCTACGCGCTTTGCCTTGCAAAGCCGCAAAACCGGGGGCCAGGCAAGAATCCCTCACTTTTTACTGGCAATCCGCTTTGACCCCCGGTTTTCTTTGTTCTATCCATGGAAACAATCCACAGAATCCGCCCTTGGCGGCACAGTAAAGGTATATTCATGCGCAGTTTCGGCTTCCCCTTTCGCCTCATAGGCCTTCCGATCGCCCTCTCGCTGGCGCTTTCGGCCTGCGTCGCGCCGGTTGCCACCACCCCGGCAGACCCGACAGCGGCCAAGCGCAACGCGCCGCTGGAAACCCCCGAGGTCGCCTATGTCGCGCGGATGGATGGCGCGATTCCCGTTCCCGCCGTGCCCTTGGATAAACTGCCAGAGGCTTACCGCCGCCAGGAAGTCTCCTATCCGACCGACCGCCCGCCGGGCTCTATCATCATCCACCCCGGTCAGAAATTCCTCTATTTCGTCACCGGCAAGAATACCGCGATCCGTTACGGCATTTCTGTCGGCAAATCCGGCTTTGAATGGGCTGGTGAGGCTGTGGTGTCGGAAACCAAGAACTGGCCCACCTGGACCCCGCCCAAGGAAATGATCGAGCGCAGCCCGAAGCTGGAGAAATGGAAGGACGGTCAGCCCGGCGGCCCGACAAACCCGCTTGGTGCGCGCGCGATTTACCTGCTGTCGGGTGGGCGTGACTACGGCTACCGCATCCACGGTACGCCGGATTGGTGGTCAATCGGCAAAAACGCCTCGTCCGGCTGTATCCGCATGATTCAACAAGACGTGATTGACCTGAACAAACGCGTCAGCCCCGGCGCCAGGGTTCTGGTGCTTAACGCCGATGGGTCGGTGCCCAATGGCCTGAAGGTTCCACCACCGCCAAAGCCCAAAGCAGCGGTGGTCAAGGCCGCCCCCAAGCCAGAGGTCCCCGAGCTGGAGATCAAGACGGTCACCTATCAGGTGGATGTCTCTGAGGCGGCCCCCGCCGGCGCGGTTACGCCCGGTGCAGCCGCGCCAGTAGCCCCCAAGGTTCAGCCCAAGACTGATGCGGCCCCCCTTGTTCCAATGATTGTCGCACCGGCAGCACCGACAAAAACCACACCCTGACCGTATCCAAAACGGCGGAAATAAAAAAGGCGGGCTGCTTGGCCCGCCTTTTTTATTGGAAAACCCCAACCGCCTATGCCCGCGCCTATGCCCCTGCCAGCGCCATTGACGCAGGCCTATGCCCGGCGGCCCAAGCTGCGGCAGCCGCCCCAAAGGCGGTGAACAAGGGGCGCGACACCGGGTCGGCGGCTGCGTTCCATTCAGGGTGCCATTGCACCGACAGCGTAAACCCGGGCGCGTCCTTGATGTAAATCGCCTCGGGCGTACCATCCGGGGCAAGCCCGTCAATCACCACCCGCGCACCGGGTTTGCAAATGCCCTGCCCGTGCAGCGTGTTGGTCATCACTTCGGTTGCCCCGATCAACCCGGCAAATACCCCGCCAGGGGAAAACTGCACCAAATGGCGCAGCGCGAATTTTTCCTCAATCGTGCCTTCGGGCGGCATGCGGTGGTTCATGCGGCCCGGCAAATCCCGAATCTCGGGGTAAAGCGTGCCGCCCATTGCCACATTCACTTCTTGAAAGCCGCGACAGATGCCCATAAAGGGCTGGCCGCGTTCAACACAGGCCCGCACCAGCGGCAGGGTGATTGCATCGCGGCAGCGATCAAAGTCGCCATGCGCCGGGGTTTCCGCCTCGCCATATTCTGACGGATGCACATTTGGCCGCCCGCCAGTCAGCAAGAACCCGTCACACAGATTCAAAAGCTCATCGACAGTAACAAAACCCGGATCGGATGGGATGATTATCGGCAAACATCCCGCCACCCCGGCCACCGCCTGGCTGTTCATCGTGCCACCCGCATGCACCGGATAGTTTTCGTTCAGCAGGTTCATATTGCCGATGATCCCGATAACCGGGCGTTTGGCTGGGTTAATAGGCATCGGGCATTCCCGGTAAAATCACTGACATGTGGCAAAGATAGGCCAGTCTGCACCCAAGGTGAAGCGCATAGATCACCCCAGGCCGCATATCACAGATCGTTGATTTGCCTTGCCCCCGCCAGAAGCCTGCAAATCAAAGGCAAATCCCTGGCTCAATGGCCCCAGAAGGAACCGTCTTCTTTTCGCCGTCTCGCTTGCCCCTTATGGCCCAAACCGATCACTCCCAGCACCAGATGGCGGGCGATAAGGCCCCTGCCTCTCGGGCTTTGGTTGAGGCGAACATGAAAATGCACGCCGAAAAGAACAGTCCTCTGACCGGCGATGCCGATGTTGGTTTTATCGCGGGCATGATTCCCCATCATCAGGGCGCTGTCGAAATGGCGCAGATTGTGCTGCAATATGGCACCGACCCCGAGGTTCGCAAAATGGCTGCAAGTGCCATTGCCACGCAAGAGGCCGAAATTGCCTGGATGAAGGGCTGGCTGGCCCGGAACGGGCACTGACGTCTTTGCGCAACGCCGCTTTAGGGGGGTGACAATCGCGTGCCGTGCAGCAACAAAGGGCAAAGCCCGAAACGGCGCATGAGGCACGCGATGATCAACAGTTTTTTCCTGCAAAACAGTGTTCTTACCCCCAACGCCGCCAGCCTTGAAGGCGCGGTGTGGATTGATCTGGACAACCCAACCCCACAAGAAGGCGCCGCCGTCGAGGCCGCCGTTGCCTGCGAAATTCCGACGCGGGACGAAATGAAAGAGATCGAGATTTCCTCGCGCCTCTATCTCTATAACAATGCCGTCTATATGACGGCAATCTTGCCCGCCAATTCCGATAGCGGTGATCCTGTCATGGGGCCGGTCAGTTTTGTGCTTACCCCGACGCATCTGGTCACAATCCGCTACCACGCCCCCCGTGTCTTTACCGCCTTTCCCCCCCGCGCCATAGCCACCAAGCTGGAAATGCAAGGCGCCGATTCCGTGCTTATGGCCCTGCTGGAAGCGGTGATTGACCGGCAAGCCGACATTCTGGAACGGGCCGCAATCGAGATCGACGTTCAGTCGCGCAGCGTCTTTTTGCCGGCTAAACGCGGTAAAAACCCGGATTATCAGGCGGTTCTGGAAAAAATCGGGCAAATGGGAAACCTGAATTCAAACATCCGCGACAGCTTGCTGACCCTGGATCGCCTGATTACCTATTTCGGTCAGATCCTGACCAAACATGATGCCAATTCCGATCTGCGCGAACGGGTAAAAACCCTGGCAAGCGATGTGAAGTCGCTTGCGGATCACGCCAATTTTGTCGGTTCCAAGATCACGTTCTTGCTGGACGCAACGCTAGGCCTGATCAACATTCAGCAAAACGGCATCATCAAGATCTTTTCCGTGGTATCGGTCATTTTTCTGCCCCCCACGCTGATCTCTTCGGCCTATGGGATGAACTTTGCAAACATGCCCGAATTGGGGTGGGAGCATGGCTATCCCTATGCCCTGGGCCTTATGGTGACCTGCGCGGTGCTGCCCTATCTGTTTTTCAAATACAAGAAATGGCTATAGCGTTCAGGGGTTACAACGCCCTAACGCGCTGAAATCGTACGGGTCGCGGCCATGATCCCGCCCGCGCCATGCGCAATTCCCAGTGCCTGCATGCCCGTTTCCATCACGGCCAGCACGCCCAGGGTCATATGCGCATTCACATGGCCCATATGCGCTACCCGCAAAAACCCGTGCCAGGCAGGATCATTCGGCAAGGCCATTCCCAACCCGATGCCCAGCGTCACGCCGGCCTGATGCTCGCACCACTCGCGCAGCCGCGTGGCATCCTGCCCCCCGATCCGCGCCGCCGTCACCGAACAGCCCCGATCCTGGGGCCGCATGACATTCATCGCAATCGCGGGGTTGCCGTCGCCCCACACCTCAAACGCGGCCCAGACCGCCCCTGCCAGCGCCCGGTGTCGCGCCCAGACATTTTGCAGCCCCTCCTCCTCCAGCATCATCAGCGCCTCGGACAGGCCATACAGATGATGCGTCGGCGCTGTGCCGTTGAAATACTGCCAGAATTCAGTGCCAAGCGCGCGCGGCTCCCAATCCCAATAGGGGGTGCGCAGGTCATTCCCCCGGCAGCGCGCCCGCGCCTTTTCGGAAAACCATAAAATCCCAAGGCCCGGCGGCGTCATCAGCCCTTTTTGGCTGGCCGCGACCGTAACATCAACGCCCCAGTCATCCATCCGAAATTCATCACAGCCAAGCGAGGCAATGCAATCAATCGCCAACAAGGCCGGATGGCCGATCGCATCCAGAACGGCGCGCAACTGCGCAACATCGGTCTTGATCGAAGTTGATGTATCGACCTGCGTCGCCAGCAACGCCTTTATCTTGTGCCCGGTATCGGCCCGCAAGGCCGCCTCGACCCGGCCCATGTCAACGGGCGAGGATTTACCGAAATCAAGCACCTCCACATCCACCCCAAGCGCGCGCGCCAATTCGGCCCAGCCAATGCCGAAACGCCCGACCGCCAGCACCAAGGCCTTGTCCCCCCGGCTGAAAAGATTGGCATTCGCCGCTTCCCAGGCGGCATGGCCATTGCCGATGTAGATCGCGCAATACTGATTGGTTCCGGCAACGGCCTTCAACCGCGGCCAGATACTTTCCATGACGCCATAAACCTCACCGCCATAGATATTGGGCGAGGCGCGATGCATGGCCCGCAAAACCCGGTCCGGCATCACCGAAGGGCCGGGAATGGCAAGATAGGGGCGGCCCCCCGACAAGGAAACGGGTGCATGCGCCGGGGCGGCAAGCGAGACAGAGGATTTCATCAGCGGCGCTTTCAAGGGATTTCATCAATAGTGCTAGGCCCGGCGATAGCGCCCGTCAACCACCCTCGGCCTGCCATTCCTGCCACGCCTTGCAGCCGCAGGCCATAACGCGCTACACCTTTCGCAACCGATCCCAACCCCGGCCCTGCCCCCGTGACCCAAAAACCCCCCGCCCCCGCCAATCCTTACCGCTCTACCCGCCTTTTTGGGCGGCTTTGGTCAGGGTATCTACAGCGCTACCGTGGGCTTATGGCGCTGGTATTTTGTGTGATGGTGGTTGAGGGCAGCACGCTGGGGGCGCTGTCCTATATGCTTAAGCCCTTGTTTGACAAGGTGTTTGCGCCGGGTGGTGAATCTGCGCTGATCTGGGTGGGCATTGGCATATTGGCGCTGTTTACCATACGGGCCGTTACCTCGATCACCTCGAAAACCCTGCTGACCATCATCGCACAACGCTCATCCTCGGCGATGCAGGTTGATTTGCTGCGCCATATCCTTACCCTTGACGCAGGGTTTTTTCAAACCAATCCGCCCGGCGCGCTGATCGAGCGGGTACAGGGCGATACGATGGCGGTGCAAGGCGTCTGGTCCACGCTTATCACCGGCGTTGGCCGTGACATCATCGCCCTGATCGGTCTGTTTGCGGTTGCGCTGACAATCGACCCGGTCTGGACTGCGACCGCCTTGATCGGTGCGCCCCTGCTGATTGCACCGGCTATCATTATCCAGCGCTATATCCGCCGCAAGACCGCCGCCATGCGCAATGATGCCGGTCACCGGGCCACCCGTCTGGATGAGGTGTTCCACGGCATTCAGGCTGTAAAACTGAACCGGATGGAAAAATATCAGGTTTCGCGCTTCGAAGAAATCGTGCAACGCCTGATCCGCGCCGAAATTCGCATGTCGGCGGGGCGTTCGACCATCCCGGCCCTGATCGACCTGATTACCGGGATCGGTTTTTTTGCGGTTGTGATGCTTGGTGGATCGCAAATTGTAAGCGGCGAACGGACCATCGGCGACTTCATGGCGTTTTTCTCGGCCATGGCGCTGACCTTTCAACCGTTGCGGCGACTGGGCGATATGATCGGCTTTTGGCAAGTTGCTGCGGCCAGCCTGGAACGGTTGTTTCGGCTGTTTGACACCTTGCCCGCGCCGCGACTGCGCGCCACCTCCAGCTTGGCCAATCCGGGCAAGGCCCCCCGCATCCGCTTGCAAGATGTGGTGTTTGGCTATGGGGAAACCCCGGTTCTGCGCGGGCTCAGCTTTGTGGCCGAGGCTGGCAAGATGACCGCGCTGGTCGGTGCCTCGGGGGCTGGAAAAAGCACCGTATTCAACCTGCTGACAGCCATGGCAGAGCCGCAATCGGGCCAGATCAGCCTTGATGGCACCGATATCGCCACGCTTCCCTTGCCGGATTTGCGCAGCCAATTCGCGGTGGTGACCCAGGACGCCGCCTTGTTTGATGAAAGCCTGCGCGAAAACATAGCGCTTGGCGGCGCGCCGGATGCCGACCGCCTGAGCGCCGTCATGGATGCCGCCCATGTGTCGGAATTTGTCGCCAACCTGCCACTTGGTCTTGATAGCCCGGCAGGCCCGCGCGGCTCGGCGCTGTCGGGCGGCCAACGCCAGCGCGTTGCCATTGCCCGCGCCCTGTTGCGCGATGCGCCGGTATTGCTGCTGGATGAGGCGACAAGCGCGCTTGACGCCCAATCCGAGGCACTGGTAGCCGAAGCGCTTACCCATGCCGCCGCCGGGCGCACGACGCTGGTGATCGCCCATAGGCTTGCCACCATCCGCAATGCCGACCATATTGTGGTGATGGATCAGGGCCGTGTGGTCGATAGCGGCACGCATGATGAATTGCTTGCGCGCTCTGGCCTTTATGCCGATCTGTGCAAGTTGCAATTTCAGGCCTGAGCGGGTGTTCGACCGCAACAGGGTCAAGTTGGCTCCAAAGGGAGACGTGTGATGATCGGCGAAACCGCCACCAACCGCCACCTGGCAACCGTCACAGGCAAGGATGCGATCACCTTTCTGCAAGGGCTGCTGACCAATGACGTCTTGCCCCTTGGCCAAGCGCCGGGGCTGGTCTGGACTGCGTTCCTGTCACCGCAGGGCAAATATCTGGCTGATCTCTTTGTGGTCAATACCGGTGCCGCGCTGCTGCTGGATCTGCCGGCAGGTTTGGCCGAAGATGTGCTGAAACGACTTTCGATGTACCGTCTGCGCGCCGATGTGCAGATCACTCCGACCACCGACCTCTTTGTCACTCGCGGGCTAGGGGGCAGCCCAGAAGGTGGCTTTGCCGACCCACGCCACCCGGCACTTGGCTGGCGCCGCTATGGCACGGCCTGCGGCACGCCCCCCCGCATCGACTGGGACAGCCTGCGCGTGGCGAATCTGATCCCCGAGGCCACTGTCGAACTAATCCCGAATGACAGCTATATCCTCGAATGGGGTTTTGAGCGGCTGCACGGCGTCGATTTCCGCAAAGGCTGCTATGTCGGACAAGAAGTGACTGCCCGGATGAAACATAAAACCGAGTTGCGCAAAGGTATCGCGCGGGTTTTGGTTTCCGGGCCAATAGAAATCGGCACAGAAATAACCGCCGAGGGCAAAGCCGTCGGCCATGTCTTCACCCAAAGCGGCGGCCAGGCCATCGCCTATCTGCGCTATGATCGGGTAAGTGACACTATGACTGCGGGTGGTGCCGCGGTCATGTTTTTGGAAAAAAATGACGCCTAGCGGCTACAATCCGCGAATTTTCGTCGAAAATTCAGATTTTTCGACGAAAAATCGCAGATCCGTGGTGCTGATAGGTCAGGCCCGCTCGGAATATTCCATCAACTCGGTATGCACGATGATATCTTCGTCCACGCCAATAAACGGTGGAATCATGATCCGCACGCCATTGTCCAGAATCGCCGGCTTGAAGCTGTTGGCCGCGGTCTGACCTTTTTGCACCGGCTCAGTCTCTACAATTTTGCAACGCACCTTTTGTGGCAGCCGCATCGACAGCGCCTCATCGCCGTAATATTCCACCGTCGCCATCATCCCGTCTTGCAAGAATGGCCGGCGATCGCCCAACAAATCGGCAGGCAGCTCGATCTGCTCAAAGGTTTCATTGTCCATGAACACCAGCATCCCATCGGTTTCATATAAAAACTGCTGGTCCTTGTTTTCCAGTGTCACCCGCTCCACCTTGTCCTCTGAGCGGAAGCGTTCATTCAGCTTGCGGCCATCGCGCAGGTTCTTCATCTCGACCTGTGCAAAAGCCCCCCCCCTTTTCCGGGTTTGACAATACTGACCTTCACCGCAGCCCACAGGCCGCCGTCATGTTCCAGCACAAAGCCGGGCTTTATTTCATTACCGTTGATTTTGGGCATTGTGACTAAACCTTGACAAAACATTGAAGTAAACGAGACACACCCTATATATATCCCTGTTAGCGCCGACAAGCTAACAAGATACAGTAGGCACCTTGGGTAGCCATGCAATACGCGCATAGGAGCCATGCCAAACAGGGGATGCCGAATTGATCAAAAATAGTCATATTGCGCAGACGTCGAAAAACGCAAGAGCAAGAATAGGACGCCTATATGTTAGACTTCGTGGATGGAACCGCTTTCAATTTTGAACAAGGACAGCGGGCGCGCAAACTCTTCGCCGCTGTGGTTCTGGCCGCTTTGGATGATGCGATTGCGGATGACAAAAAATATGGTAATGGCCCCGATCAGATTGCCCGCTGGGCGCGGTCGCGTGATGGGCGCGAAGTATTGTCTTGCGCCGGGATCGACCCGAATGAGCGTGTTGTCAAAGGCTTGATGGAATTTGTTTCCAAAGGCATTCGCACATCTGTCGCCCTGTCGCGCGAAGAATCCGAGCGTCGCAATGCCGCCGAACAGGCCGAAGCCGCCTGAACAGACAAGACGCCAAGGCCTGAAACAGGTCTGGCGCTGGCAGACACATCGTTTAGTGGCTCTAGTCCTGCGATTTCTTGAAAACGCGCGCCCTATTCAAAGGGGCGCGTTTTTCTATCGGCCTATGGTGGGGCATAAAACCTTGGCGGCCCGCGATTTTATTCGAAATCCCGCAGGGTAGAGGCGCGGTTGATCTCGGAGCGAACCAGTTTACGGATATTTCGGGTGATCCGTTCGCCCAAAGGGCCGCCCAGTTCTTCACGGATCAGATCGCGAACCAGATCGCGCAACACGGCTTCATCATAATAATCAGTGCCAGAGGCAAGATCATTTGCGCCAACCTCTGGTTGCATCGCCGCCATGGCCTCGGCCTCGGCCTCGGCTTGCGCAGCGCGTGCCATGATTTCGGCAACGGCGGCCGCTTCGGCCAGATCTGCGGCATTCAATGTCTCGGTCGCACCGGCGTTTTCCTCATCGACCAGTTCAGCCTCTTCCACCCATTCCGGCACCGGCCAAGGGGCGTCAGCCACCGCCGCATCGCCAGTTTCCAACTCCCAGTCATCCTCGGCATCAGAAACGCCGGCGGCGATATCACTGACGACACGGGGCATATCGGATGAGGTATTCCGCGCCGTGGAAGCCCGTTCCAGCCCCGCGGCATCTGCTTCGGTTTCGGGGCCGTCTGCGCGCGGGTCCATCGTCGCTTCCGGGACCCAATCCTCATGCGCAACAGGCGATTGATCGGGCAAGATCATATCTTCATCTTGCGCCAGGCGGCTTGTCGCTGCGCGATGCAGAGGTTTTACATCGGCACCCGGTCCCTCATCGTCCTGGGCAAATTCATAGGGCGCTTCGACAACGGGGTCACCACCCGGCCACATCTGGGATGTACCACCGGGGGTCACTGGTGCGCCCTCATCTTGTGTTGCGACAACCCGCAAGGCAGGCGTCAACAACAGCTTTCCGCTGGCTGGTCGCGCCGTTGCGGCGGCGTGCGGCATGGCCGTATCCAGCTTGGGTGCAGGCCGCAGATCTTCCGAGACAAGCCTGCGGATAGAAGACAGAACGTCCTCGATCTCTCCCGAACTCATTGGCTCTGACATGTAACCCTGCCTCATCCTGCTTTACGTTGACCAACCAAACCCAGACAGCGGCACGCCCAGCAAGCCGCCCTGCCATGGCGCGCAAAAACGGGTACCGCGCGCACCCGTTGAAGTTTAGCGTTTCGCCAGAGGCATGACAAGGAAATGGGCGCGTTCAAGTTAACGAATTGCGATTTAACGCGGCCTGACTTTGGCCAGAACAATCGAAACACCAGCCAGCCTTTGGGGTGGTTGCGTTTGATCTGTCACCGCAGATCAAACGCAAAACACATCAGTTGCCAATCGCCTTCAAAACCCGATCAAGCCGCTTACCCTGCGATGAGGTCGCCGGCGCAGACTTGACCGCGTTGTAATAGGCTTCGGGGTCATAGGTCGGGATGCCCAGCTTCAGGTGGTCCACCGTCAACAGGCCCATCCGTGCCAGCAACGTGTAAATCCCGATGTAATAGCTGGCCTGCGCCGACAACCGCGAATTGCGGGCCGCCAGCAACTCTTGCTCGGCGTTCAGCACATCCAAAGTGGTACGAGATCCAAGCTTCGCTTCTTCCTTGACACCGTCATAGGCGGTCTGCGCCGAGCTGATTTGCCGATCACTGGCCGAAATGCTTGCCTTGGCAACTTCGATACTGGACCAGGCGATGCCGACAAATTGCAGCACCATTGCCGTCGTCTGGTTCAACGCGGCACGCGACTGATCGCGCGACGCCAGCGATTGGCGGTACAGGGACGAGGGCTTGCCACCGCCATAAATCGTCTGTCTCAGCGTCACCGAGGCACTGAAGCTATCAGATTTCTTGCTGCCATCGGTCGCGGCAATATTGCCGGTCAAGCTGGGGCCCATATTGGCCTTGGCCAGTGCAATTCCGGCCTCTGACGCCGAAACCTGATGCTGCAACTGGCGAATACTTGGGTGGGTGCCACGGGCGACGCCCTGCGCTTCGGCCAGATTTGCGGCAGTACGCGGCATTTTGGGCAACCGCTGCAGGCTTTTGGGGTAATGGCCGATTTTCAGCTTGTAGGTTTCGCGCGCCACAGCCAGATCACCCATCGCCGCCGCCAGTTCGGCCTGCGACGAGGCAAGACGCGAATTTGCAATTGCGACATCGGTGCGGGTAATCTCGCCCACCTCAAACCGGTCTTTCGAGGCGCGCAACTCTTGCGTGATCAGCCTGACGTTGGCCTGGCGCAGCGCCACGGCATCCTGGCGTTGCTGCAAGGTGACATAGGCGGTCACTGCATCCAGCAACACATCTTGCTCATAATTCACCAGCGAGGCACGCGTGGCCAACACCGTCTCTTTGCGCGCGGTAATCGCCGCCGCGGTGCGCCCGAAATCAAACAGCGTCATTTCGGCCAGCAGTTGGATGCTGCCCGTCAAACCTTCGGTCATCGGGGTATGGGTATAAGAACTGCCAGCCTGAAAGATCAGGACCGGGCGCAAACTTGCCACCGCTTGCGCGACATCCTCATCTGCCGCCCGCAAGACCGCGCGATTCTGATCCAGAATGTTGGAATTGCGATAGGCCGCAATCAAGGCATCAGCGAGGCTTTCAGCGCTGGCAAGCTGCGGTAGCGCCAAGGCCGCACCAAGGACACCAATGCGCAAGAATTTGCTAAGTTTACTCATTTTTCAATCCCTGCCTTCACGCCTTTTTGTGCCCTGATCGTCAAAGCACAAAGGCCGTTGTTTTTTGAAAACCCGGCAAAACCGGGGCCGAGGCATTGAACGCATAGCGCCAGGTAACCCCCTGTGCGCCTTTATGGCCAATCCGTGCAACCCCAAGGCTGCCTTCCATAAAGATGGCCGCAATCCGGCCACCGTCTTTCAGTTGCGCAAGCAGCATCTCGGGCACGGTTTCAACAGCGCCCTCGATCAAGATCACATCAAATGGCCCATGCTTTGCCGCACCCGCCGCCAAAGGCCCCACGATCACCGCCGCGTTATCCACGTCATGCGCTGAAAGCCGACCCTGCGCATCGGCAACCATCGCCTCATCTTCCTCAATCGCAACAACGGCTTCGGCCAAGCGCGCCACCACCGCCGTGGAATAGCCATAGCCACAGCCCAGATCCAGCACCGTCTCATCGGGCTGCACATCCACCGCGTCCAGCAATTTGGCGAAACTGCGCGCCTCCAGCATCACGCGCCCGGGTGCCAGTGGCAGGTTATTCCCGGCATAGGCCACCTCAAGCTGATCCGCGCCGACAAAGGCCTCACGCGGGACGACAAGCATTGCGTCAATGATCGGAAACTTGGTGACATCAGAGGGGCGAACCTGCGTATCGACCATCATGGTCCGACGAAGGGCGAAATCGGTCATCAATGACCCCATTGGTTTTGTTTCAGTTACGAGGTTGATGCCACATATCAAGGCCATGGGCAACATAGACCGCGCAAGCAAAACCGGCTTTTATGTCACAGGTCTGCATCTATGCCACAGGCCCCCCTTCGGTCTTGCGGCCGCCAACCCATGCCGCCGCCTTGCCAGCCATCGCCCGAAACTTGTCCGACAGTTTGTCCAGCTTTGCTTCCCATTCCGGGTTGGGCACCTGCCCCTCGGTCACTTTGAAAAACACCTGCAACAAACAGGCGATTGCGAACGGTTCGATCAGCGCCGCCTTTACCGCCCAGGCAAAGACCAAGGCAAAAACCAGACCACCCGCCGACCACGCACCCGGCATCAGATAGACAATCGCCGCAGCCGGGGCCAACATCAGCAAGAACACAATGAAAGACAGCCCGTAAACAATCGCCGTCAACCAGGCCGCGTTCACCAGCATCACCCGCGCATTCTGCCCGTAAAGCACCAGCCCCTCACGCGCGCTTGCCCAAGGGTTCACGGCCCGCGTCTTGATTGCATGTGCCAAAATCACCTCATCAACCAGACCCACGGCAACCCGCAGATAGGCCCGCACCACGCCCATGATATTGCTTAGCCCCGGTATCGGCAGGATCGACATCAATCCCTGCACCACCCCGGTAATTGCCGCGACAACGCCCTTGATCACCCGGTCCAGCGCGAACAGCGCAGACGCCTCGCCAAAGCGTGCGGTCACCACTGTCTTGGCATATTCGATCTGGCCGCGCCCCTCGGGTATCTTACCGCCCGTCATCAACTCCACCATCACCGCGATATGCCCGGCCTTGACGATGTACAAAAGATAGTCGCGGAAAAAGAAAACCACCCCCGCCGTCAGGCCAAACCCGCCCAAGGCGCCGTAGCCGGTGGCCGTGGCGCGAAACTCCGCATCGCCAAAATTGCCAATTCCCCAGCCCAGGCCAGCGCCAGTGCCCGTTATCACGATCAGGGCTGCGGTAATCCCGAAATACACCACAATCCGAAAGAGCAAGAACGGGGCGGTCTTGCGCATCAACCCCAACGCCGCCGAAATACTGAAATCCCACATGGCCAAATCCTTTGAAATCTGCTGTCAAATGCCATTACCCTAGCCCGCACAAATTGCTTGAAGCAAGTCTTTTGCAAGGCGTGGCCCGGATTGCCGCCCCATCACGACCTGGCCCCTGATGCAGCCCGCCCCAACCAAAGGCGGCACAGACCCAGAACAGGGCCCGACAGCATTTCGGCAAAAAACCCAAAGCGCCCCCCCCCCCGTGCCGCGCGACGCGCCTTTGGGGCCGTGGCGACCAACGATGTATCAAGTTCCGCCAAACCGCTTTATTGCGGGCGTCCGCCCTCAAGGATCTGGGCCTTCAAATATCTGGGCCCCCAAAGATCTGCGCCCTATGGTCGGCCAGATACAGCCGCAACCAAGGGGTGAACCGCGCAGGATGGGCCGCGATTTCTGCCATAAGGGCCGCAAGCGGTGCCCAGCGGGCGGCCTGCACCTCTTGGGGGTTCAAGGCCAGCGGTAAATCCGGGTCTGCCTGCGCGGTGAAAATCTGCACCACCTCGTCTTCTATCAGCCCATTGCCAACATCGGCCCGGTAGCCAACCTGCCCGACCGAGCGCAAATCCAGCCCGGTGATCCCCAATTCCTGCGCCAGGCGCCGGGTTGCGCAGGCCAGATCCCCCTCCTCCCAATGCGGATGGGTGCAGCAGGTGTTGGCCCACAGGTTCGGCGTGTGGTATTTATGCGCGGCGCGTTGCTGAACAAGCACCCGCTCGCCTGCCAGCACAAAGACCGACACCGCCTTATGGCGCAACCCGCGCTGATGCACCGCCAGCTTTTCAACGGGGCGCAGGGTGCCATCCA
The DNA here is from genome assembly GCF_034675685.1 of Pseudorhodobacter sp. Taxonomy (GTDB): domain Bacteria; phylum Pseudomonadota; class Alphaproteobacteria; order Rhodobacterales; family Rhodobacteraceae; genus Pseudorhodobacter. The sequence continues at coordinate 85,344 of NZ_JAUCDA010000017.1, read as the reverse complement.
CCCATGCCGGTATCAGATCCATTTTGCCATCGGAGGCAGGCTCATCAGTACGGCATTGGCATCATGGCCGGTGGCAAGACCGAATTTGGTGCCGCGATCATAAACCAGATTGTATTCGGCATAAAGCCCGCGGTGGATCAGTTGGGTATCCTTGTCTGCCTCGGTCCAGGGGGTGTTGCGGCGCAGGTCGATCAGCGGCACAAAGGCGGGCAGGAACGCACGGCCAATATCCTGGGTCAGGGCAAAATCGGCCGCCCAATCGCCAGAATTGCGGTCATCCATGAAAATGCCGCCGACACCGCGCGCCCGGCCCCGGTGCGGGATATAGAAATACGCATCCGCCCAGGCTTTCAACTCGGCATAAAGCCCGTCGCCATGCGGGGCCAGATGGGCGCGCTGAACCTCATGGAAATGCGCTGTATCGGCGGCATATTCGATACAGGGGTTAAGGTCGGACCCGCCGCCAAACCACCAGGCGTGCGGCGTCCAGAACATCCGTGTATTCATATGAACTGCGGGCGCATGCGGGTTTTGCATATGCGCGACAAGGCTGATGCCGCTGGCCCAGAACCTTGGGTCACGGTCCATCCCCGGCACACCGCGCGCGGCCATTGCCTTTTGCGCCTCTGCGCCAAGCGCGCCAAAGACAGTAGAGATATTGACGCCGACCTTTTCAAACACCCGCCCGCCGCGCATCACCGACATCACCCCACCGCCCGCGTCAGAGCCATCTTCGGCGGTGCGTTTGGTATCTGTCACCTCAAAGCGGCCTGCGGGCAGATGGGCGGTCGGCCCTGCGGTTTGACGGTCTTCCAAAGCCTCAAAGCTGGTGACAATCTCATCGCGCAGGCGGCTGAACCACGCCGCCGCCTGCTCTCGCTCTTGTTCCAATCCTTGGGTCACTCTGGCCTCCATCACGATTTATGGCCCGTTTAGCACCTGGGACAAGGGCCGCCAAGGGTGCTGGCCTCAGATCGTGCGCATCAATCGCAGCGCATCATAGATCGCGGCATGGGTATTGCGCGACGACACCGCATCGCCGATCCGGTAAAGGTGAAAAGCGCCCTTGCGGTTCGGATCGGCGGGGTTCGGATCGGCGCTTTGCGGGGTGCTGGCGATAAACGCCGCATAATCCACCTCGCCTAGGTTCGTTGAAAGCGGCTTCAGCGCGAAATACAACTCATCCAGCGGCACCGTGGCATTGTTGACGATCACCTGATCCACGCGCCGTTCGCGCGTCATATCGCCGTAATCCGACCCAACAGTCGCCATCAACCCATTGCCCTCGCGGCGAACCGACAACACGCGCCAGGTAATGGTAAATGTGGCATCCGCGCGTTGCAATGTCCGCATGTAGGGCACCAAATTCATCGCCATGACCTCGGGCGCAAAGCTGCGGTCGCGTGTCATTATCTCGACCTTGCCGCCGGCCTCGACAACCTTGTCGGCGGCTTGTAGCCCCGCCGGGTCGCCCGCCTCATCATAAAGCAGTACGTTGGAACCGGGGCGGACATCGCCCGACAAAATATCCCAGGCCGAGGTGACAAGCTCATTGCCGGCGTCCAGAATGGCGGTTTCGGGCAGGCCGCCCGTGGCAATGATCACCACATCAGGCGCTTCATCTGTTACCGTAGCTTCATCTGCCAAGCTATTGTATTTTATGGAGACACCCAGCTTTTCACATTGTGCCAGACGCCAGTCGATGATCCCGATCATCTCACGCCGCCGTGCGGTTTGGGCGGTAAGGCGAATTTGCCCGCCCGCATGCGCCGCCGCCTCATGCACCACCACCCTATGCCCACGCAGGGCAGCAACGCGGGCCGCCTCCAGCCCCGCTGGGCCCGCGCCGATGATCAGGATTTTTTTCGGGGTTTGTGCCTTGGCAATGTCGTGGGGCTGCTCCAATTCCCGGCCGGTTGAGGGGTTATGGATGCAATAGGCATGGCCGCCCTGATAAATCCGATCGAGGCAGTAATTCGCCCCAACGCACGGCCGAATGTCATCCTCGCGCCCCTCGATGATTTTGCGCACCAGATGCGGGTCGGTCATATGGGCCCGGGTCATGCCAACCATATCCAGCTTGCCGCTGGCAATCGCATGGCGGGCGGTGGCAACATCAGGGATGCGCGCAGCATGGAACGTCGGCAACCCGACTTCGGCGCGGATGCGGCCCGCGAAATCAAGATGCGGGGCCGATTTCATACCCATGATCGGAATCACATCGGTCATCGCCGGATCAGTGTGGATCTGGCCGCGAATGATGTTGAGAAAATCAACATTGCCGCTGTCGCGCAACAGTTTGCCGATGGCCACGCCTTCCTCGGCATCAATGCCGCCCTTGGCCGCCTCATCCGCCGTATAGCGCACACCGATCAGAAATTTCTCGCCCACCCGTTCGCGGATTGCCGCCACCACATCCAGCGCGAAACGGGCGCGGTTTTGCAGGCTGCCGCCATAAGGCCCGTCAAGCCGATTGGTAAAGGGCGACATGAACTGATCCATCAGATGCCCGTAGCATTCCAGCTCTACCCCATCAAGACCGGCTGCGTGCATCCGCTCGGCACCATCGGCGTAGTCCTTGATAATGCGGGAAATATCCCAATCTTCGACCTGTTTGGGATAGGCGCGGTGGGCCGGTTCGCGAACATGCGAGGTAGAGACAGAGGGCAGCCAGTCGCCCTTGTCCCAGCGCGTGCGCCGCCCCAGATGCGACAGTTGAATCATCACCGCAGCGCCATGGTCATGGCATTCGTCGGCAAGCTGTTTCATCCAGCCCACCACCTCATCCTTCCACACCAGAATATTGTTGAACACCGGCGGGCTGTCACGCGAAACCGAGGCAGAGCCCGCTGTCATTGTCAGCGCCACGCCTGCCTTGGCCCGTTCGACATGATAGGCGCGGTAGCGGTCTTTGGGCATGCCATCTTCGGGATAGGCCGGCTCGTGGCTGGTGATCATGATCCTGTTGCGCAGGGTCAGATGTTTCAGGGTGTAGGGCTGCAATAGCGGATCGTTTGACATGAAACCTCCCAGGATTTGCCGCAGGTTAGCGTCTGGATCGCAAAAGCCAATCTGTAAAAGCGACATCTGGATGTCTGGTCAGGCCATGCCGGCCCGACCCCATGGCAGTTTCCCGCTGATTATGCGCGCAAACCTCAGCCCTGCGCGTCAATCAATGCACGCAAACGCGCGACCGACGCCGCAACCAAAGCAGCATCACCGCGCAATTCCACATTCAGCCGCAGCAAGGGTTCAGTGTTGGAGGATCGCAGGCTGAGGCGCCATGTGCCCATGTCCAGCGACAGCCCGTCGGTATCATCGCGGGCGACCACCTCTTCCTTTAGCGCGGCAAGCACACGCGCCACCGCCGCCCCGGTATCCGCCACCTGAAAGTTGATTTCACCGGACGAAGGAAACGCCGCCATACGTTCCGAAACCAGATCGGCCAGCGATACCCCACGCCGCGCCATCAGTTCCACAATCAGCAACCACGGGATCATGCCGCTGTCACAACAGGCAAAATCACGGAAATAGTGATGCGCCGACATCTCACCACCATAGACGGCCCCGGTATCGCGCAAGGCCTGCTTCAGATAGGCGTGGCCGGTGCGCGCCATAACCGGCACCCCACCCAGACGGTTTACTATTTCTTGCGTATTCCAGATGATGCGGGGATCATGGACAATGCGCGCGGCTGGTTCCTTGGCCAGAAATACCTCGGCCAAAAGGCCAACGACATATTCGCCGGGCACAAAGCGTCCAAGATGATCGAACAGAAAACAGCGATCAAAATCGCCATCCCATGCGACGCCCAGATCGGCCCCGGCCGCACGCACCGCATTCGCCGTCATCGGTTGGTTCTCGGGCAAAAGCGGGTTGGGAATCCCATTGGGAAAGCTGCCATCGGGCTCGTGGTTCAGACAGATGAACGACAAGGGCGCACCGCGTTTGGCAAGACCTTCGGCAATCGCATCAAAACTGGGGCCAGCCGCGCCATTCCCGGCATTGATCAAAATCTTGATCGGCTTCAACGCAGCCACATCAACAAAAGATAAAACCGCCTGCACATAGGCACCGCGTGCCGCCTTGGCCAGGCGAACAGTGCCGCCGGGTTTGGCAGGCGCGAAATTCTGGCTGGTCGCCAATGCCTTGATCGCCAGCATATCCGTTTTCGGGTCCAGCGGCGCAGAGCCACGCTTTACCATCTTCAGCCCGTTGTAATCCATCGGGTTATGGGATGCCGTCACCTCTATTCCGCCATCTGCCTCAAAATAGGCGGTCGCATGATACATTTCTTCGGTGCCACACAGCCCAAGATCCAACACCTCGGCCCCGGTCGCCAAAAGCCCGGCCTTTACCGCATCGACCAATGCCTTGGAGGAGGCGCGGGGATCGTGGCCAACCACCACCCGTTCGGCGCCCAAAACCTCTGAAAAGGCCCGCGCAATGCGCTGCGCAATATCCTCGTTCAGCTCTGCCCCCAGGCGTCCGCGGATATCATAGGCCTTAAAACAGGTTAGCTTGCTCATCACAGTCTCCGATCAGGGGTAGGGGATTACATTGCCCCTTAACCGTTTTCCAGACCATATCCAACCCGCATGCCAAGGCAAAACCAACAAGACGGGCCGCCTGTTTTTCCGCCACGGGTTCCGCACCGGCATCGACTGCGCTAAATTCGCGGCAATCCGGGCTGTTTACGCATCAATCGGGGCCTGCGTACTTTACCGGGGCGCATCGGTCGTTTAATCAGGTCCACAGGTTATGGGGGCAACATGCGTATTTTGATCACAAATGATGACGGCATCAACGCGCCGGGGCTGAAAACGCTGCATGAAATCGCCACTGAAATTGCCGGGCCAAAAGGCGAGGTCTGGACGGTGGCGCCTGCCTTTGAACAATCGGGCGTCGGGCATTGCATCAGCTATACCCATCCGATGATGATTTCAGAACTGGCCCCCCGTGCCTTTGCAGCCGAGGGCAGCCCGGCCGATTGTGTGCTGGCCGGGATCTATGATGTGATGCCCAAGGCGCGTCCCGATCTGGTGCTTTCCGGGGTAAATCGCGGCAATAACGCGGGGCAGAATGTGCTTTATTCCGGCACGATCGGGGGCGCAATGGAGGCGGCGTTGCAAGGAATTCCCGCGATTGCCCTGTCGCAGTTTCTGGGGGAACGGACCCACGGGCTGGCCGACCCGTTTGAAGGCGCGCGTGTGCATGGTGTGGCCCTTATCCGCAAGCTGCTGGCGAAAGGCCTGTGGGACACGGATGATGACTATCAGCTTTTTTACAATATCAATTTCCCGCCCTGCTCTGCCGCCGATGTCAAGGGGGAACGGGTGGTTTCGCAAGGCTGGCGCCCCGGCACCTATTTCGGGGTAGAGCCGCATCATGCCCCGAATGGGCGACGGTTTTTGTGGATCAAAGGCGGCGCGCAGCAGGTAAACTCTGGGCCGGGCACCGATGTAAACGCCAATCTGCAAGATTATATCGCCGTGACGCCGATGCGGGCCGATCTGACCGCGCATGACCGGCTTGCCGATCTGGAGGCGCGCCTGGCATGATCATAAAAGCAGACGAGAGCGCCGATGATCTTGCCGAACGCAAGATGCGTTTCTTGTTTGCCCTGCGGTCCAAGGGTGTGACCGATACCCGCGTATTGACGGCCATGGAAAAGGTGGATCGGGGGCATTTCATCAAAGGCTTGTTTGCCGACCGAACCTATGAAGACATGCCGCTGCCCATCGCCTGCGGCCAGACCATCAGCCAGCCTTCGGTAGTGGGTTTGATGACACAGGCGCTGAACGTGCAACCGCGTGATACCGTTTTGGAAGTTGGCACCGGTTCGGGCTATCAGGCCGCGATCCTGAGCTTGCTGGCACGCAGGGTCTATACCGTAGACCGGCACCGCCGCCTGGTGCGCGAAGCGACAGAGGTGTTTCGCTCTCTGAACCTGCCCAATATCACCGCATTTGCCGCCGATGGCAGCTATGGGTTGCCCGATCAGGGGCCCTTTGACCGCATCTTGGTAACCGCAGCCGCCGAAGACCCGCCCGGCCCCCTCTTGGCGCAGCTGAAAATCGGCGGTATCATGGTGGTGCCCGTAGGCCAGTCGGATGCCGTGCAAAGCTTGATCAAGGTCACGCGCCATGACACAGGGTATGAATATGAAGAGCTAAGACCAGTCCGTTTCGTGCCCTTGGTCGAAGGTCTGGGCGCCGAGTAAGTCAGAAAACCAACCTGCACCGGGGTTAACCCGGGCAAACCCAATGAGGCCGTGCAAGATGATCCGTTTTTTCCCTGTTCCAAACCCCCGATCATTGAAGACCAGCCGGCTGGCCCCGCGTATTTTGCTGCTTGGCGCTGCCGTTGGTGCCCTTTCGGCCTGTACGCCGGGGGGGGGCGGGCTTGACTGGGATCTGCGGGGGGCGGCGGGCGGCGCGCTTGATACCAGCGGGGCGGCACGTCAGGCCACCCAGCCACGGCCCCTGCCTGACAGCCGGGGTGTGATCGCCTATCCGGGTTATCAAGTGGCGCTTGCCCGTCGCGGCGATACCGTTACCAGCATGGCCGCGCGCCTGGGGATGAGCGCGGATGAACTGGGGCGCTATAACGCCCTGAAACCAACGGATTTGCTGCGCGACGGCGAGGTTGTTGCCCTGCCCCGCCGGGTTGAGGCCGCGCCACTGGCGGGCATGCCCCCACAAAACGGCGCGATTATTGGCGGAACCATTGCCCCGGCCCCGGTTGAGGTAACCACCATCGCCTCGGGTGCGCTGGACCGCTTGGGCAGCAGCCCCGCCAAACCCACCGCCGCCCCGTCAAGCGAACAGCCCGGACGGCACCGGGTGATGCGTGGCGAAACCGCGTATTCTGTTGCCCGGACCTATGGCGTCAGCGTCAAGGCGTTGGCCGATTGGAATGGGCTTGGCGCCAACCTCGATCTGCGCGAGGGGCAGTATTTGCTGATCCCCGTCACAAACGCAGGCAGCGCCCCGATGAACCCGAACGCGACAACCGCGCCCGGAAATGGCTCTCCGACGCCGGTGCCACCCTCGGCGGCAAAGCCGTTGCCAGCCGAAAAAACCGCACCCGCAGCAAGCACGCCCAAAGGAACGCCCAACTCGCCGGATCTGGGGAAAACCCGGACAGCCTCATCTGGGTCAAAATTCATGATGCCGGTCGATGGCAAGATTATCCGGCCCTTTACCAAAGGCAAAAGCGAAGGCATTGATATCAGTGCCGCGGCGGGCTCGGTTGTAAAAGCCGCGGCGGCGGGCGAAGTGGTGGCCCTGACCAAGGACACAGATCAGGTGCCGATCCTGGTGGTGCGCCACGATGGAAATCTTTTGTCGGTCTATGCGGGCATTGCTGCGCCGAAGGTCAAAAAGGGCGATAAGGTGACCAAGGGCCAGCCGATTGCCGTGGTTCAACAATCGCCTGCCTTCCTGCATTTCGAGGTCAGGAAAGGCGTCGAAGCGATTGATCCGGTCTCTTTGATTCAATAGGTTTTTGGCAAAGGGTGCGTTCTATCGGGCCGGTTCAGGACGCACCGATTTACCGGATACGAACACCATGGCGCGCGGCCAGATCAGTAAAGAACTGCCAGGCGACCCGGCCCGAGCGCGCACCGCGTGTCGCCTGCCATTCAATTGCCTCGGCGCGTAGCGTTTCGGGGGCCACGGATACCCCGTAAGCCGCACAATAGCCGTCGATCATGGCAAGGTATTCATCCTGGCTACAGGGGTGAAAGCCAAGCCAAAGGCCGAAACGATCGGAAAGCGAAACCTTTTCCTCGACCGCTTCCGATGGGCTGATCGCGGTAGAACGCTCATTTTCGATCATGTCACGCGGCATCAGGTGGCGCCGGTTGGAGGTGGCATAAAAGATCACGTTTTCGGGGCGGCCTTCGATACCGCCATCCAGCACGGCCTTCAACGATTTGTAATGCGTGTCATCATGGCTGAAGCTGAGATCATCACAAAACAGCACAAAGCGACGATCTGGCGCGGCGCGGAGGTGGCGCAGCAAGCTGGTGACCGACGGCAGGTCCTCGCGGCTGAGTTCAACCAGCGCCAGCGGGTGTGCCTTGGCAACATCGGCATGTATCGCCTTGACAAGGCTTGATTTTCCCATACCACGCGCGCCCCATAGCAAGGCGTTGTTGGCGGGTAGGCCCCGTGCGAAATGCAGCGTGTTTTCATGCAAGATATCGCGGGCGCGGTTGATGCCGATCAGCAGGCCCAGATCAACCCGCGCGACATGCGCCACCGGGTCGAGCCGGTCAGGATTGGTGTGCCAGATGAACGCGTTTGCCGCGTCAAAATCAGGGGCAGGCAAGGGCCGCGGCGTCATGCGTTCCAACGCCTCGGCAATGCGGATCAGGGCAATGTTATCCATTATTTTACCTCTTCCCCGCTATCGTCCTCTTCATAGTCATCTTCCTCTACCCAAAGACCTTGGGCACGCAGATCGGCTTCCCGCTTTTTTTCAACGCGGCGCACCAGAAGGATAGAGATTTCGTAAAGCCCATAGACGACCACGAATAGAATGACCTGGGTAATCACATCAGGCGGCGTGACCACCGCCGCCAGCACAAGGATGGCAACAACCGCATATTTGCGCACCGAGCCAAGACCACGGGCGGACACAAGGCCGGCTTTGCCCATCAAGGTCAGCAGAACAGGAAGCTGAAAGCAGATACCAAAGGCCAGGATGAACTTGGTCGTAAGCGACAGGTATTCCTCCATCGAGCCTTGAAACAGCACACCGGCAGTCCCATTGGCAACATCGCCATTGGTCGGGGTCATTTGCTGAAAGCCGAGAAAAAACTCAAAGGCCAAAGGCAGGATGACGAAATAAGCAAACGCAGCCCCGATGGTAAACATGACAGGCGAGGCAACAAGAAACGGTAGAAAAGCGCCTTTTTCGTTCCTGTAAAGTCCGGGGGCAACAAACCGCCACATCTGAAAGGCAATTACAGGAAAGGAAACGATAAAGCCGCCAAAAAGTGAGATGCGGATCGCTACGAAGAAGCCCTCTTGCAGTTTGATCAGCACAAGGCCGCAATCTTGATTGCGGTCGGCAAGCGCCGCGCAGATCGGCTGGGTCAGAAAGTTGAAAATCGGGTTCCAGACCGTGAAACACAAGATCATCCCGACGAGGAAGGCTGCGGCTGAATAGATCAGCCGGTTGCGCAGCTCGGCCAGATGTTCAATCAGCGGTGCGGAGCTGTCGTCAATATCGTCGGCGCTCATACGTCACTCTTTTTAGGGCTGGGTTTCTTGGCGGCGGCCTTGGCGGTGGCTGGCTTTTTGGCCGCTGGTTTTGCCGCAGCTTTGGCAGGCGATTTGGCAGGTGCGGCCTTTGCAGCCGCTTTGACCTTGGCGGCCGGCTTGGAGGCCGGGTCCGCATCAGCCGCACGTTCAGTGCGTTTTGACGCCTGCGCATCGGCAAGCGCCTGTGTCGCGGGGCCTTTGGGGCTGGGGTCTGCCCTAAGGGCCTCTGATTTCGCCGGGTCCGGTTGTGCCGCAGACGGGTCGGGTTTGGCGGCTGTGGATTTGCTGGATTTCATCGGGTCCCAGCTTTCAAACTTGGAGGCTGCAGACTTCACGGCATCAAGCCCCATTGATTTGGCCGATGTCGCCTTGCGCAAATCCTTGGCCACGTCTTTGACGCCCGCCTCATCCGCCGCCGACTCCATCGCGCGAGAAAACTCGCGGGCCATGCCTTTGGCCTTGGCGGTAAAACGGCCAAGGGTGCGGAACATTTCGGGCAGATCTTTGGGGCCGATCACGATCAGCGCCACGACCCCGATGACCAAAAGCTCGGTCCAGCCGATATCAAACATGGGCGTTTTCCTGCGTGGCGGCTATCAGACCTTGTCTTTTTTCGGCGGTGTCACATCTACCGCGTCTTGGGCGGTTTTGTTTTCCAGCTCTTCCGTCTCTTCTTTCACGCCCCTTTTGAACGCGTTGATGCCCTTGCCAACTTCGCCCATCAAGGATGAAACCTTACCCCGGCCAAACAGCACAAGGACGACAACGGCGATCAAAAGAAGGCCGGGAATACCGATATTTTGAAGCATATGCTTGATCTCCCATATCAGGCCGAATGTGCGGCCCGTAACATTATGTCCCTCATTTACGGGGAACTGGCGCGGGATCAAAGAGGGATTCGGCTTTACGCGCCGCGCTGCTGACAGTATTTTGTCAGTTGCCCTGCAGCACCACCACAGCCAAGGACCCAAGGATGAGCCGCGACCAACGCATTTTTGATCTGATCCAAAGGATGCGCGATGGCCGGCTGCATACGGCGGCGGCATTGGCGCAGGATTTGGGGGTTTCGACCCGAACCATCTGGCGCGATATGGCGATGATGGCGGCCACGGGCATCCCGGTGGAAGGGGAGCGCGGCCTGGGGTATATTCTGCGCGCGCCTTTGTTATTGCCGCCGGTGATGCTGACCCAAGAGGAACTGGAGGCGCTGATGGAAGGACTTGGCCATGTCGGCGCCGGCGATGGGCCGCGCGCACGCGCGGCGCGGGCGCTGAAATTCAAGGTGGCGACGCTGCTGCCGCAAGCGGGGCTGGTGCCAGACCCCGAAGACCTGAGCTGATCAGGCTGGAAACACAAAGCACCGATCCCGACGGATCATCAACCAAAGCGGCGTGCCAAGATTGGGCAAAAACACCCCCGGTACGGCAGCGGTCAGCTTGGTACCATCAAAATCCATCGTAAAGTCGACAAGGCTTTCATGCCCCAAAAACCGCGCCCGCGAGACGATACCGCGCGCGGGTGTCCCTTCCTTTGGGGTGGTGTTGGGGCCACGACCTGCACGGTCAAAATCAATTTTCAGATGCTGCGGGCGGATAACAATTTCAACATTGCCGCCATCTATATGGCCCGGCGTCAAGAACGCGCCAAAGGGGGTTTCGGTCAACGCCCCCCTGGAAACACCTTTTATGACATTGATATCACTAAAGAAAGCTGCCGCAGCCCGATCTGCTGGCGCGTTATAGATGTTATAGGGCGAGCCGCGCTGAACAATCTGGCCATCGCGCATCAGCGCTATTTCATCGGCCATGCGCAGCGCCTCTTCGGGCTCGTGGGTGACCAGCAAAACGGCGGCACCCTCGTCTTTCAGCACCTCTAGCGTCGTGTCACGGATGCCGTCGCGCAGCCGGTTGTCCAGCCCGGAAAACGGCTCGTCCATCAGCATGATCCGCGGGCGCGGGGCCAAGGCGCGGGCCAGCGCAACGCGCTGTTGTTCGCCCCCCGACAACTCATGCGGGTGTTTGGCGGCAAAGCCCACAAGGTTGACGCGTTCCAGCAATTCACCGACGCGGGCGGATTTTTGTGCGGCATCACCATGCAGGCCAAACGCCACGTTTTTTTCAACGCTCAGATGCGGGAACAGCGCGAAATCTTGGAACATCAGGCCGACGCCGCGGGCTTCGGGTGGCAAACAGACCCGGCTGTCGCAAACGGTTTCACCATCCATGCGGATCGTGCCGCTGTCAGGCGTCTCAACCCCCGCGATCATCCGCAAAGTGGTCGATTTCCCGCAGCCCGAGGGCCCGAGCAGGCAGGTCACCTGCCCCGCAGGAACCGAAAGCGAAAGATTGTGAACCACATCGCGCGCACCAAAGCGGCGAAACAGATTCTGGACCTCTAATCTGGGTGTTGCTGGCGTTACCATATCGGGGCGCGCGGCCTTTACCTTATCAATTCAATCGGGAATGAGTTAGCAGGCTGCGCGGTGAGGGGCAAGGGTTTGCCCGAAATGGTTTTGGCACGGGGGCGCGGCAGCTTTGCCCGATCACTTTGCCCCGGCGGTTTCCAGGGCTTGCCACGGATGCAGCGGTACAAACCCATCGGGGCCAATTTCGCCCGCCCAAAAACTGCCGCAGCGGGTTTGATCTGCGGCGCGGCCAAGCGCGATCTTGGTCAGCGCACACCACAAAAAACTGCCCACGGCCCCATGGCCGACAAACAGCATGTTATCGGCCACCTCATCCACAACCTCTTGAAACGCCTTGGTAATCCGTGCTGTGGCAGCGCCGGCAGATTCCCAGCCCTCGGGGCCGGTTTCGGGATGGTCAAAAAGCGCATCGGCCAAAGCTTTGTGCCGGTCATGGGCGACATAGCCGGTGGCGCTGCGGTCCACCTCGCCCATATCGGGGTGAATATGAAGCGGAAGGGAAAAGGCGTTGGCGAGGAACTCGGCAGTTTGCTGCGCTTTGGTTTCGGGCGACGTGATGATCCGCCAGCCCCGGCCGGGCCAACCGCGCGCACAGGCGGCCTTTAGGCGGCGGCGACCCTTATCTGATAATTCCCATTCAGGAACAAGGATTTGCGGGTCGATCTTAACCTCGGGGTGCGACAGATAAAGGAGCTTGCGGATCAAGGGATGTCCTTGCTGTAAAATTCGATAATGTCGCGGCGGGTTTTGCCCAGAATGAAATCGGACCAGATCAGGGTGCGGCCCTTGGGGTCGGTAACGCGCCCCCCTTCAGGCAGGCGGAGGAGCTCTTCTGGTTTGATCTCGACCCCGCAAAGGGTAACCGCAATCAGGCCAGCACGGCGGGCGCGGACCCATGGCAACACCGCCCAAAAATAGCTTAGCAGGTTAAAGCGCGACATGTATTCGGTGGGGAATTTGACGGCAAGGTGGTTGGGAATAGCCGCAACCCCGGCCTGCGCAGCCCAGCTCATAAAGCGTTCATCCGCGATCATTGGCCGAAACCAGAAGGATTGCTTTTTTGTCCATAAATCAATGAATTGCGTGGCGATGTTCTTGTGATGGCCGGGATGAAACACGACCAGTGAAGAATTGCCGCGCGCATATTTCCTGCCCTTGGTCAGGCGCCAGAAAAACCGCCCGACAGCGCCCAAAGGCAAGATTGCGCTTTGCAGCAGCATCAACCCATCGGGGCGCGGGAGCTTGGCCAGCAAACGCGTCAAATCGCCGGTCACAACGGTATCGAGGTCAATATACAGCGTCAGCAGATCATCTTGCAGCACGCCATCCTGAAACATCGCCAGCTTGGTTTGGCAACCAGATTGGCGAAAGACCGGGTTCAACCAGAATTCGGGAATTTGGCGCAGCGTGGCGCGGGGGTCCAGCCCCGGGCGCGCACGATCCGACAGCAAGACAAAGCGCGGCAGGTGTACGGCATGGCTGGAAATTGCCACGATCAGCCGGTTGACAAGGGCGACATCATATTTGTCGCCCCACAAAAACATCACGCATTGCCAACTGGGCGTCTTAGATTGTGGCATTGATCGCGCCGCCATCCAGCAGCAGGTTCTGGCCGACAATAAAGCCCGCCTTATCCGAGCATAGAAAGGCACAGGCCGCGCCAAACTCTGCCGGGGTGCCATAACGGCGGGCGGGAATGGTGGCCTGGCGTTGTTTGGTGGCGGTGGCGCGGTCAATGCCCTGGGCCTTTGCCACGCCATCATCAAGGCTGTCGGCGCGGTCGGTTGCGTGGATGCCGGGCAGCAGGTTGTTGATCGTAACGCCGTGTTCGGCCACCTGGCGCGCGGTACCTGCGACAAAGCCGGTCAGCCCGGTGCGGGCAGCGTTGGACAGGCCAAGCTGCGCAATCGGTGCCTTGACCGAGCCAGAGGTGATGTTGACCACCCTGCCCCATTTGCGCGCGATCATCCCCGGCAGCAGGGCTTGCATCAATGCAATCGGGGTCAGCATATTGCCATCCAGCGCCTTGATGAAATCATCGCGCGACCAATCAGACCAGACCCCCGGCGGCGGGCCACCTGCGTTGGTGACAAGGATGTCGGTATCACCAGCCGCGGCCAGCACCGCATCACGGCCCGCCTCGGTGGTGATATCGGCGGCAACAGCCGTCACCTCGACCCCGTAAACCCTGCGCAGATGGGCAGCGGTTGCCTGCAACGCCGCATCGCCGCGCGCATTGATCACAAGGTTGACGCCAGCCTCGGCCAATGCCTCGGCACAGCCCCGGCCCAAGCCCTTTGATGCAGCGCAAACCAGCGCCCTTTTGCCTTTGATCCCAAGATCCATGATCGCCCCCTGATATGTTTGGCCCCCAGAGGTAGCAGCCAAGCGCGGCAAGGGAAAGTGGTCTGGGATGATTCGCAAGACTGCGCCGGATTTGGCCGCTAAGGGAAACACCCGCACAGCGATTGGCGGCGGTTTCGCCTGAACCCGAAAAGAAAACCGCATCTTGGCAGAACAATCAGGGATTTGGTAATGTGAAAGGGTGGAATATGGGGCATGTTCCATCAAAGGCCGATTTGATGCAGACAGGACATTGATTTGAAACCACCGCTTCCCTCATCCTCGCCGCCCCGACAGGTCTGTCAGGTGTTTGCTTCGGACGATGTTTTTGTCACCCTGGGCGTCAACCTGAATGAGGGTCTGGCACGGCTTGCAGATGCCTGTCTCGGCGATATTTACATGCTGGCCAGCGATGCCGAGGCGAAAAAGCTGATTTTACAACGCAGTGGTGACGGGCAAACGGTGGCGGCGGGCAGCGCGGTTGGGGTGGCGGGCGCTTTGGTGACCATCATAGGGCGCTATATGTTACTGGCACCCGATGGCGACAAGGTCGATTTGCTTGCGGTGCAGATTGGCGAGCAGCAAGATCATTTCATTCTGCCATTGTCGCCAATGGGGGCCAATATTGAATACAGTCTGGTCAAATCCGAAGTGCCGCAGGCTGATGAGCGCTTGATCGACGTTTTATGTGTTTCCTTTGCACGCGGCACCATGATTACCCTTGGCGATGGCAGCCAGCGCCCGATTGAGACGCTGGCGATTGGCGACCGGGTGCTGACGCGCGACCATGGCCCGCAGCCGCTGCGCTGGCTTGGCCATGTCACGCTGCGCGCGGTTGGGGCCTATGCGCCGGTGATAATCTTGGAGGGGGTGATGGGAAACGCCGCCGATCTTGTGGTCAGCCAGCACCACCGGATGTTCTTGTATCAACGGCACAAGACCCGCAGCTTTCCAAAGTCCGAGATATTGGTTCAGGCCAAACATCTGGTCAATGGTGAGCAGATTTTTCTGCGGGAAGGCGGTTTTGTCGAGTTTTACAGCCTGGTCTTTGACGCGCATGAAATCATCTATGCCGAGGGGATACCGGCTGAAAGCCTGATGGTCACCGAGGCGACAGTATCGCGCCTGCCCCCCGATCTTGCCGCCGAGGTAAAGCGGCGGTTTCCCGGTGTCAGCCAGATACAACATTTCGGGCTAGAGGCCGGACCGCAGGATTTGGCAGCCCTGCGCCTGAACACCGGAAAACGCGGCGGCGGCGGGCGTTAGCGCTGGCGGCGATTGCAGGCAGTTGCGAAGCGCCGGAATTGCGGTTATGTGCCGCCTATGCTGGATAATCGCCCCCCCCTCCCGCCCGAAATCGCCCGCCGCCGGACCTTTGCGATCATCGCACATCCGGATGCCGGTAAAACCACGCTGACCGAAAAGTTCTTGCTGTTTGGCGGGGCTATTCAGATGGCGGGCCAGGTGCGTGCCAAAGGTGAGGCGCGGCGCACGCGGTCGGATTTCATCAAGATGGAGCAAGAGCGCGGGATCTCGGTTTCCGCCAGCGCCATGTCATTTGATTTTCACGAGTTCCGCTTCAATCTGGTCGATACGCCCGGCCACTCGGATTTTTCGGAAGATACTTACCGCACGCTGACCGCGGTTGATGCCGCCGTGATGGTGATTGACGGGGCAAAAGGCGTGGAAAGCCAGACCCGCAAGCTGTTTGAGGTGTGCCGGTTGCGCGACCTGCCAATCCTGACCTTTTGTAACAAGATGGACCGCGAAGCGCGCGACACCTTTGAGATCATCGACGAAATTCAGGAAAATCTGGCGATTGACGTTAGCCCCGCAAGCTGGCCGATCGGGTCAGGGCGCGACTTTCTGGGGTGCTATGATATTTTGAACGACCGGCTGGAACTGATGGACCGCGCCGACCGTAACCGTGTTGCAGAAACAATTGAGATCAAGGGGTTGAATGACCCGTTATTGGGCAAACATATCCCCGCCGATCTGCTGGCCAAGCTGCGCGAAGAATTGGAAATGGCGCGGGAATTATTGCCCACGTTAAGCCGTGAGGCGCTGCTGAACGGGTCGATGACGCCGATCTGGTTCGGTTCGGCGATCAATTCCTTTGGCGTCAAGGAATTGATGGACGGCATTGCCAAATTCGGGCCAGAGCCGCAGCCGCAACCCACCGCGACCCGCAAAGTGGCGCCGGAAGAAGCTGCGGTGACCGGGGTCGTGTTCAAGGTGCAGGCCAATATGGACCCCAAGCACCGCGACCGTGTTGCCTTTGTGCGGCTGGCCTCGGGGCATTTTGAACGGGGCATGAAGCTGAACCATGTGCGCAGCAAAAAGGTCATGACCATCAGCAATCCGGTCTTGTTTCTGGCCGCAGATCGGGAACTGGCCGAAGAGGCCTGGGCCGGTGACATTATCGGCATTCCCAACCACGGGCAGCTTCGCATCGGCGATGCGCTGACCGAGGGAGAGGATCTGCGCTTTACCGGCATCCCCAGTTTCGCGCCGGAATTGCTGCAAGTTGTGCGCGCGGGCGACCCGCTGAAATCCAAACATCTGGAGAAGGCCCTGCTGCAATTTGCCGAAGAGGGTGCCGCCAAAGTATTCAAACCGATGATCGGCTCGGGCTATATCGTCGGCGTTGTCGGTGCGTTGCAATTTGATGTGTTGGCCAGCCGGATCGAACAGGAATATTCCCTGCCCGTGCGGTTTGAGCCGTCGCAGTTCACCTCGGCCCGCTGGGTGCGGGGGCCCAAGCCGGAAATGGACAAGTTCATCAACATAAACAAGGGCCATATTGCCACCGACAGCGATGGCGACACGGTGTTTTTGACGCGCTTGCAATGGGATATTGACCGGATCATGCGGGATTACCCGGAGCTGAAGCTGACGGCGACCAAGGAAATGATGGTCTGACCCGTATTGCCTGACAGACCGGGGCCAGACTATAGTTGCCAAAAGGGGCCGGAAAACAGGCCCGGTCAACATTTGAGGTTTGGAGTGCCTGCGCATGGAGCTGGCGTTAAAGCAATGTGAAGCGCGCGGTGTCGATTTTGCCGAAGCCTTTCGGTTTCAATATATCATCTCGCCCGTGCCGCTTTCCCCGCCGGGGATGAAAGCCATTCGCTTTGCCAAGCAGCATGTCTATTCTGGCGCGGCGCTGCCCGTTGCCCGCCTGAAAGATGCGGATGGCATTGTTTTTGCGGTTCTTTTTGGAATTGCTGTAGATAAGGGCGGCCTATTGACCTTTCGCCGCAATATCGAAGACTTGCGGGTTTCCGATCCTGATTTCTTCATATCGCTTGCCCGCTACCTAGAGGATGTGGCCGGGCGCTATACGCTTTTGGTCAGCGTCGGCGATGATTGCCGCGTCTATTGCGATGCCGCCGGGATGAACGGCGTTGTCTATAACAAGGAAAAGCGCTGTGTCGCCGCGTCGCTATTGCTGTGCTTGGACGATGCAATTCAGGATCACCCCGATTATGATCACGCACAAATCGAAGCAGGCTTGGCGAAATACACCCTGTTTGACACGCGCGACAGCCGCGTGCGCCGCCTGAACCCCAATTGCAGCCTGTCGCTGACTGATTTTTCCGAAACCCGCTATTGGCCGCGGGACGAAGCGTTTGAACGCCCGGCAAGTGAGTTGCCCGCGATCTATTCCGAGATCATCGCCACAGCGCATCACAATATCACCGCCATCGCCGCGCGGCACGCCTGCGCGATGCCGATCACCGGCGGGCGTGACAGCCGGTTGCTTGCCGCGTTTCTGAAACCCGATCTGGGAAAAGTTGGCCAATATTACACCCATATCGTCAATTACGCGAGCCGCGTTGACCACGCAATCGCCACCCATGTCGCCAAGGCGCTGGGGCTAAAGCTTGAATCGCATGATTTTCGGCGGGTCAGCGGGCAAAGCAATGCAACAAAGGCCCAGCAACTGGCGCTGTATCAAACGGCCACGGGCATAACCGCCCCCGCGCCGGCCGAGGTGATGACCGGGGTAATCCGCAACATCAAGCGCAACACAGTGATTTTGCGGGGCCATCAAACCGACCTGCTGCGCGCCGTCTTTCTGGACCGCAGGGGCGAGGGGGCACGCAAAAATCTGCGCTGGCAAATCCGGCGGTTGATGCCGGTAAGCCCGCCCAACATGACCAATGAAATTTTCTTGCGGTTTGAGCCGCGCTACCGCGCTTGGTGCGAAAGCCTGCCCCCCGCCACGCGCAGCAAGCAGGTCGATTTGATGTTTGCTGAAATCTATTACAGCTCGTCGCTTGGGGTGGTGTTTCCGGGGCTGACCCGCAATTTTTATCTCTCGCCCTTCAACAGCCGCAGGCTTATCGCGCTGGCTTTGGCCATTGATGATGAGTACCGCCACCAAAGCAAAGCCGTCGACGACCTGGTGGAACGCATGGCGCCCGAGGTGAACCGGGTTCCGCTGGACTATGAGGTCAGCGCGAATCTTGATCTCTATGATGACCCCGAGATGTTGAAGGCCTGGTCCAAGCAGCGGGTAAAAGACAGCGTTGCGCGGGCGGCTGCTATCCGGGGCCGGGCCAAACCCCGCGCAAACCCGGCACGCCCGGACCAGCCTGCAAACAGGAAACCAACATGACGATGGACCCGACCTACCCCAAAGCCCCCGACAGTCTGATTTCCCATTGGGACAAACGGCGTGGCCCGATGCGCCCGCAAGAGGGCGAAGGCCTGCCAGGGGTTGATGTTGATCTGGCAGCGCTTAAGGCCATTACATTGCCTGCCGCCCCGCCCCCCTTGCCCAGCGGCGCCGGTCGCTACGCCGAAAAAGAACATGAGTTGCGCCGGGAATTGGCTGGCCAATCGGAACTGGTGCTGTTGCACGGGCTCTTGATCGCCAATCTGCGCAAACGCCGTTTTCCCGACCATGCGCCGCAGTTGTTTCGCAGGCTGTGGGTCGAACAATCGCCCTATCTGCTAGAGGTGTTAAGCACACGCTGGTTGATCTCGGCGGTGATTACCTTTGGCGATCATGGCCAGACGGCCTCGGAACTGGCGCTGGGGCGTGAAATGGGCATGATGTTTTCGATGATCAAGCTGTACGAGTTTGAACGATTGCATTCGGGCAAGCCCCCCGAGGAGCCGTTTGGCCTGAAGCGGGTGGATGCAAAAATGCCGCTGGGCATGACGCCGTTCTCCCTGGCGACGGGCGGGCTTGATATCAACCTTTTGGCCCCAATCTGGCAACGCGCCCTGGACGAGCCGGTAATGGGCCCATTGGCATGCTGTCTGCTGGATCGGCTAAACCAGGACCCCGGCGGGTTGTTTCGCAGAATTGGCCAGATGCGGGCGAAAAAGCGTGCGCGAATCGCCGCACGCAAAGCCCAATAGCGCAACGCAAAAAGGGGGGGCGCGCGGATGACCGAGCTGAAGGCCATTTTGGTGACGACCGCCAAAAATGAAGCACCCTATTTTTTGGAATGGGTGGCGCATCATCAGGAGCTTGGGTTTACTGATATCGTTGTTTTTCAGAATGATAGCGATGACCTGACGCATGAAACCCTGTCATTGCTGCGCAAGATCGGGGCGATACGCTATCTCTATAACCGAGGGGCCAAGGGCCAGCAGCAGGCCCATGCTTATGCGCGCGCTGCAGAACTGGCACCGTATCAACACAGCACTTGGGCCATGGCGCTGAATATGGATGACTTTCTGGTTGTGAAAACCGGGAACGGCACCTTGTCTGATCTGATAAGGGCACTGCCTGAAGTTGACTGCATTCATCTGAACCGCCGGAACTTTGGCAATTCAGGCTATGAAACCCTGACCGAACAATTGGTGACTGAACGTTTTTGCATGGCGGATCACCCGCTGGGCGCGCCGGATCAATTCAGCGCTTTCAAATGTCTATTCCGCAGCGCGCGGTTTCAGCGGCCCGGTGTGCATCACCCCCACCGCCCCACTGCCCCCGAACCTGTGCGCCATACCAATGGCAGCGGGTTGCCCCCCGATGCCTATCTGCGAAAAGACACCACATCGACCGACCCGCTGGGCAGCCGTTACGCGCAGATCAACCATTACGGCACGCGCGACCTTGCCAGTTTCATGCTGAACGCCGAAAATCCTGACATCGGGCAAAGCGATTGGCTACGGCAAAATACCAATTTTGCAATTGACGACAGTATGCAGCCTTGGCTTGCACGCCTTAAGGCGCGGATGGGGGCGCTGGATGCGGCATCGGGTGGGCGGCTGATGGACCTGCGCGAGGCGGCGATGTTCCTGCACATGGCGCGCTATTACACCCTGCTGCAAGCGCCGCAGATGCGGGCGTTTCGCCAGTTTTGCAAAACGCATCCCAACGCAGCCGACCAGCACAAACCCAAGGGAAAACACCTTTCACAGACAGCACCGACCCAAACCGTGACGCCAAAATCACGCGCCCGTCCTGTCGGAAAAACCACCCGCCCCCCCACAGTCACGGCGACAACTTGACCTTGACACCAATACCGGGTAGTTCCTGTGCAGCCTTCGGGCTAAGACGCCGGGGCGCCCGGAATTCTTGCGTCCCATCCCATTATTGCGGTCCGATACCGCATTCACAGGACGCACATGACCAAATTTTCTGACCTCGCGCTGGACCCCCGCGTGCTCAAGGCTGTCGCCGAAGCTGGCTACGAAACCCCAACACCCATCCAAGCCCAGGCGATTCCGCATGCGCTTGACGGTAAAGATGTTTTGGGCATTGCCCAAACCGGCACCGGCAAAACTGCCAGCTTCGTGTTGCCGATGATCACCTTGCTAAGCAAGGGTCGCGCCCGCGCGCGCATGCCACGTTCGCTGGTGCTTGCACCCACGCGCGAATTGGCGGCGCAGGTCGCTGAAAACTTTGAAACCTACGCCAAACACACCAAATTGACCAAGGCGCTGTTGATCGGCGGCGTGGCCTTTGGCGAACAAGACAAGCTGATTGACCGCGGTGTTGATGTGCTGATTGCAACGCCGGGCCGTTTGCTTGACCATTTTGAGCGCGGCAAGCTGTTGCTGCAAGGCGTGCAGATCATGGTGGTGGATGAGGCCGACCGGATGCTTGATATGGGGTTCATCCCCGATATCGAAAAAATCTTCAGCCTGACGCCCTTTACCCGTCAGACATTTTTCTATTCGGCCACAATGGCACCGGAAATTGAGCGAATCACCAACACTTTCCTGTCCGCCGCAGTGAAAATCGAGGTTGCGCGTCAAAATTCCAGCTCTGAGACGATCACCCAGAAGTTGATCGAGGTGAAGCCAAGCCGCAAGGACCGGAGTTTTGCGGAAAAGCGGGCGGTTTTGCGGGCAATCATCCGGGCCGAGGGCGACACTTGCACCAACGCGATCATTTTTTGCAATCGCAAAATGGACGTGGATGTGGTTTCCAAGTCGTTGAAACAGCATGGGTTCAACGCATCGCCTATCCATGGCGATCTGGACCAATCGGTGCGCACCCGCACGCTTGACGGCTTTCGCGATGGCTCTGTGCATCTGCTGGTCGCCTCGGACGTGGCGGCAAGGGGCCTGGATATTCCTGCGGTCAGCCATGTCTTCAACTTTGACGTGCCAAGCCACCCGGAAGACTATGTGCATCGCATTGGCCGCACCGGGCGTGCCGGGCGTGAGGGCAAGGCGTTCACGCTCTCGACTCCGTCAGATGCGAAATATCTGGCCGCGATCGAACAGCTTGTCGGCAAGCCGATCCCCCGCGGCGACCTGCCCGAGGGGGTTGAGATGAAGGCCGAGCGCCCCGCCAAACCAGGTGCCGAGGATGAGTCCGAGAAGCCCAAGCGCAGCCGCGGTGGCCGAAGCAGGTCGCGCGCACCCAAGCCCGAAGCAGCAGAAGAGGTGGTTGCCCAAACCCAGATCACGGCCGAACCCACGCCAATGGCTGTTGTTGCGCCGCCTGCCCCCATCGCCGTACCCGAACCACGCCCCACCCCGCGTGAGGACCGCAACCGAAATGAAGATCGGCATGACGGTCGGCATGACAGTCGGCGGGATGATCGAAACGACAGCCACCGGAATGATCGGCGCGATGATCGGCGGGGCGGAAATGACCGGGTGGTTGGCATGGGCGACCATGTCCCGGATTTCATTCTGCGCAGCTTCAAACTGGAAGATAACACCCCCGACGACGATTCAGAAGATGGGGCAGACCTGCCCCAAACCGATGACGTGGCAGACGAAAACAACAACAGCTAAAGCAAGGCACGGGCCGGGTTTGGCTGTGACGCAGGCTGACGATCAGACCTCAAAAAGGCGCGCAGGAATTTCCTTGCGCGCCTTTTTTCCAACCCACCGGGCCTTGGCGTTTTCAAGCGTTTCTCCGTGAACCTCACCCATCCATCGCGGCTTGAAACCAAAGGCTTCAACACGTTATGTGACGGGGCGTATTTCAGGCCAAAGTCAAAATGCTATGACTTGAATTGAAACGCCCGCCCCGAGCAGCTTTGCAAACAAAACCACATTCAGGACGGGCGGGCAGGACGGGCGGGCAGGACGGGCGCCACAATGGCAGGAAAGGCCTTAGCCGTCGGTCAACCGGCTGACAACCACGGTTACCTCGGGCTTTTTGCCAATCTCTTCCATGCAGATCTGGCGCACAACGCGGCGCAGGGCCTCATCCAGCTTGGCATCATCTTTCAGCACTTTCTTGCCGGCCTTGTCCAGAAACTCGGTCAAATCGGCCTCTAGCGTGTCGGCCAGATCGGCATTTGTGCGGCCCTTTTCTGGCAGGCCCTTAACCTCGACCCAGGCATCGCCAAGCGGTTCATCTGCCTCATCCAGCAGCAAGGTCACCATGACATGTCCGTTCAGCGCCATGCGGATACGATCCCGCACCACGCCATCGCGCGACCCGATCATCACCAATCCGTCCAGATAGATGCGCCCGGCTTCGATATATTCGGCAACTTCCGGGCTGTCGCCGGTCAGATCAATCATCATCCCATTGGTAACCACATCCGATTGCCGACCGGCGGCCATGGCAATACGGGCATGTTCGCGCAAATGGCGATGCTCTCCATGCATCGGGATAACGATTTCCGGGTTCAATATCTTGTGCACGGTTTCCAGATCAGGGCGGTTGGCGTGGCCCGAAACATGGTAAAGCCCGCCACTGTCATCGACAATGTTGACGCCCATTTCAGAAAACGCGTTCATTACCGCGATCACGCCGCGTTCATTGCCCGGAATGGTTTTCGATGAAAACAGGAACGTATCCCCCTCTTTCATTTCCAATCCCAGATATTTACCCCGGCTAAGCTGGGCCGATGCCGCGCGGCGTTCCCCCTGACTTCCGGTCACTATCAGCATCAGATCCCCGCGTGGCACCTCTTGCGCCTCTTCGGGGCTGACGGTGCGGGGCAGGTTTTTCAAAACACCCGCCTGCTCGGCTGCGGCCACCATGCGGCGCATGGAACGGCCCAGAAAGCAAACGGTCCGATCTGCGGCGACGGCAGCATCGGCCAGGGTTTTCAACCGCGCCACATTCGACGCGAATGTGGTCGCAACGACCATGCCGCGCTGCGCCTTGATCAGGTCGCGGATCGGGTCGCGCAGCGTCGATTCAGAGCGTCCGGGATGCAGCGAAAACACATTGGTACTATCGCACATCAGCGCCTTTACCGGGCGTTCACGCGCGATTGCCTGGAACATGTTCGCATCCCACGCTTCCCCCACCAATGGGCTTTCATCCAGCTTGAAATCGCCGGAATGCACGATGCGCCCCGCCTCGGTATCAATCACCAGCGCCGAGCTTTCCGGGATCGAGTGGCTCACCGGCACAAATTGTACGTCAAACGGCCCGGCCTTGACCACATCGGGGCGCGGTTCGACCACCGTAATCGCGTCTTTGGGGTGGCCATGTTCGTCAAATTTCAGCTGCCCAATGGTGGCGGTAAAGCGCCGGGCATAGACCGGGCATTTGAACCGGCCCCAGAAATGGGCGACCGCGCCGATGTGATCTTCATGGGCGTGGGTGATGAAAATCGCCTCCAGCCGGTCCTTGCGTTCTTCCAGCCACGAAATATCGGGCATGATCAGGTCAACGCCGGGGGTGGTATCCATATCGGGAAAGGTAACGCCCAGATCGACAAGGATCAGGCGCTCTTTATCTTCGGGACCATAGCCATAGACATAGGCATTCATCCCGATCTCGCCCGCGCCGCCGAGGGGGAAGATAGATTAGCCGGTTCGCTTTCATGCGGTTTCCGTTTCCTTATTCAGTTCATTGATGAGAACAAGACCATGCATGGTCAGATCATCCTCGATTGCGTCGAAAATTTCGGTTCCCTGCTGGAACAACGGGGCAAGCCCCCCGGTGGCAACAACCTTCATCGGGCGCGGATGCTCCAGACGGATCTGGCGGCAAATGCCTTCGACAAGGCCAATATAGCCCCAATACACGCCTGACTGCATACAGGCCACCGTATTCTTTCCTATCACGGTTGCAGGACGGCTGACATCAACGTGAGGCAGGGCGGCGGCGGCGTTTGAAAGGGCCTGCAAGCTAAGATTGACGCCCGGCGCGATCACGCCGCCAATATAGGCGCCGTCCTGGTCCACCACATCAAAGGTCGTGGCTGTGCCAAAATCCACCACAATCAGGTCGCCGCCATGGCGGTCAAAGCCTGCAACCGTGTTGACCAGCCGGTCGGGGCCGATAGTGGCGCCAAAATCGACACGCGGGGCGGTGGGCAATTTGCAATCGGGTTTGCCGACAACCAGCGGGCGGCAATTGAAATAGCGATCGGTCAGCACGCGCAGATTATAGACCACCCGCGGCACGGTTGACGAAATGATGGCCTGCGTGATCTGCGCCTCGACCTTGGTCAGTGACATCAGCGTCGTCAGCCAGACAAAATACTCATCCGCCGTGCGTCTGTGATCGGTAGAACAGCGCCAGGTCGCGATGAATGTGCTGCCGTTCCAGATGGAAAATACCGTGTTGGTGTTGCCGCAGTCGATGGCCAAAAGCATGGAAGGCCCCTTGTTGGTTCAAAAAAATATCTCGGCCGCAGGAATGATGCGGCGCGTCTTTGCGGTTTTCAGAATCAATGCGCCCGACTCGTCAATCGTCTCAAATATCCCGGTCTCGGCCTGGGTGCCGGTGCGGGCGGTAATCGGCTCGCCCAACCGTGCCGCATGGGCAAGCCATTCGGCGCGCAAAATGGCAAAGCCCTGAGTGACAAGAACCGCTTCCCAACGGGCATAGGCCCCGGCAAGCTGGGTCAGAAAGGTTTCCGCCGTCACCCGCACACCCGTCTCGGCCAGCAGGCTGACGGGCCGGGTGGCCGTTGCCTCAACCTGGTCGGGCGCGGGCGCTGCGATCAGGTTGACGCCAATGCCAACGGCCAGATGATGGATGTGCTGGCCCGCGCCACTGCTTTCAAGCAATATCCCCGCCACCTTACCGCCATTCAGCAAGACATCATTGGGCCATTTCAAGGTGAAAGCCGCAGCCTGCCCCGTAAGCGCCACACAGGCATCCCGCAGCGCCAGCGCCGCGGCAAAAGAGCGTAGCGCAACTTTGTCGGGGCTTTCAGTGGGTTGCAGGCAAAGCGTCGCATAAAGGTTACCGCGAGGGCTGCTCCATGGGCGGCCCCTGCGGCCCCTGCCCCCGCTTTGCTCTGCCGCCATGATCCATGTCGGGCTTTGCGGGGCCAGGCGGGCCGCATGCGCATTGGTACTGTCGACCGTGTCCAGCAAAATCCGGGCTACGCCCTGCGGCCAGCCCTTTGGGACCGTGTCAGCGGACAAGCGTTTCCGCCGCCAGTTGCGCCAGGCCCTCAACCCCGAACAGGTTGACGATCCCGAACACCATCACCAAAGCCGAGCCCATCAAGGCCACCCATTGCATGCTGCCCATACGCGCGTCGATCCCGTCACCCTCTTTGCCGAAATAGATGTAGAAGACGATGCGCAGATAGTAAAACGCACCGATCACCGAGGCAACGGCACCCGCAACGGCCAGCCAGGTCATATTGGCATTCACGGCGGCTTGCAGCACATAAAACTTGCCGAAAAATCCCAACATCGGCGGCACGCCCGCCAGGCTGAACAACAAGACCAGCATGGCAAGCGCCTGCAACGGTGCCTTTTTTGACAGCATGTTCAGGCTGTCAATCGTGGTCACCGCATGGCCGTCACGCTCCATCGACAGAATAAAGGCGAATGTGCCGATGTTCATGCTGACATAGATCACCATATAGACCAGCATGGCCTGCACCCCAAGAACGGTACCAGACGCAAGGCCGATCAGGGCAAAGCCCATATGCGCGATCGAGGAATAAGCCATCAGTCGCTTGATATCGCGTTGGCCAATCGCCGCAATCGCACCGACAAACATCGACAAGACAGACAGGGCCGCAATAACCTGCCCCCATTGGCCGGGAATGGTGCCAAAAGCATCATACAGCAGCCGTGCCAGCAAGGCCATTGCCGCAACTTTTGGCGCCGTGGCAAAAAAGGCCGTGACCGGTGTGGGCGAGCCCTCATAGACATCCGGTGTCCACATATGGAACGGAACCGCCGAAACCTTGAACGCCAGACCTGTAATCAGGAACACAAGGCCGAACATCAGGCCCAGTGGAATATCACCCTGACCAAGCGTTGACAGGATGCCCGAAAAATCGGTGGTCCCGGCATAGCCATAAGTCAGTGACGCGCCGTAAAGCAAGATACCCGATGACAGCGAGCCGAGCACAAAGTATTTCAGACCGGCTTCCGACGATTTCACGTTGTCACGGCGCATACTGGCGACAACGTAAAGGGACAGCGATTGCAGTTCCAACCCCATATACAGCGCGATCAGGTCACCGGCCGAGACCATGAACAACATGCCCAGAACCGCCAGCGCCACAAGAATCGGAAACTCGAACCGCAACATTCCGCGACGGGTCATATAGTCTTGGCTGATCAGCAAAACCGCCGCCGCCGAAAGCAGAATCGTGACCTTGGCAAAACGCGCGAACGGGTCGTCATTGAACATGCCGTCAAAGGCGGTGCGCTCTCCGCTAATGCCAATCCCGATCCAGAAGGCAAGGATCAAAAACAGGCCCGCCATCGCAAGGTTCAGGCGCCCTGCAAGGGCATCCTTGCCGGTAAACACCACACCCAGCAGCGACCCCATGGCCACCAATGCCAGGGTGATCTCTGGAAGGACGGTTGAAAAATCTGTCGGGTTCATCTGTCGTCCCTCAATGCTTGGCCATTTGCGCATCACCCGAAACGGGGATGGCGGCATGGTAGTCAGTCACGAGCGCAGTCACCGAGGGGCCGATGATATCGGTCACAAGGCTGGGATATACGCCCAAAAGTAGCGTCATGGCCACCAGCGGCGCAAAGATTGCACGCTCGCGGGTGGACATATCGGTAATGGATTTCAGGCTTTCCTTGATCAGGTCACCAAAAACCACCCGGCGATAAAGCCAGAGCCCGTAAGAAGCCGACAAGATCACGCCCGAAGCCGCCACAAAGGCAACCCATGTATTGACCTGGAAGACGCCGACCAAAGTCAGAAACTCACCCACAAAACCAGAGGTGCCGGGAAGGCCGACGTTCGCCATCGAAAAGAACATGAAAATCAGCGCATAATGCGGCATCCGGTTCACAAGGCCACCGTAAGCGCTGATATCGCGGGTGTGCATGCGGTCATAGATCACGCCGACACAAAGGAACAGGGCGCCAGAGATGAAGCCGTGGCTGATCATCTGGAAAATCGCGCCGTCAATGCCCTGCTGGTTTGCTGCGAAAATCCCCATGGTCACATAGCCCATATGGGCAACCGAGGAATACGCAATCAGCTTTTTCATGTCTTCTTGTGCCAGCGCCACAAGCGAGGTGTAAACGATGGCGATGGCCGACATCCACAGCACCAGCGGGCTTAGCAAATCCGCGCCGATCGGGAACATTGGCAGGCTGAAGCGCAAGAAACCATAGCCGCCCATCTTCAACAAAATCGCCGCCAGCACAACCGAGCCCGCAGTCGGGGCCTGAACGTGGGCATCAGGCAACCAGGTGTGCACAGGCCACATCGGCATTTTGACCGCAAAGCTGGCAAAGAAGGCAAGGAACAGCAGGGTTTGCAGGCCACCGACAATCTGGAAACCGGCGATGTTCAGCGTCTCCGAGGCGAAAGTATGAACCAATAGCGTGGGAATATCGGTGCTGCCCGCATCGACATACATCGCAATCATCGCAACCAGCATCAGCACCGAGCCAAGGAAGGTATAAAGGAAGAACTTGAACGCCGCGTAGATACGCTCTTTCCCGCCCCAGATCCCGATGATCAGGAACATCGGGATCAGCCCTGCTTCAAAGAACAGGTAGAACAACACCAGATCCAGCGCGCAGAAAACGCCAAGCATCAGCGTTTCCAGCAAAAGAAAAGCGATCATGTATTCCTTGACGCGCATTTCCACCGACCAGCAAGAGGCGATGGTGATCGGCATCAGGAACGTCGTCAGCAGTACGAACAGCACCGAAATGCCGTCAACGCCCATCTTGTACTTCAGCCCAAGGATCCAGTCATATTCCTCGACAAACTGAAAGCCGGTATCAGCGGGGTTGAACCCGGCAAGCACAAACAGCGACACCAGAAAGGTGGTCGAGGTTGCAACCAAGGCCACCCATTTTGCATTCTTGCGCGCAGCCGCATCATCGCCCCGCAAGAATAGCGCCAGAATACCAGCAGCGACCGCCGGAATGAACGTGATGATGGAAAGCAGATTATCCATTAGTGCGCGCCCCCCGAGAGCGTCATCCAGGTGACAAGGGCAACGATGCCCAGGACCATGGCGAATGCGTAGTGAAAGATGTAACCGGATTGGGCGCGGCCCGCGAGACGGGTCAGCATCGGGATAATTCCCATGGCGATCCCGTTGATCGTGCCGTCAATGACATCGCCATCGCCCTTTTTCCACAGAAACGCACCAAGCCATTTTGCAGGGCGCACAAAGACAAGATCGTACAGCTCATCAAAGTACCATTTGTTCAGAAGGAACAGATAAAGCGGGCGCTGCTGGGCAGCCAGTTTTGCCGGCAGTTCCGGGCTGGAGATATAGAACTTCCATGCCAGCGCAAAGCCAAGCACCATGGCGACGAACGGCGACACCTTGACCCAGGCAGGCACGTCATGCGCCTCATGGATGGTGTTGTTTTCGGGGCCAAAGAAGATCGCCCCCTTGGGCGCGGTTGCCAGAACCGTTTCTGCGGCGGCGTGGCCCTCGGTGGCGGTGGCATCAGGGGCCGTTTCGGTTGCAGGCGCATCAGTCGCAGCACCCTCACCATGATGCTGGGCGGTTTCCATGCCGAACCAGCTATGCACCTTATCCAGATCACCAAAGAAAGAGTTGTACCAGACCATCCCCGAGAATGCCGCGCCAAGGGCCAGCACTCCCAGCGGAATCAGCATGGTCTTGGGGGCATCATGCGCGTGGTCATGGGCATGATGGTCGCCCCGTGGCTTGCCGTAAAAGGTCATGAACATCAGGCGCCAGCTATAGAAACTGGTCATCAGCGCCGCAATCACCAGCATCCAGAACGCAAATTCCGACCCGACAAAGGCGCTTTCGATCACGGCGTCTTTTGACAGGAAGCCTGCAAAACCAATATGGGTCAACGGGATGCCAACGCCGGTGATGGCCAGCGTACCGATCATCATCGCCCAGAACGTCAGCGGGATCTTCTTGCGCAAGCCGCCATAGTTCCGCATGTCCTGCTCATGGTGCATGGCATGAATAACCGAGCCCGCCCCCAGAAACAGCATCGCCTTGAAAAACGCGTGGGTGAACAGGTGGAACATCGCCACCGGATAGGCCCCCACACCCGCGGCCACGAACATATAGCCAAGCTGCGACATCGTCGAATAGGCAATCACGCGCTTGATGTCGTTTTGTACCAGGCCGATGGTCGCGGCGACAAAGGCGGTTGTAGCCCCCAGAACCGTGATAAAGGCAAGCGCCTGCGGGGCATATTCAAAGATCGGCGACATCCGGCAAACCAGGAAAACCCCCGCCGTCACCATGGTCGCCGCGTGGATCAGCGCCGACACCGGGGTCGGGCCTTCCATCGCGTCGGGCAGCCATGTGTGCAAGAACAGCTGCGCCGATTTGCCCATCGCGCCGATAAACAGCAGCACGCCGATCAGATTGGCCGCGTTCCACTCTGTCCACAAGAAATGCAGGTTGGTATCGGCCAGCATCGGGCCGGCGGCAAACACATCATCCAGCCGGATACTGTCCGTCAGGAAGAACAGCGCCATGATCCCCAGCATAAAGCCGAAATCACCGACCCGGTTAACCACAAAGGCCTTGATGGCTGCGGCATTGGCTGTGGGCTTGCGATAGTAAAACCCGATCAGCAAGTAAGACGCAACGCCAACCCCTTCCCAGCCAAAGAACATCTGCACAAGGTTGTCGGCAGTCACCAGCATCAGCATCGCGAAGGTAAAGAACGACAGATAGGCAAAGAACCGCGCCTTGTAATGTTCGTGATGCTTCCAGTTGTCATCATGCGCCATATAGCCAAAGCTATAGAGGTGAACGAGCGCCGAAACAGACGTGATGACCACCAGCATGATCGCGGTAAGGCGATCCATGCGGATGCCCCATTCCGTCGAAAGGCTGCCGGATTCGATCCAGCGCAGCACTGTGATGTGCTGGGTCTCATCAATATGGCCAAGGAAAATGATCCAGGACAGAAAGGCGGCCAGAAACACAAGGCCCGTGGTGATGACCTGGCCTGCAAACTCGCCTATCAGGCGCCAGCCAAACCCGCAGATCAGGGCCCCTATGAGGGGCGCAAAAAGGATGATCGTTGCCATTAGCTTAGCCTTTCATCACGTTGACGTCTTCGACGTCGATGGTGCCACGGGTCCGGAAGAAGGTAACAAGGATCGCAAGCCCGATCGCGGCCTCGGCCGCCGCAACCGTCAGGACGAACATCGTAAAGATCTGCCCCACCAAATCGCCGGAATATGAGGAAAAGGCGACAAGGTTGACGTTCACCGAGAGCAGCATCAATTCAATCGACATGAGAATGACGATCACGTTCTTCCGGTTCAGGAAGATGCCAAAAATCCCGATCACGAACAGCGCTGCGCCGACCGCCAAGTAATGCTCTAGTCCTACCATCTTATCGTCCCTCCGGGTCATTTGCCCGACTTTTTTGTCTTTATTGGGCGGCGTAACGGCCGCCCGGCGACCAAGACGGGGCTAAAGCCCCTGCCCCGGCTTCACATCCTTCAATTCCATCGCCTGCGCCGGGTCGCGCCACATCTGGTGCAGCACGTTCTGGCGTTTTACATCCTTGCGATGACGCAGGGTCAGCACAATTGCGCCGATCATGGCAACCAGCAAGATCATTCCGGCAAGCTGGAACAGCATGATATATTTGTCATACAGCAGCAGGCCAATCGCGCGCGTATTTTCCACCTGCGCCATGTCAGGCGCCACAGCGCGGCGCAAGCCCATCGCGCCCTCGGCTGTGGTCCAGGCACCGATACCGATGCCCAGTTGCATCAGCAAAACCAAACCAATCAGCAGGCCTATGGGCAAATACTGCGACATTTCGCCCTTCAACTCGGCGAAATCGACGTCCAGCATCATCACGACGAACACAAACAGCACCGCAACCGCGCCCACATAGACGATAATCAGCAGCATCGCCACAAACTCGGCCCCAAGCAGCACGAACAGCCCCGAAGCCGACAGGAACGCAAAAATCAACCACAGCACCGAATGGACCGGGTTGCGGCTGACGGTCACCAGAACCCCGGCGGTCACGGCCGACAAGGCAAAGGCGTAAAAGGCCAGATCGGTCACGGTCATTTCTTTGTCTCCTCATCTTCCGCAAAGACCGACTGGGCAATTTCCAGTGCCTTTTGCATGGCGGGCAGGCCACCGAACATACTCATCTGCCAGATAACCTCGGCTATATGGCGTTTTGTCGCCCCAGCCGTCATGGCCTGGCGGATGGTCAGCCGCAACTGCGGTTCAGCCTGTGCGCCCAGCACGGTCAGGGCCGCTATGGTCACCAAAAGCCGGGTGCGCGCATCAAGCCCGTCAGGGTTGAAGGTCTTGCCGAACCACATTTCCAACATATCCGGCGGCATGGTCGGGAACAGCTTTTCAAAGCCCTTTACATCCATGCCCTCCATCGCGGGGGCGAAGGCCTTGGCCATTTCCTGACCCTGTGCCATCATCTGGGCGAACATCTTTGTAAGATCATGGGTCATCTGTAGGGCGCATCCAATTCAAGGTTGCGGGCAATTTCGGCCTCCCAACGGTCGCCGTTATCCAAAAGCTTTTCCTTGTTGTAGAACAACTCCTCGCGCGTTTCGGTGGCGAATTCAAAATTCGGTCCCTCAACAATCGCATCCACCGGGCAGGCCTCTTGGCAGAAACCGCAATAGATGCATTTCGTCATGTCGATGTCATAGCGCGTGGTGCGGCGGCTGCCATCTTCACGCGGCTCGGCGTCAATGGTAATGGCCTGCGCCGGGCAAACCGCTTCGCACAGCTTGCAGGCGATGCAGCGTTCTTCGCCATTGGCATAACGGCGCAGCGCATGTTCACCGCGAAAGCGCGGCGAGAGCGGGCCCTTTTCATGCGGGTAGTTCAGCGTGGACTTGGGAGCAAAGAAATATTTGAACCCCAGCTTGAAGCCGATGACAAAATCCCACAGCAAAAAGTATTTCGTGGCGCGGGCCCAGTCTACGGGACGGTTCTCACCCATGATTAGCTCCCTTTTCCAACAGAAATATCAGCCATCAGCCCATTGTTGAAACGCTGAACCTGGCTCGGGATCGTAAAAAGATCATAAATCGCTACAACGCCGGTAACGATCAGCGGAAACAAAAGGAACGCCCCCAACACAGTACATACCAACATCAAGACACCAATGCCGGTACTCCCAAGATAGAACCTGTGTCCACCAAGGCCGCCGAGAAAAAACCAAAGCAAATAAGCCGTACCTGTCGACTTGGAATTACTTTGAAACCTCATCATTGCGACCGCATCGTTTGATACTGCGGATTGTGGCGCGTTAGGAAAATCCCGTTGTTCCATGATCAGCCTCCAATCGCCCAGCGGGCCCAAAAGCCGCCGAGAACTTCGAATTTCGCAAGAAACGACACCAGTACAACCCAACCGATGGACAAGGGCAGGAACACTTTCCAGCCGATACGCATCAACTGGTCATAGCGATAGCGCGGCGTGATGGCCTTCACCATGGCGAACATGATGAAGAAGAAGGTCATCTTGCCAACCATCCACAGCACACCATCCGGCAGGCCGGGAATGGGCGACAGCCAGCCCCCAAAGAACATCAACGACATCAGCGCGCACATCATGAAGATGGCGATATATTCGCCCGCCATGAACAACAGATACGGGGTCGAGGAATATTCGACCATGAACCCCGCAACCAGTTCCAATTCCGCCTCGGGCAGGTCGAACGGCGGGCGGTTGGTTTCAGCCAAAGCGCTGATGAAGAACAGGAAAACCATCGGGAAATGCGGCAGCCAGTACCAGTTGAACAGGCCAAAATCACCGCGCTGCGCCTCAACAATCGCGCTGAAGTTCATCGACCCGGTAGAGATGATGACGCCGATGATGATCAGCCCCAGCGACACCTCGTAAGAGATCATCTGCGCAGCCGAGCGCAAAGAGCCAAGGAACGGGTATTTGGAGTTGGACGCCCACCCCCCCATGATCACGCCATAGACCTCAAGCGAGGATACGGCGAACACAAACAGGATGGCGACGTTGATATCTGACAGCACCCAACCTTCATTGAACGGGATCACCGCCCAGGCCAATATCGCCAGTACAAAAGACAGCATCGGGGCAAGGAAAAATACCGCTCGGTCAGCGCCGGCAGGCACGACAATTTCCTTGACCACATATTTCAGCGCATCGGCCACCGATTGCAGCAGGCCCCAGGCACCGACCACGTTCGGCCCACGGCGCATTTGCACAGCGGCCCAAACCTTACGGTCACCATAGACCAAAAACAGCAGCG
Organism: Pseudorhodobacter sp.; assembly: GCF_034675685.1. Classification (GTDB taxonomy): domain Bacteria; phylum Pseudomonadota; class Alphaproteobacteria; order Rhodobacterales; family Rhodobacteraceae; genus Pseudorhodobacter. Next base: position 51,258 of record NZ_JAUCDA010000017.1, on the reverse strand, counting down.
AAATCATCACAAAAGCGATGACCAGAAGGCATTGTGCGACGATCAGCAGCGTGATCCCCAAGCCGGTTTGCAGAAATTGATCCATGGCGCCTCTATCCCTCGGCCTTATTCGTTGTCGTCTTTGTTGCCAGTCTTTGCGTCGTCATATCGTCGGTATCCCCTGTGCGCCGCAATCGCGGACCGTCACTTCGGCGTCAATCGTGGCAGAACCACGCGGCAGCGCCGCTGAAATGGTGTAAACCGCATCGCCGCGCCAATTACCACCCGTTTGTGCGACAGATGTGCGAACATGCCGCGCAAAGCCAAAACCACGGATCAGCGCATATTGTGCCGCAGCGCAGCGCGCGTAGGCATCAACATCATCCCTGCTGCGTGCGCCGGTCATGGAGACGTGGAAGTTTACCAAATCCCCATCCAGCAAGACGGTCTGAATACCGCCATAGCCGGGGTTGAAATCGGCCCGCCCCCCAACATCCCCATCCGTCGGCGTACAGGCCGACAGACCGGCCAAAGCCAGCGCAGGAAGGGAAATCTGGGTCAGACGGCTCATGGATTACTCCGCCGCGAGGGGTTTTGCCGCCCGCGCCTTGGCCTGAGCCGAAAGCTCTGCCATCAAAGCGGATGCGCGGGCAATCGGGTTGGTCAGGTAAAAATCACGGATCGCATAGCGGAAATCGGCCTGCCCCGGATCGCGCAGCGGGATGCGCTGCCATTCATTTTCAGGCACCTCGTCAATCGCGCCCAGATGCGGCACCGCCGCAACCACGGCTTTGCGCAGGGCGGCAAGGCTATCCCAAGGCAGGGTTGCGCCCAATTCACCCGACAGCGCGCGCAAGACGGCCCAGTTCTCCTTGGCCTCACCCGGTGCAAATCCGGCACGGGACGCAACTTGCGGCCGGCCTTCGGTATTCACGAACAGGCCCGATTCCTCGGTATAGGTCGCCCCCGGCAAGATGATATCGGCCCGGTGTGCCCCCCGGTCACCATGGCTGCCCTGATAGATCACAAAGGCACCGGCGGCGATTTCAACCTCATCCGCCCCCAGGTTATAAATCACCTCGGCCCCGTCCATCGCATCGGTCAGACCGTTTTCGGTATAGGCCCCGATATCCATCGCCCCCACGCGGGCAGCGGCCGTATGCAGCACCAACAGCTTGGAATTGCTTGCCTCGGCGATTTTCATCGCCTGAGACAAAACCGCTTCGCCGTCAGCCTCGTTCAACGCGCCCTGCCCGATGATGATGATCGACGGGTTATCCCTGATCTCATCGGTACATTGGGTTTTCGCCAGCGCCATCAGGGCCGCACGATCCGTGCCCTTATGCGCGTATTCATAGGTCAGATCGACCGCCGGGCCGACCAGATCGACGTTGCAGCCATTGGTCCATGCCTTGCGGATCCGTGCGTTCAGCACAGGGGCCTCATTGCGCGGGTTGGTGCCGATCAGCAGAATGTATTTGGCGGCATCAATATCTTCAATCGCGGCGGTGCCAACATAGGCAGAACGATTGCCGCCCGGCAGCTTGGCCTTGTCAGTCCGGCATTCAACTTTGCCGCCCATGCCCTCTACCAGGGTTTTCAGGCTGAAGGCCGCCTCAACCGGGGCCAGATCGCCCACAAGCCCAACAACCCTTTTGCCCTTCATCGCAGCCGCAGCCGCCTGCAATGCCTCATCCCAGCCCGCCTTGCGCAAGCGTCCGGCTTCGCGGATATAAGGCGTATCAAGCCGCTGGCGGCGCAAACCATCCCAGACAAACCGGGTTTTGTCGGAAATCCATTCCTCATTCACGCCATCGTGGTTGCGCGGCAAAATCCGCATGACTTCACGGCCTTTGGTATCAACGCGGATACTGGACCCCAGCGCGTCCATCACGTCGATGCTTTCGGTCTTGGTCAACTCCCAAGGCCGCGCGGTAAAGGCATAGGGTTTGGATGTCAGCGCGCCCACCGGGCACAGATCAATGATGTTGCCTTGCAGGTTGCTGTCAAGCGTCGCGCCAAGATATGTCGTGATTTCAGCATCTTCGCCGCGCCCAGTCTGGCCCATGACCAAAATACCGGCGACCTCGGATGTGAAGCGCACGCAGCGGGTGCAGGAAATACAGCGGGTCATGGTCGTGGCGACCAGCGGCCCAAGATCGAAATCTTCGCTGGCGCGTTTGGGTTCGCGGAACCGGCTGAAATCGACACCGTAAGCCATTGCCTGATCTTGCAAATCACACTCACCGCCCTGATCGCAGATCGGGCAATCAAGCGGGTGGTTGATGAGCAAAAACTCCATCACGCCCTCACGCGCCTTCTTGACCATAGGCGAGTTGGTTTTCACCACAGGTGGCTGGCCTTCGGGGCCGGGGCGCAAATCCTTGACCTGCATCGCGCAGCTTGCGGCGGGTTTCGGCGGGCCGCCAACCACCTCGACCAGACACATGCGGCAGTTGCCCGCAATCGTCAGCCGTTCGTGATAGCAAAAACGCGGAATTTCCACGCCCGCCACTTCGGCAGCCTGAATCAGCGTCATCGCGCCTTCAACTTCGACCTCGATACCGTCGATGATGATTTTCTTGAGGTTGGACATGCCTTTACTCCGCCATCCGCTGTGCTGTTGCCGGAATACCCCGGTCAGCGCTGTTCAAATCCGGCCCATGGCCAGCGTTATTTTTCATCAGGCCCATCAGGCACACCCCTCGACGATCAGCCAGCTTGCGCCTTGAAACCGATCCCGGATCGAGGTTTTCGCCCGGCCAGCGCAAAACTGATCTGCCGCGCGCCGCGCCTCCTGGCCTTCCCAATTCTCAAACGGCCGCCCGATACGCGCAACTTCCACCGCACCTGTTGGCCGTTTTGCAACCGCATAGTGCACGCCATCCACCACCACCGGCCCCCGCGCCACAGGGGGCATCGGGGAAACGCAGGCCGAAAGGGCCAGCGCGCCAAAGGTCAGGGGAAAGCCGGGATGCATCATTCTGCCGCCAATGCGCCCATGCGCCCGGTTTTCTTGGCTTTGATGCGGTCTTCGATTTCCTCACGGAAATGCCGCACGAGGCCTTGAATGGGCCAAGCCGCCGCATCGCCAAGCGCACAAATCGTATGGCCTTCAACCTGCTTGGTCACATCCAGCAGCATGTCGATTTCCTCAACCTCTGCCTCGCCGCGCACCAGACGGTCCATGACGCGCATCATCCAGCCTGTGCCTTCGCGGCAAGGGGTGCACTGGCCACAGGATTCGTGCTTGTAAAACGCCGAAAGCCGCCAGATTGCCTTGATGACATCGGTGCTTTGATCCATCACGATCACCGCCGCCGTGCCAAGCCCGGACTTTTGTTCGCGCAGCCAGTCGAAATCCATAATCGCGTCATCGCATTGCGCCGCGTTCAGCAACGGCACCGAAGACCCGCCGGGAATCACCGCCTTGATATTTTTCCAACCGCCGCGCACGCCGCCACAGTGACGGTCAAGCAAGTCGCGCAGGCTGATCGACATCGCCTCCTCGACCACACACGGGTTCATCACATGGCCGGAAATACCAAACAGCTTGGTGCCCGCATTGTTGGGGCGGCCAAAACTGGCGAACCAATCGGCCCCGCGCCGCAAAATCGTCGGCACAACGGCAATGGATTCGACGTTGTTCACGGTTGTAGGGCAGCCATAAAGCCCCGCCCCCGCCGGGAAAGGCGGCTTCATCCGCGGCATGCCCTTCTTGCCCTCAAGGCTTTCCAGCAGCGCGGTTTCTTCGCCACAAATATAAGCGCCGGCGCCGTGGTGCAGATAGACGTCAAAATCCCAGCCGGACCCGGCCGCGTTCTTGCCCACCAGCCCCGCGTCATAGCATTCGTCAATCGCGGCCTGCAGCGCCTCTTTCTCGCGCACATATTCACCGCGCAGATAGATATAGCAGGCATGCGCGCCCATCGCGAAAGACGCAATCAACGCGCCTTCAACCAGCGTATGCGGGTCATGGCGCATGATTTCGCGGTCTTTACACGTCCCCGGCTCGGATTCGTCGGCGTTGATCACCAGATATGACGGCCGGCCATCGCTTTCCTTGGGCATGAACGACCATTTCAACCCGGTCGGAAAGCCCGCGCCACCGCGACCGCGCAGGCCCGATGCCTTGACCTGATCGACCAGCCAACCGCGCCCATTGGCGATAAACCCTGCCGTGCCGTTCCAATGCCCACGCTTTTTCGCGCCAGCAAGGGTGCGGTCATGCATCCCGTAAAGATTGGTGAAGATCCGATCCTGATCTTTCAGCATGTCATGCCCTCAATTACCGTCCGCATCAGCTTTGCGCTGACGCCAGAGCCGAAAAGTTACCACCAGCGCAAAGACGAAACCCGCCAAAGCCGCCAGATCAAAGAGAAAGACAAAACGCGTCTCCCATCCCAGTTTGCCGCCAATAAATTGCCCGCCCATCCACAGAACCATCGTGGCCACCAAGACAATCGCGACAAGCCGCGCCTGTTTGGCCTGATGGATTTCCGATGGAGTGGGCGTTTTCCTCATCGTCAGTAGTCATTCGTCTTGGCGCGGATCAGAAATTCATCCATCCCGACCTCACCAATCAATCTTGCCTGCGGCACCCATTTATCACGGGTCACGCGGCCTTTGAAGCCTTTCAGGTTGCTGTCCATCCAGGCAATCTCTGCGACGCCCCAGGCAGCAATCTGGTCATAGTGGAAAATACCCATGGAGTTGCAGAGCTTTTCCAGCGCCGGGCCGATGCCTTCGATCTTTTTCAGATCATCGGGCTTGCCACCGCGCGCCGCATCCAGCCCCGTGGGCTTGGTGCCCTCTTCCGGCTGGTCGGCGGTTTCTGCAGCGCCAGACCCGACCTTTGGCGACAAAGGCGTATCGGCTTTCTTGGCTGGTTCGGCCTTCGCCGGTGCAGGTTCGGCAGCCGCCTCGGCCTTGGGGCTTCCGGTCGCCACGGCCTGTGCTTCTTGAACGGTGATCCCGGTTTCATCTGCCGGCTTGCCAGCCGATGGTTTTGCCGCCTCGGGTTTGGCACCTGCAGGCTTTACGGCATCAGGCTTGCCCAGCCACGGGGTCAGCAGCGGCACTTCGGTGCCGTCAATCCGCTTGATCGTATCACCGATATCCACAGCCGCCTGCGCACTGGCGTTATACTGTGCGCGCCCCGCCGCATAGTCCTTCAGGCTGGTCAGCCCCGACAGCGGCTCGGATGCATAGCGGCCATTTTGCGGGCCGGGAACCGGAACTTCGCCCTTGGAAAACCGTGCGATCAGGTCGCGCAGCACAGCGGGTGTCAAATCCTCGTAATAATCCTTGCCGATCTGGGCCATGGGCGCGTTGGTGCAAGCGCCAAGGCATTCCACCTCTTCCCAGGAAAACTTGCCATCCGCCGACACGGTATGCGGTTTTTCCGAAATCAACTCTTTGCAAACCGCCACCAGATCCTCGGCCCCGCAGATCATGCAAGACGTGGTGCCGCAAATCTGAATGTTTGCAATCGACCCACGCGGTTCCAGCTTGAACATGAAGTAGAATGTCGCCACTTCCAGCCCGCGAATAAAAGGCATGTCCAGCATGGTGCAGACATGTTCAATCGCAGCCCGGGTCAGCCAGCCTTCCTGCTCATGCGCGCGCCAGAACAGCGGAATAATGGCCGATGCCTGCCGCCCCTCGGGGTATTTGGAAATCTGGCCCTGCGCCCATGCAAGATTGGCCGGGGTAAAGGCAAAGGAAGCAGGTTGTTCTTTGTGCAGACGGCGTAGCATCAGTTGGCTCCGTTTACGAAATCAAGGTGGATCCAGAATTACGGCCAATACAGCAAGGGCAGCCAGCCCCGCCATGAGGTGTTTGACAAAAATGGTTTTCCCAAACGGACATAGATGACAGTATCCGCAAAGGCCATGAAAGACAGTGCCACGGCCCACCCCGCCATCACCCGTAAATCGCCCAGAATGGCGACGAACGCGGTAACAAGCCGGTAAACGCAAGGTAGCGGCCCAGCATCACATTCGGCAGCGCCTCAACCAGGTGGTCAAGCCTGCGCATGCCCAGACGTGGTGTCGGGATACAGGTTGCAGCAATGCCTGCGGTGATGACCACCGCAAACCAAGCCAAACCATGTGCCGCCATCGTCACGGTCACAGCGATCAATCTCCCCGAACACAACGTCCATCGTACCGATGATCGCCGCAACATCGGCCAATTGGTGGCCCTTGCAGATGTAATCCATCGCTTGCAGGTGCAAGAACCCCGGCGCGCGGATCTTGGCGCGGTAGGGTTTGTTGGTGCCATCGGCCACAAGGTAGACGCCAAACTCGCCCTTTGGGGCCTCTACGGCCGCATAAATCTCACCGGCGGGCACGTGAAAGCCTTCGGTATACAGCTTGAAGTGATGGATCAGCGCTTCCATCGAGGTTTTCATTTCCGTGCGCTTGGGCGGGGTAATCTTGCCACGGGCCAGAACATCGCCGGGTTCTTTGCGCAGCTTTTCCAGCGCCTGACGGATGATCGAGGTGCTTTCGCGCATTTCCTGCATCCGGCACAAATAGCGATCATAACAATCGCCATTCTTGCCAACCGGAATCTGAAACTCGAATTCATCGTAACATTCATAGGGTTGCGCGCGGCGCAAATCCCATGCAAGGCCCGAACCGCGCACCATCACGCCGGAAAAGCTCCAATCAAGGATGTCTTGTTCCGTCACCACGCCAATATCGGCGTTGCGCTGTTTGAAGATGCGGTTTTCGGTCAGCAACCCGTCGATATCATCCAGCACGCGCGGAAATTCCTGCGCCCAGATGTCGATATCTTCGATCAGCGCCGGTGTCAGGTCCTGGTGCACACCACCGGGGCGGAAATAGGCGGCGTGCAGACGCGCACCGCAAGCCCGCTCATAAAACACCATCAGCTTTTCGCGTTCCTCAAATCCCCAAAGCGGCGGGGTCAGCGCGCCCACGTCCATCGCCTGTGTGGTCACGTTCAGCAGGTGGTTCAGCACCCGGCCAATTTCGCAAAACAGCACCCGGATAAGCTGCGCGCGGCGGGGCACTTCGACCCCAGTCAGCTTTTCAATCGCGAGGCACCAGGCATGTTCCTGGTTCATCGGGGCCACATAATCCAGCCGGTCGAAATAGGGCAGGCTTTGCAGATAGGTCCGGCTTTCCATCAGCTTTTCGGTGCCGCGATGCAGCAGGCCGATATGCGGATCGCAGCGCTCGACAATCTCGCCGTCCAATTCCAGCACAAGCCGCAAAACCCCATGCGCCGCAGGGTGTTGCGGGCCGAAGTTAAGGTTGAAATTGCGGATCTTCTGCTCGCCTGTCAGCGCGTCGTCAAAACCACCGTCCATCATAGTCCCTCACCCATATTCTTGCGCCAGTTCGCCGGGATGTCCGGGTAATGGCGGGCGACAAATTCATATTGCGGGCGCAGCAAGGCGCGCGCGCGGTCTTTTTGCGCTGGTGACATCGCCAGCACAGGGCCAACATGCACGGGCCGGTCAAAGGCAGCGCCCTCATAGCCGATGCCCAAAAAGCCACACAAGCGCGCCAATCCCTGCGGGGTCAGCATGTCTTCCATGAACATGACCTTCAGCTTGGAAGGCTCCACCGCAGCCCAAAGCCGCTGCACCGTGCTGGCGTAATCGCCGCGTTCGGTCATGCCGCTTTGCGCGCCATCAAGCACCTGTTCCAACAGGGCAAAACAAGCATCCGGCACCGCATCCAAAGCCTTGGTGGCGCGTTGGGCCAGCATGCGAATATGGCTCCAAAGCCGCGCAACCGGGTCACGCATCAAGAACACAAAGCGCGTATCCGGGGCCAGGGCCGCCATCTTTTGCAGCCGCGTGGCGGGCAACATCCCATAAGAGGGGCTTATATCTGCAATCAGCTTGTCGCCGCTATGGCCCTTGGTCAGATAATCCATGTAGCGCTGCGGGTTTTCGCCCCCTTCGGCCAGCACATCGCGCCAATCCAGTGCATCTTGCAGCTTGACCGCCAAGGGCGCCATCCGTGCCCCCCCCGCCGTCACCATCCGGTCTTGCAACGAGGCAACAACCTGCGTGCGGCGACGAAGCTGGCGCTTGAACATCCCGGTTTCAATGGTATCGAAATAATGCAGCTCTTTGATCGTGCGGATATGACACCCATCATGCGCGGCAAGGTAATCGTAAAGCCAGCTTGTGCCGGCCTTCGTTGCCCCCACGCAAAACAAAAGTGTCGGTTCTTTTTTCACGCGCCTTAACCCTTGGCCTTGTCGTCGCCCGGAAGCACATATTGCGCACCTTCCCATGGCGACATGAAATCAAACTGCCGGTATTCCTGCACCAGAGTCACCGGCTCATAGATCACCCGCTTTTTCGCTTCGTCATAGCGCACTTCGGTATAGCCCGTGGTCGGAAAATCCTTGCGCAGCGGATGGCCGCGAAAGCCGTAATCAGTCAGGATGCGGCGCAAATCCGGGTGGCCCGAAAACAAGATGCCGAACATATCAAAGACTTCTCGCTCAAACCAATTGGCCGAGGGGTGAACGGCGCTGATTGACGGCACTATCTCATCCTCGCGCACGGCAAGTTTCAGCCGGATGCGGTGATTTTGATACATCGACAAGAAGTGATACACCATTTCAAAGCGGGCCCCTGCCCGTTCTGGGTAATCGACCGCAGTGATGTCGATCAGGCTGGAAAACTGACAGGTGGCATCGGTTTTCAAAAACTCGACAAACCTCACCAAAGAGGCGGCATCGACCATAACCGTCAGCTCACCATGCGCAAGCGCGGTTGAGATAACCGCGTCAGGGTGGCGCAGCTCCAGTTGGGCGGCAAGTTCGGCCAGGGTCTCGGTCATATCAATCGCTCCTTAACGAACCAGCGTGCCAGTGCGGCGAATTTTGCGTTGAAGCTGCAAGATACCATAGAGCAGCGCCTCGGCTGTGGGCGGGCAACCCGGCACATAGATATCGACCGGCACGATGCGGTCACAGCCGCGCACCACCGAATAGCTGTAGTGATAGTAACCGCCGCCATTGGCGCAAGAGCCCATCGAGATCACATAGCGCGGCTCTGGCATCTGGTCATAGACCTTGCGCAGCGCCGGGGCCATTTTATTGGTCAGCGTGCCGGCCACGATCATCACATCCGACTGGCGCGGAGAGGCGCGCGGCGCAAAGCCAAAGCGCTCGGCGTCATAGCGCGGCATCGCCACATGCATCATTTCCACCGCACAGCAGGCCAGACCGAATGTCATCCAATGCAATGAGCCCGTACGCGCCCAGTTGATGATATCTTCGGTCGAGGTCAGCAAGAAACCCTTGTCCTGCAACTCGGCATTCAGGGCCTGGGTCGAAACCTCAAGATCAGCCCCCGCAGTATTCGCACCGGCCATCACTCCCATTCGAGCGCCCCCTTCTTCCATTCATAAGCAAAGCCAACCGTCAGCACGGCCAGGAAAACCATCATCGACCAGAAGGCCGCCATTGAAATCTCACCAAAGGCGACCGCCCAGGGAAACAGGAAGGCCACTTCAAGGTCGAAGATGATGAACAGGATCGACACCAGATAGAACCGGATGTCGAATTTCATCCGCGCATCATCAAACGCATTGAACCCGCATTCATAAGCCGACACTTTTTCCGGGTCAGGGTTGCGCACGGCAAGCACCGCTGCAGCCAGAAGCAAAACAAGCCCAAGGCCCACTGCGATAACCAAAAAGATGATTATGGGCAAATATTCCCGAAGAAGGTGGTCCACGAAGTTGCTCCTGTCTTTGGCGGCATGCAGGCATCTGCCGGATCGAGGCAGAGGACTCTGTTGTCTTCATCTACTCTGCCCCCTTGTCAGGGTCAACCGAGGCCAGAGCGAAAAGCTACAGGAAAACTGCCAATTTAGCCTGATAAAAACAGTAAGTTAAATCTACAATACAGGGTTTTACTTGGCCCATCCGGGTTTGCCCTTGGCAAAGAAGGCGGTGATCCCCTCGGCGGCCTCGGGGCTTTCCCAGCGGGTCACAAGGGCCGCGATGCTTGCTTCGATCTGCCCGGCATCTGGCATCGGGGACAGAGCCCGGATCAGGGCTTTTGCCTCGGCCACAGCGCCCGGCGCGCAAGACAGATAGGGCGTCACCTCAGCCTCTACCGCGCCGTCCAGCGCCGCTGCCGGCACCACGCGCGCAAGCAGGTCCAGCCGCAGCGCCTCATCCGCGTCAAACAGCCGGGCCGAGGCAAACACCCGGCGCGCCTTGGCCGCCCCCATCCGCGCCACGACATACGGACCAATTGTCGCAGGGATCAGGCCCAGCCGGGTTTCGGTCAGGCCAAAGCGCGCGCCTTCGACGCCGATCGCCACATCACAAACCGACATCATGCCGATGCCGCCGCCATAGGCCTGCCCCTGCACCCGGCCAATCAGCGGTTTTGGCAAGCTGTTCAGCGCGGCCAGCATCATCGCCAGCTTGCGCGCCTCGGCCGCGCGGGTTACGCCATCGGCTGCCATTTGCGCTTGCATCCAGACCAGATCACCCCCGGCACAAAAACTGTCGCCCTCGGCCGCCAGAATGACCACGCGCACCGTGGCATCTGCACCAAGGCTTTGCGCGGCCTGTGTCAACTCGGCAATCATCTGCGCCGACATGGCATTGCGTTTTTCGGGGCGGGCCAGCGTAAGGGTGGCAACGCCCCGCGCATCGGTTTCAACGCGGATGGTTTGGTAGGTCATGGTGTCAGTCCTCAGGGGTTTCGGCCTGTGGGGTTTCGGCCTTTGCGGATGATGGAATGCGCATCTTGCGGGCCAAATCGGCGGCCTGTTGCAACAGACCAGCATCCAGCCCGGTCTGATAGCCGTGATCCAGCAAATATGCCGCGACCCGTTCGGTCGCCACATTGCCCGCCGCGCCGGGCGCATAGGGGCAACCGCCAAGCCCGCCGACCGCCGCATCGAACACCCGCAAGCCACGGGCCAGTGAGACGCCGATATTGTCCAGCGCCCGCCCGTTGGTATCATGGTAATGGCCTGCAAGGCGGTCTGCGGGCAGTTCATTCAGCACCGCCACCAGCATCGCGTCGATGGTTTCAGGCCTGCCTTGCCCGATGGTTTCACCCAGACTGACCTCATGGCAGCCCAGTTCCCGCAGGGCCGCCACGGTCTGCGCCACGGCTTGTGGGGTAATCTTACCCTCATACGGGCAATCGGTGACGCATGATACATAACCGCGCAGCCGCAGCCCATCTTGCAGCGCCGCCTGTGCCACCGGGGCAAACCGCGCCAGGCTTTCGGCTATCGTCGCGTTCAGATTGGCCTTTGAGAACCCTTCCGAGGCAGAGCCAAAGATCGCCACCTCATCGGCCCGCGCGGCTTTTGCAGCGGCGTAGCCCTGCATATTCGGCGTCAACGCGCCATAGATCACCCCCGGCGCGCGGTGGATAGCGGCCATCACGGCGGCACTGTCGGCCATCTGCGGCACCCATTTGGGCGACACGAAACTTGCCACCTCGATCCGCCGGAACCCGGCGCGTGACAAAAGATCAATCAGCGCGACCTTTTCTGCCAGCGGGATAAGCCGTTTTTCATTCTGCAATCCGTCGCGCGGGCCAACCTCATATATCTCGACATCGGGCATCGCTCAGGCCTCGTCCGGCTCGGCCAGCAAGATCAGCGCGGCCCCGGCCTCGACCTGATCGCCTGCCTGCGCCAGCACCTCGGCCACCACACCGTCACGGGCGGCGGTCAGCGTGTGTTCCATCTTCATCGCCTCCAGCACCGCCAGCCTGTCACCCGCCGCAACGGTCTGGCCAGCGGTCACAAACACCGCCTTCACCAGCCCCGGCATCGGTGACAGCGTGGCATTGCCCGCCCCTGCCCCGGCCGCATCGCGCGCCAACGGGTCAACCGGGGTAAAGGCAAAGGCCCCCTGCGGCGCAAAGACATAAATCGCGCTGGCGGTTTTGATCACCGGAAGCGGCTCGGCGCCGTCTATCTGCCAGACGCCGTGGGAACGGGTGGCCCCAAGACACGCCCCGCCCAGCGAAACCCGCGCCCGCTGCGGGCCCAAAGCCGCAACCGTCGCGGAAATTGTCTCGTCGTGATGCATCACCGCAAGCGCGCGCTGCAATGGCGCCCAAAGCGAAAACCCCGCAAGCGCGTCGTCCGGCAAAGCGGCGGCAGCAAGAATGGCCAGCGCCTTTACCGCATCCGAGGCCGTCGGTGCCTGCGTAAGCGCCATCAGATCGCGTTCGATCAAGCCGGTATCGACATCACCCCTTGCAAAGCCTTCGTGCCGCGCCAAAGCGCCCAGAAAGGCAAGATTGGTGACCGACCCCGCAACCTGCGTTTGCGCCAAAGCCCGCGAAAGCTGCGACAGGGCCACGGCACGCGTGGGGCCATGCACGATGATCTTGGCAATCATCGGATCATACCACGGGCTGATCACATCGCCCGCCCGCACGCCGCTATCCGCGCGGGCACCGACAGGAAAGGCCAGATGATCAAGCCGCCCGGTCGCAGGCAGGAATCCGGCAGGCACGTCTTCGGCATAAAGCCGCGCCTCAAAGGCGTGGCCGGTGATGGTCAGTTGGTCCTGACGCAGGGGCAGGCTTTCACCGCTGGCAACGCGAAGCTGCCATTCGACCAGATCAACGCCGGTAATCGCCTCGGTCACCGGGTGTTCAACCTGCAACCGCGTGTTCATTTCCATGAACCAGAACCGATCGGCGCGCAGGCCGTCAGAGGCATCAACGATGAATTCGATCGTGCCAGCCCCTTTATAGCCAATCGCCCGCGCGGCCTTTACCGCCGCATCGCCCATAGCGGCCCGCATATCCAGCGACATACCGGGTGCCGGCGCTTCCTCGATCACCTTTTGATGGCGGCGCTGCAGGCTGCAATCGCGTTCAAACAGATGCACCGCGTCTTTGCCGTCGCCAAACACCTGCACCTCTATATGCCGCGGTTTTTCGACGTATTTTTCGATCAGCACGGCGTCATTGCCAAAGGCGGTCGCGGCCTCGCTGCGGGCCGAGGCCAGCGCATCAGCGAAATCCTTGGGGTCGGACACTTTGCGCATCCCCTTGCCGCCGCCCCCTGCCACGGCTTTGATCAGCACGGGATAGGTGATTTTGTCGGCCTCAGACGCCAGAACCTCAGGGGCTTGATTTTCACCCAGATAGCCCGGAACCACCGGCACGCCCGCCGCCTGCATCAGCTTTTTCGCCGCATCCTTCAGCCCCATTGCCCGGATTGCCTGCGCCGATGGGCCGATGAAGATCAGGCCAGCAGTTTCCACCGACTCTACAAAATCGGGGTTTTCCGATAAAAAGCCATAGCCGGGGTGAATGGCCTGCGCGCCGGTGGTCAGCGCCGCTGCAATGATTGCATCAGCGCGCAAATAGCTGTCGCGGGGCGCGGGCCCGCCGATATGCACCGCCTCATCTGCCATGGCCACATGTTTGGCGGTTCTGTCGGCATCAGAATAAACCGCAACGGTAGCGATGCCCAGTTTGCGAGCGGTTTCGATGATGCGGCAGGCGATTTCGCCTCGGTTGGCGATAAGGATTTTTTGAAACATCTGATGTTTCCCTTGTTGCGAACGCCGGGGTCACACCCTCGCGCCCGGTGGGCTTGAACCAGTGGCGCATGCCGGGCGCCCCCGTAGGATATTTTTGAACAGAAAAACGGTTACATGCGGAAAATGCCGAATCTGGTCGGCTCGATCGGCGCGTTCAGGGCAGCGGTCAGCGAAAGCGACAGAATATCTCGGGTTTTTCTGGGGTCGATGATACCATCATCCCAAAGACGGGCCGAGGCATAGAGCGGGTGCGACTGTTCCTCGAACATATCAAGCGTGGGCTGCTTGAAGGCGGCCTCTTGCTGGTCTGACCATGTGCCGCCCTGGCGTTCGATGCCATCGCGCTTTACCGTTGCCAAAACGCCTGCCGCCTGTGCGCCCCCCATCACGGAAATGCGCGAATTGGGCCATGTCCACAAAAAGCGCGGCGAATAGGCACGGCCTGCCATGCCATAATTGCCCGCACCAAAAGAGCCGCCGATCAGCATGGTGATTTTTGGCACATTTGTCGTGGCAACAGCCGTAACCAGCTTGGCACCATGACGCGCGATGCCGTCATTTTCATATTTGCGCCCCACCATGAAGCCGGTGATGTTTTGCAAAAACACCAGCGGGATATTGCGCTGGCTGCACAGTTCCACAAAATGCGCGCCTTTCACGGCAGCCTCGGAAAACAACACGCCATTATTGGCGATGATGCCTGCAGGGCAGCCGTTGATATGGGCAAAGCCTGTCACCAGCGTTTCACCAAACCGCGCCTTGAATTCGTCAAACCGCGAGCCGTCAACCACGCGGGCGATCACCTCGCGGATGTCATAGGGCGTGCGCAGATCGGGGGGGACGAGGCCAAGAATTTCCTCGGGATCATAGGCCGGATCTTCGGCGGGTTGCCATTGCACCGTTGCCGGTTTGGCACGGTTCAGGTTGCCCAGCGCGCGGCGGGCAAGCGCCAGCGCATGGGCATCATCTTCGGCCAGATAATCGGCCACGCCCGACAGGCGGGTGTGAACATCGCCCCCGCCCAGATCTTCGGCGCTGACGATTTCGCCTGTGGCGGCCTTGACCAAAGGTGGACCGGCAAGAAAGATGGTGCCTTGGTCGCGCACGATGATCGTCACATCCGACATCGCAGGCACATAAGCGCCGCCTGCGGTGCAAGACCCCATAACCACGGCGATTTGCGGAATGCCTTTGGCAGACATGCGGGCCTGATTATAGAAGATGCGGCCAAAATGGTCACGGTCGGGAAAGACCTCATCCTGATTGGGCAGGTTGGCACCGCCGGAATCCACAAGATAGACGCAAGGCAGGTGATTTTCCTCGGCAATCTCTTGCGCGCGCAGGTGTTTTTTGACCGTCATCGGGTAATAGGTGCCGCCCTTTACGGTGGCATCATTGCACAGCACCATCACATCCTGGCCCCGCACCCGGCCAATGCCTGCGATCAGCCCCGCGCAGGGGGCATCATTGCCGTAAAGCCCATGTGCCGCAGTGGCGCCGATTTCAAGAAACGGCGCGCCGGGATCAAGCAGGTTTGCCACCCGCGCGCGCGGTGGCATCTTGCCGCGCGCGATGTGGCGGGCAAGAGACGTGTCACCGCCCCCCGCAGCGGCCCTCTGCGCCG
Source organism: Pseudorhodobacter sp. (assembly GCF_034675685.1). Taxonomy (GTDB): domain Bacteria; phylum Pseudomonadota; class Alphaproteobacteria; order Rhodobacterales; family Rhodobacteraceae; genus Pseudorhodobacter. The sequence continues at coordinate 36,108 of NZ_JAUCDA010000017.1, read as the reverse complement.
CTTGTGCCACCGTTTCCAACATCGCCAGATGCGCCGCCCGGTTGGCACGCGCGCTATCGGTATTGGGCAGGAAAGAAGAGTTCAGCCGCATCACATGCCCCCCAGATCGCGCAAGACCAAGGCGCGCTGCGCCGTCTTGTCCAGCATACAGCCGGTATAAATGTTCGAGCGCATCGAGCCATCAATGAACATCTGATATTGCAACTGGCAATCCGCATCACGAAACGCAATCCATGCCCGCTGTGCAGCCCGCAGCGCGGTCTTTTGATCCGGCGTGATCTGCGCCATCCGCGCCTTGTATTCGCGGTTCAGAAAGCCGTCCCACACCACCGTCTCGGCATCGGTACATTGGCTTATGGCTTGGGTCGTATAGCCATAGGGTTGCTCCATGCAAACGCCCGAAGCCGCGCCGATACAACTTGCATCCGTATCATTGCGCAAGGCCTGCGTGAAACAGGCATCGACCTGCGCAGGGTTGACAACGGGCACGAATACCTGCGCCTGCGCCGCCCCGGCCAATAGCGTAAAGATCATCACCAGCTTCATTTCGCCAACACCTCACGCCCGATCAGCATCCGCCGGATTTCCGACGTGCCCGCGCCAATCTCCATCAATTTCGCATCGCGGAACAGGCGGCTTACCGCACTATCCGCCAAAAATCCCGCCCCGCCAAGCGCCTGCACGGCCTGATGTGCCTGTACCATCGCCTGCTCAGAGGCATAGAGCACGCAAGCGGCGGCGTCCTGACGGGTCACCTGACCCCGGTCACAGGCGCGGGCCACTTCATAGGTATAGGCGCGGGCCGAATTCATCGCTGTGTACATATCGGCAACTTTCCCCTGCATCAGTTGGAAATTCCCGATCGGCTGGCCGAATTGCTCGCGGCTTTGCAAATACGGCACCACCTCATCCAGACAGGCCGCCATGATGCCGGTGCCGATGCCCGAAAGCACCACACGTTCGTAATCCAGACCCGACATCAGCACCCGCACGCCTTTGCCTTCAAGGCCAAGAACATTCTCAAACGGCACCTCGACATTGTCAAAGATCAGTTCCGCAGTGTTAGAGCCGCGCATCCCCAGCTTGTCGAAATGCGGGCTGGTGGAAAACCCCTTCATCGACTTTTCCACGATAAAGGCGGTCATGCCCTTGCTGCCTGCTGCGGGGTCGGTCTTGGCATAAACCACCAGCGTATCGGCGTCGGGACCATTCGTGATCCAGTATTTATTGCCGCTCAGGGTGTAATAGCCGTTCTTTTTCTCGGCCCGCAGTTTCATGGAAACCACATCCGATCCCGCCCCCGCCTCTGACATTGCCAGCGCCCCGACAGCCTTGCCCGAAATCAGCCCCGGCAGGTATTTCGCCTTTTGCGCGGCCGTGCCGTTCAGCTTGATCTGGTTCACACACAGATTGGAATGTGCCCCATAAGACAGGGCAACCGAGGCGCTGGCCCGCGCGATTTCCTCGGTCGCAATCACATGGGCAAGATAGCTCATTCCTGCGCCGCCCTCGTCCTCGGGCACGGTGATGCCCAACAGCCCAAGGTCACCCATTTCGGCCCATAGTTCGGACGGAAAGACATTGCTGGCGTCGATCCGGGCCGCCATCGGCTTTACCCGCGCTTGCGCCCAGCGATGAACCATATCTTGCAGCGCCGCGATATCCTCACCCAGATCAAAGCGCATTGAGGCCATGAACATTTCTGGTTCCTCCGAAATGAATTGAACAGTTGTTCATTTCATAGGCGCAAAACCTGAGTCGGGTCAATCATTAGCTTTGCCATTAGCTTGCCATTAGCTTTGCGCATCAGGATCGCGGGGGTTGCGTGTAACGCTGCGGCGGCGGTAAATGGCGCAGATCATAACGCGCAGAGGGAACAAGATGGACGTGAACAAAACGGTGACCGCTGGCAATGTCAACTTTGACAACGCCGCCCCCGTGGCCTTTATTCTTGGCCCCTGCCAGATGGAAAGCCGCGATCACGCCCTGGAAATGGCGGCGGCAATAGATGAGATCAGCCGCGCCGTCGGCGTGCAGGCCGTGTTCAAGGCCAGCTATGACAAGGCCAACCGCACCAGCCTGTCCGGCCCGCGTGGGATCGGTCTGGCAAAGGCGATGGAGGTGTTTGCCGAAATAAAGGCGCGCTTTGGCATGCCGGTTTTGACCGACGTGCATGAGGCCGCGCATTGCGCCCCGACAGCCGAAGTCTGTGATATCCTGCAAATCCCGGCGTTCTTGTGCCGCCAAACCGACCTGTTGATCGCGGCGGCCGTGACTGGCCGGGTGATCAATGTGAAAAAGGGCCAGTTTTTGGCCCCCTGGGATATGGTCAATGTCGTGGCGAAACTTACCGGGTCGGGAAATGCCAATGTGATGCTGACCGAACGCGGCGCGAGTTTTGGCTATAACACGCTGGTCAGCGATTTCCGCAGCTTGCCGATCATGGCGGCAACCGGCGCGCCTGTCATCTTTGACGCGACCCATTCGGTGCAGCAACCCGGCGGCATGGGCGGCTCTTCGGGTGGTCAGCGTGAATTCGTGCCGGTACTGGCGCGCGCAGCGGTGGCGGTGGGCGTGGCGGGGGTATTTATCGAAACCCATGACACCCCTGACGCAGCCCCCTCGGATGGCCCCAATATGGTGCCCCTGTCGCAATTGGCCGGGCTGTTGGCGCAGTTGAAAGCGATTGATGCGCTGGTCAAAGGCTTTTGACCATAAACCTTGGCACCCTCTTGGAACGCGCCGCCCCACCCCTTACCTAAAGGGCAACAGGAGGCAAAGATGCCCGTATTTTCCATCCTTGATCTGGCCCCCATTCCCGAAGGCGGCACGGCAGCCGATGCATTGGCCAATTCAGTGGCCTTGGCCCAGTCAGCCGAGCGCGCGGGCTATACCCGCTATTGGCTGGCCGAGCATCACAATATGCCCGGCATCGCCAGCGCCGCGACCAGCCTTGTGATTTCGCATGTCGCCGCTGCGACCAAAACCATCCGGGTTGGCGCAGGCGGTATCATGCTGCCAAATCACGCGCCCTTGGTGATTGCCGAACAATTCGGCACACTTGCCACGCTTTACCCCAACCGGATCGACCTTGGCCTGGGCCGCGCACCGGGCACCGATCTCGCCACGGCCCGCGCGCTGCGCCGCCACATGGCGGTCGAAGACAGCTTTCCCGCCGATGTGCAGGAATTGATCGGCTATCTGGGCGACGCCCCCCCAAAGACCGCGGACGGGGCAAGCGTGCAGGCGATTCCCGGTATCGGCACCAATGTTCCGGTCTGGATTCTTGGGTCCAGCCTTTATGGCGCGCAACTGGCCGCTTATTTTGGCCTGCCCTACGCTTTTGCGTCGCATTTCGCGCCGGCCCTGCTGGGCGAGGCACTGGCGACTTACCGCGCTACCTTTCGCCCTTCGCGCCATTTGACCAAGCCCTATGCAATGCTGGCTGCGGGGGTTTGCGCCGCCGAAACCGATAGCGAAGCGCAATATTTGCGCAGTTCGCAAATCCTTGCCTTTGCGCGTTTGCGCAGTGGAACCCCCGGCAAGCTGCCGCGCCCGGTGGCCGATATCAGCGCCGAAGTTCCGCCTGCCGTTCTGGCACAGGTGCAGCACGCGCTGTCTTGCTCGGCCACGGGTTCGCCCGAAACCATCCGGGCGCAACTGTCACAAATTCTGGCCACCCACGCCCCGGATGAGGTGATGATCACCGGCATGATACATGATCCGGCAGCCCGCATCCGATCCTTTGATATCGCCGCCATGGTTTTGAAGTCCTTGTAAAACAGCCTTGCGGGGGCAGATGACGGATGCTTTGCTTTCATACTATGATCCGAGACAACACCTATCAACGCTGGAGATAAAACATGCTGGATATTGAACGCCACAAACATCAAATAGAGGCACGCCTGCTTGAGCTTGGCGATCGTTTGCGGAATGTCGAAGACGCGCTGGATGTAACCGCCGACCCCGATCTGGCAGATCAGGCCATCGAGCTGCAAGATGATGAGGTGCTGGAAGGTTTGGGGCGCGCTGGCGAGCGGGAAATTCAGCTTCTGGGCCGCGCATTGATTCGCATTGCAAACGGAACATACGGCATTTGCAAGAAATGCGACGAAGAGATTGCGGCCGAACGTCTGGATGCGGTGCCCTATGCTGTCTTGTGCCGGGATTGTGCGGGGGCGGGACCATCGAAATCATAGCCCTTTCGGCTGGCTGAATCGAAATTCGGCTTCCAACCGGCGGTTCCTTGTCTGCACTGCAAGCAAGGATGGCCTGCAAAGCATCAAACAGCCGCCGCCTTCGGGGCCGACACGAAGGCCTGATCACCGCCAGCACATGCCGATCTTGCGCGGGGCATGGGGTGCTGCCGGTGGGCGACCCCGTTTTCGCAGGGCTGCGCCCGGACTTGCCGCCATGTTGGTTGATGCTGACAGCGCCCATCGCGCTGCATCCCGGCCCGAGCGGGTAGCAAGGCCTGCTGCCGTTTTCGGGCCTTGCAGTTCGTGGTTGCTGTGGCCCGAAGATGGCCGCATAACAAGGCAAATTTCTTTGCTGCGAGGGCGCGCGGAACATGGCTAAAGACCTTTCAAAATGGGTAGCCCCTGCTGCGCCGGTCGGTACGGCGCTGATGGGTGCCCATGTCGGGCTGGAACGGTTGGATGCCGACCTGCATGCCGCCGATCTGCACCGCGCGTTCTCCGGCCATGATACCTTGTGGGATTACATGCCCTATGGCCCCTTCGCCTCGGCTGCGGCCTATCATCGTTGGGCCAAGGAAATGGCCGCGCTGGAGGACCCGCTGTTTTATGTGCTGCGCGACCTGGCCACCGGGCATTGCGGCGGTGTGGCCAGTTATTTGCGCATTTCACCAACCGCAGGGTCAATTGAGATTGGTCACATCTGCATCAGCCCGGAGCTTCAAAAATCGGTCCAAGCCACCGAGGCGATGTTTCTCATGATGCAATGGGCCTTTGACGCGGGCTATCGCCGGTATGAATGGAAATGCAACGCCGCCAATATGGCATCACGCCGGGCAGCGCAGCGGTTTGGCTTTTCTTATGAGGGTATCTTTCGGCAAGCGGCGGTGATCAAAGGCCGCAACCGTGATACCGCGTGGTTTTCGGTAATCGACAGCGAATGGCCCGCCCTGCGAGAGGCGTTTCTGGCTTGGCTCGCGCCGTCGAATTTCACCGCCACCGGCCTGCAAAAAGAACGGTTGAGCGAGCTGACTCAGCTGGTGCGCGCCGATGATGATCCGGGCTTGCGCGGCTGATACGGCAGGTTCTGGCTGTCACTGGCATGGTTTTTCCGATGCAACCCTGTCAAAAAGATCGCCGCCGTGCCTGATCCGTTGCTGCAGCACGCGGCCAAGGCCGGCAAGCGCCTCGGCCGAGGTGTGGGCATGAACGGCCGCACCTTCCAGCGCCGGGTCATGGGCACTGCGTGCCACCCCACGGACAAAATCGACGATATACTGCTGTGGGCCATCACACGCGGTTTCAATCAGGTTTGCGGCATGAATCAGATCATCGCGCAACGCCTGACGGTCTGGCTGAATCCGCTGTGCGCCAACAGCCACGGCCCCCGGTGGTTGCCCGGTCAAATGCCCCAGAATGACCTGTTGAAACCTTGCCAGACTGTCCACCGGCTTTTCCAGAAACCCCGCAGCCCCGGCCCGCATCGCGGCTGACCAACCGTCCGGGTCACCGCTGATCGCCAGAACCACCGAGGCGCCTGCGCCGTTTTTGGCCAATTCACGGATCAGATCAACGCCGTTGCCATCGGGCAAGCCCAGATCAACCAGAACCACATCAGGGCGATAGACCGCAAGGTGATGGCGGGCGGCGGCCAGCGTTTCGGCCCGGCGCAACCGCGCACCGCTGCGTTGGCACAAAAGCCGAAGCGCCTCGGAGGCGAAGCGGCTGTCTTCCACCGCCAGCACCGTGACACCCGACAGCGGCAAAACCTGCTGTTGGCGGATATTGGCAAAACCGGGGCCTTCGGGCAAAGCGCAGGCGGTTGGCATTGTGGCACCTCTCTCAGGTCAGATCAGGCTTTATATGAACCGCCAACCCGCTAACAATTGATGAAATCCTTTGCAAAAAATCTGCAACAATCGTCACCTTTTCGCCGTAAACCCGCTGCGCCCTTCCGCCCCCCTTGCCCTGACCGCCGCAGCACCGCATAAAGCCATGCAAACCACCAAAACCGGAGCCCATGATGATCGGACGCCTGAACCACGTTGCCATTGCCGTTCCCGACCTGGAGGCGGCCGCCGCGCAATATCGCAACACGCTGGGCGCAAACGTCGGCCCCGCGCAAGATGAGCCGGATCATGGCGTGACGGTGGTGTTCATCACCCTGCCCAATACCAAGATCGAATTGCTGTACCCTTTGGGCGAAAATTCCCCGATCACCGGGTTTTTGGAAAAGAACCCGGCAGGCGGAATTCATCATATCTGCTATGAGGTGGATGATATTCTGGCCGCGCGTGATACCCTGAAGGCGTCAGGCGCGCGGGTGCTGGGCAGCGGAGAGCCAAAGATCGGCGCCCATGGCAAACCGGTGCTGTTTTTGCACCCCAAGGATTTCAACGGCTGTCTGGTGGAACTGGAGCAAGTATGAGCATTACCGCCGCCTTTGTGCTGTTCGCGATCTGCTGGTTCATGACGTTTTTTGTCGTGCTGCCGCTGAAACCCAAATCACAGGCCGATGACGGCGTGGTCGTGCCCGGAACACCCGTTGGCGCGCCGGCGGGCTTTGTGGTAAAGCGCAAGGCCTGGATCACCACAATCATCGCCGCGATCATCTGGGCGCTGCTAAGTGCGATCATTTTGTCGGGCACGATCACCGTGCGCGATTTCGATTTCATGGGGCGTTTGCCACCCCGCTCTACCGATCTTTAACGCGGGTTGCGTTGTTCCAACGCGTGAAGGCGATGGAACAGATGGGTAAAGGTGGCCGCCCCCAGCACCGGGATCAGCAGGTTGACGAGGGGGATGGACAGCGGCGCGGCCATCAGCCCGCCCGCCCACCACACCGTCAGCCAATGGCGTTTGCGCAGGGCCTTGGCCTCTTTGCGCCCCATCCGCCGCGCGGCAACCAGCGTGAAATATTCACGCCCCAGCAGCAGCCCGTTCACCGCCCAGAACACCACCGGAATGAACGGCCCGGCAAAGGCATACAGGATCAGCGCCAGCACGTTGACCGTGACCAGCAGCGCAAAGAAATTCAGCGTATCAATTGCAGCATCGCCAAAGCTTTGGCCTTGCGCGGGCGGCAGGCCGGGATAATGCCGGTCCTCAACCGCTTGGGCGACATCATCCAGAAACAACGAGGTAAAGGCCGAGGCGACGGGCATCATCAAAAACACCGATAACCCGACCATCAACAGCGCCGAGCCAACGCTTAACAGCGTATCAAGCCCGCCGACCGGGCCGACCAGCGGAATGTTCACGCTATCAGGAATAAAGACCTGAATGACCCAAAGAAACCCCGCATAAACACCAACCAAAAGTGCCAGCGTCAGGCCAACACCAAGAAGCATGACGCGGCGAAAGCGCGGGTCCGAAAGTTGGCCTAGCGCCTTGGCAAAATCGGAAAAGATCATTCCTGCACCCAGGTCACCAAAGCGGCCAGATCGGGGCGCGGCCGTTCAGGAGGGGTCTGGGCACGCGTGCCGATATGGATGATCCCCGCGACGCTCTCGGACGGTGCAAGGCCAAGGCCGGCGGTGATGAAGTCGCGGTCATGCGCGGGCCAGCCTGTCAGCCAGTTCGCCCCCCAACCTGCTGCAAGGGCCGCATTCAGCAGCGACAGGCACACCGCCCCGGCAGAATATATCTGCTCGATCTGCGGAATTTTTTCTACGGATTTCGGGCTGGAAATCACGACAACAGCAAGGTTTCCAGTCTCAAACTGGCCCGCCCCTTTCGCGGTTCTTTCGGCGTCATACCCCAATTCAACGGCACGGGCCCGGACCAAAGATGCAAGCCGCCCCATCGCGCCGCGTTCCAGCACCAAAAACCGCCAGGGTTCCAGCTTGCCATGGTCGGGCGTCCGGGCCGCAGCGGTCAGCAAGGGCAGCAACGCGTCACGGTCGGGCACCGGCAGCCCCAGCATCTTGGCGGGCACCGAGCGGCGCGTTTGCAGGAATTCGGTTGCCGTCACTTCATGGTTCGCCATTGGCTGCTCCTCTATCTATACCCCATGATGTCGGGGATTGGCGCGCCTTGGTCAAGGGGAGCGACAAAAATCGACTGGATCAAGCCTTGGCGGTGATACGGGCCATTTGCTCGGGCCAATGCAAATGGTTCAACACCCCGCCATCGCGCCGCACCCGATGCACATCGGCCAAAGACACCTCGGCCACGGCCCAACCAGGCGCGTTCAGCGGGGTTTCGGCAAAGATGCCATTGGCCGGAAAGCCGTGATCGGGCGGGCCATAGATAGCGGCCGCCCCGATATTTTCATCCACCGCCGGGCAAAAATCACATTGCCCCACGGTCGGTGCATGCACCACAATACACTGATTTTCCAGCGCCCGCGCCATCGACCCCACGCGCACCCGCGTAAAGCCCGCGAAACTGTCGGTACAAGACGGGGCCAGCAGAATTTCCGCCCCCGCCTCGACCATCGCGCGGGCAAGCAGCGGAAATTCGCTGTCATAGCAGATCACGACGCCGATTTTGCCAATGGGCGTATCAAACACCGGCAGGCCCGTCCCCGCCACCACATCCCAGGTTTCACGTTCGAACCGGGTCATGATTTGCTTGTCCTGATGGCCGATAATGCCGTCGGGGCCGTAAAACACGGCGCGATTTACCGGGCGCTCACCAATGAAAAACGGGGCCGACGCGCCCAGAATATAAACGCCATGCTGTGCCGCCAAGGCGCAATGCAATGCGTCGACGGCGGGGCCGTGACGGGCCACCTCATGCAAGGCGGCCTCAATATCGGCGGCAACGGCGCGGCCGCCAAGGCTGGCCAGTTCCATCGCGCCGTATTCGGGGAATACCAGCAAACTGGCGCCCTGCCCTGCCGCATCCGCGACCCAGGCGGTCATCTTGGCGCGATATTCGGCAAAGTCATTGAAATAGGTCAACGGATAGGCAGCGGCGGCAATTTTCATCAAAAACTCCTTGGTCAAAGCGCGCGCATCCAGAATTGGAGCGGTTTCTTGCTGGGCGCAGTTTGGCCCAGATCGGTCCATTCAAAGGCGGCGATGACACCGGGCAAAGGCGCATAGCCACGCCCGCGCCAAAACGCATCGTTGGAACGTGCGAAGGCGGGGCGCAAAGGGTGGTCATCGGGGCGGATCACCGAACAAAAGGCCACATGGCTGCGGCCCAGATTGCGGGCATGCCCCTCTCGCAGATCAAAAAAGCGGTGGCCGATGCCCAGGCCGCGATAGGCAGGCAGCAACACAGATTCGGCGCAGTAGAAAATCTGATCCAGCGCAAGACCGACCCCGGCAAAGGCCAGACCGAATTCGGCGGCGTGGTCTTCCATCGGGGTGCCGGTGGCCGCCCCCACCAGTGTTTCGCCATCAAAGGCGCCAACCAAAACCGCAGCCGGGCTGTTGCGGTAGCTTTCCAGATAGCTGCGCTCATATTCCACTGTGCCGTCATACAAATACGGCCAATCGCGAAACACCACGATGCGCAGGGCGGCGACATCATCCAATGCGGCGTCCAGCGCCCCCCCCGTCAAGACGCGCAGATCAATCATGAAACTTGGGCGACCCAATCGACCAGATTGTAAAACGTGGTCACGCGCGCGATCTTGCCGCCGCGCATGTCAAAAAACGCCCCGGCGGGCAGCGTATAGGTTTGCCCCTTGGCCTCTGGCAGGCCCGGATCAGTTTGCAGATAGGTGCCATGCACCACAAATTCCGCGGCCCCCCGGCTGCCATCTTCAGTGGCAAACACCACGATATCGCGCAACTCCTCACGATAGCTGACGCCCATATGGCTGCAAAATTCCGCAAAACGCTCAATGCCCCGACGGGTGGCGCCTTCATTGACGCGGTGTTCGATATCATCGGTCACACAGGCCAGCATGCCAGCGGCATCGCCCGCGTTGAAGGCGGCGTAATAGCGTGAAATCAGGTCTTTGCTCATGTCTTATCCTCTTGCGGCGGCGCATCAGGCGGGCCGAACCGTTCCAACATTCTAGCGCGAATCTGGTCGCGCGCCTGCCGATAAGCGGCAAGCTTTACGTCTCGGGCGTCGCCCAGACCTGTGGGGTCAAGAATCGGCCAATACTCGATCTCAAGGTGGTGAAACCGCGTGAGCTCCAATGCCATGCGCTGACTGGCGGGCGACAGCGCGATGATCAGGTCAAATTGTGACAGATCATCCCCCCATTGCTGCATTTCCTCAAACGAGCGGCTGCGATGGCGTGACAGCTCTATCCCCAACTCGCGGCACACGGCGATAGAAAACCCGTCCACCTCCAGATCATTGCGAACACCGGCCGATTGCACATAGGCCCTTTGCCCGTACAGTTTTTTCATCAACCCCTCGGCCATGGGCGAGCGTACAGCGTTGTGATCGCAGCAAAACAGCACCGATTGGGGAAAACCCGCCACGCTCAGCCCCAGTGCAGGACGCAGATCAGGGTGAACAGGCGGCGGGCGGTATCCATATCAACCTCGGCTTTGCCGTTCAGACGCTCTTGCAATACCCGCGCGCCTTCGTTGTGAATACCACGCCGGGCCATATCAATCGCTTCAATCTGGCTGGGGGGCAGGCGTTTGACCGCCTCAAAATAGCTTTCACAGATCTGGAAATAATCTTTCACCACCTGCCGGAACGGGCCGAGAGACAGATGGAATTCCCCCACCTTTTCCGCAGCCTCGGTCGCAATATCAAACACCAGCCGCCCCTCGCGGATCGAAAGGCCAAGCCGATACGGCCCCTCTGGCACCGCCTTGCCCTCACGCAGGGGCAGCGCAAAACTGTTTTCTTCCAGCAGATCAAAGACCGCAACCTTGCGTTCCTGCTCGATCTCGGGCGTGGGCAGGGCAAGGCCGGTTTCATCAATTTCAATATGGCAAATGCGGGTCATCAGGCTGTTTCCATCACAAGTACTGCGGATTGATGGCCTTTTGCGCCCTGTGGTGCAAGGGGTTTCAGGCGCTTGGCCGCCATGGTCCATCGCGTTTCGCCTTTGGCCGGAAACCAGGTCTGTCACATAACGCGTTGAACTCTTTTGTTTCAGGCAGCGATATGCGGGCCAGGGTCAGGGCGAAACGCTTTGGTCATTCAACCGATCCAGCCGCGCCTGAACCGATAGCCCATGCGCCTGCAAGCTTTCCGAACCGGCCAACCGCACTGCTGCAGGCCCGATTGCGCGCAAGGCAGCGGGTGTCATCTGCGCCAAGGTCGTGCGCTTCATGAAATCAAGCACCGAAAGCCCGCTGGAAAACCGGGCAGAGCGCGCGGTGGGCAGCACATGGTTCGGCCCGCCGATATAATCGCCAATCGCCTCGGGTGTGTATTGGCCAAGAAAAATCGCGCCTGCATGGGTGATTTGTTGGCTCAGGCTATCGGGATCAGCGACACATAGTTCCAGATGCTCGGGCGCGACGCGGTTGGATAGCAGCGCCGCCTCGGCCAGATCGCGCGTCACGATCACCGCCCCATTGTCGCGCCAGCTTGGCCCCGCAATCGCGCGCCGCTCCAGCGTTTCAAGGCGCTTTTCAACCGCAGCCGCAACCGCCGCGCCAAAGCCTGCGTCATCTGTCACCAAAATGCTCTGCGCGCTGGCGTCATGTTCGGCTTGGCTCAGCAGGTCAAGCGCGATCCAGTCGGGGTCATTGTCGCGGTCGGCAATCACCAGAATTTCCGATGGGCCCGCGATCATGTCAATTCCCACGCGGCCAAAGACCCGGCGCTTGGCAGCGGCAACATAGGCATTTCCCGGCCCGGTGATCTTATCCACCGGCGCAATGGTTTCAGTGCCATAGGCCAGCGCCGCAATCGCCTGCGCGCCACCAATGCGGTAGATTTCCGTCACACCCGAAATGCGCGCCGCCAGCAAAACCAGCGGGTTCACGATGCCATCCGGCGTCGGGCAGCAAATCACCAACCGCCCGACCCCGGCCACCTGCGCCGGAATCGCATTCATCAAAACCGAGGACGGATAGCTTGCCAGCCCCCCCGGCACATACAGCCCCGCCGCCGACACGGGCGTCCAGCGCCAGCCAAGCCGCGCGCCGGTTGGCTCTTCCCACATCGCGTCTTCGGGGCGTTGCCGGGCATGGTAGGCGCGAATACGCTCTGCCGCCAGTTCAAGCGCCGCGCGGTCCTTTGGCGAAACCTTGGTGCATTCCGCCTCTATTTCTGCTGGGCTGAACCGCATCGTCGCGGGCGTCAGTGCCAGACGGTCATAGCGCTGCGTCAGATCCAGCACCGCCAGATCCCCACGGCTGCGCACATCGGCAATGATCGCGGCAACCGCCTCATCCACGTCAACGCTGTCTTCGCGCTTGGCCCCCAACAGGGCGACAAACCGCGCCTCGAAATCAACGTCAGAGGTGGACAGAAAAACCGGCATCGCGGGCCCCTTTTTATCGCTTGTGCCCCCTTTAGCCCGCCTGCGCCCCTATCTCAAGCGCGCCCTGATTTCAGCTTGGCAAAAATACCGCGGGGAAATGCGCCGCAAGGGGTGTGGCGCGCCCCCAGCCGCCCCCCTCATGCCCCGTGATCGGGCATCTTGCGCGACGGTGCCACATAGGGCCGGGTTACATCACGGGCAGTGGCGTTCAGGGCTTCTACCTCCAGTTCCACCGCGCCATCGCCAGCCAGCGTCAGAATCACACGGCCAGTGCCATCTTCACCCGCCACGAAGCCGATGGACAGCAGCGACAAGATCATATCCCCCTCTTGCTGGAGAATACCCTGCGAGCGTACCGCGGTAACATCGCGAAACACCAGCAAACAGCGCACCCGCTCATAGGCGCGGCCCGCGCGTTCCGCCGCGGCCCGATCTTCCCAGCGGAAACGATTCAGCAACAGGCCAAATTCGCGCCGTTTGGCGACATAGCGCATGTCAGACACTGGCAGCACCGCATCTTGCAACAACGCCGACATCACCGCCAGATCATCAGCATCCGCCGCGATCAACGCCAGCGGGGCCTCGGCCCCATCTTCAAACCGCGCGTCCGTCATGTCACGATCCGTTCAATATGCGCGCCGCAGGCACCCAGTTTTTCCTCAACCCGCTCATAGCCACGATCAAGGTGGTAGACCCGGCTGACAACGGTTTCCCCTTCTGCCGCCAACGCAGCCAGAATCAAGCTGACGCTGGCCCGCAAATCGGTCGCCATCACCCGCGCGCCCTTCAGCTTGTCCACCCCGGTCACCGTGGCCTGACCGCCATGCACATCAATCCTGGCCCCCATGCGAATCAATTCGGGGGCATGCATGAAGCGGTTTTCAAAGATTTCTCTCTTCCAGCACGCTGGTTCCATTGGCCGTACACAGCAGCGCCATCATCTGCGCCTGCAAATCGGTCGGAAAGCCGGGAAACGGCTCTGTCGTCACATCCACCGCATTCACCCGGCCATTCTTGCGCTTGACCTTCAAGCCGCGTTCGGTTTCCTCGACCGAGACCCCCGCCGCATCCAGCTTTTCACAAAACGCCCCCACAAGGTCGATGCGCCCACCAAGACATTCCACCTCGCCGCCGCAAATCGCAGGGGCCAGCATATAGGTGCCCAGCTCAATCCGGTCGGTCACCACCGGATGCGTTGCCCCCCCCAGACGATCCACCCCCTGAATGGTGATGATGCTGGTGCCCTCCCCTTCAATCTGCGCGCCCATCCGGCGCAGACATTGCGCAAGATCCACGATTTCAGGCTCGCGTGCGGCGTTTTTGATAACCGTTGTGCCCTTGGCAAGGCTGGCAGCAAGCAAAGCGTTTTCCGTGGCCCCCACCGAAACCATTGGAAAGTCGATCATACCACCGCGCAACCGCCCGCCTTTGGCCTTGGCGTGGACATAGCCCTCACGCAATTCCAGTTCCGCACCCAAAGCCTCCAATGCCTGCAAATGCAAATCCACCGGGCGCGCGCCGATCGCACAGCCACCCGGCAGCGACACAACCGCATGGCCATAGCGCGCCAGCATCGGCCCCAGCACCAGAATCGAGGCCCGCATCTTGCGCACGATATCATAATCGGCGGTATGATTGGTGATGTCATGGCTGCTCATCGCCAGAACCTGCCCCCCCTGAAGGCTGGCCACCTCGGCCCCGAGTGACCCCAGCAGTTCGGTCATCGTGCGAATGTCTGACAGGCGCGGCGCATTGGTCAGCGTCAGCGGCTCTTCCGTCAAAAGTGTCGCAGGCATTAGCGTCAGACAGGCGTTCTTTGCGCCCGCAATCGGGATAACCCCGTTCAGTTCCCCACCGCCGCGTACCAGAATCGAATCCATTTACTGCCCCTGACTTTTGTCATTGTGTTGACCCAACCGGGCCTTTGCCTGTGCCTTGCGCCGCGCCATATTCGCCTTGAGCGCTGCTTTTTGGCGTTCTTCCCTCAACTCGGCACCTGTTTTCTGGCGCTTGGCACCAGTGGTTCTTGCGGGCGGAGGGCTTGTTTTATCGCTATTCATGTCCCTTCTCTACATCGCCAAGCAAAAAGGGTCCAGATTGCCCTTGCACCACCTGAATTTTCCGACTAATCAGCCGCCACGTCGACCGGAACCCCCGGATACGCGCAAGATGCAGTGGCAAAGGCCATGGCAAAGCAATCCCCTCGCAACAGGTGATTGCCAAAGCCAAAGTCGAAAACCCACAGGCCCTTAAAGCCTGCTTGCATCGCCGCAAAACACGGGGTAGCAGTTCGGAAAACAAGATGCTGTGGTAGCTCAGTGGTAGAGCACACCCTTGGTAAGGGTGAGGTCGAGAGTTCAATCCTCTCTCACAGCACCATCCTAACCCATTGATGTCAAAGAAAGTGCTTGATTACTTGAGCATAGTGCCGTTTCTGGTGCCAGAGCAGGTGCCAGAATGGGATTGGATATGGCTGGAAAACGGCGCCATTGGAAAGAGAAGAACGGACGGTTCTGGGCACGGATCGCTGTTCCCAAACACCTTCAATCCATCTTTGGAAAATCAGAACTGATAGAGCCTTTGGGCGGTGATCTTCGTGTTGCAGACCGCAATCACGCTGCTGCTGTCGCACGCCTTCAAGCGCAAATCGCAAATGCTGATCATCTTGTAGCACCGGAAGTGATACATGAAGAAGCAATAGCTTGCTCAGGGGATTTGACGGCTGAAGATTTTCAGGACTTGGCATGGAAACATTACACCTCCACACTCGAACAAGACGATCACAAACGCGCAACCATGCCCACTCCTCAAGAGTTAGACGACGAGCGCGAAAAACTAATGCAGCGAATTGATATGGGGGATGCTGACATCTGGCGTAATCCAATCGGCTTGTTCAATGTCTACACGGATTTTGAACTCAAAGCTGGTGCACGGCACTTCGACACAAACCTCCGGACTAGACGCTTGTCTGCGCTTGAAGCCTCGCTCGCATCAGGTGACACACGTTTCGTCGATGTCGAGGTCCAGCAATACGTTGATCATAGGAGATTTAATGGTGAAGGGATCGCATGTATGGCGCGACCTGGCCACGCAGATAACTCGCGCTCAGATAGATGCGCTGAAACAAACTCTGCGTCGAGATAAGGGCAACTATGCCATGCAAGCATTGGACCCGCTTCTTAAACCGCCTACCAGCTCTGACCGCGGTTTACCGGCAGTACCCCTCAAACTGCTATTCCAAAGTTATATAGTAAAATCTCAAGCTCTGGGAACACACCGAGATGGAGGCGCAAGTTGGAAATATCCCCTTGATTCTCTTATAAAATTCCTAGGCCATAGTGATGCTCGTAAGATAACAGGTCAAAATCTCCTAGACTGGCGCGATTCTTTGCTGGCATCCGGTAAATCTGCGAAGACTGTATCGGACAAATACCTTGCGGCCATCCGCGCTGTTCTGACTTGGGCATTCAAAGAAAAGCGACTACCAAGCAATGAAGCCGACACGGTTCACCAAAAAGTGGGCAAGAAAATTCATTCTCGCGAAAGGGGCTACACAAAACCGGAGGCTGTCGAGATTTTGAAGGTCACAACTAACTATCAGCCGGCAAAAGCAACAAACCCATCAAACCGTAAAAGCGAACACATAACACGCGCCAAGCGTTGGGTTCCTTTGCTTTGCGCATTCACGGGCGCGCGGGTCACTGAGATGACCCAGCTTAGAAAGGAAGACATTAGGCAAGAAGATGATCGCTGGATACTGCGGGTCACACCAGATGCTGGTTCGGTCAAGACCGGTCATTATCGAGACGTGCCTTTGCATAGCCAGATCCTAGACCTAGGGTTCATTGAGTTCTTACGAACTGTGCAGGCGGGACCGCTTTTCCACAGAGCACAACGCCCAGAGGCGTTTATGGCCGGCGCTCGCGCGACGAGCGGAAGACTTTCTGAGTGGCTACAATCGCGAAACCTGGTGCCTGAGGGGGTTCAACCTTCTTACGGCTGGCGTCACCGCTTCAAGACCCAAGGGCGCGAGCTGGGAATGTCGGACCGAGTTCTTGACGCTATTCAAGGTCATGCAAGTAGAACTTCAGGCGACGACTATGGTGACATCACGATATTAGCGAGATCAAGGATGATTGATGCATTGCCGTCTTATGATCTGGGGAGGTGACCCAAGCCGATCAGAATTATTATCATTGGTGTCTGGCAAAGATTAAGGCACTGCAATTTATGCTGCGGATTATGACTTGCTGCGAGGTTCAGTCCTCGCTCAACTCCCCAGTGCCTTCATCAAAGGTCGACAGCAGGTGCTGCATGCCGCTGATGATGCGTTCGACTGTAGTCCTACGTTTCAAAATGCTGGGTTTTTCGGTCATGGTCGCGACGACCTCATCACCAAGTGGTGCCTTGCCAGTATAGATCATCCGACCGAACAGGATGCCAAACGCGCTGGGGTCAAGATGTTCATCGGAGCAGAAGCGCGTGAAGGCAGCATCGCGCTCTGCGGACCAATACGCTGAGAAGGCTGCACTCACGTCATCATCTGGTCCAAGCATCGGCAGGTTCTGGTCGACAAAGCGTGAGATCAGGTCACGCTTGTCACGCAGCTGAGTTTCGGACGTCAACAGATCGAAGATCCGCTTGCGCTGCGCCGTGGCCTTACCTTTGGAAATCGTGCCTTCGTGGATCGACGCATTGAGCGAGGCCAAGAGCGCCACGATATACGCCACGTTGATGTCGTCGCGACGGATCAGTTCCAGCTCAAAGTCCAGATCGTCCAGAGGTGACGGTTCCTCGTCGTCTTTCGGCTCCTTGGTCTTTTGCGCAATATCGAGATACTTGGATTTGAACTCTTCGAAGGCTTGCGCCTCGATCGCCAAGTCATCCGGTTTGAATTCCGAATAGCTGGCGAGCACGTTGCGGATGCGCATCAGTTCGCGGAAGCGCTTGACGAACTCGGCTTCGGCTTCCTCATGCGGTAAGTCATCTACAGCGTCAGGCGTAGGGGTCAACTCCAGCAAAGCCTGCACCGCGGCGCTGAACTTTTCAAGCTGCTCTTCGTAGGTGCCGACAAGAATGGTCTCTCTCGCGTTCTTATCCGCAAACAGCGCAATCGCCTCGTCGGTACGCTCCTTGAGGTCACGAAAGCAAACGATATTGCCCTGGCTCTTTTCCTGCCCAAGCGTGCGGTTGGTGCGCGAGAACGCTTGGATCAGGCCGTGGAACTTCAGGTTCTTGTCGACGTAGAGCGTGTTCAGCGTCTTGGCGTCAAAGCCAGTCAGGAACATATTGACGACAAGCAGGATGTCCACGCCCGTGTCAGATGTGAACGTCTTCTTGTCGCGCGACTTCACCCGTTTCGCCAAGGCGCGATAGTAAGTGTAAAACCCGCCGCCATCCATCGCGCTCTCGTTGGTGCCATAGCGGGCGTTGTAGTCAGCCACATATTCAGCAAGCTTGTCGCGACGCGGCAATTGTGCTGGTGACGGGGCGCCAACCGGAAAATCGGTCTCGGGGATCAGATCGTCAGCTTCGGGGTCAGCTTCATTGGCGGCATAGGTGAATATCGTTGCGATCTTCAGATCATGCGCACCGGATTTTCGCTTCGCCTCAAAGCAATCGTAATAGCGCATCAAGCCATCGACCGAGCCCACGCACATCATTGCACCGAACTGGCGTTGTCTGGTCTTTCTGTCGTGGTTTTCGATAACCCAATCGACGATCTTCTCGATGCGTCGTGGGTCTTCCATCACGTCACGCGACGCCAACAGCTTTTCGCGCGCCGCCCGAGCCTCAGCGTCTTCGCCAGCGATCGTCGGCGTGGTGGTCATGTATTCAACCGAGAAACGTAGAACATTTTCGTCGCGTATGGCGTCGGTGATGACATAGGTGTGCAGCCGTTTGCCAAACAGGTCCGCTGTGGTGCGCCGCCCCACCGCATTGTCAGCAAAGATTGGTGTCCCGGTAAAACCGAACATCTGCACGCGCGGAAAAAACTCACGGATCTTGCGATGTGCCTCACCGAACTGGCTGCGGTGGCATTCATCGAAAATCATCACGATGCGACCATCCTTGACAGACTGCAAAGCTGGATTGAATCTCTCGCTGGAGATTGCTGTGTTCAGCTTTTGGATGGTGGTGATGATCAGCTTACGGCCAGGCTCCGTGAACTGGCGCACCAGCGCGCGGGTGTCGTCGGTGCCGTCCACGGAGCCGGGTGAGAAGAAGTTGAACTCCTGGGTCGTCTGATAATCAAGATCAGCGCGGTCGACAACGAACAGAACCTTCTCGACCTTGGGGTTCTCACACAGGTTCTGCGCGGCTTTGAAGCTGGTCAGCGTCTTGCCAGACCCTGTCGTGTGCCAGATATAGCCATGCTCGTGGCCCTGCTGCACCTGCGTGGTGATCGCTTCGACCGCGTAATACTGATACGGACGCAGCACCATCAGGATTTGATCGCTTTCGTGCATCACCACGTATTTGGCGATCATCTTTGACAGGTGGCATTTCTCCAGAAAGAAATCTGCGAAGGGCTCCAACCGGTTGATCGCCTTGTTGCCAATGTCGGACCACGTGAAGGTCTGCTTGAAGCTTTGGTTGCGATTATTGGCGTAGTAGCGCGTATTGACACCGTTGGAGATCACGAAGATCTGCACGAATTGGAATAACCCACCGGCAGCCGTGAAACTGTCGCGCTGATAGCGGTTGATCTGGTCAAACGCCGCCTTCAGCTCGACCCCACGCCGCTTCAGCTCAATCTGACACAGCGGCAAGCCGTTCACGAGCAGGGTCACGTCATAGCGGTTCTTACGGCGCCCTTGCAGGCCGATCTGCGTCGCCACCTGATAGCGGTTGCGGCACCAGTGCTCTGCGTTCAGGAACTGCACGTAGTGGCTGCTACCATCGTCGCGTGTCATCTGGAACCGGTCACGCAGGGTGTGCGCCTTGGCGAACACATTGCCCTTTTCAAGATGGTTGCGGATTTTGACAAACTCCGCGGGTGAATAGCTGGTTGCGTTATGCGCGCCCAACTCCGTCCGCAGGTTCGCCCAAAGCGCTGCTTCATCTGCCAGCTGCACCGGCACCCAGCCCTTGGCGGTCAGTCGCTGGATCAGACTGGTCTCTAACTGCGCTTCGGACTGGATGGTCATATCACGGCTTCCCCTTCGGCGCTTGCTTCGCCAACTCTTCAATCACCTTGAAATCTTCAGCGTCCGCCTCAACCGCCTCAACCGCGCGCCTTGAACGCTCAAACACCGCATAGGCATCCTCGGCCAGCTTTTGCGCCACGTCCATCCGTAGCTTGCCTGCATGGGTCAGCACGTCGCGGTCGTTGAAGCTAAGGAACGCATCCAGCTTTTCCGCCCAAACCGCCATCGTCACAGCACTGCGCCGCGTGGCCTGATCCTCGGCATAATCCAGATACATTGTCACGATGCGGTTCAGCTCCTCCACCTCAGCGGCGGCGAGGTAGTTCTTGGCGGTGCCAACATCGCCCTTGCGTACCACACCACCCTTCCATGAAGTCAGACCCATGTTCGGCACACCCGCATCAGCACGCGCAGCGATAATCTCTGCCGCCGTTTGGCCGGTCACCGCCCACAGCATCTTGTTCTGGACCTTTTGGAAAAACAACTGCGCCGCCTCTGACCCCTTGTCGTAATCGACGGCGGTGGTGAACAGGTCGCGCACCTTTTGATAGAACCGCTTTTCTGAGGCGCGGATGTCGCGGATGCGCGCAAGCCATTCGTCGAAGTAATCCCACTGGTCTGCCGCCTTCAGCTTGGCGTCATCCATCGCAAAGCCTTTGACAAGATAGTCTTGCAAGATCGTGTTGGCCCAGCGGCGGAACTGCGTGCCACGTGCAGAACGAACGCGAAACCCCACCGCCAGCAAGATCGGCAATGAATAGTGCTTCAGGCTGCGTGAGACTTGCCGCGCACCTTCAGTTCGAACTTGTAAGAGTTCCTTACAAGTTGCCGCCTCCACCTCCTCACCCTCGGCATAGATCAACCGCAGGTGCTGGGTGATGGCTTGTGGTGTCGTGTCGAACAGCTGCGCCATCTCGGCTTGGGTCAGCCAGACGGTGCCGTCAATCGCACGCAGGCTGATCTGCGCACGTCCGTCGTCGGTTTGATAGAGGATGACTTCACCGCTCATAGCGCACCCTTACACAAACATCTGCTGCAACAAGCCCTGCTTGAAACGCTCGGTCTTGGTGATCTGCGCGCGAGTGGCGGTGATTTTGGCATCCAGCGCGGTGAGCGCGTCAGCGATTTTGCGTTGTTCGTCGGGGTGAGATGGAACGCAAACTTTAACACTCGAAATGCCGTTTGAATTAAGACTAGGAACACCCGTAGCTTCGTTTAATTCGAGCCAGTTCACACGCTCCACCACAGCAAAAACAAGTCGAGGTATGAACGCGGCGTTGATCTCGGTATAGAACAAGGTATCAACCGTCCAGAATGCCCCATCAACTAGCATTGGTTTATTGATCGTGCCTTTGCGACCAATAAGAATTGACGGACCATGGTATAGTGCCTGATCCACTTTGCGCATAATTCCACCCGTACCATAGACAGGTATGTCGCCGTCACTCAAAGCTTTGTGGTCTTTGCCGTAGCGAACTGTCAGAATATCCCCTAACCGCTTCTGCTGCCAATCCGGAAACGCCGAGCCGTCGTCTCGCGTAAAGCGCAGCTTTTGCGAGAAGAGGCGTTGCATCAGCCCCGCCTTGAACCGCTCTAACCCCGCCTGCTTGCGCCGCAACGCTGCGAGTTTGCTATCCACCGCACCAAGGAAGGCGGCGATCTTTTGTTGTTCTGGAAGTGTGGGCAAATCCATTTGCAAAATAGCCATTTCGCTGGCCAAAATATGCTCGATCGTGTTGCCCGTTTTGATTTTGTTAATTTGCCTCAACCCGCTTGGCGAATAGAAGTATGACTTGCAAAATTCGCTGGAAACCCCGGTTCTCGGTGTTAAAATTATCAGTGCATGACAGTTCGCACCTTCGAAACCTTCTCCGACGACTGCGCATTCACCGACATGGCCAGATTGGACCATAAGCAAATCGCCTGCTTTCAGTGCAGATTTTCTCTTACTTTTGTGAAACTGTTCAGAAATATGAATAAGACCCCTAGAGTCAATTTCACCTTCCTTGATGTTTTTCCCCTGAAGATACTTAACTCCACGCTCAACATAGTATGGTGTTGCCGTCCCCACAAAACCATTTCGAATGTGATCAAACTTTTCTGCCAGCTTGGTAGCTTTCCACGCCCCATCAAACCCCGCAAACCGTAGCTTCGGCACTGTCGCACTCATACCGGCGACTCCAACCCCAACTCGGCACAAAAGGCGCGAATTTGCGCGTTGATCGGCGCCATATCTGCCTCGATCTGCGCCAACTCACGCGTGACCTCTGCCAAGTCAATCGCAGCCTCTGCCGTGAATGTGTCGACGTAGCGGGGGATGTTCAGGTTGTAATCATTGCCTGCAATTTCTGCCAATGGCGCGCGGTGCGAAAAGCGCGCCTCCTCGGTCCGGCCCCGATACGCGGCGGTGATGCGGTCCACGTCCTCATCGCGCAGGCGGTTTTCGTTCTTGCCCTTCTCAAAGCAAGTCGAGGCGTCGATGAACAGCACATCATCTACCTCGCGGCATTTCTTGAACACCATGATGCAGGTTGGAATGCTCGTGCCGTAAAAGATATTCGCAGGCAGGCCGATCACCGCATCCAGCCAGTTCTTCTCGCGAATGATGAACTCACGTATCGCCCCTTCGGCGCCACCGCGAAACAGCGCGCCATGCGGTAACACAACCGCCATCGCACCGTTATCATCCAGATGCGCGAGCATATGTGTGACAAAGGCATAATCCGCCTTGGACCCTGGCGCCAAGCGGCCATATTGCGCGAAACGGTCGTCTTGCAAGAACAACGGTCGCGCCGACCATTTCGCCGAGAATGGCGGGTTGGCGACAATGGCTTCGAACAGCATGCCTTCGTGCTGCGGGTGTTCCAGCGTGTCCTCTTGGCGCAGATCGAAATTGCGGTAATGGACGCCGTGCAGGATCATGTTCATGCGCGCAAGGTTGTAGGTGGTGCGGTTCATCTCCTGACCGAAGAAGTCGGACACATCGCTGACTTCGCGCGCAACCCGCAATAGCAGCGATCCCGACCCGCAGGTTGGATCATAGACCGATTTCAGCCGTGTCTTGCCGGTGGTGACAATGCGCGCAAGGATGGTGGACACCTGTTGCGGCGTATAAAACTCCCCCGCCTTCTTGCCAGCGCCACTGGCAAACTGACCGATCAGGTATTCATAGGCATCACCCAGCACGTCCGCGTCAGCATCATCCAGCCGGAAGTCGATGGCATCCAGATGCGTCAGCACCTTCGCAATCAGCGCGTTCTTGGCGTCCTCGGACCGACCGAGCTTGGTCGAAGTCAGGTCGAGGTCTTCGAACAGGTGATCGAAATCGTCCTCAGACTCCGTGCCCATGGTGGAGCGTTCGATATTCGACAGGATGGTCGCCAGATCACCAAGAATGAAGGCGCCGTCCTCACCTCGCTTGGCAACGGCGCTGAACAGCTCGGACGGGTTCAAGAAGTAACCCAAGGCTTCAACGGACGCGTCTTTGACCGCATCAAGGATCGCGCGACCTTCGCTGGACGTTTCATCGACGGCAGTGAATTTCAGGTTTTCGGCGCGCAGAATGTCGGTGGCATAGCTGTGCATGCGTTCGGACAGGTATTTGTAGAAAATGAAGCCGAGGATGTAATCGCGAAACTCATCCGCACCCATCTTGCCACGCAGCGTGTTGGCGATGTCCCACAGCTTTTGCTCAAGCTTCTTCTTCTGCTCATCGGTCATGCCAGCGTCTCCGCGCAAATGTTGATATTGCCGGACAACGGCTTGCGCCCCGGATCGTAGCTGGTTTGTCGGCGTTTTCTACTCATATCGCAAGTGGTTGCTGGTGACGGCGGCATAGGAGGTCGATAGTTTCTGCGGCCCTTCATCTCAAACGGCGCGGGAGCGAGTCACTGAGAGTCGTCGGCGCTGGACCTTGCCCCACCTAGCCGAGAGCATAAGCAACCCCTTCAAGGCGACTCTGCGTGAGTCTGAGAGGCTATGGATGGGGCGCTGGACGCAGGCGCTGACAGCAACCTGCTTGCGCCACTCGGTGGCCCCCTATGTTATGCCGTTCCTAACTTTCTTGGCCTATGAACCGCCACCTCACCACAAACAACAAAGCATGTCGGGCGGTGCTTGGCGCATTTGCAAAAACCCATTCTGGTGACTTCGAAGCGTAAGCTGGTCTTTCGCTGCGGTCAGCTCGAAGGTCAAGTCTGCGGACTTAGCTGCCATTCGCCGCATACGCGCAAAAGCCACTAACCGGTACGGCATGAGCGACTCGCACTCAGAGTGTCTTGAAGAACCTGGAGCTCATCGGTTTTGGCTGTATTGCACGTCACCTAATACACGAATGATGAGCAAGCTGGCTTTGTGGGCTGCGCAGGCCTGCTGCCGCGTCGATGGCGTTTTCGGGTCATTGTAGCGGACGGATGCGTCGCACTGGATGTCAGCAATGAGGTGCTGAACATTGAGGCCCCGGATTGAGCGTGAAAGGACGTCATGTGGCTCCCTCAACTTGTGACCCCATGGAACTGCATGGTCTCCAATGATCGCGATCATGCCTTTCATAAATTTCTCGGTCATCTGAAGTGAAGACCATCTTGCCTGTCCCCAGTTTGGGGACTGGTTCGTCATGTGTCCGACGGCAGCGAACCAGTCCTCTTCAGCAGCGGCGAACATTGGGTCGGACTTGCGGAAACGATTGAAAGCACCTCTCACGTCAAGCCCGACAACGAACAACCCATAGACCTCGTTTAAGTCGTTGTCAGAGAAGTGCTGAAGGCGGGCCTCGGTGATACCGGTCAGCGATGCGCAGGCATTGATGTCGAGCACCTGTGTCCCGACCCTGTTTCCAGGGTGTTTGGGCAGCTCGCGCTTAACCTCAATCAATGGCGTCCCATAAATCAGCGGAAGACGCATTTCCCAAATGTCACTATCGGCAAGGACAGCTAACTTGGCTTTCTCTGAGAAATCGATCTTAATCAGATCGCCGTAGACCTCTTCATACCAGCTATGGATACTGTTTGTATAGGCGCCAGTAGCGACCAATTCTGCGGGAGCCCCCGGCGGGAGCTTCGCCAGTGGAAGGTTAATATGGAATCGTTTGCCGAACTCGATCACCGCCATAATGGGGCGAGAGCTGGGCGGAATGGCCTTATCCTTGAGCGACTGATCGATCTCGCGCAGGATGGGGAAGATGTCGTCGGGGATTTTCATGACGCGATTGCCTCAAAGCTTGACGAAAGGGGAGCATGATACTGTATCAGCAAACAGAATTGGCTTGCTTGGGTCACTCTGTGGAGCCCTATGTTATGCCGTTCCTAACCTCCATCATGCGAAAAAGGTCACATCACCAGAAGTGCCAACGGATCGAAATAGCGCCTGCTGTTAAACGATAGCTTGTATGCCCTTGCGCGCGATAAGATCGAGCAACCGAGCGGCTGACCCACCCGGCTTCTTCTTGCCTTGCTCCCACTGAGCAACTGTAGTCCGACCAACGTTCATATAGTGCGCGAAGATCGGCTGGCTCACGTGGTTCCGCTCTCGGATCAAGCGAATTGCTTGGCGCTATAGTCAGGGACTTTTGGGATCGCGAGTTCCTCGATGTCACGAAGGGTGGCTTTATCCATCGCACCAACTTCGTGAAGGTCAACCGCAAAGTCGAGCGCCATATCGAGGATGTCACTTCTGGTTTTCATTTTCTTCCCCTAGCTCACGGATAGCCTTTTTTGCTTTCAGCCCCTCAACCTGCTCATTCGACAGATCAACTAGGGACTTTGCGATCTTCTTTAACGCCTTCTCCTCTTTCGAGGTGATGTTGCCTTTGTTGCTCTTCGGAAAACCGTGCAGAAAAAAGATCCTGCTGTCGTTGGACTTCCGAAAGCAAAGTATCGTCCGATACCCGCCTGACTTTCCGCCATCTTCACGCGCAACCCGCTTCTTGAACAGGTATCCACCAAGGTCAGCATCGACTTCGCCACCGAAGGCTTCTTCAGCCGTTTCCGTGAGCGTTGCGTCGTCAACCCTTTCGTCAGCGGCCCACCTTGAGAACTGCTTTGTCAAAAATACTCGCACATCACTCCTATCACTTAGTGCTATACTTTTCAAGTTTCAATTGCTGGCGCCTACACGCTGACTATCCCTTAGCTCCAGCACAACAGACCCTGCCTAACTGACATCGTTACCGCAAGCGCGACTAGCCTGCTGGGGGCGCTATGACGGCTTCACGCGCTCTGCGCTACGTCACCGATGCCAAGCTTTGAATAACGATGAGCATTGCTGAATGTTTCGTTGCTGTGGTCCGTCACCGCGATGCTTGCGATGTGCCGCGACATCGGAAGATGGTAGAACCCCGTAGCTCGATGCGTTTGGAACTGCACGGCTTTCAAACGACCTTCGCCTTGTCTAGCCGTCCATCGACCCCGCTTTGCTGCCGTTCCACGCCCCGCTCAACCACCTGGCAGACCGGCTCACAGCGCCGCAAAGACCCGTAGGGAGTCGCTTCGGCGCGAGGGCTGCATCAGGTCGACGAAATAGCGCTGCAGCGCCACAGTGAGTTCGCTGAGCGCGCCTGTGGCATGCTTGACTGCAGAGTCACGGGCTGGCTGCTGACCAAGTGCGAACTCAACCCGAAATCGTGCGAATGCTTCACCGCCGGCCGACCCCAGTTCACAGCCGTTCTCCAAGGTTTGCTACAGGATGCGCAATATGCTCCGCGCCCAAGACTAATTTGTTTGAGACAGCGAGCCCACGTCAAGTTAAGAGAAGTAAGAAACGCCTTTGGGAGAAGTTATGGAAGTATTAGTGATTGTATGGGTCCTCTGTGCAGGCATGTCTTATTTTGTGGCAAGAGATAGGGTGCCTTCAAAGGCAGGACTTGCCACTCTGCTTGGGTTTATGTTTGGACCTCTTGGGGTATTGTTCACATTCTTACTGAACGAAAACCCCGTAGCCAAAGGTCCCGAGAAGGGGCTGGAGGAGGTCGAAGTTGTCGTTAGAGAATTGACATTGTCGCTCGAACAATTGACTGCAAACCTATCAGCTGCAAAAGCAAAGCTCTAATATCATTGCTGATAGCCCCCCTGTGTCAGGCTAGTTGTCCGCTGCTCTACTTTTCTCTATTTTTCAGGTGGGCGGGATAGGACGATGACGTGGGATATTCACAGGAACGCAAGACTGCGGTGCTGAAGCGGATGCTGCCTCCGAACAACATGGCCATTCGGCGCTTGTCGCAGGAGGAGGGGATTTCGGAGGCGACGCTGCACAAGTGGCGTGCTGAGGCGCGTGGCAAGGGCCAGCTTTTGCCCGATGCCGATGCCGGCCCTTCCGGTTGGGCATCGCGCGACAAGTTTGCGGCGGTGCTGGAGACGGCGGCGCTGAATGAGGCCGATCTGGCGGAGTATTGCCGCAAGCGCGGGCTGTTTCCCGAGCAAATCAAGGTATGGCGCGGGGCGTGCGAGCAGGCGAATGACTGGGACCGTACCAGCACGGCCAAGGTGAGCCAGGCGACGAAGGAAGAGAAGAAGCGGATCAAGGAGTTGGAGCGCGAGCTGGCCCGCAAGGACCGCGCCCTGGCCGAAACTGCGGCGCTTCTGGTGCTCAGAAAAAAGCTGGCGGCGATCTGGGGGGGCGACGAGGACGCATGATCAGCACCCCACATCGCCAAACCGCCACGCTGCTGATCGAAGGGGCCGTCACCGCTGGCGCCCGCCGCGCCAAAGCCTGCGCTGAGGTGGAAATCAGCGAACGGACCTTGCGCCGCTGGACCAAAGGCGGTCAGGTTCACGCTGATCAACGTCCCTTGGTCCAACGGCCGGAGCCTCCTAACAAGCTCAGCGACGAGGAACGCGCCGCTGTTCTAAGCATCTGTAATTCTGCGGAATTTTCCAGCCTTCCACCCAGCCAGATCGTGCCGAAACTAGCCGATCAGGGGCACTATCTGGCCTCAGAATCCAGCTTCTACCGTATCCTGCGCGCAGATGGGCAACAGCATCATCGTAGTCGGTCCAAGTCGCCCGTCCGGCGCAAGCCTCCAACTAGTTACAAAGCCAGCGCACCCTGTCAGGTCTGGACCTGGGATATCACTTGGATGCCGGGGCCGGTCGCGGGCATGTTCTTCTACCTTTATCTGATCGTGGATATCTTCAGCCGCAAGATCGTGGGCTGGGAAGTCCATGAGCGCGAGGGTGCGGATCTTGCGGCGATGTTGGTGCAAAAGGCGGTCTGGTCGGAGGCCCGCATCGCGCGGCCCTTGGTGCTGCACGCCGACAATGGGAGCCCAATGAAAGGCGCTACGATGAAGGTGACGCTGGAAAAGCTGGGCATCATGGCGTCCTACAGTCGCCCGCGCGTCAGCAACGACAACCCCTTCTCCGAGGCGCTGTTCCGCACCTGCAAGTATCGCCCGGACTGGCCAACCAAGGGCTTCGCGACAAAAGCCGAGGCGCAGGCTTGGGTGAAATCCTTCACCAGCTGGTATAACGGGGAGCACCTTCACAGCGCCATCCGCTTCGTCACACCCAGCATGCGCCACGCAGGACAAGACCGCGATGCCCTCGCAAACCGGGCCTTGCTCTATGCAAATGCCCGCGCACAAAAGCCGGAACGGTGGTCAGGAAAAACCCGCAACTGGCAACCCGCCGGACCCGTCTGGCTGAACCCGGAACGCGATACCAGCGCCTCCGAAATCAGAGACGCCGCTTGAAATCGGCGGACAACTTGTTTGACAAACACCGCTGAGGCACATCCTCACCAGCAGATGTGCACGAGGTGCAGGCAGCGCACGGACGACTCCCTGGTCACCTCTGAGCGTGCGAATTCAAAATGTGTTGTCAGTGCTTCTTGGCCCTTGCTCTATTGGCGCCTTTAACAAAAATATGGACCATAGCTCTTCAGCTTAGACAGACCACGGCGAGGCAAAGCGCTTGAAGGCGGTGCTTTTGAATCGTCCTACGCTTACCTGCCGACCTCATGATACCGGACCATTTCGATTGGCATAATGAAATTTCGTCTGTCAGCCAAGTCGCTGGCAGTTTGTCTTACCGTCAAAAAGCTGCTTCAGCTTGAAAATGTTAATCTCGAGGACATCTCTGCCTCGTAAATCCCAATGAAATATAGGTTTTCAAATGTTTAAATTTTTGCCTTGTGGACAGAACAGCTAACATCAACCGTTGTGAAGGTGACGGCAGTGCGCAATAGCATGGCGCGATTTACCGTTGTGGACAGCATAGCCGACGTTGTGGACAGAAAAGCTGTAAGCGGTCGCTGGGTAGCACTGTCACCTTATCTTGGCGGCGTGAAGTTCCACGGCAGCAGGTCGTCTAGGCGGCTTTGTGGGTGGCCGTTGGCAATCGCGGTCAGGGTTGCCTTGAGATAGGCAAAGGGCTCGATGCCGTTAATCTTGCAGGTCTCGATGAGCGAGGCGATGCGGCCCCAGGCGATGCCGCCTTCGTCATGCCCCGTTGCCCGGCAGGGTTTTGGCAAGGCCAAAATCCCGAGAGGGGGCGAAGAGCGCGTTTTTGCGATTAAGGGCTATCGGGCGGATCAGGTTTTCAACCCTGTTGGAGTCAATCTCCACGCTGCCGTCCTGCAGGAAGGTTTGCAGCCCGTCCCAGTGGTTATGGATGTAGGTCAGCTTTTCGCCCAGGCGGGATTTTGCGGAGATCTTGCGGCGATGGGTCTGCAGCCAGTCACCGAATGCGGCCACCAACGGCGCGGTGCGGGCTTGGCGGGCAGATAGGCGCTGGCCTTGCGAGACGCCGCGGATGTCGGCCTCGACGGCATAGAACTCAGCGATGCGGCGCAGACCCTCGGCGGCGATCTCCGATCCGTCGCGATCGAAGACCTCCTTGAGTTTGCGTCGGGCATGCGCCCAGCAGTGCGCCACCCGAATGGGCGCACCTCCCTTGCGCGCGGGTTTGGTCAGGCGGTTGTAGCCGGTGTAACCATCGATCTGCAGGATGCCATCGAAGCCGGTGAGGAAGGTTTCGGCATTCTCGCCCGCGCGGCCGGGGGCATAGAAGTAGACGACGCCGGGCGGGTCCTCGCCGCCCCACGGCCTGTCATCACGGGCGAGCGCCCAGAGATATCCGGTCTTTGTCACACCGCGCCCCGGGTCCAGCACCGGGGCTGTTGTCTCGTCCATGAACAGTTTGGATGACCGCTTCAGGTGGTCGGCCAGCCGGTCAACGATGGGTTTCAGGTGGAACGCAGCCTTGCCGACCCAGTCGGCCAGCACGGCGCGGTGCAGATCGAGGCCCGCCCGTGCCATGATCTGGCTCTGGCGATACAAGGGAAGATGGTCCGCATATTTGCTGACCAGCACATGGGCGATGGTGGCCTCGGTCGGCAGGCCGCCCATGATCAGATGGCTGGGTGCTGGGGCTTGGGTCACCCCGTCGGTGCAGGTCCGGCAGGCATACTTCGGCCGCACGGTCACGATGACGCGCAACTGCGCCGGCACGATGTCCAGCCGCTCGCTGCGGTCTTCGCCGATCTTGTGCATGACACCGCAGCCACAGGGGCAGATCAGGCTGGCGGGCTCAACGATCTCTTCGATCCGCGGCAGCGCGGCTGGCAGGTTGCCGATGGTGCGCTTGGGCGTAGGCTTGGTCGTCCCGTTGTCCGCCTTGGCGGCCCGCGTTTTCTTTTCTGTCTCAACCTCGGCCAAGGCGATGGACAGGTCTTCGAACGCCAGCTGGCGTTCATCTTCAGACAGCTTTTCTGACCGCTTGCCATGCAGGGCGTGGTTCAGCTCGGCGATGAGATGCTCTTACCGACGGGTGATTTCTGTCAGTGTCGCCACCGTTTCCATCAACGCCAGCACCGCCGCGCGTTGCGCGGCCGGGATGGCGGAAAGGTCGATGACGGGTGCGGTTTGCATGGGCTGAAGCTACCATAAAAACCCCCGCAAAAACACGCCAAACCAAGCGGTTGATTCACTCTGCCGCAGCTGGCGGGCGTGCCTCCAATGCCTTTACTTTGCGCCAGTCGAGACCCGCAAACAGCGCCTCGAACTGGGCGTGGTTCAGCGCCATCACCCCATCCTTGATCGCGGGCCAAGTGAATGTCGCATCCTCCAGCCGCTTGTAGGCCATCACCAAGCCAGTGCCATCCCAGAAGAGCAGCTTCAACCTGTCCGCCTTACGCGAGCGGAACACAAAGACCGTGCCGGTGAACGGATCCTTGCGTAGCACAGACGACACAATTGCTGCCAGGCCATCATGGCCTTTCCTGAAGTCGACAGGCTGCGTCGAGACCAGAAACCGCACTCGGTTCGAGGGGAGCATCATGACGACGGCCCGATCGCCCGCACAATCTCGGCAATCCGCGTGGCTGTCGTTGCACCGTCCAACCGGATTGTCACCTGGCCCACGGCGATCTCGATAAATCCCAAGGGCTGCGCTTCAGACTGGCCCGGCCGCTCAGGACGCGTTGGCACAGCACCAGTATTCTCATCCAACAGCACAAGAGGCGCAAAACAAAAGCCGCTGTCCGCCAGCGCAGGCAAAACCAACTTCCCGTCGCGCGCCCGACCACGCCATTCCGACAAGTGGTTCGCCCGAAGCCCATACCGCGCCGCAACCGCGTTCACCGTCACACCAGGCATCAGGCTTTCTGCAACGATCTGCGCCTTGACCTCGTCTGGCCACCGCTTCTGACCATTGGCCCGTATCTCCACACCGTAGTCCCTGAGAAACTCCACCGTAGTCGCCATCGCGAAACTCCTGCCCCGATCTCCATCAGCCGTGGAGTCGCAGGTCAGGCAAAAACTGGGAAGGTGCCGCCTAGGAAACGCTTACGAAAAGCTTACACAGTCGGCGCTGTTGTAAACCTTAGGCTGCCATTTGAAGTTTCTGGCGCTGCCGCTCACGTGCACGGCGCTGAATCATCGCAATCGCCTCTTGGGCTTCCGTTGCCGTTGTGTAGTGACCAAGATTTATAAGAACGCCGTCTATGTCGATCATTGCCTCAAATCGGTCTTCAACGCTCCATACGCCGGCCATCCCAGTCGGACCACGCCATGGCGCACGATGCGCCAGCACCTGCATGCGTTCGCCTTCGCGTAGATTGGTCCAGCGGTTGTTGCTGCGATCTTGATCTATGTGTGCGATATTCGATCTTGGCATAGCGCCAGTCATCCAAAGCCACGCCAAGCGGTGCAACAGATGGCGTTCACCGTCGATGCTGACTTTCAAGAAGCCACGCGCATCGTGAAGGGTGCCTGCGACCTTGCCGGCCTTGGCACCCCTCACCCATGTGAAGCAGCCTGCCTCGGGTTTGTAAGTCAAAACTTGGCGTAGTCGCGTTTGTGTCAACATTTGTTCGCTCCAGCGATTATACATGATCCAGCTTGCGGTGGCGGAAGAGCTTCCACAAGGAGGATATGTTATAGTATAACATATTTTGATTGATTTGAACATCTGATCTCAGAGCTCAGGGAGGGTGATCAAAGATTATAGAGCCTCGTGTTGGTTTGGCTGACGATGGAGGAACACGATCATTAAGAACACACGACGCCTCCCCATTAGTGGAGGGCAGACAAGCCGTCGCTGAGACATCTAGTACCTCTGAGAATCGGAGGCTACTGGCTTCGCTATCTGCGGCTGCGGCTGCGGCTGCGGCTGCGGCTGCGGCATTGATATGATCGTTGTGACAGCGTCCGACAACCAATCGGATATAAGCGGTCCATTGAGCGAACCGCTGCAATGCACACCATGGGTCGGACCGGGAAGGCGGACGTCATTCCGATCACGAAGCTTGCTAAAGGAGGTCCGCCACATTTCAAACCACCTCGGCGCCTAGAATTTCAGACTGTCCATATCTGAGGGGTCGACCTGTTCGGACCCTCGCCGACATCAATCTCCCTCAACGCGTGTTATACGCCATCGCGCACCACCGCTCAGGAGCGCTGCCAGCGTAACCACTCCTCGGACTCTATCGCTCTGCGCAAAGTAAGCCAGACGGCCCTGTGGGGGGGCGCGCTGAGCGTCTCTGTCACACCAACCAAGCGGTTTCATCACCGATCCGGTGGTTGCGATGCTGAAGGTGGAGGTTTCGTTCGCCCCCGACCTGCCGATACTGGCTGCATCCCCATGAAGAACGCGTCGTTTTTCTAAGACTTCGCATTTCTTGAACAAACGTCAATAGTCCCACCCGACCGTGCGTTCGCGACGCTGTAAGTAAGTCATGTGATCAACCTTATGAGAGAAGATATGACAAACCCATACCAAAACTCTGCAACCGCAAAGCTGATCGCGGAACGTATCCGCGACCTTGCGCATCGTAAGACCCAGGCAGACATCGCCGCCGAGGCAGGCTTTGCAAATGCCAACATGGTAACCTACCTCAAGAACGGCAAAAACAAAGTGCCATTGGATCGTATGCCATCATTGGCAAAGGCGCTCGAGGTGGACCCGGCATACTTGATGCGCCTTGCGCTTGATCAGGCGGTAGGCGCGACTGCGGCAAAAGCTATTATTGAAATCTTCGGCACGCCCGCAAGCGAGAACGAACGTGGCTGGTTGGCGGAGCTGCGTGACGTATCAGATAACAGCGATCCGCGGATGACAGCCCGTTCGCGCTCTGCACTGAGGGGGATTTTTGGAAAATGAATGAACCCTTGTTCACATCACCCAAGGGTCCAGCGGGACTGTGGGACCAACTCACCACGAATGAGAGGGCTTGGATTGAGTTCATCAGGGTCATCAGTGGCGGTCGTGACCCGAAGCTTACATTGGTGCGCGTCCAGATGCTGGAAGAGCTGTTAGATACTGGGTGAGGGGTCCGGCGTGAAGAGGTCAGCCGTTCCCCGGCGGCACGCCGTTCTTGTTGAAAAACACCCCAACTGCTTGCACTGATTTTTCCACTACAATAACAATGAACGAAATTAATTTCACAAGAAAAGCGGTGCCAGAATAGTTGCCTTACATGGTGCCAGAACTCCACGTAACCCATTGATATATATAAAGTGGTCGAGAGTTCAATCCTCTCTCACAGCACCATAAATTCTTAGAAAATGATCCTTGGCCGGCTCTGCAGGGTGCCAAGCGCCACCTTGGCGCCCCCTGATCTGCACTGCTCGGGTTATGCCAAACAAGTGAAGCGCGCAGGGGGCGGCGAGGGTGGCCGTTTATTTCACCAACCGCTCGACCAGAAAGCTGAGGGTCACCGACAGCCCATCAGGGGCAATGCCGTGGCCTGTACCTTTCATGACATGACCATAGGTTTCAAACCCGGCCGCAAGCAGGGCGTTGCCCGCCAGGCCCATATCCTCGAACGGAACCACCGGGTCCTGATCGCCATGGATCAGCAGAATCGGTGGTTTGGTCACGGCCTCATGCAGCAGATCAGGCGACAAAAGCCGGCCGGAAATTGCCACCACCCCGGCAATCACCGGGCTTCGGCGCGGGGCGATGTGCAGGCTCATCATTGCGCCTTGCGAAAAGCCGACCAGCACCAGCGCATCGGGCTTCAGCCCTTCCTCGGCCAGTTTTTCAGTCAGAAAACCGTTCAGGTCATCCGCCGCCGCCAGCAACCCCTGCCGCGCAGCCTCTTCGGAAGAGCCGTCAAGCCAGGGGATCGGAAACCACTGCCGCCCCATCGGCGCACCGTTGCACGGCTCTGGCGCATCGGGCGAGAAGAAAACCGTATGGGGCAAATGGGGGGCCAGCGGGTCGGCAAGCCCCAGCAAATCCGCGCCATCCGCGCCGTAGCCATGCACAAAGACAACCATGCTACGGGCCTGGCCCAGCGGGGCACCCCTGCGGGCGGAGGTAAGTTTACGTGTCATCTGATCCCTTCTTTCGCGGTCGAAACCCTGTAATAGGCCCATAACAATCTTGCTGCAACCGATCGCCAGGGCACCCAACCCGCAGCCATCTGGCGCATTTGCTTTTCCTTGGGCCGCTCATCCAACCCGAACAAGCGCCTTGCCGCCTCTTGCAGGGCAAGGTCGCCATGCGCGAACACATCGGCACGGCCAAGGCTGAACATGGCGTAAATCTCGGCCGTCCAGGTGCCAATGCCCGGCACTTCGGTCAAGGTGGCAATCACCGCTTCATCCGGCATCTGCGGCAAGGCCGCGTAGTCGATGCGGGCCGCCGCAAGCGCGTGGGCATAGCGGATCTTTTGCCGTGACAGGCCGCAGGCCCGCAATTCCACTTCGCTGGCGTTGCGCACAGCGGATTTTCGATCAGCCCGGAAGCCTGCAGCCGCGTCCAGATCGCCTGGGCCGATTGGGTGCTGACCTGTTGACCGATGATCGCATCAAACAGCGCCGAAAATCCGCCCGGTCGCAAACGCAACGGCAAATCCCCAACCTGGTCCAGAGCCGCCGCGAAACGCGGATCATGGGCTGCAAGCCAAGCCGCCCCTTCGGCTACGCAGGCATCCTCTTTGATAACTCGTCCGATCATCCCGCCCCCATCTTTTCAGGCAGGCTAGCGGGGCTGGAATGGCAGCGAAACCCCAAAATGCCCAGCGGGCATTGTAGCCATGACAATTTGTCTCTTGCCCGCAAGGGGTCTGCGCGAATATGCCAACGGCATGAGCCAAACCAGCACCCTCCCCGCCCCCGCCCAATCCCGCCGCAATGTGTGGGTTTTGGTTGCCGCCCAAGCGTTTTTGGGCGCGCAGATGCCGATGATCTTTACGATTGCGGGGGCTTGCCGGGCAAACCCTGGCCTCAAACGCCTGTTGGGCCACGCTGTCGATCTCGATCATGGTCGTGGGCTCCATGCTTTCGGCCACGCCGCTATCGTCGGTGATCCAAACATCCGGGCGGCGCGCCGGGTTCTTGATCGGCACGGCAGCGGGCGCTATCGGGGCGGCGATCGGGGCATGCGGCTCTATTCCGCGTCCTTCCCGATTTTCCTGCTGGGGGCGCGCTGTTTTCGGGCACCTATATGTCGGCCCAGGGGTTTTACCGCTTTGCCGCCGCCGATACCGCCTCTGAAGAACTTTCGCCCCAAGGCGATTTCATGGGTAATGGCGGGCGGGCTTTTGTCGGCCATCATCGGGCCGCAGCTGGTCAAAGTGACGGCACAGGCCTTTGTGGTGCCGTTCATGGGCACCTATCTGGCGGTGATCGTGCTGAACATCGTCGGTTCCTTTCTGTTTTTGGGCCCTAACATCCCCAGCCCGCCAAGCCAAAATCGGTGACGCGCTGGGCGCACCCCGGATGAAAATCATCCGCACGCCGCGTATCGCTGTTGCGGTGATTTGTGCCACGGTTTCCTATGCCTTGATGAACCTGGTGATGACCTCTTCGCCGCTGGCGGTGGTGGGCTGCGGGTTTGAAACCTCGAACGCGGCAGATGTGGTGACGGCGCATGTGCTGGCGATGATGACTATCTTCTTTACCGGCCATCTGATTGCGCGCTTTGGTGTGGAACGGATCATCGGGCTGGGGCTG
>NZ_JAUCDA010000016.1:0-592958 GCF_034675685.1 Pseudorhodobacter sp. | reverse complement strand
GTCGCGGGAATTCGGACCAGTTGTTAAGATGGATTTCTTAATGAGCGAGATGATCCAGAATGACGAAGAGAAAGAACCACGCGCCCGAGTTTAAGGCCAAGGTTGCGCTTGATGCGATCCGCGAAGAGATGACGCTTTCTGAGCTGTCGAGAAGTATGGGGTGGCATGCTACCCAGATCAGCACATGGAAGCGTGCAGCGATTGATAACATGGCCGCGACGTTTGGACGACGGGGCCCTGATCCTGACACGCCGAGCCCGGCTGATATAGCAAAGCTGCACTCGAAGATTGGGCAGCTTGTTGTGGAGCGGGATTTTTTGGCAGATGCCTCGGTTCAACTGCTCGGGACGCGAGGCAAAAGATGGTGAGCAAGGATCATAAGTTGAGCGTGCGGCGTCAGTGCGCGTTGCTGACGCTGGTGCGGTCGAACCTTTTCTATGAGCCAAAGGGCGAGAGCGCAGAGAACCTGAGGTTCATGGCGATCATAGACAAGCAATTTCTGCAGACCCCGTGGTATGGATCGCGTCAAATGGCCCGTTATATGCAGCGCGAGGACCATGCTTGTGGCCGTCATCGGGTGCGGCGTTTGATGCGCCTGATGCGGCTGGCCCCGATTTATCAGGAGCCCAACACCAGCAAGAAGCACCCGCAGCACAAGATTTGGCCCTATCTGCTGAGAAACGTGGCGATCGACCGGCCGAACCAAGTTTGGTGCGCAGACATCACCTATATACCGATGCAGCGGGGCTTTCTGTACCTGGTGGCAATCATGGACTGGTATAGCCGCAAGGTTTTGGCGTGGCGGCTGTCCAACACCATGGACGCGGAGTTCTGCGTGGAAGCCTTGAAGGATGCCTTGGCCAAATACGGCACGCCAGAGATATTCAACACGGACCAAGGCAGCCAATTCACAGGCAGCAGTTGGGTTGAGGTTCTGGTGGATGCAAAGATCAAGATCAGCATGGACGGCAAAGGGCGCTGGATCGACAACCGTATGATTGAGCGGCTTTGGCGGTCCCTGAAATATGAATGCGTTTATCTGCATGCCTTCGAGAGGGGATCCGAGGCCAAGGCGGGTATTGGAAAATGGTTGGCCTATTACAACGCGGAACGCCCCCACTCCACCCACGGTATCTTGACCCCCAACGAGGCCTATGCCACCCAAACAGAACCAATGAGATTAGCGGCCTGAAATGAAACCCTGATCCATCTTAACAAGGCTGTAAACTGGTCGAAAAACTAGGACCACCTTAAATATCATAGAAGCCGTTCGGCAGGCCGAGTTAACACTGGGCCGCGTTAACGCGACAACTGGCTATCGTTTCTTGATGGTCATGAAGTCGGAGATCGACGAAATGGCGAAACAGGTTGAGCAAAGTCGTTTCCATAACAGGGAAGCGAGCAATGGTATCCCGGCATCTGCATTTGCACGCAGCATAGGCATGCGAAGCGAAGGCTGGTTCCAATCTCTGTTCGAGGCTGGCCATGTCAGCGCTAAGTGGACGCACCATCCGGTCACGAACGCTCGCATCCTCTACGTCTCCGATGAAGATATTGCCGCGTTCAATCGGCGTTTTTTGACGCTTCCACAGATGCAGATCGAATTCGGCCTTCACCAAAACACCTGTGCAGCGAGGCTCCGAGCGGCCAGAGTGGCACCGTTCTCACCGCATGGGCAAGATTTCGGATCGCTTTTCGAGCGGGAGAAGGTTGAAACGATCATGCGCATGCGCAACTGACCAACAGACCTGCACGCTGCGCAGATAGACATTCAAGGCCGGACAAAGGCTTAGCATTACAGTTGCATATTTGATTTGAAGTGTGTCTGTTGGGCTATGGCCTGATGAGCGCGTCGCCAGAGCGACCATGCAATGACATGGGCGGGATGAATTTGTTGCCGTGCGAGGCGGGTGGCGATGCGGCGGATTTCCTGCATCGACCAGCGGATCAGTTGGCGGTCTTGCGCCATACCGACCGCATCTTTTTTTTTTGGGGATCCAAGGGGCGAGTATTGGCCCGATTGCGGATGACTGCCATCATCGCGAACGCGAGCATCACCAGCGAGACGTGGCGATGCCAGCCATGCCAAGAGCGGGTTTCGTTGTGGTCGAGGCCGAACTCATTTTTGGCAGTCTCAAAACTCTCTTCGATCGCCCAACGATGCCCCTCCACCGTCACCAGTTTTTCCACAGGCGTGCCAACCGGGCACCAGGTCGAGAAGAAGGCGAGGTCGCCATCGGCGATGTTGCGGCGGATCAGCAGCCCGCGTGTCCAGACACCGGTGAAATCCGCGCTGAAATCATCGGCGTCAAGATCAGCGAGATCAAGATAGGCCCAGTCATGCAGTCTCGCGCCTTTGGTCCCCTGGCCTGCTGACAGCCGGTGCCAGGCATCCTCGGGCAAAGCTTCAGCGATGTCCTTCGCGGTTCCGTTAACGGCCAGCGGCTTACCCCATGAGCGGAACGAATGGTTGGCGTTCACACCCAGCACATAGCCTTTGGCTGCGCGTTTGAGCGCCATTTCCATGTCTCCCACGCCATAAACGCTGTCGGCTGCCACCCAGGAAAACGGCACGTTTGAAGCAATCGCCCGCTCGATCATCGTGCACGCCAGTGCTGGCTTGGTGGCAAAGCGAATGCTGTCCGGCACATGGGCCGCCGCCAGGCGATCCCGGTCATCCGCCCAGCCCTTTGGCAGATAGAGCGCCCGATCAATGAAGGCATGACCATGCCGGGAGACATAGGATGCGAACACACCGATCTGGCAATTGGTGATCTTGCCGGCCGAACCTGTATATTGCCGACCGACCCCGCAGGATGCCTTGCCCTGCTTGAGAAAACCGGTCTCATCAAGCACGAGAACGGCATCGGGATCGGCCAGCGTCTCAAGCGCGTAATCACGCATGATGTCGCGCAAAGAATCCGCGTCCCAGCATCCGCGACCCAGGATCGCCTGTTGCCGCCAAGGGCCGAGATCGCCCGCCGCTTCCGCACGCATCCATCCCGTCTTGCGTCTTTCTTCCCCCAGTAAGCCGTCCAAAAAATGGCCCGCTGACACCGCCACACGCTCCTGCGTGAACAACGGTCGCATCCGCGCCTTCACTTCCCGCAACGAAGACGCCCAAAGTTCAAGCGTCGCCTCGACTGATGCACCTGTCATCCATGACCTCCGATTTATGGAAACTCATGGATTCAGACATCAGAGTAAAATGCAACTGTAATGCTAGGGCTTGTTGAGATTCAGGATTTACAATTTGGCTGACTTCTGATTCACTCCTTCAAAAAAGGAGGTTTGGATGTTGAGCGAGCGTTTTGTTATCAACGATACCCAGTGGGCTTTGATGGAGCCGCATTGTTTTGGCAAAAAAGGTGACCCCGGTCGCACGGGTGGGGACAGTCGCGTTTTCATGGAGGCGGTTTTGTGGATTGCCCGAACCGGTGCCCCGTGGCGTGATCTTCCAGCTGAATTTGGCAACTGGAACACCATTTTCAAACGCTTCCGACATTGGGTCAAAGCCGATGTTTTCAAACGGATATTTGACGCCGTGTCGGGTGATCCTGACATGGAATGCGTCATGATTGATGGCACAATCTGCAAGGTTCACCGCCACGGACAGGGCGCAAAAGGGGGAGCTTAAAGCCAGGCTATAGGGCGATCTCGCGGTGGAATTACCACAAAAATTCTGGGCCTGACTGATGCGCTCGGCAATCTGGTTTCATTTCGTCTGATGCCGGGGTAAGTCCATGATCTGCGCGAAACGGCGGAGATCATTGAGGGTATTTCCTGCAAAATGTTCCTTGCGGATCGCGCATTTGACGCCAACTGGCTGCGCGAAACCCTGAGTGTTTCAGGAATTATTCCGGTCATCCCGCCAAAATCCAACCGAAAATTCCCGCCAGAGTTCGACAACCATAGTTACAAATGGCGGCATCTGATTGAGAACTACTTTCAAAAACTGAAGGAATTCAAACGTATAGCCCTGCGGGCCTGTAAAACAGACCAGAGCTTCGCTTCAATAATCTATCTGGCCGCCGCTATCATCAACTCTCGATGAATCTCAACAGGCCCTAGTGGTGCCAGTCTGACATGAACGTCTCGTGAGCCAGGCGGCGTCGATGACGAAGAGCGGTAATGCGCACGATGCTGGCGTTCTTTGCACGTGCGAAAGACCATTCGCGGTTTCTGCATCACCGACGTGGAGGGCGGAAAACGGTCTGTAATGTCGCGGGATTGCACCCGCAGAAAGACAGAGTGAGCGGCCATTCATTTGAAGGCCAGCCACCAACGCGATCGGTGCGTCCCTTTCTGAGTTCCCCGTGCTACTACGGGTTAATCTTCAACCAGCTGGTCTTGCGGCGGCGGCACCCATCCGTCAGACTGGAAGAGGGCGAGCACCTCTTCATATTTGGCGGCACGGCGCATGCGCTGAATATGCTGATAGAAGCGATTACGCGCTTCTGGGCTCGGCTGGTCAACAGGCACCGCGTTGCGCAATACGCCATGCAGAAGCGTATCAGTCTCCGCAGCATCCCAATTCTGTCCATTATCGATTATGGCATCGAGAAGTTCATCGAGCTGTTGGCTGTTGAGACGGCCGGCGAACGGCGTTATGAGTTCGCCGAAGTTCGCTTCTGACCCGCGCCAGCTACCAGAGCTCTGATATTCTCGTATTGCTCGCGGCCAAAGTTCAGCGAGCGGCTGAGAGGCGATGGCAGCGGCAATTTGCGTCCTATTGAGTTCGGCTATCAGGGACAACAGCCGGGGGCGGAACTGCGCGACAGTCACTCCCGCTAGAATGCGATAGTCAGTTAGTCCCGCGGGGTCGGCATTCTCTATGGTCTGCTGCAGTGCGGTCCGCGTCGGTTCCTGAAGTCCTGGCCAAATATCCGGGAAAGCGGCGATGAAAGCGACAGCGCGAGGGCGGTTTGCCGGTTCGAGATTGTCGATCAGCTGGATGATTGCCATGAAGACACTTGGCCAGGTGTCAGTGGCGCGCTCGCGTATCGCGACCAGCGAGGGAATGATTTTCCGATGAAGTGGTTCCCATTGCGCTGGCACTCCCTTAAGAAGGGACTTTGCGAGGACCGTGCCGAAGTTACGCACGTTCTGAGCACGGACGCGCGCGAGGTAGCGCTGCTCGACATAATCGAGAATGCGTTCATAGGTCGTTGGAAACCCTGTTGACTGAACGTCGACGTCATAGATATCCAAGATCGCTTTACCTTGTAGGGGTTCCTGCGAAAGCACCAGATCGACCGCGTTGACTAGGGCTTGTTGAGATTCAGGATTCACAATTTGGCTGACTTCTGATTCACTCCTTCAAAAAAGGAGGTTTGGATGTTGAGCGAGCGTTTTGTTATCAACGATACCCAGTGGGCTTTAATGGAGCCGCATTGTTTTGGCAAAAAAGGTGACCCCGGTCGCACGGGTGGGGACAGTCGCGTTTTCATGGAGGCGGTTTTGTGGATTGCCCGAACCGGTGCCCCGTGGCGTGATCTTCCAGCTGAATTTGGCAACTGGAACACCATTTTCAAACGCTTCCGACATTGGGTCAAAGCCGATGTTTTCAAACGGATATTTGACGCCGTGTCGGGTGATCCAGACATGGAATGCGTCATGATTGATGGCACAATCTGCAAGGTTCACCGCC
Organism: Pseudorhodobacter sp.; assembly: GCF_034675685.1. GTDB lineage: Bacteria > Pseudomonadota > Alphaproteobacteria > Rhodobacterales > Rhodobacteraceae > Pseudorhodobacter. Next base: position 587,308 of record NZ_JAUCDA010000016.1, on the reverse strand, counting down.
ACGGACAGGGCGCAAAAGGGGGACTAAAGCCAGGCTATAGGGCGATCTCGCGGTGGAATTACCACAAAAATTCTGGGCCTGACTGACGCGCTCGGCAATCTGGTTTCATTTCGTCTGATGCCGGGGCAAGTCCATGATCTGCGCGAAACGGCGGAGATCATTGAGGGTATTTCCTGCAAAATGTTCCTTGCGGATCGCGCATTTGACGCCAACTGGCTGCGCGAAACCCTGAGTGTTTCAGGAATTATTCCGGTCATCCCACCAAAATCCAACCGAAAATTCCCGCCAGAGTTCGACAACCATAGTTACAAATGGCGGCATCTGATTGAGAACTACTTTCAAAAACTGAAGGAATTCAAACGTATAGCCCTGCGGGCCTGTAAAACAGACCAGAGCTTCGCTTCAATAATCTATCTGGCCGCCGCTATCATCAACTCTCGATGAATCTCAACAGGCCCTAGATGAAGCCTGACCAATTCCGGTGATGGTTCGAAGAGGTCTGCTTCTGCCGAGAAGGCCGGGTGCGCGCAGAGGTGCCTGTCTTCGCGAAGGCGCTCCAGTTGCGTCCGGGCGATTCGATTGACGACTTGGGTGTTGGCGGTCGCGTCTTCTAGAATGCCTCTTTCGAGCTGAAGCAGTTTGGTGATGTCGCCTGACAATGTCGCATTGTCCCAATATTGAAGAAAAGCGGTGGCGGCTTGATCACCCATGGCGCTCAACTCGCGGTATTTAGCGATCAAATCATATACGAGGGCGACCCATGCTGAGGTGAGTGCGCCACGCAACGCGCCTGCTTTGTAAGCTCTTACCGCGTCCAGAAAATACGCCTTGGACTGGGGATGCCGGATTCTAGTGAGCATTATATCGAGATCTACAAATCCAGTGTCCAAAGCTCTTTTTCCTGACATAGCATTATGCTGACGCAATACCAGCTCACCTTATATGCCACAAAAGATCCCGCAATTTCACCTTGAATGTTGCATGGCCGAACGTCAATTTTGGGGTGTGGAATTGTAGTTTGGCGATCCCGGGACAACTCGAACGCCCAACATCCTGATTAGAAGTCAGGTGCTCTATCCAGTTGAGCTACGGGACCGTGTTTTTTTCAATATCGGTTTGGAGGACGGTTCGCAAGTGCTTGCCCCCCCTACCCGCTTGTTTCCGTTCTTCTTTCCAGATCCAACCCACTGGCTTAGAATTCAGATGGTCTATCCAGTTGAATTACTCCGGCGCAGATATGGAGATTTAGCCACATATTTTCGCGTATAACGACTTGGTTGGCTTGGAGTGCCACCATCGAGTGACCTGATTTGGTTTGCCAATGCATCTTTGACCTCTGGTCCATTGGCAAACTGGTCTTGCCGCAGTTTAGCATTACAGTTGCATTTTACTCTGATGTCTGAATCCATGAGTTTCCATGAATCGGAGGTCATGGATGACAGGTGCATCAGTCGAGGCGACGCTTGAACTTTGGGCGTCTTCGTTGCGGGAAGTGAAGGCGCGGATGCGACCGTTGTTCACGCAGGAGCGTGTGGCGGTGTCAGCGGGCCATTTTTTGGACGGCTTACTGGGGGAAGAAAGACGCAAGACGGGATGGATGCGTGCGGAAGCGGCGGGCGATCTCGGCCCTTGGCGGCAACAGGCGATCCTGGGTCGCGGATGCTGGGACGCGGATTCTTTGCGCGACATCATGCGTGATTACGCGCTTGAGACGCTGGCCGATCCCGATGCCGTTCTCGTGCTTGATGAGACCGGTTTTCTCAAGCAGGGCAAGGCATCCTGCGGGGTCGGTCGGCAGTATACAGGTTCGGCCGGCAAGATCACCAATTGCCAGATCGGTGTGTTCGCATCCTATGTCTCCCGGCATGGTCATGCCTTCATTGATCGGGCGCTCTATCTGCCAAAGGGCTGGGCGGATGACCGGGATCGCCTGGCGGCGGCCCATGTGCCGGACAGCATTCGCTTTGCCACCAAGCCTGCACTGGCGCGCACGATGATCGAGCGGGCGATTGCTTCAAACGTGCCGTTTTCCTGGGTGGCAGCCGACAGCGTTTATGGCGTGGGAGACATGGAAATGGCGCTCAAACGCGCAGCCAAAGGCTATGTGCTGGGTGTGAACGCCAACCATTCGTTCCGCTCATGGGGTAAGCCGCTGGCCGTTAACGGAACCGCGAAGGACATCGCTGAAGCTTTGCCCGAGGATGCCTGGCACCGGCTGTCAGCAGGCGAGGGAACCAAAGGCGCGAGACTGCATGACTGGGCCTATCTCGATCTCGCTGATCTTGACGCCGATGATTTCAGCGCGGATTTCACCGGTGTCTGGACACGCGGGCTGCTGATCCGCCGCAACATCGCCGATGGCGACCTCGCCTTCTTCTCGACCTGGTGCCCGGTTGGCACGCCTGTGGAAAAACTGGTGACGGTGGAGGGGCATCGTTGGGCGATCGAAGAGAGTTTTGAGACTGCCAAAAATGAGTTCGGCCTCGACCACAACGAAACCCGCTCTTGGCATGGCTGGCATCGCCACGTCTCGCTGGTGATGCTCGCGTTCGCGATGATGGCAGTCATCCGCAATCGGGCCAATACTCGCCCCTTGGATCCCCAAAAAAAGATGCGGTCGGTATGGCGAAAGACCGCCAACTGATCCGCTGGTCGATGCAGGAAATCCGCCGCATCGCCACCCGCCTCGCACGGCAACAAATTCATCCCGCCCATGTCATTGCATGGTCGCTCTGGCGACGCGCTCATCAGGCCATAGCCCAACAGACACACTTCAAATCAAATATGCAACTGTAATGCTAGGGGCCTGTGGACAATCAGGATTCCCATCGGGTTTGTTTTCTGATTCATATCTGGACACCCCTAGTGGCAAGGGCTGATCTTGTCTCGTTGCGTTGATCGGTTGCTTTCATATGTCCGGCCTGTTTGTACGACGTGCATCTGCCGCCGGCCCTGATGGAAATCCGCCGGTGAAGTCCCTAATCAAGTTCGCGTGCTTTAGGGACAGGTTGACTCAGGCGGGTTTTCATCACCATTGACTCGGTCGTTATGCATCATCGACTGCCTTTCCCAATTCGTGTTGAGCTATGTGCCGTTCAGGCGGGCAGCCCGTATGGGCGGTAGGGATCTTCTTTCGTCAGGATAACCCAGGCGGTGCGGGCGCGTGTATTGGCACGCGCGACGGAGACGGGCCGGAATGGCTTTTTCTCCAGCAAACCATTCACCCAATCAGTCATAGGGGGCTGATTTTTCTTCGCGTGACGCATGACCGCAGTCGCACCTACGGCCAGTAATCGTCGAAGATACCGATCCCCCTGTTTGAAGATGCAGCCAAGCCGGGTCTTACCACCGGTTGAAGGCGGTTGAGGCGTGAGGCCAAGCATCACGCTGAAGGCGTGCGTGCCGCACGACGCAGCGACCTGCCGACCAGAGCGGAACTGCGCGGGGTCTGTGACTGACGCTGCGATGGCGGTTGCCGTGATCACACCAATGCCCGGAATTGCAGCGAATCTGCGGCTGGCCTCGTTCTCTGCATGCCAAGCCCGCCAGTCTTGATCAAATGCGCTGATCTCCTCGGTTAGTGCAGCAAGCCGCCGGATCAGAATTACAAGAGCCGGGGAAACATAGAATGAACGCCCTATCGGCCAGCTTCTCCAGATTGGCGATGCCAGGATTTACGACAGGACCGAATTTGGCCAAATGGGCAGGCAAGCACCACCCTTTGGGTTTTTGACGCTATGCCTTTCAGAGAAAACTGTCAGCGCCGCCTCGGCTTTTGCGCGTGTCCCCGCGTGCTGAATATCGTCCAGAGGCGATTTCACCGCCGGGCCATCTGTTTGATCTTATCGGGCCAAACTTGGCTTCAGCCTGGTTTGGACAACAAAGCCACATGGAGTGGGAGAAAAATCAGGGGGGGCAAAGCGGGGAATCCGTAAGATTCCCCGCTTGTTGCATGTCAGAACCATTTGCCGGCGGTCATATCCGCAGGCATAGGCACTTCGGTACTGGCTGTCAGTGGTACGCTTTTGAATTCGGCCTTGATCGCGCTGTTCCACAGTTTTGCCCGCTCTGACAATTCTCGGTCATCCGATTGCATCCGGCCTCGGGCCAAGACCACGCCCAGATCGGCGCCATGATAGCAGTATTCGCCGACACCATAGACGCGCAGATAAAACGCTTCATGTTCATCGCCAAGCGCGTTGATGTTGTGCCCCGCCCGCGTGAATTCAATCGCGCCGTCATCATCCATGGTCCAGATTCCGGACCTTGGGGCCTGCGTGATCAGCTCTACCTTGTCCTCGGTCTGTTTTAGAATCAGCTGGGTCCAGTAGTCATAGTGATTCCAACGGCTTTGCACTTCGTTGATATCAATTTCATAATCAACATCCATGAATTCAAGCAGGTGGAACAGGAACAACGGGCAACCGCCATAGGTGGAGGTGATGAAGTTTGTGGGCGGAGAGGCACCGGAAATCCGTGGGTTTATCTCGCCCAGATAAACCTCATTGGTGTCGGTATCGAGCAGGAAATCCATGCAGAAAACGCCCTTGTACCCCTCTTGATACAGCCGATCGCCGAGCTTGCGCGCCATTTCGCGGACCTTTTCAGGCACACCACCGGGCAAGATAGCGGGCGAAATGTCGTTGCCGCACCAGCCCCCCTTATAGGGGGTGATTTCTTCAAAACCGGTGATATCCGTCATGACGGGCCCGACCAGCGTTCCGTGCCGCGTTGCACAGCCTTCAATCGTGCCCGGCAGGTGGTTGAGGCGCTTCATCACCTTCAATTCCTCACCGATGATCTTGCTGGAAAACTTGTCCCAGTCTTCTTTCGACTTGATAAAGAAGGTGGTGCGACCACTGTCGCCATAGGGCGTTTGCACAACCAGATCCTTGCCCAGCTTGGCCTTGGCGGCCAGTTTGTTCAGCTTGGCATAGGTGTTTGCTTTGCCCATCACATTGGGCGCGCTTTCAACCCCGGCTTCATTGCCAAGGCGCGTCGTCTCGATCTTGCTGTCCAGCCGGTGGCGAAGTTCATTCGGAGGCAGCGCGATCCTGACGCCGACATCCTCGCAAAGCTCTTCGGTTTTCTCGTCAAACATCACAAAAAGCGCCAGCCCCGACTCACGCTCACGGATGCGGGCCCGGAATTCGGGGTGGTCGATCAGATAGTTTCCGACGTCTTCCATCGACTGAAACACCGGCGCCCCAAGCTGCGTGGGCTTGAAAACCCGTGGATGTTGACCATCAAAGACGTCAAAGTAGTTAACGAACTCCAATCCACCGACCCATTGATCCAGCCCGAGCAGGTTGAAAGGTGTGGGCATGACCACATAAATCGGCGTCTTGTTCCGCCGCAGATAGCGATAGATTTCGGTCAGCCCGGTTAGTTTTTCTTTTTGCTCGGTCATTTTTTGCTCTCTCCCGTTGGTGAATGCCCGTTTGCGCAAGCGCGCGGCTGGAATCTGTAAAAGCTTGGGTTTGTCAGCGGCCATCCGTTTCAGGACATGCTGCTTGGCATCGGTAAAGAAATCACCGAGCCTGATCAGATTTTTTGTCAGGCTGAATCTTTTCAAGCGCCGAGCCTCTTTACATTTGTTGCCTATGGTCCGTAAGTAACGACACATCCTATGCAATTGCCAGCCACTTTTGATAATAAAGTTGCCAAAAGGGGCGGGCAAGACGTAGTGTGACGAATAAGGCCCGACCTCGGGCCTGAGACAATAAAGCCCTTTCGCCTCGTTTGGTGCGGGCTATAAGCAAAGAGGCGCAAAAGCGCCTGAATTGGAGGAGTTCCCTATGAAAATGAGCCTGTTCACACGCCGCGTTGCGATTGCTGCGATGTCTGGTGCGGTCGCGATGACTGCAATGGCTTCGGTTGCAACAGCAGACACAACGCGGCTGCGGTTCCACACCTTTTACGGCACAGAGATTGATCCTATCATCAAGAAGTTCACCGATGCGGTCAAAGACGCATCTGGCGGTGATCTGCGGGTTCAGGTCTTTCATGGCGGCGAGCTTGTGGCCAGCGACCAGTTGCTGGAAGCCGCAGCAAAAGGCTCCATCGACATTGCGCATGGCACGGGTGGTTACTGGTCTGGCCAGGTTGACATCGGCAATATCGAGGCCGGGTTGCCCGGCGGCTGGACCAGCGTGAAAGAGGCCAAAGACTTTTTTGACAGCGCGCCGGTCAATGCCTTGTTGAGCGAAGCCTATCAAGAGGCGGGCGTTGTCTACCTGGGCAAAGGCTATGGTCATGACTACGATTTGCTGACCAAAGAGCCTGTGGCCAACCTGGAAGAAATGAAGACCCGCAAGATCCGCGCGACCTCGGCTGTTGCCAAGGTGTTGTCGCATTTCGACATCCCGACGGTCTATATGCCCGCAGGCGAGCTGTATATCGGCCTGTCAACCGGCGTGATTGACGGCGTGATCTATGGTGGCCCGGTCGAATACGAACAGCTCAAGCTGAATGAGGCGGCGAAATACTATACCCGTCTGAACATGCTGATGCCGGGCTGGACCGAAACATTCCTTGCCAACCCTGACAAGTGGAATGCCCTCTCGGATGAGCATAAAAAGATCATGCAGGATGCGATTGCGCAATTCGCGCAAGACATCAATGACTGGCTGGCTGCGGGTAACGAATCGGTGGCGGCCAAGGGTGACGTGTTCGTCTTTTCCGAACTGCCCGAAGCTGATTCCAAGCAGCTGACAGTTGCAGCGCAGGACGTCTGGCAGGAAGAAGCGGCTCGTTCGGCGCGCAACGCCAAGCTGATCGAACTGCTGGTTGAAAACGCCAAGGCACAAGGGCGTCTGTGATGGTTTGGGTGACAAGATACCTTGTCGCCCAGGATGGCCTGTCCGAATATGTCGGGCGGGCCATTTCCTGGCTTACGCTGGGGATGATCGGGGTTTTGATGATTGAAATTGCCGCCCGGTATTTCTTCAACGCTCCGACCCTCTGGGCACACGAAACCAGTACGATGCTTTATGGTGCTTTTTGCATGTTGGCGGGGGCCTATACGCTTCGCCATCGTGGCCATGTGCGCAGCGAAGTGATCTGGGGTGCGCTACCCAAACGCGGGCAAGCCTTTTGCGATGTGCTTATCTTCTCGATGGGCGCTGTCGTTCTGGCGATCTTTCTGAAACTGGCGATCGCTTTTGCCGCTGAAAGCTGGGCCGTGCTGGAATATTCCAACAAAAGCATGTGGCAACCGCCGCTTTATCCGATCAAAACGGTGATTCCGGTGGCTGTGGGTCTGGTGCTGTTGCAGAATATGGCCGAGTTGCTGCGCGCCGTTCTGACGCTGCTCAAGGTTGATTATGACGACCCCCGCGAACGGGAGTTTGACTATGATATCGACCCCGACCTGTTGCCTGTCGCTCCGGACACCAACGCACCCAACAAACGCTGACTTATGGCCAAATCGCGCTGTTGCTTTCTCAAGGATCATTAAATGGAAAATCTGGACCCGCTTGCCATAACGGGAATCATGTTTGCGTCAATGCTGATGCTTATGGCGCTTGGCGCCCCGCTTGCCTGGGCGTTGACGATTTGCGGTGTTGGCAGTGCCTATGCAATTTATGGGGATGGCGGGCTTGACCTGCTGATCTCCTCCACGTTCAGCGCGATGGACAACTTTCTGCTGGTGGCCCTGCCGATGTTCATCTTCATGGGGCTGGTTTTGCAACGCTCGGGCATTACCGACGATCTGTTTGAGATGATCCACAAGCTGATGGGCCGCTTGCCCGGTGGCCTTGGTATCGGAACCGTTGTCATCTGCGCCTTGATTGCCGCCATGGCCGGTGTGTCCGGGGCCGCAACCGTCAGCCTTGGCATCATCGCGCTGCCCGCCATGCTAAGCCGTGGCTATGACAAGCGGCTGGTTACGGGTACGATCATGGCCGGGGGCGCGCTTGGCTTTTTGATCCCGCCCAGCGTGCTGATGATCATCTATGCTTTCCTCAGTCGCGATTCCGTGGGCAAGCTGTTTGCTGCCGGGCTGATGCCGGGCCTGATGCTGGCAGGGATTTATATCATCTACATTCTGGTGCGCTGCCGCATCAACCCATCCCTGGGCCCACCGGCCGAGGAACAATTCACCACTACTGAAAAGCTGAAATCCCTGCGGTTCCTGATCGCGCCGGGCTTGCTGATTTTCACCGTGCTTGGCTGCATTATCGGCGGTATCACATCGCCATCCGAGGCCTCGGCGCTGGGGGCTTTCGGCGCCCTGCTGATCGCCGCGCTTCAGCGTCGCCTGAGCTGGGACACGCTGCGCTATGTGATGATTTCGACGACCAAGCTGATGGGCATGTTGATGTGGATCACCATCGCCGCCGTCTTCTTTTCCAAGATTTATGTGGGCGTTGGGGCCGGCATGGTTGTGGGAGAGCTGATCGAAGACTTCGATCTGTCGCCAAATCTTGTTATCGTTTCAATGCTGGTGGCCTATTTTATCCTTGGCATGTTTCTGGATGACTTCGCGATCGTGTTCATCACGGTGCCGCTGTTTGTTCCGATTGTCGCGGATCTGGGCTTTGACACCACATGGTTCGCGGTGCTGTTTATCCTTAGCATGCAGTCGGCCTATCTGACGCCACCCTTTGGGTACAACCTGTTCTATATGCGATCGGTTGCGCCCAAAGAGGTTACCATTGTCGATATCTACTGGTCGGCCCTGCCCTTCGTCATGCTGCAAATCCTCGGCTTGGCGCTGGTCTTCTTGTTCCCGCAAATTGCGCTGTGGTTGCCAGGTTTGCTGTTCTGATAATATGGTGAACCAAGCGCAGCGCCCCGCAAGGAAATGTGTTGAGGGGCTGCAACAGGTGACGCGCGGGGGGCGGTGCTGGCAATAGTCGGCGCCGCCCCTCGCGTTTTATCAAGCTGCGCCTGCGCGATCTGGTGGCGCATAGGGGGCTGGGTAAGTTGGCGACATGTGCTGGCCCCGGCTGAAATTTTCCAGGATGGCCAGGTTGGTTTTGGCAATGGTGCCGTCGGGTCCATGGGCCGCTGTTCTTGACAATTGTCTTGGTGAGGTCAATATATCGCAGTATACGTCTACTGCAGAACTTGCGGGAAAACGGAAATGGACAGCGTTGTGTAGAATGCACGCTTCTGCCCCCCAAAAAGTAATGGCCTCAACATGCAACTCAATTTCAGAAGCCTTGCAGAAGATCAGCCTTCTGACGCGTTGCGTCAGGTATTCGCCCATGGATGGCCCGGTTGGTCCGAATGGGTCCGAAAACGCCATACGGCCCGCTCTACCGACCTGCGGGATGCCCGCTTGGCGCTGCGTCGCAATATGCCAGAGTTTGAACGTCTGTGGGACAACTGGGTTGACGTGTGCGGTGCCGATGAAAATGTTGCGCTGTTCTTGAGCTTTTGGTCACCTCCCCGTTATTTGGTGAACTGCACGCAAGCCGTGTTTGTCGATCATGATGGCCCGCTTTTGATCCGCAACTATGATCTGGACCCGCATTTGAACGAATCCACGTTGCTTTCGACAAGATGGCGCGGGCGCCGGGTTGCGGGCATGGTTGAGGGGATCGTGGGGCTGGCCGATGGCATGAACGATGCCGGGCTGGCCGCATCGCTGACCTTTGGCGGGCGCACGATCAGGGCCGCCGGTTTCGGTATCCCCCTTATCATTCGCTATGTGCTGGAAATGTGTACCGATGTGCAGCAAGCGGTCGAAGCGCTGCGCAGCGTAACGTCGCATATGTCCTATAACGTCTCGGTGGTTGACGCTTCGGGCGATTGGGCGACGGTTTACCTGGCACCTGACAGGCCGGCAATCGTAACGCGCTCGGCCTTTACAACCAATCATCAACTGGGTGTTGAATGGCCGCGTCATGGCAGGTTTTCAAATACCAAAGGCCGTTCGGATCACCTTGAAATCCTGTTTCAACAGCCCGATCTGACGGCGGATCGCCTGCTGGGCGAATTTCTGCGCCCTCCGCTTGCAAGTACCGGCTATTCGCGGGGTTTTGGCACCATCTACACCGCCCTTTACCGCCCGGTGACACAAAAAATCTCATTGGTCTGGATGGATGGCAGCCGTGAAGACCATGATCTTGACGCAATCGGGCTGCGCGAGCGGCTCGTTCATTTTTCTCCCGCGGGTTCGCACAGCAATTTCGGCACGTCGGGCGAAACCATTATCCCCAGGGCGCATACCGCCCCGCAGTCACACTGGGCCCTCTCGCAGTTCGACGACCCCCACCTGCCCAAAACAGCCTAGGTTTACCAAGCGCCGCGCGCCGATCATTTGACCCATGCAGGAGAGTTAATGTCTCGATTTTCAATTGCCGGCATCCAGATGCACGTCACGATGAACAATAACATCGCTGAGATGCGCAAGCGTCTGGAGGTGTTGTTTCATTCCTATCCATGGGTTCAAATGGTCGTGTTCAGCGAGCTTTCCCCACATGGCCCCAACAAGACAGCGGCCGAGCCCATCGGTGGCCCCATTGAACAGGAATTCGCCGAACTGGCCCGCCGTTTTGATTGCTGGCTTGTTCCGGGCAGCTATTTTGAGAAAGACGGCGATCACATCTATAATACGACCCCGGTTTTCAACCCGGCGGGCGAGGTTGTGACCCGCTATCGCAAGATTTTCCCTTTTACCCCCTATGAAACCGGCGTGACACCGGGGGCAGAGTTCTGCGTTTTCGATGTTCCCGATATTGGCCGCTTTGGCGTGTCGATCTGCTATGATCTGTGGTTCCCCGAAGTGACGCGCACCTTGACCGCAATGGGGGCAGAGGTGATCATCAACCCGGTGCTTGCCAGTTTCATCGACCGCCCGGCCGATCTTGCCATCGCGCAGGGCTCTGCCGCGATGTTTCAAAGCTATGTATTTCATATCAATGGCTTGTTGGCAGGCGGCAATGGCTATTCCATGGTGATTGACCCCGCAGGCCAAATTCTGCACCGCGGCAGCGTGCAAGAGGAACTAATCCCCATCGAAGTGGATTTTGATCTTGTCCGTCGCCAGAGGCGCGAAGGTATCTTGCGCATGGGTCAACCGCACAAAAGCTTTCGCGACAACAAGGTGGCATTTCCGGTCTATGGCCCCGATTTCGACCGCAGCTATCTCGACGGGCTGGGGCCTTTGGTAAAGCCTGGCCGCCCAGCGCGCTAAGCCAGCGCGCCGAATAAAAACCTGTTTTCACCCCTTCAGTCAGCCATTCTTTGGCCTGAAAAGTAATGTCTACGCTTGCACATGTAAAAAATCATCCATATAACATCCATACAGATGGAGAAACGCGGATGAGCAACGTACACCCGATCCGGGACAAGTTTCCCGAAAATGAAAAAATCACGATCAACCTTGGCTATGTGGATTTGGGCCGTGTCGATTTGCTGGTGCAAGAGGGGTTCTACTCCAATCGCAGCGATTTTATCCGCACGGCGATCCGCAACCAGTTGGATGCCCAATCCGAAACGCTGTCAAAAACCATCGAGCGGCATACGATGGAACTGGGGCTGCGGGATTATTCGGTGGCCGACCTGGAGGCGGTGCGGGCTGCAAATGAAGTCTTGCACATCAAAGTGGTTGGGCTTGCCCGCATCGCCAGCGATGTAACGCCGGAACTGGCGCTCGCAACGATCGCCTCCATCGACGTGCTGGGCGCTTTGCAAGCCAGTGCAGATGTCAAAAAGGCGCTTGCTGGGCGCATACGATAGGCCAGACGTCGCAAAAACCCCGATTATGCACAGGGCGCCGATATAGGCCGCTTTGCCCGAAAACATGGCCTGAGTGATGTTTGTCCGGCGCAATCGCGTGGAGCCAATCTGCACGCATGCCAAATCCCCCCCGTGAAAGGCAACTGAAATGACACATTCCCTTACATTCGACGCCGTATCCGAGTCGCGGCCCGGTCCGAAATGGCTGGCGCGCTGGCGGCGGTCCTGGCCCTCGTATCAGGCATGGTTTATCGCCAGTGGCGGCGACAATGGCCCCGACCGCGCTGCCTGCGAGGCGGCCTTGCGCAAATACATGCCAGAGCTTGTGCCGGTCCACGCAGCGCTTGTGCGGCTTTCGGGTGGGTCAGATCGCGCTGCCCGGTTCCTGTCTACCTGGTGCCCGCCGCGCTATCTTGGTGGATGTTCATTGGCTTGTGCGGTGTCGAAGGATGATATCCGTCTGGTGCGTAACTACGATTTGTCCCCCGAGTTGAACGAAGGGCTGTTGCTGCGCAGCGAGTGGTGCGGGCGGCCCGTGATGGGCATGGTAGAGTTTTTGTGGGGCCTGTCGGATGGTATCAACGCCGCCGGGCTCAGCATCGTTCTGGCCTATGGTGGGCGGCAAGCGGTAGGGCGCGGTTTTGGCATCACAACCATTCTGCGCTATGTGCTGGAAACCTGCGATACGGTCGATGAGGCGCTGCGCGTTTTGCAGCGGGTGCCGTCCCATATGCCCTATAATATCATCCTTGCGGATGCGCAGGGCGGCGCTGCGAGCGTGGAGATTTATGCAGGCGGGGGGGCAAAGGTGCAGCCGCGGCTGATCGCGACCAATCACCAAAATGATGGCAGCGCACCGGATCGCGGCGCATTTACCCACACCTACCAGCGCGCCGATCACCTTGCCGGAATGCTGTCCACGGTCGCAGACCCCGCAACCCTTGTCGGGAATTTCCAAAAAGCGCCCTTGAAGCAAGAGCGTTATGCTGAAGGGTTCGGCACCTTGTTTACCGCCGAATATGAACCAAAGCAGGCCCGCATGACGCTGCATTGGGACGGCGATATCTGGCGGCAATCGCTGGCGCGGTTTGAGGAGGGGCAAAAACTGATCACCTATGGCGCGCCGCATGCCGCGCAGGGGGGCCATATCCACGATATCGACTGGGTTCAGATCGGCATGGATTACGCCGCAGGGCGCCACCCCGACTGGGTGCAGATTGGTATGGATTACGCGGCGGGCAAGCAACCCGACTGGCGCCGCTTTATCCCCGGCTGGGTGGATGTCGCCTGAACCATTGCAGAAAGGCTGCCGGCGGCCAGATGCATGGTGCCGCCGTGACGCCCCCCCACGCACACACAAAACCTTGCCCGATACCGCCCCTTTTGCAAGGGGCCATGCCGGGCAAGCAAAGCCAACGCCTGCCCTATTGGCCCAAATCATGCGGCCTTTCAGCCTTGCAAATCGGGGCGACGGTGGAACCAGGGACGTTCGGCTTCCAACTGACCGGCCAGCCGGAACAACATGCCTTCGCGGCCAAAGGGCGCAGACATCATCACGCCGACCGGCAAGCCTTCTTCGGTCCAGTGCAGCGGGACGGACATGCTGGGCGCGCCGGTGATGTTGAACATCTGCGTGAACGGTGAAAACGCTGCCAATGCTGCCCCATAAACTCCGATATCATCGGTATCGGTGTGATGCACACCAAGTTTCGGGGGCAGCGTGGCAACCGTCGGGCTAAGAATGATGTCAAACTTTTCATGCACGGCGGCCATAAGCCTGGACTGGTGGTGGATTGAATGGAGCGCCACCGCATATTCATACGCGGTCATCTTATAGGCGGATTCAATGGCATTCCACGTCACCCGGTCCACCTCACTCGGCAAGATCGGGCTGCCGCGTTTGTCTGCAAGAACGCCGATGCTGCGCGCGATATTGGTGGCAACCAAGACCCAAAGCGACTGTTGCAACACTTGCCAATCGCCGGGAAGCGAGACTTGCTCAACCTCGTGGCCCAGCGATGTCAGCAATTTCACGGCTTCTTCGGCAGCCTGCCGGCAGGGTTCTGCGACATATGCGCCAGAGACAGGCAAGGTTTGATACCCGATGCGCAGCTTTCCGGGTGGGGTTGTCACCTCGTCAAGAAAGGGGCGGTTGCGCGCCGGTGCGCAATAGGGGTCACCCGGCGCCATGCCCTGTGTTACATCCAGCATCGCCGCGCTATCGCGTACCGAGCGGGTCAGCACATGCGCCACCGACAAACTGCCCCAGCCTTCGCCGATTTTCGGACCCGACGGGTTGCGTGCGCGGGTCGGCTTCATGCCGAACAGGCCACAGCACGATGCCGGAATACGGATGGAACCACCGCCATCGCTGCCATGCGCCGCAGGAACAATCCCCGCAGCAACCACCGCCGCGGCACCGCCGGACGATCCGCCGGCAACACGCCCGCGATCCCACGGGTTGCGCGTTGCCCCTGTCAGGCTGGTCTCTGTCGAGGCGGCAAGCGAAAATTCGGGCGTTGTCGTCTTGCCGAAAATCACCAGCCCAGCCGCCTTGTAGCGTTCGATGATGGTTAAATCGGCTTTGGCAACGTCATGTTTCAGCAGCCTGGCACCGTTGGTCGTGGGATAGCCAGCCAGATCACCAGCGGCATCTTTCAGCAAAAATGGCACGCCCCGAAAGGGGCCTTCGGGCAGACCATTCCTGATCGCCTCGCGGCCATGATCAAACAGGTTCTGCGACATCGCGTTGATGATCGGGTTGCGTTGCTCCACGCGTTCAATAGCCGTCTCAAGCAGGTCCGCCGCCGATACCTCGCCGCGTTTCACAAGATCGGCAAGGCCGATTGCATCGTGTTCGTCATAGGCTTCAAACACCGCCATCATATGCTCCTGTTGCGTGAATATCAGATATCGACCTGATGTGATTCGATTGTCAACATCGCCGTCAGGCTGTGTCTACACGATAAAAATAGCCAACCACAGGCAACATCTGATAAACTTTTGCCACTGTGTTATCGTGCCGACCTGCGGAACCGGCGTGAAACTGCGCGGCTTGTTCCACCATGGGCAGCAGGCAAAGGCAACAAGGCGCGGCCGATCACCGGGTTTGGCTGCTGCATGGGGCTGGGGCGCGAATATGGGCGCAGGCCGCCAAGGCCAGTGCCGACAGCCCCTTACCCCCGGCCTTTGCATGATCTGCCAGTTTTATCCGCATGCGCGGCTCCCAGAAGTCATTGATGTGGTCGGCAATCCTGAGGGCCTGATCCGTGCCGGGCTGTGTGGAAAAATATGTGGCGATCTGGTTGATCATCATGACCATCTTTTCAGGCTGCATTGCAAGCTCCAGTCAGGATACGTTGAGGATGGGCATAGACATCAAAGCCACGCCCACGAGCAAAAGCGGCAAGGGTAAGGTTCGCACCCTGTGCCAGGCGCACGGCATGGGCCGTTGGTGCCGAAACCGCGATCAGAACCGTACAGCCCGCAATCACTGTTTTTTGTACCATTTCAACCGAAACCCGCGATGTCAGCACAATCGCGCCCTGGGCGGCATCAAGCCCGGCGAATGCCATCGCGCCGATAAGTTTGTCCAGCGCGTTATGCCGACCGACATCCTCTCGGCACAAGATGATGCCCTGTCCGGGCATCAAGAACCCGGCGGCGTGAACGGCATGGGTCTGATCATGCAGCGGCTGGTGGTTGCGTAACGCATCGGTTGCTGTGGCCACGTCGTGATGCGACAGATGCGGGCCGGTGGCTGCCAGCACGGGCAGAGGGCGAACTGCCTGCTCCAGGCTGTCGATACCGCACAGCCCGCAGCCCACAGGGCCAAGCATCATGCGCCGGCGGGTCTGCATTGCCTGCGCCTGTTCGTCACCAAGCCAGAAACGCGCCTCGATCCCGGTGGCATGGGGCATGATTTCGAATGTTTCGACCTGATCCAGGCCGCCAATGAACCCCTCGGTCCGGGCAAAGCCAAAAGCGAAGTCCTTCAGATCGGTCGGTGTTGCCATCATTACCGCAGCTGTGGTGCCGTTGAAAACAAGGGCGACAGGCGTTTCTTCGGGAAGGCTGCGCAAGATATCCCGCGCACCGTCTCGCTGCACCGACCATCCCGCAACGCTGCATGTGCTGTGTATTGCCATGGCTACTCCGCCGCTGGCAGAATGCGCCGGGACTGTGCGGCCTGCGCGCTATACCCGTCTTGCCAATTCGTTGGCCCGTTCGACGGTGAAACCTGAACCGCCGTCACCTTGTATTCCGGGCAGTTGGTCGCCCAATCGGAAAAGTCGGTGGTGATGACATTGGCCTGCGTATCGGGATGGTGAAAGGTGGTATAGACCACACCCGGTGACACCCGGTCTGTGATCTTCGCGCGCAGGGTGGTTTCACCAGAGCGTGAGGCCAGTTTGACAAAATCACCCTCAGTGATGCCGCGCAGCTCGGCATCATGTGGATGGATTTCCAACAGGTCCTGATCGTGCCAGACCACATTCGCCGTGCGCCGCGTTTGTGCGCCGACGTTGTATTGCGACAGTATTCGCCCGGTGGTCAGCAACAGCGGAAACCGCGGCCCGGTCTTTTCATCGGTGGCCACATATTCCGTGACGATAAACCGCCCCTTGCCACGCACAAAGCCATCGACATGCATCAGGGGCGTGCCCTCGGGTGCGTTTTCGTTGCAGGGCCACTGGACAGAGCCTTTTTCTTCCAGCAGCGCATAGCTGACATTGGCAAAGCTGGGCGTGGTCGCCGCGATCTCCTCCATGATCTGCGAAGGGTGGGTGTAGGCCCAGTTTGCCCCCATGGCGCGCGCCAAAAGCTGGGTCACCTCCCAATCCGCATAGCCATTGCGCGGGGCCATCACCTTGCGCACACGGTTTATGCGGCGCTCGGCATTGGTAAAGGTGCCGTCCTTTTCCAGAAAGGTCGAGCCGGGCAAAAACACATGCGCATAGTTTGCGGTTTCATTCAGGAACAGGTCATGCACGATCACACAGTCCATAGCCGCCAAGCCTGCGGCAACATGTTTGGTATCGGGATCGGATTGCAAGATATCCTCGCCCTGGCAATACAGGCCCTTGAAGGTGCCTTCCACTGCCGCATCCAGCATGTTGGGAATACGCAGGCCCGGTTCGGGGTCGATGGTAACGCCCCATGCCTGTTCAAAGATATTGCGCACTTCGGCGCCCTTCACATGGCGATAGCCCGGCAGTTCATGCGGGAATGACCCCATATCGCAAGAGCCTTGCACATTGTTTTGCCCGCGCAACGGGTTCACCCCAACGCCCTTGCGGCCCA
Organism: Pseudorhodobacter sp.; assembly: GCF_034675685.1. GTDB lineage: Bacteria > Pseudomonadota > Alphaproteobacteria > Rhodobacterales > Rhodobacteraceae > Pseudorhodobacter. The sequence goes on along the minus strand of NZ_JAUCDA010000016.1, from coordinate 570,310 downwards.
CGTTCCCGGTCAGCATCGCAAGATTGGCGATCCCGATCACGGTGGTAGAACCTTGGGAATGTTCGGTCACACCCAGCCCGTAATAAATCGCGCCATTGCCGCCCTTGGCAAACAGCCGCGCCGCCGCGCGCAGCTCGGACGCGGGGACGCCGGTCAGCAGTTCGGTCGCTTCGGGGCTGTGCCGGGGCTGGCTGATGAATTCGGCATATTCACTGAATTCGTCCCAGTCACAGCGCTCGCGGATAAAGTCCTGATCCATCAGCCCTTCGGTCACGATCACATGGCTTAGCGCGGAAACCACAGCGACATTGGTGCCAGGGCGCAGCGGCAGGTGGTAGGCGGCCTTGATATGGGCTGATTTTACCAGATCAATGCGGCGCGGGTCGATGACGATCAACTTGGCACCCGCGCGCAACCGCTTTTTCAAGCGGCTGGCAAAGACCGGGTGGCCATCGGTTGGATTCGCACCGATCACGATCACCACATCCGTATGCTCGACCGAATCGAAATCCTGCGTGCCTGCACTTGTGCCAAAGGTCTGGCCAAGCCCGTAGCCGGTTGGTGAATGGCAGACGCGCGCGCAGGTGTCGGTGTTGTTGTTCCCGAACACAGCGCGCGCCAGCTTTTGCACCAGATAGGTTTCCTCATTGGTGCAGCGCGATGAGGTGATGACGCCGATCGCCCGCCGCCCGTATTTTTCCTGCAATCCCCGCATCCGGGCGGCGGCAAAGCGCAGCGCCTCATCCCAGGACACTTCTTTCCACGGGTCGCTGATCTGATCGCGGATCATCGGCTTTAGGATACGGTCCTGATGGGTGGCATAGCCATAGGCAAACCGCCCCTTGACGCAGGAATGGCCACGATTGGCCTTGCCGTGTTTATAGGGCGTCATCCGCACCAGCTCATCTCCGTTCAGCTCTGCCTTGAAGGCGCAGCCAACCCCGCAATAGGCGCAGGTAGTGATGACCGAGCGTGCCGGTGTACCCAATTCGATGATGGAGTTTTCCTGCAAAGTCGCCGTTGGGCAAGCCTGCACGCAGGCCCCGCAAGATACACAATCGGATTCCATCGCGGTGTCGGTTCTGGCGCCGAAAGAAACGCGGCTTTCAAACCCGCGCCCTTCGATGGTCAGCGCAAATGTCCCCTGAACCTCTTCACAGGCCCGCACACAGCGCGAACAGACAATGCACTTGGCGGGGTCATAGGTGAAATAGGGGTTTGACGTATCTTTCGGGATATAGGCCGGGTTGGCCTCGCCGCTGGTGTTGCGGGGGCGGAAATGCGTTGCAAGCGCCGCATAGCGCATGTCACGCAGACCGACCATTCCGGCCATATCCTGCAACTCGCAATCGCCATTGGCCGAACAGGTCAGGCAATCCAGCGGGTGATCCGAGATGTAAAGCTCCATCACCCCTTTGCGGATCTTCTTTACTTTGGATGATTGGGTCTGCACCTTCATGCCCGCCGCCACCGGCGTTGTGCAAGATGCAGGCGTGCCGCGCCGGCCTTCGATTTCCACGACGCACAGGCGGCACGAGCCGAAGGCCTCAACCGAATCCGTCGCGCAAAGCCTGGGGATTTTCAGCCCGGCTTCCATCGCGGCGCGCATGACAGATGTACCTTCTGGCACCGTGATGTCAAAGCCGTCTATGGTAAGGGTCACGGGTTTGCCCAGCTTGGCAGGCGTGCCGAAATCGCGGTCATCCATGGATACGGGCAGGATAAAATCCTTCATTCGGCGGCCTCCTTGGTGGTGACGAAATCATCGGGGAAATGGGTCAGCGCGGACATCACAGGAAAGGGCGTAAAGCCCCCCAAAGCACAAAGAGAGCCTTCCTTCATCGTCTCGCACAGGTCCGTCAAAATCGGGATCGCGGCCAAATCGCCGCGCCCTATGCGGTCGATGGTTTCCACCCCGCGCACGGCGCCGATGCGGCATGGCGTGCATTTGCCGCAGGATTCGACAGCACAGAATTCCATCGCAAAACGTGCGAGTTTCAGCATATCGGCGCGGTCGTCATGGATAACGAGTCCGGCATGGCCAATCAGCCCGCCCTGGCCGTCAAATTCTTCGTAGCCAAAGGGCGTGTCGAATTTAGAGGCGGGCATATAGGCCCCCAGCGGCCCGCCGACCTGCACCGCCTTTACCGGACGCCCCGTCGCGGTGCCGCCCGCCACCTCGTTCACCAACACCCCAAGCGGCATTCCGAAGGCCGTCTCGAACAGCCCGCCGAATTTCACATTGCCAGCGATCTGAATCGGCATCGTGCCCCGCGACCGACCCAACCCGAAATTCGCGTAATGCGCCGCCCCCTTTTCAAAGATCACCGGAATCGTCGCCAGGCTGAGGACGTTGTTCACCACCGTTGGCTTGCCCAAAAACCCCTCCAGGGCAGGCAGCGGCGGCTTGGCGCGCACGACGCCGCGCTTGCCTTCAAGGCTGTTCAAAAGCGAGGTTTCCTCGCCGCAGACATAGGCCCCGGCCCCCACACGGATTTCCATGTCAAACGCCTTGCCCGATCCCAGAATATCTGACCCCAGCAAGCCTTTTTCGCGCGCGATCAGAACGGCGGCGTTCATCACCTTGATGGCATCTGGATATTCGGACCGCAGATAGACATAGCCCTTGGTCGCCCCAACCCCGATCCCGGCGATGATCATGCCTTCGATCAGGGTAAAGGGGTCGCCCTCCATGATCATCCGGTCGGCAAAAGTGCCGCTGTCGCCTTCGTCGGCGTTGCAGATGATGTATTTCTGATCGGCCTGCGCCCCCAGAACCGTGTTCCATTTGAGGCCGGTCGGAAACCCGGCACCACCGCGCCCGCGCAGGCCGGACTCGGTCACCTCCTGGATGATCGTGGCTTGGTCCATCCCAAGGCCACGGCGCAGCCCCACCAGCCCGCCATGGGCGGCATAATCATCCAGATCAAGCGGGTCGATCACCCCGCAGCGCGCAAAGGTCAGCCGGGTCTGGCGCGCAAAGAAGGCAATATCCGCCACCTTGCCCAGCCCTTTCAGGGTTCCGTCCAAAAGCGCAGGCACGTCCGCAACGGTGACGGGACCGAACGCCTGCCGCCCGCCGCCTGTGTCCACCTCGACCAGCGGTTCCAGCCAGATCATGCCGTGGGTGCCGTTGCGCACCAGATCAACCTTGAGCCCGCGACGGCCTGCTTCGGCCAGAATCGCCTCGGCCACCGCATCTGCACCAAGCGCCTTGGCGGCGCTGTCCATCGGAACGTATATTTTCATGCGCCTGCCTCCGCCAACAGGGCCTTCATGCCCGCGCTGTCCAACCGGCCATGCACCCGATCATCAACCATTGCCGCCGGCCCGCAGGCGCAAAGCCCAAGGCAATACACCGGCTCTACCGTCACCGCACCGTTTGCGGTGGTGCCATGCCAATCCAGCCCCAGGGCTGCCAGCGTTTCGGCGGCCAATGCATCGGCCCCCACCGCCTGACACGCCTCGGACCGACAAATCCGCAAGATATGGCGGCCCGCCGGGGCGGTGCGAAAATCGTGATAGAACGACACAACGCCATGCACCTCGGCCTTGGAAATATTCAGCGCTGCCGCAATCAGCGGCTGGGCAGTATCGGGGATATGGCCAAAAGCCGCCTGCAGGGCATGAAGGATCGGCAGTAGCGGCCCTTCAAGATGCAGGTGCAGATCTATCAGGGCGCGGATGTCGCTGTCTGTCGGGGCTGGCGGTCGGGTTTGCATGGCTGGCCTTTTCGGTGCTGTTCAGCACAGGGTCTAGCGGCGCCATCATTTCTCATCAATATTGCAAACTCATATAGTCATTGAGGTTCTCAATCAAGAAAGGCTGGACATTTGTCGTGCCTGGGCCAGCAATGCTTGCAGAATCGGCGTGTGCGGTTCGCGGTAAGGGGCCACCAGCCCAACACTGGGGCCGGTTGTTGTGCCCGACATTGGAACCAGTGCCAAATCCTTGCCCTGCGTCAGAAAAACCGCAAGATCGGACGGCAAGATGGTCAGCCAGTTGCCATCTTCCACATTCGCAACCAGCACCACCGTCGAGTCCGACTCGATCCACGGGTCAGGCGTTGCATCGGCCTCGCGGAAATGCCGATTTATGATTCGGCGGTTCTGATTGGTTGGCGTAAGCAAACCCAGCTTTTCGCCCTCCAACTCCTTCCAGCCCACAGCGGGGCGCCCGGCAAATCGAGAGGTTTTTCCACAGACCAGCATATAATGTTCGCGGTACAGCGGCTCGGTGCTTACCCGCCCGGTTGGCTCATTATCAAGATAGGTGATGCCTGCATCAACATCGAGATTTTCCATCATCGACAAAATCTCGATAGAGGTACGCGACAACAGGGTGAAGCGGACCTTTGGATGTTTTTCGCTGAAACGCGCGCTCAGCTTTGCGGCCCATGTCAGGGCCGTCGGGATGACAGCGACCCGCAATTGCCCCGCCAGCCCGTATTTCTTGGCCCGCATTTCGTCTTTCAACTGGCGCGCATCGCTGACAATCCGGCGGGCCCAGGCCAGCGCGCTTTGCCCCTCTGGGGTAAGGCCGCCATAGCGTGAGCCGCGAAAGACCAGTTTGACGCCCAGCTGGTCTTCAAGGTTCTTTATGCCGGTGGAAAGCGTCGGCTGGGTAATCCCAAGGCTTTCGGCGGCCTTGCCAAAGTGCTCGGTTTTGGCAAGGGCGATCAGCATGTCCAATTTGTCAAGCATGGCAAAGCCTTTGTGCAGTTGAATACTCCTATCAATTCTGATGAAAGGCATAGGCAATTTCAATAGGTGTCGCGCCATCCGCCTGACCCTGCGCAGATCGTCCAAATGCGCCTTGCCACCCATAGGCCAAGCCAGGCACCTGCCATTCGATAAGGCCCACAACCTTGCGCCTGCCGCCAGATACGTCCTGCGGCCTTTGGCTGAACCGGGCGGCCTTTGGCTGAACCGGCATGGGCGCACCCGGACAAAGGATGCAGCCAGCCCGGCAACGAAAAAATTCATCCGTATTTTCAGTGTTGAGCCGTTGACAAAGCCCGTTCAAGCATAGCATCAGAGGCCCGAGATATGCTGCGGCGCAGAGAACGCAGGTCAGCATTTTTCGCATGACACCATTGCGCGCCACGCATGGCAAGTGATCTGGCACATTACCGCATAATCTGCGATTTCTATACAGTTTTTCGCGAATCGAAGGATGGAAGCCGGCATGTCGGTCCAACAGACGTTACACGCTATTCTACCCCGCCGCGCCTTCTTGGCCGGTGTTGGTGGCATTACGTTTCTGCACTGCAGCACAAGCTTGGCCGGGCGGGCCATGGCACAGACTCCTGCGGTTGTGACAGAGCCAGCGGGCGCGGGCCTGCCCTTTGATTTTGACTGGCTGACCGAAGATGCGCGCGCGCTTGCGCAACAGGCCGCCGTTCCCGCGGCAAAGGTCGAAGGCTTCTTTTCTGACTTCAGCTATGATGATTATCAGGCGGTTCAGTTCAACCCCGATCAGGCCCGCTGGGCAGCACCAGAAGCCGGGTTTCACCTGCATGCCTTCCATCTTGGCTGGCTGTTTGCCGAACCCGTCACCATGTTCGAAGTAGAGTCGGGCGTTGCGCGCCCCATGGTCTTTTCCACCGACGATTTTCGCTACTATGATCGGGTCAAAGACCGGGTTCCCCCGCATGAACCATTGCCCGGCGTGGCGGGGTTTCGCCTGAATGCGCCACTTAACCGCGCCGATCTGTTTGATGAGGTCATTGCCTTTCTGGGGGCAAGCTATTTTCGCGCTGTGGGGCGTGGTAACGGCTATGGCCTGTCTGCCCGCGGCCTTGCACTTAACACCGCGCTGGGCAAACCCGAGGAATTCCCGCGCTTTTCACGCTTCTGGATCGAAAAGCCCGTTCCCTTTGCGCGTGACGTGACGGTTTATGCCGCCCTTGAAAGCGCCAGTTGTACGGGCGCTTACCGCTTTGTCATCCGGCCCGGCACGGATACCGTGATGGATGTCACTGCGCGCCTGTTCTTTCGCAGTGAAGTCGATCAGATGGGCATCGCCCCATTGACCTCGATGTTCCTGTTTTCGGAAAAGAACCGCACGGATTTTGACGATTTCCGGCCCAATGTGCATGACAGTGATGGCTTGGTCATTCATCGGCGCGATGGTGACCGGATCTGGCGGCCGCTGAACAACCCCGCGCGCCTCTCTAAATCGTGGTTTGTTGAGGAAAGCCCGCAGGCTTTTGGCCTGATGCAGCGCGACCGCGATTTTGACAGGTATCAAGATGCGGTGGCGCATTACGAACGCAGGCCGTCCTTGCTGGTTGAACCGCTGGGTGACTGGGGCCGTGGCGCGGTGCGTCTGGTTGAAATTCCAACCCAACAAGAGATAAACGACAATATCGTTGCCTTTTGGGTGCCCGAAGAAAAACCGCTGCCCGGTGCGATGCAAGAGTTTGTCTATCGTTTGCATTGGGGCGCGCTGCCGGTTGATCCGGCGGCAGATATCGCCTTTGTCAAGGAAACCCGCGCGGGCATTGGCGGCGTCTCGGGCGGCGAGAACACCGATAAAACCCGCAAGTTCGTGGTGGATTTTGCCGGCGGAATGCTGGCATCCCTACCCGCAGACGCCAAGCTGGAGCCTGTCGCGTCAATCTCTGGCGGGACTATCAGCGTGAAAACGCTGTCAAAGATCGAAGGCTTGAATGTCTGGCGGCTTGTGCTCGACGTTCTGCCCAACTCTGGCGAAACGATAGAGTTGCGGGCCCATGTGGCAGGGTTTGGGCGAAAACTGACGGAAAACTGGTTATATCAATGGGTGACAGCATGACCGAACAAATGCCGGTTGTTGCCAATGGCGCGACCTTGATCTGCTTGGCGTCAGCGGCCATTGCGCCGCCTTTCGCTCCGCTGGTCATGCCAAAGCAAATCCTGCAGGCCAAGCAGGGCCTCATCGGGCGTGGTTTTGGCGTTTTGCTGGTGCGCCTTGCGCTGCTGAAACATGGCTTTCGGCGCGTCGACTAGGCCATGGCCAGGGTGATTGACCCAAAACAAACCGCCACAAAGGCCCGCACCGGCGGGGCGCGTTTGCTTGCCTTGTCGTCAAGCCTGCTGGCGGCCACGGCGGCCGGGATGGTCTTTTTCATCTATGGCGCGGCCGATGGTGTGTCGTTGATCGACGTAGCCCGCACCGTGTTGATTGCGCTCTCGACATGGTGGCTTGCCTGGGGGGCCGCTACGGCGCTGCTTGGCCTGACCTCACGCCAACCCGCTGCCGCAACACCGCTTGCCGGGCCGATCCGGGCTAAGACTGTGGTGATTGTGCCAATCTACAACGAAGATCCGAAAGGCACATTCGCCCGCATCGCCGCGATGGACGACTCTCTTGATGCGTGCCCGGCGCGCCCACATATTGATTTTGCGATCCTTTCAGACACAAGGGATAACGCGATTGCCGCATTGGAACAGCAATGGCTTACAACGCTGATTGCGCGGCAGGCAGCCTTGGGGCGCATATTCTATCGTCGCCGTAGCGACAATACGGGCCGTAAGGCCGGCAATATCGAAGAATTCATCACCAATTCTGGCGGTGCCTGGGATTATGCAGTCATACTGGATGCAGACAGCCTGATGGAGGGCGCAACCCTTCTGGAAATGATCCGCCGGATAGAGGCCGACCCCGATCTTGGGTTATTGCAAACCCTGCCACGGGTGATCGGTGCGCGTTCGATCTTTGGGCGCGCGATGCAATTTGCCGCGGTGTTTCATTCGCCAGCCTTCGCCCGTGGCCTTGCGGCCATGCAGGGGCGGTCTGGGCCATTCTGGGGGCATAATGCCATTGTGCGCGTGCGCGCTTGGGCCGAAAGCTGCGGTTTGCCGGCATTGTCCGGGCGGCCGCCCTTTGGCGGGCATATCATGAGCCATGACTCGGTTGAGGCGGCGCTGCTGGCGCGCGCGGGCTGGGCGGTACGGCTGGACGATGATCTGGACGGCTCGTTTGAGGGTGGCCCCGAAAACATCATCGACCACGCCAAGCGCGACCGCCGCTGGTGCCAAGGCAACCTGCAACACAGCAAGGTCATCGCCGCCCCCGGATTGCTGCTTTGGAGCAGGTTTGCGCTGTTTCAAGGCATCTTCGCCTATTTGGCACCGCTGATCTGGCTTGCCTTCATCGCAGCGTCAATCGCGGCGATCCCGCTGGCCGATGAACTGAACTACTTCCCCTATGCGAATTGGCCGTTTCCGGTATTCCCCAACAACCAGACCCCCAAGGCAATCGGCCTTGCGCTGGGGGTTTTTGGCTTGCTGGTCATGCCAAAATTCCTGATCGGTCTGGATGCAGTTTTGACAGGGCGGGCGCGGGGCTTTGGCGGCGCTGGAAAAAGCCTGCGGGCGGTGCTGGCAGAGCTGGCGCTGTCATCGCTTGTCGCGCCCGTGCTTCTGGCCTTTCAAAGCCGCTCTGTCATTCAGGTCTTGCTGGGGCGCGATGGCGGCTGGCCCCCCAACAACCGCGGCGATGGCCAACTGACGCTGTCCGAGAGTTGGCTGGCAGCGCGTTGGATTACCGCTTGGGGCATTGGCGGGATGCTGATTACCCAGTTTCTTGCACCGGTCCTGACGTTGTGGCTGTTGCCCGTGGCCCTGCCGATGATCATCGCACCGCTTTTGATCTGCTGGACATCGCGCACCGCTGCCCCCGGCCATTTTCCGGTGCCTGCCGATCAATCACAACCCGCCATCATTGCCCGCTATGGCGCCATCCTTGCGGTATGGTCCATGATCACGGAGCCGAAAGTTGCCTAAGCACATACATTTGCGCGATAACCGGATCGACCTGCTGCGTGGCATCGCCTTGCTGATGATCTTCATCAACCACATTCCCGGCACCATCTGGGAGAATTTCACCTCGCGCAATTTCGGCTTTTCAGACGCGGCTGAAGGCTTTGTCTTGATGTCCGGCATCGCCACCGGGCTTGCATATGGGCCAGCTTTTCTGAACGGCCCGGTCAACCTTGCCATGGCTTTGCGCCCGTGGCGGCGGGCCGTGACGCTGTGGTGGGTTCATTGCGTTGTGATCTTTTGCATACTGGCCCTGTTCGTTTTGGCCATCAACCAGCCGGGTATCGCGCTTATGGCCGAGCGGCGCAACATCTTGCTCGCGGCCCAAGATCCGGCCGGGCTGATGCTTGCGCTTGTCTCGCTGGGCCACCACTTTGCCTATGCCGACATTCTGCCGCTATATGTTGTGTTACTGTTGGCTGCGCCAGCGGTTTTGTTTGTCGCGGCGCGCTGGCCAAGGCTTACAATGGCGGCTGCGTTGGTGCTGTGGTTTGTGGTGGGTTTCTGGAAAATCAAGATGCCGACCTGGCCCACCGAAAACGGTTGGGCCTTTAACCCGCTGGCGTGGCAAGTGCTGTTCGTGGCCGGAATACTGACAGGCTTGGCGATGCGGCAGGGGCGGCGCTTTTTACCGATCAGGCGCTGGGCCTTGCGTTTGGCGATTGCTTTTCTGATCCTGTCAGCGCTTTGGGTTCAGGTGCCGATCTTGGCCGCCTGGGGCGGTCACGGGCTTTGGATACTGTATGAATATGCCGGATTTCCACCGGTTTTCACATCTTTTGACAAAAGCTTCGTGTTCCTGCCGCGCCTTCTGCATTGTCTCGCCTTGGCCTATACGCTGAGCGTTCTACCTGCGGTAAAGACACTGGCGGCCTCTCCAACCGTGGCGCCAATCATCTTGCTGGGTCGCCATTCCTTGCCTGTTTTTGCCACCGGTTCCGTGCTGGCCTATGTCGCACAGGTCATCAAAGCCCTGCAGCCAGCATCATTCCTTCTGGATAGTTTGCTGATTGCAACCGGGCTGTGCCTGCTATTTCTGGTGGCCCATTTGCGCGACAAACAAAAGCGCGCAAAAACCATTCCGGCCATGACCCTGCAAGATTGACCGGGGCAGATGCCTGACCTGTCGGGGGCGCTTTCGGGCGTTTTGGCGCTGTATTTTTCGGCGCATGCCCAGCAGTCAAGAAACGCTTTCTTGTTTGGCTGCCTCGGGCGCCAAAGCTGCGGCCATCTTGGCCAAGACCTGTTCGGCCTCTGCGGCATCGAAATCGGTCTTGTAGCGCTTTTTGACCCCATGATCGGACAGAAGATGGTACTCTGTCGGCGCAACGCCGTGACGCGCAAGGCAACTGCGAACGCAGGCAAGCGCGCAACCGTCAATTCCAATGATAGGGCGGCCGGATTTGGCAAGGCGCACCAGCTTTGGCACGTCACCACCGACGCCCGCGATGCAGGACATTTCGGCAAGGCCACGCCTGTCCAGCCCGATCGCGATGTGATTTGCCATCTGCGCCGCGCTGGAACAGCCAGAGCAGGAATAGACCAAAGGCAGATTGGCGCGTGACGACATGGAAAACCTCAAAAAGCGTGGCCCCCGATTTAATCACATCTGCGATGAAGTGTCGACGGACACGAGGTCGCAGTGCAAACACGGCGCATGGCAGCGGCAGCGGCAGCGCCCGTAAGATCAAGCGCCCTATGGTCTGGATGGTCTATCCCGGCAAAGGCTGCGTGCACTGATACGGTAGAGGCCCCCACCCAACGGCATCAGTTCACGCGGGCCAAACGCCGCAGCCCTAAAATCATCCCAAGGCCAAAGCCGCCCAGATGCCCGCCCCGTGCGGGGCTTTTGCAGGGTATTCACCCGTAAAAGGCGCAGGGCCTGAGATTGTGGGCAGAGCCAGCCTGACAGCGTCAAAAAGAGGATGCGAAAAAGAAGAAACCCAGCAACTAATTAAAGTTGCTGGGTTTTCTTTGCCGTAATGGTGCCCAGGAGAGGACTCGAACCTCCACGCCTTGCGGCACACGGACCTGAACCGTGCGCGTCTACCAGTTCCGCCACCTGGGCAGGTGTCGTAGGGGCGATGTAAAGCGGCGCAGGGGTACTGTCAACGGGTGTTTTGCAAAAATCATCAAGACTTTTGTTGCTTGTTTGGACGGGCGTGTGGGGATATGCAGGCAATCGGATGGAGCACGTTCCAGATGGAGGCATGTCGGATGAGCAAACTGGTCACAATCTATGGCGGCTCGGGATTTGTCGGGCGATATATTGCACGGCGAATGGCAAAGGCTGGCTGGCGGGTGCGGGTTGCCGTGCGGCGCCCCAATGAGGCGATTTTTGTCAGAACCTATGGCGCTGTAGGTCAGGTAGAGCCGGTTTTGTGCAATATCCGCGATGACGCGTCGGTGCGCCGGGCCATGCAGGGCGCAGACGCGGTTGTGAACTGCGTTGGCACTTTTGACAAAGGCGGCAAGAACAATTTTCAGGCGGTGCAGGTCGAGGGCGCAGGCCGGATTGCGCGGATAGCGACGCAAGAGGCGGTCGGCAATCTGGTGCAAATCTCGTCTATCGGTGCCGAAAGCGCTGCTGCAAGTGACTATTCCCGGACAAAAGCAGCGGGTGAGGCGGCAGTTCTTGCAGCCTTTCCAGCGGCAGTTATTCTGCGGCCCTCCGTGATCTTTGGTTCGGAAGATGGGTTCTTCAATCGCTTTGCCGCGATGACGCGCATGGGGCCGGTTTTGCCTGTCGTTGGCGCAAGCACCCGCTTCCAGCCGGTGTTTGTGGATGATGTCGCGCAAGCTGCGGTTCTGGGCGCAACCGGAGAGGCCGCACCGGGCATCTATGAGCTGGGCGGGCCAGAGGTTGCAAGTTTCCGCGACCTCATGAAGCAGATGTTGAACGTTGTTCAGCGCAACAGGCTGATCGTCAACATTCCCTTCGCCCTTGCCTCTGTCATCGCGGCCGGTTTCGACGCGCTGACAGTGCTGACGGGCGGGCTTGTGACCAACAAGGTTTTGACCCGCGATCAGGTGAAATCGCTACGCTCTGACAATGTGGTTGCTGATGGTGCAAAAACCTTTGCGGATCTGGGGATTACGCCGGTTACAATGGACTCGATGCTGCCCGAATACCTGTGGCGGTATCGGTCTTCGGGGCAATATGCCGCGATCAAGAACAGCGCCCGGAACCTTCGTAAAGTCTAAACCTTAAAGGGGCCGGTTATGGCTGATACAACGCTGGCGGCCCTTTTTCTGGGGGTTCTGGAAGGATTGACCGAATTTATCCCGGTGTCTTCGACCGGGCATATCTTGTTGGCAGGGCATTTCATCGGGTTTGAAAGCACTGGCAAGACGTTTGAAGTGGTCATTCAGCTTGGGGCGGTGCTGGCGGTTCTGTCGGTTTATTCCGTCAAGCTTTGGGCGCTGTTCAGGGCCGCTCCGCAAAGCGCGCAGGCGCGGCAGACCATTCTTTCCGTGCTGATCGCGTTTCTGCCTGCAGTGGTCATCGGCGTGCTGGCGCATGATTTCATCAAGACGGTGCTGTTTGAAAGCCCCCGGCTGATTTCTGTGATGCTCATCCTCGGCGGCATCATCCTGGTGCTTGTTGACCGTATTGCGCCTGAACCACGCTATGATGACGCGATGAGGTTGCCTTTGGCTATGGCGCTGAAGATCGGCTTCATTCAATGCCTTGCGATGATCCCTGGGGTTTCGCGTTCTGGCGCAACGATTGTTGGTGCCTTGATGTTGGGGGCCAATAAACGCGCAGCCGCAGAGTTTTCGTTCTTTTTGTCGATGCCAACCATGGCCGGGGCCTTTGCCTATGACCTCTATAAAAACCGCGACTTGCTGGATGCCGGGGCCGTGAACGAAATTGCGATAGGGTTTGTCGCGGCCTTTATCACTGCCGTTCTGGTTGTGCGCTGGTTGCTTGGCTATGTCAGCCGCCATGGCTATGCGCTGTTCGGTTGGTGGCGAATCATCGTTGGCAGCTTGGCTTTGATGGCGATTTCGCTGGGATACTGACCGATAGGTAACTCATACTTACCTTTTATCCTGAAGAAAGATGCGCGGCACCGATACTTTTTGTAAAATACTGACATTTAGGTCAGCCTTGCTGCCTTTTATTTCACCTGCCCCCGCAGTATCAAGACCTCCTTATCCAAACTCGTCAGGGAGGCGTCACGATGGCCAAGGAACGGATGCTCCGCTTCGTCAATGTCTCGCGGGAGATGCCGGAAAAGCGCCCACCCAACCTGCGCGCACAGGATTTCCATGAAATTTACCGCGAGTTTGCGGCCGCAAAGGCCGCCGAGCAGGCAAGCCGTTGCAGCCAATGCGGCGTGCCGTTTTGTCAAACCCATTGCCCATTGCACAATAACATTCCCGACTGGCTGCGCCTGACGGCCGAAGGGCGGTTGCAAGAGGCCTATGAGTTGTCGCAGGCGACCAACACATTTCCAGAGATTTGTGGCCGGATTTGCCCACAAGACCGGCTGTGTGAAGGCAATTGCGTGATTGAACAATCTGGTCATGGTACAGTAACGATTGGTGCGATTGAAAAATACCTGACCGATACCGCATGGGAAAATGGCTGGGTAAAGCCGATCAAACCGGGCCGCGAACGCACGGAAAGTGTGGGCATTGTCGGTGCTGGGCCGGGGGGGCTTTCTGCTGCGGATGTATTGCGCCGGGCCGGCGTTCAGGTGACGGTGTATGACAGCTATGACCGCGCCGGCGGGCTGATGACCTATGGCATCCCCAGCTTCAAGCTGGAAAAAGACGTTGTGGCGCAACGCGTTGAACAATTGGAAGCGGCGGGCGTGCAGTTTGTCCTGAACTGCACCGTGGGTAAGGATCTGACATTTGATGCGATCCGTGGGCAGCATGATGCCGTGCTGATTGCGACTGGCGTCTACAAAGCGCGCGATCTGGCAATGCCGGGGATTGGCGCCAAAGGTATCGTTCCCGCGCTGGAGTTCTTGACCGCCAGCAACCGCAAAAGCTTTGGCGATGAGGTGCCGGAATATGACAACGGCACGTTGAACGCTGCGGGCAAACGGGTGGTTGTGATCGGCGGCGGAGATACAGCCATGGACTGTGTGCGCACAGCAATTCGCGAAGGCGCGACATCGGTGAAATGCCTGTATCGCCGCGACCGGGCAAACATGCCGGGCAGCCAGCGTGAAACCCAAAACGCCGAAGAAGAAGGTGTTGAATTTGTTTGGCTTTCAGCGCCAAAGGGGTTTACCGGCGGCACGGTGGTGGAAGGTGTGGTGGTGCAAAAAATGCGCCTTGGCGCGCCGGATGCAACCGGCCGCCAGATGCCGGAACTGATTGAGGGCGCGGATTATCTAGAGCCTGCCGATCTGGTGATCATGGCGCTGGGCTTCGAGCCAGAGGCGCTGCCCATGTTGTGGGATCAGCCGGAATTGACCGTGACACGCTGGGGCACGATTTCGGGCCGATTTCAAAAGCCACGCGACCAGCCTTGCCGGGGTTTATGCCGTTGGGGATATCGTGCGTGGTGCAAGCCTTGTGGTCTGGGCCATTCGCGATGGCCGCGAGGCGGCGGATGCAATGCTGGCATATATGGCCGAAGGTGGTGCTGTAGCTGCCGCTGAATGATGGGGTATCAGCCAAGACACAAATGCCGCAACAGGTAAGGACCCGATATGAAGGAAGCTGTTTTGACCCTTTTGCACAAAGGCCATGCCGGGTTTGCGCTGATGGCATTGCTTGTGGGCGTGGTGCCAGCCAATGCTGGGTCGTTTACCCCGCCTGCCGGGTGTAGTGGCTGGTTGACGGTACAGGCGCGGGCCTGCCGGGTTTCGAATTATTACAAATGCACGCAAGACACGCCAGGGGATCAGTGGCGGGCAGACTTTGACCAGGAAGGCCTGTTTTTTGCCAGCCGCATTGATGCCGAGGCGCAATGGGTGGAAAGCATTGAGATGAACCCGATGGTGCGCCAAACGCTGGACGCCGGTTCGCAAGACCCGGCCTCTTTCTCGGAATTGCTGGAGGGGCTTGATACATTTGCGTTCAACCTGACGCGCGATAATGGCGAGGCCAGCCGCGTGCGTGGTTTTGACCGGCTGACCGGAAAATCGGTTGAAATTGATGGGGTTACGCTGTTGCAAACGGAATTTGAGTTTGCCGAAGAGGACGTTTCGGGGGGGGCGCTGCGTCGGTCGCGCGGCAATGAATATATTCATCCGGGCTGGCGTTTGTTTTTTGCAGGCCCATCGGAATGGGATGGTGGCAGCGGCTATGTGCCGATGGATGGCAGCCCGGTGCAGTTCATTTTCCCCGGCGAGCCGGGATTCTTTGCAACCGCGCCCCTGTATGAATGTGACGCTGTGCTAAGCAGCTATTCGCGCGGGGTCAGCGATGGAAAATGAGCTGGAACTGGGCGGGTTTTACACCTGTGTGCAAGATGGCCTGGCGCCAGTGGTCATCTGGATTGGCCGGGTCGATCTGCCCGATGATTTTGACGGTACGGCACATGAGCCGGTGGTCAGCCTTGTGATCAAATCGCCAGATCCCGACACGCCGATCAATTCCTATGCGCCATTTTGGGAAAGCTGCGCCCTGGACGGCGAGATGATGGATGCCGACCCCTTTGACGTGAACCAAGAGCTGTTCGATGAAAATTACAACGATTGGCGCAGCGCGTTTGAACAGGGTGAGGCCTTTCCCTGGACGATGACGCCAAATGAGGTTTACGCGCAGATGATCGCTGATCTGATCGGCGCTTTGCAAAAATGAGCATGGCGGCCCAAGGCCCTTGTTGGGCCAGCAATTTTCAACTTCTATCCTTTTGAGGGAGTGACCCAATGACCAACTCACCCGTTTACGATGCCGCTTGGGTCACAGCCGAGGAAACCAAGCGCGCCTTTATGGACACGCACAGCCTGTACAAGGCCGAGGATGAGCATGCCTCGTGCGGGGTCGGTTTGGTGGTGTCCATTTCTGGCAAGCCAAGCCGGAAAGTCGTGGAAAACGGGATCAACGCGCTGAAGGCGATTTGGCACCGTGGCGCTGTCGATGCCGATGGCAAGACCGGCGATGGCGCGGGGATTCATGTGCAAATCCCAGCCAAGTTCTTTTACGATCAGGTGCGCCGCACCGGGCATGAGCCGGATTTGACCAAGCTGATCGCGGTGGGGCAGGTATTTTTGCCGCGCACTGATTTTGGTGCACAGGAACGCTGCCGTACCATTGTGGAAACCGAAGTGTTGCGAATGGGCCACTACATTTACGGCTGGCGGCATGTGCCGGTCGAAACTGCTGTGCTGGGCGAAAAGGCCAATGCGACGCGCCCCGAAATTGAGCAGATATTGATCCGCTGTGACAAGGATATTGACCAGGAGCAGTTCGAGCGCGAGCTGTATATCATCCGCCGCCGGGTAGAAAAAGCCGCGGTTGCGGCGCAGATCGCGGGGCTGTATCTGTGCAGTCTGTCGTGCCGCTCGATCATTTACAAAGGCATGATGCTGGCCGAACAAGTGGCGGTGTTCTACCCCGATCTTATGGACCCACGGTTTGAATCTGCCTTTGCGATTTACCATCAGCGCTATTCCACCAACACGTTTCCGCAGTGGTGGTTGGCCCAACCATTCCGCATGCTGGCCCATAACGGTGAGATCAACACCTTGAAAGGCAACGTGAACTGGATGCGCAGCCATGAAATTCGCATGGCTTCGAACAACTTTGGCGACATGGCCGAGGATATCAAGCCGATCATTCCGGCAGGAACTTCGGATAGCGGTGCCTTGGATGCGGTCTTTGAAGTTATGGTGCGGTCTGGCCGCAACGCGCCGTTCACCAAAACCATATTGGTGCCCGAAGCCTGGAGCAAAGCCACGACCGACATGCCAAAAGCTTGGGCTGATATGTACGCCTATTGCAACGCGGTGATGGAGCCCTGGGATGGCCCGGCTGCGCTGGCGATGACCGATGGCCGCTGGGTGTGCGGGGGGCTTGACCGTAATGGCTTGCGCCCGATGCGCTATGTGGTCACGGGCGACGGGCTGCTGATTGCGGGGTCTGAAGCCGGGATGGTGCCCGTGGATGAGGCAACGATCCGTGAAAAGGGCGCGCTGGGGCCAGGGCAGATGATTGCCGTCGATATGGTCGAAGGCAAGCTCTACCATGACGGGCCGCTCAAGGATAAACTGGCCGCGGCCCAGCCGTTTGGTGACTGGATCGAAAAGGTGGTGGAGTTGGAAGAGTTTCTGACCAACCTGCCCGAAGTTGCGGGCTATACCGGCACTGAACTGCGCAAGCGCCAGATCGCAGCGGGCTATTCGCTGGAGGAGCTGGAGCAGGTTCTGGCGCCGATGGCCGAGGATGGCAAGGAAATGATCGCCTCGATGGGCGATGATACCCCGGCGGCTGTTCTGTCTTCGGTGTACCGCCCGCTGTCGCATTTCTTTCGGCAAAACTTCAGCCAGGTTACCAACCCACCAATCGACTCGTTACGCGAAAGCCGGGTGATGAGCCTGAAAACACGGTTCGGAAACCTGAAAAACGTGCTGGATGAAGACAGCAGCCAGACCGAGATTTTGCTGCTGGAAAGCCCGTTCATCGCCAATGCCGAATTTGATGCGATGATGCAGCATTTTGGCGATACGGTTTCGGTGATTGATTGCACCTTCCCGCGCGATGCCCATCCCGACCGTCTGCGCCAATGTCTCGAACGTATTCGCGCCGACGCCGAGGATGCGGTTCGGTCTGGTGCCGGGCATCTGGTGCTGACGGATGAACACCAGGGGCCGGACCGGGTGGCGATGCCGATGATCCTGGCGACATCGGCGGTGCATAGCTGGCTGACACGCAAAGGTTTGCGGACGTTTTGCTCGATCAATGTTCGTTCGGCGGAATGTATTGACCCGCATTATTTCGCAGTGCTGATCGGCTGCGGTGCAACGACGGTAAACGCCTATCTGGCGCAAGACAGCATTGCTGACCGGATTGCGCGGGGGCTGTTGGACACGGATTTAACCGAGGCGATGCGGCTTTATCGCGTGGCAATTGATGCGGGTTTGCTGAAAATCATGTCGAAGATGGGCATTTCGGTTCTGTCATCCTATCGCGGCGGGCTGAATTTTGAAGCAGTCGGCCTTTCGCGTGCGATGGTGGCCGAATATTTCCCCGGCATGCAAAGCCGGATTTCCGGGATTGGCGTTTCGGGCATTCAGCATAAACTGTTGGAAGTGCATGCGCGCGGATGGCTGGGCGGCGCGGATGTGCTGCCGATTGGCGGGATTTATAAAGCGCGCAAATCGGGCGAAAAGCACGCTTGGGAAGCGCAGACCATGCACATGCTGCAATCGGCCTGTGATCGCGCCAGTTTTGACATCTGGAAGCAGTATTCGGCTGTCATGCGGGCCAATCCACCGATCCATCTACGCGATTTGCTGGATATCAAGTCGCTTGGCAAACCCGTGCCGATTGAGGAAGTGGAAAGCATCACCTCTATCCGCAAGCGGTTCGTGACGCCGGGCATGAGCCTTGGTGCGCTTAGCCCCGAGGCACACAAGACGCTGAACGTCGCCATGAACCGGATTGGGGCAAAGTCGGATTCGGGCGAGGGCGGCGAAGACCCGGCGCATTTCCTGCCCGAGGCGAATGGCGACAACCCAAGCGCCAAGATCAAACAGGTGGCTTCGGGGCGCTTTGGCGTGACGGCGGAATATCTGAACGCCTGTGAAGAGTTGGAGATAAAGGTCGCGCAGGGCGCCAAGCCCGGCGAAGGCGGGCAGTTGCCCGGCATGAAAGTCACGGCACTGATCGCGCGGTTGCGCCATTCCACGCCGGGGGTGACGCTGATATCACCGCCGCCGCACCATGATATCTACTCCATCGAAGACCTTGCGCAGTTGATCTATGATCTGAAACAGATCAACCCACGCGCCAAGGTGACGGTAAAACTGGTATCCAGTTCGGGCGTTGGCACGATTGCGGCAGGCGTGGCCAAGGCCAAGGCCGATGTGATCCTGATTTCCGGCCATAATGGCGGCACCGGGGCATCACCCGCGACCAGCATCAAATACGCAGGCCTGCCGTGGGAAATGGGCCTGACCGAGGCGCATCAGGTGCTTAGCATGAACAACCTGCGTGAGCGGGTGACCCTGCGCACCGATGGCGGCCTTCGCACGGGCCGCGATATCGTGATGGCGGCAATGATGGGGGCCGAAGAATATGGTATCGGCACAGCGGCACTGATCGCGATGGGCTGCATCATGGTGCGCCAATGCCAAAGCAACACCTGCCCGGTGGGCGTCTGTACCCAGGATGAAGACCTGCGCAAGAAGTTTTCCGGCTCGGCAGATAAGGTTGTCAATCTGATCACTTTCTACGCGCAAGAAGTGCGTGAGATTCTGGCCAGTATCGGCGCGCGCTCTTTGGACGAGATCATCGGGCGGGCGGATTTGCTGAGCCAGGTTTCGCGCGGTTCGGCGCATCTGGATGATCTGGATTTGAACCCGCTGCTGATCACCGTCGATGGTGCGCACCGCATCACCTATGATCGGTCAAAACCCCGCAATGCGGTGCCCGATACGCTGGATGCCGAGATTATCCGTGACGCCGCCCGATTCTTTGAAGATGGCGAAAAGATGCAACTGTCCTATGCCGTGCGCAACACACATCGCACGATTGGCACGCGGGCCAGCAGCCATATCGTCAAACGTTTTGGAATGCGCAATTCCTTGCAAGAGGATCATCTGACGGTAAAGCTGTCCGGCTCTTGCGGGCAGTCGCTTGGGGCCTTTGCGGTGCGGGGCCTGAAACTGGAAGTTTCCGGCGATGCCAATGACTATGTTGCCAAGGGGCTTTCGGGCGCGACGATCGTGGTGCGCCCGCATATGTCAAGCCCGCTTGAGGCGTCACAAAATACCATCATCGGCAACACCGTTCTTTACGGGGCGACTGCGGGCAACCTGTTTGCCTGTGGCCGCGCCGGCGAGCGTTTTGGCGTGCGCAATTCGGGCGCGTCGGTGGTGATCGAGGGCTGCGGCACCAATGGCTGTGAATACATGACCGGCGGTGTGGCGGTAATTCTGGGCAGTATCGGCGCAAACTTTGGCGCGGGGATGACGGGGGGCATGGCCTATCTTTATGATCCTGACGGTGTGGCCGAGGAGTTTATGAACCTTGAAAGCCTTGTGACCTGTGCCGTTGGCCACCCCCATTGGGAGGCGCAGTTGAAAGGGCTTGTCCAACGCCATGCCGAAGAAACCGGCAGCCTGAAGGCAAAAGCGATCCTGAACGATTGGGCAAATGAGCGGGTGAACTTTTTGCAAGCCTGCCCCAAGGAAATGCTGATACATCTGCCGCATCCTTTGTCCGATGAACGCGAAGCAGTCCCCGCTGAGTAGCAAGAATGTTGCCCCCCTCCCCCGGCGCGCGCTGTGCCGGCGGGGGGATCGGCGCTTGATTGCCGCTTGGCTTCATGGCTTAAGGCAGCATGGCTAAACGCAACCCACAAAAGAAAGCAGCCCCCCCCCGCCGCCGCCTTGTGAAATGGGCGCTGCGCTGGGTTTTCCGGCTGTCTGGCGGCCTTGCCCTGGCCTTGGTCACACTTGTCTTTCTGTTCTCGGTCGTGAACCCGCCAACGACGATCTATATGTGGCAAGAAGGGCAACGCCTTGGCGGTGTCAAACAAGAATGGGCTGATTGGGATGAAATCGCCCCGGTCATGGCGCGATCTGTCGTAGCGGCAGAGGATGCAAATTTCTGCCTGCATTGGGGCTTTGACATGCGGGCCATTCGCGCCGCCATTGATGCAGGCAGCAACCGCGGCGCCTCAACGCTGACCCAGCAAGTCGCAAAGAACGTGTTTTTGTGGCACGGTCGCAGCTATACGCGCAAAGCGATGGAGGCCCTGATCACGCTGCTGATCGAGGGTGTCTGGTCCAAACGCCGAATTCTGGAGGTATACC
This sequence comes from Pseudorhodobacter sp., assembly GCF_034675685.1. GTDB lineage: Bacteria > Pseudomonadota > Alphaproteobacteria > Rhodobacterales > Rhodobacteraceae > Pseudorhodobacter. Next base: position 549,552 of record NZ_JAUCDA010000016.1, on the reverse strand, counting down.
TGAATGTGGCAGAGTTTGACGAAGGCGTCTTTGGGGTCAAAGCTGCGGCAGCGCGCTATTTTGCCGTTGAGGCGGCAAACCTGACCCCAGTTCAGGCCGCGCGATTGGCCGCCGTGTTGCCAAACCCAAAAGAGCGGAGTGCCGAAAACCCCTCTTCGGCGCTGCGCAAGCGTTCGGCGGCGATTCTGGATGGGGCAAAGACCATTCACCGCGACGGTAGATCCGCTTGTTTTGAACCGTAGGCGGGAAGTGGGATTGAATTTTCTGCGGATTGGGCGATAAGAAGGCCTGATCCTTTTGCCGAAAGTCATTACGCAATGAACCGACTCTATCACTTCCCGCTCTCCCCGTTTTGCCGGAAGGTCCGGCTGACTTTGGCCGAGAAAAAGCTGGAAGTCGAACTGGTGGAGGAGCGGTATTGGGAACCGTCTGCCGATTTTTTGCGGCGTAACCCGGCGGGAAAAGTGCCTATTTTGAAGATGGACAGCAAGCATCTGACTGAAAGCCAGGCGATTTGTGAATATCTTGAGGAAACAATCCCAACACCGCCCCTGATGCCGCGCGACCCCGCTGGCCGGTTTGAGGTGCGCCGGATATGCGCTTGGTTTGATGACAAGTTTCATGGCGAGGTGACATCGAACCTGCTCTATGAACGCGTGAATAAAAAGGTGATGAAGCTGGGCTATCCCGATAGCAAAGCGGTGAAGTTCGGCGCGGCGCGGATCAAATACCATCTGGATTATATGGCTTGGCTGTTGGATCAGCGGCGATGGTTGGCGGGCGATGTGATGACGCTGGCAGATTTCACGGCGGCGGCCCATTTAAGCTGCCTGGACTATATCTCGGATGTGGATTGGAACCGGTCTGCCAATGTGAAGGATTGGTATGCCAAGATCAAATCGCGCCCCAGTTTCCGGCCTTTGCTGGCCGATCAGGTGCCGGGCTTCCCGCCCCCATCGCATTACGCCGATCTTGATTTCTAGCGCCGGGCAGTTTTGCCATTCGGCCAGACACAGGAATGTGGCATCAAAGCGGGTTCAAGGCATTTCCCCTTGAAGCCTTCGTCACATATCGCTGCCTGAAATCAAAGATTTCAACGCGATATGTGATAGGCCTTGTTTCAAGTTCAAGGCGAAATGCTATAAACCAATTTGCGCTTTGGGGGGCTGGGGTCAGATATCCGTCAACACCTCTATGACGGCCTGCGCATTTTGCAATGATAGCTGTGGGCCAATCGGCAAGCTCAGCACCTCGGCGGCCAATTTCCGCGCCACGGGCAGGGTATCGGCAGCAAGCCCCATTTCTGAATATGCCGCCTGCATATGCGGCGCGATTGGATAGTGAATCAAGCTGCCTATCCCCGCTTTGGTTAGCCGCGCCTGCACGCTATCGCGGTCTGCACTGCGTATGACAAAGAGATGCCAAGCCGGGTTGGCCCAGTCCGGCACATGGGGCAGGATCAGGTCTGTCCGGGCCAAACCCTCCAGATAAAGGGCGGCAATGGCCTGGCGCCGTTCAGACCAATTGTGCAGATGCGCCAGCTTTACCCGCAAAACCGCAGCCTGTATCGGATCAAGCCGCGAATTCACGCCCTGCACCTCGTTTACATATTTCTCACGGCTGCCATAGTTGCGCAGCATGCGGATGCGGTCGGCCAGATCGGCATTGTTGGTCGTGATTGCCCCGGCATCCCCCAAGGCACCAAGGTTTTTTCCGGGATAGAAGCTCCAACAGACAATATCACCATGCGCGCCGATCTTGCGGCCTTTGTACTGCGCGCCATGCGCCTGGGCCGCGTCTTCGACCACGGCAATTCCATGCGCGCGCGCCAGCATCAAGATCGGGTCAAGATCGGCCGGTTGGCCGTATAGATGCACCGGCAAGATTGCTTTGGTCCGATCGGTCAAAGCCGCTGTGATAAGGGATGGGTTCAAGTTGTGGGTGGCCGGGTCCGGCTCAACCGGGACGGGGCGCGCGCCGACGGCCGATACCGCCAGCCAAGTTGCAATATAGGTGTTGGATGGTACGATCACCTCATCCCCCGGCCCCACATCCAACGCGCGCAACGCCAAGATCAGGGCATCAAGCCCATTTGCCAACCCGACAGCATGGGCCGCACCGCAATACTCTGCCCATTCCGCCTCAAACGCGTCAACCTCGGGGCCAAGGATATACCACCCGCTTTCCAGCACACGTTGGACGGCCCTGTCAATTTCAGGTTTGATTTCGCGGTATGCCGCGCCAAGGTCAAGAAAGGGGATCATATCAGGCAGCTCCTGTCATGTGTTGCAGCGCGCGTTCAAAAGGCTCGGGGGCAAGCTGGTAGCCGCCCGTATACGCATCCCCTGACCATTTCAGGGGGCGATCGGGGATCGTTTCAAGAAAGCGCATGTCGTGGCCCAATATGGCGGCCAAACTGGCATAGCTGCAAAACTGCCGGTATTCTGCCGGTAGCCAGCTTAGAAACTGCGCCGGATCTTGCCGGAACACCATGCCAACCCAAGCCGCCCCCGAGGGGCCAATAATCATTTCCGCACTGGCAAAAAGCCGGGCCTGCGCTGCAAGCGACAAAGCCGACGGGTCGTGCGGCGCAAATCCATATTTCGCGGCAATGGCAACCAAAGCGTCTTGATTGTAATTCCGCCGAACCCCCGGCCTGATCAAGAAAATACGTTTGGCAGTGTTTGCTTGTGCATGGTGATCGGGCAACAGGGCCGCGCGCAACGCATCAACATAGGTGCGCATGAAGTCATCATGCTGACTATAATCACCAATCTCGGGCCAGAATCCGACCTTCACGTTGTCCGGCCCGGTGCTGACCTCATCAAACGCTATCAATTCTTCAACCTGCAGATATTTGCCTTTGGGCAAATATGTGATTTCACGGCCAGCGGCAAAAATTGCAAGGACTTCGGCAAAGCTGGGTATGCTGCGACATTCTTCGGGCACCACAAGCGGATAATCCGCATAGGCCGCTGGCAACATTTGGGCAAGCAGCGCCTTGGGCAGAATTTCAATGACGAAATGATACCAGTTATACGCCCCGGACCCGCCAATGAAGATGGCATTTTTCAACTTGGTGCAGGGGTACTTGTAGCGCACCGAATGCCCCGGTTCAAAATGAAACAGGTTGTCATTATCGGTCAAGACACGGTGCTGCCCTTCGCGCACATCATCGGGCAGTGCAAGCCGATCATCGCAAACAATACCGGACGTGTAGGCGCTGACAATTGCGCCCCTTAGAACATGCGCCTGCAGTTTTGGATGGGTGTGCAGCAAGGGCGCCACAGCCACAGCCCCCGCAAAGTTCGGCTGCGCAATGGTCGCATCAGAGGGTGGCACCAAATCAAAGCTGTTTACCGCCGCGCCCGCCAGGTCGCAGGGCTGCAAAAGCTCGTAACCGATCAGTTTTAGAAAAGCCCGCCGTTTCGACGAATTTGGTTGCCTGGCAATGAAATCAAACAACCGTTTTCCATATCGGATTTTCCGTTTGATGAAAGATCGCTTCCACCGCATTATGCGTTTGCACCCTTTGCCGCCGCCAGAAAATCATCATAGTTCCGAAAGTAATCGGCTTCATCATAGCGATGTGATGCAAGAACCATGCAGACGGCACCTTGGCTGAAGGCATCCATTTCGCGCCAGATCAGGCGGCTGATGTAAAGCCCCTTGCGCGGGTCGCGCAGCCAGTATTCTGATTTTGTGTGCCCGTCGTCAATCTTCATGCGGAAGCTGCCCGATAGCGCAAACACGACTTGCTCCAGCTCTCGATGGGCATGCCCGCCGCGCTCGGAATCCACTGGTACGTTATAGAGGTAATAGACCCGGCGGATGTCGAAGGGCACTTGGTTGCCCCCCTCGACAAAGGTCAGATCACCCCGTGGGTCATGGATTTGGGGAAGGCTGATTTCCCGGACAAAGCCCTTTATATCGCTCATTCCGCAGCTACTCCGCGCAAAACACCCATATGTCTTTCCAGATCCGCGTCATATTGCGTGCGGGGATAGGTGAAAAACGCGTCGGTTTCGCTTGTATGTGTTTGTGTGGCGCCAAACCGCCTGTGAAAGGCAAGTGTGGTTTCATTGTCACGGCGCACATCAAACTGTGCAATGCGCAGGCCAAGCAGATCAAAGGCGATCCGGTAGACAAGAACAGCACTTTCCAGCGCGGCCTTTGGCGGCTTGCCGGCATCCAAGATCCAACTGCCCCAGGTAAAGCTGTCTGCCTTGATGTCATACAGCCTGACGGTGCCACAGGCTTGGCCGTCGTGCCTTTCGATGATGTAGTAAAGCTCGCACCCTTCGGCCTCGCGCGTTTTGTAAGCCTCGATCCAGTGGCGCTGATCTTCTGCGGTTCCGCGCACTTGTGACAGGTGCAGATTGTAGGCCGGATTCACCCGCAGGCCATACAAATAGCTTGCGTCGCGGGGCTGGACAAGGCGCAGGGCAAGGTTCGGGCCTTGGAGGCGGGACAGGTTGGGGTTTATCATGGTCTCACGTCATTCAAGGGGGCGCAAAGGCAATCCAAAGGCCGCAATCGCGCTGCAAGATGGTGCCCGGGGTGTTTTCTCGATCAGACACTACTGCCTGGATCAAACCAAGGCAAGGGAAGCCGATATCCGGTCGCCTGCGTGCCAGCCCGCCCCGGACCATCGGCTTGGTTCATCGCGTTTCTGGCGGATGATATGGGCCTCCTCAAACCGCAACCGCTGATGATCTGCCTCGCGCCGGAATGAACGCCTCAGGCGGCGGTGCAAGCGCCCTTCGCCCACAAACGCAACAACACGCCCCCGTTGCGCCACAGGATGCGGCTTGCCCGCCCCCCCCTTCCACACCCTCGTTGCAGAAAAGGAAATCCCAGATCATGCCGTCAGAGGTGGGCTGAAACGAAACAGGCCGCAACGCGTTTTAAAAACAGGCTTGCGCCCAGCGCGTCTTTGGCGTCGTCTGGGCGCGGCAGCGGCAAGGGGGGCATGATGCAAGATTGGTGGCGCAATTCGGTAACATATCAAATCTATCCCCGCTCGTTTCAGGATAGTAGCGGCAATGGCATCGGCGATATTCCCGGCATCACCGCGCGGCTGGCGCATGTGGCAAGCCTTGGGGTTGATGCGATCTGGCTTTCACCGGTGTTCACCTCGCCGATGGCGGATATGGGCTATGACGTTTCCGATTACACCGATATTGACCCGCTGTTCGGGACATTGGCCGATTTTGACGCGCTGCTGGCGCGGGCGCATGACCTGGGGCTGAAGGTGATTATTGATCAGGTTCTCAGTCATTCCTCGGATCAGCACCCGTTCTTTGTGGAAAGCCGCGCCTGCCGTGACAACCCGCGCGCCGATTGGTATGTCTGGGTAGACCCGATGCCCGATGGCAGCCCGCCCAATAACTGGGTCTCGGTTTTTGGCGGCTCGGCCTGGGAATGGGATGCGCGGCGGCGGCAATATTATCTGCATAATTTCCTGGCCTCGCAGCCCGATTTCAACTTTCACACCCCTGCGGTGCAAGACTGGCTGTTGCAAACCATGCGCTTCTGGCTGAACCGTGGGGTCGATGGTTTTCGGCTTGATACGGTGAACTTTTATTTCCACGACCAAAAGCTGCGCCCAAACCCGCCCGACCCGCGCAATGCGGTGACGCCAAAGGTCAATCCCTATGACATGCAAGACCATCTGTATTCCAAAAACCGGCCGGAAAACCTTGGCTTTCTGGAACGTCTGCGCGCGCTGACAGATGAATACGACGCCCGCGCGATGGTGGGCGAGGTGGGTGAATCGCGCCGGGCGGGTGAAATCATGGCCCAATACACGGCTGGCACAACCCGCCTGCACATGGCCTATTCCTTTGATATGCTTGGCCCGGAATTTACAGCCGGGCATTTCCGCCAAAAGCTGGAATCCTTTTACGCCGCTGCCCCAAATGGCTGCCCATGTTGGAGCTTTTCCAACCATGATGTGATCCGCCACGTCACCCGCTGGGCCGATCATGGGGCGCCAGATGCGCTGGCGAAACTGGCCATCGCCATGCTTGCCGGCTTTGAAGGCTCGCTATGTCTGTATCAGGCCGAGGAATTGGGCCAAACCGAGACCGACATCCTCTACCATGAGCTGACCGACCCGCCGGGCTTCAAGTTCTGGCCCGACTACAAGGGCCGTGATGGTTGCCGGACGCCGATGGTCTGGGATGGCAGCGCGCAAGCGGGTTTTACCAGCGCCCCCCCCTGGCTGCCGATCAAACCGCAGCAAAAGGCGCGCAACGTCGCAAGCCAGGGCGCAGGGTCGGTGCTTGCTGCCTATCGTGAGGTGTTGGCCTTTCGCAAAAGCACCCCGGCGCTGCGGCAGGGCAGAACGCGGTTTCTAGACCTGCCCGAACCTGTCCTTGGCTTTCTGCGCGACGATCTGCTGTGCCTCTACAACCTCTCGCCCACCGAGGTCAGGCTGACGTTAAACACCCAAGGCCACCTGACAGGCCCCAGCCAAAACGCGGAAATAATCGACACAAACGTGATCCTTGGGCCGAATGGCTTTGTGTTTGTGACGGGTGCTGACGGGGCTAAAGCGGCCTGACCCTGCCCTCTTTCTGGCGCAAATATCCATCACGTTCCGGCAAATGCGCCTTATTTTGACGGGGCCAGATCGGCCAGGATCGGGCAATCCGGGCGATCATCGCCATGACAGCAGGTCACAAGATGTGACAGCGTTTCATGCATCATTTGCAACGCCGCAATCTTGTCAGAGATTTGCGTCAGATGGCGTTCGGCAATCTCTTTCACATCGGCGCTGGCACGGCTTTTGTCTTCGTATAAAGACAGCAGCACCCGGCAATCTTCGATGGTGAATCCAAGGGCGCGCGCCCGTGCCAGAAACCCCAGCTTATGCACATCATTCTCACGAAATGCGCGATAGCCGTTGCTATCGCGCAGGGGGCGGACCAGCCCGACCTCTTCATAATAGCGGATGGTTTTTGCGGGTAATCCCGCCAGTTTCCCGGCCTCTTTGATGTTCACTGCGCCTCTCCTGCATGGCCCGGTGCAACCCAGCGCAGCCGCAGCGCATTTGACAACACAAAGACCGAAGACATGGCCATCGCCCCCGCCGCCAGCATCGGTGACAATTGCACGCCCCAGATCGGGTACAAAACCCCTGCCGCCACCGGAATCAGGGCTGCGTTATAGCCAAAGGCCCAAAACAGGTTTTGTTTGATGTTGCGCATTGTTGCGTGGCTGATCGCCAACGCCGAAACAACGCCGCGCAAATCACCCGACATCAGCACCACATCCGCCGCTTCGATCGCAACATCGGTGCCGGTGCCAATCGCGATGCCAACATCGGCAAAGGCCAGCGCGGGCGCATCGTTGATGCCATCGCCAACAAAGGCCAGCGTTGCGCCATCGCGCCGCAAGCGCGCCAAAGCCTCGACCTTGCCGTCGGGCAGCACCTCGGCCACCACCTCTTTTATGCCCAACTCTCCGGCAATGACCCGCGCCGTCTCGGTATTGTCACCCGAGATCATCACCACGCGCAGCCCCATCGCCTGCAGCGCCGCAATCGCCTCGGGGGTGCCGCGTTTCACCGGGTCAGACACGCCGATCACCGCCGCAATCTGGCCGTTCAACGCGGCATAAAGCGGCGTTTTTCCGTTGCTGGCAAGCGTTGCCCCGGCCTTGTCCAGCTTGCGCAGATCAACCCCCTCACGTTTCAAAAACCGCGCAGAGCCGACAAGCACCCGCTGCCCGGCAACATGCGCGGCGATACCGTAGCCGGTGTGGGATTCGAATTCGAACGCCGGGGGCAGCTCCAGCCCGCGTTCGCGCGCGGCCCGCAAAATGGCTTGGGCGATGGGATGTTCTGACTTGCTTTCCACGGCGGCCACACGCGCCAGCACAATGTCAGAGTTGAACCCTTGCGCCAGCACGAAATCTGTCATTTCAGGGCGACCAGCAGTCAGGGTGCCGGTTTTATCCACGGCCACCACATCGACCGATTGCAGGGCTTGCAAGGCGGCCCCCTTGCGAAACAGCACGCCCAGTTCGGCCGCGCGGCCGGTGCCAACCATGATCGACACCGGCACCGCAAGGCCCATGGCGCAGGGGCAAGCGATGATCAGCACCGCCACGCCCGCAACAAGCGCATGGGTCAGGGCTGGCGCAGGCCCAAAGATCAGCCAAACCAGCACCGTCAGCGCGGCCGTGACCAATACGGCAGGCACAAACCAGCCGGTGATCTTGTTGACCAGATCCTGCACTGGCAGCCGCGCCCCCTGCGCCTCGCCGACCATGCGGATGATTTGCGCCAGCATCGTATCGGCCCCAACCCGCAACGCGCGGTAGCGCAGCGCGCCGGTGCCGTTTACCGTGCCGCCGGTCACTGTCGCACCAGGGGCTTTTTCCACTGGCGCGGGTTCGCCGGTGATCATGCTTTCATCGACATAGCTTTGCCCGTCGATCACCTCGCCATCCACGGCGATTTTCTCACCGGGGCGCAGGTGCAATATGTCACCGACAATCACCTCTTCCAGTGCCACATCCGCCACCACGCCACCGCGTTCCACCTGTGCGGTTTTGGGCGCAAGCCCGACCAGCCGCGCAATCGCGGCCCCGGTGCGGCCCTTGGCCCGCGCCTCCAGCCAGCGCCCCAAAAGGATAAGGGCGACAATAACCGCAGCCGCCTCGAAATACACCGCGCGGGCGCTGCTGGGCAGCAAGCCCGGTGCAAAGGTCGCCACCACCGAAAAGCCGTAAGCCGCCGCGGTGCCGATCATCACCAACGCATTCATATCAGGCGCGCCATGCCGCAGCGCCGCCCAGCCGCGCGTGTAAAACAGCCGCCCCGGCCCGATCAGCACTGCCGAAGTCAGCACGAATTGAATAAGCCAACTGGTCTGGGTGCCGATGGTCCGCGCAATATAATGATGAAACGCAGGCACCATATGCCCGCCCATTTCCAGAATGAACACGGGCAGGGCCAGCACCAAAGCGATCAGCAATTGCCGCCGCAAGGCCAGGATCTCTTCTGCCTTGTGGTCGTCTTCGGCCACCCGTTCTTGCAGTTTTGCAACATAGCCCAGGGCGGAAATCGCGGAAATCACCGAGTCCGCCGTCTGTGAACCCGCCAGAAATCGAACTTCGGCCCGTTCAAGCGCAAGGTTCACCTGCGCGTCGGTAACCCCCGGCAATGCGGCCAGCCCGCGTTCCACCCGCCCCACGCAAGAGGCGCAGGTCATCCCCTCAACCGCCAGCACCAGCCTGTCCTCGCGCGTGCCGAAGCCGGCATTTTTCAGCGCCAATGCCAGCGCCGGCGCCGCGCCGCCCGCGACCGTGGCGGTGCCACTGGCCAGGTTGGCCTCTGCCCTGCCCGCCCCATCAACGCCAGATAAAATCCGCTCGACACGGCCGACGCAAGACCCGCAGGTCATCCCTTCAACCTCAAACTTGAATCCAGCCATGGCGCCCTCACTTTCAGGGCATACTTAAGGCTTCCAGTTACTAGAAGGTCAAGGGCCCACGCTGATATTCTCCCGATATTTTCTCCTTGACCTTCCCCCGGCAGGAACCCCAATCTTGCCCCAAAAGACAGGAGCCCCCATGACCACCCTATCCATCCCCGATATGACCTGCGGCCATTGCAAATCGGCGGTTGAGGCCGCCATCCTGAAGCTGGACCCGACAGCCAGCGTCGTGGTGGACCTGGTCACGCGCCGCGCCGAAGTGACCTCGACCGAGCCGATCGAAGCGCTGATCAATGCGCTGGATGCCGTGGGGTTTCCGGCACAAATGGCCTGACCGGGCTTGCCCTTGCGGCCTTGCACGGCCACAACAGGGCAAGCAATGCCGGAGTCTGTGATGATCCTTGAAAACCACTTGTTTGAGACGCTCAAACTGGGCGATACCGCCCAGGCCATTCGCCTGTGTACGGCCGATGACCTGTATATCTTTGCCGCAGCGACCGGAAACCATAATCCCCTGCATGTGCCGGGGCTTGATGGCGATGGCGACGGACAGGCCGAGGCGATGGTACCAACGGCCTTTGCGGCCTCGCTTGTGACTGCGATTCTGGGCACGCAACTGCCCGGACCGGGGATCATGACCCTCTCGCAATCCTATGATTTTCAGGGCCGCGCCCATGCGGGGGATGAGCTGGTGACAACCGTAACCGTGACCGGGCTTGAAAACGGCATCGTCACCCTTGCCGCCCGTGTTATCCGCGAGATTGACAAAAAGCAGATCCTGTCGGGCACTGTCCGGGTGCAGGCCCCGGCTGTAAGCTACCGGGTTGACAGCTCTACCTTGCCGGGCCTTACGGTGCGCCGCCATCGCCATTTTGAAGCCTTGCTCGCCAAGGCTGAACCGCTGCCGCCCTTGCGCACCGCCGTTATCTGCCCCAATAACGCCGCCTCGCTGGGCGGGGCCTTGCTGGCGCGGCGGCATACCATCATCACCCCGATCCTTGTCGGCGATGCGGGTAAAATTCACGCCGTCGCCGCTGAATTGGGTACGGATCTGACCGGGATTGAAATCATCGACTGCCCACAGCACGCCGAGGCCGCCGCCCGCGCTGTGGCACTGGTGCATGAGGGCCGCGCCGATGCGGTGATGAAGGGTAATCTGCATACGGATGATATGCTGCGCGCGATGGTCGACCGGGAAAAAGGCCTGCGCATTGGCCGCCGCCTGACCCATATTTTTGTGATGGACGTGCCGGGGCTGGAGCATCCTTTGCTGGTTACCGATGCTGCAATCAATATCGCGCCCGATCTGGCGACCAAGGTTGATATCGTGCAAAACGCCATTGATCTGGCAATTTCCATCGGCATAGCGCAGCCGCGTGTGGGCGTGCTTTCAGCGACGGAAACGGTGAACCCGGCGATTCCGTCCTCGATCGACGCCGCGTTGCTGTCAAAAATGGCCGAGCGTGGCCAGATAACCGGGGGCTTTGTCGATGGCCCGCTGGCGATGGATAACGCCGTTTCGGTGGCTGCTGCGCGCACCAAAGGCATCACATCCGAGGTGGCGGGCCGCGCCGAGGTGCTGGTAGTGCCGGGGATAGATGCGGGCAATATGCTGGCCAAACAGCTTTCCTATATCAGCCATGCCGAGGCGGCGGGGTTGGTGATGGGGGCAAGGGTGCCGGTTATCCTCAACTCACGGTCTGACAGTTCGATGGCGCGCCTGGCCTCTTGCGCCATTGCCGCCATCCACCACGCCCGCATGCAGGAGGCCGCCGAATGAAGCCTGTTCTTGGCGCAGCCCTGACGTTGGATATGCTGGCCCTGCACCGCGATTGGATGCTGTCGGCCCCGCGCGATCTGGAAATTCAAAGCTTTTGTTTGCCGCATGTGCTGAACGGCGATCTTGCAACGCCTCTGGCGCGCGCCAAAACGCTGATCGACGGGCTGACCGGGCGCATCGGCATCCACGGCCCGTATATCGGTTTCAGCATTGATAGCGCCGACCCAGATATCGCCTTGATCGTGCAGGCCCGCATGCTCAAGGCGTTGGAGGTGTGCGAGGCGCTGGGGGCCACGCAAATGGTCATACATTCCCCGATCACATCATGGGATCATGGAAACCAGCAGGTCAGTGAGCATGACGCGCTCAGCCAGATTGAGCGGGTGCGCTATACTTTGGGCCCGGTGCTTAAGCGCGCCGAAGATATCGGCGTTGGGCTCGTGCTGGAAAACATCGAAGATATCGACCCGGCGGCGCGCTGTCGCATGGTTGATGCGCTGAAATCACCAGCGTTGAAAGTGTCGCTTGATACCGGCCACGCACAATATGCGCATTTTTCCTGTGGGGCACCGCCGGTTGATACCTATGTCATGGCGGCGGGAAAACGCTTGGACCATGTGCATTTGCAAGACAGTGACGGCTTTGCCGATCGTCACTGGCACCCCGGCGATGGCCCGTTGAACTGGCACGCGATTTTTGCCGCCTTGCACGCGCTGCCCAAAATGCCGCGGCTGATCCTGGAGGTGGATGACCTGCGCCACGTCACCCGCGGCGCGGCCAATCTTGCAGCGCTGGGGTTGGCGCAATAGCCGCAGGCGCGGGGGTCGTCTGATCTGGCGATTTGGGCGGGGCTGAGGCAGGCTTTGCGATGCCCGGCACTGCGCAGCCTGTGTGCCGGGTTGATGCCAATTGTGACAGATACAAAATTCCCCCCCGCAGCCCATTGATCCGGCGCGCGCAGCATGGTCAGGTTGTGCAAACGAAAGGCACAGCCATGCGGATATTCATCAACGGGTTCGGGCGGATCGGGCGCTCGGTGTTGCGTGCATTCTTGCAAAGCCCAGACCGTTGGCCGGGGCTGGAGGTGGTGGGCGTCAACGATATTGCCGCCCCCGATATGTGCGCCTACCTATTTGAATTTGATAGTGTTTTTGGCCCGTGGCGCGGCAGTGTTGTGCAAGATGGCACGGATTTGGTGATTGATGGCCGGCGCATTGTGCTGCACCGGGTGCAAGATATTTCCACACTCGATTTGCGCGGTGTGGATTTGGTGATGGAATGTACGGGCCGCGCCGATGGGCACGAAATGGCGGCGCGGGGCTTGCGGGCCGGGGCGGGGCGGGTGCTGGTATCTGGCCCATCAAAGGCGGCTGATTTTACGGTGGTTCTGGGCGCGAATGAGGCGGGGCTGAACCTGCACCAGCATCGGATTTTGTCGAACGCCTCTTGCACCACCAATGCGCTGGCGCCGCTGGTCGCGCTGATCGAGGCGGAATGGGGGGTTGAAACCGGGTCGATGACGACGATCCATTGCTATACGGGCAGCCAGCCAACGGTTGACGCGCCCGCCGCTGACTTTGCCCGCAGCCGGGCTGCTGCGGTGTCGATGGTGCCGACGACCACCTCGGCGCAGCGTTTGCTGGACCATGTGTTGCCAGACCTTGCAGGCCGGATTGAAGGCTCGGCGGTGCGGGTGCCGGTGGTCAGCGTGTCAGCGGTTGATCTGGCGGTGATGACCCGGCGGCCCGCCACGGTAGAGGCCGTGAATACAGCGTTTCATGCGGCGGCTTTGGTGGCGGGTGGCGTGATCGGGGCGACCGACCGGGCGCTGGTTTCCACCGATTTGCGGGCGCGGCGCGAAAGCATTGTCATGGCTTGCCCCCAAACCCGTATCACCGCCGGAGGGATGCTGCGGGTATTTGGCTGGTATGATAACGAATGGGGCTTTTCCAACCGGATGCTGGATGTGGCAAGCCGGTTGAAATCCATGGAAAAATGACGGGCATACGATGAAGACGGCGTTGGCAGAGATCAGGGCGACAATCGCGGCGCATGACGGGCCGGGGCGTGTGTTGGTGGCAATCGCCGGGCCGCCGGGGGCCGGAAAATCGACGCTGACAGAGGCACTGGCCGCCCAGATCGACGCCTCGGCGGTGGTGCCGATGGATGGGTTTCACCTTGATAATGCGGTCTTGCAGGCGCGTGGCCTGCTGGCCCGCAAAGGCGCGCCCGAGACATTTGACGTGGCTGGCTTCACAGCGCTGCTCGCCCGGCTGAAGGCCGAGCCAGAGGTTGTTATTCCGGTCTTTGACCGCAGCCGCGATCTGGCAATAGCCGGGGCACGGGTGATTGGCCCCGCCCAGCGGGTGCTGCTGGTCGAGGGAAATTACCTGCTGTTGGATGAAACCCCTTGGAACCGGCTTTTCCGGTTTTGGGATCTGACCATCGGGATTGAGGTGCCACTTGCAACGCTGGAGGCGCGTCTGACCCAACGCTGGCGCGCGCATGGCTTGCCCAATGATGCCGCAATTGCGCGGGCCATGGGCAATGACATTCCGAACGCAAGGCGGGTGATCGCGCGTTCGGCCCCCCCGGATATGCGTATCCGGCAAGGGTAAGGCTGCGCTCTTGGTATTGTAAGTCGTTGGTTTTGTTTCTTGCTTTGTCGTGTCAGGGTGTTTTCGTGGCGACTTGCGCCGCTTTGCAAATGATGCGAGTCTTTGGCGGATTGATTGCTGCGTTAACCTCTTGAAAGGCCAAACCATGAAACAAATACCGCTTGGGGCTACGGGCCTTATGGTCTCGGAACTTTGCCTTGGCACGATGACATGGGGCTCGCAGAATACTGAAAGTGACGGCCATGACCAGATTGCCATGGCCTTGGAACATGGGGTGAATTTCTGGGATACTGCAGAAATGTACCCGACCAACCCGGTACGCAAGGAAACCATTGGCGACACCGAAGCGATCATTGGCAACTGGTTTGCCCGCAATGGCGGCCGTGACAAGGTAGTGCTGGCAACCAAGGTCACGGGCGAGGGCAACGCGCAGGTGCGCGACGGAGCGCCGATTACCGGGGCCAGCCTGCGCGCGGGGGTTGAGGCATCGCTGCGGCGGTTGCAGACCGATTATATCGACCTGTTTCAATTGCATTGGCCCAATCGCGGGTCCTACCATTTCCGCAATATATGGAATTTTGCCCCCACAACCACGCCCGCATCCGAGATTTTCGCCCATATGACCGATGTGCTGCAATCGGCGGATAAGCTGGTGGCCGAGGGCAAGATTCGCGCGATTGGTCTGTCGAATGAAAGCGTTTGGGGGGCTGCGAGTTGGCTGCGATTGGCGCAGGCAATGGGCTTGCCGCGCATGGCCACGGTACAGAATGAATATTCCTTGCTTTGCCGCCAGTTTGATAGCGATTGGGCCGAGTTTTCGGCGCTGGAAAACATGCCCTTGCTGGCGTTTTCGCCGCTGGCTGCGGGCTTGCTCAGCGGTAAATATGCGGGCGGTGTGGTGCCCGATGGGACGCGCCGGGTAAACTCTCCCGATCTTGGTGGCCGTGTGACGCCCTATGTGTTTGAGGCGGTCGCCGCCTATCTGGGTATTGCCGCCCGTCACGGGCTGGATCCGAACCAGATGGCGCTTGCCTTTGTGCGCAACCGCCCGTTTCCGGTTGTCCCGATTATCGGGGCCACAAACCTTGATCAGTTGCGGCTGAACATCGGCTCTGCCGATCTGGTGCTGAATGAAGATGTTCTGGCCGATATCAACGAGGCTAACCGTGCCTTTCCGCGGCCGTTCTAGAATGAATCGCAAGGGGATTTTGCCGATCATCGGGGGCTTGCTGCTGGCGCTGGCCGTGGCCGGGTGCCAGATCGGCGGCAAGTCAGCAGCGCCATCAGATGTTGCCGCACCAACGGCGCTGCAAGGGCCAGCGGTTAGCGTAACATCCTTGGCCCCAATGGAATCGGCAGAGGCGGTTCAAACTGGGCCGCTTGACGCCAAGCCGGTGCCTGACAAGGCAGAGAAGGCAGAGAAGGCAGAGAAGGCAGAGAAGGCAGAGAAGGCAGAGAAGGCAGAGAAGGCAGAGAAGGCAGAGAAGGCAGAGAAGGCAGAGAAGGCGGGGCAAGCGCCCATCGCCGTCAAGGTCAAATCCGCCAGTGAAATCGCCTGCGAAAAACGGGGGGGGCATTTTGTCAGCGTCGGAAGATCGGGGGCGATGACCTGCCAGATGCCGACCCGTGACGGCGGCAAACAATGCACACGCGAAAGCGACTGTGACGGCCTGTGCCTTGCGCGCTCCAACAGCTGTGCGCCGGTCAAGCCATTACTGGGATGTCAGGCCATATTGCAAGACGATGGGCGGCGGGTTGAGCTATGTATAGACTGATCGCCCTTGTTTTGCTGGCAGGCTGCATGGCCCAATCGCCTGCGCCGGGGTTTCGCAAACCCGGCACCCAGATTTATTCCAATGCGGTGCTGGAAAATGAAAAGCTGGTCGGAAATTGGGTGCAAGTGGCCGAATTCGCGCCGCAGGCCGCACCAGCCTGCCCCTTGGGCGGGGCCAGGATTTCGCGTGCCGCAACCGGGCTTTCACTGGCTGCGCAGCTTTGCCTTGGCGGAAAGGTGACGCAGTTTTCTGGCCCCTTGGCCGTCGCTGGGCCTGGCCGTTTCACCCCACCAACGGGCGAGGCCTGGTGGGTGCTTTGGGCCGATGTCGGCTATCGGACCCTGGTTATCGGCACGCCATCGGGGCGGTTCGGCTTTATTCTGAACCGGGGTGGTGATTTGCCCGCCGACCGGATGCAGGCCGCGCGTGAGGTGCTGGATTGGAACGGCTATAACCTTGCGGCGCTGCGTTAAAGGGCTGCCCTGAGCGCGCGCAGATGCGCCGTAACATCACGCGCGCCCAAAGCCGCTTCACGCACCAGCCAATCAAAATGCTGGGTCAGGGTTTCCACCCGTGCGGAATCGCGAAATGCCATATAGTGACGGCCCAGATAGACCACGGCCAGCAACGGCCCAAACACCGTGACCGGGGCCGAAAACACCCGGCGCGCGTCAAACAGATACAGCCGCAAGGACGGGTAAAGCTGTTCGGTCAACGCAATAAGCTGATCTAGCTGCTGTTGGCGCACCGCCAGCGGCAAGCCGTGATAATAGCCGCTTGCCTGTGCGAAGGCGTCCAGTTCGTGCAGAGGCAGGGCAATCTCGTAATCTGAACGCGCGCTGCGCATCCATCCCAGACGGTCCTCGGTCGCGCCGATGGCCTGTTCGATGGATTTGCCAAGATGCGACTCATATTCCCAACGCAGCATCGCTTCGGTTTTCAGCATATCCGGCAAGGTGGCGGGCACATGGCGGATTTTATAGCCTGCCGCCTCTTGATGCCAGCGAAAGATCTGATCATCAACCAAGGCGCGCGGTGCCTCGGTCATGGCGATCGAGGCGGCAAGCAATTCGGCGCCCATTTCGGGCCGATCTGTCAAGCCCAACAGCCAATCAGCGCTGACCTGCAGCGCCAAGGCACATTCGGCCGCAACCTGCGCATTCGGCAGGCGGCTGCTGTTTTCGGCCAAAAGCTGCGAGATGGTAGAGCGATCAACGCCGACCAGCCGCGCCAGTTTTGCCTGCGACATTGCGGTTGCGGCCATTGCAATGGCAAGCCGGTCACGGAACAGGCGGGCGCGGGTGCGCTTGTCGGGTTTGGTCTGCATTGGTGAATTTTCTAACCATAGTTCTAAAAATAGTGCCTATATCCAGACTACCGCAACAAGCCGCCCGGCGCTATCCCATTGAGGCAAGAGGAGAGCCTATGGAAACCCGCCGCCGCAGTCTTGTAAAAGCCCTTGTCTGGCAAGGTTTTGGCCTGGTTTCCATGCTGATTGTCGGCTGGCTTGTCACCGGGTCGGCCTTTGTGGCGGGCGGTCTGGCGCTGGCCAATATGGCCGTGGGCTTCGTGTGCTATCTGCTGCATGAGCGGCTTTGGGCGCAGATCAGCTGGGGAAAACTGCGGGGCAATGATGCACAAACGCGTTGAATGGCCAACGGTGCTGATGCTGCTGGCGACTTATGCGCTTTGGGCATTGGGAACCAGCGTGGTCTATGGCGGGGCACCGCTGCTGGGGGTGATTGTGACGGGGGTCGCGATCACACTGTTTTCCTCGCTTCAGCATGAGGCGCTGCATGGCCATCCGTTTCGGTTGAAATGGGTGAATGCGGCGCTGGTATCACCGGCGCTGACGCTGACCGTGCCTTATGGCCGCTTTCGCGATACGCATCTGGCCCATCACCATGACCCGATCTTGACCGACCCTTATGATGACCCGGAAAGCAATTTCTTTGATCCGGCGATCTGGGCGCGGCTGCCCGCCGCAGTGCAAATGTTGTTTCGCGCCAATAACACGTTGTTGGGCCGTATCGTGCTTGGCCCGATCCTCGGCAATGCGATGTGGCTGTTGGGCGAGGCGCGCCTGTTTGCCCGCAACGCCCCCGGTGTGCGGCGCGATTGGGGGCTGCATGCGCTTGGGTTCATCCCGCTGGTGGGGTGGTTGTGGTGGGCAGAGATGCCGTTCTGGGCCTATCTGTTGGCGGCGTGGCTGGGGCATGGGCTGCTGAAAATCCGCACCTTTCTGGAGCATCGCGCGCATGAAGTTGCCACTGCGCGCACGGTGATTATCGAAGATCGCGGGCCTTTGGCGCTGCTGTTCTTGAACAACAATTTCCATGCCGTGCATCACAGCCACCCCGGCGTGCCTTGGTACAACCTGCCAAAAACCTATGCTGCCAATCGCGCGGGGTTTCTGACCCGCAATGATGGCTATGCCTACCGCAGCTATGCGCAGGTGTTTCGCAGCTATTTCCTGCGCGCCAAAGACCCGCTGCCGCATCCGCTCTACCCTGCCACAGATCCGCTCGACAGTCGGTAACCCGCATGCGATGAGGGGGCATGGAACTTTGGGTCATCGCCACAATCGCCGCCGCCGCCGTGCAGACCATCCGCTTCATGCTGCAAAAGCGGCTGAAGGGGTTGGGCCTTTCCACGGGCGGTGCCACGTTTTCGCGGTTTTTGTTCGCGGTGCCGCTGGCTGGTTTGGGCGTTGCGGTGCTGGTGGCCCTGCGCGGCTATAGCCTCCCGCCGCTGGGCCTGATGTTTTGGGCCTTTGCTGTGGCGGGCGGGGTGGCGCAGATTATCGCGACCTTTTGCACCGTGGCCCTGTTTTCTGAACGCAGCTTTGCGGTGGGGATTGCCTTTACCAAAACCGAAACCGTGCAGGTTGCGCTGTTTTCCGCAGTGTTCTTGGCCGAGGCAGTCTCGGGCCTTGGAATCGTGGCGATTTTAATCGGGCTTGCCGGTGTTTTGCTGCTGTCACGCCCTGCCGAAGGGTGGCTGGCCGGTAAAATCCTTAACCGGGCCACGGTGTTGGGGCTGCTGGCGGGTGGGTTTTTCGGGCTGTCTGCAATTGGCTATCGGGGGGCCACGATAGAGATTGCCAACCCCGACCCGCTGTTTCGGGCGATGCTGGCGCTGGCCTGTGTGACCGCGTTTCAAACCGTGGCCATGGCGCTGTGGCTACGCTGGCGCGAGGCGGGTGAGGTGACGAAGGTGCTGGGCCAATGGCGCGCAACCTTTCCGGTGGGGGTGACGGGGGTGCTGGGCTCGCTTGGCTGGTTCACTGCCTTTGCGTTGCAAAATGCCGCCTATGTGCGCTCTGTCGGGCAGGTAGAGCTGATCTTTTCGGTGCTGGTGTCGCTGCTGGTTTTCGGTGAAAAACCCAAAGCCCGCGAGGTGGCCGGCATGGCGCTGCTGGCCGTTTCAATCATCATGATTGTGGCGCTGGCCTAAACCAGCCGCCGAAACAAAGGGCGGTTGCTTGAATTGTCAAAGAACGGCACACCGCCGCTGGCTGGGCCATCGCGCAACACGGCGGCAACCTCGGCCAAAACCACCTCGGTGATAAAGGGCAGATCGAGGCTGCGGGTTGCGGCCAGATCAATCCAATGCAGATGCGACAGCTCATCTGACGCGGCGCTGAAATCGTCGATATCACCGGGGATCTGGGTTGCGGGCACCAGAAAGAACCGCGCATCAAACCGCCGCGACCTGCCGGGCGGGGTGATGGCGCGAAAGATGAATTGCATCGCAGCCGCGCAAGGCACCAGACCGCGCGCGGCAAATCCGGCCCAGTCATAGCCCTCATCCGGCGGGGGCGGCGCGGCCCAGGTGCCGCTGACCCCAAGCGCAAGCCCGGTTTCCTCCCACAGCTCCCTGATTGCGGCGGCGGCCAGGGTTTCAGGGGCAATCGCGGTATCAACCTGCAGGCGCAGCGCGCAGGCCGCAGGCAGCCCGTCGGCAAGCACCACATCGGCATCCGCCGAATCAACCGCACCGCCGGGAAACACATATTTTGACGGCATGAAGGCCGCCTTGTCGCCGCGCTGCCCCATCAAGACCTGAACGGAACCGCCGGCCTGCTGCCGCCACAGCACCACGGTCGCCGCATGGCGCAAAGCGGTTTTGTCAATCCCAGGCATCACGGGCGCACCCGCCACAGGATCAGGTGCCGAATCAGGCGCAGAATCAGGCATTATCCCGAAACCCGTGCATTTGCTTGGCCCATTGCAACGCCACCACTGCCCCTTTCAGGCGCGGCAGCAAGAACAGCGACAAGGCCACAGTGCCAACAGAAAATACCGAGGCCAGAACCCAAGGATCGGGGCGGTAGGCAACAAACACCCACAGAATCAGCGGGGCCATCAGATGCCCTACGATCAAAATCGTCAGGTAGGCCGGGCCATCATCGGCCCGGTGATGAAACAGTTCCTGATTGCACACGGCGCAACTGTCGCGCACTTTCAGATAGCCGCGCAGCAAGGGCCCCGCCCCGCAACTGGGGCAGCGGCAGCGCCACCCCCGGCGCAGGGCCTGGCCCAAGGGGCGATCTTGTTGCATCGTCAAGGCGTGGTCGGTCATCCGTTTTGGTCCTGAATTCTGGTAGGCCCTGCCAGGGGCGATCGCGGCAAGCCCCTCTCATACCCGGTTTCATCTGAAAAGTAGAGCGCAACTTCAGCTTTGCGGCGCGATGTCGCAAAATACTTTTATACCTTGCGACGGAAACCCTGCGCTCCGGCGTTTGACTGTACATGAAGACGGGCGAGACAGCTTGTCAGAGCAAACCGGAGATTGAGCATGAAAACCAAGACACTTTTTAGCGCGGTAACATTGGCGGCCATGGTTGCTGCAAGCTTTTCCACCATCGCCTATGCCGAGGTTGGGCAGCGTGGGGGCGACCGGATGGGGCAGATGTTTGTCTTTGAAGATATGGATGCAGACAGCGATGGCAAGGTGACCCAAGCCGAAATCGCCGCATTCAACGCTGCCAAAATCGCCGCGATGGATACCGACAAGGATGGCAACCTGTCCGAAGCCGAGCTGATCGCCGGGCAAGAGCAGCGCCGCGCAGAGCGCAAGGCCAAAATGGCCAAGCGCATGATCGAAATGCGCGATGCCAACAAGGACGGCGTCTTGTCGCTGGATGAAATGGCCCCCCCGGCGGATCGTGGAATTGAAATGTTCAAACGGGCTGATGCGGATGGCGATGGCGCAATTTCCAAGGCCGAGGCCGATGCCATGAAAGACAAGATGGACCGACGTTCAGGTGGGCGCGATGGCGACCAGCGCGGCAAGGGCAAAGGCAAAGGCAAGAATGGCGGGCACAAGCATGGTGGCCAAAAGTCTGGCTGGGGCGACCGGGGCTGAAGCCTGGGGTTGATAATGCCTTCCCCGCCCGGATTGGGCGGGGAAGGCGCATTGAAGTATTGAGTGCCGACAGATACTCCCGACAGGATGACCATGCCCTTCGACGATGCCTCTGATGTGCCTGATGAGGCCCTGTTGGTGCTTTATGCCAACGGGGACGCTGCGGCCGCGCGGGAATTGGCGGCGCGGCATTTGCCAAGGGTTCTGGGCTTTGCCGCGCGTCTGTTGGGCGGTGACCGGGCCGAGGCCGAAGATGTCGCGCAAGAGGCGATGCTCCGGCTGTGGCGTATCGCGCCCGAGTGGCGGACGGGCGAGGCCAAGGTTTCCACCTGGCTTTACCGGGTGGTGACCAACCTGTGTACCGACCGGCTGCGCAGCAAAACCCGTCGGCGTGCTGTTGGGTTGGACGATGCCCCGGATGTTGCGGATGGGGCCAAAAGCGCCGAGGCAACCATGGTCGAGACTGAGCGGATGACCGCACTGACTGCAGCCTTGGGAACCCTGCCTGACCGCCAGCGCCAAGCCGTGGTCTTGCGGCATATCGAGGGGCTGTCAAACCCCGAGATTGCCGAGGTGATGGAGATCGGGGTCGAAGCGGTGGAAAGTTTGACGGCGCGGGGCAAGCGGGCTTTGGCCGCCGTGATGGCCGGACGCCGGGCAGAGCTGGGATATGAGTAAGGAAACCGAGATGCAAGACACTGATCTGGAAGATCTTTTTGCGACGGCACGGCAACAGCCCGTGACTGTTTCCCCCGACCTTATGGCGCGGGTGCTTGCAGATGCCGATAGCTGGCAACCTGCAGCCGCTACCTTGCCAAGCCGCGCACGAAAGCCAAGGCTATTCGCGGGGTTTATGGCCGCGATTGGCGGTGTCGGCGGCTTGGCTGGCCTGTCAAGCGCAGCTATCGCCGGGGTCTGGATCGGGTTTGCGCAGCCCATTGCGCTCAGCTCGGTGACAGATGCCTTTCTGGCGGGTGGGACCGCGACGGAAACGGTTGATATTCTGCCAAGTTTCGATGATTTTCTAAGCGAAGGATAGATGATGACCCCCCTTAAAACATCCTTGCCAAAGCCATCAAAACCGCCTTTTCGCTGGGGCAAGGCTGTGCTGTTCGTTTCACTCGCCTTGAATTTGGCGGTTGCGGGCATCGTGGGCGGGGCCGTCTGGGGCCGGTTTGGGCACGACAGGCATGATTTGGCCGCGCGGGATCTTGGCTTTGGCCTGTTTACCGAGGCGTTTTCACAAGAAGACCGCAAGACGCTGCGCCAAGCCTATGTGCAAGCCAAGCCGAATATGCGCGCCGAGCGCCAAAAAATGCGTGACGATTTGCAAACCATGCTGACGCTGCTGCGCGCCGAGCCCTTTGATGTCGAGGCGCTGCGATTGACGCTGGACGCCGGGGCGGCCCGCGTTGCGGCCCGGCAGGTCAAGGGGCAAGAGGTTGTGCTGGACTATTTAGCCAGCATGTCTGGTGCCGAGCGGCAGCAAGTTGCGGATCGGATGGAGGCATCCCTTATGCGGCGCCTGCAGCGGCCAAAACCGCCGCGCGGCAATGACAAATGATGCGACTGCCTTTGATCTGCCGCAGGCACGGTCTAACGCAAAAGATACGGCCAAACCCAATAAGAAATGGCCTGATATGACCGTGGTTCGGTGCCAATAAAGCGCCAAACCCAATCAGGCCGCATTCTTGCTGATGGTGACCTGATTGCGCCCGCCTGACTTCGCAATCAACAAGGCCTGATCGGCGCGGTCGATCACGGCGGCAACCGGCTCGTTCGCCCAGGAGACGCCAGGATCGCAGATTGCCAGACCGATAGAGGCCGTAAGGCCAAGCGGCGCAAAACCAGGAACCGCAAAGACCTCTTCTTGTACCGAACGGCAAAGCCGTTGTGCGATAGGCCCAGCCATCGCCAGGTTGGTATTCGGAAGCGCAATCAAAAACTCTTCGCCGCCAATCCGCGCCAACAGGTCGCCGTGCCGGATATTCGCGGCCAGGCGGCGTGCAACCTCGGTCAGAACAGCGTCGCCAGCAGAATGGCCAAAATGGTCGTTGACCTCTTTGAAACGGTCCAAATCCACAACCATCACAGCAAAGGCTTGCCGTGCATCCTTGGCCTGCGCAGCAATATCGGCCAATTGGCTAACGGCATAACGCCGGTTGAAAAGCCCGGTCAGCGGATCAATGACCGCAAGTCGCAAGCCATCCCGCACCGAGGCGCGCAGCTTGTCGGTGGTTCGCTTGCGTTGCAGCAAACGGCTGATCCGCAGTCCGATTTCGCGCGGATCTTCGGTCGCGTAAACGACATCGTTTGCGCCGAGATCAAACGCCAATGCCTTGCCACCACTGCCATCATTTTGCTTGACGATACAAATCGCAGCATGCCGGGTTTGCGACCGGCTCCGCAGTTCAGACATCAGCCGCAACCCGCCAAGCGGGTCAGCAAGATCATATTCAATTACAAACACATCGGGCACGGGGGAAAGGGCCGTCTCGGACAAGGCCACCTCCCGCGAGATCAAGATCATCTTGTCGGGCATTTGCGGCTCCAGATCACGGCGCCAGCGCAGGGCTGTTTCGGGGCGGTGAGTGACAAGGGCAATCGTGCCGGGCATCTCAAATCCCGAAACCGGCTCGGCAAACCCCAAGGCGCGGATCGGGGCCCCACCGCTTTCCAATTCGGCAATCGCTTCATGTTCCCGCAACAGGTTGCGCAAGCGGGCCAGCAAGGTCTGATCATCACAGGATTTTGTCAAAAACTCATCAGCCCCCGCCGCAAGCGCGGCCAGACGAGAGGCGGCATCACCCTCGGCTGAAAAAACAACAACGGGGATCGAAGCCGTTGCAGGGTCGGCGCGCAATCGCCGCAGAACCTCGGTTCCCGGCATGTCGGGCAAGACCAGATCCAATAATATCAGGTCCGGCTTTTCCTGCCGCGCCAAGGCAAGACAGGTCTTGCCATCTGCCGCAAGGATGGGTGCATAGCACGCAGCACCAAGTTTTACCTTGTATACGATGCGATTGGTCGCAACATCATCCACAATCAGAATTTTGCCAGACATTTTGCTACAACTCACATTTCGGTAAAAACCACATGATCCATTCTTCCAGTGATATGGTTAAGAATTTCTTTCCAATTTGTGGTGAAATCTAACAAACAGGTCACAACCGGGTGATTTGCCCCAAAGCACGAAAGGTTCAGCCAGTGAACAGGCAAGAAAGCGCCGAAACAATTGCCTTGCAGGCCTTGGGCTGGTTGGCCGGAAACGAAGATTTGTTTCCGGTTTTCCTGGGTGCGACCGGCGCATCGGTGACCGATTTGGCGGCAAGCGCGAAACAGCCGGCCTTTCTTGGCTCGGTGCTTGATTTTCTGGTAATGGATGATGCCTGGGTCATCGCTTTTTGTGATGCCGTCAACCTGCCCTACACCGCCCCGATGCAGGCGCGCGCGGCCTTGCCGGGCGGTGAGCAGATGAATTGGACTTAGCGTTGCATTTCCCTGACGCTCCGGCCATCTTGCAGCAGCAATGCAGCATTGGGGGCGCGCGATGATTGACGGGGTGGTGTTTGACAAGGATGGGACGTTGTTCGATTTCCGGCAAAGCTGGGGGGCGTGGACTGCCCGGCTGCTGGAGCAGATCGCCCAGGATCAGGCCCATGCCGCGATCCTTGCCGCTGCCATTGGCTATTACCCGGACCGCCAGGATTTTCACCCCGACAGCCCGGTCATTGCAGCGACTGCCGAAGAAATCTCTGCAGCGCTGTTGCCGCATTTGCCGGGCCAGAACCAGCGCGCACTTGTCGCGCAGTTGAACGCCTTGGCGCAAAATGCGGTGATGGCCCCCGCAGTGCCGTTGCGCCCGGTTTTGGGGGCCTTGCGTGACCGGGGGCTGACGCTGGGGCTGGCCACCAACGACACCGAGGCCCCGGCCCGCGCGCATCTGCTGGCGCATGGGGTACTGGATCTGTTCGATTTTGTGGCGGGCTACGATTCCGGTCATGGCCCAAAGCCGGGGCCGGGTATGTGCCTTGCCTTTGCCCGCCAAACCGGCATTGACCCGACCCGCGCGGTGATGGTCGGCGACAGTTGCCACGACCTGATCGCCGGGCGGGCGGCGGGCATGCGAACCGTTGCCGTATTGACCGGAATCGCCGAGGCTGAGGAATTGCGCCCCTTTGCCGACGTGATCTTGCCCGATATTGGCGTTTTGGGGGCCTGGATTGATGGGGTGACGACGCCCCAATAAAGCCGCCGGCAAAAAAACGACACTTTCATGTCGTGGTTTGAGTGTCCAATCCCGGCCTGCATCGGCCATGCTTCTGTTGAACGGAAGCTTTCACGGAGTGGCTGCCATGACCGAAGATGCAGGACGACGCCGCAGGGCCGGGGGGCGGGCAGGCAATAAAACGCGCGCGGGCACCGCATCGGTCGATCAGATGCCGTGGCGCTTGCCCGTCAACCCTGACCGGCCGATAGAGCCGCTGGACGGCGAGGGTGTGCAGGCAATTCACCGCGCGGCCATGCGGATATTGTCCGAGATCGGGATTGAGTTCCTGAACCCCGATGCCCTGGCCATTTTGCAAAAGGCCGGGTGCCGCGTGAATGGCGAAAACGTGCGCATGCGCGAAGATTTCATCATGGAAATGCTGGGCCACGCCCCCGAAAGCTTTACCATCACCCCGCGCAACCCCGACCGAGAGCTGATTATCGGCGGCAAGCATATGGTGTTTGTCAATGTCTCCTCGCCCCCCAATTCATGGGATATGGAGCGGGGCAAACGCCCGGGCGATTTTGCGACGTTCAAAGAGTTCATGAAGCTGACGCAATATTTCAACTGCATCCATATCGCGGGCGGATACCCGGTGGAGCCGATAGATATTCACCCCTCGGTGCGGCATCTGGAGTGTCTTTTCGAAAAGCTGACGATCACGGATAAGGTGGTGCACGCCTATTCCCTCGGGGCCGAGCGGGTCGAGGATGTGATGGAGATGACCCGGCTTGCGGGCGGGCTGTCGCATGACGAATTTGCCGCCAGACCGCGGATGTTTACCAATATCAACTCGGTCAGCCCGCTGAAACATGACTTTCCGATGCTGGACGGGGCGATGCGACTGGCAAGAAGAGGCCAGCCGGTGGTGGTGACCCCCTTTACACTGGCGGGGGCGATGGCCCCGGTAACGATGGCGGGCGCGGTGGCGTTAAGCATTGCCGAGGCCTTGGCCGCGATTGCGCTGCTGCAATATATCAACCCCGGCTGCCCGGTTGCGATTGGAACGTTTACCAGCAATGTGGACATGAAATCGGGTGCGCCCGCGTTTGGAACCCCGGAATATATGCGCGCCACGCAGATGACGGGGCAGATGGCGCGGTTTTACAAGCTGCCGTTGCGGTCGTCAGGGGTCTGTGCGGCGAATGTGCCGGATGGACAGGCAATGTGGGAAACGTCAAACAGTTTGTGGGCGGCGGTCCAAAGCGGAACCAATATGGTCTATCATGCAGCGGGCTGGCTCGAAGGCGGGCTGATCGCCAGCCCCGAGAAATTCATCATGGATTGTGAAGTCCTGCAAATGATCCAGCGCTATTTCGAAGAAGCGACCTTTGCCACCGCTGACGAAGACCTTGCCTTTGACGCGATCAAAGAGGTTGGCGCTGGCGGGCATTATTTTGGCTGCCAGCACACGCAAGACCGTTATCAATCAGCGTTTTATGCCCCGATGGTTGCGGATTGGCGCAATTATGAGGCTTGGGAGCAAGACGGCGGGGTTTGGACCCATGAGCGGGCGCATGGCGTTTTCAAGCAGATCATGGCCGAGTTTGAGCCGCCGGAAATGAACGGCGACCACCGCGAAGACTTGATCCGTTTTGTGGCCAAACGCAAACAAGAGGGCGGGGCGCCAACTGATTTCTGAATCCCTGACATCTTGGGCATGTTCCTGCCGCAAACCGGCAGCCGGTTGCACCACCCCACCGGTTGCACGGCGGTTTTGGGCAGCAAGGCGTCTGGGCAAGCAATTTAGCCCCGGCCTGAACCCGGTTAAGTGGCCCCCGCCAACCCCAAGGCTTTGATCTGCAGGGCGGCGGCAGGCCCTTGCGAAAACCTCTCTGGCGCGCTGGTGGCCGCTTCACCAAGGCCGAATGCGACAATTCCTTCAAAACCGCAGAGCACGAAACCATTTAAACGCAACGTGCATTGAACTGTTTCGCCTTAAACCTTGCGCATATATCGCTGCCTGAAATCAAGATTTCAAAGCATGATTTGATAGGCCTTACTTCAAGTCAAAGGCGAAACGCTAAAGGGTGCCCGTTTTTTCCACAGTCGCGGGCCGCTTGCGCAGGTTTGTCATCACACGTCATGCCCCTTGCGTATGGCCTCTTGAACGGCTTCAATCTGCGCCCGGCTCATCCCATAGTCGCTCTCTGCGGTCTTGGCCGAGATATAGCCCCGCGCAAGGTCGCGCCGCACCAAAGCCGGGTCACGATCACCCGCGGCACCGTAACCGCCACCGCCAGGAAATGCCATCAACACGCGGCGGCCATGGGGCACAAACTGCTTGCCCTTGACGCGCATCGCGGTGCCGTCATCCTGAACAATCGTGGTCTGCCCACCACTGCCACCCCCGCGCCGCCCCCGCGCCGGATGCTGGCCACGGTCAAACATCGCCTGGATGTCGAACTCATAGCCTTCCATCGCGCCGACTTCCATATATTGCCCCAGCCCGCCGCGCGTTTTGCCCGCACCGCCGCTGTCGGGGCGCAACTCCTTGCGCCAGATGATCACCGGCCCGGCATGTTCTGTCGCCTCGATCGGCATTGTCATCACGCCCGACGGAAAGGCCGTTGCGTTCAGCCCGTCAAAACCCGGCCGCGCCCCCGAGCCACCGGAATTGAACGTCAACACCTCTGAGCGCCGCGCACCGATCGGTGCAGGCCCATCGCTGCGGGGCCGCAAGCTGGCCTGAAAGTTGCACAGACAGCCGGCGCCCTCGGCGGGCACCAGCCCCGGCACGATCTTGTCAAAGGCATTGAACACCACATCCGGCACAAAATGCCCGATGATATGGCGCAAGGCTACCGGCGCGGGATGAACCGCATGCACGATGGTATTTTCCTCGGCCACAATCTCGAACGGCAACAAAGAGGCGTGGTTGTTCGGAATCTCGGGGGCAATCGCCACTTTCAGCGCATAGCAGGCATAGGCTTTGGTATAGACCAGCGGGCAGTTGATGCCCTTCTTGTCCACCCCTGACGTTCCGGTAAAATCCGAAACAATCCGGTCTTCGTGTACGGTCACCTTGACCTTCAACGTGATCGGCACGTCAAACCCGTCTACCGTCATCTCGCCATCCGCCGACATGCGCGGCAGCGCCGCAATCCGCTCCAGCGTGGCGCGGCGCGAATTTTCAAGGATAAACGTCGCAATCCCCTCCAGATCGGTCAGGCCAAACTCGGTCATCATCTCAATCAGGCGGCGGTGGCCAATTTCATTGCAGGTTGCCAGCGCATACATATCGCCGACCAACTGATCCGGCTCTCGCACATTGCCGCGCACGATCCGCACCAGGGTTTCATCCACCGTGCCGCGTTCAGCGAATTTCATGATGGGGATATAAAGCCCCTCTTCATAAACGCTTGCCGCATCCGCGCCAAAGCCGCGCCCGCCGATATCGACAATATGCGCCGTGCAGGCAAAAAAACCTACCAGCAATCCGTTGTGAAAGGACGGTGTGACCATGGTGATATCATGCAGATGCCCAGTGCCTTCCCAAGGGTCATTGGTCAGATACACATCGCCCGCAAACATATTCTGCCTGCCAATGCGGCGGATAAAATGCGCCACAGCATCAGCCATGGCGTTCACATGCCCCGGCGTGCCTGTTACCGCCTGCGCCAGCATCCGGCCATGCGTGTCATAGACCCCCGCCGAAAGATCGCCCGCCTCGCGCACACTTGTTGAAAACGCGGTGCGCACCAGGGCTTGCGCCTGTTCTTCGACCACCGAAATCAGGCGGTTCCACATCACTTGATAGGCGACGGTTGAATGTTCTTTGGCCATGATTATCCCCTTCACCCTTTCAACACGATGTCGATGCAGCCGTCTGGCTGACAAATGGCATCGCGACTGGCTGGCACGATGATCGTGGTTTCAGCCTCTACCAGCACCGCCGGCCCCGGCACCCGTTGCCCTGCCGCCAGCCCTGCCCGTTCCACCACATGCGCCGTTACAAAAGCGCCGGTGGCGGCATCAAATACCTGCCGCGCGCCTGTCAAATCTGCCGCCGCCGCATCGTCCGTCACGTCAATCCGCGCGACGGTTTCCGGCGGTGTTGTGGCATTCACCGACCACACCGTAATCTCTACATCCATCCCCGCGACCGTGCGGCCAAACAGCTTGGTGTAATCTTCTTCGAACCGCGCAAGAAAGGTTGCGCCGTCAGGGTTCATCGCCTGGCGCTCGGTCAGGGTGATCGGAATTTCCCAGCCCTGCCCGGAATAGCGCATATAAACCTTGAATTCCGCCAAGATCGGGCTGACCGCATCACAGGTGCGCACAAACCCCGTGGCCTCATCGCGCAATTCGGTCAACAGATCCTTGATCCGCGACCCGTCGAAATTGCTCAGCTTCATATAGACCGAACGGTTCGCCTCAAAGCTGAACGGCGCGCGCAAGAACCCGATGGCCGAACCCACCCCTGCCCCCGGCGGCACGATCAACCGACGGACCCCCAGTTTTTCGCACAAGCGCCCGGCATGCAGGGGCGCCGCACCTCCAAAGGCAATCATGGTATAATCCGACAGGTCTTCGCCATTTTCCACCGCATGCACCCGCGCGGCATTGGCCATATTTTCATCCACCACCTCGGCCACGCCAAAGGCGGCTTCAACCGCCTCCATGCCCAGCACATCGCCAACATGCGCGCCCAGCGCCGCCTTTGACGCCGCAGGATGCAGCGTGATCGAGCCGCCCGCGAAATTGTCACCGTCCAGCTTTCCCAGCACCAAATCGGCATCGGTCACCGCAGGCCGGTCGCCGCCGCGCCCGTAACAGGCTGGCCCCGGTTCGGACCCCGCACTTTCCGGCCCGACCCGGATCTGGCGCATAGAGTCAACATGCGCCAGCGAGCCACCACCCGCGCCAATCTCGACCATATCAATCACCGGAATCGAAATCGGCATGCCAGAGCCTTTCTTGAACCGATAGGTCCGCGCCACTTCGAACACCCGGCTGGTTTTTGGCGTCTGGTTCTTGATCAGGCAAATCTTGGCCGTGGTCCCGCCCATGTCAAACGACAGCACCTTGTCCAACCCATAGCGCCCTGCGATATGGGCAGCAAACACCGCGCCCCCCGCAGGCCCGCTTTCAACCAACCGCACCGGAAAATCAGCCGCATTCTGGATAGAAATAATCCCGCCCCCCGAATGCATCAGGAAAATCCGGCAATCCACGCCCTCATCCTTCAGCCGCCCTTCCAGTCGCCCCAAGTATGACGCCATCAACGGCTTGATATAGGCATTGGCAACCACGGTATTGAACCGCTCATATTCGCGCATCTGCGGGCTGACCTCGGCCGAGATGGACACCGCGACATCGGGCAGCTTTTCGGCCAGAACATCGCGGATCATCCGCTCATGCGCGGGGTTCAGGTAGGAATGGATCAGCCCCACCGCCACGCTTTCAAACCCGGCCTCGGCAATCTGCGCCACCACGGCCTCAACCTCGGCACGGTCCAGCGCAATCATCACCTCGCCCTTGGCGTTCACCCGCTCACGCAGGGTAAAGCGCATCTGCCGCGCCAGCAGCGGTTCTGGCAGCACCAGATTCAGGTCGTATTGCTCAAACCGCGACTCCGTCCGCATCTCGATCACATCGCGAAAGCCCTCGGTGGTGATCAGCGCCGTCTTGGCCCCCCGCCGCTCTATCAGCGCATTGGTGGCCAGCGTCGTGCCGTGAATAATCTGCCCAATCTGACCCGGCGACACCCCGGCTTTGGCACAAACCTGCGCCATGCCGTCAATGATCGCATTTTCAGGTGCCGCATAGGTTGTCAGCACCTTGGTCGAAAACTGCGCCCCGCCTTTTTCCAGAACGACATCGGTAAAGGTGCCGCCAATATCGACCCCAAGACGCACGGTTGCTGCTTTCATTCGGGTTCTCTCCACTTCACTGTCTGACGCTGGCAATCGCGCTGGGGCAAAGGCACAGGCAAGGAATCAATCTGTTGCAGACTCCTCGCATGTGATGCACATCAATACAAATTCTTAAAATTACTATAGCCGATAAATTTTTGTGATCTAATCGCGCCGCGCCTGCGCTGTTTCCACCGCAAATTCTGCCGCCACTTCCACAAAGCGCGGCACCCGTGCGCGGTCAAACCGGGCGTAAAATTCCAGCGGTTCCGGAAGCCAGTCGACCGCAACCTCGGCCAACAGCCCTGATGCAATCTGGTCGCGCACCAATGCCGCGGGCAACAGCGAAACGCCCATCCCGTCAATCGCCATCTGCACGCAAGAGGCAAGGCTGTTGGAATAGACGATCTGATCGGTCGCCAGCTTGCGCGCCTCGGTCAGCTTGAGCAGCGCACGGGCCGCCAGCGTATGCTTGGCATGGATCAGAACCGGGGTTTTCAGCAAATCACCCAGCGGCGTTTTCACCGCCCCCCGCGGCACCAATGCAGGCGTTGCAACCCAGATATAGCGATAGGTTCCCAAGGCCAGCGCCGCTGCGGTTTCATACGCAAACGGCCCGGTTTGCAGCGCCAGATCAAGCTGGCCGGTCGCCAGTTTCTTTTCCACCTCGGCCGACAATCCCACTTCCAGCTCTACCGCGACGGCGGGGTACACCGCACGGAACCGGCGCAAGAACGGGTGCAGCCAGGTGCAGGCAACCAGTTCCGTCACCCCAAGCCGCAAGCGGTCAGCAACCAGATCTTGCCGTTCTGCCACCTCCAAAAACGCCTCGGCATCCCACAACACCTTGCGGGCCGCCGCCACCAGCGCCTTGCCCCGCTCGGACAGCCGTACCGACCCGGCGTCGCGGTGCATTACAATCACATCCAGGCCGGCCTCCAGCGTCGCAATCCGGTTCGAGATGTTGGGCTGTGTCGTGCCCAAAGCCGCTGCTGCCTTGCGAAATGACCCAAGGTCGACCACTGCGACCAGGGCTTCTAGCTGTTTCAGGGTTATCTGGCTTTTGATCATTGTACCCGATTGGATACGCCGGTTTGGCCGCGCGTCAAGCCCGTTTGCCGCTTTGACCGCCCAACAGGCCCGCCTCTGGACAATCCAACGCCAGCCCCTAGGTTATAGCCAGCCCTTCACCCGACCGCAGGACAGAACCATGACCTATGCCAAAACCCCCAAAGCCCTTGCCAGCCTGACACCCGAGCAATTCCGTGTCACACAAGAAAACGGCACCGAACGCCCCTATACCGGCGCATATGACGACCATTTTGCGCCGGGCCTCTATGTCGATATCGTGTCCGGAGAGCCGCTGTTTGCCTCCTCGGCCAAGTTCCATTCCGGCTGTGGCTGGCCTTCTTTTTCCAAACCGATTGTCACCGAAAACGTCAAGGAAATGCGCGATACCACCCTTGGCATGACCCGCATCGAGGTCCGCTCTGCCCATGGTGACAGCCATCTTGGCCATGTTTTCAACGACGGCCCGCGTGACATGGGTGGCCTGCGTTATTGTATCAACTCTGCCAGCCTGCGCTTTATCCCCCGCGCTGAAATGGCGGCCGAGGGCTACGCCGCCTATCTTGATCAGGTCGAGGAAGGGTAAATTCGTCGCGCTCCATGGCGGTTGCGCGGCCTGCAAGCCGTGCAGCCGCCATTACCTCAGCCAGAAAACAGGAAGTGCAGCACGTCGCCGTCTTTCACCAGATAGGTCTTGCCCTCAACCCGGAATTTGCCCGCTTCCTTGGCCCCGGCCTCGCCATTGCCGGCGATATAATCATCATATCCAACCGTCTCGGACCGGATGAACCCTTTCTCGAAATCGCCATGAATGACCCCGGCGGCCTGCGGCGCCAGCGTGCCTTTTGTGATCGTCCAGGCCCGCGCTTCTTTCGGCCCGACGGTGAAATAGGTCTGCAACCCCAGCAGCTCATAACCCGCGCGGATCAACCGATCCAGGCCCGCTTCCTCCAGCCCCATCTCGCCCAGAAACATCTTGGCTTCCTCGGCATCAAGCTGGCTGATCTCTTCCTCGATCCGCGCCGAAATAACCACCATCCCGGCGCCTTGTTTCGCGGCCATTTCCGCCACACGCGCCGATTGGGAATTGCCCTGCGCGGCCGAGGATTCCTCGACGTTGCAAACAAACAGCACCGGCTTTGAGGTCAAAAGCTGCAACAGCCGCCAGTTGCGCAGATCATCCTCGGCCACCGCGACCGAGCGCGCCGGTTTGCCTTCTTCCAGCACGGCCTGCGCCTGCTTCAGCAAACGCACCTGATCGCCCGCTTCCTTGTCGCCGCCCTTGATCTTGCGGGCAAGGTTGGCAAGCCGCCGGTCAATCGATTCCAGATCGGCCAGCATCAGCTCTGTCTCAATCGTCTCGGCATCCGCCACCGGGTCAATCTTGCCTTCGACATGGGTGATGTCATCATCTTCAAAGCAGCGCAAAACATGGGCAATCGCATCACATTCGCGGATATTGGCCAGGAACTGGTTGCCCAGCCCCTCGCCCTTGCTGGCACCCCGCACCAAACCCGCGATATCCACAAAGGTCATCCGCGTCGGGATAATCGTCTTGGACCCGGCAATCGCGGCCAGCTTTTCCAGCCGCGGATCCGGCACGGCAACATCACCCACATTCGGCTCTATCGTGCAAAACGGAAAATTTGCCGCCTGCGCCGCTGCCGTGCGGGTCAGCGCGTTGAACAGGGTTGATTTACCCACATTCGGCAAGCCGACAATTCCCATGCGAAAGCCCATGTCATATCTCCATCCAATGTCCTGGCCCTCATAGGCTGAATTATGGGCAGGCTGCAAGCACAGCGCTTGGCAGACAGGCCTTTCACAGCGAAGATTTGCGCGCAAAAGGCGCAAGGCCTGCCCCGCCGCAGGGGTTCACAACGCCGCTATTACGCGGCCAGACCGCCATCAGATCGCAGGGTTTGGCCCGGCCCAGGCCTGTTTCGCACAGATTGAAGGATGCAGAGGCCCAATCGGACCTGACGGCCATTGATTTCCGGCCCGGCTTTGGGCAAACCGGGCGACGACACCTATAAGGACGCCACCATGACACGGATTGACCAGAAATTTGCCGCCCTGAAAGCTTCGGGCAAGAAGGCCTTTGTTTCCTATATCATGGCGGGGGACCCGGATGTTGAAACCTCGCTTGCGGTGATGCAGGGTTTGCCGGGTGCGGGTGTCGATATTATCGAGATCGGTCTGCCCTTCACCGACCCGATGGCGGATGGCCCCACAATCCAGCTTGCCGGGCAACGCGCGCTGGAAGGCGGGATGACACTGGACAAAACGCTGGCGATGGTGTCGGCGTTTCGCAAGAATGATGACATCACGCCAATCGTTCTGATGGGCTATTACAACCCGATCTATGCGCGCGGCCCGGATCTGTTTTTGACACAGGCCAAAGCCGCCGGGATTGACGGGCTGATCATTGTTGACCTGCCGCCTGAAGAAGACGAAGAACTGTGTATTCCGGCGCAAAAAGCGGGGCTCAACTTTATCCGGCTTGCCACGCCCACCACCGATGACAAACGCCTGCCGAAGGTGCTGCAAAATACGTCTGGCTTTGTGTATTATGTGTCAATCACCGGGATCACCGGGGCCGCGGCCCCCGAGGCCGCCGATGTCGCCCCCGAAGTGGCCCGGATCAAGGCCAGAACCGACCTGCCGGTGATTGTCGGCTTTGGTATCACCACGCCAGAAGCGGCCGAGGCGATTGCCGGCATCGCCGATGGCTGCGTGGTTGGGTCCGCGATCGTCAAGGATATCGCCGATGGCAAACCCGTGGCCGAGGTGCTGGCGCGCGTTGCCGCGCTTGCCGCTGGCGCCCATCGCGGCTGATCCGTGCCGCAGGGCTCTGGGGCAAAGGCCTGATGTGGGGGCCGAGACAGCCCGCTACCGAATGACCAGCACTGAATGAAATGACGCGGGTCGGCTGAGGCCCGCAAAGATGGGGGCCGATATGACCACGCTGATCGCCGGAATAGAGACGGACCGCCTGCGCCACTTTGCAACCCGCGAAGCCATCCGCTTTGCCGCAAGCCGCCCCAACACCCAAGCCGCCCTTGCGGCGGGCGATGGGGCGTTTCTGGCGGGTGTGCCGATGCATTGGATGCGCGATTGGCCGATGCCCTTTGCGCTATTGGTGGAAAGCGCCAAGGGGGCGCGGATTACCGATGTGGATGGCTACCGGCTTGATGATTTTTGCCTTGGCGACACCGGCAGCCTGTTTGGCCATTCGCCTGCCCCCGTTGCCAAAGCCGTGGCACAGCAGGCAAGGCGCGGGCTGACCTATATGCTGCCCTCACCCGATGCGCTGGAAGTGGGGCGGCTGTTGACCAAACGCTTTGGCAATTTCCGCTGGCAGATTGCCACCACGGCATCCGATGCCAACCGCTGCGCCATTCGCGTGGCGCGGGCGGTAACCGGGCGGCCCAAAATTCTGGTGTTCAACGGCTGCTATCACGGCACGGTTGAGGATGTGATGGTGGCACTGGCAGATGGCCAGACCGTGACCCGCGCGGGCATGGTGGGCCAGGTCGCCAACCCCGCCGCCCATGCCGTAGCGGTAGAGTTCAATGACATTGCGGCCCTGCAGGCGGCTTTGGCCGCAGGCGATGTGGCGGCAGTTCTGGCCGAGCCGGTGATGACCAATTGCGCCATGGTCTTGCCCGATCCCGGCTATTGGCTGGCGGTGCGGGCGGCCTGTGATGCCGCTGGCACGCTGCTGATCATAGATGAAACCCATACGGTTTCCAGCGGTTTGGGTGGCTGGGCGCGGGGCAACGGATTGCAGGCCGATATCTTTGTCATTGGCAAATCCATCGCGGGCGGTGTGGCCTGTGCTGCCTGGGGGCTTGCCCCCGAGGTTGCGCGCCGCTTTGTTGCGTATGACCTGACCCGGACGCCCGGCCATTCCGGTATGGGGACCACGCTGTCGGGCAACCCGCTGCAATTTGCCGCTCTGCGCGCAAATCTGGGCGCGGTGATGACCCGCAAGGCCTATGCCCATATGGAAAAGCTGGCCGCACGGCTGGAGGCAGGGCTGGCCGCTGCGATCACCGGGGTATCGGCCCCCTGGCATGTGGTGCGGGTTGGCGCGCGGGTAGAATTCATTTGTGCCCCCGGCCCGTTGCGCAACGGATCGCAAGCCCTGGCGGCACAATGCCCGCCGGTGGAACGCGCGTTGCATCTGGGGCTTGTGAACCGGGGCTGCCTGATTGCGCCGTTTCACAATATGATGCTGATCAGTCCGATGACAAAAAAGCGGCAGGTGGATCGGTTGATCGGCGCCTTTGTCGAGGTGTTGGCGGAGCTGTTTGATTGACGGGTTGCACCACAAGACATGCCGCGCGGGCAAAGGGGGGCGCTGCCCCCCATCCGGGTACCCCGGATTCCCCCCGGGATATTTAGGCCGAACAGAAAGACGAACAAAAAAGGGACGTTGCTATGGCACAAGTGAAACAGGATGTAAGCCCTTCGGGATCAAGCGTGGCCGAGGCGGAGGCGTTTTTGGCTGCCCACCCCGAGATCGAAGCGATTGATCTGGTGTTGCATGATGCCAATGGCGTGGGGCGTGGCAAGATCATTCGGCGGCACGAATTGCTGGGGTTTTACAAATCCGGGCGGCATCTGCCGATCTCGATCATGGGGCTGGATATTTGCGGCGAGGATGTGCATGAAACCGGCCTGATCTGGGATCAGGGTGACGGCGATTTGCGGGCCTGGCCGGTGCCAGGCAGTCTGGTGCCGCTGCATGGCACCAAGCCCGCGCGCGCCGAAGTATTCATGTGCATGTATGATCTGGACGGCAAGCCGATGACCTCGGACCCGCGCCACGCCTTGCAGCGGCAGGTTGATGCTTTGGCCACCGAAGGGATGTATCCGGCGGGCGCGTTTGAGTTGGAGTTCTTTTTGCTGGCCAATGAGCGTGGGCCCGATGGCAAGATGCAGCCCGCGCGTGATGTGCTGGACGGGCGCGCGAGTGCCAAGACCGAAGTGTATTCAGTCGATCATCTGCACGGCATGTTGCCTCTGTTTTCTGATATTTACGCCGGGGCAGCGGCGGCGGGGATCAAGGCCGAGACGATGATTTCCGAATATGCGCCGGGGCAATATGAGCTGACCTTGCATTACCGGACCGACGTTATGCAGGCCGCTGATGATCTGATGCGGCTAAAGCGGATCGTGCGGGCGCAGGCGCGCAGCCATGGCGTGACGGCCTGTTTCATGGCCAAACCCGTAGAGCAATACGCAGGCTCGGGCATGCATTTTCATGTGTCGATGCTGGACAAGGCCGGACACAATGTGTTTGTCGAGGCGGTCGAGGGCGAATGGTCACCGACCATTCTGCACGCGCTGGGGGGCCTGCGGGCGACGATGGCGGAATCGATGCTGGTATTCGCGCCGCATGGCAATAGCTGGCGGCGGTTTGTCGGGCAATCCTATGCCCCGGTCAGCCCGTCCTGGGGGGTGAACAACCGCTCGGTTGCCTTGCGCATTCCGGCGGGTGACATCAAGGCGCGGCGGATCGAGCATCGCCCTGCAGGGGTGGATGCCAACCCCTATCTGGTGGCTGCCACCGTCTTGGCGGGCATTCGCGCCGGGCTTGCGCATCGTGTTGATCCGGGGCCGGAAACCACCGGCAACGGCTATGAGGGGGCCGAGGCCGGCGATATGCCGGTCGATTGGCGCGGTGCGATCGAGGCGGCGCGGGACTCGCAGTTTTTGCGCGATGCCTTGGGCGAGGATATGCACCGCACCTTTGTTGCCATCAAGGCGGCAGAATATGCGCGGGTCGCGCGCACCGTATCAGAAGTGGATTTTGACCTGTATCTGCACACAGTCTGAGCGGCCGCGCGTCGCCCTCGCATTTTCGTTGCAATGCACCCCCTTATTGGTAAAAATACTTTACCACATCTACCGGAGCGCCCCATGCCAGTGATCACCTGTATTGAAGACCTGAAGCGACTGCATAAAAAGCGGACGCCCAAGATGTTTTATGATTACGCAGAAAGCGGCAGCTATACCGAGCAGACCTTTCGCGAAAACACCTCTGATTTTGCGCAGTTGCGGCTGCGCCAGAAGGTGGCGGTTGATATGTCGGGGCGCAGCACCCAAAGCACGATGATCGGTGAAGCGGTGGCGATGCCGGTCGCCCTTGCCCCCGTCGGCCTGACAGGGATGCAGCACGCCAATGGCGAGATTTTGGCGGCACAGGCGGCGGAAAAATTCGGTGTGCCGTTCACCCTGTCAACCATGAGCATCTGCTCAATCGAGGATGTGGCCGAACACACCACCAAGCCGTTCTGGTTTCAGGTGTACACCCTGAAAGACGATGATTTCATGCGGCGCTTGTTTGACCGCGCGCGGGCGGCGAATTGTTCAGCCATTGTGATTACGGTCGATTTGCAGATCATGGGGCAGCGGCACAAGGATTTGAAAAACGGGCTTTCGGCACCGCCAAAGCTGACCCCGCAATCCATCGCCAATATGATGACCAAAGTGCCGTGGGGGCTGGAAATGCTGCAAACCAAGCGGCGGTTCTTTGGCAATATCGTGGGCCATGCCAAAGGGGTTTCGGACCCGTCAAGCCTGTCATCCTGGACGGCAGAAGCGTTTGACGAAAGCCTGGATTGGAAGCGTATCGCCAAGTTCAAGGAAATGTGGGGCGGCAAGGTTATTCTGAAGGGCGTGATGGATGCCGAGGATGCGCGCAACGCGCTGTCAGTTGGGGCCGATGCGATTGTCGTCTCAAATCACGGTGGGCGGCAGTTGGATGGGGCGCTGTCAGCCATTCGGGCGCTGTCCAGCATTGTCGATGCAGTTGGCGACAAGGTCGAGGTTCATATGGACAGCGGAATCCGGTCAGGCCAGGACGTGCTGAAGGCGCTGTCACTGGGGGCCAAGGGCACCTATATCGGGCGCGCCTATATCAACGGTCTGGGCGCGATGGGCGAGGCGGGCGTAACCAAGGCGCTTGACCTGATCCAGAAAGAGCTGGTCACCACGATGGGGCTGGTGGGTGAGCGGTCGATTGACGGGCTGGGGCGCAAGAACCTGCTGATCCCGAAAGGCTTTGAAGGCGACTGGGTGGCGTGACCGCCGCAGCGTTTCGCCCTTGGCTTGAAACAAGGCCTATCACATATCGCGTTGAAATCTTTGATTTCAGGCCGCGATATGTGAGGCGGGTTCAAGGCGATGCGCTTTAGCGCTTGGCACGCGCCAT
This sequence comes from Pseudorhodobacter sp., assembly GCF_034675685.1. Taxonomy (GTDB): domain Bacteria; phylum Pseudomonadota; class Alphaproteobacteria; order Rhodobacterales; family Rhodobacteraceae; genus Pseudorhodobacter. The sequence continues at coordinate 510,139 of NZ_JAUCDA010000016.1, read as the reverse complement.
CATCGGGGCAAGTATCAGCACCAGCGATATTCCAAGGGCGGTGGCGACAAAGGCCGCACGCAGGCCAAAACTGCCTGCGATCAGGCCCAAAACCGGCGGGCCAAAGAAATAGCCGAAATAGCCCAGCAGGGTGGCGCGGGCCACGGCGCGGGCGCGGGCCTCTGGCCGTGCGTTGCTGCCAACCAATGAAAAGGCGGTGGGGGCAATAACGGATGCGCCGATGCCCATGACAATGAACCCGGCATAGGCCATGGCCGGGCTTGTCGCCAAGGCCGCGATCAGCGCGCCGATGCTGGCCACGCCCGCGCCCCAGCGCAGCAGGCGTATCGGCGCAATTCGCTGGATCAGCGCCTGCCCCCCCAACCGCGCTGCTGCCATGGTCAGCGCAAGCGTGGCAGGGCCAAGCGCGCCCTGGGCAGGGCTGCCCCCCAGGGTTTTCTCGATATGCAGCGCCGACCAGCTTTCAGCCGCGTTTTCCGTCATGAAGGCCACCAGCACGATTGCGCCACCGATCAACGGCAATGTGCCAAGCCGTGCCGCCGCTTTGGTCGCGGGCCGTGACAGCCCCTCTATCCGGCCCGCCTTGTCCCATGTGAACAACGACAGCAGCAGCGCCAGCAGCGCAAGGCTGCCCATCACCAGCCCCGGCGCTGCCCCGGCATTGCGCATCGCGCCGGTGGTCAGCGCCCCCACGGCATAGCCCAGCGAATACAGCGCGTGGCACAGGTTCATCAGGGGCCGCGCATGGGTGTTTTCCAAGGCCGCAACCCGCGCATTCATCAGCACATCGGTCAACCCCGTCGCCGCACCGCAGGCCATCATCGCCAGTGGGAACAGCAGCAGCGATGCCGTCATCCCCGGCAATGCAAAACTGAGCGCCATCATCACCGTGGCAAGCGGCAGGGCAAGGCGGCCCAGCGCCGCGCCAAAAGCGGGCGCGGCAAGCATCGCCAGCACCGCGGTCACCGGGGTCAGGAACAACAGCAAACCCAACTGTGCCTCATCCACCCCCAGCATCCCTTTCAGGTCCGGCAAGACGGCGGCAAATGTGCCCCATGCCACGCCCATCACCGCAAACGCAGCAAGTGGCGCGCGCGCGATCATCAGGATGTTGGGCGGCGGCATTGCGGATATCCTTATACTACAGACGTTGGCCTAGAACGGGCGCCCCCCTTACACAAGCCCGATAACAGGCGCCATTGTGCAACTTTCACCTTTCCCCGCCACTGATTCCCCGCTATAGACCAGCGGTCGCGTCGCACACCCTTGGAGGGCGGCGGATTTAACATATGGAGAATTACAATGGCAAAAGAGATCCCGGATCTTGTAGCCGAGGTTCGCGTGGGGACAGGCAAGGGGGCCGCCCGCCAAGCTCGTCGTGATCAACTGGTGCCCGGCATCGTTTATGGGGGTGGGATTGACCCGCAACCGCTGAACGTCAAATACAACTACCTGATCAAGCACCTGAAGGCAGGCCGCTTCCTGTCAACCCTGTTCAACCTCAAGGTTGAAGGCCAGGAAGATGTGCGCGTGATCTGCCGTCACGTTCAGCGCGATCCCGTCAAGGACATTCCGTTGCACCTTGACCTGATGCGCCTGCGCCGCACCAGCCTGATCAAACTGTTCATTCATGTGAACTTTGAGAACCACGAAGCAGCCCCCGGCCTGAAAAAGGGCGGTACGCTGGTTGTTGTGCGCAACGAAGTCGAACTGGAAGTGACCGCTGGCGATATTCCGGATCACATCACAGTGGATCTGACCGGCCTGAACATCGGCGATGTTATCCACATCAATGACGTCACGCTGCCCAAAGGCGCAAAACCCAGCGTTGACCGGAACTTCGTTATCGCGAACATTTCGGCTCCGTCGGGCTTGCGGTCTTCCGGTGCTGACGCGGATGACGAGGCAGACGCTGCAGAAGCGTAATCTTTCACCGTCGGAAACCAAGATGGAACGCGGGGGCTTTGCCCCTGCGTTTTGCGTTTGAGGGCCCGTGCAAAGGGTTTTGAATTGCGCCCCCCGCTCTGCTAAAAGGCGGGTCAGCGCGTGACAACAGGGGGCGATATGTGGCTGTTTGTGGGCTTGGGCAATCCGGGCGCGAAATATGCGGGCAACCGGCACAACATCGGCTTCATGGCGCTGGACCGGATCGCGGGCGACCACGGATTTGGCCCCTGGAAAAAGGCGTTCAAGGGGCTGGCGGCCGAGGGTCGATTAGGCTCTGAACGGGTGCTTTTGTTGAAACCCGAAACCTTCATGAACCTCTCGGGCGAGGCGGTTCAATCAGCAATGGCATTTCACAAGATCACCCCGGCAGAGGTGATCGTCTTTCATGATGAGCTTGATCTTGCCCCCGGAAAGATGCGCCTGAAACAAGGTGGCGGGCATGCGGGGCATAACGGGCTCCGGTCAATCCATGGCCATATCGGCGAGGCCTATGGCCGTGTGCGGCTGGGAATCGGGCATCCCGGCCATAAAGATGCGGTGGCAGCCTATGTCTTGCATGATTTCGCCAAAGCCGATCAGGGCTGGCTTGAGGACCTGCTGCGCGGGCTGTCCGATGGCGCCCCCTATCTGGCCGCAGGTGATGGGCCAAAGTTTTCCAACGCTGTAGGCCTGCGCGGCGCAGCACCGCGCCCCGCCTCTGGTGGGGGCGCCCCCCGCACGGCAGCGCCCCCCACCCCGGCCTTACCCAGCGCCAAGCCCACCCCGAAACCCGAGGCCCAACCCGACACCCGCACCGCATTGCAAAGGCTGGCCGACAGGTTTAGATGACCGGCCCCCTGCGCAACCGCCTTCACCAACCGGCCAGCAAGCGCTTTGGCGTTTGGCCCTATCACCCGCAGCCTGCGCCTGCTGGCCGATTGGCGGGCCCGCAATCCGACCTTGCACAGGCCCTCTCTTGCATAGATCACAGGCAACATCATTGGCCTGAGGCAAGAAAAGCTGATCGGCCCGATGGGGCCAAAGCGGTTCGTCCTTGCCTTGAAACAAGGCCCATCGTTTAACGCGTTGAAACCTTTGATTTCAGGCGCAATATGTGAGGAAGGCGTTTAGGCAAAACGCTTTGTCCCAGCAGTATCGCCATTTCCCCCCCATTGCGCTGCTGTATCGCCAAGGGCAAATCAACGATTTCAGCCCCCGACACTGGCATTTCGGCTGTAAACCCTTACAGTTTGGACAGGCATCACAGGAGACAGCGCATGACGGCATCCAAAGACCCATCCATCAACGTGCTTGGCGGCGCGCTTGAAGGCTGTTCCCGCGCGCCGATAACGGGGTTTTTCCGCAATGGGTGCTGTGACACCGGCCCCGAGGACCGCGGGCGGCACACCGTCTGCGCCGTGATGACTGCAGAGTTTCTGGCACTGTCAAAATATCTGGGCAATGACCTGTCTACGCCCCGGCCCGAATTTGGCTTTGCAGGGTTGAAGCCGGGCGATCGGTGGTGCCTTTGCGCGAGTCGTTTCTTGCAGGCCCATCACGAGGGCGCCGCCCCGCAAGTGAACCTTGCCGCCACCCATATTCGTACACTGGACGTTGTCGCACTGGATATTCTACAGCGCTATGCGCCTCAATAACCGGCCTGCGACAGCATAGCCCTTGCCATCGTTTCCACACAGGTTTAGCGATTTCCCATGACCCTTGCACGTTTTCCCATTACCGCAGAACAAATCTCCGGCGTTGTCGCCGAGTTTTATGCTGCCATCCGGGCTCATCCCAGCCTTGGGCCGGTCTTTGCCGCCCATGTCACCGATTGGCCCGCGCATGAAGAAAAGATTGCCCGTTTCTGGCGCAACGCAATCTTGTTTGAACGCAGCTACGATGGCAATCCGATGGCGATACACCGCGCCGCGGGCAATGTGCGCCCCGGCATGTTTGATGATTGGCTGGTGCTGTTTGATTCTGTGCTGCACCGCCGCCTGCCCGCCGAGACGGCTGCGCAATGGTCGGCCCTTGCGCATCGCATCGGGCGCGGGCTGCGCATGGGGGTCGTTGATGATCTTACCCCGCCCGGCGGCATCCCCCGGCTGCGGCCGTCAAGGTAACCCCCCAACGGCCGCAAGCGTCAGATTTTCATTTTTCAAAGCCCCGGCGCCCGTAGGCGTCAAATCTTCATTTCAAAGCCAAGATGCTTGGCCACGGTAAAGATGTCTTTGTCCCCACGCCCACACATGTTCATCACGATGATATGGTCAGCGGGCAGCGCCGGCGCGATTTTCATCACATGGGCCAGCGCGTGGCTGGGTTCCAATGCCGGGATAATACCTTCCAGCGCGCAGGAAAGCTGAAACGCCTCCAGCGCCTCGGCGTCGGTGATGGAAACATATTTCGCCCGCCCGGTATCATGCAGCCAGGAATGTTCCGGCCCGATGCCAGGGTAATCAAGACCGGCCGAGATTGAAAACCCTTCCAGAATCTGGCCATCATCATCTTGCAGCAAATAGGTGCGGTTGCCGTGCAAAACGCCGGGCCGCCCGCCGGTCAGCGATGCGCAATGTTCCATCCGGTCGTCCACGCCTTTGCCGCCTGCCTCGACCCCGATGATATTCACCGACGGGTCATCAAGGAACGGAAAGAACAACCCCATTGCGTTAGAGCCGCCGCCAATGGCCGCAACCAGCGTATCGGGCAAACGCCCCTCGCCTTCCTGCTCGGCCAATTGCCAGCGCACTTCCTTGCCGATGATGCTTTGAAAATCGCGAACCATCGCAGGATAGGGCGCAGGCCCCGCAACGGTGCCGATGCAATAAAACGTGTCGCGCACATTGGTCACCCAATCGCGCAACGCATCATTCATCGCATCTTTCAACGTGCCACGACCAGAGGTTACCGGAATAACCTCGGCCCCCAAAAGCCGCATCCGAAACACGTTGGGCGCTTGGCGTTCCACATCATGCGCGCCCATATAGACCACGCATTTCAACCCGAATTTGGCGCAAACAGTTGCCGTTGCAACCCCGTGCTGGCCGGCGCCGGTTTCTGCGATAATCCGGGTTTTGCCCATACGGCGCGCAAGGATGATCTGGCCCAAGACGTTGTTGATCTTATGCGCCCCGGTGTGATTCAACTCATCACGCTTCATATAGACCTTGGCACCGCCCAGTTTCTGCGTCAGCCGTTCGGCGTAATAGAGCGGGCTGGGGCGGCCAACGTAATGCTTCCACAAATCCTCCATCTCGGCCCAGAATGTGGGGTCGGTCTTGGCGAATTCATAGCGTGCTTCCAGTTCCAGGATCAGCGGCATCAGCGTTTCCGACACAAAGCGCCCGCCAAAAATGCCAAAGCGGCCCTGCTCATCCGGGCCTGTCATGAAGCTGTTGATTCCGTCCTCGGCCATGGTATCCCCCAAACTGTTCCGCCTGTCCATTTAGCGCAGGTGGCAGGCATTGGAAACTGCTTCCAGCCGATTTGCCTGTGGATGCGTCGGATTATAGCGTTTCGACGTTAACTTGAAACACAGCCCCTCACATAACCCGTTGAAACCTTTGATTTCAGGCCGTGATAGCGGCACGAGGGTCAAGGCGAAACGCTTTAGGTATTTTGCCGGGGTGAAATCAGTCGAGGCGCTTTTTATACCCGATATGCGAAGCGGTATAACCCGCCCGTTCGTAAAAGCGCTGCGCCTCATCGCGGGTTTTATCGCTGGTCAATTGCATCAAGGTACAGCCCGCATGGGTGGCCCGCATTTCCGCATCGCGCATCAGCGCGGCACCAACCCCTTCCGAGCGCAGCCTGGCCGAAACCCGCACCGATTCCACCTGCGCCCGGCGACTGGCGCGCAGGGACAGCCCCGTGATGAAGGTAAGCTGATAGGTTGCCATCACGCGCCCGTCCGTCTCACCGACAATCAGGCTGTTGCCATATTCATAGGACATCGCATCGAAAGCGGCGAAATAGTCCTCCATCTCAGCGGTTTCGCGGGACTGGCCCAGCGCGTCTTCACGCAGCAGCGCCACGATGGCAGGAACATCCGCGCGCAGCGCCTCTCGCCATCGGATCATTGTGCAGCCTTTACAAAACTGGCGATCAAGGCCGCATCCTTTACCCCCGGCGCACTTTCAACCCCCGAAGACACATCCACCTGCCGCGCCCCTGTCAGCAAAATGGCCTCGGCCACGTTTTGCGGCGACAACCCCCCGGCCAGCATCCACGGACGCAACCATTTGCGCCCCACCAGCAAACGCCAATCAAAGGCCAAACCGTTGCCGCCCGGCAAATCGGCCCCTTTGGGCGGCTTGGCATCAATCAAAATCTGGTCGGCGGCCAGCGAATAGTCAATCAGCGCGGCCAAATCGCCTTCATCCGCCACGCCCACCGCCTTCATCACCGGCAGGCCATAACGCGCGCGGATTTCGGCCACCCGGTCCGGCGTCTCGGTGCCGTGCAACTGCAAAATATCAAGCGGAACCGCTTCCAGTATCCTATCAAGCGTCGCGTCATCAGCGTTTACCGTCAGTCCAACCTTGGCCAGTCCGGGGGGGGCGGCAAAGGCCAAAAGGCGCGCCTGATCGGTGGTCAGATGGCGGGGAGATTTGGGAAAGAACACAAATCCGGCATAGGCTGCCCCCGCCGCAACTACCGCCGCGACATCCGCCTCATTGCGCAGGCCGCAAATTTTAACCCTGATATCTGCCATATCTCAGCCCGCTTTTGCGGGGCGGTCCAGCAGGGCCAGAACATCGTCTTTCGGTGCAGGCGCGCTGCGCCGCAGGGCTGCCAGCTCTCGCTCCAACCGGGCGATTTCGCGGGCGCGGTTGCTTGCCGTTGCGCGGTGCTTGTGTTCACGGAACCATTCCCAGACAAACCCGATCATCAGCCCGGCAATGATCCCGGCAAAAATGACCAGATAAAGCGGAATTGTAAGCGTGTAATGCAGGCTGGCAAAAGCAGCCATATCCGGCGGCAATGCGTTCAGGGTTACAGGGGCACGATTGGCAATCGCCACTGTCAGCAAAACAATCGCCAAAGTAACAAGCAACACATAACGCAGATACCGAATCATATTGGGCCCTTACCTACTGTTCAGCCGGTCGCGCAGCAGCTTGCCGGTCTTGAAGAAGGGAACCTTCTTGTCTTCGACCTGAACCGATTCGCCCGTCCTTGGGTTACGCCCCGTTCTCGCATCTCGCGCCTTTACCGAGAAGGCGCCAAATCCGCGCAGCTCAACCCGGTCGCCGCGCGACAGGGCCTCGATGATTTCTTCAAACACCGTATTGACGATACGCTCAACATGGCGCTGCGTCAGATGCGGATTCTCATCCGCGATCTTCTGGATCAATTCCGAACGGATCATCCGTTTATACCCCCATGCGCGTCAACGATCTTTTCGCCGCCGACCCATTATACGGCTCAACTATAGGGAAAAATTCGGTTCTTACAAACAGGAAAACCAAACAACTCCGTGCATTGCTGCACATAATCAAAGGGCCCCACCTTGCGGTGGGGCCCTGAAAGCGTGTTTTAGCAGCCTGACCAAGGTCAGATCAGTTTTTGTCGCCCTTCAGCGCCGCGCCAAGGATATCCCCCAAGGACGCGCCCGAATCGGATGATCCGTATTGCTCGACGGCTTCTTTCTCTTCTGCGATCTCACGCGCCTTGATCGACAGACCCATGCGGCGGGTCTTGGAATCGATATTGGTCACGCGCACGTCGATCTTGTCACCTACGCCGAAACGCTCGGGGCGCTGGTCGGCACGGTCACGCGACAGGTCGGAACGACGGATGAAAGATTTCATACCGTTGTAATCAACCTCAACGCCGCCTTCTTCAATCGCGGTCACTTCAACCGTGATGATAGAGCCGCGCTTCACGCCATCAACCGCATCGGTGAAGGTGTCTTCACCAAGCGCTTTGACCGACAGGCTGATACGCTCTTTTTCAACGTCCACTTCGGTAACAGCGGCCTGAACCGTGTCGCCCTTGCGGTAGTTGGCAATCGCATCTTCGCCGCGCTGGTCCCAGGACAGGTCGGACAGGTGAACCATGCCGTCGATGTCGTTATCAAGGCCAACGAACAGACCGAATTCGGTGATGTTCTTGACTTCGCCTTCGATATTCGTACCAACAGGGTGGGTTTCTGCAAACACTTCCCATGGGTTACGCTGGGTCTGCTTGAGGCCAAGGGAAACGCGGCGCTTGGCGCTGTCGATTTCCAGAACCATGACGTCCACTTCTTGCGAAGTAGAAACGATCTTGCCGGGGTGCACGTTCTTCTTGGTCCAGGACATCTCGGACACATGAACCAGACCTTCGACACCAGCTTCCAATTCGACAAATGCGCCGTAATCGGTGATGTTGGTAACGCGGCCCTTGTGCACGGTGCCAAGCGCATATTGCACTTCAACCGCATCCCACGGGTCAGACTGCAACTGCTTCATGCCAAGGCTGATGCGGTGCGTTTCTTTGTTGATCTTGATGACCTGAACCTTGACGGTTTCGCCAATCGCCAAAATCTCGGACGGGTGGTTCACACGGCGCCATGCCATGTCGGTGACGTGCAGCAAGCCGTCAACGCCGCCCAAGTCAACGAACGCACCATATTCGGTGATGTTCTTGACCACGCCGTCAACGGTCTGGCCTTCGGTCAGGTTGCCGATAACTTCGGCACGCTGTTCGGCGCGCGATTCTTCCAAAATGGCGCGGCGCGACACAACGATGTTGCCACGGCGACGGTCCATTTTCAAAATCTGGAACGGCTGCTTCATGCCCATCAACGGGCCGGCATCACGCACCGGGCGCACGTCAACCTGGCTGCCCGGAAGGAACGCAACAGCGCCGCCCAGATCAACCGTAAAGCCGCCCTTGACGCGCCCAAAGATGGCACCATCAACACGGGTTTCATCGGCATAGGCACGCTCAAGACGGTCCCAGGCTTCTTCGCGCTTGGCCTTGTCGCGCGAAATCTGTGCTTCGCCGCGCGAGTTTTCAACGCGGTCAAGGAACACTTCAACTTCGTCGCCGACCTGAATTTCAGCGGTGCCGCCAATGTCAGCAAATTCTTTCAGATCAACGCGGCCTTCCATTTTATAGCCGACGTCGATGATGGCCTGGCCCGCTTCGATCGCGATAACCTTGCCTTTGACAACAGACCCTTCCTGAGGGGTGTCAATTTCGAGGCTTTCTGCCAAAAGCGCTTCGAATTCTTCCATAGTGTTCATAGTAGCCATTAAAATCAGTTTCCTTTTCGTCTTTTTTTCACGGGCCTTGCGGTTGTCTCCGCCGGTCTTTGGGTGGGGCCTTTGCGAAAATCCAAAAACGCGCCGAAATATGGCGCGCAACAGAATCCCCCTCAGGTTGGGCGTTTCATAAGGCGTTTGGGCCTTGCTGGCAAGGGCAGTACGCAGATCCGGGCAGGCATCCGCTACCCGGATCGGCGCGCCACAGTTTTACTCGACCACGGTCACAAACTGATCCATCGGGCGACGTACTTTTCTGGCCCCTGCCAGCCAGTCGCCCTCAGGCGCCCGGTAGCCCAGCGGCAAGATCGCCACAGTCTTCAATCCACGCGCGCGCAGCCCCAAAATCGCGTCAAACCTGTCGGGGTCAAACCCTTCCATCGGTGTCGCGTCCACCTCTTCAAAGGCGGCAGCCGTAACCGCAAGCCCAAGCCCGATATAGGCCTGCCGCGCCGCGTGTTCAAAATTCGTGCGCGCGTCCCGCGGCACATAGATGCCCTTCAGCCGGTCAAAATACCCGGTCAGCGTGTCTGATTTCATGCCGCGCTGGTCCTCGGTCATCGCCAGAACGCTGTCAATCCGCGCGTCTGTGTAGGTATCCCATGCCGCAAACACCAAAACCGCCGAGCTGTCGGTAATCTGGCCCTGGCCATTCCCCGCCTCGCGCAGTTTTTCACGGATCTCGGGATTTTTCACCACAATCACCTCAAACGGCTGCAACCCGCTTGAGGTCGGCGCAAGTCGAATCGCTTCCAGTATCCGGTCCAGTTTATCTTGCGATACCTTTTTCGAAGGGTCCATTTTCTTGGTGGCATAGCGCCAGTTCAAACGATCATTCAACATATCATATTCCTGATTCCGCCAAAGTCTTGGCCTGTTATCCTTGCTTGCCCAGCCCAAATAGGCGCATGGCTGCACAAGGCAAAGGCGCAGGAGCGCAAAGCCTCTGTGCAAAAATCGCACAACTCAACTGCGGTGCCCATCCAACGCAGCCTGCGGCTATCAACAGCGCCAAATGGTAACGCTGCGGCACGGGTTGCACGCGTTATACCAAGGGCCAAGCCTGTAGGGGCGCTTTCCTATCAATCCTCTGCCGGTCCCGAGACGAGGCAAGAAGCCAGCGATCCGTTCACAAATCCGCCCGGCCAAGCCGCGCGGCCACCAATGCCACCGCTTGCGCCACCGCTGCATCGCTTGACAGCGCCGACGTATCCAGCAAGACGGCATCCGCCGCCGGGCGCAGCGGGGCATCGGCGCGGTTCATATCGCGGTCGTCGCGTTCGCGCACCTGCGCCAGCACATCCGCATAGATCGCCCCCGCCCCCTCGCCCCCCAATTCCAACCAACGCCGCCGGGCGCGGATTTCGGCACTGGCGGTAACAAACAGCTTCACCTCGGCTTGCGGGCAAATGACGGTGCCAATATCGCGGCCGTCCAGCACCGCACCGCCCTCACGCCGCGCAAAAAGGCGCTGAAAGTCTTTCAATGCGGCGCGCACCTCTGGCATGGCGGCAACCTTGCTGGCCGCCTGCCCTGCATGAAGACTGCGCAGGTCGGCCCGCGCCAGATCCTCGGAAGTCAGGCTTTTTGCGGCAAGAATAGGGTCGCCCCCCTTCACCCCGACAGCGCGATACAGCAGCCCGGTATCCAGATGCGCAAACCCGAACCGCGCCGCCACCCCCCGGCTAATCGTACCCTTCCCCGCGGCGGCAGGGCCATCAATCGCAACCGTAAAGATCATCCCTGGCCCTTTTTGCACTTTCAGACTTGACGACCGCATCGGGCGCCGTCCCCTCCTACCTCAAGCCGTGAACCTGTTTCAACCGGCGCGCGCCCTGCAGATCAAAATCACCGGATTTCATCCTGGCAAAACTACCTGCGCCACAGACCCGCCTACAGCAGGTGGAAACGGCCCCCGTTTGCGCGGCGCAACCGAAATCAGCCCGGATTGCCCAGCGCCTCCGCAATCGCGTTCCACAACGGTTCTACCGGCTCCACCCCGATTGAAAGCCGAATGAACCCCTCGGAAACCGGGTCGCCCCAACGCGCCCGCCTCTCACCTGCGGTATGCGTACCGCCAAAGCTGGTGGTCTGCGTGATGAAAGGGCAAGCGGCCAAAAACGCCTCTGCCGCAGCGCCGCTTGGCAATTCAAACCCGATCAGAAACCCGTAACCCGACATCTGGCGGCTGGCAATCTCATGCGACGGATCACTTGCCAGGCCCGGAAACCGCAGGTTGGTCACGCCCGGATGCGCCGCCAACCGCTCTGCGATCACCTGCGCACTGGCACACATCCGCTCCAACCGCACTTCCAGCGTTTCAAGCCCGCGATGCAAAAGCCACGCCTCAAATGCCCCCGGCACCGCCCCCGACAGTTTGCGCCAATTGCGCACCCGTGCCGCCAATTCGACATCCCGCGTCGCAACATGGCCAAACAAGATATCCGAATGCCCGCCCGGCGCTTTGGTATCGGCTGCGACCACCATGTCAGCCCCTAAATCAAGGGGCCGCTGCAACAGCGGCGTCATCGTGGTATTGTCCACAATCAGCAGCCCGCCCGCCGTGCGCACCCGCTGCGCGATCAAGGCAATATCACAACATTCCAAACCGGGATTCGACGGGGTTTCAATAAACACCACCGCCCCGCCCGAAACATCTGCCGTCGCGATTTCGGCAGTGGGAACCTCGATCACCTCCACGCCATAGGCCGCAAGAATCTCGGCCGAAAACACCCGCGTCACATAATACCCATCCGACGGAATGATCAGCCGTTTCCGGTCGGTCAAAACCGCCATCAAGGCCGCCGAAATCGCCGCCATTCCTGATGGGAACGCCACACAGGGCGCATCCTCCAAAATCCCCAGCTGCGCCTCGACCGCCTCCCAGGTTGGCATCGCCATACGGCCATAAACATGGCTGGCCCCCTCAACCTCGGGCAGGTGATAGGTCGTGGCCGAGATCAGCGGCGGGGCCACTGGCTCACCTTTTTTCAGCTTTTCCGCGCGGTGATGCAGCATCTTGGCGAAACGCGCTTTTCCTTGATCTTGCATGGTTCAGCCCTTTGTCAGCGTGGCACCCAACCCCGTCATCAACCCCTCGAACAGCGGAAAAGACGTAAGGATGGGCGAGGCATCATCAACCGTGATCGGTTTTTGGCTTGCCATCCCCGCGACCAGGAAAGACATTGCAATGCGGTGATCAAGATGGGTCGCGCAGGTCGCGCCACCGGGCACAGCCCCCGGCCCCATTCCATGCACGATCAGCGTATCCTCGTCTTCCTCAATCCGCACCCCGCAAGCCTCCAGCCCCCTTGCCATCGCATCAATCCGGTCCAATTCCTTGACCCGCAATTCCTTGACGCCGCGCATGACGGTTTTGCCGGTTGCATTCGCCGCAACCACCGACAGGATGGGGTATTCATCAATCATTGACGGCGCGCGCTCTGGCGGCACCTCAACCCCCTGCAAATCCGAGAAGCGAACCCGCAGATCTGCAACCGGCTCGCCCCCTTCCTCACGCGGATTTTCAAAGGTAATATCCGCGCCCATTTCGACCAGGGTAATATAGATCCCGTTGCGCGTCAGGTTCTGGCTGACACCGGGAACAAAAATATCCGACCCCTCGACGATCAACGCCGCACAGACCGGAAACGCCGCCGAACTTGGGTCACGCGGCACCGCCACGGTCTGGGGCCGCAACTCGGGGCGGCCCGTCAGGGTAATCACATTGCCCTCGGCCGTCTTTTCCACGACCAACTCGGCGCCAAAGCCCAACAGCATGCGTTCGGAATGGTCGCGCGTGGCCTCGCGCTCGATCACAACCGTCTGGCCCGGCGCATTCAGCCCCGCCAGCAACACCGCCGATTTCACCTGCGCCGAGGCAACAGGCAACGCATAACGCACTGGCACCGGGTTGGCCGCGCCCACCACGGTCATCGGCAAGCGCCCGCCTTTGCGCCCGTAAGCCTGGGTTCCGAACAGTGACAGCGGGTCCGTCACCCGCCCCATCGGTCGTTTGCGCAAGCTGGCATCCCCGGTAAAGGTCGCCGTCATCGCGGTGGTCGCCATGCAGCCCATGATCAGCCGCACACCCGTTCCCGAATTGCCAAAGTCGATCACGTTTTCCGGTTCGCGAAACCCACCCACGCCCACGCCATGCACCGACCACATGCCTGCCCCATGTCGCGCAACCTCGGCCCCGAAAGCACGCATTGCAGCCGCTGTATCCAGCACGTCCTGGCCTTCCAGCAGCCCGGTAATCGTGGTTTCCCCCACCGCCATCGCCCCAAAAATCAGCGCCCGGTGACTGATGGATTTATCGCCCGGCACCTCTGCCAGCCCGGTCAAAGGGCTGGATCTTGTAGCGGTCATCATTTGCGCAGCGCCGTGGCCTGACATAGTGTTCTCCTGCATATCTTGCGGATTTGGCAAAACTTTGCCGTTTGATAGCCCATGCATAACGGGGCGTCCACATTGTATCAGACCCGGATAGCCGCGCGCAAATTCGGGCGACAAGACACGGGCATCGGGCCGGGGCCATAAAAGCAGACCTTTACAATCCGAAGCCCCGCCCTGACGCTGCGATTTCATCTTGGCAAAAATACCCGCCGCGCCTTGCCCTTGGCTTGCCGCCCGCCATTCCTAATCATTGCAAATCAGAAAACGCCGCCTTCAAACGCGCAACGGCCTCTACGATCCGCGCGCGCGGGGTGGCGATGTTGAACCGCAAGCAATCCTCGCCGCCTTTGCCAAAGCTCGGCCCGGTATTGGCCGCTATTTTGGCCGCGCCTTGCACCCGGTCGGTAAATTCCTCGCGGCGCATCCCTGTGCCGGAAAAATCCACCCAGGCCAGATAGGTTGCCTCCAAAGGCATCGACTTCAAACCGGGAATCGCATTCACACCCTCATCGAATACCCGCCTGTTCTCGTCCAGATAAAGCATCAGCGCATCCAGCCATTCCGCGCCTTCGGGGCTGTAGGCCGCTGTCGCCATGAACAAACCAAACGAATTGGGCGATATTCCCAACCCATTCACCACCGCCGCAAACTTTGCCCGCAGCACGGGATCGGGAATGATCACATTGCCGATATGGCTGCCTGCAATGTTGAAGGTCTTGGTCGTCGCCGTCATCATCACCAGACGATCCGCAATCTCGGGCGCGGCCAGCGGCATCACCGTATGCTTGGCGCCCGGGAACACCAGATCATGGTGAATTTCATCCGACACCACAATCAAGTCATGTCGCTTGGCAAATGCAGCCACGCCGCGCAGTTCTTCCACGCTCCAAACCTGGCCGCCGGGGTTATGCGGCGAACACAGGATAAGCATTCGTTCAGCCCCGGTCATCTGGGCATCCCAGGCGTCAAAATCCATCACATGGCGACCGGCCACCACAGGCATCTGGCATTCCACCACGCTGCGCCCCGCGGCTTTGATCACCCGCGCAAAGGCATGATAGACCGGGGTCATCAACACCACCCCATCGCCGGGCGCAGAAAACGCCTGCACGCACAGCCCGGTGCCGTTCACCAAACCATGCGTGGTAAAGATTGATGCCGCTTCAACATCCCAGCCATGGCGGTTTTTCATCCACCACTGAATAGCCGCCAGATAGTCGCCATCATCGCCAAAATAGCCGTAAATCCCATGCGCGATCACCTCTTCCAACGCCTTTTGCACACAGGCAGGGGGGCGAAAATCCATATCTGCCACCCACATGGCAATGCCATCCTTTGGGGACACGCCATACAGCTTTTCCATCTCATCCCATTTCACCGAATGTGTGCCGACGCGGTTGATCTCTTCATCAAAAGTCATTGCTGTTCCCTGCATTGTTTCCCCACCCTAACGCCCCGATTTATACCGTTCCAGTGCTGGAATGTTTGGGGTACAATCGGCAGGGTAAAGGTTTTTGCCGAAAAACCGTATCCTTTTGCGTCACCGCCTCAAAACACGCCGCAACAACCATAACACACAGCATTGCACCAAAGCGCCGCATCCCTTACATCATCGCCCATGATAAGAAACATCCTGATCCACCCCGACCCGCGACTCAAGAAAATCTGCGCCCCTGTGGACGCGGTTTCACCCGAGATTGGCCAGTTGGCCGAGGACATGCTGGCCACCATGTATGACGCCCCCGGGATCGGCCTTGCCGCGCCTCAGGTCGGTGCGATGACCCGGCTTTTGGTGATGGATTGCGTGAAAGACCCGGCAAAAGCGCCGCGCCCGATGGTGCTGATAAACCCCGCCATCACCTGGAGCTCTGAGGAGACATCGGTTTACGACGAAGGCTGCCTGTCGATCCCCGACCAATATGCCGAAGTGACCCGCCCCGCCAAGGTCCGCGTCGAATGGCTGGGCCTTGACGGTATCCGCCAGGAAGAAGAGTTTGAAGGGCTCTGGGCCACCTGCGTCCAGCATGAGATTGACCACCTGAACGGCAAGCTGTTCATTGATTATCTCGGGCCGCTGAAACGCCAGATGATCACCCGCAAAATGGAAAAGCTGAAACGCGAATTGGCGCGGAACGCCTGATGGCCCTGCGTTCAATCTTGCAGCTTCCCGATGACCGCCTGCGCCAAACCTGTGCGCCAGTCACCCGGTTTGATGCCGCCCTGAAGCACCTGAGCGATGAGATGCTGGAAACCATGTACAGCGCAGCGGGGCGTGGCCTTGCAGGCCCGCAAATCGGCGTGATGCAGCGCATTTTCGTGATGGATGTGGGCTGGAAAGAGGGGCGGCCAAGCCCCTTGGTCTGCATCAACCCCGTTATCAAGGATGCGGCAGGGCTGGCGGCAAACGATGAGGCCTGCCTGTCCATCCCCGATCAGCCCGTCCGTATTTCGCGCCCAGCCCTTGTGCGGATGGCGTGGCAAGACCTGGCTGGCCGCGACTGTGAGGGTTTCTTTGACGGCTTCGCCGCCGTTTGTGCCCAGCACGAACGCGACCACCTCGACGGCATCCTGTGTATTGACTATCCCAATCTGCCAAACCCCGTCTCGGAGGGGCCAGCATGACCGCCCGCCGCTGCATCCCGTGGCCCGATAAACGGCTGCAAACCGCCGCCGCCCCAGTGGCCGAAATCACCGATGAAATCCGCGCTATCTGGGCCGATATGGTCGACACGATGGAGGCAATGCCGGGCTATGGCCTGGCCGCCCCGCAAATCGGCGTGATGCTGCGGCTGGCTGTGGTTGACTGTTCAGCCGAGAGGGGCAAAGCCGTGCTGATGGCCAACCCCGAAATTCTTCACGCCTCGGCACAACCGCGCGACCATGATGAAGCCAGCCCGAACCTGCCCGGTGTCTTCGCCAAAATCACCCGTCCGCGCGCGGTAACGGTGCGCTATCTGAATGCGGCGGGCGAAATGGAAGACCGCGATTTCGTGAACCTCTGGGCGACCAGTGCACAGCATCAAATCGACCATCTGAACGGCAAAATGTATTTTGACCGCCTAAGCAGAATGAAACGCGATATGCTGCTGAAAAAGGCCCGAAAACTATCATAAGCCCCCCCCTGATCAGCCATGAAAACAACCCCAAAAGGAAAAGCCAATGCGCGTGATCTTCATGGGAACCCCCGATTTCTCCGTTCCCATCCTCGACGCGCTGGCCGCGCAGCATGAAATAGCCGCTGTCTATTCCCAACCCCCACGCCCTGCCGGACGTGGCAAAAAAGACCGGCCTTCGGCGGTGCAGACCCGCGCCGAGACGCTTGGCCTGCCCGTCCGCACACCGATTTCCCTGCGCTCTGACGCTGCCGCACAGGCCTTTGCCGATCTGAACGCCGATATTGCCGTTGTTGTCGCTTACGGGTTGATCTTGCCGCAAAACATCCTGTCTGCGCCCAAGCTCGGCTGCCTGAATATCCACGCCTCGCTGTTGCCGCGCTGGCGCGGTGCTGCGCCTATCCACCGGGCCATCATGGCGGGCGATCCGACAACCGGGGTCTGCATCATGCAAATGGACGCGGGTCTGGATACCGGCCCGGTTTTGCTGCGCCGTGAAACTGCCATTGGCGATACGGAAACCACGCTGGATCTGCACGACCGCCTGTCTGCCATCGGCGCCGCGCTGATTGTGCAGGCATTGGATCAACACGCCAGCCTGACCCCCGAACCCCAGCCGAGCGAGGGGGTAACCTATGCCGCCAAAATCGACAAGGCCGAGGCCAGGGTCGATTGGACGCAGCCTGCTGCAACCGTAGACCGCCAGATCCGTGGCCTCTCGGCCTTTCCGGGTGCCTGGTGCGACGTGAACGGCGAGCGGGTAAAACTGCTGCGGTCGCGGCTGGCTGCGGGCTCTGGCGCGCCGGGCCAGGTGCTGACCGGCTTTACCATAGCCTGCGGCACAGGGGCCGTTGAAATCTTGCAAGCCCAACGAACCGGCAAGCGCCCGACCGAAACCGCCGAGATCTTACGCGGCTTTACGCTGCCTGCCACGCTGGCCTGACACCGGGCTTGCAGCACAAATGACTGTGGCGCGGTGGCCTGCACTGCCTTCCACATGGGCCAGGCGCAATGGATTCATTCCTTTTCGTTGCGCTGTCACTCAACGCGGCGCAAGCAGAAGTTTCGGGGCCAACCGCGCCGTGATGACAAATCCTGTCACCCGAACCTGAACCAATTGACCCTGTCATGGACGCGCCATAGGATTGGGCTATCGCAACAAAATCAAAGGAAAATCCATGAAATCTCTTTTGCTCTCTGCCGCTTTGCTTGCCGCAATTTCCGCCCCGACACTGGCCCAGGACGCAGGCCCAACCGCCGCCGTAATGGACCAGATCGTGATGAGCGAGAGGCTGATCGCCGCAGGCACCGCGCGCAATGATGCGGTGCTGATCCTTGCCGGTATCAAGCTGCGCGACGATCTGGGCGGTGACATGGGCACCCTGCCAGCCGAAACAACCGGCAAAGACGCCGCCTTTACTGCGGCCCGCACCGCTGCAACCGGCGATGATGCCCTGCTGGGCATGATCGACGATATCGAGGCCGAAGGCTCGCGCCGCATGAAAATTTGTTCGACCTATACCTATGGCGGCAATTACTGCTATTAAGGCAACAGGGCTGGCGCGCAAACGCCGCCCCCGTTTGCTCGAACCGTTTTGCAGATTGACCTGTGCAAGACTGAAACCAGACCACCCTGCCCCCTGACGGGTGGGGCCATCCCGGCCCCATCTCATAGCGCAAAAGGCCGTATCCATGCCCATGATATTGTTGATTGTCATCATCGGTGCTGCCGCAGGGTTTCTGGCGACCCGCCTTATGAAGGTGCAAACAGATGTGCCAACCACCATCGCGATCGGGGTCGTTGGTTCGGTCATCGGCTGGGTAATTTTGCGGGTATTGGTGGCGGTCACCGGCTATGTGGCGATGTTTGTCGGCGCCGTTTTGGGGGCGGTGCTGCTGCTGTGGCTATGGCAGCGCTATCGGAACAAATGACCCCAGAATTTCTGGCGAAACATCGCCTGTAATGACTTTCTGAATACCTTGCGCGCCCGCCATAGCAAAAGGCTTACTGTTTCGACAAATATCCAACTGGCGCGTTTTCATCGCGCCAAAAATCCAGTGCGGCCTTATCTGTCACTTGGGTCGCGCGCTTGAACTCACAAATCAACTCGCCTTCCTCAATCGTCGAGGCTATAATCAGACATTGAAAAATCTGGTTGGCCCCGTCATAGACATCAATCAAGCCGCGCAGATGCGGCGTGCCATCAGCGTCCAGGGCTAACCCACCCTCCCACATCCGCAGAATCGGAAAAACAGCCCCGCCCGACTGCACACGCAACCGCGATTTTCGCAGGTAATCGCGTTTTTTCGCGGCGGCCAGCCCGTCTCGGATCTCTTGCGGTAAAAATTCCAGCATGATGCATCCCTCCGTTGGCCTTCAGTCTGCGCCAAAATCATTTAAAATCAAGATACCCTTTTGATCGCGTGCCACATAAATTCCTGTGCTGCATTAAAGCCACGTCGCCCGCGCTGCCAAATTCAAGGCCCGCCAACCAGTTTCAGGCGGGCATTTCAGGGCCCGCACAAGGGCAAGATCAGGCTGGCTTTGCGGCGATGGCATGCGGCGGCGCCGTTGAAAACGAGGCCCCAGTCTTTTTCTTCAAGGCGTTTTGCTTTTTTCAAGGCGTTTTGCTGAAACACCCAAAGTTGCGCCAAGGCCGCGCGAAAATCTTGCGGGCGCACTGGTTGTCACCCGCCCTTACCCTGATACTGTATCCGCTGACATATGCCCGGAGGATGTGATGCGATTTGCCGCCCTAGCCCTGATTGCAGGCCTTTCTGCCTCATCTGCCATTGCGGCCCCCTGCGGCGGCAATTTTGCCGATTTCATCGCCGCGATAAAGATCGAAGCCCAGCAAAACGGCGTTTCGGCTGCCGAGGCCGACCGCTTTTTCCGCGGCATCACCCAAGACCCGAAAGTGTTGAAAGCCGACCGCGCCCAAGGCATCTTTCGCAAAACTTTCACTGATTTTTCGCGCAGCCTGATCAGCCAGAACCGCTTGGACAGCGGCAAGGCCAATGCCGCAAAACACGCCGACCTCTTTGCCCGTGCACAGGCCGAATACGGCGTTCCACCCGGTATTCTTTTGGCCTTTTGGGCGTTTGAAACCGATTTTGGGGCCTTTCAGGGCGATTTCAACACCGCCAACGCGCTTGCCACCCTTTCGCATGATTGTCGTCGGCCCGATCTGTTCCAGC
This sequence comes from Pseudorhodobacter sp., assembly GCF_034675685.1. Lineage (GTDB taxonomy): Bacteria > Pseudomonadota > Alphaproteobacteria > Rhodobacterales > Rhodobacteraceae > Pseudorhodobacter. Next base: position 490,251 of record NZ_JAUCDA010000016.1, on the reverse strand, counting down.
CCCAACTTCTTGCGGCTGTAACGCTTTGGCAAAAGGGCATGTTCGACCCGGCCACCACCACCGGCGCCTGGGCAGGTGAGATTGGCATGGTCCAGATGCTTCCTGCCGATATCCTGAACCGCGGTGTTGATGGCGATGGCGACGGGGCTGTCAGCCTGAAAACCTCGGTCGCTGATGCAATCTTGTCGGGCGCGGCCATGCTGCGCGATCTTGGCTGGCGCAAGGATGAGCCGTGGCTGCAAGAGGTCACCCTGCCGCCAGCCCTGCCATGGGAAAAAACCGGCCTGCGCACCCAGTTGACCGGCCCGGAATGGGCCGCGATGGGCGTCAAACCCAGGCAAGGCACGCTGGCCAATCTGCCCGCATCCATCCTGCTGCCCGAAGGCCACAAGGGCCCCGCCTTCATTGCCTATCCCAACTATTCGACCCTGTTCAACTGGAACCAAAGCTTTGTCTATGTCACCACCGCCGCCTATTTTGCCAACAGGCTGAACGGCGCACCCGTCTTTACCCCCGGCACCCCTGACCCGCAGCTTTCGCTGGAGGATACCAAGACCCTGCAACAAAAACTGCAAACGCGCGGGTATGACGTTGGCGGCATCGACGGCATACTTGGCACCAACACCCGCGAGGCCGTGCGCCAGGAACAGCGCCGCCTTGGCCTTCCTGCCGACGCATGGCCCACCCTTGAATTGCTGGGGCTGCTATGACCCAAACCGCATGGGGCATCTGTAGCACGGTCAAGGCCCCAGCCGATCAGGTAAGGGCCTTTGCTGCCCATCACCTCAGCTTGGGTGCCGCCCATATCTGGCTGCATTTTGATACCCCCGACGACCCTGCAGCGGCCCTGATCAACCACCCCCAAATCACCGTTCAGCGCTGCACAGATGCCTATTGGATGGACAGCATCGGCAAACGCCCCGCGCGGCACCAGAATCGACAAGGCCGCAACATGCACCGCATCTATCAGATCGGGGCGCTGCCATGGATCGCGCATATCGACGTTGATGAATACATCTTGCCAACGACCAGTATCGCCGCGGCCCTCGACAAGCTGCCGCCCGAACAATCCATGCTGCGCATGGCCCCGTGGGAGGCGCTGCATGATCCCGCGCTGCCCGATGATATCTTTACCGCCCGCCACTTTCGCGCCGCCCTCAGTGGCCAGCGCAATGCAGACGCCCGCAGCCGTGCCTTTGGCCCCTACGCCCCGCTGCTGTCCAATGGCGTTCTGTCCCACTCTGCCGGAAAGTGCTTTTTCCGCACGGGTCTGTCGCGCTTTGAACCGCGCCTTCACGGGGCTTTTCGCGCAGGCAGTCGCGTGCCAGGCGGTGAGTTTACGCCCGATATCGCCCTGCTGCATTTCCACGCCCAAGACCCCAAAAGCTGGCGCGACAGATTGCAGTTCCGTCTGACCCGTGGCGCGTATCAATATAACCCCCCGCTGCAAGAGTGGCTTTTGACCGCAGATGATGCGGCGATTGACCAGTTTTACCGCGAAACCCAAACCGCCACCCCGTCCACGCTTGCCCGCTTGGGCGCCGAGAACGCCCTGCTGCAGGCCAACCTGAACCTGCGGCAAAAAATCATGGATACAGGCCTGACGTGATTGTCGCATCACCCGCCGCGCGCGCATGAGATTGATCCAACACAAATCCGCCAAAGCCGATCGGTGAAACAGCAGCACAAAGAGGCACAGCCAGACCCAGTTGGCAGGCGGCCCCCGGCCCAAAATCAGCGCGGCGGCGCCATATCTTTCAAGGGCCGACAGCCATTGGCCTAGCCGCGCCCGGCAATGTGGGTTGGGCGCGCCGCGCCTTCTTCTCGCCCAGCATCAGCATGGCGGGTGTGACGATCAGGGTCAGCACCGTTGCAATCACCAGCCCCCCGGCGATGGCAGAGCTGAGTTCGGTCCACCACTGCGTTGAGGGCGCGCCATAGACGATCTGTCGGGTGAAGAAATTAAGGTTCACACCGATCACCATCGGCATCAGGCCAAGCGCCGTCGTGACCGAGGTGAGGACGACGGGCCGCAGACGCTGCGCGCCAGTGCGCAGGGCGGCTTCCAGTGGTGACAGGCCAGCTTTCTTCAGGTCGTTATAGGTGTCGATCAGCACGATGTTGTTGTTCACCACGATGCCGGCCAGTGCGATCACCCCGATGCCGCCCATCACGACGCCAAAGGGACGCCCTGTGACGATCAGGCCGAACAGAACACCGGCGATGGAAAACACGATGGCGCTCATCACTACAAAGGCCTGATAGAAGTTGTTGAACTGGATCACAAGGATGACGAACATCAGGAAGATGGCGGTTGCGAATGCGCCGACAAGGAAAAACATCGCATCGGTCTGATCCTGCGCTTCGCCGGCAAAGGCGGCCTCAACCCCGTTTGGCAGGTCCATGCCGTTGATGGCCGATTGCAGGGATACGACCTGATCGTTGACCAGCACGCCGGGGGCGACGTTGGCCTCAATCGTGATGACCCGGCGCTGATCGACGCGGGTGATGGTGCCGCTGCGGGGCGACGGCTCAAACGTCACGAAATTCGAGATTGGCACCAGACCTGCCGAGGTGGGCACGCGCAGCGATTGCAGCTCCTCCAACGTGCGTTCATCCGACGGAAAACGGACGTTGATATCAACCGAGCCATCCGCATCATCGGGGCGGTAATCGGCCACGGTGATGCCGCGCGTCAGCAGTTGCACCGCTTGCCCGAGGGTGGAAATGTCGGCCCCAAAGCGCGCCGCCTCAGAACGGTTGACCGAGATAAGCCATTCAACGCCCGGAAGGGGCCGCGTGTCGGTGATGTCGGTAAACCCGCCGATATCATCCATCGCCGCGCGGATACGCGTGACCACGGCGGCCTGTTCGTCAGGGTCACTGGCCTGAACGCGCAGGCTGATCGGTTTGCCCGCCGAAGGGCCGCTGGATGCCGTCTGCACCTGCACGTCGATGCCCGGAATCCTGGCCATATCGGCGCGGATATCTTCACCGATCATGGCGGCGGTGCGGCGGGTACTCCATTCTGTCAGCTCAATCTGGATTGTGCCGATCAGGTCGGCGGCATCCTGATTGCTGCCGCCGGAACGGGCATAGACCGATGCGATTTCATCATAGGCAAACAGGCGTTCTTCCACCCGGCGCACCAGCGCGTCTTTCTCATAAATCGAAAAATTATCGCGGGCGCGGACCTGCACCTGCGCAAAGTCAGGCTCGACCGAGGGGAAAAAGCTGATGCCGGTGCCAAACTGGCCATAGGCACCAAAGCCCGCAAGCAAAAAGCTGACCGCCATGATCAGCGTCGCCCAAGGACGCAGAATCGCGAATTGCAAAACCCGCACATAGCCGCCGGTAAAGCCGCCTAATTCACGCGGATCACCATTTTCGGCGGCGTGCAGCGCCTGTTTGGCCTTGGCCGATTGCGGCGGCTTTTTGCCAATTACGCCACCCACAACCGGGATAAAGATCAGCGCCATGAACAGAGAGGCGGTCAGCGTCAGGATAACGGTGATCGGCAGAAACTTCATGAACTCCCCCACCGTGCCAGACCAGAACAGCAGCGGGAAGAACACCGACAGGGTTGTGGCGGTTGAGGCGATGATGGGCCAGGACATGCGTTTTGCCGCATAGGTATAGGCCGCTTTCGGTTCGTCCCCTTCCTGCAAGCGCCGGTCGGCCAGTTCCGTGGTGACGATGGCCCCGTCCACCAGCATGCCCACCACAAGGATCAACGAGAACAAAACGACAAGGTTCATCGTATAGCCCATCATGAACAAGATCGTGACGCCGGCCAAAAACGCGCCCGGAATGGCCAAGCCAACCAGTAACGCGGAACGGATGCCAAGCGACCAGACGATGACGATCATCACCAGAATGACGGCGGCAATCACGTTGGCCTCCAGATCGCTGAGCATGGTCTGCACCTGCTCGCTTTCATCCTGCATATAGTCGATCTGCACGCTTTGGGGCCATGCGGCCTGCGCCTCATCAATCAGGGCGCGCACGGCGGCGACAGTCTCGATGATGTTCGAGCCGGACCGTTTCTTGATTTCCAGCGCCAAGGCGGGCTGGCCATCAATGCGCGCGAAACCGGTCGGGTCCTCAAACGTGCGGCGGATGGTGGCGACATCGGCAAAGGTGACGACGGTGTCACCGCGCACCTTGACCGGCAGGGCCATGACATCCTCAATGCCCTCGATCAGCCCCGGCACCTTCAGCACGATCCGCCCCGCGCCGTTTTCAATGGCGCCCGCTGCAATCAGTCGGTTGTTGCGGTTGATCTGGCCGATCAACTCCTCAAAGCTGATGTTGTAGGTTTCAAACACCGTGGGGTCGATCAACACCTCCAGCAGTTCGGTGCGCGCGCCGCCGATATCAACCTCCAGCACGCCCGGCAGGCCTTCGATACGGTCTGACAGTTGTTCAGACAGGCTGTTCAGCGTGCGTTCGGGCACCGGGCCCGACAGGATGACTGTCAGGATCGGGAACAGGGCAGTGTTGATCTCGGTCACGACCGGGTCCCATGCATCGGCGGGCAGGTCGGATTGCGCGCGGTCCACGCCTTCTTTTACCTTGTCGAGCGCAGAGGCGGCATCAAACCCCGGTTCAAATTCAAGCTGCACGCTGGCATAGCCTTCGCCCGCGTTGCTGGTCATCTGCTTGAGGCCGGTGATCGACGACAGCTCTGTTTCCAGCGGTTCAATCAACAGGCGTTCGGAGTCTTGCGGCGATATGCCATCAAGGCCGGTTGAGACGTAAAACAGCGGGATCGGGATTTCGGGCGTGCTTTCCTTGGGAATCGCCACATAGGCATAGGCCCCCACGCCAAGGATCATCAAAAGCGCCATGACGACCACACGGGCGCGGCTGAAAGCAGCGTCGATAAGCCCGTTCATTGCAGTTTCTCCTTATCCGCGCCAAGGGGCATGTCGGCGGGAACATCCGTCTTGGGCACGGTCGCAATGATTTGTCCGTTGCCATCGGCTTGCGCCTTCGTCGCTGGTGCCCCCGGAACAGGGTCTTGCGCAGCGGGCAGGTTTTCACCCCGCTCCGGTTGCGGATCGACGCTCTCACCATCATTGACAAAACCCTGACCGATAGAGATGATCTGTGCCGAATCCGGCAGGCCAGACACCCAGATACCGTCAGTCTGGGCGCGCACGATGCTGATCTTGTGAAACTCGACCACGTTCTTTGCAGTCACCGTCTTGATCCCCAACGTCCCGTCGGTATCCAGCGACAGGATCGCGGGCGAAACGAAATGCGCGGTCACCTCGCCTGTCGGGATACGCAATTGCGCGCTAAGGCCGGCGGGAATCGCGCCGCCCGCGTTCGGCACCTCAATCCGTGCCATGAAGGTACGGGTTTCGGCATCCGCACTTGTCGATACAAAGCGCACCTCGCCCTTTGACGTCTCGCCGGTGATGAAGGCAACCTCGGCCATCTGGCCGACCTTGATGTCACGCAGCGATTGCTGTGGAATCTGGATACGAATATTCAGCGGCGTATTGTCGACGATGCGGCCCACGTCGCCCCCGAGTGAGACAAATTCCCCCACGTTTATGTCCAGCGATTCCAGCCGCCCCGCGAAAGGGGCGCGGATTTCTGTGTTTCCAACGGCCTCCTCTGCCGCAGTTACGCCTGCCTGTGCCGCCGCAAGCGTTGCCCTTGCCTGCGCCACGCGGTCAAGCGTAGCGATGCCACGTTCGACCAGTGCTGTCGCATTGTCAAATTCGCGCTGCGCGCGGTCGCGTTCCTGCATGGCCCGGTCCAGATCGGCTTGGCGGGCGGCGATGTTCAGCCGTGCGATAACCTGCCCTGCCTCCAGATCGGCCCCCATTTCGACCAGCAGCTCACCGATCTGCCCCGATGTTTCTGCCCGGATAACCGTGTCCCGGTCGGGCAGCGCCTGCCCCTCGGCCACAAAAACCTGCTCGACCGATTGCGCCACCGACTGGCGAACAGCGACCGACACCGCACGGGTGGTCACGGGCGTTTTTGCGGTCTGGGATGCGTTTTCCGTGGGGAAAACATAACCGCTCCCCATCCAGCCGATGATAGCCACGGCCAAACCGCCTGCAACCCATCTGGACCGATTTGATCCGCGGTCACTGTCAAAGGAGAGCGTCTGACGCGCGTCTTGCGGGGTCTTGGTCATCGTCTGGTTTCCTTGGAATCACGCGCCATTGCCAGACGCCATGCCGGTCAGGCTATCGTTACCGATCCCTGAAATCTGGTTTGTTTGGATATACCGCCCGGCAAGACCGGGCGGCATGGTGACCTATGCGCCGCGAACCCAAGCCCAGGCGGCGGCATCTTCGGATGCGTCAAACATCTGCATCTCAAACGGCATCATTGCACCGACCGTGCTGACCATTGCCGCCATCCATTTTGGCGCACCCACAACTGCGTACCTGCCCAGATGCGTGATCGCCTTGATCTTGCTGCCCATCACCGACCCGTCAATCAGGATCGCCGGGTCAAAGCCGTCGTAATGTTTGAACCGCACGAGCAGGTTGATCTTTTCATCGCCCTTCATATGCGCCTCAAGCGGGGCCAGCAGCTTGTCCACGTCGTCTGCGGTGATCCGGCCGTCGATCTCATAGGCAAGAACACCGTCCTTGCCGTCAGACAGCAAATTCACACCACTGCCTGAAGCTGCCGCCTGCCTCACCGGCAGGTCAGAGGCGAACGCCTCAGCGGCCGCCACATCGGAGGCGGCGAAGGCCTTCATGTCGATCATCGGCAGGATCGGGTCGATCCATTTCATGACCGCCGCAAATGCCTGAAGGTCGGTCACAAGCGCCATCTTCGCGATCTTGGACCACTGGGCAAGCATCCCGAATTCAAACTTCGCATCCTCGACCATCGCATCGGCAGTGATGTCTTTCCAGCCTTCGGCGCGGACGATCAAACCCAGCGGCCCGTCACCCTTCAGCGCAGGCGTAAGCTCGCGTTCCATTACCTCAATATCGCCCTTTTCCAGAACACCGTCCAGCGTCAGTTCCCAGACATTCGATTTCAATTCTCTTACCTTGAGCATGTTTTTTCCTTTGCTTATCGTCGTTCGGACAGGGGGGTTTCCCTGCGCCGTCGTTGTCTCAGCCGTCTACAATTGCGCGCAGCATGAGGCGGATTTCTGAGGGATTGACGAGCCTTACACTGCCATCCGGCAGGCCAAGCATCCGGTCGATCAGTGCGCCCTCTGACACCATCCGCTGGCTGAGGCGCGCCGTTGCCGCCTCCAGATCGCCTGACGCGGCGGCTTGCAGCGCCGCTTCCATAACCGCGCGACGCCCCTGAGTAAGCGCCATGATGGTTTCGCCAACAAGGCCAATATCGGGCACCTCGAACACCCCTTCATCAACCCCTTGGATGATCATTTCCAGCAGTACCGGCATCGCAGCAGCATTTGCCGCCGCCGTTATCCGGCCAAACAGAACATCGTTGCCGGGGCGCAGCATGACATCAAAGAAAAATTTCATCTGCGGCCCTTGCTCGGCTTTCCACCGGCTGGTCTCGGCAATGAAGGCGTTGAACCGCTGCAGAGCATCGCCAGATGTGGCATCACGCGCGGCTTGCGCAGCGGCAAGCGCCTCGATCGTGAAACGCTTTACCACACCATCAAGCAAATCCTCCTTGGCGGCAAAGTGATGGTAGAATCCCCCCTTCGAAATGCCAACCTCGGTCAGAACATCGGCAATCGTGACTTGGTCCCAGCCGCGGATAAAAAACAGCTTTTGCGCCGTGTCGAGGATTTGTTCCCGACGGGCATCGGGCGCCATACGCAAGCGCTTGGGGGCAGCCGTTACTTCAGATATGTGATCGTTCTTCATTCTTCGCACCGTTACAAACCGACTGTCGGTATGTAGGCATGGGCGCAGGGGGTTTCAAGAGGGTTGCTAATTCAAGCACCCGCCTTTCGGCCCAGACAAGGTTGCTGACGCTAAAGGATGGGAAAGAGCGCTGAGAATGGCCGTGAACCCAAGGCATCAAACACGCCAGGGACCTAAACCGCTGCACGAATACAGCCTTGATGCCGTGGAAAAAACTGTATTTGAAACCCGCCAGCGCTCTGGTATTGATCAGCAAAAGTTACAGGGATGAACCGCGCGTGCGCTACAGACCGGAAATAGATGGTTTGCGAGCCATAGCGATTTTGCCCGTAATTCTGTTCCATGCAGGGTTTGGGTTTTTTGGTGGTGGCTTTGTCGGCGTTGACGTGTTTTTTGTCATCAGCGGTTATCTGATCACAAGCCTGCTGATCGCAGAATTGGACCGCGGGCAGTTTTCGCTCTACCGCTTTTACGAACGCAGGGCGCGGCGTATCTTGCCCGCGCTATATGTCGTGATGGCGACCTGCATTCCCTTTGCATGGCTTTATATGCTGCCCGAACAATTCGCAGATTTTGCGGCCAGCAGCTTTGCCACCGTGCTTTCAATCTCGAATTTTTACTTTCTAAGCCAAGTTGATTATTTCGCCCCGAACGCCGAGCTTCAGCCCCTGCTTCACACTTGGAGCCTTGCCGTTGAAGAACAATACTATCTGTTTTTCCCGCTCAGCCTGATGGCCCTGTGGCGCTTTGGGCGTGGCAAGGTTTTTGTGATTTGCGTGATTTTTGTTCTGCTAAGCCTGTTGGTGGCCGAAATCGGCTGGCGTGAGAATATGGGCAGAAACTTCTTTTTCACGCTTTCTCGGCTGTGGGAAATAGGGATGGGGTCAATCTGCGCTTTCATTTTGGCCCGACATCCCTTGCAAGCGAACAACATGTTAAGCTTGGCCGGGTTGGTCGCTATCCTGTTTGCGGTCTTTTATTTTGATGGTACAACGCCTTTTCCCAGCATTTTCGCCCTTCTTCCGGTCGGTGGCACGGCCCTGATCATTCTATTCGCCGGGCAGGCCACCTGGGTTGCGCGGTTGCTGTCAACCGCCCCGCTGGTCGCAATTGGTCTGATTTCTTATAGCGCCTATTTGTGGCATCAACCGCTTTTCGCCTTTGCCCGCCTCAGCAGCTTAAAGGAACCTGCGGCCCTGGTAATGCTGTCTTGCGCGCTGGTATCGCTTGGCTTGGCCTATGTCACATGGCGCTTTGTCGAACAACCGCTTCGTAGGCGCGTCAATCCTGTGCTTGCAACGCGCAAAAGCCTTTGGGGCAGCGCTGCATTGATCAGCGCAACCTTTCTTGCCTTTGGCGTGGCTGGGCATATGACCGACGGGACATGGGCAAGAAGCGGGTCTATGCCCGACTTTATCTTGCAGGCCAAAGGTGACAAAAACGATTATACGGACTGCCTGCGAACCTTTGAAACCTTTGATGCCGAAATCGCTGTTCAGTCCTGCTCTGCCGGTGCGCCGACTGCGCCGCTTGTGGTGCTGCTCGGCGACAGCCACGCCGATCACTATGCGCATGCCCTGCGTGAGGCCGCCCAAAAGGCTGGGTATCGCTTTTGGCAATTGACAGCAAATTCATGCCTGCCCATCACGGGCCTAGTCGCGCAAACGCGTGATTGTACAAAATATACCAATCAAGTCATGGCCTTGCTACAAAACGCGCACCCGGAGCTGATTCTGTTATCGGCGCGTTGGACCGTTTATCTGACTGACCGTCGTTTTGATAATGGCGAAGGCGGCGTCGAAAATGGGCTGGTTGATACATTCATCCTGCCCAACCATGAGATAGGCTCTCCCGCCTATCCCAAGGCGCTATTTGATCGCTTTGAAAGTGGGATCGAGGCGCTTTTGGGTTTGGGCCGAAAGATATTGGTCATTTACCCCTCTCCCGAAGCGGGGTGGGACGTGCCAGAGCTGTTTGCCAAACTTTACGCCATCACAATAGGCAGCGACGATAATATCCAGATTTCTACCAGTTGGCAGCGGTATAAAGATCGCAACAAAATCAGCATCGAGTTTTTAGACAGCCTGGCCGATCCGCGTATCAGTCGGTTTCGATCTTCCGATGTCTTGTGTGACACGGTTATCCCAGACAGATGTGTCAACGCATTTGGCGAAAAAATTCTATACTACGATGATGATCACTTTTCCAATACTGGTGCCATGTTCCTGCAAAAGGCCTTGATATCGGCTGTCACAGATGCCCTGAGGCAAGATTGAAATAGCGCCCCTTTTGCCATTGCAGGTTCAGGACAAGACTCTTTGGGGCCATGCCATTGATATTTGGCTTGCCGCCCAGATGCCGATGCAAGGCTCTGCGGCAATCGGATCAAGCCCGAAACGGCCGTGTTTTGCATTCCCCTTTGGCTTTCTTTTCCGCTCCGGTCAGTCTGCGCTATTTCTCTGGCAGCAGTTCCTCTGGCAACAAGCGCCCGTGTGAGGGGCGGCGGCTGCCCAAACGTGGATGCAGCTTGCCCGCAACGACGACACAGCCAGCCATGGCCAACCCGGTCAGCGCGAACACCGCCGGAAGCGGGGCCACCAACAAAACCAGCCATGCCGAGCCGGGGGTTATTATTCCGGACACATCGCGAAAGCTGGAATAGATCGCGGCCATCTCGGTACGCTCTGACGGCTTGACGGCCATAAGGAACGGCAGGCCACCCACCACATCAAGAACCACAAGCATGACGGCGCCGCCCATCATGAAACCTACCGTAAGCCATGGCAACGGTGCCACAAGCGCCGAGCCGGCGAAGGCCACGGCACAAAGCGCAAAGGCCAGCCGAACAGAACGCCGCACTGTCAGCTTGTTGACCAGGCGCAGCATCAGCGGGGTTATGAACAAAAGCGCGTTGGAAAGCGAAAGGGCGACGCCGCCAACCTTGTCGCCCAAGCCGTTTTCGATACAAAAGATCGGCAGATACACAACGTAAACCCACCAGCCACAAGACCGGACAACCGCAAACATCCAACCAGCAATCAACCGGGGCTGCGCGAAAAAACGCCCCATGAATGCCAGCGGATTGGTGGCGGGGCGGCGGGCGCGGCTTATCTGTTTGCCATTGCCCAGACGCAATATCCAAAAGGTGATCAACAAGATCAGCCCCAGGGCTCCAGCAAGTAAAAACGGCAGCGGTGCCCAGAGTTCCCGCAGCCAAACGCCCAACAGCGGGCCAATCGCCCAGGGCGCTGCCGCATAGACCATGTTCAGCGACTGGGCCTTGCCCAGATTGGAGCGATCTATGTAGTCAAGCACATAGGCGTTGAAGCAGACAAAAGTGGTGGCTGTCGCCCCGGCATTCGCCATCAGCGCCAGCGGCACGGTGACCGAACTGCCATGAACCGCCAAGGCTGCGCCCAGCATATACAGCAAGGTGCCAATGGTATACATCCAGCGCCGGGGGATATAGCGCGTGGCCCACGGCACCATCAACCCAAGACAAAGCGAGGCCAGACCCGCGATGAAATACACCTGGCTGACAGATTCCGCACTGCCAAGCGCATCGTAAACCGTTAGCGGCATCACCGATATGAGCATGCCGCGCACCGAAGCATCCAACCCGGCCAGCAAGGCGAAATGATGCACTTTGGGAACAGGGCTATGCCGCAGCAGAGTCGGAATATACTTATTTGCCATGCGGTTGAATTTCCTCGTCGATACCCTGTTTTGCGCCAGGCAATGGGGTGGCGTCTTGGCCCGTGGCGACAGATTGGGCAAAAAACGACAACGCATGGCGCAAATAAGGTGTTATGCACACCGGCAGCGCTTGGGCCACATGCCCCCGAACCGGCTTTAGGGGAATCGCCTTGGGGTCAAGGGCGGCCAGCCCCCGCCTAAGCCGCATCTGCCAATTCGGTGCCGCCACCCGGCCAGGCAGCGTGGGCCGCCCCAAGGCTGGGGGAACGCAGTGCAGCCGCTTGGTTAAAGCTGACTGGGCCGGGTGGCCCCTGCGGACGAAAGCTTTCAGCGGGGCCTTCATCTTTGCTTCTCCAACAGGGTCAACAATCGGTTCCGTGCTTCGGGCAAGGCATGGCTTGACAGGGCCTCGGCCAATTCGCGGGTCAGGAAATGCCCGGTAATGACAAGCCCCTGAATAATCTCGGATGGCGCAGCGGGCCCCTGCCCCATCAAGCACTGTGGCAAGGGAAACAAGCGATTGGCCCATACGCCCGCGCCTTGCTGGCTAACCGCACGGCCGGATTTCGGGCTGACAAAGCTCAGATCATCGCGGCTGCCGGTCACCGCGCAGCGCGAAAGATCAAGGCCAAAGCCAAGCTCCTCCAACAGCGTCACCTCCCAGCGCAGGTAAAGCGCGGGCCACTCGCGGTCATGCTCCAGCGCCGCCAGCAGCGCCATCGTGGCCCGCCACAAGGTTGGATGCGCCTGACGTTCCGGCAAGGCAACCCGCAGCATGGCGCAAATCGCGGTCAGACCAGCCAGGCCCAAACGATCGGCCAGCAAACCCGCGCGGCTTTGCAGCGGCTCTACGGTAAAGGTTCCGATATGGTCAGCCAGCCGTGCCCGCCATGAGACGGCAAGCTGGGTGCCGGGCTGCATGATGGCAGCCTGCTTGCGTGAGGCACCGCCCCGCACAACCCCCGCATGACGCCCATGGGCTGCGGTGAACACTTCGATGATCGCGGAGGCCTCACCATGCACACGCATGGCAATCAGCACCCCTTCGTCTTGCCAATCCATTGGGTGACTATTGCAAGCGTGGCACTACTCCGCCAGCCCCTCTTGGTCCAGTAAATGGCGGCCCGCACGGTCTTCGACCTCGATCACCCACAGATCAGGATCAAAACTGCGCTGGCGGGTGATGGCTGCATCAACATCGGCCTCGACGCCTTCGGCCAGAATCACCCAGACGCGCGCGCCGGACTGCAGATCAAAGCTGCGCTGAAACGCGCGGGCGCTGCCGTCCATCGGGGATTGCTTGACCAAAACCGCCCCCGCTGTCGCATCACCACGCGCGGTGATAAAGGCGGGGATGCCCGCAAGCAGCAAACGCTTCAGATAGGCCTTCACCCAGAAATCCGCCGTTAGTCGCGCCTGCATGCTCTGCTTTTCATCTGTTCAAAAATATCCCCGCCGGAGGCCGATTTTTCGACAGAAAAATCTGAATTTTCGACGAAAATTCGTGGCCCCTGCCCGATATTGACCACCCCCTAGTTCCCGTCCTTGAACTCCAGCCCCATTTCAGAATAGCGTTCCGGTTCCTCCAGCCAGTTCGGGCGCACCTTGACCTGCAAGAACAAATGCACCGGGCGGCCCAGAAATTCCGTCAGGTCGACACGCGCCGCTTGGCCCACGGATTTGATGGTTTCGCCCTTGTTGCCCAAAACGATGCCCTTGTGACCATCACGCGCCACATAGACGATCTGGTCAATCCGGGTAGACCCGTCTTTGCGGTCTTCCCATTTCTCGGTCTCCACGGTCAGTTGGTAGGGCAGTTCTTCGTGCAGGCGCAACGTCAGCTTTTCGCGGGTCACTTCAGCGGCGATCATGCGCATCGGCAGGTCGGCAATCTGGTCTTCGGGATAGAACCACGGGCCGACGGGCAGCTCTCCCGCTAGCCATTCGCGCATTTTATCAACGCCATAGCCCTTTTCAGCCGAGATCATAAAGGTTTCGGCAAACGGAAACGCCTCATTCAGTTTTTGTGACAGGCCAAGAAGAACCTCGGCCTTTACCCGGTCAATCTTGTTGATAGCCAGAGCCACTTTCTGACCCTGTGGAATCCGGTCGCGCATACTGTCAATGATGGCGGCGGTGCCCTCGGTCAAGCCGCGATGGGCCTCGACCAACAACACGATCAGGTCGGCATCAGCCGCCCCCCCCCAGGCGGCGGCGATCATGGCACGGTCAAGCCGACGGCGCGGGCGAAACAGGCCAGGGGTATCGACAAACACGATTTGCGCGTTGCCCTGCATCGCGATACCCCGAATACGCGCGCGCGTGGTCTGCACCTTATGCGTCACGATTGACACTTTGGAACCGACCATACGGTTGAGCAGCGTCGACTTGCCGGCGTTGGGTTCGCCAATAAGGGCAACAAAGCCTGCGCGGGTGTTTCCCTCTCCGCCAACCGGGCCGGGTGCGGGGTCGCTGATGGGGTGATCGTTGGTCATGTCTTTTGCTCCATCCGGGCCAAAAGGGCGCGGGCTGCGGCCTGTTCGGCGGCGCGTTTCGTTCCGGCGGATGCCGTCTCGTGTTCATCATTGTCCAGCCGCACCGCAACCGTAAAGATCGGTTGATGATCAGGTCCAGAGCGGGCTTGTTCCGTGTAGGTCGGCGGCGTCATGCCACGGGCCTGCGCCCATTCTTGCAGCGCGGTCTTGGCGTCGCGGGCGTCTTGCTTGACAGAGGCGATGCGCGGGGCCCAAAGCCGGGTAATCAGCTTGCGGGCGGCATCAAAGCCGCCATCAAGATAGACGGCGGCAATCACAGCTTCCAGCGCATCCCCCAGCAGCGCCTCTTTGCGCCGCCCGCCCGACATCATTTCCGAGCGGCCCAGTTTCAGCACATCGCCAAGCCCGATTTCCCGCGCCACATCGGCACAGGTTTCCTTGCGCACCATGGCATTGAAACGCGGGGCAAGCAGGCCCTCGGCGGCGCCAATATCAGCCGTCAGCAGCGCCTCGGCCATCACAAGGCCCAATACCCGATCACCCAGAAACTCCAACCTTTGGTTGTCGGGGCGGGTGGGCGAGGAGATTGACGCGTGGGTAACCGCCTCTACCAATAATTCAGGCGTGCGAAAGCTATGGGCCAGGCGGCCTTCAAAGGCTCGAAGTTCCGCAGAAAGCTTCATTCTACCGTTCTCCGATACCGCTCGCACGCCACAGGAAGGGCGGCCAGCGCAAGGCCCGCCCCCCGCGTAACTGCACCAAACCCGAAAACCAACCAGCCCCGCTTGCGCGAGGCTGTACCCTTCCTGTCAAAGAATGTCCTGAAAAGGCTTGGGCTTTGCATCATGCGCCGGTGACCCCCATCGCTGTCACTCGACCGCTTTGAAAAAGCGATCAGCGCGCCACGTCCAGAAATAGAACAGCGACGACCCGGCAGACGAGAACATGATCCGGTCGGCCCGCCCGATCAGGTTTTCGGCAGGCACAAAGCCAACACCGCCAACGGCCTGGCCAAAGCGGCTGTCTTGCGAATTGTCACGGTTGTCACCCATAAAGAAATAATGCCCGGCAGGCACGGTGAACACATCGGTATTATCGCCAGCGCCATTGGTATCTATGTTCAGCACCGCATGTTTGCGCCCGCCCGGCAGCGTTTCGATAAAGCGCGACTTGGTGCACTCTGCGCCGATGCCAACCGCCCCGGCCGAGTTTTCACAGCGCGGCAAATGGCCCATCGGCCCCTGACGATCATAGATTTCTGAAAACTGTCCATCCGGGGTCTGTGGCACTGGGGTTCCGTTCAAGATGATCTGACCGTCGCGGGTTTGCACAGTATCGCCCGGCAACCCAATCAGACGCTTGATATAATCAGCGCCGCTGACAGGGTGGCGAAACACCACGACATCGCCACGGTCTGGTTCCGAGAACAGCAGACGGCCGCTAACGGGGCACATGGAAAACGGGCAAGAGTATTTGGAATAGCCATAGGCCATTTTATTCACAAAAAGAAAATCACCGATCAGCAGCGTATCCTTCATAGAGCCTGACGGAATCCAGAAGGGTTGAAAGAACAATGTACGGAAAATGCCCGCAATCAACAGCGCGTAAACGATGGTCTTGATGGTCTCGACGATGCCGCCTTCGGGTTTTGCCTTGCTGGCCATGGTTTTTGCCTTTTGCTGCTTTGCGGCGCTACATGCGCGTGGAGGCGTGAGGAGTCAAGCGGGCTGCGGGTTTGTGGGGGTAATTGGCAGCAGCGCAGATGCGGTCAGCGGCCGTACCTCGATCACCACAAAGGCCTGGGCCCAAGGGTGATCATCGGTCAGGGTGACATGGACATGCGCCGTATGCCCCGGCGGAGTCATGGCGGCCAACCGCCCGGCCGCCCAGCCGGTCAGCTGCATTTGCGGCTGGCCCGTGTGCAGATTTGACACCGCCATGTCGCGCCATGCAATGCCCATGCGCAGCCCCGTACCAAGCGCTTTGGAACAGGCCTCTTTGGCCGCCCAGCGCTTGGCATAGGTTGCCGGGGCATGGGCACGGGTTTCAGCACGGCGTTGTTCTTGCTCGGTGAAAACGCGGTTGCGAAAACGGTCACCAAAACGCAGGAGCGTAGCTGCTATCCGGTCAATATTCGCCAGATCGCTTCCGATACCAACAATCATGTGGCACAGGCGGGCATTGGCTGGCCCCCGAATTTTCGTCGAAAATTCATGCCCGCCCCGCACTGGCCCGGGCAATATCCATGCGGCGACGCATTTCTTCAATCGCAGGGCCAAGGCCACGAAACACCGCCTCGCCAATCAGGAAATGGCCGATATTCAACTCAACCACCTCGGAAAAAACTGAAACCTGGGCCGCCGTCTCAAAGTCAAGGCCGTGGCCCATATGCACCTCAAGCCCCAGCGAATGGGCAAGCGTGGCACCTGTGCGCAGGGCCTCAAACTCTGCTGCGGCCTCTGCCTCATGGCCATCAGCGACCAGATCGCAGTAGCGGCCGGTGTGCAATTCAACCACCGCCGCACCGATTTTTGCCGATGCCGCAATCTGGCGCGGCTCATGCCCGATGAACAGGGACACGCGGCAACCGGCCTCGCGCAGGGGGGTAATGAAGGCCCCAAGGCGGGCCGCATCGCCCGCCACATCAAGCCCGCCCTCGGTGGTGCGTTCCTCGCGCTTTTCGGGCACGAGGCAAACGGCATGGGGCTTGTGGCGCAGGGCGATTGCCTGCATTTCATCGGTCGCCGCACATTCAAAGTTGAGCGGAATGGAAATGCCGGCCATCAGCGCCTCAATATCCGCATCCCGGATGTGGCGGCGATCTTCGCGCAGATGGGCGGTGATACCGTCGGCACCTGCCGCCTCGGCCAAAAGGGCGGCGCGCAAAGGGTCGGGCAATGCGCCGCCGCGCGCGTTCCGAATGGTCGCCACATGGTCGATGTTGATACCCAGCCGCAGCCGCCCCAGAGGTTTCATCATGCAATCCTTCTTTCAACCCAGCCCCAACACCAAGGGCTTTGCACCCCAGATTAACCTTTTGTCCGGGCCACGTCATCCCCAGACCTTGTTTGCCCAGACTTTGCTTGGCCCGATGCGCCATCATCCGATGGCTTTGGGCCATTCGCGGCGTGCTTGTCCAACTCCAGCCCACGCGCGGCCAGCCGTTTTGCAAGCCGGTCGCGCAGCTTTTTCTTGCGGCGGCTTTGATAGGCGAGAATGACAGGCAAGCTGATATAATAGCTTGAGATTCCACCGACGATCCCCAGAATGAAGCCGCCCAGAAGATAGGGCAGATAGACCCGCAAGAAAAACCGATGCAGCCGATCCCAATGCGCAACATCGTCACTGAAAAGTGAGGTGATGTTGCGCCAGAACTCGGCGCTTGCACGGCCGAAATCAGAAAATATCTCCAGGGGGGACATGACTCCGGGATGGCCAAGCAGCCAGTTCCCCAATTCCACGCCAAACGCCGCGATGAAAGGAAAGGTGATCGGGTTGCCGACGAAGGTGGCCATCAGCGAGGCAAGGATATTGCCCCGCATGACCCATGCCAAAAACGCCGCACCAGCAAAATGCAGCCCGAACAGCGGCGTGAACGAGATGAAAACCCCGGCAAATATGCCGCGCGCGATGCGGTGCGGGGCATCGGGCAAGCGGCGCAACCTGTGCTTCATGTAATGGGCAGCGCGTGTCCATCCGCCGCGTGGCCACAAGGCCTCGGTGAATGCCCGCCCCCACGACCGTTTGTTACGCCGCTTGAATACCATGCCCCGGGGTCTTCCTTATTCTGCGATCAGGGCTTTCGCCGGGTGTCGCGATGGCGGCCAACTTCGGCCACATCCGTCTCGGCTTCAAGGGCGTTCATGATCATATGCAGATGTTCTACGTCCCGCAAGTCAACGTCAATCAGCAAGCGGTAAAAATCTGGTTTTCGGTCAGTGAATTGCAGGTCCGATATATTGGCCTTTTGCTGACCGATCAAGGTGCAGATTCGCCCCAACACACCCGCATCATTCGAGATTGTTACGTTAAGGCTAACAGTGTTGACAGGGGCGTGGCGCCCCGATTGCCAGTTCAGATCAACCCAGCGCTCGGGCTGATCTTCCAATTCCTCCAGCGCGGGGCAGTCGATCGCATGCACCACTACGCCGAGGCCGCGATAGGTGATGCCCACGATGCGCTCGCCCGGTACGGGCTGGCAACAGCCGGCGCGGCGAAAGGTCTGATTGTCGCCAAGGCCAATGACGGGGCGGCTGGCATCAACCACATCACCCGCCACCTGAGTCAGCTCTGGATACAGTGTTTCCAATACCCGGCGCGCGGTCAGTTCGGCCGAGCCAACACGCGCCAGCAGGTCACTTTCGTCATTCAGCCCCAACATGCGGGCGGCAGTGCGCAACGCTTTATCCGTCGCTTTGCGGCCCATATTGTCAAAGGCGGCGCGGGTCAGTTCACGGCCCAATTTCACAAACCGGCCCCGGTCCTCCTCGCGCAAGCTGCGGCGGATGGCGGCTTTGGCGCGGCCCGTGGTAACAATCTCTATCCAGCTGGATTGCGGGCGTTGGCCCTGGGCGGTAATGATTTCAACCGATTGGCCATTTTTCAGCCGCGTCCAAAGCGGCACCCGGATTCCATCGACCTTGGCCGAAACCGTGGAATTGCCGATGCGGGTGTGGATGGCATAGGCATAATCCAGCGGGGTCGCGCCGCGCGGAAGCTGTATGACCTCGCCCTTGGGGGTAAAGCAAAACACCTGATCGGTGTACATTTCCAGCTTTACGTTTTCGAGGAAATCGTCGTGGTCTTCCTCATTCATATTCTCGGTCAGCTTTGCCACCCATTTGGCGGGATCAACCGCAAAGGGGTTATTGGCGCGCACGCCTTCGCGGTAGGACCAATGGGCGGCCACGCCTGCCTCGGCCACCTCATGCATCTGGCGCGTGCGGATCTGCACCTCGACCCGTTTGCCATCACGCCCCGAAACCGTGGTGTGGATAGAGCGGTAGCCGTTGGTTTTGGGCTGGCTGATGTAATCCTTGAACCGCCCCGGCACGGCGCGCCAGCGTTGATGAATCACCCCCAGCACGCGGTAGCAATCGGCCTCATTTCGGGTGATGATACGGAAACCGTAGATATCCGAAAGCCGCGAAAACGACAGGTCTTTTTCCTGCATCTTGCGCCATACGGAATAGGGCTTTTTCGCGCGCCCATACACATCGGCGTCAATATCGGCACGGTCAAGCTCGGTGCGGATATCGGCGGTAATCTTGTAGACAACATCGCCCGCCTCACGCTGAAGCGTGATAAAGCGGCGGATGATCGAATTGCGCGCCTCGGGGTTCAGGACACGAAAGCCAAGGTCTTCCAACTCCTCGCGCATCCATTGCATGCCCATGCGGCCCGCAAGGGGCGCAAAGATTTCCATCGTCTCGCGGGCTTTCTGGGCCTGCTTGTCGGGGCGCATGGATTTGATCGTGCGCATATTGTGCAAGCGGTCGGCAAGTTTGACCAGGATCACCCGCAGGTCCTTGGACATTGCCATGAACAGCTTGCGAAAGTTTTCAGCCTGTTTCGACTGGGTCGAGGAAAGTTGCAGATTGGTCAGTTTGGTGACGCCATCGACAAGCTCTGCCACTTCGTCCCCAAACATCGCGGCAACATCAGAATAGGTGGCTTTGGTGTCTTCAATAGTGTCATGCAGCAAGGCGGTGATGATGGTCGCATCATCAAGCCGCTGTTCCGTCAGAATGGCGGCGACGGCAACAGGATGCGTGAAATACGGCTCTCCCGAGTGGCGAAACTGGCCGTCATGCACACGCATCCCATAGGCATAAGCCTTGCGGATCAGGTCTGCATTGCTGCGGGGGTTATAGTTTTGGACGAGGGCGACCAAGTCTTCGACGTCGATCATCCCCGCCACATCCTATTTCGGCGACTTGCCTTGGTTTTGGCGCCCTCATGCGCACCCTGTTGGTATGATGCTTTGCTCAACTGGCGCTCAACTGGCCCCTTGCGCTTCCATCAAGGCGCGCAGCAGCCGTTCTTCTGACATGTCATCCGTCGCAGGACGGTCCATTTCGCCGCCCATAAGCAACGACATCTTGTCTTCTTCCGGCTCATCAACCTCAATCTGGGTTTGATGGCTTTCGATCATCCGTTCGCGCAGCGCATCGGCGGCTTGTGTTTCCTCGGCAATTTCGCGCAGGGACACGACGGGGTTTTTATCATTATCGCGCTCCACCGTAAGCGGAGATCCGGCCTGGATTTCCCGGGCGCGGTGGGCGGCAAGCATTACCAGCTCAAACCGGTTCGGAACTTTGTCAACGCAATCTTCAACCGTGACGCGGGCCATAAAGACACCCTTTCAGATTTGAGGTTAGGAACGGTCTATGTAAGGGCTGGCAAACCCCTTGACAAGCGCCTTATGCCCCATGATCTGGCCTGAAACGCGACAAATTGCCGTGATAAGCCACAGGATAGGGTGGCCGGCGGCGAATTATGGAACGGCGTCAGGGGCCAATGGGCGCACCGCGGCCAGATCGGTGCTGTCCAGCGCATCCCGCATCTGCACCACCGTAAGGCCAAGGGTTGGATGGCGCCAATCGGGCGCCACTTCGGCCAGCGGCACCAGCACAAAGGCCCGCTCGGCCATGCGCGGATGCGGCAAAATCAGGCGGTCGGGGGTAAGGCGAAGTTGATCCTGGGGGGGCAAATCTTGCCAATAGCGCTGGGTTTCTGCATCGGGCAGAACCCTGTCATCCATGGCCAAAAGATCAAGGTCAAGCGTTCGCCCCGCCCAGCGGCCCGCACGCCTGCGGCCATTCGCCGCCTCTATCCGGTGCAGCAGTGCCAAAATCTGATCCGGCGATTGCAAGCCGTCGGTGCGGTGCGGGTCTGCATGGAGCACGGCGGCGGCGTTGATGTAATCGGGGCCTGCCCCCGCTGGAAAGCACGGGGTCATGTAAAACCGGCTTTGGGCCTGTAACCGCAAGCCAGAGGCGGTCAACTCTTGCAAAGCCGCCCGCAGCGTGTCGGCGGGCAAGCGCCTCGTTGATGTAAGGTCATTTGGCAAATTCGCGCCCAAAGCCAACAATAAGATCATTTCGACCATCCTTTTGCCCCTTACGCTTTCGTATAGTGAGGGTTGAACTTACAGCCAAAAACCAGATATTAACCCACATTCGCAAACAAAATAATTTCGAGCCTCTGACACTCGCGAAAATGATGTGTGCGTGCTTTTTAGATGGGAAAAGTGATGTTTTACAAGGACGAAAGACTCGCCTTATTTATCGACGGGTCCAACCTTTATGCAGCGGCAAAATCGTTGGGCTTCGACATTGATTACAAATTGCTGCGGCATGAATTCATGCGCCGGGGCAAGTTGTTGCGGGCGTTTTACTATACAGCGCTGCTGGAGAATGACGATTATTCGCCCATTCGCCCGCTGGTGGACTGGTTGCATTACAACGGCTATTCCATGGTGACCAAACCCGCCAAGGAATACACCGATAGCCAGGGCCGCCGGAAAGTGAAAGGCAACATGGATATCGAGCTGGCAGTGGATGCAATGGAGCTTGCGCCGCGCATCGACCACGCGGTGATCTTTTCGGGTGATGGCGATTTCCGTCCGCTGATCGAAAGCCTGCAAAGGCAGGGCGTGCGGGTTTCCGTGGTATCAACCATTCGCAGCCAACCCCCGATGATTGCTGATGAATTGCGCCGTCAGGCCGATAACTTCATCGAGCTGGACGAGCTGCGCGATGTGATCGGCCGCCCCCCGCGCGAGCCACGCTTTGACAACGAAGACCTGCTTGAGACCGCCGAGACGGTAAAGTAAATCTGCTCAGGTGCTGGCCATGTGGGGACGTGGCGGCAACGGGCTAGAAACAATCGGCAAGGGGGCACAGGTTGCCCCCTTTTTATTTGCAGAATGGCAGAACGCGTAAAATCAGCGTGGATTGTCTTTGCAGCCAGCGCCGATTTGCGGCAAGGGCAGTCCATGATGCTTGTCTCCTCGCTTTTCGGGCTGTTTTTTGCTGCGTTTGTGGCCGCAACCGTTGTGCCATTTCAATCCGAGGTGCTCTTTGTCGCGCTGCAGGTGGCAGGCCATGTTTCTTTGGTCTGGCTGGTCGTTGTGGCAAGCCTTGGCAACACACTTGGCGCGCTGGTGAACTATTACATCGGGCATGGCATCACCCGGTTTGAGGGCAAGCGCTGGTTTCCCGCAAGCCCGGCCCAAATGATCCGCGCGGAACGCTGGTTTCAGCGTTGGGGCATCTGGGTGCTTTTGCTAAGCTGGCTGCCTGTCGGCGACATAATGACGGTCGTTGCAGGGGTCATGCGCACGCGGCTGTGGCTGTTTTTGCTGTTGGTCGGCATTGCCAAGACCAGCCGCTATATCGGGCTTGCGCTGATCACGGCCAGGCTGATTGAATAAACCATTGCGCCTGCGGGCTCGACGAAACTTCGCAAATGCGGCGGGGCGCTGGACCTCTGTATCGCATCGCCTTAAACAAAGCGCATCATATCCACAGGAGTATCCGATGACCCTGCCGCCCCTGACCCTTTATCTGGCCGCACCGCGCGGATTTTGTGCAGGTGTGGACCGGGCGATCAAGATCGTCGAGCTGGCGTTGCAGAAATGGGGCGCGCCGGTCTATGTTCGCCATGAGATTGTACACAACAAATTTGTCGTGGATGATCTGCGCACCAAAGGCGCGGTGTTTGTGGAAGAGCTGGACGATTGCCCAGACGACAGGCCCGTCATTTTTTCTGCCCATGGCGTGCCGAAATCAGTGCCCGCCGCCGCGCAGGCGCGGGCCTTGATTGCCGTTGATGCCACCTGCCCTTTGGTCACAAAGGTACATAACGAAGCCGCGCGCCATTCCTCTGAGGGCCTTCAGATGGTGATGATCGGCCACGCGGGCCACCCAGAAACGATTGGCACCATGGGGCAATTGCCGGAAGGCGAGGTTTTATTGGTGGAAACCGAAGCCGATGTGGCCAGCCTGGCCGTGCGGGACGCAAGCAAGCTGGCCTATATCACCCAGACCACCCTGTCGGTGGATGACACCGCGATGATTGTCGCAGCTTTGCAGGCACGCTTTCCGGCAATTGTGGGGCCGCATAAGGAAGACATCTGTTACGCCACCACCAACCGGCAAGCGGCGGTCAAGGCCATCGCGCCCAAGATCGACGCGCTTTTGGTGATCGGTGCCCCCAACTCCAGCAACTCCAAGCGCTTGGTAGAGGTAGGGCGTGCCGCAGGTTGTGCCTATGCGCAATTGGTGCAACGTGCCACGGATATTGACTGGCGCGCATTGCAGGGCATTCGTGCGGTTGGCATCACAGCCGGGGCAAGTGCGCCAGAGGTGCTTGTCAATGAGGTGATCGCTGCGTTTCGCGCCCATTATGACACAACGGTGGAATTGGTCGAGACCGCGCAAGAGATGGTAGAGTTCAAGGTGCCACGGATTTTGCGCGAGGGGTAAAGAGCGGCCGTCAGCGCCTTGGTCCAGATAGGCGCGCTGCATCTGTGTCGCCGGCACGCAGCCCCCCTTTCCCCAAGTTCATATTTGGTCCCGGCCTGCAGACGGGCTGCCCAAAGGATAGAGCAGCGGGGGCCTTCTGCCCCCCTGCGCCTTGAGGCGCATTCACCCCGAGGATATTTGACCCAAAGAGAAAGCCTCACGGGTTATAGCGTTTCGCCTTTGGCTTGGAACATGGTGCATCACATAGCGCGTTGAAATCCTTGGTTGCTGGCAGCGATATGTGAGTAAGGTTCAAGCCGAAGCGCTTGGGGCTGTGTTCGCGCCTGGTCAGGTTCCTGTATTCAGCCAATGCGCCAAGCCAGCGTTTGCGGTACTGACGGATGCAATCATGTGCAACATGCATCAGGGGCAGCGCGTTGACCTTTTGTGGCCCCCTGCTTAGACGGACGCAAAGAGGAGATGCCAATGCCCGAACTATACGCCTATACCGATGGAGCCTGTTCGGGCAACCCTGGCCCCGGTGGCTGGGGCGTGCTGATGCTGGCGCGCGAGGGTGATCTGGTGCTGAAAGAGCGCACCTTGCAAGGTGGCGAGGCCGATACCACCAACAACAGGATGGAGCTGATGGCGGCGATTTCGGCGCTTGAAGCTTTGGCGCGGCCGACGAAGATAATTCTAGTGACCGACAGCGCCTATGTGAAAAACGGGATTACCGAATGGTTGGCGGGTTGGAAGCGCAAGAACTGGCGCACCGCAGCAGGCTCGGCGGTGAAAAACGTTGATCTGTGGCAACGATTGGATGCGGCACGCCAACAGCACAGCGTCGAATGGCGCTGGATCAAGGGCCATGCAGGCCATGCCGAGAATGAGCGGGCCGATGAATTGGCGCGCGCAGGGATGGCACCGTTCAAACCAGCAAAGGCAGTCGGGGTAAAATCCGGGGCGATAAAATGACGCTATTGGGTGCCTTGGATTTTGCGTCGGTGGCGGTGTTTGCCTTGACCGGGGCGCTGGTCGCATCGCGCAGTCAACTGGACA
Organism: Pseudorhodobacter sp.; assembly: GCF_034675685.1. Lineage (GTDB taxonomy): Bacteria > Pseudomonadota > Alphaproteobacteria > Rhodobacterales > Rhodobacteraceae > Pseudorhodobacter. Next base: position 465,693 of record NZ_JAUCDA010000016.1, on the reverse strand, counting down.
TTGTGGGCTTTATTTTTGTGGCCTGCCTGACGGCGGTGGGCGGAGGTACGCTTCGGGATGTGCTGTTGAACCGTGATATGGTGTTCTGGATAACCGACCCGTCAATTCTGCTTGCGGCTGTGGCGGCGGCGGTTGTTGTGTTTTTTGGCGCGCATTTGCTGGAAAGCCGCTATCGCACGCTTGTTTGGTTGGATGCCTTTGCTTTGTCGATTGCCGTTCCTGCCGGGGTTGGCGTGGCCTTGGGCATGGCGCAGCATTGGGCAATTGTGATGGTGATGGGGGTGGCGACGGGCTGCTTTGGCGGGCTGATGCGTGATGTTGTTTGCAATGAAGTGCCGCTGGTGCTGAAGCAGGGCGAGATTTACGCAACCGCAGCCTTTGCCGGGGCGGGTGCAGCTGTGCTGGTATTCTGGCTGGGCCATTCCACCGGTTCCGCGCTGATGGCCTGCGCGGCGGTCACATTTGTCCTGCGCGCAGGCGCAATCGCCTTTGGCTGGGGCTTGCCGGTCTATCGCACCAAACCGCCGCAGCCGCAAAGCCCCAAGCAAAACTGACCCCGGACAATCATGCACTGCCGCCGCACGCGGCACGCGGGCGGCCCGGCCCAACCTTGAGGCGATGCGCCTGCAAAGGCGCTTCAACGAATGGCGGGAGCCGCCCCTTTACCCGTTTCGCCTGAACGTCAGATAGTGCTGCGGGCGGCCTTCGCGGATGGCCTTTTGTTCGTAGCGGGTCGAAATCCAGTCGTCCCACGGCGTCGCGGATTGGTCGAGCAGTTCAAAACCGGCAGGCGGCACCTCTTCACATGTTTGGCGGACATAATCATCAATATCCGTAGCCACGCGAAACTCTGCCCCCGGTTTCATCACCCGCGCCAAAGGGTGCAAGTGGTTCGGCGTCACAAAGCGGCGACGGTGGTGCCGGGCTTTTGGCCATGGGTCGGGGTAATTCAGAAAGGTCTTGGAAATGCAGGCATCGGGCAAGATGTCGAACAGATCGCGCACATCCTCGGGGTGGACGCGCAGATTTTCAACACCAGCCGCACGGATTTTCCCCAAAAGCATGGCAACACCGTTCACGAAGGGCTCACACCCGACAATCCCCACCGTGGGGTAAAGTGCGGCCATGTGGACCAGATGCTCACCGCCGCCAAAGCCGATTTCCAGCCAGAGCGGGCGGGCATCCGCAAAAAACGTGCTGGGGTCAACCAAATTGCGATCAGGGTTGTCGGCGTGGCTGGTGCCTGCGGGGCGTAGCGGCTCCAGATCCTCGGCCAGATAGGCCTTTTGGCTGGGGCGCAGGGTTTTACCATGGTGGCGGCCATAGAAATTACGGCGTTCGGGCGTGGTTTTCTCACTTGGATCAGACATGGCGGCCCCCTTTGCTGGCGCGGGCGGGCGTAGCCTGTGCGCAAGGGCGCGTCAAGCGTGACGGGCCTTGTGCTGTGCAACTGGCCGGGCTTTTGGGCCGATACGACAGGCTGTGTGACACAGGGCGTTGCAATTTCACTTGGCAAGGGTGAAGCTGCGCAAGAAACGCAGGAGCATACCGCTGATGAAGACAGTCTATCTGTTGAACGGCCCGAATTTGAACCTTTTGGGCAAACGCCAGCCCGAGATTTACGGGCATGAGACGCTGGCCGATGTTGTGCAAAGCTGTACCACCACGGCCAGCGCACTGGGTCTGGGCCTCTATGCGTTTCAATCGAACCATGAAGGCGCGATCATCGACAAAATCCATGAGGCGCGGGACAAGGCGGCGGGCATCGTCATCAACCCCGGCGCGTTCACACATACATCCGTGGCAATTCTGGACGCGCTGAATGCGTTTGAGGGGCCCGTGATAGAGGTTCACATTTCCAACGTGCACAAGCGAGAGACGTTCCGGCATCATTCCTATGTGTCCTTGCGCGCCGAAGGCGTCATTGCGGGGCTTGGAACCGAAGGCTATTTGGCCGCGGTACGGCGTTTGGCGATGTTGCTGGCATAGGTGTTCTTGTCGCCCCTCAGGCGCGGTGTCTGGGGGGGGGCAGAGGGGGGGGGGCAAAAATTGCAGCCTTTCGACTTTGGCCTGAAACAGCACATAAGGCGCCAAAACATTTGGACATAGGGAAAAGATATGGATTTGCCGAAGAATGAGTTCAAGGCGGCGTTGAAAGCCGGTAAGCAGCAGATCGGGCTGTGGATGTCGATTGCCAATGCAGCTTCGGCCGAGGCGGTGGCGACGTGCGGCTTTGACTGGGTGATGGTCGACACCGAACACACACCGAATGACCCCGCACAGGTGCAGGCAATGCTGCAAGCAATGGCCCCCTATCCCACCCATGCGGGCGCGCGCCCCGGCTGGAATGACGCGGTGGAAATCAAACGGTTGATGGATGCAGGCGCACAGACAATTCTGGTGCCCTATGTGCAATCGGCCGCAGAGGCGCGGGCGGCAGTTGCGGCGGTTCTCTACCCGCCGCATGGGATGCGCGGCGTTTCGGGCCTGTCACGGGCAAGCCGGTTCGGGGCCATTCCGAATTACACCGCGACAGCAAACGCCGAGATTTGCCTGCTGGTGCAGGTGGAAACCAAGGCCTCCTTGGACCAGATCGAAGCGATTGCAGCCGTGGAAGGCGTGGATGGCATTTTCATCGGCCCTGCCGATCTGGCGGCATCACTGGGCTATCCGGGGCAGTTGGGCCACCCAGAGGTGAAGGCCGCGGTTTTGGATGCCATCGCGCGCATCAAGGCCACGGGCAAGGCGGCAGGGTTTCTGGGGGTCTGACCCCGCGTTTTTGCGCGAGGTGGTTGCCGCGGGCTGTACCTTTACCGCCGTGGGGCTGGATATCGGGGTGCTGCTGACAGGGGCCAAGGCCTTGGTGAAAGAGTGGAAGGGGTAAGCGGATAAACACCGGAGGGGTCGGCTTTACCCATAAGCGCCGTCTCTTCCTTGCCGTCGAACGGGGTTTTATAGCTGCAATCCACTTATACTTGGGCGAAACCACCCTTTGCCGCAGCACTGGCAGAATTTTCAAAAGGATAAACCATGACAAAGGCCAAAAAAGTCATCATACGTCCGGTTGCACTTGGCGACAGGGCCGATTGGGATGACCTGTATCGCGGCTACGCTGCCTTCTACAAGGTCACCCAATCGGATCAGATGCGGGACCGTGTGTGGTCGTGGCTTCACGACCCCAGCGCAGAAAGCCAAGGCCTTGTTGCCGAGGGTGCTGACGGCAAGCTGCTTGGTCTGGCGCATTTCCGCCCATTTGCGCGACCGTTATCAGCCACGACCGGCGGCTTTATGGATGATCTGTTCGTTTCGCCCGATGCCAGGGGTATGGGCGTAGCCGATGCGCTGATTGACGCTGTAAGAGCCATTGCTGCAGATCGGGGCTGGTCGGTTGTGCGGTGGATAACTGCCGATGACAATTATCGCGGGCGTGGGGTTTATGACAGAATTGCCACCAAGACAGCTTGGGTAACCTACGACATCAAGATCTGAAAGGACTGCGCTTTGCGGTGGACCCAAAGCGTTTCGCCTTAAATCTGAATCTCATATCGCTGCCTGAAATCAAAAATTTCAACGCGTTATGTGACAGGCCTTGTTGCAAGCCAAAGGCGAAACGCTATAACGGGCGCAGAAAAGCCAGACGGCCAGTAAATTTTCTTGCGTTCCGGCATCAGGGCGCCCGGCTCTTGCAAGGCGCCCTGATGAACGGCCACTCAGAACGGCTTTTTCAAGACATCCACAAGGTCGGTCTTTTCCCAGCTAAAGCCGCCATCCGTCTCAGGCGCGCGGCCAAAATGGCCATAGGCAGAGGTGCGCGCGTAGATGGGTTTGTTCAGGTCCAGATGGGTGCGGATGCCGCGCGGGGTCAGGTCCATCGCGTCCCAGATCACTTTTTCCAGCTCGGCGTCCGGCACGTTGCCGGTGCCGTGGGTATCAACATAAATCGACATCGGCTTGGCCACGCCAATCGCATAAGCGACCTGAATGGTACAACGATCGGCCAAGCCAGCCGCAACCACGTTTTTCGCCAGATAGCGCGCGGCATAGGCGGCAGAGCGGTCTACCTTGGTTGGGTCTTTGCCCGAAAACGCACCGCCACCGTGCGGGGCGGCACCGCCATAGGTATCAACAATGATCTTGCGGCCGGTCAGGCCGGCGTCACCATCCGGGCCGCCGATGACAAAGGTTCCGGTCGGGTTGACCCACCATTCGGTTTTCGGGGTGATCCAGCTTGCGGGCAGCACTTCGCGGATATACGGCTCTACGATCGCGCGGATATCATGGCTGGTTTGCTTTTTATGCTCATGCTGGGTCGACAGCACGATCGAGGTCACCTCAACCGGCTTGCCATCTTCATAGCGCAGCGAGATTTGCGATTTGGCATCGGGGCGCAGCGTGCTTTCCTGGCCAGATTTGCGCACTTCGGCCAGACGCTTCAAAATGGCGTGGCTGTATTGAATCGGGGCTGGCATCAGCGCCTCGGTCTCGGTGCAGGCATAGCCGAACATGATGCCCTGATCGCCAGCGCCATCGTTGTCAACGCCCTGTGCGATATGGGCCGATTGTTCGTGCAGGTAGTTGTGAATTTTCACGGTCTCCCAGTGAAATTTCTTCTGCTCATAGCCGATGTCACGGATACAGTCGCGCACGATCCCTTCGACGCTACCCAGCATTTCCTTAAGCTTGCCCTGATCGGCAAGCCCAACCTCACCGCCCACAACAACGCGCTTGGTGGTGGCAAAGGTTTCGCAGGCAACGCGGGCATTGGGCTCAATCGCGATGAACGCATCCAGAATTGCATCGGATATTCGGTCGCAAACCTTGTCAGGGTGACCTTCCGAGACGGACTCGGACGTGAAAACGTAATTATTGCGTGACATGGGGAAGTGCTCCGTTGGTTATACGCGTCACGCCAGGAAGCCGTTGTGACGGTTTATGCTTTCGCCCTATGCCCGCACTGGGCCCATGTCAAGCCTTGCCCCGGCGGCGCTGAATGAGCAGCGCAAGGCCGAGACCAAGCAGCAACACCAGAATTGGCGCATCGCCGAACCGCGCATAAGCTGTAGGCGGCAAAGCAGGGGGCAAGGGCGCATCAAGAAAATCTGCGACCCCAAGCGGGATATAGGCGGCCACGCGCCCCCGCGCATCAATCACCGCCGAAATGCCGGTATTGGCGGCGCGCAACAGCGGCAGGCCTTGCTCGATCGCGCGCAGCCGGGCCTGGGCAAGATGCTGCCACGGGCCAGTCAACTTGCCGAACCATGCGTCATTGGTGATTTGCAAAATCCAATCCGCGCGGCTGGGGGCCGCCCGAAGGTCTTGCGGGAACACCGCCTCATAGCAAATAAGCGGCAAGGCTCGGCCCAAACGAGCCCCGAAATCAAGCACCGCCGGCCCCGGCCCCGCAGAATAGCCCGCACCAAGCTGCGACGCAAAGGCCGAAAGGCCAAACAGGTCAAACGCAAGATCCCCGAAGGGGATATATTCACCAAAGGGAACAAGGTGGTGTTTGTCGTAAAGCTGCGAAATGCCGCCATCCGACTTGACGACGGCAAGGCTGTTATAGCCGCGATTGCCCTCGACCCGCTGAATCCCAACTGCGACCTGTGCCCCCTGCCCTGCCCGCGCAATGGCCTGCACCATTGCCTCGTTATCGTTCAAAAGATACGGCACAGAGGTTTCGGGCCAGACCACCAGATCGGGGCGGGTTTCGGCAGGTGTGGATGACAGCAGCGTCAGACGATCGAAAAAGACGCGCGCACGGTCGCGGTCCCATTTCAGGTGTTGTTCGGCATTGGGTTGCACCAGCCTGACAATCGCCGGATTTTCCGGGTAAGCCGGGCTGCGCAGACCATCGCCATACACATAAAACCCGGCAAGAATAACAATCGAAGCCCCCGACAAGCGCCAGCCAAACGCGGCAGGCAAGGCGGCCAAAAGCAGCGTCAGCGCGGTCAATCCGCCCGCCCCCACAAAGGCTGCTGCCTGCGCAATCGGCGTATCAATCCAGATATGGCCAAGCATGGCCCAGGGAAAACCGGTGAACACATAGCCCCGCGCCATTTCGGCCAGGGTCAGAAACAGGGCTGACCACAGCACCCGCTGCACATGGCCTTGCCCGATGCGATGCGCAGCCCAGGCAGCCACGGCCCAAAACAGGCCCAACCCAAAGGGCAGCAACAGCAGCACAAAAGGGATCATCCAGGCATAGGTTTCCGGTTCCACCAGAAACGGTTCAACGATCCACGAAAGGGACAGGGCAAAGTATCCGCCACCAAGAAACAGGCCAAGCCAGCCCGCCGCCCCGGCCGAGGGCGCACGCGCCAGCAACACCAGCGCCGCAAACAGCCCCGGCAGCGCCAAACGCCATTCATCCAAAGGTGCCTGCCCCGAGGCAACAACAGCCCCCAGCCCGAACGCCGCACCGGCAAGCGCCCAACCGGGCCAAGCGCCGCGTAGTACCGTTCGGGAAATGCTTGTGCCGTCTGCCCCATGATGCGCCTTGCGCCTGCGCGGATTCCGCGTGTTCGGGTGTACCAGGCTTTTCCACAAACGCATTGGGCTACGGATCATGCTTGCGCTATTTTGGTATCCGCGCTGACTGCACTTACAGCGGCCCGGCGCGCTACGGCCGCAGGCAAGCGAACCCTAAGCCGCTTCAGTCGGCGTGGGTCGGCATCGACCACCTCAAACTCGGCCCCGCTTTCATGCGGTACGATTTCGCCGCGTGCCGGAATCCGACCCAGCCGCAAAAAGACAAGGCCACCAAGCGTGTCGATATCGTCGTCATCCTCACCATTGCGCAAGGAAAGCCCGAGCGCTTGCTCCAACTCGTCCAGCGGGGCATTGGCCTGGGCCAGAAAAACGCCTTGCGGCTCTTCTTTCCAGGGCAGACCTTCATCCTCGTCATGCTCATCCTCAATCTCGCCGATCACGGTTTCGATAAGGTCTTCGATGGTAACAAGCCCATCGACGCCGCCATATTCATCAATGACAAGCGCCATATGCACCCGTTCCTTTTGCATCTTTTGCAGCAATACGCCAACCGGCATCGAGGGCGGCGCGTAAAGCATCGGGCGCAACAGTTTGCGCAAGGAAAAGCGACCAGACGCACCGGCAAAGCCATATTGCAGCGCAAGGTCTTTCAGCAAGACAAGCCCAAGCGGATGATCAAGCGTGCCTTTATACACCGGCATACGGCTGAAACCCTGTTCGCGAAACACTTCAACAAGCTCTTCCTTGCCGATAGTTATCGGCACAGCCGTAATTTCAACCTTGGGAACCGCAACATCATCGACCCGCATTTTGCGCAGATTGGCCATGCCATGCGTGGCGGGGCCACTCGGCGGGCGCACCGGGCCCTGAACAGGCTGCGCGTCGCTGTCGGAATCTGTGTCAGACGGGCTGAATGCGTCAATGATGCGACCGAAGAAACCACGTTGCGCAGGTTCATCACTGTCCTGATCCGAGGGGCCTTGTGCCTCTAGCTTGGCAACTGACCCGTTATGCGTACTACCCATCTGTCCTTTTCCAAAAAATGCCCGCACCGGGGCGTATCTACCTATATGGGTCGGTAACCCCCAAGGTTTCAAGTATGCGCGCCTCGGTGGTTTCCATCAATGTGGCATCTGTGTCGTCAATATGATCATAGCCAAGAAGATGTAACAGGCCGTGAATGACCAAATGGGTCACATGTTCGGCCATGGGTTTGCCTGCGGCTTCGGCTTCGGCCGCACAGGTTTCCCAGGCGATGGCAATATCACCAAGGCTTTCAGGGTCATCTGACGGGCCGGGTGTGGGCGCCTCTGGCACCCCCCCCGCGAGATCTGCGCCGCGCTCATCCGATGGCCAGGACAGAACATTCGTCGGCACCGGCTTGCCACGGAAATCGGCATTCAGGGTGGCAATACGGGCATCATTGCACCCCATCAGGCATAGGGTAAAGCCCTGAGCAGGCAGCCCCAGATGCGCCAGACCCGCGGCGCAGGCACGGCTGGCCAAGGCGGCCAGGCCAACCCCCTCCCATCGCGGGTCTTCGATTATTGTGTCAACCAGTGGCTCCATCCTGCGCCTCATACGCCTCAATAATCCGCGCGACAAGCGGGTGTCGTACAACATCTTTGGACGTGAAGTAATTGAAGCTGACCCCCCGGACCCCTTTGAGAATACGCTCGGCATCGGCCAAACCGCTGGCCGTGCCGCGCGGAAGGTCAACTTGCGTGCGGTCGCCGGTGATCACCATGCGCGACCCTTCGCCCAAACGGGTCAGAAACATTTTCATCTGCATGGACGTGGCGTTTTGCGCCTCATCCAGTACCACAAACGCATTGGAAAGCGTGCGCCCGCGCATGAATGCCAGCGGGGCAATTTCTATCCGCTTGTCTTCCATCAGCTTGGCAAGCTGCTTTTGCGGCAGGAAATCATTCAGCGCATCATAAAGCGGCTGCATGTAGGGGTCGATTTTTTCCTTCATGTCGCCGGGCAGAAAGCCAAGCCGCTCACCCGCCTCAACCGCGGGGCGTGACAGGATGATTTTATCTACCGCCCCCGCCAGCAACATCGTCACACCGACAGCCACGGCCAGATAGGTTTTGCCCGTCCCAGCGGGGCCAATGCCAAAGCCAAGATCATGGTCGAACAAATTGCCGACATAGGCCTTTTGCGCCTCGGTCCGGGGCTGGACAGGCTTTTTGCGGGTGCGCAGTTCATAGCGCTCGCCCGAGAACAGCTCGATCTGTTCTACGGCCGGAAGTTCGCGCTCGGGGATCGGGCGGCCCAGGCGAATCGCACCATCAATATCGCCGGCTTCCAGCCCTTTGCCCGCCTCCAGCCGCGCATACAGGGCGGCCAGAACAGAGGCAGCATATTCACGCGCGGCAGCCCCCCCGATAACAGCAAGGCGGTTGCCTCTGCGCAGGATATTGACGCCAGTCTGATGCTCGATCTGTGCCAAATTTCGATCAAACTCGCCACAAAGATCAATCAGCAAGCGGTTATCTGGAAATTCCAACAAGGTTTCAACCGTGTCTTGCGGTGTGGTCGGGGGGGTCAGCGCGCTGATGCCCAAGGAGAACTCCTTCGTCAAACGATGATTACAGGTGGGAAATGGGATAGGAGGGCGCAGATGACAAGGGGCCTTTCATAACCAACCGAAAACACAGGGTTTTCGGCAGGCCATGCGCAACGCAAAAGGCCGCAGCATATGCTGCGGCCTTTTATTCTGGCCCATCCCGCCATCAGCGGCGTACAACCACGGTTCTGCGGCCGGGGCCGGGCACATAATCATTGATGCCTTCAGTGTTCGACTGATAGTCACGGATCACTGTGCCTGGCGGGTAGAGATTGTTACAGATCGGCAAACCAGAGACTGGATCGAAGCGCGGCGAGGCATAGCCTTCAACGCCATCGTCGATAACCCAATTCTGGCAGCCATCTGGATCATAGGCAATCGCAGCGCGGCCATTGTTCAGAACGCCGGTATCGCGCCCCTTGTCAATGCCGGTCGCAATCACCGTGTTCGGATTGCCATCATAGGGCGAAAGCCCGTCCGTGCAGGCCGCCAAGGCGGCAATCGCCGACAGACCAAGGAAAGAAATCAAAGCTCTGTTCATATCGGTTACCACCTGTAGCAAATAACTTCGACACGGCGGTTCTGTTGCATACCTGCAGCAGAGGAGTTCGACGCGATCGGACGTGTTTCGCCAAAGCCAATCTGCCGTTCAACCATAGCACCGACCGAGCGGGCAACAGCGCCAACCGATGCAGCACGCCGTTCAGACAAGCTTTGGTTATAGGACTGTGAGGCACGGCTGTCGGTATGGCCATAGATAGCATAGCCAAACGCGTCGGTGCTTTGAAAGAAATTCTGCAACCTTGCGCGGCCACTGGCAGTCAAATTCGCGCTGTCGGTTTGGAATAACGTATCTGTATTTTCCACCAGACAGGTGTTCTTTTTCAGGCAAACCGGCTTGCCGGTTTTTGGGTTTCGGCGCGGCACCATATAGCCTTCAAGGCCACCATCGGCCCACCAGTGCATACAGCCGTCATCATCGACCCACACGCCCCACTCAATTTGCCCGGTAACTTTGGGCTGCGCCATCACAGCGACGGGCCCAGCAAGGCCAAACGCAAGCGCTGCCCCCCCGATCACCATTTTCATCAATGCATTAAACTGTCGTTTCACAGCAATAACCCCCCCGGGCTTTCCGCAGACCTGAGTATCTTTTCAAGATTTGCAGCCCGAGCACCTGATTGTAAAGCAAAAACTGGCAGCCGCCCCAAACTCTGCAGCAATAGTTGCGCGATGCGCGCCAATTCCTGCATATCCGGCCTTTCGCTGCGATTTTGGAAACCTAGCCCCCCTGCAAAGGGACGCCCGCCAAAGAGTTGGACTTCGACTCTGTCACGCGCACGCGCACCAATTGCCCCACCTTGCCGGCCGGGTCGGTTACATGAACCGCATGAAGATGTTGCGACTTTCCCACCATCTGCCCGTCAAGCCGCCCGGTTTTCTCATACAAGACGTCCACTTCGCGCCCCACCATCGCATCCTGGCCAGCACGTTGCTGTTGTGTCAGCAACGCCTGCAATTCTTGCAATCGCGCATCAGCCACCACCGTTTCCACATCGGGCTTTTCCGCCGCCGGGGTGCCGGGGCGGGCCGAGTATTTGAAGGAATAGGCCATGCCATAGCCCACCTTGCGCACCAGACTTAGCGTCGCCTCAAAATCCGCGTCGGTTTCACCCGGAAAGCCGACAATGAAATCCGAGGTCAACAAGATATCGGGCCGCGCCGTGCGCACCCGGTCCAACACCCGCAGATAGTCATCCGCAGTATGTTTGCGATTCATCGCCTTCAATATCCGATCAGACCCCGATTGCACCGGCAAATGCAGATAGGGCATCAGTTCGGGGCAATCGCCATGTGCGGCAATCAGGTCATCCTCCATATCATTGGGGTGGCTGGTCATGTAACGCAGCCGCCTGATTCCCTCGACCTCTGCCAGTTCCCGGATCAGCCGGGCAAGGCCGTAGCCCCCCGATTGATAAGCATTCACGTTTTGCCCCAGCAGCGTCAACTCTTGCACGCCGCGCGATACCAGATTGCGTGCCTCGGCCAGCAGGCGTTCGGGCGGGCGGCTGACCTCGGAACCGCGGGTATAGGGCACTACGCAAAAGGCACAAAACTTGTCGCAGCCTTCCTGCACCGTCAAAAACGCCGCGGGGCCCCGCATGGCTTTGCGTTCGGGCAAGTGGTCAAACTTGTCCTCGGGCGGAAATTCAGTGTCAATTGCACGCTCGCCCTGCTGGATCCTGGCCTCCATCTCGGGCAGGCGATGATAGCTTTGCGGACCGACAACAAGATCAACCAGCGGCATCCGGCGCATGATCTCGGCGCCTTCGGCCTGTGCCACACAGCCCGCCACCGCGATTTTCAGGTTTGGGTTTGCTTCCTTGGCCGGGCGTAACCGCCCCAGATCCGAGAACAGCTTTTCCGATGCTTTCTCGCGGATATGGCAGGTGTTGATCATCACCATATCGGCACCTTCTGCGGTGTCGGTTTGCACATACCCGGTCGCGCCCAGGCTTTCGGCCATCCGTTCACTGTCATAAACATTCATCTGGCAGCCATAGGTTTTGATGAACAGTTTCTTTGGCTCGGTCATGGCGGCCCCCTTTGCGATCAAGCCCGGTCTTTACACCCGCCCGCCCGAACCCGCAACGCCCTACCCTCGCGCCAGCACTGTGTCGCCGATGCCAGCGGGTCTTGTGTTTTCGCGCTGCACCCCTGTAACCTTCGATACGAAAACCTGGCCCCTGAACCGGGCCGCGCACCGGGAACAGCATGCAATACAAAAGTGTGACGGCGTTTTTAGACAAAGAGCGGGACAGCCTTGGCAAAGGCCCCATTGCCATCATCATGGCAGAAGACCATGTAGAAGTGGAAAGCACACTGTTGCACCACCTCGCTATCGGTTTTCGCAAGGTCTTGCTGCTGAGCAATCGTGAAATCGCATTGTCGGCCTCGGTCGCAGCGCAGATCACCCGTATCGACTTTGAAACCTATCAACGCAACGCCATGCAGCGGGCTGTCAATCAGATGATAGCGGCGGCCCCCGGTGCGTGGCTGTATTATGGGTTCAACGCCGAATACCTGTTCCACCCCTTTTGCGAAAGCCGCAACATCCGGGAATTGCTGGCCTTTCACACCGAAGAGCGCCGCGATGCCCTGCTGTCTTATGTGATCGACCTTTACGCCGATGACCTGGAAAAGCACCCCAGCGCCGTCTCTTTGGAAAATGCCATGCTGGATCGGTCGGGCTATTACGCGCTTGGGCGGCCCGATGCAGCCAACCACAACCATCCGCGCGAACGGCAGTTGGATTTTTTCGGCGGCCTGCGCTGGCGGTTTGAAGAGCATGTTCCCCCCACACGCCGCAAGATTGACCGCATCGCGCTGTTTCGCGCCAAACCGGGGCTGCAATTGCGACCGGATTTTACCTTTTCGGATGAGGAGTACAACACATATGCCTGCCCATGGCATCACAACATCACCACGGCAGTGGTTTCTTTTCGCACCGCCAAGGCGCTGAAATCCAATCCCGGATCGCGCTATGATATCCATGATTTCAAATGGTACAATTCAATCAAATTCCAGTGGAACAGCCAGCAATTGATGGACCTGGGGTTGATGGAACCCGGCCAATGGTTCTGAGGGTGGTTGTCACTATCATCTGCGGGCAAACTTGCCGCAATTGCCATTCAAGACGTTCACAAACGTATTTTCGCTGCGCGTTCACGGGCTTGCAGGCTCAGACCGGTTCTTGCGCCATAGCCTGACCACGGTCAGGACGCGTCGATCACTGTCTCCTTTCGTGATCGCCAAAGACCATCATTTTCCCTTGTTTTGCCGTCGACATATTAGCGGCGTGGTATTTAGACATTTCACGGAAAACGAGACGTCAGCATGGGCTGTATTCTTGAATTCAGCGCCAACCTTCTGGCAGGCCTGCCCCTGTCCGACCTTCGTTCGACCGCCTGTGCAGCGCGCGGGAAAGCGAAAGCGAGCCGCTGGCCCCTGTGGAATACAGAGGCGCAAGAAGATCGTGCTTCGTTTTGACCGGGATTTCGGCGGGCGCTGCCAGCTTACCGCGACCGGGTTTCAGCAAGGTGCTGGCAAGCCGGGAAATCAAGATCAGCAATCCCCTGCCGGTCACAGATGGCAAAGGGGCTTGGCGCGACAACGGCTTTGTCGGGCGTTTATGGAGGACCATCACATATGAGGGCGTCTGCCTGTAGCCGGAAAAGCGGAGTTGCGGCCAGCCCCGGATTTCCGCAACAGCGGCGTTCGCGGCGCATCATGCTTTCCTTGGAAAAACATGCAGCTTGGCTGCGGGAAAGGTGATCTTGCTCACAGAATCCACCGAAAGGTCAAGGCTCGGCCATACAGGGCTGGGAATTTCAACTTCCAGCTTTTGATTGAGCGCCGGCACGTTCATCACGAGATAATAAAAGTTTCCTCGGAACGATATCGTTTCGACCCGTGCATCAAGTGTATTTGGCAGTTCCTCAGCCTGCGGTCCCACCATGATATCGGCGGGCCTGATGCAAAGACAAACCTCTGCCCCATCACCGTATGCGCCCAGATTTGGCACTGTGAACCTAATCCCCGCCCCTGCCACAACCTCATTATTGCTGACAACCGCAGGGATGAAATTCATATCGCCAAGGAAGCCAGCGACGAAGGGCGACGCAGGATTTTTGAATACGTCCTCTGGCGTGCCGATTTGCTCGACCTTGCCGTGGTTCATCACAACGATGCGGTCCGCTATGGCCAGCGCCTCGTTCTGGTCATGCGTGACCATGATTGTAGTGACGCCAATGGTGCGTTGAAGCTGCGTAAGCTCATCGCGCAGGTGAATGCGGACCTGGGCATCAAGCGCGCTTAACGGCTCGTCTAGCAAAAGCAGGCCCGGAGAAGGTGCCAAGGCCCGTGCCAAGGCCACGCGTTGCTGCTGACCGCCAGAAAGCTGTGCGGGATATTTCGTAGCTTGGTTTTCCAAGCCGACCATTTTCAACAGCTCATCAACCCGCGCCCGGCGTGCGGGCTTTGACAGGTCACTGCGCTGAAGACCGTAACCGACGTTACGTTCAACCGAGAGGTTGGGAAACAGCGCGTAAGATTGAAACACGATACCAAAGTCGCGCTGGGTCACCGGCAGATAGGAAATGTCGCGCCCGTTCTGGTGGATTGTGCCAGAGCTTTGCATGTCCAGGCCCGCAATCGCGCGTAGCAACGTGGTTTTACCGCAGCCCGAAGGCCCGAGAAAGCAAACGAATTCCCCCTGTTTTATGTCGAGATCAATATCTTTGAGTGCTACAAATGTGCCAAAGGACTTTGACAGCCCCCTGATCTGTAGCGCCTGCATTTCCCCTTCACTGTCGGCACCCTGCGGCATGGCCGTGCCTGTGCCCGTTTCAAGCATGCGCTGCATTGGCCAAGCCTTTCGTTTCAATAGTCCCAAGCAGATCAAGCGTGCCGGGCAGCATTGACCTGTCGCCAAGCGCCACGAAACGGTCGCCAGAATGCAGGGTCAACGGCGCGCCATTCCAATCGCAAATGACGCCACCCGCGCCCTCGATGACCGGAACCGCGGCAAGATAATCCACGATACCATAGCGTGCGGCAATCATGATGTCGGCATGGCCGCTGGCAACCAAGCCGTAACCTTGGGTGCCCGCGTCATAAATCGTGAAACGAGAGGATGCGGCAACCTTTGCAAAGGGTTCGGCCGCATCACCGTCCAGATATTCGGGCGAGGTCGCAAGCAAAATGGCGTGTGACGGGTCGCGACAGGGCCGCGTTCGTGCAACTTCACCATTCAGCCGCGTCGGATGGCCTTTTGCGCCCAGCCAACGCTCTTTTGTAATCGGAATATCAACCACCCCCAACACCGGCAACGTGGCTTGGGTCAGCGCAATCAGGGTTCCGAAAACCGGCCGCCCGGCGATAAAGGATCGGGTGCCGTCAATCGGGTCGATGACCCAGACAAATTCGGCAGTTGCGGCACTGGCCGGATGCTCCTCGCCGATCACGCCGTGACTGGGGTAGCGATCTGCGATCATGCCACGGATCAGGGACTCCACCTCCAGATCCGTAGAGGTTACCGGCGTGTTGTCGGGCTTCATCACAACATCCAGATTGCGGCGAAACCGGCTACGGATCAGCGCGCGACTGGCATCGGCAAGTTCTTCGGCAAAGCGCATGAATTCTTTGGGTGTGGCTGACGAAACCGTCATGATTTTTTCCTCATTTTGGGGTGGCGACAGGACGTAGCCGGTTTTTTCATTCTTATTTTTCCACACCGCGCCACGCTTGGGTGCGCCGCAGCAACCCTTGCATCAGCAGCCATTGCATGCTGACAACCGCGGCCGAAGTCGCAACGATAAGCACGCTCATCGCCGCTGCAGGCCCAAGCATGGCATTGTCATTCAGCAAGACGATACTGACCGTCGCGACCTTGGTGTTTGCCGAGTAAAGGAAGACCAAGGCGGAAATGGTCGTCATTGAGTTCATGAACAGATAGCTGGCAATGCGCAGGATTGTCGGCAGGGACACGGGCACAACCACTTGCAAAAAGGTTGTGAGGCGCGGCACTTTGAGCGAAGATCCTACCGCCTCCAACCCGGAATCAAGCTGTTTCAGGGCGGTCAGGGCCGTCAGATGCGGAACGGTGTACAGATGCACAACCGTGCTGAGAACAAGGATCGTCAGGGTGCCATAGATACCACCCAGCGGGTTTGACGGGTTGTTGAAGAAAAAGATGTAGGACAGGCCAAGCACCATGCCGGGCATCGCCAGCGGAATCATGCAGCAAAAGCTGATCAGCCCGCGCAGCCATGACGCACCCTGCATCCGCTCAAGCAGATACGCACCGAAAAAGATCAGGGCAGTGCCAAACACGGCAACAGACCCTGCAAGCCGCAAGCTGTTGCGATAGGCACCCCAGCCGCTTGGCTCATGTTCCGCGAAATTATAGCTCGCCAGTGACAGGCTGAGATTATAGGGCCACAGTTTGAAAAGCGACCCAAACACCGCCATCACAAGTATTCCCAAAATCGCCAGCGCCATCGCAGAGCAAAACACAAAGCAGGAAATGTCGCGTACACGGCTTTTGGCCGGAATGTAGATCACGGCGCGACCGTCGATGCCGCTGTTATGCCCACGTTGCAGCAGATGCCCCGCCAGAAACGCAAGCGCTGCCGGGATGAACAACAAGATGCCAACCACAGACCCCATCTGAAAGTCAAAGCTGCCAATGACCTTTTGATAAAGATCCGTCGCAAGCACGGGATAGGAACCACCGACCACAACCGGCACGCCAAAATCGGTAAAGACCTTGGTAAACGTGGCAAAGAACGCCGCCCCAAGGCCAAAGCGCATCGCGGGCAAGGTGACGGTAAAGAAGGTTCGCATCCGCCCTGCCCCCAGCGTGGTTGCTGCCTCATAGAGCCGGCTGTCGATGCTCAAAAGCGATGTAAGAATGATCAGAAGGGCGATGGGAAAGGTAAAGAATACCTCACCGATGACAATTCCGATCGGGCCATAAAGGCTGTAGCCAAACAGCGCCTCTTTGAAAAACCCCTGGTTGCCAAACAGATAGATCAGCGCAATCCCCGGAAGCAGCGATGGCGTAAGCAAGGGCACCAAGGTCATTGCGCGAAAGAACGGGCGCCCCGGCATGCGGGAATGGGTCAGCGCAAAAGCATAGACACTTGCAAGGGTCAAGGTGATCAGCGTGGCAATAACCGAAATCCGCATGCTGTTCCAGAAAACCACGGATACCCGCGGTTCACTGAAATAATTCGCGAAATTCTGGAGCCCGACGAAGTTGCCATTCGCATCTTGAAGGCCCTTGGACAGCAGGCTGTAGACGGGCAACAGAAGGCCGAAAAGCAGGAATAAGCCAAGCGCGATGAGGCAGAGCCGAAGAAAAAACTCCTCTCCACCGATATTAAAGCGGTTTTTTTGTGCGACCGGCTGAATGGTCTGGGTTGGGCTGACCATAATTCCACCTTACATTTCGGTATTTTTCAAAGTGCCGGTCTGGAAGGCCCAGACCGGCGGCTGCACAGATCAGAAATCGTCAGGTTGTGGCTTATTTCGGCTCGTCTTTGCTGCCGTAGCGCTTCTGCCACTCTGCCAGAATACGGTCACGGTTTTCGGCAACCCAGTAGAAATCCATATCCACAAGCGCGTCTTCCTCACCCGCCGGATAGTTTGGAACGGCGGTGGAAACACCCTTACGCGCCACCAGCGCATAGTATTTGTTGTGGATTTCATTGGCCGCCTGACTGGCTGCAAAATCAGCAAGCTTTTTTGCATCGTCAAGGTTCTTTGAACCGGCGACGATGGCCACACCTTCAACTTCCGAACCCACGCCTTCCTCGGGGATGATCACGGCAACCGGCGCGCCGTCATTGATCGCCTTGACCCCCGGTGCCGGGTAGGAAATGCCGATAACCGCCTCACCTGCGGCGGCCATACGGCAAGGCTTGCTGCCCGAATGAACATATTGCGAGACGTTCTGGTGCAGCGCATCCATATAGGTCCAGGCCGCATCCTCGCCCATGATTTTCATCCAGCCGACAATCGCCAACAGCCCGGTAGCAGAAGAGTTGGGGTTCGGCATGGTGATCATGTTCGCGTAGTCAGGCTTGATCAGATCGGCCCAGCTTGCGGGTGCCGCGACACCCAGCTTGGTGCCCTCGGCGGTGTTGAAACACACGGCGGATGCCCAGGCATCGGTTCCGACCCAATGCGGCGTCTCGCTTCGCCGGTCGTAAAAGCGATCCTTGATCTGGTCGAGGCCTGCGGGCGCATAGGGCGTCAGCATGCCTTTTTTCTTCCAGCATGATCAGCCCCGGCACAGAGGCCCCCAGAATCACATCGGCGCGCGGATTGGCTTGTTCGGCCAGAAGGCGCGCAATGATTGGACCATTTGAATCCAAAAGCTGGTTCACTTTGATACCCGGCTCCTGCGCCTCAAAAGCGGCAATCAGCTCGGCAAAATGTTCTTTGGCCATGGCGCTGTAGACGGTCAGCTCTGCCGCCTGTGCAGAGAACGCGCCGGAAAATGTGGCTGCTGAAAGCATCAGGGCAGCGCCCAGTCCCTTCAGTTGGGTCGGAATCTTGAACTGTCTCATTGCTAGTTTCTCCCGTTTTTGTGAACCCTCTGCCCTGAGTATTGGTAGACTCGGCTATTAAGTCAAAGACCAATATTTACACAGGCCATACACAAATGTTATGGCTTTCACGGGGGGAAACCGAATGCACAAGCCACCAAAACCCGACACCATCAGCACCCGGCAAATCGAAGCCTTCAAAGCGATTATGGAAACCGCATCTGTCACTGCTGCCGCGGCAAGCATGCATGTATCGCAACCCAGCGTCAGCCGCCTGCTGCGAAGCCTGGAAGAAAGCATTGAATTCGACTTATTCGAACGCAGGAAAGGCAGGTTGGTGCCAACCCCCGAAGCCACCCTGTTTTATGACGAGATTCAAAAGTATTTCCGCAATGTGCAAAGGCTGGCGCACACCGCAGCCGATATCCGCGCGCTTGCGCGTGGCCAGTTGCGGCTTGGCGCGTTCATCGCGCTTGCCATCACCATCACGCCTGCCGCGATCAAACGCTTCAACAGCGCACATCCGCAAATTCACATCTCCTGCACGACCGCGCAGTCACGTCAAATCGCCGATCTGATTTCCTCGCGGTTCGCAGATTTGGGTATCGTTGACCCCATCGCTGTCACCAGCGCGGTCCGTGTCGAACGCCGCTGGCAATTCCGCTGCGTTTGTATCATGCCTGAAGGGCATCGGCTGGCGTCAAGCGAAATGATCACAACCGAACAACTCTTGAACGAGAACATGATCGGGCTGGAGCAAGGATTTCTTTCGCGCTATGCACCGGGGGCCGAGCTTTATAATGCGCTTTCGGCAAGATTGCGGATTCAGGTGCATCAATCTATCGCCGCATGTGCGTTGGTGGCGCAAGGGGTCGGCATCGCGATTGTTGATCCGTTCACCGCAAAACACTGCGTCCCGAACGGGATCGTGGTGCGGCCCCTGCAAGTGCCCATCCCGTTCGAAATGTGCATAATATCATCGCCAGAAACGCCGCTTTCGGTGGCTGCACAACAGTTTTTAGGCATGTTCGAGGAAGAATTGAACAAGGTTTGCCAAGACGTAGAGTACATGACATCCTATTTCACACCCGAGCGCTCCTAAACAGTAGCCACCCAACTTGAATGATCATCACCGGCACAGCCACACTGCTGGTTTACAGCCTTTCGCCTTTGACTTGAAACACGGCCTATCACATAACGCGTTGAAATCCTTGATTTCAGGCCGCGATATGTGAGGAAGGCTTTAAGCTGAAACGCTTTAGGGCAGCAAAACGGTGGATCCGGTTGTCTGGCGCGCCTCCAAAGCCTGATGCGCTTTGGCAGCGTCTTGCAAGGGCCGCGTCATGGCCGTATCCAGCCGCAACGCGCCTGACAAAATCTTGCCGAACAGGTCCTCTGCCCGCTGCACCAACTCGGCCCGGCTTGCAATATAATCGAACAAAACCGGGCGGTTCGCGGATAAAGAGCCGTTGCTTGCCAAATCTTGCATCGAAAACCCCGACATCATCCCCGAGGACTGGCCGAAATTGACAAACATACCCCGCGGTGACAGGCACTTCAGCGAGCCGCGCCAAGTGTCATGCCCAACCGAATCGTAAACCGCCGCCACGCCCTTGCCGCCGGTAATCGACGCGACTTCGGCAACAAAATCCTGTGTCCGGTAGTTGATGACATGCGCATAGCCATGGCTGCGGGCAAGCGCACATTTCGCGTCTGTACCCGCTGTGCCCAGTGCCATTGCGCCAAGCGCGTGCAGCCATTGCCCCAATAACAGCCCTACCCCACCCGCTGCCGCATGCACCAACACCGTATCACCGGGTCGCACCACATAAGATGCCGTCACCAGATATTGCGCGGTCAGACCCTTGAGAAATGCGCCCGCAATCGCGGTATCTGTGATGCCGTCCGGCAAAGCGACCAGCCGATGTGCAGGCATCACGCGGCTTTCGCGATAAGCCCCATGAGCCATCACATAAGCCACGCGGTCACCAATGCAAAAATCTTTTACACCAGGGCCGAGCGCCTCAATTACGCCGGCTGCCTCGGCCCCCGGAACGATAGTCTCTTCCGGCCACGCATAAAGACCCGAACGGAAGTACACGTCGATGAAATTCACGCCGATTGCCGTTTGCCGCAGCAATACCTGGCCCGGACCGGGGGGCAGACAGGGCATATCCACCCATTCCATCGCCTCGGGGCCGCCGGCCTTGCGCACAAGGATACCCTTGGTCATCGGATCAACCTTCAACCAGAAAGTCGGGGTCGGTCGGCAATTGCATCGCCGTGGCCAGATGGTTGGTCTGTGCCGCCAGCGCAATAATGGCAAGCAGCTCTGCATGCTGGGGCGGGGTCATCCCCTTTTTGCGTGCGGCGGCGGTGTGGGAATGCACACAATAGCCGCAGGTGTTGGCGGTCGAGACAGCGATATAGATCATTTCCTGAACCACCGGGTCCAGCACGGTTTGCCCCGTCATCACCGATTTCAGTTGGCCCCAGACCCGCGCCAATGCTGGCGGATCATTGGCCAGCCCGCGCCAGAAATTATTTACGAAATCCGACTTGCGGGTGGCGCGAATGTCATCGAACACGGCCCTGACTTCTGGAATGGCCTCCGCCTCTGCGTCGGTCAGCAGTTTCACTGTTGCCATCGGATAACTCCTTTACCCATTCAAGATATAATACCGACTTTGCCCAGGACCGAAGGGCTGCGTCAGGTAAAAAAGCCTGCCCGTTTTCGCCCGGCGGTTATTGACCAAGCGATAGGGCAGGCGAATAAAATGCATCATGCCGATGCAGATACCAGGTTTGAACGCACTGCCGGAACTCTGCCTGCCTGCCAGGGGCGCAAAGTGTTAAACCATGGCAATGATACGGGCGGGGCCACCGGTGCCGCCACGATGCTTGGGCGCACCGATGAAGATTGTCCCGCCTGATGCAGGTAGCTGATCAAGATTTGCCAGCCCCTCAATGCCAAAGCGGCCCGAAGGTAGCCAGGAATAATGTACGGCGAAATCTGCAGAATTTCCCGGATCAAGCGACATCGTATCCACGCCGATCGAAGCTGCGCCTGCCTCGACAAGCAAATCAGTCGCCGTCTTGGAGAAACCGGGAAAGGCCATTGTTCCATCCGGCAGGTTCCGCCATGAAGGATCACCGATCCTGGCCGTCCAGCCAGAGTTCATTGCAACGCAAGCCCCCGCCGGAATCGCGCCATTCGCCGAAATCCACGCCTCGATATCGCTGGCTTCAACCATGGAATTCGGGTCTTCCGCCGCTTTTGCCGATATGTCCACGACACAAAGCGGGGCGATCAAATTCTCGACCGGAAGCGCATCTACGCTGGTAGCGCCTTCGGAAAAATGCAGCGGCGCGTCGATATGCGTTCCCGTATGTTCAAAAATGGTCAGCTTGAACAGATGATAGCCGTCAGCATCAAACTTTTTATCAACGTCATAAAGGATGCCAGGTTTGCCGTCGAACGTCGGGAAATCGCTATCATAGGCATGCGTCAAATCAATCACCCGGCCTGTAGATGCGGCCAATGCGGGCCTGGCATTGAACGCCCCCGACGCAACACCGGCGGCAGCGGTTGCTGCTGCGCCCAAAAAGAGGCCGCGTCGCGAAAGCATGCGGTCCTTCACACTTTCAATCAAACAAGCGTTGCACATTGGCTAATCCTCCCTAGATTTCACGCAACGCTATCACTTGCTTTTTGATCCTGTCAATCTGTCGGAAGGCCGGCAATTCCCTGGGCTTGGCGGGATGCGGCTTGCGTTCGCCACCGCCCACAAAAGCCGGCATCTGCGGGGGGCGATGTCTTTGGGGCCTGCCATCCCTAATCGCGTCATCCCTTACGACCCCAGCCCGCGCGGTCAATCCTGATTTTGAAGATCGGTTGACAGCTTTTCAATTGGAATACCGCGCCGGCTGGCACTTTCCTGCACTGCTTTTTGGATAGCCTTGCTGCGTTTGAGCAGGCGCAGAAACTTTGCCTCGTCAAGAACAAGCAGCGTGGAAGGGGCAATGGCGCGGACCTCGGCCCGCTGCGGGCGGCGCATGAGCAGGCTCATTTGACCAAACATTTCACCCCGCCCCAATCGCCAGGTTTGTCCCGCAACCTCAAGCTCGACCGCCCCTGACGCGACAAAGAAAACCCGACGCGGCACGGTATCGCGGCGCAAGATGCGTTCGCCGGGGTTGACATAACGGGTTACCAAGGATCGGGCGAGACGGTTCAGAACCGCGTCCTCCATTTCAGAAAACAACGGAAACTGCCGAACCAATTCAGCTTTTTGCAGGGTAAGGTCCAATAGCGGTGCCGCTTCTGCAAGATCACGGCGCATGCTGACATCACGGTTCAGGGCGCTGTGGACCTCTTCCCCGATCAAGCCGTCCTCAAGCAGGCTGTCATATTCACGTTCCTCCAGCCGCAAGGCCGTGCGCCGGATGAATCTGCGTTCCATCGCCTCGGCATAGCCCGGATATTGCAAGCGCAGCCCTTCAAGCGCCTGTTCGACAGTTTCAATGCGGCGGTCCAGCATTTCGTGCAGCAATTCCGCCACGCGGCGGCCGTGGATACGCCGGATGCGCCCGTTGATGAAGCCATGCAAGTCGCGCAAGATCAGCCGCTGCGCCAGCAAAAGACCAAAGCGCGTCGCGGTAATCTGGGCCAGAGGCAAGGAAAAGCGCAGGCGATTGTGCAGAAAAATCGCGGGCCGAAGCCAGCGGTTGAACCCAAGACTGCGGGTTGCGGCCTTTTTGTAACCGCTGCGACCGCCGAACCGCGAACCTTCGATCAGCGCATCGGCATCTGACAGCAATTGCTCTGACAACGCAGAGGAAATGGTCCTGTCACGAAATCGCGCAAGGATGGAATCGCGTTCGGCGCTGGCCAAGGCAATCAGACCCAGCGTGATCCGGTCCTTGTCGAGAACGTCGATACTCTCATCCGCGGCTTTGATTGCTACATTCAGACGGTCACCGAATCTTTTGGCCTCGGCGCGCACGGTGTCCTTGTTCAACTCATAGTTATTGGTGACTTTTGCCAAATCCTCACGGACGGTTTGCAAAGCGACGGCGATCACCTGATTGTAAAGCGCATTGTCAAGAGGTGAGAGCCTGTCCAGCCCCAGCCAGCCGATAACTGTTCGCAATGTCGTGCCTTGGACCAGCAATGTGAACAGCGTGAAGCCCGTCGCCAAAATCGCTACTTGTCGTTTGATATCAACCGGCACCAATATGCTTTCCGTCACCGCCAATGCCAGTGACAAGGTGACCGCGCCGCGCAAACCGCCCCACATGATAGCCACGCGGTAGGGCTGCTGCACCACCGGCGACAGGCCTAACCGGGTCAGCAATGGCAGCAATCCATAAAGGATGATTGCGCGGGCCACGATTGCTGCGATGACCACGACCATGATCAGGCCTATATCCTTCAGTTGGATCGTCTCCAGCATGCGGGGGATCAAAAGCGCGGCAAGAATAAAGATCAACGCGCCGGCCCAATGCGCCAACAAATCCCACACCTCGCGCAGGCTGACCCAAGTCGAAGGTGGCAGCCGGCCCGGCCCTGTAAGCTGCAATGTCATTGCGGCAACGACCACTGCGATAACACCCGAGGCGCCAACGGATTGTTCGGCCACAATATAGGCCAGATAGGGCAGCGCGATGGAAACGGAGATCACCGCCAGTTCAAACCGTCCAAAGATTGCCATGATCCAGATAGCGATCCGCGCGGCGATCCAGCCAACAAGAACGCCGCCCACCAGCAAAACGGGAAAGCGCGCCAACGCGCTTTGCACCGATGGGTCGGGCACGCCTGCCTTCACATATTCCATGAACAATGCGGCCAGCGCGATGGCAGCGGCGTCATTGAGCAGGCTTTCCCCTTCGATAATTCGCGCAAGGCGGCGCGGGGCCGAGATGGAACGGAAAATACTGACCACCGCCGAAGGGTCGGTTGTGGAAACGATAGCGCCGACAAGCAGGGCCGCTGAAAGTGACAATGTGCTGACGAAAGCCAGCGAATAGCCAACAACAAAGGTTGCAACGAACACCGCCACCACGGCCAGCACAAGAATCGGCACCCAATCATCCGCCATTCGCCGCAGGTTCAGGCCAAGCGTTACCTGAAACACCAGTGTCGGAAGGAAAACGTAAAGAAACACGTTCGAGCGGATCGGCAATGCCAGAATGGCCACGGCGACCGGATTAAGCGCATCGGTCAGATCGGTGCGCAGAAAAAAAGTTGCTGCAACCCCGACAAAAATACCAAGGCTGGCAATGATCACCGCATAAGGCAGCCGCAGATAATGCGCCAAAGGCTCCGCCGCCCCGATCAGCAGGAACAGCGATGCAATTATGGTTGTGATCAGAATTATATCCATGGGATATGACTTACCAGAATAATTCCGACAGGACAGTCCCGGCAATTCGCCTGCATGGCTATTTTGCGGGATGTCGGCAGCATGCGCGGGTCATGCCAGCAGATTTGGCGGGATCGCCAAAACGTCCACCTCGGCGCGTCGCAACACCTCCTCTGCAACGCTGCCAAGGAAGGTTTTGCTCAGGCCCACGCGGCCCTGACTGGCAACGACAATCAGGTCTGCTTGCACATCCGCTGCCGTAGCCAATATGGCCGCCGAGGTTGCCCCATTGAAATGCCGAACCATCCTGTTGCTGTTTTGAAAGGGTAATGGTTCAGCAAATTCGAAAAGCGCCTGTTCGGCCTCGACCTGAAGCTCGACGAGATAGCGGTCCATCTGCCCCTCTTGCAGCATATTGCTCATCAGCAATTGCTGGGCGGGCGCGCGAAAAATATGCAAAAGAGTGCAATGCGCTGAGTCCGCCAGTTCAAGTGCCGAAAAATGCGCGGCCGCCTTGCCTGAGGTTTCCGAAAGATCGGTAGCCAGCAACACATTGCGATAGGTCTGTTTGGGGGGCGCATTGACCATAAGGACGGGCCAATTCGCCCGCCGGATGGTGCGTTGGGCCGTTGTGCCGACAAACACGTTGCGCAACAGATGGCGGCGATGCGCACCAAGAACCACCAGATCGGGCCTGAGCGCATCGGCAGAACTGCCAATCCCATCAAACGGATCACCCAGCACAACCTCACTTGCGCAAACCAGCCCATCGGTCTGCTTCAGGCGCACAGCTTCTTCTTGCAAAAGCTGTTCAGAAAGCGCGGTCTCGGCTTTGACGATGCGGTATTTCTGATCATCATCGACAACATGCATCAGGTGCAGGCCGGCACCCGTCTTTACGGCAATCATCGCCGCACGGGCGATAGCAAGATCTGAGCGTTCAGAGAAATCCGTCGCAACAACTATCTTATCCATCCTATCCCTCCAGAATAAAACCTCGCCCAAAATAACCTGCGCGCAGCCTTTTTGATAGGCCACCCGCAATATCGGGCTACAAATGGTTTTCGCCTCCACGCGAGGGCCGTTGGGCCAAGCGTTGCAGGCGCACCCTATGGCTGCGGCCAAACGCGCAGGGGGCGCTCAGATCCAGAATCGGGGTTATGCAGTGCGCAAGATGGCCGAGCGATTGGGGGGCAGCACCAAGTTGGCCCATAGATGGCTGCGGCAGTTTTCACAGCCTGCAAAGCTGATCCCTGAGGTCAATGCCCAAACCGATGATGCCCGTCGTCTGAAGCGCGATTTGGCGCGGGGGCCAGAGAAGCGGGAGTTTGCAAAAGCCGCATTGTCTCGGGGGACTCCGCCAAACTGCGATGTCTATACACAGCGGGCCAAATTTGCACCCTGATAGACACGCGCCAAGGCGGTCGTCTGCGTTTCGATATGCGGATTGTCGCTTTCCAAAACTGTCCGGTAGTGCCGGTCGGGATCGCCTTGCATATTGGTGATTTTGGTTTGCCCGCAAACAACCCTATAAAATCAGCCGCTTCCCCCTTCGGAAAACCAAAAAAGACCCAAAGGGCAAAAACTGTGACTGAAATGACACAACCTTAACGCCACGGCCCGCAAGACCTGACGGATCACAAACCTTTGAAATTAATGGTGAGCCGGTCGGGATCCGAACCCGAGACCTACTGATTAAAAGTCAGTTGCTCTACCAACTGAGCTACCGGCCCACACTGGGTGCTACCTAGAAACTATGGCGCGGAGGGTCAAGCGCAAAAAAGCATATTTTTCGACTCTCTGGCAAAAACTTGTTCGCTGGCGTATAGGCGCGGAATGAATCGCATAACTCCCCCTCGCGGCCTCGCTTTTGTAAAGATGCATGGGCTGGGCAATGATTTCGTTGTAATCGACTCGCGCACACGCGGGGCGGTGGTGACGCCTGCGCTTGCGCGGGCGCTGGGTGACAGGCATCGCGGCGTTGGGTTTGACCAACTGGCCGAAATCCGCGATGCGCAGGGGGCCGATTTCACGCTGGACTTCTGGAACGCGGATGGCAGCCGCGCAGGGGCTTGCGGCAATGCCACCCGCTGCGTGTCGGATCTGGTGATGCGGCAAACCGGGCAGGCCCGCATCAGCCTGCTGACCGCACGCGGCAGCCTCTCTGCGCTGCGCCGCGCCGATGGCCTCGTCTCGGTCAACATGGGCGCACCGCAGCTTGATTGGGCCGAAATTCCGCTGTCACATGCGGTGGATACGCTATATCTGCCCCTGCCCGGCGATCCGGTTGGCGTTGGTATGGGTAACCCGCATTGCGTGTTCTTCGTGCCCAATGCCGAAACTGTCGCGCTTCAAACCGATGGCCCCCGATTTGAGGGTGATCCGCTGTTCCCGCAAAAAACCAATGTGGAATTTGTGTCGGTAATCGCCCCCGACCATCTGCGCATGCGTGTTTGGGAACGCGGGGCCGGCGTTACGCTGGCCTGTGGCTCTGGCGCTTGTGCGGTGGGGGTGGCCGCCCATCTGCGCGGCCTGACCGGGCGGTGCGTGCGGGTAACCGTAGATGGCGGCGAGCTAGAGATTGACTGGCGCGACGATGGCGTCTGGATGACTGGCCCCGTGGCGCATGTCTTCGACGGCATGCTGCCACCCGAATTCTTGGCCGCAAACACATGAGCACCCCCGTCTTGAAAGCCCCCATATTCTCCACCCTCGGTTGCCGGTTGAACGCCTATGAAACCGAAGCCATGAAGGAATTGGCTGCGGCCGCTGGCCTGTCCGGTGCCGTCGTCATCAACACCTGCGCCGTTACCGCCGAAGCCGTGCGCAAGGCCAAACAAGAGATTCGCAAACTGGCCCGCGAAAACCCCGGCGCGGCGGTGATCGTGACAGGCTGCGCAGCGCAAACCGAACCCGAAACCTTTGCCGCCATGGCAGAAGTGACCCGCGTCATCGGCAATACCGAAAAGATGCAGGCCGAAACCTGGCAAACCCTGCGCGCCCCCGATCTGATCGGCGTGACCGAAAAGGTGATGGTCGATGACATCATGTCGGTAAAAGAGACCGCAGGCCATCTGATCGACGGCTTTGGCCGTCACCGCGCCTATGTGCAGGTCCAGAATGGCTGCGACCACCGCTGCACCTTTTGCATCATCCCCTATGGCCGTGGCAATTCCCGCTCCGTCCCTGCCGGGGTGGTGATCGACCAAATCAAGCGGCTGGTCGACAAGGGGTTTCAAGAGGTGGTGCTGACGGGTGTTGACCTCACCTCTTGGGGGGCCGATCTGCCCGCCACGCCCCGCCTCGGTGATCTGGTCATGCGGATCTTGCGGCTGATCCCCGATCTGGCCCGCCTGCGCATCAGCTCGATTGATTCGATCGAGGCCGATGACAACCTGATGCAAGCCATCGCCACCGAGCCCCGCCTGATGCCGCATCTGCACCTCAGCCTGCAAGCCGGCGATGACATGATTCTGAAACGGATGAAACGCCGCCATCTGCGCGACGATGCCATTGCGTTTTGCGAACAGGCCCGCAAACTTCGCCCCGATATGGTCTTTGGCGCCGATATCATCGCAGGCTTCCCGACCGAGACCGAGGAAATGTTTGAAAACTCACTGAAACTGGTCAGTGACTGCGACCTGACCTTTCTGCACGTCTTTCCCTACAGCGCCCGCAAAGGCACCCCCGCCGCCCGCATGCCCCCCGTCAGAGGCCCCGAAATCAAATCCCGCGCCGCCCGGTTGCGCGCCATGGGTGACCTGGCCTTGCAGCGGCATTTGGTGGCCCAGATCGGCCAAACCCATCATATTTTGCTGGAAAGCCCCCGCATGGGCCGAACCGAGCAATTCACCGAAGTTCTTTTCACGACCGACCAGCCAGAGGGGCAGATCATCACGGCACCTGTCACAGGCGTCTTGGCAACACAGTTGCTGGCCTAACGCCTTTCGATTTGCCCCCGAATCCCAGACCGCGGCCTGATGCTTCACGGCGAAATCGAAACGCCATACCGCTTTCTGTTCGGTTGAAATATCCTCGGGGGGTCAGCTTTGCGTCTCGCAAAGCTGTTTGGGGGGCAGACAGCCCCCCTTGCCCCGGCCGCCGCCGGCGCTTTGGCAAAACTCTCACGCAGCCCCAAGAAAATCCTATCGCCGAATCGTATCGCCCAAATCAAGCGTCGGCGACAACTCGACCCGCTCGCCGCCAATCAAACCACCAGGATGCACCCCGGCAATGATCTGCGCTGCCGTGCGACCGATTTCCAGGCGGCAGGCATCCATCGTTGCCAAACGTCGCGGCAAACCGTCCAGCAGCTCCACCCCGTTAAATCCGGCAAGCCCAAGCCGATTGGGCACGTCGATGCCCTTTTCCAGACAATAGAGCAACCCCCCTGCCCCGATCATATCATTGGAGTAATAGAGAAAATCCAGATCCGGGCTACGCGCCAGAATTGCGGCCGTCATCTCACGCCCCTTCAGCAAGGCAGAGCCACCTGAATAAAACTCTCGGTCAGCCAGGCTGATCCCGGCCTCAGCAAGCCCTTCTTCCAACCCCTCCAACCGCTTTCGTGCGCGGTGATCATCGGGCATCATCGTGCCCAGAAAACCGATTTTCTTATACCCGGCGGCCAGTATCGCCTGGGCCATTTTCAGCCCGGCGCGCCGGTGCGAAATCCCAACCACCGAATCAACCGGCACCCCGTCCACATCCATCGTCTCAACAATGGGGATGCCGGCATTTTCCAGCATGGCACGCGCCGAATCGGTATGCTCCAACCCAGCCACAATCACCCCCGAGGGCCGCCAGGACAGCATTTCATACAGCACGGATTCTTCACGCTCGGGCTGATAATGCGTAACCCCGACAACCGGCTGCAATCCGGTATCTTCCAGCACCTGCGAAATCCCGGTCATGACCTCGGGGTAAACCATGTTCGACAAAGACGGAATAATGACCGCCACAAGGTTCACGCGCTGACTGGCCAGCGCCCCCGCGATTTTATTCGGCACATAGCCCAGGGTCCGCGCTGCCAAAAGCACCCGTTCCCGCGTAGCCTCCGACACATCCCCCCGGCTGCGCAACACGCGGCTCACCGTCATCTCTGACACGCCAGAGGCTTCTGATACATCACGTAGGGTCAATGGGCGGCGTAAGTCAGTGCGGGTTACTTGGGTCACCGTTGATCGGCCTTTTGATTGGGACATATTTCGACGTTACTGCCAAAGATTCGGCTTGTCCAAGCCTGTCTATCACTTTTTGGTATCGCTAACGCTTATCGCCCCGCCTCCCCCTCCCTTCCCGCCGCCAATCCTGCCTGCCCCGTCACGCAAGCGCGCAAACCGATCCGGTCCGATGTTGCCGAACCGCCCAGAGCAGTGTATGAAAACCGCAGAAGGAAAATGCGTCTGCGTAGCTCAGCTGGATAGAGCACAGGATTCCTGGTAACAAATTGGGCGTTGTGTTTGGAAACTGCGCAACGGATCTGCTCAAATTCGGGGAACGCTACGGTGCGGCTTGCACCTTGCCGATCCCGAGCCAAGCCCTGAAAAGGGAAGGTGTAGAGACTGGTAGGGCAGCACCTACGGGCCAACCGGCCTAGGGTGAAGGGACAGTCCAGACCACGAACGCCCGATCGGGCGGCGGCGAAAGTCGAAGTGGTATGAATCCTGGGGCCGTGGGTTCGAATCCCGCCGTGGACACCATTTTCCTTCATTCGTTTCCCGACAACCGTTCCCGGCCCTTGACCGCCTCTCGCGGGCGTCGGTTGCGCTTGGCGATGACCGCCCCTGTGTGCCGATCAAGCCACCATCGCTTCGGCCCGTTTCAGATCGACGCTGACCAATTGGCTGACCCCTTGCTCGGCCATGGTGACCCCGAACAGCCGGTCCATCCGGGCCATTGTGACGGCATGGTGGGTGATGATCAGAAAACGGGTTTCCGTTCTGCGGGCCATCTCATCCAAAAGGTCACAAAACCGGGTCACGTTGGCATCATCCAAAGGCGCGTCCACTTCATCCAGCACGCAGATCGGGGCTGGATTGGCAAGGAAAACCGCAAAAATCAACGCCATGGCTGTCAGGGTTTGTTCGCCCCCCGAAAGCAGACTCAGGGTTGCCAGCTTCTTGCCCGGCGGCTGGCACATGATTTCCAGCCCTGCTTCCAGCGGGTCGTCCGATTCTACCAGGACCAGACGCGCCTCACCACCGCCAAACAGATGCGAAAACAACGTCCCGAATGAGGTGTTGACCTGTTCAAACGCCGTCAAAAGCCGCTCGCGCCCTTCTCGGTTCAGGCCGGCAATGCCACTGCGCAGTTTTTTGATCGCCTCTTCCAGATCATTCTTTTCGGATGCCAGCGTGTCATGTTCTTGACGCACCGATTTCGCGTCTTCCTCGGCGCGCAGGTTCACCGCACCCAAAGCCTCGCGCTGGCGCTTCAAGCGGCTCACCTCGGTTTCCAGATGCGCCACATCGGGCATAGTGTCCGGGTCGGCATCCAGCGTTTCCAACAGCTTGGCGGGTGCAACTTCTGCCTCTTCCTGGATCCGCAAGGCGGCTGCGTCGCGTGCATCCACGGCGGCCTCATGCCGGGCCTCGGTGCGGGCGCGGGCTTCGCGGGCGTCGCCGGCCAACCGCTCGGTCTCACGCTCTTGCATGGTCGCCTCTCGCAGGGCGGTTTCCGCTGCGGCCAAAGCATCGGCAGCAGTGGCGCGACGGATTTCGGCCTGCGTCATCGCATCGGCAAGCTCTTCCCGCTGAAGTGCGATGTCTTCGGGCACAGCTTGGGCATCTTCCAACTCTTCCTCGGTCAGCGCCTTACGGTCGGCCAGTTCCTGATTGCGCTTTTCTGCCGTTTCCAGCCGGTGCCGCCAGCCCGAGATTTCCTTGGTTACCTCTTGCCGGCGCTTCAGCCGCGCTTCGCCCTCGCGCCGCAATTCATCATGCGCCGAGCGCCGTGTCATCATCGTGATCCGCGCGGCTTCGACAGTCGTTTTCAGCGCCTCCACCGTGGCCCGTGCGGCAGCCAGATCTGGCAGCGCCTCTACCGTATTTCTGGCATCGCGCAGGGCGGCACGGGCCTCGGTTGCCTCGGTATCATAGCGGGTCACGGCCAGACGCGCAGCTTCCAGCTTGCCGCCCGCGATGGAACGATCTGCCTCGGCACGTGCAAGCGCGCGGTTGGCCTCGGTGACGCGGCCATCGGCGGCCCGACGGGCATCGCGGGCCGCCTGTTCGGCGCGGGTCAGGTCAGAGACCTGCCTCTGCAACGCTTCATGCGCCAGCTTTGCACCATCGGCGCGCGCCGCCACATCTTCAAGGTCACGCTTTAGCTGCACCAGCCGGTTCAACTGCTTCAGTCGCAAGGCAGCGGCCGAAGGCGCATCATCCGCCCCCGCGCGAAACCCATCCCAACGCCAAAGATCGCCTTCAACGCTGACCAAACGCTGACCGGGGCGCAAAGCGGGCTGAAGGGCGGCCCCTTGCGCGCGCGCCACCAGCCCAATCTGCCCTATCCGGCGGCCAAGCACTGCGGGAACCCTGACCCAATCCGCCAGCGCCGCAACCCCCAAAGGCAGGGCTGCACTCTCGTCATAACCGGGCAACACAACCCAGCCCGAAACCGCATCAGCCGCCACCGCAGGGGCGCGCAGATCATCCGCAAGCGCAGCCCCAAGGGCGGCCTCATACCCCGGCTCTACCGCGCATTGATCCAGCACCTGCGAGCCCGCCGCAGCTTCGCGGTCCACCAACCGACCCAGGGCGGATACCTCGGCGCGCAGCGCGTTGGCCTCGCCCTCGGCCTCGGACCGCATCGCGCGGGCGTTGGCTTCGCGGATTTGCACCTCGGCACGGGCCTCTTCGGCGCTCAGCAGCGCCTCCTCGGTGGCCTCGGCCAGCGCCATTGCCTCTTCCTGGATGATCTGGGCGGCCTCATAGGCTTCGGCAGAGCTGGCCTCGAACTCCACAGCCTCAACCGACGCCTCTTTGGCGCGCGCCGTCTGGTTTTCAACCTTTTCAACCATGCTTTGCGTATCTGCCAGCAAGCGGCCCGCCGAATGGTGGCGGGCTGCCAGGCGGGCGACGTCTTCGGTCATATCCGACATGCCGGCTTCGCGTTCGGTCAGCACGGCACCCGCTTCCCGCGCGGCCTCGGCAGCCGCAGCCAGTTTGTCGTCATGGCCATCGGCAGCACGGGCAAGCTGTTCGGCCTCCCAGTCAAGCCGCTCGATTGTGTCTTGTGCGTCGCGGTTCAGACCCGACTCACGCTCCATATCGCGGGTAAGCTGGTCGATGCGGCCGCGCAGCGTGTCGATAGCTTGCAGGGCGCGGGTTTCGGCATCGTTCAAGGTGTCGCGCTGCACGGTCAGGCGTTGCAACACAGCGCCCGCAATCGCCTCTTCCTCGCGCTTGGGCGGCAGCGCATTTTCGGCGGCGGCACGGGTGCCTTGTGCCAGCCGGGACAGGGTTTCGGCCTTGCCCGCCTGAATCAGACGTTCTCGCAGCAGCGTTTCAGCCTCTTTCACCGCGATATCTGCCTCGCGCCAGCGGCGAAACAACAACATACCCTCGGCACGCCGCAACTCGGTGCCAATCTCGCGGTAGCGCGCGGCCTGACGGGCCTGACGGGCAAGCGTGCCAAGCTGGCTGGCCAGGGCGTCCAGCACATCATCCACCCGCGCCAGGTTGGTTTCCGTTGCGTTCAGACGCAGCTCTGCCTCATGGCGGCGCTGATAAAGGCCCGAAATTCCCGCGGCTTCCTCTAATATCCGGCGCCGTGCCTTGGGCTTGGCGTTGATAAGCTCGGCAATCTGGCCTTGCCGCACCAGCGCGGGGGAATGTGCGCCGGTCGAGGCGTCAGCGAACAGCATCTGAATATCGCGGGCGCGCACGTCGCGGGTGTTCACCTTATAGGCCGAGCCTGCATCGCGGGTGATGCGGCGGGTAATCTCGATCGTGTCGGCCTCATTGAAACCCGAAGGGGCAAGCCGGTCCTGGTTGTCGATGATCAGCGCGACCTCGGCAAAATTGCGGGCGGGGCGGCTGGAGGTGCCGGCAAAGATAACGTCTTCCATCCCGCCGCCACGCATCGCCGTAGGGCGGTTTTCGCCCATCACCCAGCGCAGCGCCTCCAGCAGGTTGGATTTACCGCACCCATTGGGGCCAACCACGCCAGTCAGCCCCTCATGGATGATCAAATCCGTGGGATCTACAAAGCTTTTGAAGCCATTGAGACGGAGGCGGTTGAAACGCAAAGCTTTGCTACCGATGATTCTGTGTGCGCCGCGATGGTCTGTGCCATCACGCTATGTGTCAACCCGTTAACCCCCTGCATCATGGGGGCATTGGCAGCTTATCCACAACATCTTGGCAAGATCACGCCGACAGAACCCAGCATGCGTTGACGCAACGGGCCATCATGGCAGATGCGGGCCTTTTGCACGCGGCCCAAGGGGGCCAAAAGGCCGGGGCAATTTGGGCAATCACGGCCATCGGACAAAAACAGGTTGGGGCCGTTGAAACCTGTTGAAACCACTTGACCGGACGCAATCAGATACAGAAAGTCGTGGCGACAAAGGAAAGCACAATGACCCCGTTTCAACCGCAAGAACCTTATGACTGGGATGCGCTGTTTGCGCTGATCAGGCGGGCATTTGCGGGGATGGAAGGGCGGATTGATCCGCCAACCTCGCTGAACAAGATGACCGCAAAAGATCTGGCGACCCACAAAGGCGAGGTTTGGGTGATCGGCAGCCCCGCGCGCGCCTGTATGGTGCTGACCCCGAAACCGCATGCGCTGCATCTGGGCCGCTTGTCGGTAGATCCGCGCTGGCAGCGTAAAGGCTATGCCCATATCCTTATTAACCATGCCGAGGCACGGGCCCGTGCCCTTGGTCTTCCGGCGCTGGAACTGCAATCGCGAATCGAGTTGGTCGAAAACCACGCCATCTTTTTCGCGCTTGGGTTTGAGCAGACAGGCGCCACCACCCATCCGGGTTTTGACAGCCCTACCTCTTTGGTCTTTACCAAGGCGCTATAATGCCGCGACGGGGGGCAGCCAAGGCCCCCATCTTGGCCTGACACGGTCTGAACTGTCACCGCTGCGACACGCGCAGCCCCTTGCCCTGATTTTTCTGGCGGCTGCGGATCACCGTAAACAACCCTGCCAGAACAATTATCCCGCCGCCGATAATCACGTTTGGCCGCAGCACCTCATCAAACACGGTCATGGCGATGGCGGTAACAAAGACAATCTGCAAATAGGCAAAGGGTTGCAGCGCACTTGCCTCGGCTATCGAATAGCTGCGAATCAAAAGATAGTGGCCAAACAGCGCAAGGAACGAATAAATTCCCATCATCAACAGATCGAAGCCGGGCATCACGGTCAGGTAGGGCAGCCCGATAGCCGTCATCAACACACAGCCGATAATGCCCGACCAAAAGAATGAGATGAACGCAGGTTCATCGCGCGTGGCCAGTCGCGTCAGCAGGCTGTAAAGCGCGAACATGAACGCGCTGATCAGCGGCAGGAAACTATCAAGTGAGAACACGCCGCCATCGGGCTGCAAGATAATCGCAACGCCGACCATCCCGATGACAATCGCCGTCCATCTGCGCCAACCAACCTTTTCGCCCAGAATCGGCATCGCAAGCCCGGCAATCAGCAAAGGGCAAACCGCAAAGATCGCGTGCGTGTTGATCAGGCCGATCCGCGTATAGGCCAAAACCATCACGCAAATCTCTGCGATCAACAGAACCGACCGCGCGATTTGCAGCCAGGGGTGGCGCGTGCGCACGGCCCTGCGCAACCCGCCTTCCTTCAATGCCGCCTGGGTCGTTACAAAAATTGCAAACACCCAATAGCGCACCATCACAATCATGAAAATGCTGTAGCCACTGGCCAGATAGCGCGAAAACCCATCTTGCACGGCAAAAACAAAAACGGTGGCGATCATCAGCCATATGCCAAGGCGGGTATTTTGAACGGTCATTCTGATAGGTTTTCTGACATTTTTTCTGACATTTTTGCTGGCATTTCTCCTGTGGCCATATGGCGCTTGTGGCCGTGGCCTTTGCGCCGCTCTACCGCAAAACCGGCAGCTTGCAAGCCCCGGCGCACGAAACCTGCCGCTGTATAGGTGGCGAATGTGCCGCCGGGGGCCGTGTGCCGTGCAACCTGATCCATCAGCGCCGCGTTCCACAGTTCGGGGTTTTTGGCGGGGGAAAAGCCATCCAGATACCACGCATCGGCGCGGCCCTGCCATGCGGGCAGGGTGGTGCGGGCATCACCGATGATCACCTCGACCAAGATTGCGCCAAGTTGGAACTGCCGCGCGCCCGTGGCCCAATGCGCCAGAAAGTCACCCGCCACCGCCCCGGCTTCGGGAAAGGCCTGCAAGGCCCGCGCGATATCGGCGGCGGCCATCGGAAACGCCTCGAACGACGTATAGCGGATGGGTATATCGCCCGCAGCAATCCGCGTGGCCAACAGATTCAGCCCGGTACCAAAACCCAGCTCGGCGATGTGAAAACCGGGGCGCAGGCGGGCGGGCAGGCCATTTCCGGCCAGAAACACATGCCGGGTTTCCTCTAACCCGTTGGCAAGGCTGAAATAAGGGTCATCGAATTGGGTCGAGATCGGCAATGCCCCATCGCGCCATTCCAACATGGGTTGCGTTTCGGGCTGGGTCTGTAGGGGCCTCTGGTCGGGCACAGTCAAATCGCCTATGGAAAGGGTTCGCGGGGGACAATGGGCATAGGGGCCGGAAATGGCAACGTCAGATTTGACAGTACATGGCGCGGGCATCTTTGGGCTGTCAATTGCCTGGGCAGCGGCCCGACGCGGCGCAAAGGTGCGCGTGATTGATATAGCGCATCCCGGTGCGGGGGCCTCTGGCGGCATCGTCGGCGCGCTGGCCCCGCATGTGCCGGAACTTTGGAACAGCAAGAAAGCCTTTCAGCTTGACTGCCTGCTGGAGGCTGAAAGCTGGTGGCACAAGGTGCAATCGGTGGGGGGCGTGGACCCGCTTTACCGGCGCACAGGCCGCTTGCAGGCCATCATGGATGAGGCAGGCCTGGCCCTGGCACAGACCCGCGCGCAATCCGCCAAAACCCTTTGGCAAGGTCGCGCTGCATGGCAGGTTATCGCCGCCACCGGGGCTGATTGGGAGCCGCATAGCCCAAGCGGCTGGCTGGTCCATGACACGCTGACGGCGCGCTTGCATCCGCGGGCCGCAGGGGCTGCGCTGTTGGCAGCGATCAAGGCCAAAGGGGCTGATGTGGGTATCGGCCCACAAAGCGCAGCAGATGGGCCGCAGGTTTGGGCAACCGGCTATGCCGGGCTGATCGAGATGTCACAGGGGCGTGCGCGGCCGGTTGGCAGCGGCGTCAAGGGGCAAGCTGCTGCATTCCGCTATGAAGCGGCAACGCTGCCGCAGATTTTCACCGATGGGCTGCATGTTATCGGCCATGGTGACGGCACGGTCGCAATCGGCTCTACATCCGAGCGCTACTGGGAGGAGGCGACCAGCACCGATGCGCAGCTTGACGTCCTGATCGCCAAAGCCCGCGCGGCCCTGCCCTGCCTTGCGCATGCACCCGTGGTAGAACGCTGGGCCGGCATCCGCCCACGCAGCCGCAGTCGGGCACCGATGCTGGGCGCCTGGCCCAACCGACCCGGCCATTTCATCGCCAATGGCGGGTTCAAAATCGGCTTTGGCATGGCGTCTGGCATTGCGGAAGCAATGGCTGACCTGGTCTTGGAGGGGCGCGATACAATCCCGAACGACTTTCGCATTGACGCAAACCTTTAACCAAGAACTTGCGCCTTCCCCCCTTGAACCAAAAGCCGCGTCAGCGCAGTGTCAGCCGCAACACAGCTTCGGAAAGGAACACTCATGCGGCACGGCGGGCAAATTTTGGTAGATCAACTGGTGGCCCAAGGCGTCACACGCGTATTTTCGGTTCCGGGTGAAAGTTTTCTGGCCGCGCTGGATGGGCTGCATGACAGCGGAATCGAGAATATCGTCTGCCGTCAGGAAGGCGGGGCAGCCATGATGGCCGAGGCGCAGGGCAAAATGACCGGCAAGCCGGGGGTCGTGTTTGTAACGCGCGGGCCTGGGGCCACGAATGCATCCGCCGGCATCCACATTGCCAAGCAAGACAGCACGCCGATGGTGGTCTTTGTCGGCCAGATCGCACGGGCGCATCGGGACCGCGAAGCGTTTCAAGAGGTGGATTACCGGGCCGTCTTTGGCACCCTGGCGAAATGGACGGCAGAGGTGGATCAAATCGAACGCCTGCCCGAATATATCAGCCGCGCATTTCATGTCGCTTGTTCGGGCCGCCCCGGCCCGGTGGTTCTGGCCCTGCCCGAAGATATGCTTTCGGGCCATGCCGATGTGGCCGACCTGCCCGCGCCCGCGCCGCGCCCTGCTGCGGTAAGTGCAGCCCAGATTGCCGCCATCACCGAAGCGCTGCACACCGCGCAACGCCCTTTGGTGATTGCGGGTGGCCCCGGCTGGTCGCAAGCCGCAACCGAAAGCCTGGCCACGTTTGCCGAGAACTGGAACTTGCCGGTCGCGGTAACCTTTCGCCGTCAAGACCGGATGAACAATGACCATCCGCTTTTTGCCGGGGATTTGGGCGTCGGGATGAACCCGAAACTGGGCCAGCGCTTGGCGCAGGCGGATACTTTGTTGGTGCTGGGGGCGCGTTTGGGCGATATTGCCACCGATGGCTATGCGATCCTTGACCCTACCCGCCCCGGCCCGCGCATTTTGCATATTCATGCCGACCCGGATGAATTGGGCCGCGTATTTCATCCAGCCCTTGCGATTGCAGCCCCCACAGCCGAGATTGTGACAGCGCTTGCCGAAACTTCCGGCAAAGGCGACTGGACCGATTGGTCAGCACAGGCCCGCAAGGACTATGAGGCATGGCAAACCCCCGCTGCAACACCCGGCGCGGTAAAGCTGGAGCAGGTCGTGGCGTGGCTTGCGGCCAATCTGCAACATGACAGCATCTTGACCAATGGCGCGGGCAATTATGCCGCCTTCCTGCATCGCTATTACCGTTTCCGGCAGTTTGGCACCCAACTTGCGCCCACCTCTGGCTCTATGGGCTATGGGTTTCCCGCCTCGGTTGCGGCATCCTTGCAAAACCCGGACAAGACCGTGGTTTGCATGGCAGGCGATGGCTGTTTTCAGATGACCTGTAATGAGATGTCAACAGCCGTGCAACATGGAGCCAAACCGATCGTGATAGTTGCCAATAATGGCCGCTATGGCACGATTCGGATGCATCAGGAACGCCACTATCCGGGCCGCCCCTCTGGCACCGACTTGGCCAATCCCGATTTTGCAGCGCTTGCACAGGCTTATGGCGGGCATGGTGAAACGGTCAGCAATCAGGCAGATTTCCCGGCCGCTTTTGCCCGCGCGCAAGCCAGCGGTAAATTGGCCGTTATCGAATTGAAGCTTGACCCCGATATGCTGACGACCGGCCAATCCTTGAGCCAGGTACGCGCAGCCTCGCTCAAGCAGTGATGCAGTTTCGATTTTTCGACGAAAAATCTGAATTTTCGTCGAAAATTCGAAAACTGCTGGTCCTACCGTCCGGTCAGCTCGGACCTGACATTGACCGCGCCAACTGCCCCCCGCAGCTTGGCGCGGTAGATCACAAGCGATTCCACCACACGCATTACATAGGTGCGGGTTTCGCCAAAGGGAATCGTTTCAACCCAATCGACGACATCCACACCGTCTTGCCTGGGGTCGCCAAACTCGGTGACCCAACGGCGCGGACGGCCCGGCCCGGCGTTATAGCCTGATGCGATCAGGGCGACCGCCGGGCCGAACTCCTCGACCAATTGCGCCAGATAGGCCGCGCCAAGACCGACATTATAGGCCGGGTCTTGCGTCAATTGCCCAAGCGCATAGGGTTTGCCGGTTTTCTCGGCCATCAGCTTGGCAGTTCCCGGCATCACCTGCATCAATCCGCGCGCCCCGGCGGGGCTGATCACGCCCACGTTGAACTCACTTTCCCGCCGCGCGATGGACAGGGCCAATGCTCGACTGACCGCAAGCCCGTCAGGCACCAAACCCACCACCGGAAAATAGGCCCGCGACAAGATCACCCCGCGTGACGCCGCCTGTTTGCCCACCAGCACCGCAATATGCGGCTGACCGCTTTGCAAGGCAAAATCGGCAAGCTGGTCAAGGGCAACCGGCCCCAAACCTTCGGCCAGGTGCAGCACAAAGCGTTTGGCCAAATCCAGATCACCGGCAGCCAGCAACAGCTTTGCCGCCTCCAGCACAGAAGATTTCGCAAAAGCCGCTGTTTTCCAATCCGCAGGCCCCGCATCAGACAACAGCGCCGCATCCAGCGCCAGGCCCAGCTTTTCTGCCGAAAGCAGCCCGTAATAGGCCGTTTGGTGCTTGGCCCCCGCTTCAAATGCCACGCGGGCGGCGGCGAGGTTGCCCAGCGCCTCCTCGGCCCTGCCTTCCCAATACAAAGCACGGCTCAGGCTGATCGGGGTGCTGACCCCTTGTTTGAGATGTTGGAAATGGCGGCGGGCGGTCATCGGGTCATTCAGCTTGCGCAATGCGATAAAGCCGGCCAAAAATTCCAACTCGGCATAATCGCCGCCTTCGGTCAGGTGATGCGAGGCGGCAACTTTATACGCCTCTTGCATCCGCCCGACCTGCACCAGATCACGGGTCAGGCGCGCCCGTCGATCGGCCCAGGCAGCGGGTCGGCCAAGGGCAGCGGGTGAAATGGACCGCTCAAGAATCAGCGATACCGCACCATCGACATTGCCTTTGCGTGCGCGCCAGACAAAGCGGTCATAGGCCAGCCCTGCATTGCCCGCCTCGGCCTGCGGTACGGCCGCGATCAAGCCATCAACCCCGTCTTTCATGCCTTGCAGGGCGATCCGGGCACGGGCCAGCGCTTGCAAACCCGGCGAAACCAGGGGCAGCATTTGCAACGCCTCCGCCTCGCGCCCCGCCCAAAGCAACATATCCAGCCGCTTGGCATGAACCGCTTGTAGCGCCGCACCTTGCAGCCCCAGCATTTCGGCCTGTGACACCGCATCAAACCGCAGCTGCACCCAGGCGCGCTGTGCCTCGGCTGCCGCCGCATCCGGATTTCCAATCGCCGCATAAGCCTTGACCAGCGCAATCGCCCCTTCCGCCAGCGCAGGTTTATCGCTTTTGAAATAGCCGATCACGCGGCTGGGGGTGGTAGAGCGGGCCACCGCCACCTCGCCCTTTTGGTGCAGCCACGGCAGGCCGGGCCAATCGCTTCGACGCGCCAGAAAGCCTTCATAATCGCCCAGCACCCCGTCCCCGGCGCGAAGCCGCTGCCATTCGATGATATCGCGCGCCACGCCCATCGGGGCCAAGCCAAGTGCCTTTTCCCAATCGCGCGCCTCTGCCGCGGCAAGGGCCCCCCGCAAATCACTTGTGGCATCGGCGCGGGCCATGCTGGCCGGGCCAAACCCAAGCAACAAAAGCGAAATCCCGCAAATACGCAGGAATGGGGCAAGGCGGGGGGGGCGTGCTGTTTTCATAACCCTTAACTTGCCATTGTGGCCGCCAAGGCGCAACTCACATCCGCGCGTGTTTGCCCGCCCCCTGGCAAGTTTGCGCCAGACTTGGCCCAGACTTGGCAAGCGCCACGCATAGCGCTAGGAAGACGCGGAAACCAACGGGCGACTCATCAGCCCGCCCATTCGCAAGAGGAGAAGCGCACCATGTTCAAAGGGTCTATGCCTGCCCTGGTCACGCCGTTCAAGAACGGCCAAGTTGACTTTGACGCGCTTAAAAAACTTGTTGAATGGCATATCGCCGAGGGCAGCCACGGCCTTGTCCCTGTTGGCACCACTGGCGAAAGCCCGACGCTAAGCCATGCCGAACATGGGCAAGTGATTGAAGAAGTGGTCAAAGCTGCAGCGGGCCGCCTTCCGGTGATCGCCGGGGCCGGTTCAAACAACACCACAGAAGGGATCAGATTGATCCAGCATGCGGAAAACGTCGGGGCAGATGCCGCCCTTGTGGTGACGCCCTATTACAACAAGCCGACCCAAGCGGGCCTGATTGCGCATTTCACCGCCTTGCATGAATGCTGCAACCTGCCGATCATCATCTATAACATTCCGGGCCGTTCAGTGGTTGATATGTCACCCGCCACGATGGGCGAGTTGGCCAAGCTGCCGCGAATCATCGGGGTCAAGGATGCCACCGGCGATCTGGCACGGGTACCAAAGCAGCGCATCACCTGCGGCAAGGATTTCCTGCAAATCTCGGGCGAGGATGCCACAGCACTTGGGTATAATGCCCATGGCGGGGTGGGCTGCATTTCCGTCACGGCCAATATCGCCCCGCGCCTGTGTGCGCAATTCCAGGAAGCAACGCTGGCAGGTGATTACAAGCTGGCGCTGGAAATTCAGGACCGTTTGATGCCGCTGCATGAGGCGATCTTTATTGAGCCGGGTCTGGTCGGGGTGAAATACGGCCTGTCTGTGCTTGGCCATTGCTCGGATGAGGTGCGCTTGCCGCTTGTCGGGTTGACCGAGGGCGCCAAGGCCAAAATGGATGCCGCCATGCGGTTTGCCGGGCTGATCAACTGAGCCCAGCCCCCCTGAAACAACAAACCCGCCTGATACAACAAACCCGGCCCGCCCTTTGGCTCTGGCCGGGTTTTTCTTTGCCTAATGGTGCTGACGCGTTTGCCAATGGCAAAAGAGCGCAGCGGCACTGGCCTATTGGCTGGCAGCACCCTAAACAGGGTCGCATTCCATAAAAGGCCCGACCATGAACAACAATCTGCGCGGTGGCCTGTTGATGATTGCCGCAATGGCGGGCTTTGCCGTCGAGGACATGTTTTTGAAAACCGCCGCGCAGCTGGTGCCGGTTGGCCAAATTCTGATGATCTTTGGCGGCGCGGGGATGGTCTGTTTTGCCATCCTTGCGAAATCGCAGGGCGCGCGATTGTTAAGCCCCGATATTCTGTCCCCCCCAATTCTGATCCGCGCGGTGTTTGAGGTAATGGGCCGTCTGTTCTACACGCTAGCCATTGCGCTGACGCCGCTGTCTTCGGCCTCGGCGATCCTTCAGGCCACGCCTTTGGTCGTGGTGGCGGGCGCGGCCTTGGTGTTTCGTGAAAAGGTGGGGTGGCGGCGCTGGTCTGCGATCATGGCGGGGTTTGTGGGCGTGCTGATCATCTTGCGTCCGGGGCTTGCCGGTTTTACGCCCTTGTCGATTCTGGCGGTGCTTGGAACGCTGGGCTTTGCCGGGCGCGATCTGGCAACCCGCGCCGCGCCCAAAACCCTGTCAAACCTGACGCTTGGAGTTTACGGCTTTGCGATGATGGTGCCAACCGGGGCCGGCCTGCTGATGTGGACCGGCGGCGCCGTGATGCCCGATGGTCCTGCCAGCTTTGCCCTTGGGGCCGCAACCCTTTTTGGTGTGGCCGGGTACTACGCCCTGACGGCAGCGATGCGCGTGGGCGAAGTATCACTGGTAACGCCCTTTCGCTACAGCCGCCTGTTGTTCGCACTGATCCTCGGTGTGATCGTCTTTGCCGAGCGCCCCGATGCCGCCACCCTTTTGGGCAGCGCTATCATCGTGGGGTCGGGTATCTATACCCTGCTGCGGGGGCGCAGGGCACGCCAAGCGGGCGATCTGGAAAACGGCGATTCCGATGCCAAATCCACGCGCCAATCGTAAACGCACCCCCGCGCGCATCTGGACAGTTGCCGCGTCAGCCCCTATCTGATGGAAACCATGGTAAAACACAGTGACCCAAATTCCAAACTCATCGCCGAAAACCGCCGCGCGCGGTATGATTTCGCGATTGAAGACGACATCGAGGCGGGAATCATCCTGCATGGCTCGGAAGTGAAATCGCTGCGGCAGGGTGGCGCGAATATCGCGGAAAGCTATGCCAGCGTCGAAGAGGGTGAACTGTGGCTGATCAACGGCTATATCGCGCCCTATCTGCAGGCCAAGACATGGGGGCATGAAGAACGCCGCAAGCGCAAGCTGCTGGTGTCACGCAAGCAATTGTCACGCCTTTGGAACGCCACCGCGCGTGAGGGCATGACGATCGTGCCGCTGAAGATGTATTTCAACGAACGCGGCAAGGTTAAGCTGAAGATCGGAATCGCCAAGGGCAAGAAAAGCGCGGATAAGCGCGAAACCTCGGCCAAGCGCGATTGGGATCGGCAAAAAGCCCGGCTGATGAAGCAAAACCACCAATAACCCGCGATTCTTTGGCCCGGCCACTGTGGTGCCTGCGCAGATTTACGGTTTGCGGCGCCTCTGGCCTTGCCTCACCCTGCCTATCCGCTATACCCAAGCCGTGCAGATCAGGAGCCTGAACATGACCCCCGCACCGCAAGATGACCCTAAAACGCTGGTTTCAACCGAGTGGTTGGCCCAACATATCAACGACCCCGATCTGCGGATCATAGACGCCTCGTGGCACATGCCCGCCACCGGGCGCGATGCCAAGGCCGAATATGCCAGCGCCCATATCCCCGGCGCGCGTTTCTTTGATATTGATGAGATTGCAGACCACAGGTCCGAACTGCCGCATATGGCCCCGCCGGTGGAAAAATTCATCAGCCGCATGCGCGCGATGGGCATCGGTGACGGGCATCAGGTGGTGGTCTATGACAGCACCGGGGTATTTTCTGCCGCCCGCGTCTGGTGGACGTTCCGGCTGATGGGCAAGATGGATATCGCCGTGCTGGATGGCGGCTTGCCGAAATGGCAGGCCGAAGGGCATGAGGTTGAAGATATGCCCCCCATGGTCCGTGATCGCCACATCACCGTGCAGCGCCAATCCGGCCTTGTGAAAGACGTAACCCAGGTCGCGCAGGCGTCAAAGCTGGCAGAAACCGAAATTATCGACGCCCGCGCCGCTGCCCGCTTCATGGGCGAGGCACCCGAGCCGCGCCCCGGCCTGCGTTTGGGCCATATTCCCAATTCCAAGAACCTGCCCTTTGTTGATCTGCTCAACGGCGATTGCACATTGAAGGCGGTGCCAGCCTTGAAAGCCGCGTTTGAAACGGCTGGTATTGACCTGTCAAAACCCGCAATCACCACCTGCGGATCGGGTGTAACGGCCGCAATCCTGAACCTTGCGCTGGAACGGATCGGCCACCGCAATCACGCGCTTTATGATGGATCCTGGGCGGAATGGGGCATGTATGATGATCTGCCCATCGCCAAAGGCTGACCACGCAACTTTCTGAAAGTAAACCAAATGCTGAACGCCCTGCACGCCCAACCGCAAGACAAGATCCTGCAACTGATCCAACTGTACAAGGATGACCCGCGCGAAACCAAGATTGACCTTGGCGTAGGCGTCTACAAGGATGCAACCGGCCTGACCCCGGTGATGCGGGCGGTAAAGGCGGCGGAAAAACA
This sequence comes from Pseudorhodobacter sp., assembly GCF_034675685.1. GTDB lineage: Bacteria > Pseudomonadota > Alphaproteobacteria > Rhodobacterales > Rhodobacteraceae > Pseudorhodobacter. The sequence continues at coordinate 420,708 of NZ_JAUCDA010000016.1, read as the reverse complement.
GCTTTGGGAAGTAGAGACGACCAAAACCTATACCAACCTCGCGGGTGATCCTGCCTATGCCGAGGCGATGCAGGCGCTGCTGCTGGATGGTGCCGTGCCTGCTGATCGGTTGTCGGCGGCTGCCACCCCCGGCGGCACGGGTGCAATTCGTCAGGCATTGGGGCTGGTTCAGCTTGCCAACCCGGAGGCGACGATCTGGCTGTCAAACCCTACCTGGCCAAACCATCCGTCGATCATCAAATACCTTGGCATGAAAATGGCCGATTACCGCTATTTTGATGCAGACAGCCGCGGCGTTGATTTTGACGGCATGCTGGCCGATCTGGCGCAGGCCAAGGCGGGCGATGTGGTGCTGTTGCACGCCTGCTGCCACAACCCCACCGGCGCCAACCTGACGTTGCCACAATGGGCCGCCGTTGCTGACCTTTTGGCAAAAACCGGGGCGATACCCTTTGTCGATATCGCCTATCAGGGCTTTGGCGATGGGCTGGCGGAAGATGCGGCGGGCCTGCGCCTGTTGGCGGGGCGGTTGCCGGAACTGCTGATCGCGGCCTCATGTTCCAAGAACTTCGGGATTTACCGCGAACGGACCGGCATTGTGATCGCCGTTTCGCCCAAGCCCGAGATGCGGGCCGTGGTGCAAGACAATCTCGCCTTTCTGAACCGCCAAACCTACAGTTTCCCGCCCGACCATGGCGCGCGCCTGGTGACGATGATCCTGAATGACCCGGCCCTGCGTGCCGATTGGCAGGCGGAACTGGAAGATATCCGCAAGAACATGCTGACCCTGCGCGAAGCCCTCGCGGCCGAGCTGCGCCGCCTGTCCGGCTCGGATCGGTTCGGGTTTTTGGCACAGCATCGCGGCATGTTTTCGCGCCTTGGGGCTACGCCCGAACAGGTCGAAACCCTGCGCCGCGAGCATGGGATTTATATGGTCGGTGACAGCCGGATGAACATTGCAGGCCTGAATGCCCGCACGGTGCCAATTTTGGCAAAAGCCATCATAGACACGGGTATATAGGCCATGTTCGACGCAGTCATTTTCGATCTTGACGGCACTTTGCTGGATACCGAAAGCCTGACACAGGCGGCGGGGCTTTTTGCCTTTGCCGAATGTGGGCTGACGGTTGAACCTGCCTTCCTGCACAGCTTGATCGGTCGGGATGATGTAACCGGTGCGAGCATTGTTCGCGCCCATTACCCGGAAATGGATTTCGATGCATTTTCAGTAATTTGGAAGCGTACCGTCTTGGAATACTATGGCCAGGGCATCCCGCTGAAACCCGGCACGCATGAACTGCTGGGCGCAATCACGCTGCCCGTGGCGATGGCGACATCCTCAACCCGCGCGCAACTGGATTTCAAGCTGGGCGTGACCGACATCGCCGCCTATTTCCGCCATTTCGTGACCTTTGACGATGTAACACTGGCCAAGCCGGCACCCGAACCGTTCTTGCTGGCAGCATCGCTTTTGGGGGTGGACCCGGCGCGTTGCCTGGCCTTTGAAGACAGCGAAGCCGGGGCCGAAGCCGCGCATCGCGCCGGGATGACCGTGGTGCAAGTGCCCGATATCAACCCTGCCTCTGGCCGGTTTGCGCATCTGATTGCCCCCGACCTTTTGACCGGGGCGCGCGAAATCGGACTTTTGCCCAAGTGATCTTGCGAATCCCTGCGCCAGCCCCTATATCAAGGGTGAGAGGTTGGCGCGGGCGAGTGCCTCGCCAACTTGGTCAGGTCCGGAAGGAAGCAGCCACAACGAGCCCCACTTGGGTCGATGTCAGCCTCTCACCCAACCCCACGCGGTGCATTTAGACCGCCGCATATGGGATATTCAGTCATTTCCACCGATCCGCAGCCCTCTACCCCGCTGGAAACCCTAGGGTGGGGCGATGATTTTGCGCGCCAGATCACCGCCGAGGATGAAGGCAGCCTGCCCGCCCGCGTGGCCCAGGTACACCGTGACCGCCTTGCCGTGCTGGCGGTCGATGGCGCGCGTGAAGTGGCGCTGCCCAATGGCCACCCTTCGGGCAGCTTCGCGGTTGGCGATTGGGTGATGGTTTCCACCAGCCAATCCGTGATGCGTCGCCGGCTTGAACGCCGCAGCCTGCTGCAACGCCGGGTCCATTCGCGCGCGGGCAGCCGCAATATCGGCGAATACCGCCTGATCGGCGCGAATATCGACACGCTGTTCATCACCACCTCTTGCAATGCCGATTTCAACGTGGCGCGGCTGGAACGCTATCTGACACTGGCGCATGACGCGGGCGTGGAACCCGTGATCTTGCTGACCAAGGCAGATATGGCGGAGGCCCCCGAAAGCTATGCGATCGAGGCGCAAAAGCTTGGCCGCGATCTGGCGGTTCTGGTGTTGGATGCGCATGCGCCCGATGTGGCCGAAAAACTGGCGCAATGGTGCGGGCCGGGCAAAACCATCGCGCTGTCAGGGTCATCGGGCGTGGGCAAAACCACGCTGGCCAACGCGTTGACCGGCATGGATGCAGCAACGCAAGGCGTGCGCGACGACACCCGCGGCCGCCACACCACCACCGCCCGCAGCCTGCACCCCCTGCCCCAAGGCGGCTGGCTGATTGATACCCCCGGCATCCGCGGCCTTGGCGTTTCCGATGCGGCCACCGGCATCGACGTGACCTTTGCCGAGATTACCGAGCTGGCCAGCCAGTGCAAATTCCGTGATTGCGCGCATGAGGCAGAGCCGGGCTGTGCGGTACAAGCCGCCATTGCCAGCGGCGACATAGAGGCCGACCGCCTGGACCGTTGGCGCAAACTGTCCACCGAGGATGCGGTGAACACCGCCAGTTCAGGTGCTGCAATGGGCAAGGGCTATGGCATCACCAAACGCGGCAAGGGCAAAGCGCTGACCAAGCAGATCAAATCCGCGCAGAAACACAAAAAGCGTTAAAGCCCCGCCCAGATCCCTTGCGCCTCGGTTTCCACCGCGCAGGGCCGCAACGCGCGCAAACGTGCCAGGGCCGCCTGTGGCGCCTCGCCCGCCTCTATCATCAACCGCAGTGCAATCATGCCCGTGCGGCCACAGCCCCCCCGGCAATGCACAATCATGCGCGCAGCCTGTGCCAGCTTTGCATGCAAATCCACCGACAGCGCAGCCCAACCGCCGGTCGGCACGCCATAATCCGCAATTGGATACAGCCGTTGCGCGATACCCGCCGCCGCCAAAGCCGCCGCCAGATCAGGCGACAAGGCCGCAGCCTCCTCGGCCTCGACCAGGGTCAGCACCAGATCGGGCCGCCAATCACGCAGCGCCGCCACATCCGCGGCCTGCGGCAAAGAGCACAGCCCCAGCACCCCACCACCCACTGCAATGTTGCAAATCGAAATAGCCATTCGCCCCCTCCAATTCATCCGACTGTACCCCCACGGGTGGACGCGCAGCAAGCGAGTGCTTAGATTGGCCCCAGCGCCGAATCCAAAGGGTAATCCAGCGGCGAAACTCAGGGGACAGCCATGTCAGAAACCACCAAACCCGCCTATCAGGTTCTGGCCCGGAAATACCGGCCCGAAACCTTTGCCGATCTGGTTGGGCAAACGGCCATGGTGCGCACCCTGAAAAACGCCTTTGCCGCCGACCGCATCGCGCAAGCCTTTATCATGACAGGGATTCGTGGCACCGGAAAAACCACCACCGCGCGGATTATCGCCAAGGGGCTGAACTGTGTTGGCCCCGACGGCAAGGGCGGCCCCACCACCGAACCCTGCGGCCTGTGCGACCAATGCAAGTCGATCATGGAAGGCCGCCATGTCGATGTGATGGAAATGGACGCGGCCTCGCGTACCGGGGTTGATGACATCCGCGAGATCATCGCCTCGGTCGCCTATCGCGCCACTTCGGCCCGCTACAAGATTTATATCATCGACGAAGTGCACATGCTGTCCACCAGCGCCTTTAACGCCTTGCTGAAAACGCTGGAAGAACCGCCGGCGCATGTGAAATTCATCTTTGCGACCACCGAAATTCGCAAAGTGCCGGTCACGGTGCTGTCACGCTGCCAACGCTTTGATCTGAAACGGATTGAGCCAGAGGTGCAGATTGCCCTGCTGCAAAAAATTGCCAAGGGCGAAGGGGCAAACATCTCGGATGATGCGCTGGCGCTGATCACCCGCGCCGCCGAAGGGTCGGCCCGTGACGCAACATCGCTGCTGGATCAGGCGATCAGCCACGGCGCGGGCGAAACGACTGCCGAACAAGTGCGCGCAATGCTGGGGCTGGCCGACCGGGGCCGGGTACTGGACCTGTTTGATATGATCGTGCGCGGTGATGCGGCGGCAGCACTGACCGAGCTTGCAGGCCAATATGCCGATGGGGCCGACCCGATGGCAGTCCTGCGCGATCTGGCCGAGATCACGCATTGGCTGTCGGTCATCAAGATCACCCCCGAAGCTGCCGAAGACCCCACAATCCCCCCGGATGAGCGGCGACGTGGGCTGGATATGGCCGGGCGCTTGCCGATGCGGGTGCTGACGCGGATGTGGCAAATGCTGCTGAAAGCCCTGGAAGAGGTGGCACTGGCCCCAAATGCGATGATGGCCGCTGAAATGGCCGTGATCCGCCTGACGCATGTGGCCGACCTGCCCGACCCGGAAAGCCTGATCCGCAAACTGCAAACCGCACAGCCTGCGCCGATGCCGGGGGGGGGCGCCTGCAGGCGGCGGCGGCGGGGGGGGCAGGCAACCACACGCCTGCACGCCCCCATGATGGGCGCAGCACATGGCGCACCGACGATGCAGGCCCAGATGCAAGGCGGGCAATCAGCGGCGGTGGCATTGGCCCCCGGTGCTTTGCAAAACTATGTGACCTTTGCACATGTGATTGATCTTATCCGTGAACGCCGCGATATGAAGCTGCTGGTCGAGGTTGAAACCACGCTGCGGCTGGCGAAATACACCCCTGGCCGGATAGAGTTTGAACCAACAGCCGACGCCCCGCGTGATCTTGCCGCACGGCTTGCCGCACGGCTTCAGGGCTGGACCGGCGCACGCTGGGCGGTCACGGTGGTCAATACCGGCGGCGGTGCCACAGTGGCTGAAGATCAGGACAGGGATCGGCTGGAAGCCGAGGCACAGGCGATGAAAAACCCGCTGGTTCAGGCCGTGTTCACCGCCTTTCCCGGCGTCAAAATTACCGCAATGCGCAAGCCCGAGGTTGACGCCGCGTTTGAGGCCCTGCCCGAGGTCGAAGATGAATGGGACCCGTTTGAGGAGGGTTGAAGCCTGCAAGGCCGCAGCTTAGGTCAGGATAAATCAGTTGGAGAATATGGAATGCTAAAGGGTTTGGGTGGGCTTGGCGATATGGCCAAGATGATGAAAGCGGCGCAGGAAATGCAAAGCAAGATGGCCGAGATGCAAGAGGGGCTGGAGCGGATTGTGGTGATCGGTGAAAGCGGCGCGGGCCTGGTGCGGGCGCGGGCCACAGCCAAGGGCGAGTTGACGGGGCTGGAAATTGACCCGTCGATCTTTGTCGCCTCTGAGAAAGAAGTGGTCGAAGACCTGATTCTGGCCGCGATCAAAGATGCTCAGGGCAAAGCAACCGAGCGGGCGCAGGCAGAAATGGCCAAGCTGACCGAAGGCCTGGGCCTGCCCGCAGGTATGAAGCTGCCGTTCTGACCCATGTCTCAGGCCCCGCAGGATATTGAACAGTTGATCGGGCTGATGGCGCGGTTGCCGGGGCTTGGGCCAAGATCGGCACGCCGGGCCGTGCTTATGCTGCTGAAAAAGCGCGGAACCGTGATGGCCCCCTTGGCACGGATCATGGCCGAAGTTGCTGAAAACGCACATAACTGCCAGACTTGCGGCAATATCAGCGGGGCCACGACTTGTGAGATTTGCAGCGATGACCGGCGCGCCACCGGTGAGATTTGCGTGGTAGAGGATGTCGCCGATTTATGGGCGCTGGAGCGCGGACAAGCGTTCAAAGGCCGCTATCATGTGCTTGGGGGCACGCTTTCGGCCCTGGATGCCATCGGGCCAGAGCAGTTGCGCATTCCAGCCTTGGTCGAGAGGGTCACTTCTGAAAACGCGCGCGAGGTGATTCTTGCCTTGAATGCCACGGTGGATGGGCAAACCACGGCGCATTATATCGCCGAAGTTTTGGAAGGGACCGGCGTTTCGATCACCAGCCTTGCCCAAGGTGTACCGATTGGCGGCGAGTTGGATTATCTGGATGATGGCACCATCGGGGCCGCCCTGCGGGCGCGACGAAAGTTCTAAAGCGTTTCGCCTTGAACCTGCCCCACAGATCGCTGCCTGAAATCGAAAGATTTCGACGCGTTATGTCATGGGCCGTGGTTTACGGCTGAAGTTGAAACGCGCTAGGTGCAGCCGTTGTTTTCGTGCTGATCAATCGTCAAACAGGGCGTTGAAGCCCGGCGCAGCCCGTATATAAAAAAGCACCCCGCTAGCCTATCTTGCGGGGTGCTTTTTTTCAAAACCGTCCAGCCTTACTTGCGGCGCGGGTCGATATCATCGTCATCCTCATCGTCTTCATCCTCTGCCTCGGGCAGGTTGAAGAAGCTGTCTGCATCAGAATAATCGGCTGATTTTTCTTCTTTTTCGGTCAGGGTAAAGTTTTCAAGCCCGGCGATGGAAGATGGCATTTTCGGTTCATCCGGCATGCCCAGCGATTGCTCGGTCGAAACCAGCTTGCGCCGTTCATCATCCGACATCACGCTGCCTTCCGAGGCCTTCTTGCGCACCGCAACCTGCACGGCGGCGTCAAGCTCGGTCTGGCGGCACAGGCCAAGCGCTACGGGGTCAATCGGGGTGATGTTGTTGATGTTCCAATGTGTGCGCTCACGGATCGCCTGAATCGTTGGCTTGGTGGTGCCGACCAGCTTGCCCACCTGACCATCTGTCAGCTCTGGGTGGAATTTCACCAGCCAAAGGATAGCTGCCGGGCGGTCCTGACGTTTGGAAAGCGGCGTGTAGCGCGGGCCACGGCGTTTTTCTTCGCCAACGGCCGAGGCGTTGAATTTCAGTTTCAGCCGGTAAGACGGGTCTTTTTGGCCTTTTTCAATCTCGCCGGGGTCAAGCTGGTTATTGCCAACCGGATCAAACCCTTTGACACCCGTGGCAACATCCCCATCAGCGATGCCCTGCACTTCGAGTTCATGCAACCCGCAAAAATCGGCGACCTGCTTGAAGGTCAGGGTTGTGTTGTCCACCAGCCAGACGGCGGTTGCTTTGGACATCAGTGGCTTGTTCATCGCAACACTCCTTTATATATCCCTTCCATGCCGGGAAAACGGCTGCGGGCCGGGGCCTCGCGTCTTCTCGTTTTCGGGGAAGTCAGGCGTTCGTATAATAGGCCAAGCCGCCAGAGGAAAGAGAAAATGCGTGTTTTTGCAGTTGTGATCGGGTTTGTGATGGCTTTTTCAGGGGCCATGGCGCGCGCAGATGGCGAAAAGGCCGGGGAATTTGATTATTATGTGATGGCGTTAAGCTGGTCATCGAATTGGTGCGCATTGGAAGGCGATGCCCGCGGCGAGGATCAATGCCTGCCCGGACAGGGGCTGACCTTCACGCTGCACGGGCTTTGGCCGCAGTATGAAAGCGGCTGGCCCGCCTATTGCCGGACCGAGATGCGCGACCCGTCACGCACGCAATCCGGCGCGATGGCCGATATCATGGGCGGCGCAGGGCTGGCGTGGTATCAGTGGAAAAAACACGGGCGCTGTACGGGCTTAAGCGCCGCCGAGTATTTTGCAACAGCCCGCAAGGCCCTTGAATCTGTAAAGCAGCCCGAGGTTTTCTCAAAGATAAACAAGGCATTGAATGTGCCTGCTGCTGTGGTGGAGGAAGCATTTCTGGCCGCCAACCCGCAGCTTGGCAAGGATATGGTCACCGTCACCTGCAAGGCCGGAATGATTCAGGAAGTACGGTTGTGCCTGACCAAGGATTTGCAGCCGCGCCGCTGTGGGAACGATACGATCCGCGATTGCAAAATGACAGACGCGGTTCTGGGCGCGGTGCGCTAAAACCCCGGCCGCCCTTTTTGCTAGCGTGCGGCCAGTCATTCGTGCCCCACTGAAGGTTGCGCAGGCGATCACAGGCACCCGGCCCAATACCCCTATCCCTTACGGTGCCAAGCGCGGCGAGATAGTGGCGGGTAAAGTTTTTTCAAAAATGCCCTATTCCGCCACTTTCAGTACAATTTTTCCGATATGGCCCGGCGATTCAATGCGCCAATGGGCGGCGGGGGCCTCAGCCAAGGGGTATTCGCTATCCATAACCGGGTTGAAAGCGCCGCGGGCGATCATTGGCCAGACATGGTGTTCGACTTGCGCCGCGATCCGGGCCTTTGCAAGATCGGATTGTGGGCGCAGCGTAGAGCCGGTGATCGTAAGGCGGCGAATTATCAGCTCGGCAAAGTTCAGTTCAACCTTGGCACCGGTCAGGAAGGCAATTTGTACAAGCCGCCCCTCATCGGCAAGGGTGCGGATGTTGCGGGGCAGATATTTACCGCCAACCATATCAAGGATCAGGTTCGCGCCGCCCATGGGCTTCATTTCGGTCACGAAATCCTGATCATTGTAGTTGAATGCAGCCTCGGCGCCAAGATCGGTACAGACAGCGCATTTTTTATCAGAGCCGGCGGTAGCGAAGACGCGCGCACCCAAAGCACGGGCGATCTGAATCGCGGTGGTGCCGATACCAGAGCTGCCTCCGTGAACCAAGAACCGCTCTCCCGCCTTCAACCCGCCGCGCATGACCATATTTGACCAGACGGTGAAGCAGGTTTCAGGCAGGCAGGCAGCCTCTCTCAGCCCCATGCCCTCGGGGATCGGCAGGGCGTGGTCGGCGGCGGTCAGCGCATATTCGGCATAGCCACCACCCGGCAGCAAGGCGCAAACCGCATCGCCCACCATCCAGCGGGTAACGCCGGGGCCGATGGCGGCGATATGGCCCGACGCCTCCAGCCCCGGCAGCGGCGAGGCGTTGGCGGGCGGATTATAGGCACCCGCGCGTTGCAGCGCATCGGGGCGGTTAACACCCGCATAAGCCACGCGAATCAGAATCTGGCCATGGCCGGGAACAGGAACAGGGACGGAACAAGGTGCCAGCACATCGGGCGGGCCGGGTTGGGTGATTTCTATCGCGAGCATCGCATCAGGGACGGACATATCAGGTACTTTTCCTTAGGGGCGGAATTTGCCGGGCAGGTCATCGGGCATCTTCGGCATGTCTGGCATCTTGAACTTTTCCATTGCATTCACCGCACCTGAAAACGGCCCTGAACGCAAGGCCCGAGACAAGGGGTTGTCGCGCAGGCCGGCCTTGAGTTTTTCTATCTGCAACACATTGGCGATGCGGCGATCCAGAAAGTCCCATGTGGCCGCATGGCCGGGGCTGTCATCCCCAAGCCAGAACAGCACGGTAGAGGCGTAGACCCCCGAAAGCGTGGCGCGTTTGGTGTACCAGTTGAAATCGGTGCTGGTATCGCCCAGCGCCTTCCAGATGGCATCGGCAGTACCCCAGATCGCCCTGGCGCCCTCGGCTGCGTTTTGCGGCAGGGAAAACAGCGTGGTGCCACGGCGAACCAGCTCTTTATCCTCAACCAATTCCAGACGGCTGCGCACGGCAAAAGCCACGCGGTTCGAATAGCGCATCGTGGCCAGATCAGCGGCTTGCATTGCCTCAATCATCGCGGCATCACCGCTGCGGTGAAATTCCAGCGCAAGGTCAAGGCCTGCGCGCGGATAAAGCGCCTGCGCCAAGCCTGTCGCCACCCCCGAATCAGCAACCGCCGCGCGAAAGCTCGTATCAGTCCAGCCATCAAAGGGCACATGCGGCAGGGCGGCCTGCAAAATGGCCTGTTTTGCCTGCTCTACCCCGCTTTCACCGGGGTTTTTGGTCGTTTGCGCTGTTGTCATCATAGCCTCCGCTGTTCGGAACGGTGGACAAGCCCCCTTCCTTTTGTTATAGGCCGCTTGCCTGCACATCCGTGCAAATTTAACCTAGAAAGGTGGTGAAAACCACATGCAGGTCAGCGTCCGCGACAATAACGTCGAACAAGCCCTTCGGGCTTTGAAGAAAAAGCTCCAGCGCGAAGGCGTGTTCCGCGAAATGAAGCTCAAGCAGCATTTCGAGAAACCCTCCGTCAAAAAAGCCCGTGAGCAAGCCGAAGCAATCCGGCGTGCGCGCAAGCTAGCACGCAAGAAGCTCCAGCGCGAGAACGGTCTTTAAGCCGGTCTTCAAGCGGTCCTTTGAACCGACGTCAGCGAACACTGGGCGGGGTAACCCGCTTTTTTGATCAACCCCCTTGCGCAAGCCGGGGGGTTTTTCTTTGCCTTTTTGCCGTAGCCGGTTCAGGTTTGGCGCAAAAGGGGAATGCGATGCAGATGACATGGCTGTTTTGGGCGCTTGCCTCGGCCGGATTTGCGGCAATTACAGCGATATTGGCCAAGCTTGGCGTGGCAGATGTGCCAGCTGACAGTGCAACGCTGGTGCGAACCGTGGTGATATTGGTGCTGGTGGCGCTGATCGCAGTTTTGGGGCGTGAAGGGTTTTCGCCAGGTAAAATTCCTGCCAGATCTTATGTGTTTCTGATCTTGTCGGGGTTGGCGACCGGCGCCTCCTGGCTGTGTTATTTTCGGGCGCTGCAATTGGGGGATGCTGCCAAAGTCGCACCGATTGACAAGCTGAGTGTTGTCTTGGTCGCGGTGTTCGCCGCCGTATTTCTGGGCGAACATTTGAGCTTGCCGAATTGGATGGGCGTTGGGCTGATTGCGCTGGGCGCAGGGCTGCTGGCTTGGCGGGGCTAACGCGTTTCGCCTTGAACCTGCCGCAGACATCGCTGCCTGAAATCAAAGATTTCAACGTGGTATGTGACAGGCCTTGTTTCAAATCAACGGCGAAACGCTATTGGGTTACGGGTCTGAGAGTTCGGCCTTCGGATAGATGACTTTGCCATCAGCGCGCAGCCTGGCACCCGGCGTGGGTGTTGCGGCATCCATTCGCCCCGGTTCCATCAGATGTTGCACCGGATGACCGTTCAGCAGCAGGTAATCGGTGATGATGCGGCGATGACAGCGCCACCAGACGGCCTCGGCGCACATCAAGGCCAGTTTGCGGGATTTTCCAAGGATAAGCAGTTCGGAAAAAGCCTGCGAAAAGGGGGCTGTCAGGGCGTAATCGGCATAGTTATGAAAGCTTTGCACGCGCCAATGGGCGTTGGTTTCGGGGTCAATACCTTGTTGACGCGGGCGGCGGCCCCCCAGATCGGGCATGTGAAGATAGTTGATTTGCAGCGGCTCCAATGCGTGCGGCAGGTGGTCGATATTATAATCGGGAGTGCTGCGCGAACGCGGGAAAGAGCGGACATCGACCAACAGCTCCACCCGCGCCTCGCGCAACAGGGTTAGAAATGCCCCCAGCGGGCGATTGGAATGGCCGATGGTGGCAAAGCCCGTCACGGTATTTTTGTCAGGACGGCACCTTTATGGGCCGCTATATGGTCGGTCTTGTCGCTTTTGATCTCATATTGCGGGTCGTCCTTGCTGGCGCGGCGGGTGTGGCCCTTGTAATCAAAATCGCTTTCGTGGATTTTGATGATCTTGCCGCTGACATGCCCGGCCTCCGAGTTCCACGCCACATGGTCGCCGATCAAAAATTTTGTCATCCTGGCCTCCATTTGTCTGCTACCGGCATCTGACCAACGCACGCGCTGCCACTTTGTTCCCCAGGGGCTGCCAGATATCCGGGGCGGATTGTCGGGGCGGGTTTTATATGCCAAAAGCTATGTTCATATTAACCCAAGGGCCTGCATATGTCTGCTTCCATGATGTCGACCGTTATCAAACCGATCCACCGTGAAGGCTGGCGTTTCATCCCGATTTTTGCGGTCGTGGCGCTGGTGTTGTTCTTTGTCTGGCAGCCACTGGGCTGGGTCGGGCTGGGGCTGACGATCTGGTGCTATTATTTTTTCCGCGACCCCCAGCGGGTGACGCCAACGCGTGAGGGCTTGATCATCAGCCCCGCCGATGGCGTGATTTCGCTGTTGGAACCTGCGGTGCCGCCTGCGGAACTGGGGCTGGGGCCGGATCCGATGATGCGCGTGTCGGTGTTCATGAATGTATTCAACTGCCATGTGAACCGGTTGCCAATTGCCGGTCAGGTGACAAAAATCTCGTATCGTCCCGGCAAGTTCCTGAATGCATCGCTGGATAAGGCCAGCGAGCATAATGAGCGTAATTCGCTAGTTGTGCGCATGGCGGACGGGCGCGATTTGGCGGTGGTGCAGATTGCGGGGCTGGTGGCGCGACGGATCGTGTGCGAGGTGCCGGAAGGGGCGCGTTTGCAAACCGGAGAGCGTTTTGGCATGATCCGCTTTGGCTCTCGGCTGGATGTGTATCTGCCCGAAGGGGTACAGCCGCTGGTCTGCCTTGGGCAGACGATGGTGGCGGGCGAAACCGTCTTGGCCGATCTAACCTCAACAGAGCCGCCACGGGCAGGACGGACGCGATGACTGACACGCCACAGCGCAAACGCGACAGCCTGTCGCTGATCCTGATGTTGCCGAATATGGTGACGATTTTGGGGTTGTGCGCGGGGCTGACCTCTATCCGTTATGTGCTGATGGGGCGGTTCGACATTGCCGCAGCCCTGATTATTTTTGCCGCGCTGATTGATGGGCTGGATGGGTTGCTGGCGCGGCGGCTGAATGCCGCAAGCGAAATTGGCGGCGAGCTGGACAGTTTGTCAGACTTTCTGTGCTTTGGCGTGGCACCCGGCATTTTGGTCTATCAATACGCACTTGCCCGCGACTTTGCGACGGGCTGGATGTTTGTGCTGATCTATGTGTGCTGCGCCTGCCTGCGCTTGGCCCGTTTCAACGTGGCCCGCGATGAGCCGCCGCCGGTGGGCAAGCCGCATTTCATCGGCGTGCCTGCACCGGGGGGGGCGATGTTGGCATTGTTGCCAGTGTTTTTGACCCAGCAAGGCATTGTCGATGCACGCGCGTTTCCAGTGCTTTTCGGGGTTTGGACCCTGGTCGTGGCCTGGCTGATGGTCAGCAAGGTGCCGACGCTTTCCTCCAAGGCGGTGCGGGTCAAGCGCGAATGGCAAGTGGTGGTGCTGCTGGCGGGTGCGGTTGTCGTCGGGTTGATGGTGTCACGATTCTGGCTATTGCTGGTGATCCTGGATCTGGCCTATGCGGCGATCATTGCTGTTGCCGTACTGCGCTATTTTCGCAAGCCACGGGCAGAAAGGACTTAGCAAGCTTTCGATTTTTCGTCGAAAAATCAGAATTTTCGCAGAAAATTCGTAGCCTGTTCACACCGACATCGCGGTGGTTTTAACAACGGTACGCAGGGCAAAGCTGGACTGCATTTGCGCAACGCCGGGCAAGCGTGACAGATATTGACGATGAATTCGCGCAAAATCTTCTGTATCTTGCGCGATGATTTTCAACAGGTAATCCGCCGACCCTGCCATCAGGTGACATTCCAATATGTCAGGCACCCGCGCCACTTCCTTTTCAAACCTGTCCAGCAGATCATCGGCCTGCCCCTGCAGCGTGATTTCCACGAACACGGTTGTCGGGCGGCCCATGCGGCGGGCATCAAGAAGGGCCACATAGCCCGCAATATACCCCTCCTCCTCCAACCGTTGTACGCGGCGGTGGCAGGCCGAGGGCGATAGGTTTATCCGTTCGGAAAGCTCGGCGTTGGTGACGCGGCCTTCCTTTTGCAACACGGTAAGGATTCGGCGGTCTGTTGCATCGAGGTCCAACATAACGGGGTTTCTTTCGGGAAATGCGCGGTTTTGCCGAAGATAATACGCCAATAACGCCCAAACACCACCCAGATTTCAAAGTATCTGCGGATTGTCCGCGCGATAGTTCCTGAACAGAACATGGGAGGTTCATATGAAAATCGGCTGTCCAAAGGAAATAAAACCCCAAGAATTTCGTGTTGGCCTCACGCCCAGTGCAACGCGTGAGGCCGTGGCCCATGGCCATAGTGTAGTGGTTGAAACCGGCGCCGGAACAGGTGCCGGCTTTAACGATGCGGATTACATCGCGGCAGGTGCCAGGATCGCAAGCAGCGCCACGGATGTTTTTTCCCAGTCGGAAATGATCGTGAAGGTCAAGGAACCGCAAGCCGCAGAACGGGCACAACTGCGGGAGGGGCAGATTTTGTTCACCTATCTGCACCTTGCGCCAGACCCTGCGCAGACCCGGGATCTGCTGAAATCAGGCGTCACCGCGATTGCCTATGAAACCGTCACCGATGCGCGTGGCGGCTTGCCGCTTTTGGCGCCGATGTCAGAGGTTGCGGGGCGTTTGGCACCGCAGGTCGGCGCGTGGACGTTGCAAAAGGCCAATGGCGGGCGCGGTGTTTTGCTGGGCGGCGTCCCAGGGGTTTTGCCTGCCAATGTCGTGGTCATTGGGGGCGGTGTCGTTGGCACGGCAGCGGCACGGGTTGCGATTGGCATGGGGGCCAATGTGACAGTGCTGGACAAGTCGCTTGCCCGTCTCAGCTGGCTGGATGATCTGTGGCAAGGGCGATTGATGACGCAATATGCCTCGGCAGCCGCCACCGCCGAGCAGATCAAGACCGCCGATCTGGTTGTGGGTGCCGTTCTGGTGCCGGGGGCCGCAGCGCCCAAACTGGTATCTCGCGCGCAGCTGGCAACGATGAAGCCCGGCGCGGTGCTGGTGGATGTGGCGATTGATCAGGGCGGCTGCTTTGAAACATCGCATGCCACCACCCATCAAGACCCGATTTATGAGGTGGACGGCATCATGCATTATTGCGTGGCGAATATGCCCGGGGCGGTGGCGCGCACCTCGACCATCGCGCTTGGCAATGCAACCATGCCCTTCATGCTGGCCCTTGCCAACAAGGGGTGGAAAATGGCCTGCGCCGAGGACGCGCATTTGATGGCAGGCCTGAACACACATGCAGGCCATCTGACCTATGCGGCGGTGGGCGAGGCGCTTGGCTTGCCCGTAATGACCGCCGCGGATGCGCTGAAAGTTTGATGTCAAAGCGCAAAGCGGCCCGCCGGGGCATCCGACGGGCCGCCTTGGTTGGGTCATGCCCGCTTAGGCGCGCGCCTTCAGCAGATCACGAATATCGGCCAGCAGCTGTTCCTGGGTCGGGCCAGCGGGGGCTGCCGGAACGGCCTGTTCCTTTTTGATGGCGGCGTCTTTGACCCGGTTAACCATTTTCACCAGCATGAACACCACGAAAGCGATAATCAAAAAGTTGATAACTGCCATGATGAACGCGCCATAAGCAAAGATCGCAGCGCCGCTTTCGCGCGCCGCCTCTAACCCGACACCAGCCGGAACCTCACCGCTAAGCACAAGATACATGCTGGAAAAATCTATGCCGCCGATGATCAAACCGATGATCGGGTTGATCAGATCGCCAACCAGCGACGACACAATCGCGGTAAACGCTGCGCCGACAATGATGCCCACGGCCATGTCCATAACATTGCCCTTGGCGATGAAAGTCTTGAATTCATTAAGCATTTTATGTCTCCCAGTTTATTGCGGTTTGGCCGGGGCCGTATCGGCGCCCCCAAAATGCGCATGTATTCCCCTTGATTGGCACAAATTGTCGCAGGGTGCAGCGGAAAAATCTGGCTGTTTTTTCACCCGCGTGCCGCAACAAGGTCAATTGCGGGGGGCTGCCGCGCGCCGAAGCCGATCGTTGATCGCCCGGCCAAGCCCGGTTTCCGGGATAGGGGCAAAGGCGATGCCGCCCTGCCCCGCCATCGCATCCGCAAGGCGCAGCGTGTGAAACAAGGCCGCCGCCGCTTCGATCAGATCACCACTGCGTGACAGGTTCAGGACGGCGGCCGGGCAATCGGGGCCAAACCCTACCCAGACCTCATCCGGCGTCGGGTTTGTCACCCCCAGCCGCACCCCCGCCTCGGGCGCGTAATGCGAGGCAAGCTGCCCCGGCGCATTTGGTTTTTCGGCGCTGCCGCCAAAACTTAGCGGGGCGCCAAGCGCTGCCTCCAGCGCCTCTTGCGGCAGGCCACCGGGGCGCAGCAAAAGCGGCGCGCCAGCCAGCCCGACAATAGTGCTTTCTACCCCCACCGCACAGGGGCCAGCGTTCAGCACCGCCTCTATCCGGCCCGAAAGTCCGGCCAGCACATGCGCGGCGCGGGTGGGCGAGATGCGGCCCGAGGGGTTGGCCGATGGCGCCGCCAGCGGGCCATCAAACGCAAGCAGCAAAGCGCGGGCAACAGGATGGGCCGGCACGCGGAGCGCAACAGACGCCAAACCTGCGGTGACAAGCGGCGAAAGGCCGGCATCCGCACGCAACGGCAGCACCATCGTCAGCGGGCCGGGCCAGAAGCTGGCAGCAAGGGCGCGGGCTTGATCGCTGAAAACTGCATAGGTTTGGGCGGTTTCCACATCCGGCACATGCACGATGAGCGGGTTGAAATGCGGGCGGCCTTTGGCCTCGAATATCCGGGCGACAGCGCGGTCATCGCGGGCATCACCACCAAGGCCGTAAACCGTTTCGGTTGGAAAGCCGACCAGCCCACCACCGCGCAAAATTTCTGCCGCTGCGGCGATACCATCTGACGTTGCGTCAAGGATTTGGGTTTTGATGGGCATTGTGACGCAGCGTTGACCTTGAAGGCACCGGGGGGACGGGTAAAGTTTATCTGTCACCGACATACTTGTGCAGGATTGCTTTGCCAAGTCGGTGGCTCATATTGCCAGCAGATAATGCCGATGGAGAAATTTATGCCTTACCGCGCCCCGATTGCCGAGTTTCAATTTCTGTTCGATCATGTTGTCGGCTTTGCGCAGGTCGCTGGCACCGAGGGTTTCGCCGAGGCCACCCCCGACACGGTCGAGGCGATTCTGACCGAGGCGGGAAAGCTGTGTGAAACGGTTTTGGCCCCCTTGCAGCGCCAAGGAGATCTGCACCCGGCGCGGTTGGAAAGCGGGGTTGTGCGCACCTCGCCCGGTTTTGCCGAAGGCTATCGCGCGATTGTCGAGGGCGGCTGGGTAGGCATTGCCGCCAGCCCGGAATTTGGCGGCATGGGCCTGCCGATGGCACTGACCACGGCGGTGAATGAGATGATGGGCTCTGCCTGTCTGTCGTTGCAGTTGAACCCGTTGATGACGCAAGGCCAGATAGAGGCGTTGGAACATCACGCCTCTGACGCGATCAAGGCGCTGTATATCCCCAAGCTGATTTCGGGCGAATGGTGTGGCACGATGAACCTGACCGAGCCGCAGGCGGGCAGCGATGTCGGCGCATTGCGCACCAAGGCCGAAGCCAATGGCGACGGATCTTATGCAATTACCGGGCAAAAGATCTATATCAGTTGGGCCGACAATGATTTCACCGAAAACGTGTGCCATCTGGTACTGGCGCGCTTGCCCGACGGTGCGGCGGGCACCAAGGGGATCAGCCTGTTCATGGTGCCAAAGGTCATTCCCGATGCGAACGGGAATTTGGGCGAGCGCAACAGCCTGCAAGTGGTCAGCCTTGAGCATAAGATGGGGCTGCACGGCTCACCCACCGCAGTCATGCAATATGACGGGGCCAAAGGCTGGCTGATCGGCGAGCCGCATAAGGGCATGGCCGCGATGTTCACCATGATGAACAACGCGCGGCTGGGCGTGGGCGTACAGGGCATTTCGGTGGCCGAGGCG
This sequence comes from Pseudorhodobacter sp., assembly GCF_034675685.1. Lineage (GTDB taxonomy): Bacteria > Pseudomonadota > Alphaproteobacteria > Rhodobacterales > Rhodobacteraceae > Pseudorhodobacter. Next base: position 403,037 of record NZ_JAUCDA010000016.1, on the reverse strand, counting down.
GCGTATCAACACGCGTTGGCCTATGCGATGGAGCGCAAGCAGGGCAAAACGCCAAACGATGTTGGCGTGATTTCCGACCATGCCGATGTGCGTCGCATGCTGGCCACGATGAAGGCCGAGGTTTTCTCGGCGCGTGCCATTGCGCTTTCTTGTGCTGTGGCGATTGACATGGCATCGGCCACGGGTTCGGCCGATTGGGCAGCACGGGCGGCGCTGCTGACGCCGATCAACAAATCCTTTGGTACCGAAACCGGGATTGCGGTCGCCGATATGGGCATTCAGGTACATGGCGGCATGGGGTTTATCGAGGAAACCGGGGCGGCGCAGTATTTGCGCGATGTGCGCGTAACCGCGATTTATGAGGGCACCAACGGCATTCAGGCGATGGACCTTGTGGGCCGCAAGATGCTGGATGGCGGCGAGGCGGCATTTCGCCTGATCGAGGAAATTCAAGCCAACGCGCATGGCGTGCGGGCGCAATACCCCAATATCGCAACCGCCGTTTGGGATGCCGCCGAAAGCCTGCGCGAGGCGACGGAAGGGTTGTTGGCACAAGATATGAACGACAGGTTTGCCGGGGCCGTTGCCTATCAGCGGGCTTTTGCACGGGTCCTTGGCAGCCATTACCACCTCTGCGCCGCCATGGCCGAAGGCGTTGATGGCCCCCGCACCGCCTTGGCGCGGGTGGCGATAAAGCGGTTACTGCCAGAATATGCAGCGCTTTTGGCACAGGTACGGATTGGCGCTGCGGGGCTTTATGCGCTGTCGGATGCCGACCTGTCGGCATGACCGTGATGGCGCAGGGAATCCGCTATCCGGTTGCGGAACCGCCCCCCGAGGGGTGCGCGGCAGAGGTTGCGCCCGGTGTTTTGTGGATGCGCCTGCCACTGCCGATGGCGCTGGACCATGTCAACATCTTCGCGCTGGATGAGGGCGACAGTTGGACGGTGATCGACACCGGGTTTGACAGCAAACGCAGCCGCGTGATTTGGCAGCGCTTGCTGACGGGGCCATTGGCGGGCAAGCCGGTGGCGCGGGTTGTGGTGACGCATCACCACCCCGACCATATCGGCCTTGCGGGCTGGTTGCAGATGCAGGGGGCGGAATTGCTGACCACCCGCACCGCCTGGCTTTATGCCCGGATGCTGACATTGGATGTGCAAGCCACCCCCCTGCCCCAGCAGATGGATTTTTGGCGCGCGGCGGGGATGCCTGCCGATTTGCTGGCGCAAAGGCTGGCGGAACGCCCCTTCAACTTTTCCGATGTGGTGGCCCCCTTGCCGCTGGGCTTTACCCGCCTGCAAGAGGCCGGTGAAATTGTGATGGGCGGGCGGCGCTGGACCATCCGCATCGGCAATGGTCACGCGCCGGAACATGCGACATTCTGGTCACAGGATGATAATCTGGTGCTGGGCGGCGATCAGTTGCTACCCTCTATTTCCGCCAATATCGGGGTGTACCCGACCGAGCCCGACGCCGATCCTTTGGCCGAGTGGCTGGAAAGCTGTGCAGCGTTTCAACCGCTTGCGCGGGCCGATCACTTGGTTTTGCCGGGGCATAAGCTGCCTTTTACCGGGTTGCCCTTGCGCCTGCATCAGATGGTGGAAAACCACATCGGCGCACTGGACCGGTTGCGCAAGCATCTGGCCACCCCCCACACGGCGGCCCAGTGCTTTATGCCGGTGTTCAAACGCGATATTATCGGCCCTGCTTACGGATTGGCGCTGGTAGAGGCGATGGCGCATCTGAACCACCTCTTGCATCGCGGCGAAGTTTCCCGGACCATGGGGGCCGATGGCGCTTGGCAATGGGTGATGATGCATGGCTGATGAGATAATGACCGCCGCCGAGGCGATGGAGGCCAGTGCAATGCCCTGCGCGCGGGCGGTGCATTGCGATGACGAAACCCCTGCCACGCCGGAACAGATGCCGCTGCCCTATGCGGTGGCGAAAAAGCCAGTATCCCAGAAAGGCCCGGCGGAATGGGCTTACGAGCGGCTGATCCTGTATCTGAAGCATTTCGAGGAACAACTCGACAAGAATCACGAGGTTGCGATGGGGTTTACCGGCAGCTCTGCCGGGGTGCTGCGGATTGAAGGGGTTGGCTATTTCGACCCCGATATCCTGACCTTTTACGGCAAGGATGAAACCGGCACCAAGATGCAGCTTATCCAGCATGTCACGCAATTGAACGTGGTTTTACGGGCGGTTTCCAAGCAAACACCCGATGAGGAGCCGGCGCGGCGCATTGGATTTCGGCTGGCTCAGGATTTGGGAGAGGCGGAAAGCGATTTGCCTATCCCCCCCGTGACAGAGCAAGATGAATAGGCTAAACGACAATTGAACGCGATTTTTAGGGGGACCACCATTATGGCCGAACACAAGCATGGCAGCATGGATACCAAAGTGCAGGAAAAGACCTTTGACGGCTTTATCCGCTTTACGACCTGGGGTGCGGCAATTTCGATCGGCACGCTGATCTTTTTGGCACTGGCGAACGGCTGATCTTTCTTTAATGGATTGAACGGCGTGTGATTTCGCGCCCAAGGGATATGCATGCGCCATTTTTATTTATGCTTTGTTGCTGTTTTATTTTTGGCCGCCTGTGGAGGCCCCGCTGAACCAATCTGGGCACCCGATGCCGATGTGGCGCGGGCACGCTATGTACATGATGGCCCGCCCTCCATCACGCTTTACACCGTATTGGCAACCCGAGACGGGTCGGGCGCCCATGCGGGCCTTTTGATCAACGGGTCGCAACGCGTGATCTTTGATCCCGCGGGCACATGGCACCATCCGCGCCTGCCGGAACGCAACGATGTGCATTTTGGCATGACCCCGTTGATGGTAGATTTCTACCTTGATTACCACGCGCGCGAAACCTTTGATGTGGTTGAACAAACCATCATCGTGTCGCCCGAGGTGGCAGAGCTGGCCCTGCGCAGGGCGATGGCGCATGGTGCGGTGCCAAAGGCGCAATGCACCATAGCGATTTCGGGTATTCTGCGCGGCTTGCCCGGCTTTGAAAGCCTGCCAAGCACTTGGTTCCCGAAATCCATGATGACTGCCTTTGGCAAGCTGCCGGGCGTAAAAACCAAACGGATCACCGACACGGATACCAATGACAACCACGGCGTTTTGCTGGTACAGGCAGGCGATCCGCGCTTGAAATGACCGTAGTCCTGCGCCATGGCCTGCCTGATGGGTTACGCGCGGCTGCGGCCTGTCTATACTGGGATGCCTTTGGCGGCAAATTGGGGCGCGTCATGGGGCCACGGGCCAAGGCCTTGGCCTTTTTACACAAGGCCTTGCGCGCGGATCATGTGATTGTGGCGCTGTCCGATAAGGGCGAATTGCTTGGCCTTGTTGGGTTCAAGACCTATACCGGCTCCTTCGCCGGGGGGGATTTGGCGGATTTGCGCGCGATATACGGCTGGTTTGGGGCGGCCTGGCGGGCTGGCCTTTTATCGCTGCTGGAGCGGGATGTCGAGAATGAGCGCTTCTTGCTGGATGGAATTTGTGTCGCCCCTGCCGCGCGCGGCCGGGGAATAGGCACCAAACTGCTGTACGCAATCTGTGAGGAGGCGCGGGCGCGCAACTATTCCGCTGTGCGGCTGGATGTGGTTTCCGGCAATCTGCGGGCGCGGGCGCTTTATGAGCGCTTTGGCTTTGCCGTCATCAAGACCGAAAAGCTGGGGCCGTTACAGCATATTTTTGGCTTTGCGGCGTCAAGCGCCATGGTGAAAGAGCTTTAGCGCGTGTTGCGTTTGACAAGATGCGGCGGATCGAACGCAACACCGGGGCGAAACCGAATGTTTGCTTGTCTTGGCTTGCGGCCAACCTGAATCAGATTGCATGCAAACCGCTTCAATCAAACGTCCCTGTTACCCGGCCCAGCAGCATGAAGGCGCGGGCGGTGCGGGTTTCGGCCAGATCGGCCAATTCGGCATCGGTTGCGTTCTTCTCGAACTCGGCAAAGGTTTTGTCGAAACTGCGTAAAAAATGATGCGCGGCATCGCGGAAAACCGGGTCTTCGCGCATACGCGCTGCGGTAAGTGCAAGGCTGGAACGATCACGAATCCCGCCAAGACCGGCAATTTCGCGGCCACGCTCTCCGCTGGAAAAACGGCGCCAGACCTCGGGGCGGCAGCGCTCTGGTTTCAGGTCATCCATATAGATGCCCTCTTGGCTGAGCAGGGTCAGCACATCTTGCGCAGCACGGATCAGGCGCGAGGTCTTGCGGTCTTCCAATGCCAACCGCAAGGCACGAAACCCGGCCTTATCCTCGGGGCTTTCGGGGAAATGCAGAGCGCGCACGAAATCACCAACCGAAAGGGGGGCGCGCAATTCTTCGGCGGGGGTGCCAAGCGCAAGCGTGGGTTGTTCGTCACTGGCCACCTTGATCGGCATGGTCAATGCCGCTTTGCGATCCGCCGATGGCACACTAAGCGCTGTGTCGCGGCGCGAGGTGAACATCGCCAGCGCGGTTTCGGTCTTGCGCTGTGCTTCCGCAATCTCATCCAGCTTTCTTTCAACTGACGGCTGGCCCGTGGCGCCGCCTTGCTGGCTCACAACATAGGCATGGCGCATGGCATCGACAGCCACTTGCAGGCGCGATGCCTCCTCACGCAAGGCACGGATGGTGCGAGCGGTGGAAACGATGCCCCAAAGCAGGGCCAGTGGCAAAAACACCATCAACAACAGCATCAACATGGATAACGGCCCCGTAATCACCGTATCAGGCGAAATGACGAGTTGAGCGGAAACAGCACCGACCCAGATCAGCGCCAAAACCAAGGCAACAATTTCAGACAGCGGCATTTTACTGCGGTCTGGCTGTGCATTTGCCCCGGTTGTTCTGGTTGGTGCCGCTCGTTCGCTCATCCGTCTGTCTCGCCTTATCGTCGCCTGGGGCCGCCAAACGCGCCACTCAGGCGAATTTGATCGACAGCACTTCGTAGCTGCGCTGGCCGCCGGGGGTTTTCACCTCTACCGTGTCGCCTTCGTCTTTGCCGATCAGGGCGCGGGCCAAAGGCGATTTGATGTTGAGCAGCCCTTTTTCCAGATCGGCCTCGGGTTCGCCGACAATCTGATAAGTACGCTCTTCATCCGTATCTTCATCGACCAGCGTTACAATAGCCCCGAATTTGACGGTGCCGGTAAATTTGCTGGGGTCAATCACATCGGCCAGCGACAGATAGGCCTCAAGCTCTTTCACCCGGCCCTCGATAAAGCTCTGCTTTTCACGGGCGGCATGATATTCGGCGTTTTCCGACAAGTCGCCATGTTCGCGCGCCTCGGCAATCGCGCGGATCACAGCCGGGCGCTCCACCGATTTCAGCAGCTTCAGTTCTTCGTCTAGCGCGGTAAAGCCCGCGCGTGTCATCGGAATTTTTTCCATATGCCTACACATAAAAGTAAGAAAGCCACAGCCTTTGGGGGCCATGACCTCGTTTCAGGTTTGCTTGCCCTTACCCAACAGCAGCCACGCGGCAAATGCAAGCACAATGGCGCACCGACAGCCCTCCTCTGGTATGGTTTTGGCCAAGCTGCGTCACCAAGACGCCACGTTGCCCGCCGAATTGCGCGATTCCGGCATGGATATTGTTGCAGTATTGATTGAAACTGCGCCGCAGCTACAGTAGCCAGACACGAAAGATTATGCCATATCCGCGCAGGTTTGCGCCATGAATGAAGCGAGGGAGTTGCCAGATGGCCGAGATGACGCGCGAAGCGATGGAATATGATGTTGTGATCGTGGGTGCCGGGCCTGCGGGGCTTTCGGCGGCGATCCGGCTAAAGCAGTTGGACGCTGATCTGAATGTGGTCGTCTTGGAAAAAGGGTCTGAGGTCGGGGCGCATATTCTTTCTGGCGCGGTGCTGGACCCTTGCGGGCTGGATGCGCTGCTGCCCGATTGGCGCGATATGGGATCACCGATCAAGACTCCGGTGACGGCTGACAATTTTTATATGCTGGGCGAAGGCGGCAAAATCCGGATTCCGAACTGGCCGATGCCGCCGTTGATGAACAACCACGGCAAATACATCGTGTCGATGGCCAATGTCTGCCGCTGGATGGCCGAGGTAGCCGAAGGTTTGGGGGTAGAGATTTTTCCCGGCATGTCCTGTTCCGCCTTGGTTTATGGCGACAAGGGCGAGGTGAAGGGCGTTGTCGCCGGTGAAATGGGTCTGGCATCTGACGGCACCCCCGGCCCGAATTATGAGCCGGGGATGGAGCTGCATGGCAAATATGTGTTTCTGTCCGAAGGCGTGCGCGGGTCGCTGGCCAAGGAAGTGATTGCCAAATACGACCTGTCCAAGGGCAAAGAGCCGCAGAAATTCGGTCTTGGCATGAAAGAAATATGGGAGATTGACCCAGCCAAGCACAAGCTGGGGACCGTGACGCATACAATGGGCTGGCCGCTGGGCAGCAATGCAGGCGGCGGGTCTTTCATCTATCATATTGAAGGCAATCAGGTTTATGTCGGTTTCGTGGTTCATCTGAACTATCAAAACCCGCATCTGTACCCCTATATGGAATTCCAGCGATTTAAGCATCATCCGATGGTGGCAGAGCTGTTGAAGGGCGGCAAACGCGTGGCTTATGGCGCGCGGGCGATTTCCGAGGGTGGCTATCAGTCGATGCCTAAAATGGTGGCGCCGGGCGTGGCCTTGCTGGGCTGCTCGGTTGGCATGGTCAACGTGCCGCGCATCAAGGGCAACCATAACGCGATGCTTTCGGGCAAGGCGGCGGCCGAGGCGGCCTTTGCCGCGATCGGTGAAGGCCGCGCAAGTGATGAGCTGGCCGCCTATGAGGCCGAAGTTCGCGGTGGCGCGATTGCGGCAGACCTGAAAAAGGTGCGCAACGTCAAGCCACTGTGGTCCAAGTTCGGGCTGATTGCGTCACTGATGGGGGGCGGGTTCGATATGTGGACGAATACGTTTGGCTTTTCGCTATTCGGTACGCTGAGCCATGGCAAGACGGATGCTGCGGCAACCGGCAAGGCCCGCGATTTTGCGCCCATCGCCTATCCGCGCCCGGACGGCGTGCTGTCGTTTGATCGGCTGACCAATGTGGCGTTTTCCTTTACCAACCACGAAGAATCCCAGCCTTGCCACCTGCATCTGAAAGATGCCTCGATCCCGATCGCGGTGAACCTGCCCGAATATGCCGAACCCGCGCAGCGCTATTGCCCGGCAGGGGTGTATGAGGTGGTGACCGAAGACGGCAAAGACCCGCGCTTTGTGATCAACTTTCAAAACTGCGTGCATTGCAAAACCTGCGACATCAAAGACCCAAGCCAGAATATCAACTGGACCACACCGCAGGGGGGTGACGGGCCGAACTATCCGAACATGTAAACCCAGGGCCGCCCAGAGGCGAGCAATGGCGCTAACAATCGCGCGAGGCGGGGGGCAATCCCCGCCTTTTGGCTTTGCCTCGCATTGCCTTGCCCTGCCCCACGCACTAGCCTGATGCAAATCCATGGGAGACCATTTATGCAATTTCGCCCCGTTCTCGCCGCCACGTTGCTGGCACTCTGGGCGCAGCCCCTCGCCCTGCGCGCCGAAAGCGTAGATAGCGGGGCCTATCTGGCAGCGCGGGTTGCGGGGGCCCATGATGATTACCGCGAGGCGGCACATTGGTATACCCGCGCGTTGATTGCGGCGCCTGATGACCAATCCTTGATGGAAGGGGCGATGGCCGCGCAGCTTGGTGCGGGCAATCTGGATGCCGCGATTGCCGTTGCAGGGCGGCTAAAGGCAGCGGGCGTCGATTCCCCCACCGCCGAACTGGTGCTGATCGCGGATGAGGCCAAGCGCGGCGATTATGACGCCTTGCAGATCAACCCCAAAGACGGGCGCACCGGGGCGATGCTGCTTGACGGGCTGGTGACCGCTTGGTCCGAACTGGGCGCGGGCCGCATGTCCGAGGCGCAAGCCGACTTTGACGCCTTGGGCAAGACCGAGGGTTTGCAGGGATTTGCACTGTTTCACCAGGCCTTGGCGCTGGCCTCTGCCGGTGATTTTGAAGGGGCCGAGGCGATTATGTCGGGCGATGCCGCAGGGGCAATATCTGCGCTGCGCCGTGGCACCGTTGCCCATGCCCAGATTCTAAGCCAGCTTGAACGGAACCCCGATGCAATCGCCCTGCTGGACAGCGCCTTTCCCGGCGATACGGACCCGGCCATTCACGCCCTGCGGTTGCGGCTGGAGGCGGGCGAGCCGGTGCCGTTCGATATTGTGCGCAACGTGACAGACGGCCTGGCCGAGGTTTTCTTTACCCTGGCGCTGGCGCTAAGCGGCGAGGCCTCGGACGCGTTCACGCTGCAATATGCCCGCGTTGCGATCTATCTGCGCCCCGAACATGCCGAGGCGATTTTGCTGGCCGGCGCGATGCTGGAGAATCAAAAACAGTTTGATCTTGCAACCGAAGCCTATGCGATGGTGCCGCAAAGCGATGGCGGGTTTTTCGCGGCCGAGATTGGCCGGGCGCGCGCCTTGCAAGGTGCGGGTAAACTGGACGCCGCCCTGGAGGTGCTGAACGGCCAGATCAGACGCCATCCAGACCAGCTTTCAGTGCACCTGGCGCTTGCCGATACGTTGCGCGGTGCGGAACGCTGGGCCGAGGCGACCGCCGCCTATGACACGACGATCGGGCTGATCCCGCAGCCCGCAACAGCAGGGTATTGGCCGATATATTACAGCCGCGCCATCGCGTTGGAGCGTCAAAAACTGTGGGACAGGGCCGAGGCAGATTTTCGCCGCGCGCTGGAATTGGCACCGGATCAGCCACAAGTGCTGAACTATCTGGGCTACAGCTATCTGGAACGCGGCGAGAATTTTGACGAGGCGCTGTCGATGATTGAACGCGCCGTGGCCCAGCGCCCCGACAGCGGCTACATCATCGACAGCCTTGCCTGGGGCTATTTCCTTGCGGGGCGTTACGCCGATGCGGTCGAACCGATGGAGCGGGCATCCTTGCTGGAACCTGTGGATTCGACCGTGACCGACCATCTGGGCGATGTCTATTGGGCCGTCGGGCGCAAACTTGAGGCGAATTTTCAATGGCGGCGCGCCTTGTCATTTGATCCGACCGAGGAACTGGCGACGCGCATCCGGCGCAAGCTGGAAATCGGGCTGGATGAGGTTTTGAAGGAAGAAGGCGCAAAATCACTGTCAGATGTGGCGAATGGTAACTGAGCAGGCCCTTGCCAAGATAAATCTGGCGTTGCATGTGACCGGGCAACGCGCTGATGGCTATCACTTGCTGGATAGTTTGGTGGTGTTTGCGGGCGTGGGCGATGTATTGCATGCCAGCTTGGCAGACACGACATCGCTGACGCTTGCGGGGCCATTTGGGGCCGACATTCCCAACGACAAGACGAACTTTGTCGCGCGGGCGGCGGCGCTGTTTTCACCAAGGCAAGGCATAGCCTTTACATTGCAAAAGCATCTGCCTCCTGCCTCTGGCATCGGCGGCGGGTCGGCCGATGCCGCGGCGGCCATTCGGGCGATTTTGAAACTGCACGCCGAGCGGGTCGGCGCCCCACCAAAAGAACCATTTCCAGACGCTGTGCTGAGCCTTGGCGCTGATGTTCCGATTTGCTTGATGTCGCGCCCCGCGCGCATGCGGGGAATTGGCGATGAGGTGACAACGGTCAAATGCCCCAAGTGCTGGATCACGCTGGTAAACCCTAGGGTAGAGGTGCCGACACCGCAGGTTTTTGCGCGCCTGGCGACAAAAACCAACGCCGCGATGCCAGAGGTTTTGCCTGATTGGCCCGATGCTGCGACACTGGCCGACTGGTTGCAGGGACAACGCAATGACCTTGAAGCCCCTGCCCTTGTGATTGCGCCGGTGATTGCCGATGTTCTGGCCGCCCTGCGTGCCCATCCCGGCAGCTTGATTGCGCGGATGTCAGGCTCGGGGGCGACGTGTTTTGCGCTGTCGGACAGTCAGGATAAGGCAGAGGCGATTGCCGACGCGCTACGCGCAGCAAACCCCACTTGGTGGGTCGCGGCGAGTGTGGTTTTCCCCGGCGTTGTCGCGCCCCCGCGGATCAGTTGATCCGGGAAACCACATAATCTGCCAAATCCTGCAGCATGTCGCGCAACCTATGGTCGGGCAGGTCGGCCAGTGATGCGCGCGCCTTGGCCGCCCAATCCAGCGCATCGCTGCGGGCGGCTTGCATGCTGCCGTGACGTGCCATGATCGCCATCGCCTGCTCCAGATCGCCGTCGCGCTGATCACCTTTGGCGATGGTGCGCTGCCAAAAGGCCTGCTCGGTTGCATCAGCCAGTGCTACAGCCTTGATGACCGGCAGAGTCAGCTTGCGTTCGCGAAAATCATCGCCGGTGTTTTTGCCGATCGCATCGGCCGTGCCGCCGTAATCCAACAGGTCATCCACAATCTGGAATGCTACCCCCAAGGCATCGCCGTAAGCATAAAGCGCACGAACATGCGCTTCGGGCGCACCGGCGATCACCCCCCCCACCTCGGTTGCCGCAGAGAACAGGGCGGCGGTTTTGCCGCGCACAACCTGTAGATAGATTGCCTCGGTCGTCGCCAGATCTTGCGCGGCAGTCAGTTGCAGCACCTCGCCCTCGGCAATCGTGGCCGAAGCATTGGCAAGAATATCCAGCACCCGCAAAGACCCGGTTTCAACCATCAATTGAAAGCTGCGCGAAAACAGGTAGTCGCCAACCAGCACCGAGGTTTTATTATCCCACAGCAGGTTGGCCGTGGGGCGGCCCCGGCGACGTTTGCTTTCATCAACAACATCATCATGCAGCAGGGTTGCGGTATGAATAAATTCCACCGTTGCCGCCAGATGGACATGGTAGGGGCCATCATAGCCGCACATCCGCGCGGCCGCCAAGGTCAGCAAAGGGCGCAGGCGTTTGCCGCCTGCCTCAACCAGATGCGCCGTCACTTCGGGAATACGGGGCGCGTGCTGTGATGCCATCCGCGTACGAATCAGATCGTTCACAGCCTCCATATCGGCGGCCAACCATGCTGCCAGCCGATCTTGCGGTTTTATGATATCTTGCCCCATGTTTTCCTCTGTCTTAACGTCTCGCATGGTCACACCCTTGACAGCGACCTCGACAGACAAGCGCCTAACGATTATGTCCAATGTATGAAAGAGCTTTTACGCACAACCGATCCGACAATCATCGCATGGGCCACCGCCATCCTGCAGGGTGAAGGTATAAAGACCTTTGAGTTCGACGTCCATATGAGCGTGCTTGACGGCTCTATAGGCATATTGCCGCGGCGGCTGATGGTGCTGGACAGCGATATGTTCATGGCGCGGGCAGTGTTAAAGGATAACGATATCCCGACAGGGCAGTAGAGGGCGTGCATGTTTCGGGATGATGCATTGACGGATGATGCCTTTCTGGGGGGACGCCTGCACTTGTGGCAGCCCCGGCACGGATACCGGGCCGCAACCGATGCGGTCTTGCTGGCGGCATGCTGCCCGGCACTGCCGGGGCAATCTGTGCTGGATATGGGCTGCGGCGCTGGGGCGGCATCGCTATGTCTTGGGGTGCGGGTGCAAAATCTGGCACTGTCTGGGCTGGAGTTACAGACCGCCTATGCCGATCTTGCACGGCGCAATGCGGCGCGCGCGGGCGTGGCGCTGACAGTGGTGGAAGGCTCGGTGCTGGATATGCCCAAAGCGCTACGCCTTGATTTTGATCATGTAATCACCAACCCGCCCTATTACCCAACCGTTGGCACCCCCGCCGCCGATCCCGGCCGCAATGTGGCCCTGCATGAAGCTGTTTCGATTGCCGATTGGATTGCGGCGGCCAAACGACGGGTGGCGCCATTGGGCTGGCTGACGTTGATCGTGCGGGCCGATCGGATGGGCGACGCCCTGGCTGGATTGGGGCGCAATATGGGGTCAGTGACCATCTTGCCTTTTTGCGCACGCGATGGCCGAGAAGCGGGGCGCGTGGTGATCCGGGCCCGCAAAGGGGGGCGCGCGGCGATGCGGCTGCTAGCGCCTTTTGTGCTGCATGACGGGGCCAAACATCCCGGCGACCGCAACAACCATTCCCCCCAGGCCGAAGCCGTTTTTCGCCGCGGCGCCGGGCTTGGGGCCTTGTTTAACTGAATTGTCGGCAAACTCTGGCCGAGCCTGTCCGGTTTTCCGTGACAACGCGTGCGCAGTGTGCTGGACTGGTGGAACGGCAACCGATCATAGGAGGATCTGAATGTCTGTCGCTTCGCATTTGCAGGAACTGCGCCGCAAACATGAAACCCTTTCGACCACGGTAGAAAAAGAACAACGCAGCCCTGGCACCGACCAGCTGAAAATCGCTGAGTTGAAAAAGCAAAAACTGAAGCTTAAAGAAGAGATTGAGCGTTTGACCCAATAAGGCCTAACGCGCGGCGCTGGCGCGTGCCGCCAGTGCCGCCCCTGCTGTGATCAGCAGGGTTGCAAGCGCCAGATGCCACGTCGGCTTGGCGATTCCCGCAAGCACCAAAACAAGCGTCGACAGCAAGGGCGCTGCATAAGACGCTACGCCAAGCAACTGAATGTCGCCGCGCTTCATCCCCACATCCCAGGTAAAAAACGCCGCGCCAACCGGGCCGATGCCAAGAACCACAACAGCCGCCCAGCCCAGCGCACCATTGGGCCATTGCGTTTGCTCGACCGCCAGATGGGCAAGCAGCGACAGCAGCGCGGTGGCAAGGCAAAGCACGGTAACGCTTTCAGTCGGAACTGCGCCGAAATGGCGAGAGATGACCGAATAACCGGACCATGTAAGCGCGCACAGAAACGCAAGCGCAAGGGCAATCAACGATACCCCCGCCTCCCCCCCCCGTAAGCACGATCAGCGCGGCGCCTGACAAAGCGATAAGCGCACCAAGGATATGCCCCGCACGCAGTTTCTCGCCGGGTAACAGGCCTGAGAACAGCACAATAAACAACGGCCACAGATAGGCAATCAACCCGGTTGAGGCATTTGCCCCCAAACGAAACGCGGTGAAATAAAGCGCATGATAGCCGAAAAGACCAATAGTACCAAGCAGATAGGCCTTTAAAGGTACGATTCTCAAAAGGCCAAGCCCCGCCCCTTTGGCCGTCCAGACCAGCCCGATGGTGCCGCCAATGCCAAAACACATCGCACTGAGCAAGAAGGGTGGAACGGGGGCCGAGGCGATCGTCAGAAACGCCAGGATCGCCCACATCAGCACGGCGGAAAAACCGATAGTGGTAGCACGGCTGCGCGTCATTTCGGGGGCCTGCCTGTGTGGACGTGTTGGGGTTTAGGTATTTGGACCAAGATGACGCCGCAATCGCGAAAAAGGGGCCGGCACAATGCCCGCCCCTTTCTTGGTTAATATGTCAGGCTCAGACGAAGAACTGCGCCCCGTTGGCGCTGATTGTAGAGCCATTGATAAAGCCTGCATCATCAGAGACGAGGAAAACGACGCAGCGCGCGATTTCCTCTGGCTCGCCCAGACGACCAGCGGGGATGCCTGCGATAATCGACTCGCGCACCTTTTCCGGTACGGCCATCACCATTTCGGTTGCGATATAGCCGGGGCAGATTGCGTTTGCGGTGATGCCTGCGCGCGCGCCTTCCTGAGCGAGGCTTTTCACGATACCCAGATCGCCCGCCTTGGTCGCGGCATAGTTCACTTGCGCGAACTGGCCTTTTTGGCCGTTGATCGAGGAGATCACGACGACACGCCCGAACTTGCGGTCACGCATGCCCGGCCAGATCGGGTGAACGGTGTTGAAAACCCCTGTCAGGTTGGTGTCGATCACCTGATGCCACTGCTCTGGCGTCATCTTGTGGAAAGGTGCGTCACGGGTGATGCCCGCATTCGCGACGACAATCTCAACCGGGCCCAGATCGGCCTCAACCTGCGCGATACCGGCTTTGGAGGCCTCATAATCGGCGACGTTCCATTTGTAGGTCTTGATACCGGTTTCGGATGAGAAGCTGGCGGCGGCCTCATCATTGCCAGCATAATTGGCGGCAACGGTATAACCCGCAGCTTTGAGGGCTGTGGCGATGGCTGCGCCGATACCGCGCGTCCCGCCAGTGACAAGGGCGACTTTGGACATATGAACTCCTCCAAGAGATTGCTTTGAAATAGTGTTATCGAAAGGAAGTCTTGGGCGCAACAATGTTGCGCCCATATTTTCAACCTAAGCGGTTATGGACGCTCAAGGCACATGGCCACGCCCATACCGCCACCGATGCACAGGGTTGCAAGGCCCTTTTTCGCATCGCGGCGCTTCATTTCAAACAGCAAGGTGTTCAGAATACGCGCACCCGAGGCGCCGATCGGGTGGCCGATGGCAATTGCGCCGCCATTGACGTTTACGACATCGGGGTTCCAGCCCATGTCTTTGTTCACAGCGCAGGCTTGGGCGGCAAACGCCTCATTCGCCTCAACCAGATCAAGGTCGGCGGCGTTCCAGCCAGCCTTGGTCAGGGCTTTGCGGCTGGCATAGATCGGGCCAACGCCCATCAGCGCCGGGTCCAGACCTGCGGTGGAGTAAGACGCGATACGGGCCAAAGGTGTCAGCCCGCGCTTGGCGGCCTCTGCCTCGGACATCAACAAAACTGCCGCCGCGCCATCGTTCAGGCCCGAGGCATTCGCCGCTGTGACGGTGCCGTCTTTGGTGAAAGCAGGGCGCAGTTTTTGCATTGATTCAAGCGTGGCACCGTGGCGGATATATTCATCTGCACTTACGGTAACATCGCCCTTGCGGGTCTTGATGGTGAAGGCGATGATTTCATCGGCAAATTTGCCTGCCTTTTGCGCGGCTTCCGCCTTGTTCTGGCTGGCAACGGCAAAGGCATCTTGCATTTCGCGGCTGATCTGCCATTTTTCGGCAACGTTTTCAGCAGTCTGGCCCATGTGATAGCCGTTGAACGCGTCCCACAGCCCGTCTTTGATCATCGAATCGATCATCTTCATGTCGCCCATTTTGGTGCCCGAGCGCAGATGCGCAACATGGGGCGACAACGACATGTTTTCCTGACCGCCCGCGACGACAATCGCAGCATCGCCAAGCTGCACATGCTGTGCGCCCAAGGCGACAGCCCGCAAGCCCGAGCCGCAAACCTGATTCAAAGACCAGGCCGAGCTTTCCTGCGACAAGCCTGCCAGAATATGTGCCTGACGCGCCGGGTTTTGGCCCTGACCAGCGGTCAGCACCTGGCCCAGAATGGTTTCTTCAACGTCAGCCTTGTCAACGCCTGCGCGTGCGACGACTTCGGCGATTACCGCTGCGCCCAGCTCATGCGCCGGAGTGTTGGCAAACGCACCGTTAAAGCTGCCTACGGCAGTCCGTGCTGCTGAAACAATTACGACATTGGTCATGTTGATCCTTCCCCTGTTTCGGCACCTTTGCCGATTTGCGGCGAAGAGTGCCCGCGCCGCTTTGCAGCATGGGTTAAGCCGAGCGGGACCAAAAAGCAAGGTTTTCGCGGGTTTTCATGGCGGCAAGATTGACGTAAGGGCAATCGTTTACCCTGATTTGGACTTATGCGCGCTTACCCATGCAGGACGGACCGTGGGTGCGCCAAACAAATACCCTTGCATACAATCTATCCCCGCCGCTTGCAGCCATTCTGCATCGGCCACGGTTTCAACCGATTCTGCGATGGTCAGCATGTCAAAATGCTGGCCGATGGACATCAGCGCACGGGTTAGCGCCTGATTGTCCGGGTCGCTGTGGATGTTGCGTATGAACTGCCCATCAATCTTGATCACATCAAAAAGGAAGTCGCGGAAATAGCGAAAGGCGGTTTGGCCCGCGCCAAAATCATCCAGCGCAAAAGAGACGCCATGCGCCTGCAAATCATCCATGAAGGCGATCACCAGTTCCGGCACCAGCATTGCCGAACTTTCCGTGATTTCCAGGATCAATCGTTCACCGATGGTTTTTTCGGCAGCCAATCCTTTGCGCAAAATCTTCATCCAGCGCGGATAACCGACCGAGCGGGCCGACATGTTGATGGACAGCCGCACGTGGGGAAAACGGGCCAAGGTGGTTAGCCCGATGTCCAGCGCAAGACAGTCGATTTGGCGCCCCAATTCATCCGCCTCAATCGCACCGATAAAGTCACGGGCGGGAATGACGCGGCCAGTGGGGTCAATCACCCGCATCAAACCTTCGTAAAAAGCGATGCGTGACGGGTCGGCCCCGACAACCACGGGTTGATAGGCAAGCCGCATCCGTTTTTCATGGACAGCGCGGCGCACCATTGCCATGGTTTCCCCATCGCGGGCCGCGATAGCCGCAGCCAGCGGGCTTTCATCGCCCGCCTGTCGGTCAATCCGATTGATAAATGCCACAGCATGCCCCCGCAGGTAATGGGGAATCCCCCGAATACACGTCGCTACCTTGACAGGTTCAACGTAAAGGGCTGGTAAAAATTCGCTGGCTGTTCCAATTTTAGCTAGTTTCTGCCTCCTCCCAGCCCCAAATGAAGGCGCGTCCATGACAACCTGCACCTGGCCCGGCACCGACCCGATGTATCTTGCCTATCATGATACCGAATGGGGTGTACCCGAATGGGGCAGCCGCGCCCTATGGGAAAAGCTGATACTGGATGGCTTTCAGGCGGGGCTGTCGTGGATCACGATTTTGAAGAAACGCGATGCCTTTCGCATGGCGTTCAAGGGGTTTGACCCCGAGGTGATTGCCGGTTGGGGTGAGGAAGATGTGCAGCGTTTGCTGGCAAACCCCGGCATTGTGCGCCATCGCGGCAAGATTGAAGGCGCGATCAAATCCGCCCGCGCCTATCTGAAAATTGAGGAAGAAACCGGGTTTTCCAACTGGCTTTGGGCCTATGTTGGTGGCGCGCCACTGCAAAACCACTTTGCCAGCATGGCCGAGGTGCCGCCCTTCACGCCCCTGTCGACGCAAATTTCCAAGGATCTGAAAAAGGCGGGGTTTACCTTTTGCGGGCCAACGATCGTTTATGCCTTCATGCAGGCGACGGGGATGGTGAATGACCATATCACCGGCTGCCCCTGCCATGCAAAAGTGGCGGCGCTGGCGGCCCGCCCCCAATACCCCCCCCCGATAACGCCGCAACAAACGCTAATGCCCGATCAGCGCGTCCAGCATGGCGCGGGCGTCGGCGCTGTCCCATTCGGCATCACCGATCAGCCGCGCCACCTCTTGCCCCTCTGGGTTCAGGATGACGGTCAGGGGCAGGCCGAAAACGCCCATTTTCCGTGCGAGCGCCGATTTCGGGTCCAGCAGCACGGGCAGGTTTTGCACGCCGATCTCTTCAAAAAAGCGTTTGACGGCGGGGGGTGGGTTGCGGCCGGTGGCCACTGTAACCACCGCCACACTGTCGCCGGATGTTGCGGCAAGGCGGTCAAGGCTGGGCATTTCCTTGCGGCAGGGCGCGCACCAGGTTGCCCAGAAATTCAGCACGACCCAGCGGCCTTGCCATTCGGATAATCTGCGCTCTGCCCCCTCCAGGTCGCTCAGCCCCTCGTCAGGCAAGGCTTTGGCGGTGTCGTGAAACACCAGCTTGCGCATCTCGCCTGCAAGGGCGGTCTGGGCCGCCGCTACATCGGCCTGCGCAGCATTTGCACCAAGGGCCAAGCCGGTATAAAGGACGGTAAGTACAATCCGCAGCATTTTATCTCCTCAGGGGCAAGCCCATGACCAAAACTTCCAAACCTGCATCCGCCAATACCATGTGGGGCGGCCGCTTTGAAGGCGGGCCCGACGCGATCATGCAGGCAATCAACGCCTCTATCGGGTTTGACCGCCGCTTGGCCGCGCAAGACATTGCAGGGTCGCGCGCCCATGCCGCCATGTTGGGCGCGCAGGGTATCTTGACGTCTAGTGATACGCAGGCGATCCGGGAAGGCCTTCTCACAGTCTTGTCAGAAATCGAGGGCGGAAAGTTTCCGTTCCGGGTGGAATTGGAAGATATCCACATGAATGTGGAGGCCCGGCTGAAAGAGATTATCGGCGAGCCTGCGGGCCGGCTGCACACAGGGCGGTCGCGCAATGATCAGGTTGCGGTAGATTTCCGGCTGTGGGTGCGTGACCAATGTGACGCCGCGATTACCGGGCTGGAGGCATTGATGGCCGCGTTTCTGGCGCAGGCCGAGGCAGGGGCCGATTGGGTGATGCCCGGCTTTACCCATCTGCAAACCGCGCAGCCGGTGACATGGGGGCATCATATGCTGGCCTATGTCGAGATGTTCGCGCGGGATCGCTCGCGGTTCATCGACGCGCGGGCGCGGATGAATGAATGCCCGTTGGGGGCCGCCGCACTTGCTGGCACGTCCTTTCCGATTGACCGGCACGCAACCGCCGCCGCCTTGGGCTTTGACCGGCCCACAGCAAACAGCCTTGATTCGGTATCCGATCGCGATTTCGCGTTGGAGTTTTTGTCGGCTTCCAGCATCACCGCGATGCATCTTAGCCGTTTTGCCGAGGAATTGGTGATCTGGTCTTCGGCGCAGTTCCGGTTTGTGAAGCTGTCAGACAAATGGACAACCGGCAGTTCGATCATGCCGCAAAAGAAAAACCCCGATGCTGCCGAATTGCTGCGATCCAAGCTGGGGCGGATATTGGGGGCGACGGTGGCGCTGTTTACTGTGATGAAGGGCCTTGCGCTGACCTATTCCAAGGATATGCAAGAAGACAAAGAGCTGACCTTTGACGCTGCCGATAACCTGATGCTGGGCCTTGCCGCGATGACCGGGATGGTGGGGGATATGGAGGCGCTGCGGGAAAACCTGAAGGTTGCCGCCGCCTCGGGCTTTTCCACCGCGACCGACCTGGCCGATTGGCTGGTCCGAGAGCTGAATCTGCCGTTCCGTGATGCGCATCATGTCACCGGAACGCTGGTGGCGATGGCTGAAAAAGCTGGCATCGACCTGCCGGATTTGACACTGGCGCAGATGCAATCGGTGCATGACGGTATTCGCGCCGATGTGTTTGACGTGCTCGGGGTGGAAAATTCGGTGCGCAGCCGTATGTCTTATGGCGGCACTGCGCCGGAACAGGTGCGCGCCCAGATCGCCCGCTGGAAAGACACGTTGAAATGAAACTGCTGCTTGCCCTTGCCCTGTTGCTGAGCGTTGGCTGTGATCTGGAACCGCGCCGGGGTGCCGAACCTGTTGTGACGGGGATAGGGCGCAGCGAAACATCGGTGAAATTCTGATGCGTCTGGCCGCCCTTATTGCCGTGCTTGTGCTTGCCGGCTGTGGCAATCCCAGCCTGCATACCAATATCGGCATTGGCCCCGGCGGGGTGACGGTTTCGCCGGTTGCAACCGCCCGCCTGGGCGGCGCAACGGTGTCTCTTCGCCGGTAACCCTTCACCCTAACCCAAAGGTTCCCCCCATGCGCCTCGTTTTTGCTGTCCTTGCCCTTGCCACACTCGCCGCCTGCGGTGCCGATGGAGAGCCTACTGCGCCGGGGGTGCAGGTTTCAGGCGAGGCCAAGACAGGCGTTGTGCTGCGCAGATGATGTCACCCCTGCGCTTAGCCTATCTTGCCCTTGCGGTCTGGGGTGCGGTGCATCCGATGTATTGGTTCGTGGCCCATATGCGCGACACTGGAACCGGGCTGGGGGGGGGTGATCGACGCGTGGTATGCAAACGCCGCAACCACCGGGCTGACATGGGATCTGACCATCGCAGCAATCGCGCTGACGCTATGGATATGTGCCGAAACCACGGTCCGTAAAAACTGGTCGGCGCTGATCGCCATTCCGGCCACGTTTTGTATCGGTGTGTCTTGCGGCCTGCCGCTTTACCTGTTTTTGCGCACGCGGCCCGTGGCCTGACCCCCAAATACTGCGCGGCCCAATCGGGTGGCTTTTCCTTGGCTTTCCATTCGTGATAGACGCTTTGCAGGCGGGTAAACAAAGGGCATGGGATGGATCATTTTCTCTATAAGAACGGCGTGCTTCATGCCGAAGATGTGGCCCTTGCCGATATCGCGGCACAGGTTGGCACGCCGTTTTACTGCTATTCCACCGCCACCCTGACCCGCCATTACCAGCTATTCACCGAGGCCCTGTCACCGCTGCCGCATCTGGTGTGCTTTTCGATCAAATCGCTGTCGAATGTGGCCGTGCTGAAGGTGCTGGGCGATCTGGGCGCGGGTATGGATGTAGTCTCGGGCGGCGAATACATGCGCGCGCGCGCGGCGGGCGTTCCGGGGGAAAAGATCGTGTTTTCCGGCGTTGGCAAAATCCGCGCGGAAATGCGGCTGGCGCTGACTGGCGGCATCCGCCAGTTCAACGTCGAATCAGAGCCGGAAATGCGGGCGCTATCCGAGGTTGCGCTGGGTCTGGGCCTTGTCGCGCCCATCACCATTCGCGTGAACCCCGATGTCGATGCCAAAACCCATGAAAAAATCTCAACCGGGAAAAAAGGCGATAAATTCGGCATCCCGATTTCGCGGGCGCGTGAAGTCTATGCCGAAGCTGCCACCCTGCCCGGCCTGAAAATCGTTGGCATTGACGTGCATATCGGCAGCCAGTTGACCTCGCTTGAACCGTTTGAGGCGGCCTATCAGAAGGTGGCCGAGCTGACCCACGCCTTGCGTGCCGATGGGCATAGTATCGAGCGGCTGGATCTTGGCGGCGGATTGGGTATTCCCTATGCGCGCGACAATAACGCGCCCCCCTTGCCAATCGAATACGGCGCAATGGTAAAGCGCACCGTGGGTGATCTGGGCTGCGAGATTCAGATTGAGCCGGGGCGTCTGATTTCCGGCAATGCGGGGATATTGGTCGCCTCGGTGATCTATGTGAAAGACGGCGAGGATCGTGATTTTCTGATCGTTGATGCCGGAATGAATGACCTGATCCGCCCGGCAATGTACGGCGCCCACCACGATATCATCCCTGTGAATGAGGCCGCAGCCGGGGCCGAGCAACAGCCCTATGACGTTGTTGGCCCGATCTGCGAATCGGGGGACACCTTTGCCAAATCCCGCAATCTGCCCCCCCTGCGCGAAGGGGCGCTGATCGTGTTTCGGTCGGCGGGGGCCTATGGCGCGGTGATGTCGTCGGAATATAACTCGCGCCCCTTGGTGCCCGAGGTTCTGGTGAAAGATGATCACTTTGCGGTCATCCGGGCGCGCCCGACCTTTGACGAAATGCTTTCTCGCGATACCATACCTGAATGGCTGTGACACAGCGCAGCCCGAAGGCAAGGTAAATGACGCAAACGCAGCGCGACACAGTCAAGGCCAAATTGAAACGCCCGCTGGCGCTGACACAGGCGGGGCTATGGGCCGAACGGCTGGCCCGCAGCTTTTGGCCGCTGTGGACGGTACTGATTGCGACGCTGGCGACTCTTGCCTTTGGGGTGCAGGATTTTGCGCCATTGCCTGCGGTTTGGGCCGGGCTGGCCGTGGCGTTGGTTGCGGCGCTTTATGCGGCTTGGTGGGGCTGGCGGCAGTTTGTGCGGCCGGTTCAGCAAGACGCGCTGGATCGGCTGGATGCCACCCTGCCGGGGCGCCCCATTGCCACGCTGGCCGATAGCCAAGCGATCGGGGCCGATGACCCCGCATCGCAGGCGGTTTGGGCCGCGCATCTGGCCCGCATGGCCCGCGCGGCGGCAAGTGCCCGCGCTGTCGCGCCCGATTTGCGGCTGGCACGGCGTGACCCCTACGGGCTGCGCTATATCGCGCTGACGGGGCTGGTGATGGCGTTGATGTTTGGCTCGCTCTGGCGGGTGGCCTCGATAGCGGGGCTTGGCCCGACCCCGGCGCAGGCACTTGCCAATGGCCCAAGCTGGGAAGGCTGGGTGCAACCGCCGCCCTATACCGGCAAGCCCGCGCTTTATCTGAACGATATTGACCGTGTGACCTTTGAGGTGCCGCGCGGTAGCCGGGTGCAGGTGCGGTTTTACGGCGCAGTTGGGGCACTATCGCTTGCCGAATCCGTTTCAGGCCGGGAGGAGGCCCCCGACCCCACCGCACCCGCGCAGGATTTTGAGATCACGCAAAGCGGTGAATTGGCGATCAACGGCCCGAATGGCAGCAAATGGAACATCACCGCCAGCCGTGACGCCCCGCCCCGCATAAGCGCCAAGGGTGATCTGACGCGCGAAGCCGATGGCAGGCTGAAACTGCCGTTTGCGGCTGCGGATGACTACGGCGTGACCGGCGGCAAGGCGGTTATTGCGCTGGATATGGCAGCGCTTGACCGCCGCTATGGCCTTGCGGTTGCGCCGGAAAATACCGATCCGGTGACGCTGGATTTGCCGCTGCCGATCAGCGGGCAGCGCAGGGATTTTGCGGAAACGCTGGTCGATGATCTGTCCAAACATGTCTTTGCCAATCTGCCGGTGATCATCGCGCTGTCGGTCAGTGACGCGCCGGGGCAAACGGGCAAGGCGGCACCGCTGCACGTCACCCTGCCCGGCAAACGCTTTTTTGACCCGCTGGCGGCTGCGATAATAGAGATGCGCCGGGATTTGCTGTGGTCGCGCAGCAACGCGCCGCGCGCGGCACAGATTTTCAAGGCGCTGACCTACCGCCCCGAGGGGCTTATCCCCAATGAAAAGGCCTATCTGCGGCTGCGCGTGGCCTTGCGGCGGCTGGATGCGGATGCCGATACGCTGACGGTTGCGGCCCGCGATGACCTGGCCGAGGCGTTCTGGGAAATCGCCTTGCTGATCGAAGAAGGTGATTTGCAAGGGGCGCGTGAACGCTTGAAACGCGCGCAGGACCAGTTGGATGAGGCCATTCGCAACGGCGCCGACCCCGCCGAGATTGACAAGCTGATGCAAGAATTGCGCGAAGCGATGGATGACTACATGCGCCTGTTGGCCCAAGAGGCCGAGCGCAACCCAGAAGGAGACGCCGCGAATGAGCAGGAGTCGATGGAAATAACCGGCGACCAGTTGCAAAAGATGCTGGAGGAATTGCAAAAGCTGCTGGAAGAGGGCCGGATGGAAGAGGCCGCCGAATTGATGGAAATGCTGCGGCAGTTGATGGAAAACATGCAGGTGACGCAGGGCGAAGGCGGTCAGGGTGGCCCCGGCCAACAGGCCATGAAAAACCTTGGCGACACGCTGCGCGACCAGCAAGACCTGTCGGATGACAGCTTTTCCGAATTGCAGAACCCCGGCCAGCAAGAGGGTGATCAGCAAGGCGAACAGGGCCAGCACCCCGGCGAACAGGACGGCCAGCAAGGTGAAAAGGGTCAGGCGCAAGAAGGCGTGGGGGATGGCGGTCAGGGGCAAGGCAAAAGCCTGGAGGATCGCCAGCGGGATTTGCGCAACCGCTTGGGCGGCTTGAACGGCGATATGCTGCCCGGTGCCGGGTCGGAACAGGGCGAGGCTGGCCGTCGCGCGCTGGATGAAGCCGGCCGCGCGATGGAAGAGGCCGAACATGCGCTGCGCGAGGGCGATTTGCCCGGCGCGCTTGACCGGCAGGCCGATGCCATGCGGTCCATGCGCGAAGGCATGCGCAATCTGGGCGAGGCAATGGCCCAGGAACGCCGCGAAAACGGCACTGACGGGCAAGGCGAGGCCGTGGGCCGCGCCGACCCGAACTCCGCCCGCGACCCGTTGGGGCGTGAACCGGGCGAAGGCGCACGAATCGGGTCGGACCGCAACCTGCTGCAAGGCGATGATGTCTACCGCCGCGCACAGGATTTGCTGGATGAGATTCGCCGCCGTCAGGGCGACCAATCGCGCCCGGACAGTGAACGCGACTATCTTAAACGGCTGTTGGACCTGTATTGATCGCAAGGCACGGCGGCTTTATAGGCGGCAGATTGTGCTGTATCAGCTACGGGCGAAAGACAAACCAGACGTGAGCCGCTTCAACCGTTATCGCCGCCGGCCAGACCTTGCAGCGCGGTGATAGCCTTGCCCATGGCAGCATCAAGCCAGACCCGGGCGGCATCAACCGCCGCGACATACCCTTCCAACGCGTCTTTGGTTGCAGGCAATTGCTCGGCAATCCTTGGCGCGGCCAGATAGGTTGCGATCAAGACGACCGCGATCAGCATCACCAGAGAAAACCCGCTGCGAAAGCCGGTGTTCGAGGCGGACTCATCCGCAGATGCCGGATGCGCCCTTGCATAGTCATCGCCGCTGCGCTGCTCCGTGCTCGCCCGCAGGGTTGAATTTATCTCTTCGATATCGGGCAGCAAATCCCGCCGCGCGGTTGGTTTGTCGGTTGGTTCTGGCGCGGGTTCGGGGCCGCGCAAACGGGCCAGACGGTCGCGTGCGGCCTTGGCGGCACTGGCCGCGCCTGCGGTTTCTTCCAGCCCCAATTCTGTTTGCGATTCAAACGCGCGCGGCGTTTCAGAGCGTCGAACCGCAGCTTCACGCTCTGCCTCTTCGCGCAGCACCGCCATCAGGCTTTCATCCAACCCACGGCGCGGCGCAACCGGCCGTGCCCCCTGGGGACCATCGGCAGCCGAGGCCGCCTGGGGGTGTTGGGCGGGGGGGCTGACAGTCTCAGCTTTATTAGGCGCAAAGGGGGGGGCCGCGCTGGATGGCGGCGGGGTCTTGGATATATCGCTGCTACCGGGCCTTGCCCCGGCCGGTTTGTCATTGGCGGGGATTATGGCGGGCGCAGGGGTGTCTGCCACGCGATCAGCGTTGGCAACCGGCCCAGTGGCATCGGGATCGACAGCGCGCCCTTTTGTCGCCGGGTCGGCAGCTTGCGTGGGGGCTATGGTCGGGGGCGGCGGGGCAGAACCCTGTTGCGGCAATGGTGGGCGCAAAGCCGGCTCGAACGCCAGATCTTCTGCGTCTGGATCAGCGGGCATCTGAAACCAAGCGTGACCGCAATTTGAACATTGAACATCGCGCCCCGCTTCGGGGATAGCGCCGTCATCAACTTCATATTGCGCGTCGCAATTTGGGCACACCAGCCGCATCTACTCTCCTCGCCCCCCATAACCACACGTCGCTTTTGGTTTGTAACCGTGAAATACGGTATATCCAAGCCTTTGTACTCTATCTGAGTGCAATAGGGCGTTGAAACCTCTCCCACTCTGGGCAAAACTGCCACAAACGCGCGGCACCGGCCGCACAAGATGCCGCCCAAGACGCCGCATAGAACGGAGCACCGCGTGATCGCCTTTGAAAATGTCGCCTATTCCTATGGCGGGGGGGAATTGCTATCCGAGGTCAGCTTGCGGCTGGCGCCCGGGTCGTTTCACTTTCTGACCGGGCCATCGGGTGCGGGCAAATCGACCCTGCTGAAACTGTGCTATGCCGAACTGCTACCAACCGCCGGGCGGGTGACGCTGTTTGATCGCGAAGTGCGCAGCCTGAGCCGCGATGAGGTGGCGATGATGCGCCGCCGTATTGGCGTGGTGCATCAAGATTGCCAGTTTCTGGACCATCTGCCGCTGGCTGCCAATGTAACCCTGCCGGGCATGGTTTCGGGGCGCCATTCGGTCATGGCGGATCTGGAGGATTTGCTGAACTGGGTAGGGCTGGCCAAACTGGCCGATGCGCTGCCGCCGCAATTGTCGGGGGGCGAAAGGCAACGCGCCGCCGTTGCCCGCGCGGTTATCATGTCACCCGATGTCGTGCTGGCGGATGAGCCGACGGGAAACCTTGATTGGGAAATGTCATTGCGGTTGCTGACCTTGTTGGTAGAGTTGAACAAGATGGGCAAGACCATTTTGATCGCCACCCATGACCTGAACCTGATCCGCGCGGCAAAGCAACAGGTGCCCGCCCGCGTGTTGCGGATTGCCAAGCGTCGGGTGCAACTTGCGGGGGCCGATCTGTGAAACTGCAGGCCATTACGGATATGTTGCGCGGTGATCGCCAGGCCGACCGGGTGGTGCCGCCTTCGGGGCATACGGCCTGGCTGACCAGTTTCACCGCAGCGGCCATGACCTTTCTGGCGGTGTTTGCCTTGGCGCTGTCACTGGCCTCGGGGCGGCTGGCCGAGCGGTGGGGCGATGCACTGGCCCGCAGCGCCACAATCCGCATTTCAGCCCCCGCCGGGCAAATGGATGCGCAAACCCGTGCCGTGCTGGAGGTATTGTCCACCACCCCCGGCGTTGAACAGGCCCGCGCCATGACCGATGCCGAACAGCGCGCTTTGCTGGAACCGTGGTTCGGCCCAGACCTGCCATTGGATGCCTTGCCGATTCCGCGCCTGATCGAGGTGACCGAGGACGGCTCTGGCTATGACAGCGAAGGGCTGCGGCAACGGCTTGCCGCCGAGGCGCCCGGTGCGGTGCTGGATGACCATACGCGCTGGCGCAAACCGCTGGCCTTGGCGGCGGGACGATTGCGGCTGCTGGGGATGACCTCCATCTTGCTGATCGGGGCAACTATGGCGGCGATGATTACGCTTGCGGCCAATGCCGCCCTTGCGGCCAATGCGCAGGTGATCCGCGTTTTGCGGCTTGTCGGCGCACGAGATGTCTATATCGCCCGCGCCTTTGTGCGTCGGTTCACCCTGCGCACCCTGGGCGGATCAGCCGTGGGGGCGGGTGTGGGGCTGATTGGCGTGGCCTTCCTGCCCTCGGCTGATGTTGCGGGTGGTTTTCTGACGGGTTTGGGCTTTCAGGGCGCTGGCTGGCTTTTGCCGTTTCTCTTGCCACCGCTGGCCGCCAGCGTCGCCTTCTTTGCCACCCGCTTTGCAGCTTTTCGTAAACTCAAGGAATTGACCTGATGCGCCCTGTAATTTGTCACACAGTCCAATGGCTTTTGTCGCTGGTTTTCATCGTACAGATGTATCTGGCGATGCTGGTGATCGGCATCTTATACCTGCCCTATGCGCTTTTCAGCCGTGATGGCGCGCTGGCCGCCTGCCATGCATTTTGCGCCTGGGTAATGTTTTCCCTGCGCTGGCTTACCGGGATGCGAACCGAAGTGCGCGGCACACCGCCCAGGCATGAGGTTCTGATCGCCGCGAAACATCAGAGTTTTCTGGATATTCTGATGATCTTTCACGCCGTTCCGCGTGGAAAGTTCATCATGAAACGAGAGCTGATCTATGCCCCTATTCTGGGCTGGTTTGCGCTGCGGATTGGTTGCGTTCCGGTTGATCGCGGGAAACGCGGCGCTGCGATAACCAGAATGATGGCAGATGTGAAAACCGGCGCGCAACAGGCCGGGCAGTTGATAATCTACAGTCAGGGCACCCGTGTCGCCCCCGGCGTCAAGGCCCCCTACAAGACAGGAACCGCAGCACTTTATCTGCAATTGGGCCAGGATTGCGTGCCGGTTGCAACCAATGTCGGCGTGCTTTGGCCCAAACACGGGATATTGCGCAAACGCGGCCTGGCAGTGGTGGAGTTTTTGCCGGTGATCCCGCCGGGGCTGAAAACACCGGCCTTCATGGCACGGCTGGAAGAACAGGTGGAAACCGCCTCGGATCGGCTGATGGCAGAGGCCGGGTTTCATACCGGGGCGTAGGGGAAAAGCCCGGCCTCTTTCTCCAGCACGTTCCGCACGCCTCAGCCAACAAGATCGCGCAGCCAATGGTCGGATAGCCTGCATCTGCGCATCGCTTAAATCATCGGCGCCCAGAACAACGGCCAAAGGATTACCCGAAAATGGGGTGTTGGTGAACACATCCAGCGTATGAAACGCCAGCATCCCGGATACCTGACATAGCGCGCCTCCCTTCAGGTCAAATCACCGCGCGAAATACCGCGCCACCACACGCCCTTGCCGCACGATTACACCAGCATACCGCCATCGCTATCATCACCCGCCGCCTCTTGCAGCACGTCGAAATCCTCGATTGTAACGTGGCGCTTTCCCTCAAGCGAAATCACCCCATCCTTGCGCAACGCCGACATTTGCCGCGACACGGTTTCCAGGGTCAGCCCCAGGTAATCCGCCATCTCCTCTCGCGTCAAAGGCAGATCAAACACCAGCCGCCCCGAGGCCTGCTTCAGCGACAGGCTGGCATCGCGCCGCGCAATGATCGACAGCAGACTGGCAATCTTTTCCCGCGCGGTCTTGCGCCCCAACAGCAGCATCCATTCCCGCGCTGAATCAAGCTCATCCAGTGTCATTTCCAGCAAACGATGGCCGACACTGGGGGTAGAGAGCATCAATTCCTCAAACGGCTTCTTGCGGAAACAACACATCACAAGATCGGTCGCCGCAGTCACATCATAGGCCACGGTTGCACGCCCCGGCCTGCCCACAAAATCAGACGGCAACAGCAAACCCACCATCTGCCGCCGACCATCCTCCATTGTCTGGCTAAGGGTGGCCACGCCGCTGACCACCGAAGCCACGAAATCCATCCGATCGCCCGACCAGATCACGGTTTGGCCAGCCTCATAGCTGCGGTAATACTTGATCTGCTCCAACCGTAAAATTTCATCCCCTTCGCACCGCGCGCACACGGCGCGGTGGCGGATTGGGCAATCGCCACAATCATGGGTAAAGGACAGCGTGTCGAGTTTCGGCATATCAGGTTCCGATTTGATCTGTGTCAATGTTTCCATCGAGGTTATACGTCACAGCTACAAATATGAACACACAATCAGATCTCAAGCGTCTCGGACTATTTGACGCGCGCGTCCCGCGTTATACCAGCTACCCAACCGCCCCGCATTTTGCCGCGGGCGTAGGGCCAAGCCAGTTTATCGAGTGGATAGAAGCGGTGCCCGCAGGCGCGTCGATTTCCTTGTATATTCACGTTCCGTTTTGCCGCCGCCTGTGCTGGTTTTGCGCCTGTCGCACCCAGGGCACATCGTCGGATGCGCCGGTTATCGCCTATGCCGAGATGCTGCGCGATGAAATAGCCCTTTTACGCCGCCATTTGGCCCCGGGCGTTACCCTGTCACGGTTGCATTGGGGGGGGGGTACACCAACCCTGCTGATGCCCGATTTGATGCGTGCGCTGGCCGATCAGGTGTTTGATGCCGTGCCACTGGCATCGGGTGGTGAGTTTTCGGTAGAGATTGACCCCAACGAAATTGACGCCGCGCGGCTGGATGCATTGGCCGCATCCGGGATGAATCGCGCCTCGGTCGGGGTGCAGGATTTCGACCCCGAAATCCAAAAATCCATCGGGCGCGAACAAAGCTATGAGCTGACCAAGCAAGCGGTCGACATGATTCGTGAGCGGGGCGTGGACAGTTTGAACGCCGATATCCTGTACGGCCTGCCGCATCAGACAAATACCCGAATCGCTGATTCGGTACAAAAGCTGCTGACCCTGTCGCCCGACCGGGTGGCTCTGTACGGTTATGCGCATGTGCCGTGGATGAGCCGCCGCCAGCAATTGATCCCCTCTGACAAGCTGCCAACGCCCGAAGAGCGGCTGGGATTGTTTGAAACCGCGCGGGAATTATTCGCCTGGGATGGCTATACCGAAATCGGGATTGACCATTTTGCGCGCCCGACCGATGGCTTGGCCGTGGCGCAGGCAAATGGCCTGCTGCGCCGCAACTTTCAGGGCTATACCGATGATACCGCGACCGCGTTGATCGGGCTTGGTGCCTCGTCCATCTCGCGCTTTCCGCAGGGGTTTGCGCAGAACGCCAGCGCCACGGCGGCGCATACCAAAGCGATTCGTGAAGGCCGGTTCTCGGTGCATCGCGGCCATGTGTTTGCGGGTGAAGACCTGCTGCGCGCCCGAATTATCGAGGCGCTGATGTGTGATTTCCGCGTCGACCGGGCAGAGTTGTTGCGCGATTTTGACACCGCCCCCGAAACGCTTGAGTCGATGTTCCAGGCCGCCAAAACCACCTTTGGCGATATGGTATCGTTAAGCGATGACGGGCTGGCCATTCCGCTTCAGGCGCGCCCCCTGACCCGTATCATCGCACGCGCGTTTGACGCCTATGATCACGCCAAGGCGCAGCACTCCGCCGCCGTATAACGGATTTCCCAACAGGTTGCGCCTGCTCTGCTGCATCAGATCAGGCGCAAATACCTTGCAGCGTTTCGGCAGAGGCCCGAGTCGCCAATACCCCGCCACGCTACGCGCCCTTGGGTCATTGGGATCAACGATGTATCATGTATTTCCTGAAACGTTTTGAACTTTTGGCGCAAAGGCTTCGACAAAATCCACCAGCCGCGGCATGCAGATATTTTGCAGGTCGAAACCATCCAAAATGGTCTGCCGTGCCGCACGGCGCTGCGGTGTGAAGCGTTCCGGCCTTGCAAGGGCCTCGGTCAGCGCCGCCGACCATGCCGGGATATCAAAGAAATCAACCAAGCGGCCATTCAGCCCGTCCGTGATCAGCTCCTCGACCGGGGCAGTTTTGGACGCGACAACATAGGCCCCCGCCGACATCGCCTCAAGCATCGACCAGGACAGCACGAACGGATAGGTCAGATAGGCATGCGCCCGGCTGATCTGCATCAGCGCCACGAATTGCGGATAGGGCACCTTGCCAAGGAAATGCACGCGGCCAAGATCAAGCCTGTGCTTCACCTCCTCCAGAAAGATCTGTTTCCAGGTTTCGCCCGCACCGGCCCCGGCCCCATAGCTGACATCATCGCCACCAACGATAACCACCTGCGCATCGGGTCGCGCCGCCATCACCTCGGGCAGCGCGCGCATGAAGATGTGATAGCCGCGATACGGTTCAAGATTGCGGTTCACAAAGGTCAAAACCTCATCCCCTGCGCGCAAAACCTTGCCATTGGGCAGCGTGATGCTGGCCTGCGGGTTCGGGGCCATAACGGCCGTATTCACGCCATCAAATATTACCCGTATCAATGGCTGCAACGCGGGCGGATAAGTGCTGGCCTGCCATTGTGTCGGCGCAAGGGCAGCATCAGCATGCAACAAGGATTGCCCCAGATGTGCGGCTCGGGCCTGCGCTGTCATCACCGCATCAAAGCCCGCGCGCGAAAATTCCGGGTCAAAGCCAACATCCCGCGCCACGCCACGATAATAAAATTCGGCATAGACGATCAGCTTGGCATCAGGCCAAACCTCTTTCAAAAACAACGTCTCCCCCCAGCCGGAATGGCCAAAGATCACATCGGGGCAATAGCCATGCGTGTCACGCAATTGCAGGCAGGCGCGGGCCACCGTGACACCCCGGTCCGACATCTGGGTGAAATTGCGCCCCAAACGCGTGGCTTTGGGGTCGGGTGGCGGCATCTCATGGCGGTAGCGCAGGGTCGGAATTTTGCTGTCGCGCTTGTTCCCGGCATCGGTCAGCGCCCGGCATTCGTGGCCACGCGCCTGCAACGCGGGCGCAAGATACAAAAACTGGCCCGGAAAGTTCTGATGTACGAACAAGATTTTCATCACATCGCCTTGGTATTGCCCCGCCCAAACGCCGCTGCCATCAGGGTTTTGGTATATTCGGTCTGCGGGTCGTCAAATACCTGCGACCCCACGCCCGATTCGACCACATCGCCCTGTTTCATCACAATGACCTTATGCGCCAAAGCCCGAACAACCCGTAAATCATGGCTGATAAACAGATAAGCCAAGCCCTGTTTGCGCTGTAAATTGCGCAATAGCTCTACAATTTGCACCTGCACCGTCATATCCAGCGCGCTTGTCGGCTCATCCAGCAGGACCAGCTTTGGCCGCAAGATCATCGCGCGGGCAATCGCCACACGCTGCCGCTGACCGCCCGAAAACTCATGCGGGTAGCGGCCCATGGTTGCCGGGTCCAGACCCACCTCAACCATGATATCAGCAACCATCTGGCGATGGTCCTTGCCCTTTTCGGTGCCATGCACGCCCAGACCCTCGGCTATGATCTGTTCAATCGTCATGCGCGGCGACAGGCTGCCGTAGGGGTCCTGGAACACCACCTGCATTTCACTGCGTAAATCGCGCATCTGTTTTGTGGACCGGTTCTGAATGTTCTGGCCCATGAAGACAATCGTGCCTTCTGATGGGATAAGCCGCAAAATTCCCAGCGCCAGCGTGGTTTTCCCCGACCCGCTTTCGCCCACAATCCCCAGGGTTTCCCCGGCCCGCACCGAAATACTGGCGGCATTCACCGCCTTCACATGCCCGACCACCTTGCGCAGAAAGCCGCGGTGAATGGGGAACCAGACACGCAGGTTTTCGGTTCGCACAATCTCTTCGCCGCCCTCGCGTGCAGGTTCGGGGCGGCCTTTGGGTTCTGCCTCCAGCAGGGTTTTGGTATAGGGGTGCTGCGGGTTGTCAAAAATTTCGGCTGTGCGGCCCTGTTCCACAATCTTGCCGCCTTGCATCACGCAGACCCGGTCGGCGATGCGGCGCACGATGCCCAGATCATGGGTGATGAACAGCAGGCTCAGCCCCTCGGCGCGCTTTAATTCAGCCAGCAATTCAAGGATTTGCGCCTGAATGGTCACATCCAGCGCTGTCGTCGGCTCATCCGCGATCAGCAGGTCTGGCCCGTTGGCCAGCGCCATCGCAATCATCACCCGTTGGCGTTGCCCGCCCGAAAGCTGATGCGGGTAGGCACCAAGGCGGCTTTCGGCATCGCGGATGCCCACCTTGTCCAACAGCTCCAATATCCGCGCCCGCGCAGCAGGGCCGCCCAACCCCTGATGCAGCGCCAGGCTTTCGGCCAGTTGCTTCTCGATCGTGTGCAGCGGGTTAAGGCTGGTCATCGGCTCTTGGAAAATAAAGCTGATATCATTGCCACGCACCCGGCGCAGATCCGGTTCCGGCGCGCCGATCATCTGGGTGCCGTTATACAGGATCGAGCCCGAAATCTGCGCACTGGACGGCAGCAGCGCTACGGTGGAAAGCGCTGTCACCGATTTACCCGACCCGCTTTCCCCCACCAGCGCCACAGTTTCCCCCTTGGCCACGGTAAAGGAAACCCCCTGCACAGCCTGAATGATGCGGCCATCCTGACGAAAGCCGACGCACAGGTTTTCGACGGTAAGAACAGTGTCAGTCATTGAAAGGTCTTTCGCGGGTCAAAGGCATCGCGCACGCCTTCAAAGATGAACACCAGCAGTGACAGCATGGTCGCAAACACGCCAAAGGCAGTAAAGGCAAGCCAGGGCGCCTGCAGGTTTTGCTTGGCTTGCAGGGTCAGCTCACCAAGGCTGGGGGCCGAGGCGGGCAGACCAAATCCCAGAAAATCCAGCACGGCAAGGGAGCCGATGGTACCGGTGATGATGAACGGCAACATGGTCAGCGTGGCGACCATCGCATTGGGTAGCACATGGCGGAACATGATCACCCGGTCCGATACACCCAGCGCCTTTGCCGCACGAACATATTCAAAATTCCGCGCCCGCAGAAATTCGGCGCGCACCACACCAACCAGCGAGGTCCAGCCAAACAACACCATCAAACCCACGAGCAGCCAAAAGTTCATTCGCCAGATCGCGGCGACGATGATGATGATGTAAAGGCTGGGGGTTGCGCCCCAAATCTCCAGCACGCGCTGGAAAATCAAATCGACCCAACCGCCAAAATAGCCCTGCACCGCCCCCGCCGCGACCCCGATGACCGAGGTGAGAAAGGTCACGATCAGCGCGAAAGACACTGACAGCCGGAAGCCATAGATCACCCGCGCCGTCACATCGCGCGCGGTATCATCGGTGCCGAGCCAGTGGTTGGCATCGGGCGGGCTGGGGGCGGCGCGGCCAATATCGTTGATCGTGTTAAAGCTATACGGGATCGGCGGCCACAGCACCCAGCCCATTTGCGCCCCTTCCAGCGTGCCTGCGTTCAGTGCGGCAAGCGAGGCTTCCGGGTCATCCAGACAGGCCTCTACCCCGCCCGACCGGATCAGGCAGCGCACCTCGGGGTCGCGGTATTTTGCCTCGGTCCTGAAATCGCCGCCAAAGGCGGTTTCGGGGTAAAACTGCAAAAACGGTGCGCGAATATCGCCGCGATAGCTGACCAGCAACGGTTTGTCATTTGCCAACACCTCGGCAAAAATCGACAACCCGTAGAGGACCAGCAACAGCCAAAGCGACCAGAACGCCCGGCGGTTGGCCTTGAAATTGCGCCAGCGGCGTTGATTAAGCGGGGAAAGTGCCATCAGCCGCGCCCCTCAAAGTCAATGCGCGGGTCAATCCAGACATACATCAGGTCCGACACGATCCCAACCAGCAACCCCATGATACCAAAGGCATAAAGCGTGCCGAACATCACCGGATAATCGCGTTCCACCACGGCCTTGAACCCCATTTGCCCCAAACCATCCAGCGAAAAGATCGTCTCGATAATCAGGCTTTGGCCAAAGAAGATCGAAACGAACGCCGCCGGGAATCCCGCAATCACGATCAGCATCGCGTTGCGGAACACATGACCATACAGCACCTGACTTTCCGACAGGCCCTTGGCCTTGGCCGTCATCACATATTGCTTGCCGATCTCATCGAGAAAACTGTTCTTGGTCAGCAAGGTCAGCGTGGCAAAGCTGGCGATGGTCGAGGCAAGGATTGGCAGCGCCATATGCCACATATAATCCAACGCCTTACCCAGCAAGGACAGGTCCGAAAACCCTTCGGAAGTCAGCCCCCGCAGCGGAAAAATCTTCCAATATGACCCGCCTGCAAACAGCACCAACAGCAAAATGGCGAATAAAAACCCCGGTATCGCATAGGCCACGATAATTGCGCCGGACGTCCATGTATCAAACGGCGTGCCATCCCGCACCGCCTTGCGTATGCCCAGGGGGATGGAAACCAGATAGGCAATCAGCGTCGACCACAACCCAAGGCTGATCGAAACCGGCATCTTTTCCAGCACCAGATCGGTCACGGAAATAGACCGGAAATAGCTTTCGCCAAAGTCAAACCGCGCGTAATTCCACAGCATGTTCAGGAAACGCTCCATCGGCGGCTTGTCAAACCCGAACTGCTTTTCCAATTCGGCAATAAATTCGGGCGGCAGGCCCCGCGCGCCCAGATATTCGCTGTTGCCGGCGTTTTCAGTGCCCGCATCGCCTGACCCCGATATCCCTTGCAGCGCATCACCGCCGCCATCGAGCCGCGCCAAAACCTGTTCAATCGGGCCGCCGGGCACGAATTGAACCATGGCAAAGTTGATGATCATAATCCCAAGCAGCGTTGGAATGATCAGCAACAACCGCCGAAGAATATAGGCACCCATACTGCTTACCTGCCGTTTTTTATCGTTATTTCAGCACACCAGAGGCTTTGAGAACGGCGGCTTTTTCCGCGTTGTACCACCAGAAGCTCAATTCGCCCAGTGCGTAGGGCGGCAGCGTTTCGGGATGCTCAAAAATATCATAATAGGCGACGGTATGTTTTGCCTTGAACCATTGGAAAATGCCGAAACGCTCGGCCCGCATCACCCGGTCAAGCGCCATTGTCGCCGTGGTCAGGCCCTCCAGGGTCGTGGCGGCCAGCACCACATCAATCATCCGGTCCACCGCTTTGCTTTTCAGCCCCATCGCGTTGAAGGATGAGACATCGGCGGTTTCTGAGCCGTAATATTGCTTTAGCTCTGTCCCTGAGAAATAGTTGGTACTGTTGAAATGGTTGGTGATGTCGAAATCATATTTCGGCGGGCGGGTGCGGTCTTCCATCTGGGCGTTGTCTACCCGTGTCAGCACTGCATCCACGCCAAGGCTGCGCAGGTTTTCGACAAAGGGGTTGATCACGCGATCAAAGGTCGGGCTATCCTCTAAAAATTCGACCCGCAGCATCTCACCCTTGGCATTGCGGCGCATGCCGTCATTGCCGACAATCCAGCCAGCATCGGCCAGCAGGTTTGATGCCTTGCGCAAATTGCCCCTGTCCAACTGGCGCACGCCCGAAGCCGCGGGCATGATCGCCTCCTCCGTCAAAATCGCAGCATCCAAAAGCCCGTCAGCCACAAGCGGTTCAAGCAAGGCGGCCTCAGCCGCGCTCGGGGTGCCTTTCGCCTCCATGAAGCTGTTGCCCCAATAGGAATTGATCCGGTCATATATGCCATAAAACAGCGTCGCGTTCGACCATTCAAAATTGAACATCAAGCCAATCGCTTCGCGGACACGCGGGTCCTGGAACTTTTCGCGCCGCAGGTTGAAAATGAATGACTGGCCCGTGGTCTTCTCGCCCGAGGCCAATTCTGCCTTGATAACCTGCCCATTCACCACTGCCGGGAAATCATACCCCGTGGCCCATTTGATCGAAGACGCCTCATTGCGAAACGTATAGGTGCCACCTTTGAACCCTTCAAACGCGGCATCATAATCAGAAAAATACTCGATGCGGATCGTGTCAAAGTTATTCGTTCCGATGCGCAGCGGATGGTCTTTGCCCCAATATTCCGGGTTGCGCTGATAGCTCACGGATTTGCCAATGCGCATTTTGTCCAGGCGATAGGCCCCTGTGCCCAGAAACGGTGTCAGGGTGCTGTTCTCCAGGTCCAGCCCCTCGGCCTCATATTGTGTCTTGGACAAATCGGCAAACCGCCCACATCTTGTGGCAAATCGCGGGTTGGAATGCCGGGTTTGAAGGTAAACTTTACCCTATGGCGATCCAGCGCCTCGACCTTCTCGACTTTGGTGGCAAAGATGGTGCGAAAATCGGTCAGGCCCTTGGCAAGAAAGGTTTCATAGGAAAAAATCACATCGGCCGCAGTCATCGGGCTGCCATCCGAAAACGTCACATCTTCGCGCAGGTTGAAAATCACCCAAGAGCGATCTTCGGGATATTCCAAAGTTGAACACAGCAGGCAATAACTGGCACCGATCTCATCCGCTGTGCCTTCCAGAATCGATTCGAAGGCAGCCGATGACAGCGCTGCAGCACGGCCCTTGATCGAATAGGGATTCATGCTGTCAAACCCGCCCGAGGTCCATTCCGAGATTTCCCCCCCCTTGGGCGCATCAGGGTTCACATAGGCCAGATGCATGAAATCGGCGGGGTATTTCAATTCGCCAAAGGTTGAAATGCCATGCGCGACCGTGATGGTTTCAGACCGCGCAGCAACCGCCGAGGCCGCCAGCGCCAAAACCACAGCCCCCCCCATCAGCCCCATCTTCACCGCCAGATCAAAGCCTGGCAAAGTCACTGGTCGCTGCGCCGCTTTGGTCGCTGTCTGTGTCACCCGCATTGTCTTCTCCCTGCTAGCTGCCCCGGTTGTTCCGGGGGTCTGCGCCGATGGCTTTGCGAAAGCCAATATGCCGAACCGAAGTGAACCCCGTGTCCTTGCCCCATGCTAGAATGTAACGTGGTGTGGCAACAAGTTGCGATTGCGTGATTTCACGCGGGCCAACGCAAAAGGCCGCCCAAACGGACGGCCTTTGCACAAAATTCGGGCCGGTTTATGGCTGCGTTGCCAACCAGGCGATCAGGTTTGCGCGATCTGCTGGTTTGGGCAAGCCGGCAAAGCTCATCTTGGTGCCGGGGGCGTATTTTTTGGGGTTGGCCAGGAATGCGTCAAGGTTCTCGGGTGTCCAGCTTTCTTCGGCCATTCCCACCAGCACATCAGAATAGCCAAAACCTTCAACATGCGCCTTGGCGCGATCAACGACGCCATCAAGATGCGGGCCGGTGCTGTTGCTGCCATCAACCTTGTGGCAGGCCCTGCATTTTGAGAACACCTTCTCGCCTGCGGCCGCATCAGCCGAGGCGTAAAGCTCTTCAAAGCTCGGGCCTTCAACTGCGGCCTCGACTGGCGCATCTGCGCCGGTGTCAATGGTATAGGCTTGGGTTGCCCCTTCGCCATGCCCGCCGCCGGTGCTGTAAAGCGCCTGCGCGGCCCAGCCCCCCAGCAGGAATACCAGAAGCGACCCGCAAAGGGCCCCCACAACTTTGGTCATTGTCATCGTGTCGAACATGTCGCGCCTCGCTTCAGCGTTTTCCTGTGGCGCTTCTAACCGCTTCCCACGTCCCAATTCAAGGTATACTAGCATTATCAAACGCCCTGAGGCCTATTTTATCGACGGAGACTGCCAAATATGACCGGACGCATCGCTTTTCAGGGGGAATTGGGCGCCTATTCACATGAAGCCTGCCGTCAGGCCCGGCCCGGAATGGAAGCAGTTGCTTGCCACACCTTTGAAGATACGATCGAAGCCTGCCGGTCAGGGGACGTCGATCTGGCGATGCTTCCGGTCGAGAATTCGACCTATGGGCGGGTGGCCGATATTCACGCGCTGTTGCCCGGCTCGGGGCTGCGGATCGTTGATGAAGCCTTTGTCCGGGTTCACATCAATTTGCTGGCGGTGCCGGGAACCCACCTGAAGGATGTGAAACGGGCGATGAGCCATACAGTTTTGCTGGGCCAATGCCGCGACTTTCTGAAAGCCCATGCGATCACGGCAATCACCGGTGCCGATACGGCCGGCTCTGCCAAAGCGGTTGCCGCGCGCGGAGAGCCCGCTTTGGGCGCATTGGCGTCAGAACTGGCGGGCGAGATTTACGGGCTGGACGTGTTGGCCCGCCACATTGAAGATCAGGCCAATAACACCACCCGCTTTCTGGTGATGTCGCGCGAGGCCAATCATGCGCGACGGGCGGCAAAAATGATGACAACCTTTACTTTCCGGGTCCGAAACATTCCAGCCGCGCTTTACAAGGCGATGGGCGGGTTTGCGACCAATGGGGTCAACATGACCAAGTTGGAAAGCTATATGGTCGGTGGATCTTTCACCGCAACCGAATTTTATGCCGATATTGAAGGCCACCCCGAGGACGAAAATGTAAGGCTGGCGCTGGATGAGTTGAAATATTTCACCTCAGAACACGATATTCTGGGGGTATATCCGGCAGACCCGCGCCGGAATTAAAGCCATTGGCGCGGGTTTGGATGGCTGATCACACAGCTTTCAGGGGGGGGCTTTGCCAGACCTGACCTTTTGGTCCGAACTGCCCCTCAGGTCTTGGCCTGCGCCTTGTAGCGATCTTCGATGTCGGCAGCGGTTTGGGCAAGGCGCAGGGCAAAGCGGCGGTTCACCTTGGCTTTGGCAAGGCGCAGGGATTGCAGGAACAAACGCGCCGCAAGGGTGCGGGGCTTCACCTCAACCTCTACCACCACGCGGGTTCGGCGCGGGCCCATTTCGGCCAGTTCAACCTTCAAGATCGCTTCGGCGGGTTGGCCCATGCAATCAAACACCAGGGTTTGTCCGGGTGTCAGTGTCAGCAACTTGATTTCAACATGCCGTTTCTTGGCGCGGTAATCGAAACCGACTTTCCACTCCATGCCTGCCCCCGGCTGGCGCAAACGGTCCAGGCGTTCCACCTCGGCGCCACGGCGCAGGGCAGAGCGTTCCCAGTTCTCAAAATCCGCGAGGGCTGCGTAGACAAACCCAATCGGGGCTTCGATGTTTTCAGTGGCTGTCAGTTTCATGCCGGTGCCTTATCCAATCGCCGGTTGTTGGCTATTGTTGCTATACGGATGGTTTGTGAACTGTCCCTAGACGCATTTCCATTACAATTCAGTAACGGTTCGACGTTTTTTGACCCTGTGTGGTTATTCGAGCCTACCCGCAAGCCATTGCGCAATCAGGTGATAGGCAATCGCACCTTTGCGGGCGGGGCGGATGGTGGGGTGCTGACCTGCCATGACCTCCATCATATCTTCACGCGTGACCCAAATGGCCGCGTCAAGCTCTTTGGGGTCGATAGTGATGTCTTCACTGGTGGCCTCACCGATAAAGCCCATCATCAGGGATGCCGGAAAGGGCCAAGGCTGGCTTGCAACAAAGCGCACATCGCCGACGGTGATACTGGTTTCCTCCAGCACCTCACGGCGCACGGCGGCCTCCAGGGTTTCACCGGGTTCGACAAAACCCGCAAGGCAGGAATACATGCCATCCGGCCACCCCGCCGAGCGGCCCAGCAGCAGCTTGTTGCCCCGCTGAATCAGCATGATGACCACCGGGTCACTGCGTGGAAAATGCTGCGCCGCACAGGTGCCACAAACCCGCTGCCAGCCCGCGTTGATGGCAACCGATTGCGCGCCGCATACCGCACAATAGCGATGGCTGATGTGCCATTGCAAAACGGCCTTGGCGGTGGCAACCATTTCGGCTGCACTGGGTGACAGCTGGTTCATGACGCCGCGCAATTCCAGAAAGGCATGGGTATCGGGCAGGCTGGGGTGAAATTGCGTGGAGCCGTCAAAAAACCCGGACTCAAGCGCCTCGGACCCGACCGCAGGCGACCAGTCCGAGATATCCTGGGCAAAACGGGCGATACCTTCATCCAGCCCCAGAAACAAAGGCGGCCTGCCATGCACAAGCACCGGATGGCCCGCTGGCACCCAACCAGGCTCTGCCCCACCCTGAATCAGCGGCTTGCCGCGCCAGATTGGCAGCACCTGCCCACCATCCGCCAACAAACTTGCCATTTTTTGCGGATCACTGCGCAGGTCTGCCGCACGATCAAGCGTAGAGCCGGCAAAGGCCAGTGTGTCCGCCAAAATCATTCTTTGCCTCCCGAAACCCGCGCCTGTTTATCTGGTGATGCCATGCAAGGCTGACTATGGCAATCATCCGGCCGCCGCCATAGCTTCATGCTTTATCGGCAAAAACAACCCAGCGTTGATAAAAGTGATCAAACATAACGTCATAGGTGGAAACTGACAAACCGAGTTGTTAGAGTCGGCGAAACGGTGCGGAAAATCACCTCACAGCAGAACAGGGAAGCAGACAGAAACGTGTTGATCAATCCGCACCCATTTTCGGCCATGCTTGTCGAAAATCAGGCGCATTTGCGCATCATGCAGACAACGGATTTGCATGCACATATTTTTCCCTATGATTATTACAATGACCGCCCGATTGAAGGGGCGGGATTGGCGCGAACAGCGGCGCTGATTGCTGCCGTGCGGGCGCAGGCCATCAATACGCTGTTGCTTGACGGTGGCGATGTGCTGCAAGGTAGCGCCCTGGGTGATTACATGGCCTTTGATCGCGGGTTGCGGGCTGGCGACCTCCACCCCGTTATCGCAGCCATGAACAGGCTTGGGTATGATGCGGCGGCCCTTGGCAACCACGAATTCAACTTTGGGCTGGAGTTTTTGCTCGCGGCGATAGAGCGTAGTGCCTTTCCCTATCTATGCGCCAATGCCTTGACCAAACGCGGTGCCGATGCCCGCCGCGATAGCCGTTTGCTGCCGCCCTATGTGCTGCTGGATCGCAAGCTGCGCGATGGTGCGGGCAAGTTTCACCCTATCCGCATTGGTGTGTTGGGGCTGTTGCCGCCACAGATCGTGACCTGGGATGAAACCTTGTTGCGCGGGGTCATTCAATCGCGCGATATGGTGGAAACCGCCGCCGCGCTGATCCCTGAAATGAAAGAGGCCGGGGCGGATATCATCATCGCGCTGGCCCATACCGGCATAGGCGCAGAACAGCATTTTGATGGGATGGAAAACGCGGGCCGCCCCTTGGCGCGCTTGCCGGGCATAGATGCTGTGGCGCTTGGGCATACGCATATGCTGTTCCCCTCGGCCCAATTTGCCAACAGACCGGGGATTGACGCGGTGCGCGGCACGCTGGATGGCACGCCTGCGGTGATGGCGGGGTTCTGGGGGTCGCATCTGGGGGTGATTGACCTGAAACTGCAACGCGGCGGCGCTGGCTGGCAGGTGCTGGATGGCCAGTCCGATGTGCTGCCGATCGCCACGGCCAAAACCGCAGGCAAACACCACATGTCGGTCGTGTCGGTGCCTTTCGTGCTTAAAGCCGCGCAAGCAGAGCATGAGGCGACACTTGAATATATGCGGTTTGCGATCGGTGCCACGCGACGCCCGCTGCACAGCTATTTCGCGCAGGTCAAGGATTGCGCCACAGTGCAGATCGTCTGCCGGGCCCAGCGCAATTATATCGCGAAAAAGCTGGCCGGAACCGAACATGCCCGCCTTCCGCTGCTTTCGGCGGCCGCACCGTTCAAGGTTGGCGGCTGGGGGGGGGCCGGGAATTTCACGCAAATTCCAGCGGGCCCCATGTATCAGCGCAGCGTGGCCGATCTCTATTGTTTTCCAAACACGATCTGCGCGCTGCGGCTGCGCGGCGCCGATATCATGGAATGGCTGGAACGTTCGGCGGTGGCATTTCATCAGATCGTGCCGGGGCAGCAAGACCAACCCCTGCTGA
The DNA here is from genome assembly GCF_034675685.1 of Pseudorhodobacter sp. Taxonomy (GTDB): domain Bacteria; phylum Pseudomonadota; class Alphaproteobacteria; order Rhodobacterales; family Rhodobacteraceae; genus Pseudorhodobacter. The sequence continues at coordinate 361,105 of NZ_JAUCDA010000016.1, read as the reverse complement.
ACGATGACTTTCCATCCTATAACTTCGACATTATTTATGGCCTGACCTATGAGATTGATCCGACACAACCCGCCCGCTATTCAGTTGCAGGTGTGTTGCAGCACCCCGAATCCCGGCGTATCCGCAACCTGCGGTATCAGGGCCAGACAGTTGACCCCGAGGCAGAGTTTGTGGTTGCGACCAACAACTACCGCGCCAGCACGCATTTGGCGCTTCGCCTTGCTGATACCGAAGGGGTGGTGTTTGAATCCTCGGTCACGATCCGCAATATCTTGCTGAACGAGATTGCAAACAGCTCTCCGCTAGAGGTGACGCCCGAGCCGAATTGGCAGTTCACGCCGATGCCCGGCACAAGCGCTGTGTTTTTGACCTCGCCCCATGCGGCACAGCTTGTCACCGATTTGACCGACCTCAAGGTGGTCCCCCTGGGCGAGACCGACGGCGGGTTCTGGCGCTTTCGTCTGTTGGGCTGATCCGTTGCGGCCTTGTGGCGGCGCGTCAGGCCCGGATGCGATATGTCCGGGCCAGTTGCGCGGTTTGTGCCGGTCAGGCCCGGAATTCGGGATAGGCCTCCAGCCCCAGTTCGGCCTTGTCCAGCCCCAATATCTCATCTTCCTGGCTGGGGCGAAGGCCCGTCGTGGCCTTGAGGATAGACCAGACAAGCCCCGCAGCAGCGAACATAAACCCCGCCACCGCAACAAAACCCAATGCCTGCATGCCGAATGACGCGCCCTTGGAATGGAATGGAACCGCCATCGTGCCCCAAAATCCCGCGACCAGATGCACAGGGATCGCGCCAACCACATCGTCAATCCTGGCCTTGTCCAACAGCGGCACCGCGACCACAGCAAGCATACCGCCAATCGCCCCGATCCACAGCGCCCCGAACAAGGGCGGATCAAGCGGCCCTGCGGTGATAGCGACCAAACCGGCCAAGGCACCGTTCAGCAGCATGGTCAGATCAACCTTTCCAAACAGCGCCCGGGTCAAAACCATCGCGGCGATGGCCCCCCCGGCGGCGGCCATATTTGTATTGGCAAAGATGATCGCCACGGCATTTGCATCGGCTTCGGTTCCCAGCGCCAATTGCGATGCGCCGTTAAATCCGAACCACCCCAGCCACAGAACGAACGTCCCCAAAGTGGCCAGTGCAAGGTTTGATCCGGGCATCGGATGCACGCGGCCATCGCCGCCAAATTTTCCCAAACGCGGCCCAAGAATCAGCGCCCCTGCCAAGGCTGCCGCCCCACCAGCCGCATGCACCAGCGTCGAGCCGGCAAAGTCATTGAACCCCTGCACCTGCAACCAGCCGCCCCCCCACTGCCAGGACGCCTCTATCGGATAAAGAAGGCCGGTCAGGAGGGTGGTGAAGATCAAGAAGGGCCAAAGCTTGAGTCGTTCCGCCAAAGTGCCAGACACGATAGAGGCGGTGGTGGCGCAGAACATCAGCTGAAAGAAGAAATCCGCGCCGGTGGCATAGGCGGCATCTGGCGCAATTTCACCCTGGATATTGGCAGGGCCAAAACCCCCGACAAGCCCCGCAATCGCCCATGTATCGCCCGGATACATCAGGTTATAGCCAACCAGCCAATACATGATGGACCCTATCGCAAAAAGTGCAATGTTCTTGGTAAGCTGCATGGTCACGTTCTTTGACCGTACAAGGCCCGCCTCCAGCATCGCAAAACCGGCGGCCATCCAGAACACCAGAAAGCCGCCAATCAAAAGCAGCAGGGTATTGAAAATAAAAGCCGTATTGACTGCGGGGGCCGCCACCGCCTCTTGCGCCCAAGCAGGCAAGGCTGCGAGTGTGGCAAGCATTGCCATCCCCAGAATTGAATTTCGATCCGTCATCATCACTTCCTTTTCCCGCTGGTTAAAGCGCGTGATCATTGGTTTTCAGATGCCAGCACCACATTTTTGCCCCATGTTCTGGAGGACGCATGGCCTGACTTCCTGCGTTCAGGTGGGGCCAGGTTGCAGGCTTGGCACAAGAAAAAGGGCAAATGCCAAGGCGTCAAAACCGAAATTGTGCATAATTTTTGCACATACGGTGGTAAATGATTAAAAAATAGCCATACATTCCGTCGATTGGCTTTGCCTTACCGCTCTACAATCGGCACAAGGCAGGTTATTCTGCGCGCAATAATGCGTGAAAACACGGGATACAGGACGGATGAGCAGATCAGGCAACAAGCCCCCACCGATGGTGGCAGACCGCCGCTATAAAACCCCCGCCAAATCCTCTGGCGGGTCCAAAAAGGCGGCCCTGCCGCCCAAGCGACAGCCGCCGAAAAAACGCGGCGGGAAAAGCCAAGCAGCCCGCAGGCGGGGCCTTTCGGGGTGGATTGCGGCCTTTGTTGGCCTGATCTGGCGGGTTGTCTGGGGGATTTCGTGGCGCATCGGCGCCGTGTTCGCGCTTATACTTGCGGCTGCCACCTTTTACTTTTACGCGCAACTGCCGCCCGTAAACGATTTGCTGGACGCGCGGGCGCGTGGCTCGGTCACGCTGATGGACCGCTATGACAAGGTATTTGCCTGGCGCGGTGAAACCTTTGGCACATCAACCAGCGCCTCTGCCGTGTCGGATTACCTGCATGACGCAGTGGTCGCCACCGAAGACAAGCGGTTTTACTGGCATTACGGCATTTCACCGCGCGGCATCGCATCCGCCGTCAGCATCAACATACGCGAGGGGCGCGGCCCGCTATCGGGGAATGGCGGTTCCACCATCACCCAACAGGTCGCCAAGCTGCTGTGCCTTGGGGTCGCCTATGATGCGACACAATGGAAAAACGAGGCCGATTACGAATCCGATTGCCGCCAGGGCGGCTTGTTTCGCAAAATCCGCGAGGTGCCCTTTGCGCTGGCGCTGGAGACGAAATACTCCAAGGAAGAAATTCTGACCATCTACTTCAATCGGGCCTATCTGGGCGCCGGGGCCCGCGGGTTCGAGGCGGCCGCCCAGCGCTATTTCGGCAAATCCGCCAGTCAGGTTGATGCGGCCGAGGGCGCGATGCTTGCAGGGCTACTGAAAGCCCCCTCAACCTATGCGCCGACCAATAATCTGAAACGGGCACAGGACAGGGCGGCGGTGGTTCTGGATCTGATGCAGGAACAAGGCTATCTGACGCTGGCCGAACACGAAGCGGCCCTGCGCACCCCGGCCACACTGTCAAAAGCCGCCGAAGCGCGGGCGGGTGGCTATTTTGCCGATTGGGTCATGGGCGAAGGCCCCAGCTTCTTGACCAAAGACACCACCGAAGACGTGATCATGCGCACCACGCTGGACCAAAAGCTGCAAAAGGCAGCGGAAACAGCGCTGACCGATGTGCTGGATGCCAAGCTGCGCGCCGGGTCCAAAACCGAAGCAGCGGTGATTGTGATGTCGGCGGATGGGGCGGTGCGGGCAATGGTCGGCGGCAGGTATCCGGCCCCCCCCGGCAGTTTCAACCGCGCGACGATGGCGAAACGGCAAACCGGGTCGGCATTCAAGCCCTTCGTTTATGCTGCGGCAATGGATATGGGCTATACCCCCGCCGATTATGTTGAAGACAAGCCTCTGACGATCAACATCAAAGGCTCTGGCCCCTATTCGCCGCAGAACTACACCAAGAAATATCTGGGCATGATCACGCTGACCAAGGCGCTGGAACAATCGGTCAACACCGCCGCCGTGCGCATCTCCGAGGCGATGGGGCGCGATGTCGTGCGCAAGGTCGCGTCGGAATTCGGCATCGAAAGCGATTTGGCGGCGGGGCCTGCGCTGGCGCTTGGCGCGTCGGAATCAAGCCTGCTGGAAATGACCGGCGCCTATGCCGGCATTCTGAACGGCGGCTCGTCGGTGCGGCCCTACGGCTTGGTCGACCTGCGGTTGAAGGGCGATGATACGCCGCTGCTGGGTCAGGATGGCGGTATTGGTGAGCGGGTGATCTCTGAACAAGCCGCGCATTATCTGACCTATATGATGTATCAGGTGGTAGAAGAGGGCACCGGCGGGCGCGCCAAGCTGCCGGGCCGTCAAGTCGCGGGAAAAACCGGCACGACATCTGCCGCGCGCGATGCGTGGTTCATAGGCTTTACCGCCGATTATGTCGCCGGCGTCTGGATGGGCTATGACGACAACACGCCCTTGGCCGGGGTTACCGGCGGGGGCCTGCCTGCTGAAATCTGGCATGAGGTGATGCTGCGCGTCCATGAAGGGCTGCCCGAGCGCCCCTTGCCGATGCTGATCCCCGAGCCGCGCTTGCCGCCAACGCCCGAGAACCAGCAATACCAACAGGCACCACAAGACCCCTATTATCAGCCGCAAGCCCAAAGCCAACCCAGCGCCCCGCCGCAAGACGACCTGGCAGATCGCATCTTGCAAGAAGTTTTGGGGATCTTGGGCGGAAACTGACCGGATCGCGCCGCCAAGCCTCAGATGCGCTGGCGAATAACCTTTCAAGGGGGCGTCTCCTGCGTGGTCTGGGCGACTGCTTGGCCGCGCCCCCTTACGCGGTATTAACCCCCGCAGGCCCATAGTCTTGCCAGAGCGCTGCTCGGGTAGAAATGGATCGCTTGCTTATGACACCGCCAGACAATCGCGCAGGCCTGAAAGAGCTGACTGCGGCACGGCGCAAAGGCCAGACCCTTTATGTCGTGATTTTTCTGTTCAGCTTTTTCGTCAACCTGCTGATGCTAACCGGCCCGCTCTATATGCTTCAGGTCTATGACCGCGTGTTGGGCAGCCGGTCTGAAGAAACCTTGATCGCGCTGTCGGTTCTGGTTTTGGCCCTGTTTGTTGCCATGGGCTTTCTGGATCATGCAAGAAACCGCGTGATGGCGCGCGTCGGGGCACGGTTTCAAGATACGCTGGACAAACGGGTGTTTCAGGCAGCGCTGCACCGGCTGACCATTGCGCCCAATGATCCCGATGCCCTTGCCGCGCAGCGCGATCTGGAAGCGGTGCAGCGCTATCTGTCCTCGCCGGTACATCTGGCGTTTTTCGACCTTCCCTGGACACCATTTTTTGTTGCCGTTATCTTTATCTTTCATCCCGCGCTGGGTTGGTTGGCGCTTGGTGGCGGGCTGTGCCTGATCGTGCTGAGCATTTGGAACCGCGCGGCTACGCACGCAGCGCTGACGCTTGCCAATCGCACCGCTGGCCATGCCGACCGTCTGGGCGAGAACCTGAAATCCGAAGCGGAAACCGTGCAGGCGCTTGGCATGACCAATGCGGGCTTTAACCGCTGGAACAAGGCGCGGGGGGCGGCACTTGCCGCCAATATCAAGGCGGCCGATCTGGGCGGTGTGTTCACCATCACCTCCAAAACCTTCCGGTTGTTCTTGCAATCGGCAATGCTGGGGGTGGGTGCCTATCTGGCGCTTCACGGTCAGCTAAGCGCCGGGGCGATGATTGCAGGCTCTATCCTGTTGGGGCGCGCCTTGGCACCGGTTGAAGTGCTGGTGGCCCAATGGGCGCTGGTGCAAAGGTCACAAGAAGGGTGGGGGCGGTTATCGTTCTTGCTGTCGCAGCAGCCCAGACAGGCCATGCGAACAGCGCTACCCCGCCCCCGCGCTGTGCTTGATATCAACGCGCTGACCATCGTGCCCCCCGGCGCATCACAGGCAGCGTTGCGCCTGCTGTCGTTCAACCTGCACCCCGGTCAGGCGCTGGGGGTAATCGGGTCGTCTGGCGCGGGCAAAACGACGCTGGCGCGCGCGTTGATCGGGCTGTGGCGCCCGGCTGGCGGTACAATACGGTTGGATGGCGCGACCTTGGACCAATATGACCCCGATGTACTGGGCAGTTATATCGGCTATTTGCCGCAGCGCGTGGCGCTGTTTGCTGGCACGATTGCGGAAAACATCGCGCGGCTTGCCGAACAGCCCGACCCGGCCAAGATTGTCAAGGCGGCACGCCGCGCCGCAGCCCATGACATGATCCTGAAGCTGCCCGATGGCTATGACACCCGTGTTTCCAGCATCGGTGGGCGGCTGTCGGGCGGGCAAATTCAGCGTATCGGGTTGGCGCGTGCCTTGTATGGCGACCCGGTGCTGCTGGTGCTGGATGAGCCTAACTCCAACCTCGACAATGACGGGTCGCAGGCGTTGAATCAGGCGATCAGGGAAATGAAGGCGGCTGGCAATGCGGTGCTGATCATGGCACATCGCCCCGCCGCCATTCAGGAATGTGATACGTTGCTGGTCCTGGAAGACGGCGCGCGGCGCGCCTTTGGCCCGCGTGACCAGGTGCTGCGCGAAAGGGTCAAGAACCATACTGAAATCACCCGAACCGTCGGGCCCGGAGGCGGGGCATGAGCAGATTGCAACCGGCGGCGCTGAAACCGGGTGCAGGCCCCCCCAGATTGTGCGGAACCGCAAAACCCGCGCCCCCCTCTGTCTTGGCATTGGCAAGGCCCGCGCCGTCGGCGGATGCTGGCTGGTCGGTGCGTAAACCTGTCATCATTGGCATGGTGACCGTGCTTTTTCTTGTCATCGGCCTTGGCGGGTGGGGCGTGATGACCACGATCACCGGGGCCATTGTCGCCTCGGGGCGGATCGAGGTGGAACAAAACCGTCAGATCGTGCAACATCCCGATGGCGGCGTGGTTGCCTCTATCCATGTGGCCGAGGGGCAGATGGTCGCCGCCGGTGCGCTGTTGCTGCGGCTTGATGGGGCCGCAGTGAAATCTGAACTCGCGATTGTCGAGGGGCAATTCTTTGAAATCCTGGCCCGCCGCGGGCGGCTGGAGGCCGAGCGCGACGACAAAGACAGTATCAGTTTTGTGCCAGAGCTGCTTTCCGTGGCCGAAACCCGCAGCGATGTGGCGGAATTGACCGAAGGTCAGCGCGGCTTGTTTGCCGCCCGCAAAGACAGCATGGCGCAGCAGATAGACCAACTTTCCAAACGCAGCGGCCAGATCGCCAGCCAGATCACCGGGGTTGATGCGCAATCGCGTGCGCTGGGGCTGCAACTTGACCTGATCGGTCAAGAGCTTGAAACACAGCAGGAATTGCTTAACAAAGGCTTGGCGCAGGCCAGCCGCGTGCTGGCGCTGCAACGTGAAACCGCACGCCTTGATGGGCAAGTGGGCGAACTGGCCGCCACCCGCGCGCAATCCGAAGGCCGCATGACCGAGCTTGCGATTGAAGTGTTGAAACTTGCCGCATCGCGCCGTGAGGAGGCCAACACCCAGCTTCGCGATATCGGCTACCGCGAGTTGGAACTGGCCGAGCGGCGCCGCGCCCTGATTGAGAGGGTTGCGCGGCTGGATATTCTGGCGCCGGTGTCGGGGGTAGTGCTGGGGTTGCAAGTCACGACGCCGCGCGCGGTTTTGCGCCCCGCCGATCCGCTGCTATACCTGATCCCACAAAATCGCCCGCTGGTGATTGCGGCGCAGGTGCAACCGTTCCACATTGACCAAGTCACCGTGGGCCAGCCGGTCAAACTGGTTTTCTCGGCCTTTCCGGCACGCAGCACCCCGGAATTATCGGGCCATATCACCGGGGTTTCCGCCGATGCGCTGATTGATCAACGCACCCAAATGCCTTACTATCGCGCCGAAATCGTGCCCGATACGGGCGAGATGGAAAAGCTGAAAGGCCTGACCTTGATCCCCGGCATGCCGGTAGAGGCGTTTATCCGCACCGATGAACGCACGCCGCTGGCCTATCTGATAAAGCCCTTCACCGATTACTTTGCCCGTGCCTTCCGCGAGGAGTAAGCCATGCAGGCCGGCATCATGCCAACAGCCAAGGCGCAGCATAAACCACACCCGCACAAGGCAAAATGCCTTTGTGTCACTTTCCATTTCACCTATCGGGCAAAAGGGGCTAGTTTCGTACAAACAGTTGAAAGGACGCCCATGACCATCCTCTCCCGCCTTGCCGAGCGTGGCATTACCCTGCCCAACGCCCCTGCCCCCGCCGCCAATTATGTGCCTTTCGTCCAGATCGGCACAACGCTCTATGTCTCGGGCCAGATCAGCCAAGGCCCTGATGGCCTGATCAAAGGTCGTCTGGGCGACACGATGAGCGTGGAAGATGGCGCGGCTGCCGCCCAGCGCTGCGCGATTTCGCTGCTGGCACAGGTCAACGCGGCCTGTGGCGGCGATCTGACCCGCCTGAAGCGGGTGGTCAAACTGACCGGTTTTGTCAATTCGACCGCCGATTTCACCGACCAGCCAAAGGTCATCAACGGCGCGTCTGATTTCCTGGTTGAAATCCTCGGCGATGCGGGCCGCCACGCGCGGTCAGCCGTTTCTGCTGCTGCCCTGCCCTTGGGCGTTGCCGTCGAGATCGAGGGTATCTTCGAACTCTCGGCCTGAAGCAGCGGGCAGTTTTATCTGTTTGAAACGATCCTCCGGGGGGAATGGTCTAGCGGCGCTAAAGCGGCATCGAAAGCCGCCGCCCCCCAGTCAGCCCCCCGTCAGCCCAAAAGCGAAACATCATGTCCTCTGCCCTGCATCCAGATTTCTTGACAAAACCCATCGCCCATCGCGCCTTGCATGATGTCAGCGATGGCAGGCCCGAAAACTCCCGCGCGGCAATTCGTGCGGCGATCAAGGCAGGCTATGCCATTGAAATTGATCTGCAACTGTCACGCGATGGCCAAGCGATGGTCTTTCACGATGAACGGCTGGACCGGCTGACGATGGAAACCGGCCCAATCAATCAGCGCTCGGCCACAGAATTGTCGCATATTCCGCTGCGCGGCGGGCGTGAAAACATCCCCAGCCTGAAACAGGTGTTGAAACTGGTCGCGGGTCGCGGGCCGCTTTTGATCGAACTCAAGGATCAGCAGGGCGAACTGGGCCCCACCGATGGCAAATTAGAGGCCGCAACCGCGCAAGCGCTGGCTGATTATGAAGGCCCCGTGGCGCTGATGTCGTTCAACCCGAATTCGGTGATCGTCATGGCACGGCTGATGCCGCATATCCCCCGCGGCCTTACCACAGCCGCCTTTGATCCGGCCGATTGGCACCCCATCGCCCCCGCCGTCTGTGACCGGCTGCGCGAAATCCCTGACTATGACCATGCCAAGGCCTGTTTCATCTCGCATGACGTCCGCGATCTTGACCGCCCGCGCGTAACCGAGCTGCGCAATGCCGGTGCCACAATCCTGAGCTGGACCATCACCTCGCCCGAGGCCGAGGCCAAAGCGCGCGAATACGCACAAAACATCACGTTCGAGAAATACCTGCCGGCCTTTCCGGCTTGATTTCGCGCCAGCAGGCCCCAGTTAGCCGGGGATAAGCGCCGCGCTAAGGATGCCCCATGGCCGAGATTGAAATCACCCTGCACGCCGCCTTTACCGAAATTCCGGCACAGGACTGGGACGCGCTGGCCTGCCCCGAAGCTGCTTCAGGTCGCCCAAAGGACCCCTTTACCACCCATCGGTTCTTGATGGCGTTGGAGCGTTCCGGCTCTATTGGCGGGCGTAGCGGCTGGCAAACCCGCCCGCTTGTTGCGCGCAGGCATGGGGTGGCGATTGCCGCAATGCCGATGTTCGTCAAACACCATTCCCAGGGTGAATATATCTTTGACCACAACTGGGCGCAGGCGTTTGAAAATGCGGGGGGCAGCTATTACCCGAAACTGCAAGTGGCCGCACCCTTTACCCCCGCCACAGGCCGCCGCTTTTTAACCTTGCCGGGTGCCGAGGACGAAGGCACCGCTGCCCTGATCGCCGCCGCAACACAGGTTGCTGCGCAAAACAACCTCTCTTCGCTCCACATCACCTTTTGCACCGAAGACGAGGCCCGGCGCGGCGCTGCATTGGGCCTGATGCAACGTATTACCCAGCAATATCATTGGTATAACAAGGATTACACCAGCTTTGACGCCTTCCTCGCCCAGCTTTCGTCGCGCAAGCGCAAAGCCATTCGCAAGGAACGCGAAACCGCCAATGGTGCGGGGCTGGATATTCGGCCCCTGACAGGCAAGGCCATTCAACCCGCGCATTGGGATGCGTTCTGGCAGTTTTACCAAAACACTGGCGCCCGCAAATGGGGCACGCCCTATCTGACCCGCGCCGCTTTTGCCGAATTTCACGACAGCATGCGCGATGACATCTTGCTGGTTCTGGCCTTTGACAGCGGCCAGCCCATCGCCGGGGCGCTGAATTTCATCGGGCGCGACACGCTTTATGGGCGCTATTGGGGCTGTAGCGCCGATTACCCCTGCCTGCATTTTGAACTGTGCTATTACCGCGCCATCGAATGGGCAATCGCCAATGGTTTGCAGCGGGTCGAGGCGGGTGCACAAGGCGACCACAAGCTTGCACGTGGCTATTTGCCCGCGCCCGTACATTCCTTGCATTGGATCGCCAATACCGGCTTTGCCCGCGCCGTTGGTGAATATCTGGAGGCCGAGCGCAGGGCCGTGACCGAGGATATCGACATCCTCACCAGCTACGGCCCGTTTCGCCAAAGCCTGCCTGATGACAACACCGGGACCTGACAAGCCACAACAAACCTGCCAGACTAACGGCAACGCATGGAGGCCCACATGAGTCTGACCCTTTACACAAACCCGATGTCGCGCGGTCGTATTGCCCGTTGGATGCTGGAAGAAATTGGCGTGCCCTACAATGTCACGGTGCTGGACTATGGCACCACAATGAAAGCGCCCGAATTTTTGGCGCTTAACCCGATGGGCAAAGTGCCGGTGCTGGTACATGACGGCAAGGTGATAACCGAATGTGCCGCAATCTGCCTGTACCTTGCCGAGGCTTTCCCAGACGCAGGCATGGTCGGCCAGGACCGCGCCGCCTATTACCGATGGATTTTGTTTGCGGCAGGCCCATTGGAGGCCGCTGTGACCAACACCGCGCTAGGCCTGATACCGCCCCCCGATCGGCAACAAATGGTCGGCTATGGCAGTTATCAGGCGGCTTGCCAAACGCTGGACCATGCGATCAACCACAGCGGCTATATCGCAGGCGAAACCTTTTCCGCTGCCGATGTCTATGTCGGCTCTCAGATCGGCTGGGGGTTGCAATTTGGCACAATTCCCGAAACCCCGGCGCTGACCACCTATTGGGATCGGATCAAAAACCGCCCGGCCCGTCTACGGGCGGATGCCGCCGATACCGCGTTGATGCCCCAATGAAGGTTCCAAAGCTACAAGATCGCAGCGCCTTGACACCCCTGTTGGCGAATGGTTGGGCCATGGATGCCGGGCGCGATGCCATCAGCAAAACCTTCATCTTTCGCAATTTCATCGAGGCGTTCGGGTTTATGACCCGCGCCGCCCTTTGGGCCGAAAAATGGGATCATCACCCCGAATGGTCAAATGTTTATAAAACCGTACATGTCACACTGCTCACACATGACGTGGAGGGGTTGACAGAATTGGATATCAAGCTGGCAACCAAGCTGGACAGCCTGGCCTGACGCCAAGGCGCCGACACTTGGCGTTCATCTTGGTAAAAATACCTGAACCCTTGAAAATGCCTGAATCCTTTTGCCTGCCAAACGCCACGGCAGCGGACAAGCGCTTAGAGCCGCACCACCTTGATATTATTTCCCTTGGCTGATAGCGCAATTTCCCCCCGGCACAGGCGCAAAGCATCCTCGCCAAAGGCCTCATTTCGCCAACCTGCCAGCGCCGGAACTTTGCGCAGCCCGCCTGCAATCAGATCAAGGTCCGAGGCCGAGGCGATCAGCTTCGCCGCCACCCCCAGCTCTTCCGATTTCGCCTTTAGCAGCACGCGCAGCAAATCGGCCAGCGCCGGGTTTACCTGCACCTGGTCCTTGCTGGTATCGGGCTTGGGCTGATCTTCGGGCTTTGCCTCCATCCCGGTTTTCACTGCGGCCAAAAGGCCATCGGCAATATCGCCGCGCCGTGCTTCGCGCAGCAACAGCCGCGAACGGCCCAACTCCTCGACATTGGCAGGCTTGGTCGAGGCCAGTTCCAACAGCGCGTCATCCTTGATTACCCGGCTGCGCGGCACATTGTTGCGTTGGGCATATTCCTCGCGAAACCGCGCCAATTCCTTTACAACAGCCAAGAACCGCCCCGAATTGGTACGGGTTTTGATGCGCTGCCACGCCTCATACGGGCGCACGGTATAGGTTTCGGGGTCGGTCAAAACGGCCAGCTCTTCTTCAACCCATTTCTGGCGGCCACTGGCGACAATTTGCTCTGACAGCGTCTCATAAATCACCCGCAGATGCGTTACATCTGCCAAGGCATAGGTCTTTTGCGCATCGCTCAGGGGGCGCCGCGACCAGTCGGTGAAACGGCTGGTCTTATCCAACGGGTGATGCGCGATTTTGCGGACAAGGGTTTCATAGCCGACCTGTTCGCCAAAGCCGCAAACCATCGCTGCTACCTGCGTATCAAACAATGGCTTGGGAAAGGCGTCGCCCTCGACAAAGAAAATCTCAAGATCCTGACGGGCCGCGTGGAAAACCTTGACCGTCGCCTCATGCCGAAACAGATCATAGAGCGGTTCAAGCGACATCGTATCGCCTTCAACCGGATCAACCAGAACCGCGTCTCCCTTGTCTCCCGGCAGCGCCATCTGGATCAGGCACAGCTTGGACCAATAGGTCCGTTCGCGCAAAAACTCGGTGTCAATTGTAACGTAAGGTTCGGTCTTGGCGGCCTTGCAAAACGCGGCCAGATCATCGGTTGTCGTAATGGTTCGCATCGGAATCCTGCTGTCAGCCAATCGCACGGGGTCATCCCGCACGATTGCTATAGGCCCGCTTTGCGGCAAAAGAAAGCCCTGCAACACAAGGATACAAGGCTTTCTTCAAGGTTTTTCAGATCGCAGCCAGCAGCGCTTCACCGCCCGACGCCTCACAGGTGCCGGGGCTTTCTTCCAGATGCAGCGCCTTTACCACCCCGTTTTCAGCCAACAGCGCATAGCGTTTGGACCGCGCCACCAACCCCGCAGGCGGCGCGTCAAAGGTCATGCCCATCGCCTTGGTGAATTCGCTTGCGCCATCGGCCAGCAAGCTGATGCCTGCCGCAGCGGCCCCGGTTGCCTCGCCCCAGGCCTTCATCACAAAGGGGTCATTGACCGAAACGCAGATAATTTCGTCCACGCCTTTTTCGGCAAACGCGTCCTTGGTGCGCATAAAGCTGGGCACATGCGCCGAATGGCAGGTGGGCGTAAACGCACCGGGTACGGCAAAGATCACGACCTTGCGGTCTTTTGTCAGCTCGGACACGCTCACTTGCTCAGGCCCGGCCGCGCCCAGACGCAGCAAATTCGCCTCTGGCAATGTGTCGCCTACAGAAATCGTCATATCATTCATCCTCGTGCGTTGCGTTTCCATTGCTGCCAGATATAGGCTGCCGACGGTTGCCCGACCAGTCACCATCTGACAAAAACCTGTTCGGGCGCGGATCAAAGGGCCAAAGATGAAGCACATAATTGTTATCGGGGCCGGTCAGGCCGGGGCGTCCTTGGTCGCCAAACTCCGCGCTTTGGGCGAGACCGGGGCGATCACCCTGATCGGTGCCGAAGCCGCACTGCCCTATCAACGCCCGCCCCTGTCCAAAGCCTATCTGCTGGGGGACATGCCGCTAGAGCGTCTTTTCCTGCGGCCCGAAAGTTTTTACGCCGAGCAAAACATCACCCTGCGGCTGGGCGAACCCGTTTCGGCAATTGATACCACTGCGCAAACCGTCACTGTGGGCGGGGATACATTGGCCTATGATGATCTGGTGCTGACCACTGGTTCCAGCCCCCGCCGCCTGCCGGCCAGTAGTGGCGGCGACCTGAAAGGCGTGTTCACCCTGCGTGATCTGGCGGATGTGGATGCGATGCAGCCCTATTTTACCGCTGGCAAGCGGGTGGTGATTGTTGGCGGCGGCTATATCGGGCTGGAGGGGGCGGCTGTGGCGGCCAAGCTGGGGCTTGATGTAACGGTGGTTGAAATGGCCCCGCGCATTTTGCAACGTGTGGCTGCGCCTGAAACATCCGATTTCTTTCGTGACCTCCACCGCGGCAACGGCGTCAAGATTTCTCGAAGCTACCGGGCTGGACCGGCTGATTGGCGACCCCCATGTTTCCGCCGCACGCCTGAGCGATGGCCGTGAAATTCCGGCTGATTTCGTGATGGTCGGCGTTGGCATCGCGCCCAATACCGCGCTGGCGCAAATGGCGGGTATCGCGCTGGACAACGGTATCGCCACAGATGCTTTGGGGCGCACCTCGGCCCCGCATGTCTGGGCGGCGGGCGATTGCGCCAGCTTTCCGACAGCCTTGGGGCAGATGCGGCTTGAATCCGTGCCCCACGCGATTGATCAGGCTGAATGTGTCGCAGCCAATCTTTTGGGCGCAGCCAAAACCTATGTGCCAGAGCCGTGGTTCTGGTCAGATCAATATGACATCAAGCTGCAAATTGCAGGCCTGAATACGGGCTATGACACCATCGCCACGCGGCATACCGAAGGCGCGATTTCCTTTTGGTACTACAAGGGTGATCATTTGCTTGCGGTCGATGCGATGAATGACCCGCGCGCCTTCATGGTCGCCAAGCGATTGCTTTCCATGGGTAAATCACCTGGCCCCGATCAGGTGTCCAATCCGGAAACCGATCTTAAGGCCCTGCTGAAATAATGCGCATCATTGGCGGCAGCAATCGCGGCACCCATCTGGCCGATATCGGCAAAGGCGACACAGTGGCGCATCTGCGCCCCACGTCTGACCGTGTACGCGAGTCGATCTTTAACCTGCTGATCAACGGGCGTCTGGATGGCGGCCCCAACCCGGTTGCCGGCGCGCGGGTTCTGGACCTGTTTGCGGGCACCGGCGCCTTGGCGTTAGAGGCGTTAAGCCGCGGCGCCGCCAGCGCGACGCTGGTTGAGGATGGCAAAACCGCCCTTGCCCTGATCAAACGCAATCTGGAGATTACGCGCCAAACCGCCACGGTTTTGCGCCAGAACGCCACGCAACTGCCGCCCAACACCGCCGCCCCCTTTACGCTGATTTTCCTTGACCCCCCCTATGGCAAGCAAATGGGAGAGGCCGCCTTGACAAGTGCACTTAAAGGCAATTGGGTCGCCCCCGGCGCAGTTGTGGTGTGGGAGGAAAGCATGGCCATTGCCCCCCCCGCCGGCTTCACCAAACTTGATGCCCGCAAATACGGCGACACCAGCATCACCCTCTTGCGGGCCCCCATATGAACCCCGCACCCATTGCAAAAGGTCACAACATGCCGCCAAAAGCCATTTTGTTTGATTGTGACGGTGTGCTGGTTGACAGCGAAGCCATTGTCTTTGACCTGTTGGCCACCGACCTTGCCGGGCACGGGCTGCACCTGAGCCGCGCCGAGATGGAGCAGAAGTTTCTGGGCGGCACGATTGGTGGCCTGTTCACCACGGCGCGTGGGCTTGGCGCAAAGCTGCCCGATGATTGGGTGGATGTTTTCTATGCCCGGATGTATGCGCGATTGGCGCAAGGCACGGCGCTGATTGACGGGGTTGTTGAGGTGCTTGATGCGCTGGACGCGGCCGAAATCAGCTATGCGATCGGGTCGAATGGGTCCGACCAAAAGATGCAGATCACGCTGGGCCAACACCCCGCCATCCTGGCGCGTTTCAACGGGCAGTTGTTTTCCGGCCAGACGCTTGGCTGCCCGAAACCCGATCCCGGCCTATGGCTGCATGCCGCGCGTGCGCTTGGCGTCAGCCCTGCCGATTGCGTGGTGATTGATGACAGCCCGACGGGCTGCATCGGGGCCGCGCGCGCGGGTATGCGTTGCCTTGGGCTGGCAGAACATGACGATGGCGCGCGACTTGCCGCCACCGGGGCCGAGGTAATTGCCAGTTTGCGCGATATTCCGGCCAGAATTGGCCTGACGCGTTAGGGACATTGCGCCCCGTCAAAGCCACGTATTCAGCCAGCGCCCCGCGCCAGCGTTTGCCTGTAGCCTTCAACTTGAAACAAGGCCTGTCACAGAACGCGTCGAAACCTATGATTTCAGGCCGCGATATATGAGGCAGGCCTAAGGCGAAACGCTCTGACATGTTTCGAAAATACTTGGGGCTGGCACCGCCCCCCTGCCGCAAAACCTATTGGGTTGCGGTCAGGACAGCCTCAACCCTGCGGTTCTTTTGCCTGCCCTCTTCGGTCAGGTTGCTTGCAATCGGCGACAGATAGCCAACCCCTTGCGCCTCAACCTGCTTTGGCGGGATACCATACGCCTCAATCAACCGCGCGCGCACCGAGGCCGCCCGACGTTTGGAAATCACGATATTGCCATCCAGACCGCCCGAGGTATCGGTATGGCCAACCAGCGCCACGGTTTTGTCCGGGTTTGCCTTTAGCCACTCGGCCAATTCGGCCAGGGATGCATAGCGCCCTTCGGTCAGGTCGGCGGCGCCGGTGCCAAAATCAAGGCCATCAAGCACCATAGCGCCCCCAGCAACAAGCCGCGCAACTGCGGCCCCCTTTGCCCCCCCCCTCTGCGGGCAACAGCGCGGGCCGGTTTGATGTGCTCAGCGCAACGCTGGCACCGCCGCCCGCGGTAAACCCATCCGTCGCCTTGTTGGTTGCTGCAAACAGCGCAAGCCCCGCATCTTCTACCGCACGGGTGATTTGCACAAAGCCCTTACTGGCCGAGCGGCTGACCATCAGGCCCACCACCTCGCGCCCGCCCGCTCTCTTGCGTTCGGCAGACAAGAACCGATAGTCGCCCAGATCAACATGCATCTGCGGTTCGGGCAGCACATCGGTTGCAAACCGAAAATCAAACCCGCCACAGCCCATAGTCTCACATTCAAAAACCGGCACGAATTCCGCCGCAATCAGTTGCGCCCGCAAGGGCTGCATCAGGTCCAGGCTGCTCAGCCGGGGTACATCCACCTGCCAGGCTGCCCGCTCTACCATGCCATCCACCACCTGCACGGGCACATCGCCATCCACCCAACGCCCGGTGGGCATCGGATAGCTGGCCCGCGCCATCACCGGTTTCGCCGTGGCCGTGGCCGGGCCAGGAAATTCCAATGTGAACGCCGCAGTAGAACCGGCGAACAGGCACAGCATTGCGGCGCTGCACACCCACAAGGGCACCGATGGTGCGACTGATCGTGCCAGGCGGTCGGGTCGGGTCAATACTGCGGCCCCCTTCAGGGTTGTTGGCCTTCCATCTTGAACGGATCGCCTGCGAAGCAAAAGGTTCACGCATTTGGTTTCGCGGCATCCCGCGTCATATCCTACGCAAAAAGCCTTAGCTGTGTCTTACCCTGTAATGATAGGTGCCCACGGCTTGCATGCCAAGCGCGGCATAAAGCGCGCGCGCCGCCACGTTTTCTTCGGTAACCGCAAGGCACAGGCTTTCGGCTCCATGATCTTGCGCCCAGATTGCCGCCATCCGCATGATATTGATGGCAGAGCCCTGTCTGCGCTGCGTGGGAGACACCTCCAACGCATGCAGCATCGCGATTTTGTGATGACAGGCAACAAAGGCAACGCCTGATGCGCGATCATTCACGCGGCCCAGAATACTGGTTTTGGGGCCCTTCACCCGATGCATCACCGCCAACCGGCCCGGCCCTATGCCCGCCTCGGCCCACAGATCAACCGCGATGCTTAATGGCGGCCAGATGGAAAAAGCCGACATGGCCGAAGGCGCAGGCATAGCCAGATCAGCCAGCGCAGCGGCATACAGCACCACCGGATCGTGGCGCAGATACCCCCGTGCCGCAAGCATGGCATCCAGACGGCCATCGCCATGGCGCAGCATGAACAGCGGCGCTTGGCCAAGGGCTGTCATTGCTGCTTCGGCCTGTGGGATATCGCTGGCTTCAAATGCGGCCTCTGGCGTTGCCGCCGAAACCCTTTGGCCGCCGCCGCTTCCTTCGCGAATCAGCCAGGGGCCAACATGCCGATAGCTGGCCGCAGGCCAAGTGTGATCAAGCACGTCATAAATCAGGTCAGGCGTCATGCTGGAAACAGCGCGGCCAGCCGGGTCATTGCTGCGGCAATCTGGCCCGCATCGGTGCCGCGGATCACCAGATTGGTGCCATAAGCCCCGTTCACCACGAACGGATACGAGCCCATCGACAGATCCGGAAAATCTGCCGCCAAGGCACCAAAAGTCTCGGCTACCTCGCCCTCGCCCCGGTCCACCCGCAAAGATTGGCTGAGCAGCGGTGCGCCCCCGGTCAGCCTTGGCAAGACACTGGCGACCATGGCCTGAAAAACATTCGGCACACCCGCCATCACATGCACATTGCCAATCGTGAACCCCGGCGCGGTAGAGATGGGGTTTTCAATCAACACCGCCCCGTCAGGGATTCGCGCCATCCGCTGCCGCGCCTCATTGAACGGCATCCCTGACCGCTGGTAATGCGCGGCCAGCAGTGCCATTGCATCGGCGCGCTGGCTGATTCGCACGCCAAAGGCCTGCGCAATCGCGTCTGCGGTGATGTCATCATGGGTTGGGCCAATGCCGCCCGAGGTGAACACATGGTCATAGCTTGCACGCAGCGCATTGACGCCCGCAATGATTGCTGGCGCATCATCCTGAACCACCCGCGCCTCGGCCATGGTGATGCCGTGGCGGGTCAGTTCGCCCGTCAGAAAATGCATGTTGCTGTCACGGGTGCGCCCCGTAAGGATCTCATCACCGATGACCAGCATCGCGGCGGTCGGGTTTGTCATTTCCGTCTCCTTCGAAAAGGCTATGGTTTGGTATAGGGCCGTGCCGCGCGGTTTCAAACCCAGATTTTCGCCGGGGTCTGGCCTTTTTGGCACAGTGGCAGTATTCAGGGGGAAATTATGTGAAACGAGGCCCAGGTTTGGACGAGACACGCGGACGGATTACCAAAGACGGCATTCGCATCTATGAAGACGCGGATTTCGCGGGCATGCATGCGGCGGGCAAAGTTGCCGCCGAAATTCTGGATATGGTCGGCCCTTTGGTCGTGCCGGGTGTGACCACCGCAGCGCTGGATGATTTCATCACCGCCGAGGTAGAGCGGCGCGGCGTTACCTCGGCCACCATCGGCTATCGTGGCTATCAGCACGCATCCTGTATTTCGGTCAACCATGTGGTTTGCCACGGTATTCCGGGCGGTAAAATTCCGAAACGGTCCAATGATGTCATCCAGGATGCGGATATTCTGAACATTGATGTCACAATCATTCTGAATGGCTGGTTTGGCGATAACAGTCGGATGTATGTGGCCGGCACGGCCAAACCCTTTGCCCAGCGGTTGATGAAGGTAACGCATGATAGCCTGATGCTGGGCATCGAGGCGGTAAAGCCGGGCAATACCTTTGGTGATATCGGTTATGCGATCCAATCCTATGTTGAAAAGCAAGGGCTTTCGGTGGTCCGCGATTTTTGTGGGCACGGGTTGGGGCGGGTGTTTCATGCGCCGCCAAATGTGCTGCATTATGCAAATTTTCGTAAAGATGCGGCGGGAAACAAAGTTTCACTCACGGGTCGCGCGGTGAAAGACCCTACAGCGGTCCTGGAAGAAGGCATGTTCTTTACGATTGAACCGATGGTCAATATGGGCCGCGCTGAAACAAAAGTGCTTTCAGACGATTGGACAGCGATCACCCGCGACGGAAAATTAAGCGCGCAGTATGAACATTCGATCGGGGTGACCGCCACCGGCGCCGAGATTTTCACGCTTTCGCCTGCGGGCCTGTACAAAGACGCATTCGAACGCTGAGGCTGCGCGGCCAAACAAACAAAGCACTGACACAAAGGCCTATTCCTGAAAATTCAGCCCCGTCATCTATAGGCAGGGGGCAAGGCCATGTTGGCCACAGCCCCGTGCTTTTTCAGATCAATCACCTTGCTGGCCGGCAGATCACCAGCTATCCGGCCCCTTGTCGGAATAGCGCCGCGCCAGAAAGTCGATGAAGGCGCGCACTTTTGGCTGGGTAAAGCGGCCCGGCGGATAGACCGCATAGACGCCAAGGGTTTCAATCGGAAGGCCGGGAATTGCCTCTTCCACCTGGCCCTGCCGCAACGCCTCGGCATATAAGAACGAGGGAAGATAGGCGATACCAAGGCCCGAGATAGCGGCATTCAGCAGCGATTGCCCATCGTTGACCGTCAACCAACCTGCGGTACGCACCTGGCGCTTCTCACCCGAGGGCGCAGGAATTTTCCACACATTGCCATTGGCCTGGTTCGAGTAATGCAAAAGCTTGTGGTCGTTCAGATCGTCGATTTTCATCGGGCGTCCGAATTTCTGAAAATAGCTTGGCGCGGCGATCATCCGCTTGGTTGTTTCCGTCAATTTACGGGCGCGCAGGCTGCTGTCTTCCAGGTCGCCGATCCGAACAGCCATATCAAAGCCTTCGGAAATCAGTTCGACATAGCGATTGTTCAGCACCATATTCACGGTGATATCAGGGTATTCCAGCAAGAAATCCCCCAAGATCGGCGACAAAAGATTAACGCCAAAATCCGTCGCCACGCTGATACGCAGCAGCCCCGAGGGCGCAGATTGCATCGAGGTAACCAGCGCATCCGCCTCGCCTGCATCATTCAGCACCCGACGGGCGCGGTCATAATAGGCAAGGCCAATTTCGGTCGGGCTGACCCGGCGCGTGGTACGGTTCAGCAGACGCGCACCCAGCCGGGCCTCCAGCGCTGAGACGTGCTTGGAGACGGCAGATTTGGAAATCCCCATCTTTTTGGCCGCATCAGTAAAGCCCCCTTGATCCACCACAGTGGCAAAAGCTTCCATTTCGGTTAGTCGGTCCATTGTTTTCCCCATGCGGTAAGTGCAGGTCTATTGCCATTACTGTTCCCCAAATCGGGCAAGATAGGGGCGCTCGCGCGGCCAGTCCGGGGTATTTGCGCGGATCGTTAATGAAGGGGAAACAGCGAAAGTCGCAAAAAGGCGCGGATTTGGTCGGCTTTTGGGGGCGAAAAAGGGGGCCGCGAAAGCCGCCGGACGGAATTTTGTTTCCGGTTGAGGGCCGGATCGGCGCTGTTTTGGCAAAAATCCGCAACCATATGTGCGATATGCGGAACAAATTTCCGGCCAGCCTAAAGCGTTTCGCCTTGAAGCCCCCTTACAAATCGCTGCCTGAAATCAAAGATTTCAACGCGTTATGTGATAGGCCCTGTTTCAAGTCAAAGGCGAAACGCTATAGGTATCGGGGGTTAAAATGCCGCCGCCAGGCGCGCGCCCTGGTCAATGGCCCGCTTTGCATCCAGCTCTGCTGCAACATCGGCGCCACCAATGACGTGATGCGCAATGCCAGCGGCGCCCAAGGCATCGGCCAGCACAGGGTTTGGCACTTGGCCCGCACATAACACGATCGTATCCACAGCCAGCAACTCCGGCCCATCGGCCGTACCGATTTCCAACCCCTCCGGCACCACGGCTTCATAAGAAACACCGCCGCGCATCTCGACATTTTTCATCTGCAGGGCGGCGCGATGAATCCAGCCGGTGGTTTTGCCCAAACGTCGCCCCAGCTTTTCCGCCTTGCGTTGCAACAAGGCAACCTGCCGCGCGGGGGCTTCGGGTTGCGGGCCCGCAGCCGCCAAACCACCCGCCACATCCGCCGGGTCGCCCACCCCCCATTCGCGTTTCCACAAGGCCAAGTCTTCGGTCGGCGAGATGCCGGAATGTACCAGATACTCGGCCACATCAAAGCCAATCCCCCCCGCGCCGATAATCGCCACCCGTTTGCCCACGGGCGCGCCGGTCAGCACCGCCTCATAGCCCAGCACATTGGGCGCATCCTGGCCCGCGATGCCGGGGTCGCGCGGCATAACGCCAGTGGCCACGACCACCTCGTCAAACCCGGCCAAATCCTGGGCGGTCGCGCGGTGGTTCAGATGCAGTTTCACCCCGGCAACGGTCAGCATGCCTGCAAACCAATCCACCAGCCCGCGAAACTCCTCCTTGCCGGGGATAACCTTGGCAAGGTTCAACAACCCGCCCACCTGCCCGGATGCCTCGAACAATTCCACCTGATGCCCGCGCTGCGCCGCGACAATGGCACACATCATGCCCGCAGCCCCTGCCCCCACAATCGCCACGGTCTTGGGTGTGGTCGTGGGGTCATAGCGCAGCTCGGTTTCCGCACAGGCGCGCGGGTTCACAAGGCATGATGTCAGCTTGCCGCTGAATGTATGGTCAAGACAGGCCTGATTGCAGGCGATACAGGGCGCAATTTCTGCCGCCCGCCCGGCCGCTGCCTTGACCACAAAATCCGCATCGGCAAGGAAAGGCCGCGCCATCGACACCATATCTGCCTGCCCGTCGGCCAGAATGCCCTCGGCCACATCGGGGGTGTTGATCCGGTTCGAGGTGATGACGGGAATCGAAACCTCGGGGCGCAAACGCGCCGTCAACCACGCAAAGGCCGCGCGCGGAACGGATGTCGCAATCGTCGGCACCCGCGCCTCATGCCAGCCGATCCCGGTGTTCAGCAGCGTCGCGCCTGCTGCCTCAATCGCGCGCGCCAGCTGCACCACCTCTTCCCAGGTAGAGCCATCCGGAATCAGATCAATCAGGCTGATGCGGTAAATCAGAATGAAATCCGGGCCAACGGCTTCGCGCACCCGGCGCACCACCTCAACCGGCAAACGCATGCGGTTGGCATAATCACCCCCCCAGCGATCTGTGCGTTTGTTGGTGTGACGGGCAAGGAACTGATTCAGAAAATACCCTTCCGACCCCATGATTTCCACCCCGTCATAGCCCGCCTCTTGCGCGCGGGCAGCGGCGGTAACGATAGCGGCGATTTGCGCCTCGATCCCGTCTTCATCCAATTCGCGCGGCACAAAGGGCGAGATGGGCGATTTGATCGGGCTGGCCGACACGCAATCCTTGCTATAGGCATAGCGCCCCGCATGCAAAATCTGCATTGCTATGCGCCCGCCCGCCGCATGCACCGCATCGGTCACGCCGCGATGGTTGGCAATATCTTTCGCTGAGAACAGTCCGGCAGCCCCCGGAAAGACGCCCCCCTCAGCGTTGGGGGCCATGCCGCCGGTCACGATCAGCGCCACCCCACCCCGCGCCCGTGCGGCATAAAATTCTGCCACCCGCGCCCAATCGCCGGTTTCCTCAAGGCCCGTATGCATCGACCCCATCAAAACCCGGTTCGGCAAGGTGACATAGCCCAGATCAAGCGGTGCCAAAAGATGGGGGTAAGACGACATGGAAAGCCCTTTCGAAATTGCGTGCCCCACCATGCAACGCAGCCGTCACACTGTCACCCCCAACGCCGCGTCATCATGCGAAATGGCATCAATGCCAGAATCGCCAGCATGAGTTTGACCCCCCAATCGGCAAGCGCCAATGAGACCCAAAGCGGCAAACCGGGGCCGATGCCCAACAGGGGCAGCATCTCATTCGCCCAGGCCACATCATTGCCCGGCTCCAGCCAGGCCAGCCCTGCCGAAAACGCAACCGTGAAAAAGATCACAGTATCGGCGCTGGCCCCCACCAAGGTTGACGCCAGAGGCGCACGCCACCACTTGCCCGCGCGCAAGCGGTCAAAAATTGCAACATCCAGAAGTTGCGCGGTCAGAAACGCCAGACCAGAGCCTGCGGCGATGCGCAGCGTCACCAGCGGGCCAAATTCGCCCATGATCTGCGTGCCGATGAATGAGCAGGCCAGCCCAACCAAAAACCCCACCAGCACCACGCGCCGCGCGGCTTTTGCACCGTAAAAGCGGTTCGTCAGGTCGGTAACCAGAAAGGCGAAAGGGTAGGTAAATGCACCCCATGTCAGCCATTGGCCGAACAGATATTGCACTAGGATATTTGACGCCACAACAATGGCCGCCATGGCAAGGATGCCGGGGATAAGTCGAGTCATGTATTTTGTTCCGTTTTAACAAGGTCGCGGAGACTTGGCCCCAAGAACAGGGACGGGCGGGCCTTACGCCTTGTGCGGCGGTCTTGTCAAGATCGGCTGCGCGTCACGGCTGCACACGGTATTCCACGAATTCGGTACGCTGCAGCCAAAAGAAATTGTCATCCGCGATCATGGTCAGGCGAATGTCTCCCTTGGGGTCGCGCCACACCGCAATACCTTCCAGGTTGTCATGCATGCCCGCCGGGCTTTGCAATTCCTGCCGTTCATCGGTGAAAATGTCATTTTTCAACGCAAAACTGCGCACCCGGCTGGAAAACCCCGCCATGCCATGAAAGCCACGCTCCAACAGATAAAGCCGCCCGTCAGGGCCAAAGTCGGCGCCAACCGCATCAAAACCCGGGCGGCGCGGCAGGGTCAGGGTCTGGTCCCATGTTCCTTTGCGATACCGATACACCGGCAGCGCACCAGCACCGCGCGGGCGTTCGGGCAGGGTGTACAGCGTCCCTTGCGCATCAATTGCCAGCGCCTCAAGGGCGCCATTTGCGGTAAAATTGGCAAATTCGGGCGGCCGCGGCAAATCTTTGCCGGGCTTGTCGAGGCTGGGAAACACCATCACCCGCGCCACAGCCTTGCCTTCAAAGCTGATATAGGCGGTGCCATCGGGGCCAATCGCCAGCCCTTCGCTATCGGCGCGCAGGCCGGCCAGCGGGCGGCTGCCGGTATCAAGCAAGGGGATCACAGGCGCGGCAGAAACCGCGGTGATCCGGCCATTTCCATCGCGCAGAATCTTGCCCCGGCTCCAACCGACGCGGTCACTGATCGCGGTAAACTCCAGCCCATCGGCTGACATCTCCAGCCCCGAAAAGCCGCCATGCTTGGGGTCATCGCTGGTCCAAACATAGGTAGAGATGAAATTGGGGGCCTGCACAGGCGCGGCGCTGCTTTCCAGCGCCAGTACCATTGCCAAGCCCGCAATCACTGCGCGGCGAGTACGTCTTTGCATTGGCCCGGAAGATCCGCCATTGTGTATTGCCTTGGGCCGCGTTTGGGCGGGGTAGGCTTGGGTTTCTTGGGCGGGTTCTTGACCTTGGGCGGGTTCAGGTAATCGGTCACCCACCACTTCAAAGTGTCGTCGCAGCCATTACCGCCGTTTGACAAACCCTCTACCGTCGGCTTTTGCGTTTGGCAAGATGAGGCACCGGGCGGGCATTTCAGCCGGACATGAAAATGCGTGTCATGGCCGTAAATCGGGCGAATTTTTTGCAGCCAGGATTTATCCGACGCGCGGGCGGTTTTGCACATTTCCAGCTTTACGGCAGCGGCCACGAAAATCCGGTCCACACGGCTGTCCGATGCGGCGGCCTTCATCAACGCGTGGTGGCTGGGCGTCCAGTTTCTGGTAACCGACCGCTGGTCGCTTGACCGCACCGGGATAGAGCTGATGGTTTCCCGTTCAGCCCGGCTCAGGTTCAGCCGGCTGGGCGGCAGCATCCAGATATCGGCATCCAGCCCGATCTGGTGGCTGGCATGACCGCTGGTCATCGGCCCACCGCGCGGCTGCGAGATGTCACCGATATAAAGCCCCTTCCAGCCGATAGAGACCGCAGTTCGGCTAAGATCTTCAAGAAAGTTGATCATGATTGGCTGGCCCCAGTTGCGACCGCGCGACAGGCGCATCGCTTGCCAGGTTGGCCCGGTTTCGGGCAGCGCCACCTGCCCCGCGCCGCAGCCCTTGGCATAGCTGCCAATCGGCATGGCGGCCTGGTTTGAGCCCTCTTTCTTGGCGCCGAACAACTGGTTCGCCAGGCTTTCGGCCTGGCCTGCCGCAGGCTGGCCAAGGGCCGCAACCAATGGCAGGATATAGAAAATCTTCTTGAACATCACATCATCCTACGCTGCGGTCACCCTGCGGTTTTACCCACAATAGCAGAAGCAGCCCAATAAGAAACAGTAGGATAAGCGGAGAAATGCCAAGCTGCTGGCTGCCCGTGATATCCGTCACCAAACCAATCGTCAGCGGTGCGACAAAGGATGTGGCCTTGCCCGCCAGCGCATAAAGGCCAAAAGCCTCGGTGATCCGCGCCGGGTCCGATTGGCGCACAAGCATGGTGCGGCTGGCCGCTTGCAGCGCCCCGCCTGCCGCCCCGATCACGGCGCCAAGGCAATAGAACGCAATATCCGGCAGCTTGCTTGTCGCCTCGACAGGGATACCGAAAACCGAGTTGCGCGAAACCATGATCACGCCGATCGCAACCAATGTCAGGACCAAAACACAGGCGGTTATCACTGGTTTGGGGCCAAAGCGGCTATCGGCCTTGCCGCCCAGCCATGCAAACAACGCCCCGGTCACCGAGGCCAGAATACCAAACACGCCGACTTGCGTGACCTGCCAGTTCAGCACCCCCGCCGCATAAATACCGCCAAAGACATACATGCCGTTCAACGCATCACGGTAAAACATGGAGGATCCGAGATAGGCAAACAGGCTGCGCTGTTTCGGCAACCCCCGCAAGCTGTGCTTCAGATCCGGGATGGCCGTTTTCACAGCGGCCCATACGCCCATCGCGGGTTTGCGCGGTGGCTCTTTGACCCAGAGGAAAAACGGAATCATGAAGACCGCATACCACAGCGCCGTCAGCGGCCCGACCGCGCGCGTGCCTTCACGCGCCGCAGCATCCAGCCCCAACAGGGGCGAAATGCCAAGCAGGGTTTTGCCGGTCGTTTTGCTCTCGGCCAGCAACAGCAGCATGATGATCAGCGCAATCAACCCGCCAACATAGCCAAAGGCCCAGCCGGAGCCCGAGATTTTGCCGATCTCTTTTTCATCGCCCAGGCTGGGCAGCATGGCATTGGTAAAGATCGTCGCAAACTCCATCCCGACAAGACCCAGGGCAAAGGAAAACATGACCACGAACAGATTGAAATCATCCGGGGCCGCATACCATAACCCCCAAGACCCAGCGACATAAAGCACCGAAAACAGAACGATAAACCGCATCCGTCCGCCTGCCTTATCGGCAATCACACCCAGCAAAGGCGCAAGCAGCGCGATAAACAACCCGGCAAGCCCGACACCGTAACCCCAAACCGCCTGTGCCCGGCTGCCATCGCCCAGCAGGTCTTTGATATAGGGGGCAAAGATAAAGGTGATCAGCAAAGTGTTATAGGGCTGGCTGGCCCAATCAAAAAAGTACCAGCCCAAGATGCGTTTCTTTGCCGATGTCATAGCGCCCCCTGTTTTCTGTTCCGATCAAGCCCGAAAGCGGCCCGCAACGCAAGCATTCTGGCGCAAAGGGCCGCTCTGACAGTTTCGGGCATGCCGCCGGCCAAGGCGGGATTTTTCGTAGAAAAATCGGGGGCCGATTTCGGCTAGCTCGTTCGCGGTGGCCAGGGGCGCTCGGCATCGGCGGCGATCCACGCCTGCACCCAATCGGGCAGCGCGGGGCTTTGTGTGGTTTGCCCCAGCAATTTAAGCACCTGCATTGGCGCGACGATCCCGGATTTTGAGGTGATGGCCGAACGCAGCAGCATATGGCTGGTACAATCACCATCTTTCCACATGCTTTGCTCCATATAGATAAAGCGATCATCCCAGCCGATGCAACGGCTGTGCATTTCCACCCGGTCAAACAACCGGACCCGGCGGCGATAGCGCGTACTGGCCCCGGCCACCGTCATACCCCAGGCGTTGCGCTTCAGCACTTTGTGCAGCCCTGTGCGCTGCCCCAGGGGAATACGCCCCAGATCATACAACGTCAGGGTACGGCCATTGTTCAGTTCCCGCCAGGGATCAATATCTTGCGGCCAGCAGCGATGATGGCTGATATGGTTGCCAAGAATGGGCAAGGCGGGGGCGTTGCGAAATTTGAACAGCTCTTTGAACATGCGCAGGTAGGGGTACATTGCGGGCTCCTTTTCCCGCGGGATGCCGCAGTGCTGCGCCATGGTCAAGCGAAACGCTGCGGAAACGGTTGCCCTTTGGCTGCGTGCGCAGTACCTATCCACAATCCCTAGTGGCCGGAGCCCGCAGAATGACCTCTTTGTTCCAAATTCTGATGATGATCTTGCAAGTCGCGCAGTTCATTATCATCGCTCATATCATCATGAGCTGGCTGATAAACTTTCAGGTTCTGAACCTGCGTCAACCCTTGGTTGCGCAACTCTGGGACGGGCTGAATAGGGTTCTGGAACCGGTTTACGGGCGCATCCGGTCATTTCTGCCGCAGGGCCTGGGCATAGATTTTGCGCCATTGGTCGCAATTCTGGTAATCTATGGTTTGCGCATCATCCTGCAAAACAACGTCAACGCGTTTTACTGATCCCTGATGCCCACACCCACTGACCTTCTTGCCTCTGTCTTTGGCTTTTCCGAATTTCGCCCCGGCCAGGCCGAGATCGTGGAGGCCGTGCTGGCGGGGCAGAACACGCTGGCGATCATGCCGA
This sequence comes from Pseudorhodobacter sp., assembly GCF_034675685.1. Classification (GTDB taxonomy): domain Bacteria; phylum Pseudomonadota; class Alphaproteobacteria; order Rhodobacterales; family Rhodobacteraceae; genus Pseudorhodobacter. The sequence continues at coordinate 332,898 of NZ_JAUCDA010000016.1, read as the reverse complement.
CGGGCGGCGGAAAATCCTTGTGTTTCCAACTGCCTGCGCTGTGCCGTGACGGGGTGACGGTTGTTGTCTCGCCGCTGATTGCGTTGATGCGTGATCAGGTGCGCGCGCTAAAGGCGGCCGGGGTTGAGGCGGGCGCGCTGACATCGGGCAATACCGATGAAGAAACCGAAGAGGTTTTTGCAGCCCTCGATGCGGGGCGGTTAAAGCTGTTGTATCTGGCGCCAGAACGTCTTGCATCCAGTGCGGCCGTTCAAATGCTGCGCCGCGTCGGGGTTTCCGCGATTGCGGTGGATGAGGCGCATTGCGTCAGCCAATGGGGCCATGATTTCCGCCCCGACTACCTGCGCATAGGCGAGCTGCGCCGCACCCTTGGCGTGCCCTTGGCGGCCTTTACCGCAACAGCAGATGAGGAAACCCGCGCCGAGATTGTAACGCGATTGTTTGATGGTGTGGCACCATCAACCTTTCTGCGCGGTTTTGACCGGCCGAATATTCACCTTGCCTTTGCGGTCAAGGACAATCCGCGCAGGCAAATCCTGGATTTTGCAGCCGCGCGCAAAGGACAATCGGGGATTGTCTATTGCGGCACGCGGGCCAAGACGGAAACCCTGTCGCAAGCGCTGCGCGAGGCGGGGCATCCGGCCACCGCCTATCACGGCGGCATGGATGCCGAGGACCGCCGCGCCACCGAGGCCCGGTTTCAGCGTGACGACGGCTTGATCGTGGTGGCCACGGTCGCCTTTGGCATGGGGATAGACAAGCCCGATATCCGCTGGGTTGCCCATGCCGATTTGCCCAAAAGCATCGAAGGCTACTATCAGGAAATTGGCCGCGCGGGGCGCGATTCTGCCCCTGCCGAAACCCTGACGCTCTATGGCCCCGATGATATTCGCCTGCGCCGCAGCCAGATAGATGAAGGGGCCGCCCCGGTTGAACGCAAAGACGCGGATCATGGCCGGTTGAACGCCCTGTTGGGGCTGGCCGAGGCGACTGGCTGTCGGCGTGAGGTGCTGCTGCGCTACTTTGGCGAGTCGTCCACCCCCTGTGGCAATTGCGATATTTGTGACCGCCCCGCACTGGTGTTTGATGCGACCGATGCGGTGCGCAAGGCGCTGTCGGCCATATTGCGCACCGGCGAGTCGTTTGGCGCGGGGCATTTGATTGATATTCTGACCGGCAATGCCACCGCCAAAGTGGTGCAGCGCGGCCATGACCAGTTGCCGACCTTTGCGGTGGGCAAGGATTTGACAAAACCCGCATGGGGGGCGGTGTTTCGGCAGATGATGGGCCGCGACTTGGTGCGCCCGGATACCGAGCGTTACGGCGCGCTGCGCATGACCGATGCCGCGCGCCCCATTTTGCGGGGTGAGCAAAGCATCACCCTGCGCAAGGATACAATTCAGACGGCCAGTTCGCGGCCTGTGGTGAAAACGCTTGTATCGGATGAGGATGCGCCGCTGATGTCAGCGCTGAAAGCCAAGCGCCGCGCGCTAGCCGAGGCGGCACGCGTGCCGGCCTATGTTATTTTTCCCGACCGCACGCTGATCGAGATGGCCGAGACGAGACCGCGTGATCTGGACGGAATGGCGCGGATTAACGGGATTGGCGCGAAAAAGCTGGAAAGCTATGGTGCGGCATTTCTGGCGGTGATTACCGGGGCCGAGACCGAGGCGCTGCACCCGCAACGCATGCGGCTTGCAGGCCGGGATGCGGGGGGCGGTGTTTGACCGCTTGGCGCAGGTGCATCTGGACTTGCAGCGCGGGCCGGACGGAATTGACAAGCCCCTGTCCTGCACCCAGACCACCTTGCGCCATATCGCCGAAAAGCGGCCCGCCTCATTGGCCGATCTTGACCGGATTCAAGGCATGGGGCCAGCCAAGACGCAACGCTTTGGCAAGGCGTTCCTGGCCGTGATAGCAGGGGAATAACCCCTTGATTTGCCGCATTTCAGCCTTAGATGGTAATCCATGATAACCGTGATTTCCCCCGCCAAACGGCTGGATGACAAAGCCACCCTGCCCGCCGGGTTTGCCGCAACCCAGCCAGTATTTGGCGCCGATGCGGATGTTCTGGCGCGCGTCGCGCGCAAGCTGAGCGCAGCCAGGCTGCGAAAGCTGATGGATATTTCCGAGCCCCTGGCCAAGCTGAACGTGACGCGGTTTGCTGAATTTGAAGAGGCCGCCACCAAACCTGCCGCGCTGTTCTTTGCGGGTGATACCTATGCGGGGCTAGAGGCAAAGACGCTGGAACCCGACGCGCTGCGCTGGGCGCAGGACCATCTGCGCATTCTGTCAGGGCTCTATGGCCTGTTGCGACCTTTGGACGACATCAAGGCCTATCGGCTTGAAATGGGCAGCAAGCTGAAAAACCCGCGCGGCGCGGATTTATATGCCTATTGGCGCGGGCAACTGGCTGCGGCGCTGAATGATCTGGCCGAGAAGACCGGCGCGCGCGCCTTGGTGAATTGCGCCTCGGTTGAGTATTTTGGCGCTGTGGATACAAAAACGCTGATGATACCCGTGATTACCCCCATGTTTCTTGAGGATAAGAACGGCGAGGCGAAGATTGTAAGCTTCTTTGCCAAAAAGGCACGGGGTGCCATGGCACGGTTTATTGCCGAGAACCGATTGACCGACCCGGACAGTTTGCGGGATTTTGATACGGGGGGCTATGTGTTTGACGCTGGTCGCTCTGCCCCTGAGGCGCCGGTGTTCATTCGGTCTGCGTGATCTGACGTTGTGCCTGTTGGTTGGCGGTAGTGGGGGCGCTCGCGCCCCCCTTGCCCTTAAGGGCAATTCCCCCCTGAGGATATTTTTGCCGAAAAGAAAGCGGGGGTATAAAATATCTCTTGTTGTTGAAACCAGCCTGGTTATCGCAGATCCCGAGGCGGGTCTTGTTTGCACGGCTGTTCGGGGCTGGCTGGCGATTCAATCTGATCTGGAAAGGGTATAGCAGTCTTGCGCGGGAAAACATCTGTGCGGATGGCGGGGCCTTTGCGCCGAAGCCGAAACACGGCACGCAGCGCTAAAGCGATTCGCCTTGACTGTCTTGTTCCAGCAAGCCGCGAAGGCCCGCCGCATAGTCAGGATATGCGAGTTTCACGCCCAGCTCGGATTTGATCCGATCATTCCGGACACGTTTGCTTTCTGCATAAAAGCTGCGGGCCATCGGGGTCATTTCGGCGGTATCCCAGCTTTCAGCGGGGGGAATCGGCAAGCCGAGGAGACTGGCGGCATGGGCAATCACATCTTCGGGCGGTGCCGGATCATTGTCGCAGACATTGTAGATCTGGCCGGGGTTGGGCTGGGCGATGGAGGCGGCAAGGGTTTGGGCAATATCCGCGACATGGATGCGCGAGAAGACCTGATTTGGTTTCAGGATGCGGCGGGCCGTGCCATCGCGCACCTTGGCAAAGGGGCCGCGTCCGGGGCCATAGATGCCGGCGAGGCGAAAAATATGCAGCGGCAGGCCCAGCGCCTGCCACTGGCGTTCCGCCATTACACGCTGTTGGCCGCGTTTGGTGCTGGGGGCCAGCGGGGTATCTTCATCAACCCACCCGCCCTGATGATCGCCGTAAACCCCGGTGGTCGAGAGGTAGCCGACCCAGTTCAAGTTTGCTGCCGCGATTTGACTGCCGTAGTTGGCAAGCACCGGATCGCCTGCGGCATCGGGGGCAATAGAGACAAGCAGATGCGTGGCCCTTGCCAGCGCCGGGCCAAGCGGGTTGCCGGGCCAGACCAGGGGCTCTACGCCGCTATCCTTCAGCCTTTGGCAACTTGCGGCGCTGCGTGTGGTTCCGATGATGTGCCAGCCTTGCGGCACCAGCAGCGTGGCCAGGGCTTGGGCCGAATAGCCGTGACCGAGTGAGAGGAGCGTTTTCATGGTTTGTTTATCGGCGGGGCAGGCCATGTGTGCAACTTGATTTTCAGGGTGATTTGCGGCTTGATTGCGAAATGAGCGATAATCACCCCAATCTTGCCACCCCAAGCCTTGACCAAGGGGGCGCGACGCAGACGCGACAGGGCCATCGGGCGGGCTCATTCTATTCTGGCTCGGCCTATACGAACTCTGGCTCAGGGCGGCGCGTTTGCTGTACGCAATGGCCCGGAACGGCTTGGCAACTGCGGTATTTCATGGCGCGGCGCTGGCCCAGAACCACCGCCGCGCCTGTACTTTGGGTGCCTGATGCCTGCGAAATCAGGGGGATGCATGGTTCGAACTTGCTTGCAGCTCAGGCCCAAATCGCCCTAACTACTGGATCATTTTCAACAAGAAAAAGAAAAAACAAATGAACGACGATTCTCTCTTGCCTATTTTGACACCGCAACACCCGGTGAGTGACAGCTTTACCTCGGCCGAAAAGGCCGTTGATCGGCTGGAACAGCTTTATGCGACGGCGACCGAATTTCTGGCGCAGCATTTCAGCGCTGCGGTGCTTGGCGAAAAGCCGGTAACGCGGGTGCGCGCCTATTACCCCGAAATCAGGCTGACCACGACCAGTTACACCAAAAGCGACAGCAGGCTTAGCTTTGGTCATGTGGCACAGCCCGGCACCTATTCGACCACGATCACCCGGCCTGACCTGTTTCGCAAATACCTTATTCAGCAGATTGAACTGTTGATGAAGAACCACGGGGTTACTGTGCAAATCGGGCCGTCGGATACGCCGATCCCGGTGCATTTTGCTGTGGCCGGAAATCCCGGCGTGTCGGTCCCGCAAGAAGGGGTGCTGGAATTCAACCTGCGCGATGTGTTTGATGTGCCTGACCTGGTGACAACCAATGACGATATTGTAAACGGCACGCGGGCAGCGCTTGCCGATGGGTCTTATCCGCTGGGGCCCTTTACGGCGCAGCGGGTGGATTACAGCCTTGCACGCCTTAGCCATTACACCGCAACAGATCCCGAGCATTTCCAGAATCATGTGCTGTTTACCAACTACCAGTTTTATGTTGAGGAGTTTGAAGCCTATGCACGGGCAGCCCTGGCCGACCCTGCAAGTGGCTATAGCGAATTTGTCGGCACAGGAAATGCTGTCTTGACCACGGCGGATGGCGATTTGCAGGCACCGCTAAAACTGCCGCAGATGCCGACCTATCATTTGAAGCGCCCCGATGGGCAGGGAATTACCCTGGTCAATATCGGGGTTGGGCCAAGTAATGCCAAAACCGCGACCGACCATATTGCCGTGCTGCGCCCACATGCCTGGATTATGGTCGGCCATTGCGCGGGCTTGCGCAACAGCCAGCGGCTAGGGGATTTCGTGCTGGCCCATGCCTATCTGCGCGAGGATCACGTGCTGGATGACGACCTGCCGGTATGGGTGCCGATCCCGGCGCTGGCAGAAATTCAGATCGCGCTGGAGCAGGCGGTCGCCGAGGTGACGCAATTGCAGGGGTTTGACCTGAAGCGCATCATGCGAACCGGCACTGTGGCGACCATCGACAATCGCAACTGGGAATTGCGCGACCATTCTGGCCCTGTGATGCGGCTTAGCCAAAGCCGGGCGATAGCGCTGGATATGGAAAGCGCCACGATCGCGGCAAATGGTTTCAGGTTTCGCGTGCCTTATGGAACGCTGCTCTGTGTTTCTGACAAGCCGCTGCATGGCGAATTGAAACTGCCGGGAATGGCCTCGGACTTTTACAAAACCCAAGTGGCGCAGCATTTGAAAATCGGGATTTGCGCGATGGAACGGCTGCGAGAAATGCCGTTGGAGCGGATTCACAGCCGCAAGTTACGCAGCTTTGAGGAAACCGCTTTCTTGTAGTCGGGCCTGAAATCTACATTCAAGAAGGGGAAATCCCGCCGAAAGCTGTGGCTTTGCTGGAATTTCCCCTTGATTTAGGGCCAGAAAACCTATGTAGCGGGTGCATCTGCCCGATGGGCTGCAAAGGCCCTGTCCGACGGACAGGGCAGGAACATGGAGACAGGACATATGAACAAGCCAATGACCAAGACGCAGTTGATTGCAGCGCTGGCCGAAGAAATGGGTGCAGACAAGAAAACCGCCACCGCAGCGCTTGACGCTGTTGCAACGCTTGTCACCCGTGAGGTCGCCGCAGGCGGCGCGATCACGCTGCCGGGCCTCGGCAAGATGGCTTGCCGCGCCCGCCCAGAGCGTCAGGTGCGTAACCCGGCCACCGGCGAAACCATGACCAAAGCCGCCGACAAGCAGGTGAAGTTCACGATTGCCAAGGCATTGAAGGATTCGGTTAACGACTGATACAAACCCTCGGCTTTGCCGGTGTTTATGGGCCATCCCGGATTTGGGGTGGCCTTTTTCATTGCTGTGGGGTTTTGTGGCCACAACACTTGATGGGGGCGGCAATGCCGAACAAAGATTATGCCGTTGCCATGGCGCGCTATAATGCCTGGCAAAATGAGAACCTGACCGACGCCGCCAGTGGCTTGGATGACGCCACACGCAGGGCCGAACGTGGGGCATTCTTTGGCTCGATCGAGAAAACCTTTGCCCATATTCTATGGGGCGACCGCATTTGGTTAAGCCGTTTTACAAAAACAGAAGCACCCAGCGTCGGGATAGCAGAGTCGGTTATGATGGGCCAAAGCTGGGCCGCATTTTGTGCCACGCGCGCAGCGCTTGACGGCCAGATACTCGGCTGGGCCCATACCATAGACCCGGAATGGTTTGACGGTGATCTGTGCTGGTTTTCCGGTGCGCTGGGCCGTGAAATAACAAAGCCAAAGCGCATCTTGGTGTTGCAACTGTTCAACCATCAAACCCATCATCGCGGCCAGATCCATGCCATGCTGACGGCTGCGGGCGCCCGGCCCGGTGATACCGATGTGCCATTCATGCCCGCCCGGTTTGACGCATTGTAAAAGGACGACAGGATGGACCTGCGCGCGCTGTTCATGGGGCTGGCTTTTGCCCTGATGTGGTCTTCGGCATTCACCTCGGCGCGAATGATCGTGATGGATGCGCCGCCGCTTACCGCGCTGGCGCTACGGTTTTTCGTCTCGGGGCTGATCGGGGTGGCCATGGCCACGGCCCTTGGGCAAACCACGCGGCTGACACGGGGCCAATGGCGCGCGACGATCCTCTTTGGTATCTGCCAGAACGCGTTGTATCTGGGGTTCAACTTTGTCGCGATGCAATGGGTCGAGGCCTCATTGGCCGCCATTGTCGCCTCGACCATGCCGTTGCTGGTGGCCCTGGCCGGGTGGCTATATTTTGGAGAGCGGCTGCGGGCCCTTGGCTATGCCGGGCTGTTTGCCGGCATTGCAGGCGTGGCCATCATCATGGGCTCGCGGCTTTCGGGGGGGGGTGGACCTGTTGGGGCTGGTGTTTTGCGGCATCGGCGTACTGGCGCTTACCTTTGCCACGCTGTCGGTGCGCAGCGCCTCGGGCGGGGGCAACCTGCTGATGGTGGTCGGTTTGCAAATGCTGGTCGGATCCAGCCTGTTGGCAGTCGCGGCGGTGGCGCTGGAAAGCTGGGATGTGCATTGGACGCCGCGGCTTGGCCTTGCCTTTGCCTATACGACCCTGGTGCCGGGGCTGTTGGCAACCTGGGTCTGGTTCTTGCTGGTGGCGCGGATCGGGGCGGTACGGGCGGCAGCGTTCCACTTTCTCAACCCGTTTTTCGGTGTCGTCATCGCTGCGGTTTTTCTGGGCGAGGCGCTGACGCGTTGGGATGTGATCGGCGTCATCATCATCGCTGCCGGGATCTTGGCGGTACAACTGGCCCGCGCAAGCCGGGCAACCTAACGCAAAAAAGGTGGCGCTGCATCCGGGGCCATGAAACGCGTGCGTGCCGGGCGCGCGGGGCAATCATCCCGCCCGCATCGCTCAATTCAATTCAATTCAATTCAATTGAAACTGCAGCGGATAGCGCCCGTCTTCAAAATCTCCGAACAGGTCGGACAGGTCGGGATGGTCTACTGGCTCGCCGGTTTCATCCGGGATCAGATTTTGCTCCGATACATAAGCCACATAATAGCTTTGATCATTTTCGGCCAACAGATGATAGAATGGCTGATCCTTGGGCGGGCGGCTATCTTCGGGAATGTTTTCATACCATTCGTCGGTATTGGAAAACATCGCATCGACATCAAACACCACACCCCGGAAAGGATGCTTGCGATGGCGCAGAACTTGGCCCAAGTGATATTTTGCGCGTGTTTTCAGCATATGTTGCATCCCCCGACTGTGCTTAATACCCCCATGGGGCAGGTCTTGTCCATCGGTCCAAGCGGCAAAATAGGGAAACAGTTTGTGAACCGCGTCCTTACAGTGCTGCAAGCCAAGGCCCCTGCTGGCTTTTTGGCCAGGCGCGGCCTGACGGTACGGGCCGGGTTGCTATTACCCGCCCCCCCCGGCCCGCCGGTTCAAGACAACGCCGCCCACTCTCGCTTTTCTGATCTGGGTGCCGTGCCTGCCCCATTTCCCTTTGCACCGCTTTGCCCTATAGTCACTGAAAACAAGAATGTGCGAGGGGCATAATGAGCAGGTTTCTCCGCGCGTCGATCCTTTTGTTGTTGCTGGCCTCTTGTGGCAGCGGCAACTTTTCGGCGCCCCGTGATTTGGACAATGCATGCAGTATTGTGCGTGAACGTCCACGATATTACAGCGCCATGAAGGCGACCGAGCGTAAATGGGGCATCCCGGTTCATGTGCAGATGGCAACGATTCATCAGGAATTGAAATTCATCGGCGACGCCAAAACCCCGCATAAATTTGCGCTGGGAATCATTCCGTTGGGGCGCCAAAGTTCGGCCTATGGCTACAGTCAGGCGCTTGATGGCACCTGGGAGGAATACCAGAAAGAGCAGCGCCGCGGGTCGGCCCGCCGTGACCGGATAGATGACGCCACCGATTTCATGGGCTGGTATATGGACCAAACCGAAAAAGGGCTTGGCATTTCCAAATGGGATGCCCGCGCCCATTACCTTGCCTATCACGAAGGCCGCACCGGCTATGCCCGCGGCACCTATAACGACAAGCCGTGGCTTTTGGCGGTGTCACAAAAGGTAGCCGACCGGGCAGATCTGTACCGCAGCCAGTTGGCGAGTTGCAGGCGATAAGGGCTGTGCCGCCAAGGCTGGTTTTGGCGTGGGGTCTGCGACTGGCCGTTTCGGAGAAACAGGCCTCCCGCCGAAAGCATTTCTATGCGTTTCCAAAAATGGTGGTTTTGGTCAACATCAGAGACGTTGTGAGAGGGTTATGAAAAACAGCCAGAACCTGCATGAGAAAGCAATATACTTGGGGAATGTAAGATAAAAGCGTGTCTATTCCTTCTTAATTTCGCTCTGCACAACGCCATCGTTGTTTAGAAGAACAACTCGCCCAATATTTGTGTTAGGTCCCCAGTCCCTATTTATTAACATACCGTCAACGATATACAGGTCTTCAATATCGTAACGTGTCCATGATCCTTTTCCATCAGACAGACTGATAAACGCTGGGATAGCGTTTGTTACAATGCGAAAATATTCTGTGTCGGCGTGTGCTGCAAAAGATTTCATTACCGCTAGGACTTCTTCGTATTCCGTTATTCGCTCATCCACGAGGAAGGCACACACCGCCTCAAACCCACCACCTCCTACGCCCACAATTGCAGCAGGGACCCAGACAAGTGGATTCAGAATGATAGCTCCAGCCGTTCCTAGTGCGCCACCAGTTCCAGCAATAATACCAATTGTGCCAGCGGCCGATCCCCCGGCCAAAGTCGAACCTAACATTGTCAACCCGCTGCCAGCATTCACCAGCGTATAAACGCCCATCGCCGTAGCTGCCCCAGTGGCTGAAGAAACACCCAGGGCACCACCAATAGCTGCTTTACTTCCAGTATCACCAAGAATGCGCGACGGACGATAATCGCAGGTATCAGCGTAAACGGGCGCAACACTAACGCAAAGTCCCGTCATCGCGGCCATCAAAACATTGCGAATGAGCATCTTACCAACCTCCACCGGACATTCCCAAAGTAGTCTGTCGAACTTGGACAGTGTTACCTCGCCAGGCCTTGGGATCAAGCATTTTTAGCCTCGGATAGTATGGTCGCGGGAAAATGACCGTAATCGGTGGCAGGACGGCGACATACAGCTATTTTGCAGAAAAGCTCGTTTTCAGCACATGCAGCAAACACTCTATTTTGCGCGTCCTAAAACCCCGTTCTAAACTCAGCAGTTGTTGAAGGTTTTTGCCCACTTGGCGAAAACGGCCAGTCGCCGCACGGCAAAATTTCCGCGAGGCTGCTGTGGCACAAACAGTCACCCCCATCGCTGGCGGCAGCGCCTAGCCATAGCCCGCCCTATTTCCGCTGTCTGGTGGCAACCGTAATATCAAACAGCGACGCGGCCAGTTTGGCGCCTTTTTTCATTTCACCCAGAATCACCGTTGTTTCCGCGCCACTGTCATCGCGGATCACCCATTGCCGCAGCTCGGTCGGGCCAGCGGTAAAGACCATCTCAATCGACCCATATTCCGGGTTTTCCGGGTCTTGGGCGCGGACGCGGGTGGTGTTGCCATCAACCTTGTGACCGACAACCATTTTTGCGCGGCCCAGATCTACATTTCCGGCCAGAATGATGGACAGGGGCGTGCGGGCCAGCGGGTATTGCTCGGGCGGCTGGTTGGATTTTGCGTCAAAGATGGCAACCTGGCCGCCACCAGCCAGCACAAGGTTCTTGTCTGGCGGGTTGTATTCAAACCGCGCACGACCGGGGCGTTGAATGTACAGCTTGCCAGTAGAAATTGACCCATCCGAATTGATCTGGGTAAACTCTGCCTCGGCTGTCGTCAGGCTGTTCAGGTAGCGCGACAACTCTTTCAACGAGATTTTTTCAGCGGCAGCAGGCACTGCCAACGCGGTCAGCATTGCCATTGCCACAAAGGGCAGCCCCAGCGAACGGATAAAAGATCTGCGATTCATTTTGGTGGTTCCCACTCATTCAGCCTCAGTCTTTTCATATAGGGCCTGGACCGCACGGCTGCATCCCTTTTGCAGCAACGACACGAGGATGTGAGCGGGCACCAGCGCATGACGGGGTTACCCAGCCTGCGCCAAAATCAATAATCGGGCGCAAAGCCCCCCTTGCGTCAGGGGCTGCAGGCTGTGCCTTGCCGCATCGCGCTTGCCTGAAAATCAATGTTCCGGCAACAAGACCTCACGTTTTCCGACATGGTTTGCCGCAGTGATGACCTGATTTTCCTCCATCTGCTCTACCAGTTTCGCGGCTTTGTTATAGCCGATCCCCAGTTTGCGCTGAATGTAAGAGGTAGAGCATTTACGGTCTTTTGCGACCACAGCCACGGCCTGATCATACAGCTCATTCTCGCTGCTGTCGCCCGAGCCGAGGCCCAGAACCAGGTCGATATCGCTTTCCTTGTCGTCATCCACGCCTTCAACCACGCCCGACATATAGGACGGCGGGCCAAAGCTTTTCAGGTGATTGACGATTTCCTCAACCTCTTCATCCGAGACGAACGGCCCGTGAATCCGGGTGATCTTGGCCCCTCCGGCCATGTAAAGCATATCGCCCATGCCAAGCAGTTGCTCGGCCCCCATTTCACCCAAAATCGTGCGGCTGTCGATTCGAGAGGTGACCTGGAACGAGATCCGCGTTGGAAAGTTCGCCTTGATCGTGCCTGTAATCACATCCACAGACGGGCGCTGCGTGGCCATTATCAGGTGGATACCCGAGGCGCGCGCCATCTGCGCAAGGCGCTGAATACAGGCTTCTATCTCTTTGCCCGCAACCATCATCAGATCGGCCATCTCGTCGACGATAACGACGATATAGGGCAGGGAAACGGGTGTGTCTTCTTCGGTTTCAAACACCGGCTCGCCGGTATCATCGTCAAACCCGGTCTGGATGGTGCGCTTGAACATTTCGCCCTTGGCCAGCGCCTCACGCACGCGGCCGTTATAGCCTTCAATATTGCGCACGCCCATTCTGGACATTTTGCGATAGCGTTCTTCCATTTCACCGACGACCCATTTCAGGGCCACGACCGCCTTTTTCGGGTCGGTCACAACCGGCGACAGCAGGTGCGGAATACCGTCATACACCGACAGTTCCAGCATCTTGGGGTCAATCATGATCATCCGGCATTCTGCGGGCGACAGTTTGTACAGCAGTGACAGAATCATCGTGTTGATCGCCACTGATTTGCCCGAACCCGTGGTCCCGGCAATCAGCAGGTGGGGCATTTTGGCAAGGTTGGCCACAATCGGCTCGCCGGCAATATCCTTGCCCAGCGCCAGCGGCAGGCTCATCGCGCTGTCGCCAAAATCGCGCGCGGCAAGAATTTCGCGCAGCACAACCTTTTCACGCCATGAATTTGGCAGTTCAATCCCGATCACCGACCGCCCCGGCACAGTAGAAACCCGCGCCGACAGCGCCGACATCGACCGTGCGATATCATCGGCCAAGCCAATGACCCGGCTGGCCTTCAGGCCCGGCGCTGGTTCCAGCTCATATTGCGTGACCACGGGGCCGGGGCGCACGGCAACAATTTCGCCTTTCACGCCGTAATCATCCAGCACCGATTCCAGCATCCGCGCGTTTTCTTCCAGCGCGTCCTCGGACAAGGTATGGCGCTGCACGGTATCGGCGCTGGCCAACAGGCTCAGCGGCGGCAATTCATAGGTTTCAATCTTGTCTTCAAACTTCAAACGCGGTTGCGCCTCGGCTATGGCCTGACGCGACGGGGGGGCAGGCTTTTTCATCGCTGGCTGCACGATGCGGCGCTGTTCCGGCGCAGCAGGGCGGGAATGCGAGGACGAGACGCGAATAATCTCTGGTTCCGGCGCGTAATCCTCAAAGTCATAGGCGCTTTCTGCGCCCTCCTCTGCATAGGGGGGACTCGATGCTGTCGTTACCATGGTGCCAATCGTCTTGCGCATCGGTGAACCCATTTTCCGGGCTCTGCGGTGGGGCCGGGGGCAGGTGCGGGCGGCTGGGCGCAGTGACAGAAAGGCGGGCCATGTTCGGGCCAAATTGCCCCGGCTGCTGCGCCATCACTGGCGGGTCAACTGGCAGGTCCGTAACCTGCTTGCTGCGGGGGGTGGCGATCAGGGGCACAGGGCCACGCCGCCCCATAACCGGGGGTTCGCGGCGGGCCAGCGCGGCCTGCACAGCCGTTTGCACCGTTGCCGGCTGATTTGCGGGCACCTGCCGCACACGCGACCGGATAACGTCATTGATCCGCGATTTGATGCGGTCTTCGCTGGTTACATTAGGCTGCGCCTGTGCGGCCGGGTCCGGTTGCGGCTGCTGATGCGTGGCCGCGCGGCGGATCATCTGTGGCACACGCGCCAACAGCCCGGTTTTTTCGGGCGCTTTTTCGGGGTAGCGCTCGGCCACCATCTGCGGCGCGGAATGGGTGGGGAAATGGGCAGGCGCATGGCTCTGCATCTCTGGCTCTCGTCTGGTCTCGGCGCGCAGGGATGCGGGGCGGCCAAAGGCAGCCCCGGTCAGGCCAACCGAGGTGTTTGCCCGAAGCGGAGCAGGCTCGGAATACACCAGATCATCTTGCTGCATCCGGCTTGCCGCCACATCACGACGCGCACGGTTCTTTTCGGCCAGCGCCTGGGCTGCGCGGGCCGTCCCTGCCGCAGATTTACCGGCCATAGACAGGCCCATCGCATAGATTGACACCGCGCCCAAGATCACAAAGCGCCAGATCGCGCGTAATTCGCGCCAATCAAAGCCGGTGACATACAGGCCCATCGCCAGCAGGCCAAGACCAAACAAGATTGACATCACCTTCAGGCCAAGCCCCGCCCCGATTGGCAAAACCATAAGCATCGCGCCCAAAACCGTATCGCCAAACAACCCGCCAAGCCCAATCGCGGCATGCGGCCAGTTTGGCCCCGGCACATGGGTCGCGGCAAAGACCGAGGCCAAGGCAATCGCAATCACGGCAAACACCACGCGCCCCATGGCGCGATCTTCGCCCCGATGCGTGATGAAGCGCATACCCCAGACCCCAAGGATCAGCGGAATACCCCATGACCCCAGACCGCCAATGATAAACAAGGTCGAGGATACTGACGCCCCGAACCGCCCTAACCAGTTGTTCACAGGGTCATCCGTGGCCACCATCCAGCCCGGATCATTGGCCGAATAGCTGGCCAGCATGGCAGCAAAGGTCAGCGCCAGCGCGATAAGCCCTACGCCCAGCAACTCTCGGCCACGCCGTTCAAGCATCGCTGCGGTGTTTTGATCCACCAGCGGATCGTGCTGCCTGACCTGATAAGATGCCATGAGTTACCGTCCTTGCCCATAGAGACAGTCGCGAAGCAAGGTAAGCCCGCGCTGCGTTTCTTCCATTGGGGCGACAAGCGCCACCCGAATATAACCGGCACCGGGGTTTTCGCCCGCCACATCGCGCGAAAGATACGCACCGGGCAAAACCCGAACCCCTGTTTCACGCCACAGCTTTACCGCCGCGGCTTCGCCGTCCTGCACCGGAAGCCACAGGAAAAACCCGGCTTGCGGCGGGCTGTACCCCTGCATCCCGGCAAAAATGCGGTCGGCAAGGGCAAATTTTTCGACATACATCGCACGCGATGCTGTGACATGCGCCTCATCTTTCCACGCGGCCTCAGAAACCATCTGCACCGGCAGCGACAACGGCGCACCGGCAAAAGCGCGAAGCTGACGAATGCGGGTGATTGATTGCACGCCCCCCGCGACAAACCCGGACCGAAGGCCCGGCAGGTTGGACCGCTTTGACAGCGAATGAAAGGTCAAGGCGCGTTCGGGGTCTGCGCCAGTGGTCTTGGCAACCGCCAAAATGCCGGGGGGCGGCGTGTCGCGGTAAATCTCGGCATAGCATTCATCCGCGAAAATCTGGAAATCATGCTTTTCCGCCAGTGCCAGCAAATCGGCCCAATAATCGCTGCTTGCCACCGCGCCCTGCGGGTTCGCGGGCGAACACAGATAGGCAATCGCGGTGCGGTCCAGCAGCTCACGCGGCAGGCTGGCGTAATCGGGCAAAAAGCCGGTCGCAGCGGTAGCCGGCACATAGACCGGCTCGGCGCCCATCGCCAAGGCGGCCACGGCATAGACCTGATAAAACGGGTTCGGCATCAGCACGACTGGCCGCTTGCCGCCTTTGGTTTCAGGGCAAAGGGCCACGGCGGCATTGAACAACCCTTCCCGCGTGCCGTTCAAAGCCATGATCTGATTGGGGTTCAGCCCCACGTCATAGCGCCGCTGCACCCAGCCCGCGATGGCCGCAAGCAAGTCGGCTGTGCCGTCATTCGGCGGATAAATCGCAAACCCATCCAGATTTGCTGCCAGAATCGGCCCGACAAAATCGGGCATCGGGTGTCGCGGTTCGCCGATCGTCATGGCGATAGGCGTGCCGCCCGAAGGAATGGGATCCAGAAGCGCGCGCAACCGTGGAAACGCGTATTCTGGCAGGTTCGAGAACCGCTCAGGGAATGCCATACTGCCTCACATCTTCGGGGTCATGTCGCCCCGTTTGGGGCTACGATAACAAGGGATTGCCGCTTGGTCCAGAAAAACGCTTTGATCATGTGCGCTTGGAGGATGCGATTGTGTCTTTTGCGCCCCTTTGCCCCCGAACACGCGAAACGATTGGCCAATCATCAACGGCTGCGGGCAGGCTAACCCAAGGCCCGTTCCGCCGCCGAGCCCAGACGCAATAGCCGTTCCTCTTGCCCCGGCCCGGCCAAAAAGCTGATCCCGCAAGATGGTTGGCCCGTGGGCAACGTCACCCCGCACAGACCGAACAGGTTGCCAATCCGGGTATTGCGCAACGCCAGCAGATTTTCGGTCACATAGTAGTCGTGATCATCCAACAGGCGCTGCGCATCAGGCGGCAGTATCGGCGCGGTGGGCAAGATCACGGCATCATAGGCGGCCGTCCTTGCTGCCCAGATCAGGCGCAGCTCCTCCAGCCGCCGCCACGCGGCCACATAATCCGCCGCCGCAATGGCAGCCCCGCTGCGGAACCGTTCCAGAATACGCGGAAACATCTTTTCAGGCGCTTTTTCGATGACATCGCGCCAAATACCGTAGGCCTCGGCGGTAAAGGTGATGCCGGCCAAACTCATCGCCTCTACCACCTCGGGGATTTTGCCGGTTTCAATCCGCGCCCCGGCTCGGGCCAATCCCTCTACCGCGCCTTCAAATCCGCGGGCGGGCGCATCGCGCAGATCATCCAGGGCCACAGTGTCCAAAACCAAAAGCCGCATCCCCTTCAGGCTTGCCCCGGCCAGATCCGCAGGCTTGCCCCCCTCCATCGCGGCCAATAGCAAGGCGCAATCTTCCACGCTACGGGCCAGCGGGCCAACCGTATCAAAGCGCTCACACAGCGGCACGACCCCGCGTGGCGACAACCGCCCCGGCGTCGTCTTCAACCCGACAAGATCATTCCAGGCCGCCGGAATACGCACCGACCCGCCCGTATCCGACCCGATCCCGGCAGCCGCCAGCCCAAAGGCAACAGAGGCCGCCGCACCCGAAGACGACCCCCCCGGCACGGCCGCAGGGTCATTCACATTCGGCGGTGTCGCGGTAACCGGGTTCAGCCCCAGCCCTGAAAATGCCAGCTCGGACATATGGGTTTTGCCCAAACAGACCAAGCCTTGCGCCGTTGCGGTGGTCAGCACCTCGGCATCGGTCACTGGCACCCTGCCCTTCAACAAGGCTGATCCGGCCTCACAGGGCGCACCTGCGGCATCAAACAGGTCTTTCCACGAAATCGGCACCCCATCCAGCAGGCCTATCCGCTGCCCTGTCCTGGCCCGATCTGCCGCAGCCATCGACATCGACCTGGCGCGGCGCGGTGTGGTGCGCGAATAGATGCGGCCAGCCTCCGGATGCCGTTCAATCGCGTCGAGAAATGCCTCTGTCAACTCTACCGGATTGATCTTGCCCGCCTCAATTCCACGGCCCAGATCTGCCGCCGTCATCCAAAGCCAATTGCCCGCCATTCCACACCTTTTGCATTTGTTGCGCAAAGGCTAGCGCCAAGCTGCGTTTCGGACAATGGGGCGCATGGACAAAGCGCTACAAAAGCTCATATTTACCCCTATGAAACAGAATGCAGATATTTTGATTGTTGGTGGTGGGCTGAACGGGCCCGCTTTGGCGTTGGCTTTGGCAAGCGGCGGCTTGCGCGTTACCGTGGTCGATGCCCGCCCCGCCCCTGCCCGTGCGCAAACCGGGTTTGACGGTCGCGCCTATTCGCTGGCGCTGGCATCGAAACGGCTGCTGTCGGTGATCGGGGTCTGGCCACAGGTCGCTGATCACGCCCAGCCGATCTTGCAAGTCAAAGCCAGTGATGGCCATGCAGGCATGGGGGCAGCGCCGTTTTTCCTGCATTTCGATCACGCCGAGATTGAGGAAGGCCCGATGGGCTTCATGGTCGAAGACCGCCACCTCTACGCCGCCTTTCTGGCCAGAATGCAGATGGAACCGAATATCACCTTGCTGTCCGGCGAAACCGTTACGGCACAAGCAACAGAGGCAACAGGCGTCTCTGTGACGCTTGCCTCTGGTCGTCAACTTGGCGCGCGGCTGCTGATTGGCTGTGACGGCCGCACCAGCGGCACCGCCCAGCGCGCGGGTATTTCACGCACGGGCTGGGGCTATGGTCAAACCGCCCTCGTCACCGCCGTCGACCATGCGCTGCCGCATAACGGCATCGCCCACCAGCTTTTCATGCCCGAAGGCCCGCTTGCCATTCTGCCGCTTCCCGGCAATCGCTCATCCATCGTATGGAGCGAGGGGACAGCGCGTGCCGCCGAGATCCAGGCATTGGACGATGACGATTATCTGACCGCCCTGCGCCCCCGCTTTGGCGATTTTCTGGGCGCGATCAAACTGGCCGGTACGCGGTTCACTTACCCGCTGTCGCTGACTCTGGCCAACAGCTTTGTTGCCCCGCGTCTGGCCTTGGTGGGCGATGCGGCGCATGGCGTGCACCCGATCGCGGGTCAAGGGCTTAACCTTGGCTTGCGCGATGTCGGCGCCTTGGCACAGATCGTGATAGAGGCGCAGCGGCTTGGCGAAGATATCGGCAGCGTTGCTGTGCTGGAGCGCTATCAACACTGGCGGCGGTTTGACGTGACAGCCCTTGCGCTGGGCATGGATGCTGTCAACCGTCTGTTTTCAAATGATAACCCCATCCTGCGACTGGGCCGTGACCTGGGTATGGGGGCGATCAACGCCCTTCCGGGCCTGCGCCGCTGCTTCATCCGTACCGCCGCAGGTTTGGAAGGCGATGTGCCGCGCCTTTTGCAAGGGCAACAGATTTAAGCCTCTTTCTTGGCAGCCTTCTTGGCCTCGGCAGCCGCCTTCATCCGGGCGACCAATTCGGCCTTTTGGGGCTGTGCACCATAGGGGTTCTTGTCGCTGCCCTTGGCGTTATGTTCGGAATAGCGTGGCGTGTTTTTGCCCATTTTGGCAGCTCCCGATGCGTTATAGTCCATGTTTCACTCCTCTTGCGGCTGGCCTGCTTGTGCCTGAATCCCGGCAGCACCGCAATCCCACGGCAACACGGCGCCATTCGGGCCATTTCATCTTGTCAAAAATGCCGGAAACCCGTCGACATGAACCGGGGTTGTGGCATTTTGGGCTGTCGCTGGCTCAGGCATCTCGGCCCTTGGCGCGAACCCGAATTCGTGCTGTGCAATGGTTCAAGCCAAAGTCGAACGGCTTTCAAGCCAGATCATCCGCTTGATCGCCTTCGCATGGGCCGGCATGGCGGCCACCGAATCCGCAGCAAGCGCCCGCGCCGCCTCGGGCAGCGCCCCCGGTTCAACGATACGGTCAATCAAGCCCCAGGTCTGGGCTTCGGCAACATCAACCTTTTGCCCCGCCATCAAAATCATAGAGGCCCGCGCCGGCCCGACCAAGCGCACCAGCCGCGGCACATCGGACGGTTGCGGCAAAAAGCCCAGCTTCATTACCGGATAGAACACCCGCGCCCCCGGCACCGCTATACGGATATCACAGGCCAGTGCCATCCCCATGGCTCCCCCGGCCAAAGTCCCATTCAGCGCCGCAATCGACAGGCAGGGCAAGGCGGCAATGGCAGCTGACAGCCGTTCCCATACCGGGCTTACCGCCAGTCCGGCATGCGCCTCTTGCAGATCCGCCCCGGCAGAAAACACCCGCCCCACGCCGGTCAGAATAAAGGCCTGCGCCCCGCCAATGGCCGCACGTTCGGCAACATCCGCCAATTCGCCCAGCATTGCCGCCGTCAGTGAATTGGCCTTTTCGGGGCGATTGATGGTAGCGGTCCAAATTCCACCATCGCAGTCAAGTTTTATCATGCCACCAACCCCACCGCCCGGCGCACCGCCGCATCGCGCAAGGAAACCTCTTGCCCCAGCCAATCATCCCCCCCCGGCCCGCACATCCAAAGCATCAGCCGCGCAGGCCAATCGGCAGGTATATGCACCGAAGGGTCAAGCTGGCTAACGGGGTTTATACCGCTTGCCTTGATTTTCACCTGCATTTCGGTCGCCACCGTACCGGGCGACATGCCCATGATCCGCAGGCCATTGCCGCCCTCTTCCAGATGCGCCGCGCGGGTCAGCATCGCCGCCCCGGCCTTTGCGGCACAATAGGCGCTCCAGCCCTCCATCGGGCCATGCGCCGCGCCTGACGACACGGTAATAATCGTTCCCCCCCCCAGCGCCCGCATCACTGGAATTGCCGCACGCATGCCATAAAAAACGCCTTTCAGGTTGATGTCGATGGCGCGTGACCAGGCGTCTGGCGAGGCATCGCCAATGCGCGCAATTGGCTCTATGACACCGGCATTGCCGATCAGCACATCCAAACCACCACACTCTGCTGCAATCCGCGCTATTGCCGCCGCAACCGCAGGCCCATCAGCCACATCACAGGCAATCGCCAAGGCATCGCGCCCGATCTCGGTTGCCAAGGCCGTAATCTCTGCCTCTGACCGCGCCAGCAACACCACCCGCGCACCTGCATCTGCAAACACCCGCGCGGTTGCTGCGCCAATGCCCCGACTCGCGCCTGTTATCGCCACGACCTTGCCTTGCATCCCGCATCTCCTTGATTGCCGCGCCTACCTGTTGCGCCAAAGGCTAGCGCAGCATGGGGGTCAGTTCCAGCCACCAATAGCGGTTCTGGCAAACAAGCGACACGATACCCCGATTCAGGTTTTTGGGCCGCGCCAGACACGCCAGCCCAGGCGATCTATGACCAAGCGGAGTGCAGGCACAGACTCTGTATCCGGCCAGGCCAAGATCATCGGTCGGCAGCGTCACGACAATATCAAACGGTCTGCCTATGCGGTCTTCGCGGGGCACAAATTATCCACGCGGCCAGCAGATGCCCTATGCAGACGCCTTCTTGCAAAAGTGCTTGCCCGCGCTATCGTGATATCGGGCGGGTGTTTGAAGTGACCGAAAAGCTGCTGAACCATATCCCCAAGGCATTATAGCGTTTCGCCTTTGACTTGAAACAAGGCCTATCACTTGACGTGTTGCAATCTTTGATTTCAGGCAGTGATGTGCGAGGCAGGTTCAAGGCAAAGCGCGTTAAGCGTTCAGATGCTTGGCGTGAAACCGCAGGTGATCATCAATAAAGCTGGCGATGAAGTGGTAGCTATGATCATAGCCTTAGCGGCGGTTCAGCTCCTACGGATAACCACGCATTGGTCGCCGCTTCCAGCGTTTCAGGCTTCAACTGCTCCTCAAGAAAATCATCGGCCTCGCCCTGACCCACAAGCGCCGGAACGCCTCGCGCGGCGTTGCCCCTCAGCAGGCTTGCATCATGGTCGGCCCATGCGGCGCTGTCCTTGCCCAGATAGGCGGTAAAGGTTTTTTGACCCCACGGGCAATTGGAGGGATTGCCAATCGGGCTGAACACCAAGACGGATTTGAAACGATCGAGATTGCGCAGCGCCAGAACCAGCGCGCCATGGCCGCCCATCGAATGGCCAAAAATCGAACGCTTGTCACTGACCGGAAGGGTCGCCGCAATCAATTGCGGCAACTCGTCCAAGACATAATCATGCATATGGTAGTGGCGGCCCTATGGTGATTGGGTGGCATTGACATAAAACCCTGCGCCCTGCCCCAGATCATAGCCGTCATCATCGGCCACATCCGCGCCGCGCGGGCTGGTATCCGGGGCGACAATCGCGCCACCAAATACCAACCCGCGCCCGCAACGCCGATGATAACCGATTCACCCCAGCCCTTGTGGCAACATTCCTGCGCCGAGCGCATGACATTGACGTTGCCGATAGATTCAAACGAATAATCACCGCCGCCGTCAGTAACTTCGACAATCACATCCTGAATCGGCTTGTCGCAGTTCTTGGGTTGACGAAGTCGGTCGCGCCCAGCTTGCGGGCCAGATCAAACTTGTTCTCGTTGATGTCGATCACGATGATCCGGCTGGCTTTGGCCATTCTCGGGATTATTCACCTTCCAGACTACTATGTTCACGTGCATTTAGAGGCGGGGCGGCTGGTGCCGATTCTCGACCCGTTTCGCGCGCCGGACAATGGTATATGGGCAATCTATCCGCACAACCGGCATCTGTCGCCAAGGGTGCGGTTGCTGCTCAGGCATTTGGGTCAGGGATTGGGCTGACCTTGCGTCTTGTGAAAAAACAATCGAAGTGGGAAATCAGATGATCGTCCGGGACTCTCCATCCTCGCTAAAGCTGTTCTTTGTCGTGCAAGGATCGGTTGTGCCGAAAATTATTGGCCGGATTATCGGCGTTGCGCTGTTGTCGGTGTTGGTTCTGCTGATCGACCATCATGTCATCACGCTGCCACATATTTCGATCGGGGCCATGGGGGTATTCGGCGTTGCTTTGTCGCTGTTTCTTGGGTTTCGCAATAATGCGGCCTATGATCGCTGGTGGGAGGCGCGCAAGCTGTGGGGCACCATGATTGCCGATGTGCGCAATCTTGGCCGGAACCTGAGCATCTTTGTCGGCAAAGGGTCCGAGCGCGATCACATCCTTTCCTGCGCCGTCGCATTTGCCCATCTTCATCGTGGGTTCTTGCGAAATATAGATGTGCGCACTGATATTGTTGGCTGGATTGGCGAGGAGAAATCGGCGGCAATGATCGCCCAGAAAAACCCCGCGGATGCGGCTTTGCGGTCTATGGCCGATCAAGTCGGCAAATTGGCCAAACAAGACGCGATTAGCGGGTTTGGCCAAATGACCATTTCGCAAACCCTGTCTTCATTGGCGCTGGCGCAGGCGGGGTGTGAGCGGATCGTGACAACACCGCTGCCGTTCGTGTATTCGCTGCTGGTGCGCCGAACGACCTATCTTTACTGCGGGTTGCTGCCTTTTGCGCTGATCGAATCCACAATCTGGTTCGCGCCGGTATTTGCGGCCGTCGTTGCCTATGTGTTCTTTGGCCTGCAAGCCGTGACCAATGAATTGGAACTGCCGTTTCGCAATGTGCAAAACGGGCTGCCATTGGATTCGATGTGCCGGATGATTGAAATTTCGGCGTGCGAAGCTTTGGGTCGCCAACCGCCTGCTGCCTTGTCCGCGGTAGACCATGTGTTGACTTAGGTATTGGCAAATCATTCGGCGTTACCCAGCCCAAATGATCGACACGCAGTGGGCCCACATCTTTCAGTCGATGCTGCGTTGCCAAGCAGCAAAGCAGGCCCCTATCGTCATGCCATTCTGGGGTGGGAAACGCCCCGGTGCTTACGCTTTCCAATTAGCTCCAGCGCGGCATCAAACAGATGAGGTTGGCGCTGGCAGAGGTATTGGCCGCAGCGCGTGAAGGCCGCCAGTCAGGGCCCCTTCGTGAACTGCCGAAGAAATAGCGCCTTGCCTTTAGGTTGAGGCAAGGCCTGCCACATAACGCGCTGAAACCTTTGATTTCAGGCCGCGATATGTGAGGAAGGCTTTAAGGCGAAACGCTTTAGACATCTGCGATTCCAGAAAGAACGCACTATCCGGGGGCGGGCCTGACCGTGATTTCGGCAAAGAACCCATCAAGAATCAGGTGGAACAACTTGGGTTTTTCCAGATGGGCGGCGTGGGCAGCCCCTGGAATAACGGCCAGCTCACCATTGGCCAGATTGCGCCAAAGCGACTCGACCTGTTGCCAGCGGTAAGAGCGGTCGGAATCACCCCACACAACCAAAGTCGGCATGGTAAGTTTATTGAGCGCGGGGCGCCCATCCCACTGGGCCATGGCATTAAGGGCGGCGCCTGCCGCCTGAACGCTGGCTTGCGCGCCAATATCACGGATCGCGGGAAAGCCGGGCGCGTCTTCGCCCGTGCAAAACCATGTGGCACCAATCCGCTGGGCCGTCTTAGCGACCCCCTCCTCCAAAAGTCTTTGGCGCGAAACATCTATGGGTTCAAACCGATCCGGCATGGCCCCTAGCGGCCCGGTTCCATACAGAACAAGCCGGATCACCCGCGCGGCGTTATGCGCCGCCATTTCCTGTGCAATCATACCGCCCATCGAATGACCAAGCAGGATGAACCGATCGACACCGAGTTGATCAAGCAGGTCAATCACCGCCTGTGCGAACCCCTCTATCCGGTCACATCCCGGCCGGTCTGCCGCCGCACCAAACCCCGGAAGGTCTGGCGCGATGACGTCATAATTTGCGCTATAGCGGGCAATTTCCGCTTCCCATTGTGCGGCCCCGCCCAAATACCCATGGACAAGAACCAGCGTGGGGCCGCGCCCTTGGCGGCGATGGGGCAAAAGCGCGGGCATCAGCGCATCTGCTCTGGCAACCACAGGGCAATCTGCGGGGCCGCAATCAAAACCGCGATCAGCAGGATCATCGCGCCGATAAAGGGCAAACACCCTATGATAACATCGCCGATTGTCACCTGATCACGGCTGATTGCCTGTATGACATAAAGGTTAAGCCCGACAGGTGGCGTCAGCACCGCAATCTCCATCGTGATGGTATAGATGACACCGAACCAGATCAGATCAAAGCCCGCCGCATCCATCAGCGGATAGATTGTCGGCAATGTGATGAAGGTCATCGACACCGGCTCCAGAAACATTCCAAGGATGATGTAAAAGACCAGAACAATGACCAGCACCGTGTAAGGTGACAGATCGAAGGACATGAACAATTCGGTGAATTGCTGGGGAACGCGGTAATAGGTCAACACAAATCCGAACAAGACGCCCGCCGACAAAAGCAGCCCCAGATAGCCCATGGTGCGCATCGTCGCAAAAATTGAATCGACAAAGCCTTTCCACGTCAACCCGCCAACACCAAAGGCAAGGATAACGGTCAGCAGCGCCGCAATGGCCGCAGCTTCTGTGGGTGTGGCGATACCGGCATAGATGGCAACCGTGATAACAAGGCCGATCAAGACGACAGGCCCAACAGTGGCCAGAATCATCCGCATCGGCATCTTGTCGGCTTCTTCCTGATTGGGGATATCCTCTGGTTTCAATATGCCCCAGATCAGCACGATAACGACGAAGCTCGACACAAGAAGCAAGCCGGGGATAACGCCCGCGATGAACAGGTCACCGATGCTTTGATCTGCGACAATACCGTAAAACAGCAAAATCAGGCTGGGCGGGATAAGCACCGACAGCGTGCCCCCTGCGGCCAGAACGCCACTGGAAAGACGCTTGCCATAGCCCAGACGCAGCATTTCAGGCAAGGCAACGCCGCCGATGGTCAGCGCGCCCACCATGGACGACCCACACACCGCGCCAAAGCCGGCACTTGCGCCGATGGACCCATAAGCCGCAGAGCCCCTGATCCGCACGCCCTGGTGCAAAAACTGATAGAGATTGGGCCCGATCTGCGATTTTCCGATCAACTCGCCCAAAAACACGAAAAGCGGCACCGCCAGCAAGATATAGTCGATCCACACCCCCCAGAGTTTCAGCTCGGAGGAGACGACGGAGGTCGAAAACCCCTGAATATTCCAGAGAAACGGCAGCGAAGCGGCCGCAAGAGCAAAGGGGATCGGCAAGCCGATCACGATGAAGAGCATCAAAAGGCCCAACAGCCCCAGCCCGACAGTATACCATTCCATAGTCGTGCCCCTTATTCGGCTGGCGTGCGGATCAATCTGATCAACCGCAAGACTGCGTAAAAAGTGAAAAGGATAAGCGCCAAAGCCCCCGGCGCCCAAAACAGATAGCGCGGCCAGTGCAGGATTTCGGACGCGGCACCTGAATTGAATGAACGGATTGTGGCGCTGACGCCCGCATAGGCAAAAAACCCGCCCACGCCGATCATCAGCAGGTGGTTTACAATCGCCACCCCCTTGCGCGGCCCAGCCCCCAGCAAATCCGTGGCCATCGTGACCTTGGGATAGGCATCTTCGCGCATGGCAAAGGCAAGGCCGGCAAAGGCCACGGGAAACAACAGCAACGCAGTCGCCTCGGTCACCAATCGGTCAGGCGCACCCAAGGCATAGCGCACAAACACGCCGTAAGAAATCCAGACCATCTGCACCAGAACAATCACTGCCCCGGCCCCGGCCATCCAGACAACAAGCCGCTCGACGGCGGAAATCAGGCGATCCAATCCATCGGTCATCACGCACCTCATTTGTGGGTAAATAAAGGGAATTGCCCGCCAGCTATGGCGGGCAATCAGGGGGGTCAGTTTGCGTGTTGTGCCATCAGGGCGCGGAACGCATCGGCCTTTTCAGCCCCACAGGATTTATCGACTTCAGGCTTCCACTTCTCACCAATGACACCAAGCAGCTCTGCCGTTTTTTCGGTGCTCAGCGTCAATTCGGTGCCGCCTTCCTTGACCGCAGCGGCAACCTGTTCATCCACCCAGGTTTCATACAGCGGCTGAAGCCAGGTTTCGGTTTCTGATGCGGCGGCGGTCAAGGCTGCCTGTTCATCGGCAGTCAGGCTGTCAAATTTGTCTTTGTTCATCATGTAGATGATGTTGCCATAAAACAGGTTGGCATTGATCATATGGGGCATAACCGACCACAGCTTCCAGGAGCTATAGGTCGCAACACCCATATTGATGCCATCGACCACACCACGCTCTGCCGATTGGAACACTTCTTTCGGGGCGACAAAAACGGGCTGGCCACCCCATGTTTCGATCATCATGCTGACCAGCGGCCCAATGGAACGCACAAGCTTGCCGTCAAGTTTGCTCAGATCCGTGTTTTCTTCATCAAACCACCATTCCTGATCGTAGGAGTAGTTGGAATTGATAAGCGGGACGAGGCCCACATTCGCGGCCTCATCGCGAATCAGGTCGGCATAGGCGGCGTCCAGCGCAGGCTGCTGATCAAGATTCACGTTGGCCGGGTAAAGCGAGGTTGCAACGTAGCAAGGCAGGCGGGTGTCGGCGTTGATCCAGCTGATATCGGACACGCCACCTTGCAGCGCATCGACGCCTTCGGACCAGCCGTGCAGGGTTGAAGACGGAAAAATATCTACCTTGACGCTGCCGCCGGTCTTTTCGGCAACCAATTCGGCAAAATGCTGAAAGCCCTGATAGCGCACATCGGATTCGTTGACATAGGTGGACAGACGAATTGTCGTTTCGGCATTGGCAAAACCGGCGGTGGCAGCCAGTGCCAGCGTGATGGCTGTTGTGGTCCAGGTTCTTTTCATAGTTCTCTCTCCCATTGAAATCAGATGCTTGATTTATGCGGCCCTGACGCCCCGATCATGGCGTGAGCAGTATCAGACAGCATGCGCCCCTTGGCTCCTCCTCAAGGCGGATCATGTTACGCAAGGTAATCCACGACCCGTAAACCGTGCCAATAAAAACATGGAATTAAACAATGCAGAATCGGTATGGTTTCATTTAACGTGGCCAAGGATGGGGTCAGGGGGCATTGGCATGGATCTGAACTGGTTACAGGATTTTGTCTGCTTGGGGCGCGTGTTGAACTTCACCCGTGCCGCCGAAGAACGAAACATCACCCAGCCCGCATTCAGTCGGCGCATAAAATCGCTTGAAATCTGGCTTGGCACGCCTTTGGTCAAACGCTCTACCTATCCGGTGCAATTGTCGGATGCGGGGGTTCAATTCCTTCCTGTCGCGCGAGAGATGGTCACCACCTTGACCGACATCCGCCAAACCATCCGCGCGGCGGAACGCGGCACGACAGCCTTTCAGCGTTTTGCCGTATTGCACACGATTTCCGTCCACTACCTGTCGGGCCGTATCGCCGAGCTGGAAAACGACATTCCCGGCCTGCGGGTTCGCGTCTATTCTGACAACCTGCGCACCTGCTGCCAGTTCTTGCAGGAAGGCAATTGCGATTTTTTGCTGTATTACCGCCACAAAGACGTGATGCCGGTGTTCGACGAACGTCAGTTTGAACGCAAGGATATCGGGGTGGAACGGTTCATCCCAGTGGCTGAAACTCAGGCGGCTTTGGCCGGTGGGTGGAATCTGTCGGCGCAGACTGGCGGCGATATACCCTATCTCAGCTATGACCCGGCAAGTTTCCTTGGAACCGTCGTCGATCAGATCATCGGCACGCGCAAGCCACGACTGGCCCTGTGTTACATGGATGCGCTGGCCGAGGCGCTTAAACGAAGGGCGCTGGCGGGAAGTGGGGTCGCATGGCTGCCGGAACGGGCCGTTTCGGATGAAATCGCGCGGGGTTTGCTGATGGCTGTCGGCGGCGCTGAATGGCAGACAACGCTGACACTATCCCTGTTCTGTTCGGTCGACCGGTTGGACCGCGTCGGCAAGCAGGTCTGGACGGCGCTTTGAACCTGCATCGGGATAGAGGCTGTCCAACAAGCCCTGACGGATGCGCTGGACCTGTGGCTGGCGCGGCTCCGGCAGCCAGATCATCACAAGATCCAGCTCACTCGCGGGCAGAATATCCTCCAGCAAGCACAGCTCTTCCTTGTCCAGCGCGTCTTGCACCAAAGAGAGGGGCAACCAGGCAACCCCAATCCCGCTTATCGCATAGCGATAGGCGGCCAAGGTCAGCGCGGTTTCCGCCTTGGATAGCGTCGTGATGCCCTCGGGCAACCGTGGCGCAAGGCCAAGCGCAAAGACCCGCCCCAAAAACACCTCTGCCGGATAGCTGACGATCGGAACCACGGGGCCGTTGGCGGCGGCGCGCAAGGCAGGCATGCAAACCGGGACCAACCGCTCTGTGTCCAACAAGACGCTTTCAAAGGCGCGCGGAATCGCGGCGGTTCGGGCCGCGGGCGATTCATACATCAGCGCAAAGTCGACCTCTCCGGACAGCAGCATCATCAGACATTCGTCACGGTTGCCCGACCGGACCCGCACCGACAAATTGTCTTGCTCGGTCAAGGCGGCGACAATACGGGGCGACACGGTGGCGGTGATCGCGTGCTGGCAGGCAAACGCAATCGCACTGCCAACGCCGCCCCCTAGCCCCGCACGCAGCGCCACCAGCCGGGCCGCTGCATCGCGCAAGTCTGGTTCCAGGGCGCGAACAGATGGCAGCGCCTCTATCGGTTTGCGACTGCGGTCGAAAAGCGTGGCCCCAAGGCTGTCTTCGATCATGCGGATACGGCGGGTAAAGGCCGACTGGGTCACAAAACGCCGATCCGCTGCCCGCGCAAGTGACCCCGTGTCCAAAACGGCCAGTATATCTTCTATCCATTCAAGCCGCATCGCCGCCCCCCAACTTGCACTTTGTGCATTATAGAGTGGAAATTTCGCATTACCAAATGAATCTGAACTGCTGTAACCGTCCATTATGTCAACTTGAGGAGTTCCCCATGCATCTTGCCCGTTTCCCCCGCCGCTTCATCGCCCACCTGCCCACCCCGCTGGAGCGGATGGACCGCTTGACCAAAGAGCTTGGTGGCCCCGAAATCTGGATCAAGCGCGACGATTGCACCGGTCTTAGCACCGGCGGCAACAAGACCCGCAAGCTGGAGTTCCTGATGGCCGAGGCCGAGCTTGAAGGGGCAGACATGGTGATCACACAAGGTGCTACCCAGTCAAACCACGCCCGTCAAACCGCTGCTTTTGCCGCCAAGATCGGCATGGATTGCCATATCCTGCTGGAAGACCGCACTGGTTCAAACGACACCAACTACAACCATAGCGGCAACGTGCTGCTGGATCATTTGCATGGCGCTACGACCGAAAAGCGCGCTGGCGGCACCGATATGCAAGCCGAAATGGAAAAGACCGCCGAAAAGATGCGCGCTGATGGCCGCAAGGTTTATATCATTCCGGGCGGCGGCTCAAACCCGACAGGCGCTTTGGGTTACGTGAATTGCGCGTTTGAAATGTTGGCGCAAGTCAACAACAGCGGCACAAAAATTGACCATATCGTCACCGCAACCGGCAGTGCGGGAACGCAGGCCGGGCTGATTGTTGGCCTGAAGGCCATGAACGCGCAGATCCCGCTTTTGGGCATTGGCGTGCGTGCGCCGAAAGAGGCGCAAGAGGCAAATGTATTCAAACTGGCCTGCGCCACTGCAGATAGGTTAGGGTGCAGCGGTGTGGTAAAACGTGAAGATGTGGTCGCCAACACCGATTATGTCGGCGAAGGCTATGGCATCCCGACGCAAAGCGGCATGGAAGCGATCCAGATGTTCGCAGAGTTGGACAGCATCCTGTTGGACCCGGTCTATTCCGCCAAAGGGGCTGCCGGCCTTATTGACCTGATCCGCAAGGGCCACTTCAAAAAGGGCGAACGCGTCATCTTCTTGCATACAGGTGGGTCGGCTGCCCTGTTCGGCTATACCAAAGCGTTCGATTACGCCGACCGCTGGACCGACCGCGCCTAAACGCAGAAGGCGGCCCCTGCCCGCGCGCCCGGGCCGCCTTGTTTTTTCCCTCAATCCGCCCCGAGGTCATCATGTCAGAGTCCCCCACTTCGGCGTTTTTCGCCCGGCTGCGCCTTTCGCCAAACTTCGGCGCCCTGATGCCGGGATTTGCGGTATCGGTCGTGATTGCCATCACCTCGCAGTTCCTCTCGGACCATTACGGCGCGCCCGCGATGCTGATGGCGCTGCTTTTGGGCATCGCTTTTCACTTTCTGGCAGAAGAGGGGCGCTGCGTTGCGGGTATCAACGTCACCTCGCGCACGGTGTTGCGACTCGGCGTGGCCTTGCTGGGCGCGCGGATCAGCGTTGACCTGCTGATCGGCCTTGGGGCCCCTTTGATCCTGTTGATCATCGGCGGGGTTGTCCTGACAATCTTGTTCGGCATTCTGGGCGCGCGTCTATTGGGCCGCGGGTGGCGGTTCGCTTTGCTGACAGGCGGCGCGGTCGCGATTTGTGGTGCTTCCGCCGCCATGGCCATTGCCGCCGTTTTACCCAAGAACAAACATTCTGAAAGCAACCTGATTTTTACCGTTTTGGCCGTTACCGTGCTGTCGACCATCGCGATGATCGCCTATCCGCTGCTTGCCACCTTTATCGGGCTTGACCCGCAGGCAACCGGCGTCTTTCTGGGCGGCACGATTCATGATGTCGCACAGGTTGTGGGCGCTGGTTTTTCGGTCTCGGAACAAACGGGTGACACAGCGACGCTGGTAAAGCTGATCCGCGTGACTATGCTGGCCCCTGTGGTTTTGTGTTTTTCACTGGCCATTCGGGCGCGGGGTGATGCCGATAACACAGGCGGTGCGCGCCCGCCACTGGTCCCCGGCTTTGTTCTGGCCTTTCTGGCGCTGGCTGCTGTTAATTCCCTCGGGCTGGTCCCCGCACCTGTGGCCGATCTTTTGGGCGATTTGTCACGATGGGCGCTTTTGACCGCGATCGCGGCGGTGGGAATGAAGACCTCGCTGCGCACGATCCTAGACGTGGGCGGGCAGGCGATTGTGCTGATCGTTGCAGAAACGGTATTTCTTGCCGCATTCATTTTGGTCGGCTTGCACTGGCTAACATGATCCGCCCGGCAGAAAATATCGGCCACATACAGCGTTGCGCCTTTGACCTGAACAAAGACCCATCACATGACGCATTGAAATCCTTGACACAGAACGAACCCAAAAGGCAGCATGAAATCACCCCGATTACATCTTGGCCGCGCCGCAAACCTGCCGAACAAATGGGGTCGCTGCGGCCTGCCCCCGCGAATACTGGTTTGAACGTACAGCCGGATGGCTTGCCCTTGGAACAAGCAAGCCAAACCACTGGAAACATGATCACCTTGATCGTGACGCGGGCAGTCTTTACGCGTAGTCATTGCCTAGGGGGGCGTTTAAGAATACCACTCGCTGCGGTGAAACTGCAAAAAAATCGGTGTTTACATGTCAGCCCAGCCCCTGCCTTTCGTGATCATGACCAAGCCGATCGGCCCCCGTTGCAACATTGACTGCACCTATTGCTACTACCTCGAAAAGGAAAAACTCTACCCGTCCGAAAAGAAGTTCCGCATGTCCGATGTGGTTTTGGAAACATATATAAGGCAGTTGATCGAAACCTCTGTCGAGGCCGGAATGCGCGAGGTTCCTTTCGCTTGGCAGGGCGGTGAGCCCACAATGCTGGGCGTCGATTATTTCCGCAAAATCGTTGAGTTGCAGAATAAATATAAACCGCCAGGTATCGCGATTTCAAATGCGTTTCAGACCAACGGGACGCTTTTAGACGACAATTGGGGCGCATTCCTCAGGGACAATCAGTTCTTGGTTGGGATAAGCGTGGACGGCCCCAAAAGGCTGCATGACCGCTACCGCATTGATAGGGCCGGGCGCCCGACCTTTGATGCTGTTATGCGCGGGCTTGATGTTTTGCAGCGTTTTGAAGTTGAGCATAATGCCTTGTGCACCGTCCATCGCGCGAATGGCGGGAAGGGAAAGGAAGTCTATACATTCCTCAAGGGATTGGGGATTGAATACCTTCAATTCATCCCAATCGCCGAGCGCAACGGCACGGATGGGCTTGCCAGCGCACCCCAGGTGGACATGGATCCTGGCAACAGCATCACGGAATGGAGCGTCAGCCCCCGCGCTTATGGCAAGTTTCTTTGCGATATTTTTGATACATGGTTTCGAAAAGACATCGGCAAGGTGTCCGTTCAGTATTTTGATGTGCAGTTGGGGCTGTGGCTGGATGGGCGGTCTTCACTTTGCGTCTTCTCGGAAACCTGTGGCAATGGGTTGGCCCTGGAACATGATGGCAGCCTCTATTCCTGCGATCACTATGTATACCCAGAATACCGGCTAGGCGGCATTCTGGACACCCCGCTTCGAGATATGCTGTGGACGGATCGACAGGCCAACTTTGGCCTCGACAAGCGCGAAGGTCTTACCGCGCAGTGCCAATCATGCTCATTCCGCTTTGCCTGCAACGGCGGATGCCCGAAGCACCGCTTTGCCACCGCGCGGAACGGTGAGGCCGGTCACAATTATTTTTGTGAAAGTTACATGATGTTTTTCCAACATGCTGGAAAAAGGATGCAAGAAATGGCCCGCCTGGTTGCGCAGGGGTTGCCCGCAGCACAAGCTGCAAGCCGCAAAAGGCCAGGTACCGCAATCGGCATCGCGACTCAGGCCTGAGAGGCCTGTTTTTTTATCCTGACAGGGGCCGCCCATATTGTTCGCGTGACCATCACGAAATCCCGCGTCAGCATGGGGCCATGGCGTCAATAAGCGGCAAGGCACCTGCTATGGCACGCCGCCATCGAGGCGGTCTTCACAACCATCAAGGCCGGGTTGATCTGGCACAGATCGCGGGAACCGCGGCGTCTGGCGAAAACCGCCGCTGTAACCCGCGCCGTCGGTATTCAACATCGGCAGGCAAAACCCCCGTCGCCTTCGGACGAACAGTGACCGCGGGGCGGCAAAACCATGCGCCAAGACCAATACGACTGATGCGCCCCAAGGCCCTGAACCCGTGCACTTGGCTTGGATCCGAACGGGGGCGGATAACACAGCCCCACGCAACCAAGGCCATCAATTGCATGTTTGCGAAAGACGCCCACCGCGAGCCCTTCGCCGGATAGAAAGATTTGATGCCTGTTTCAAACAAAAAGCCCCGCCATTGCTGGCGGGGCTTTTATTTCTACTGAGCGGCGTGCGGCAAATTACCAACGTAACTGGCTGCGCCGCGCTGGTCGCGCTAGCGCGATCTTACCAATCTTCGCGCTGGACGACGCGGGTCAGGACCGGAAGCTTCATCGCGCCAAGGCGCAGGGCCTCGCGGGCGATCACCTCGGATACACCGTCGATTTCAAACATCACGCGGCCAGGTTTTACCTTGGCTGCCCAATAATCGACAGAACCTTTGCCTTTACCCATCCGCACTTCAGTCGGCTTGGACGATACCGGAACATCCGGGAAAATCCGGATCCAGACGCGGCCCTGACGCTTCATGTGGCGGGTGATGGCACGACGCGCAGCTTCGATCTGGCGCGCGGTGACGCGCTCCGGCTCGACAGCCTTCAGGCCGAAGGTACCGAAGTTCAACAGAAAGCCGCCTTTGGCCTCGCCACTGATCTTGCCTTTGAACTGTTTGCGGAACTTGGTCCGTTTAGGTTGCAGCATCTTTTTGCTCCCTTACGTGCGTTCGCGGCGCGGCTGGCGCGGAACAGCGCCTTCCTGTGCCTCGGCGTGACGACGATCATGTGCCTGCGGATCATGTTCAAGGATTTCGCCCTTGAAGATCCAAACCTTCACACCGATGATACCATAGGCAGTGGACGCCTCGTGGTGGGCATAGTCAATGTCAGCCCGCAGCGTGTGCAAGGGAACCCGGCCCTCACGGTACCATTCGGTACGCGCGATTTCCGCACCACCCAAGCGACCAGCCACGTTCACACGGATGCCCAAGGCCCCCATGCGCATCGCGTTCTGAACGCCACGCTTCATGGCACGACGGAAAGATACCCGGCGCTCCATTTGCTGTGCAATCGACTCGGCGACCAGCTTGGCGTCCATTTCCGGCTTGCGGATCTCAACGATGTTGAGGTGCAATTCGGAAGCGGTGAACACCGAAAGCTTCTTGCGAAGGCCTTCAATATCCGCGCCTTTTTTGCCGATGATGACGCCCGGACGTGCAGTGTGAATGGTCACACGGCATTTCTTGTGCGGGCGTTCAATGATGACTTTGGATACGCCGGCTTGGACGCATTCCTTGTGGATGAACTCGCGCATGCGCAGATCTTCCAGCAACAAATTGCCGTAATCTTTGCTTTCTGCGAACCAGCGGCTGTCCCAGGTACGGTTGACCTGGAGGCGCATACCGATCGGATTGACCTTCTGACCCATTATGCGGACTCCCCTTTTTGACGAACCAAAATCGTCAGTTGGCTGAACGGCTTCATGATCTTGCCGAAACGGCCACGCGCACGCGGGCGACCGCGCTTCAGCGTCAGGTTCTTGCCGCAATAGGCTTCGGCTACGATCAGCTCATCCACGTCAAGACCGTGGTTGTTCTCAGCGTTGGCGATGGCCGACTGAAGGCACTTTTTAACGTCCTGAGCGATACGCTTTTTCGAGAAAGTGAGGTCGGCCAAAGCCTTGTCCACCTTCTTGCCGCGGATCAGACCAGCAACGAGGTTAAGCTTTTGCGGCGAGGTCCGAAGCATCTTGGCCAATGCCATTGCTTCGTTATCGGCCACGCGGCGCGGATTTTTTGCCTTGCCCATGACTTATTTCCTCTTGGCTTTTTTGTCGGCTGCGTGACCATAATAGGTCCGTGTTGGCGAATATTCACCAAACTTCTGGCCGATCATTTCTTCGGTCACCGAAACCGGGACGTGCTTTTTACCATTATAGACGCCGAACGTCAGACCGACGAACTGCGGCAGAATGGTAGAACGGCGCGACCAGATCTTGATCACTTCGTTTTTGCCGGATTCGCGTGACTTCTCGGCCTTTTTCAGGACGTAGCCATCGACGAACGGGCCTTTCCAGATTGAACGTGCCATGGATTAGCGGCCCTTCTTCTTGGCGTGACGCGACCGCAAGATGTATTTATCTGTGGTCTTGTTCGAACGGGTACGGTTGCCCTTGGTGCCTTTGCCCCATGGTGTAACCGGATGACGACCGCCCGAGGTACGGCCTTCGCCGCCGCCATGTGGGTGATCGATTGGGTTCATTGCCACACCGCGAACGGTCGGGCGAATACCCTTGTGACGCATGCGGCCCGCTTTACCGAAGTTCTGGTTTGAATGGTCCGCGTTGGAAACGGCACCAACCGTCGCCATGCATTCCTGACGCACCAGACGCAATTCGCCCGAAGACAAACGAATCTGTGCGTAGCCACCATCACGACCGATGAACTGCGCATATGTCCCGGCGGCGCGTGCAATCTGCCCGCCCTTGCCCGGCTTCATTTCGACGTTGTGAACGATCGTACCGATCGGCATGCCCGAAAACGGCATTGCGTTGCCCGGCTTTACGTCAGTCTTGGCGCCAGCGACAATGCTGTCACCCACACCCAGACGCTGCGGTGCGAGGATGTAGTTAAGCGTACCATCCTCATACTTCACCAAAGCGATAAACGCGGTCCGGTTGGGATCGTACTCGATCCGCTCAACCACCGCAGTCATGTCGCGCTTGGTGCGTTTGAAATCTACGATACGGTACAGGCGCTTTGCCCCACCGCCGTGATGCCACATTGTAATTCGTCCGGTGTTGTTCCGGCCACCCGATTTGGTCAAACCCTGAGTAAGGGCTTTGACCGGACGGCCTTTCCACAGCTCCGAACGGTCGATCAGAACCAACCCGCGTTGGCCAGGCGTCGTCGGTTTGTACGACTTGAGTGCCATGCTCTCTGTCTTCCGTTAGCTTGGGGGTCACATAAGGTGACCCAGG
This sequence comes from Pseudorhodobacter sp., assembly GCF_034675685.1. Classification (GTDB taxonomy): domain Bacteria; phylum Pseudomonadota; class Alphaproteobacteria; order Rhodobacterales; family Rhodobacteraceae; genus Pseudorhodobacter. The sequence continues at coordinate 297,218 of NZ_JAUCDA010000016.1, read as the reverse complement.
TTATAGGGCTCCGTAGATCCCCGGAGATCGTCACAGGCCGAAAATCAAAGATCCTCGTCCTGCGCCGTTAAAAATCCACGGCCCCGAGTAAACTCGGGGCCGCAAGATTCGGTGCCTTCTATCAAAGCCCGGTAGAGACGTCGATAGTATTTCCCTCTTCGAGGGTCACATAGGCCTTTTTCTTGTCGGAACGAACGCCGGGGCGCCCTTTGAACCGCTTTACCTTGCCTTTGGTGATGGTCGTATTCACGGCCTTCACCTTGACGCCGAAAACTGCCTCGACAGCTTCTTTGATCATCGGCTTGGTTGCATCCATCGCCACCTGAAAAACAACGGCATTGGCTTCTGAGGCCAAGGTTGCCTTTTCGGTGATGATCGGCTTGCGGATCACATCGTAATGGTTCGGTTTCACGCTCATTTCAAACGAGCCTCCAGTGCTTCGATCCCTGCTTTGGTGATCACCAACTGATCCCGCTTCAGGATATCATAGACGTTAGCCCCCATGCTTGGCAGAACATCGATGCTGTCGATATTGCGCGCGGCAAGGGCAAAGTTTCCGTCAATTTCTGCACCGTCGATGATCAAGACGCGTTTCCAGCCCAATTCCTTTGCCATCTTGGCAAGGGACGAGGTTTTGGAATCGGCCATTGTCGCCGTGTCCAGAATGATCAACTCACCCGCTTTGGCCTTGGCCGACAGCGCGTGACGCAGACCAAGCGCACGGAACTTCTTGGGCAGGTCATGCGCATGGCTGCGCGGAACCGGGCCCTTGTAGATACCGCCGTGACGGAAGATCGGCGCGCCCTTGTCACCGTGGCGTGCGCCACCGGTGCCTTTTTGGCGATAGATCTTCTTGGTCGAGTAGCTTACGTCCGAACGACCCAGCGTCGAATGTGTACCAGCCTGGGCTTTCGCCCGCTGCCAGCGCACAACACGGTGCAGAATGTCGGCGCGCGGCTCAAGGCCAAACAGTGCCTCATTCAGGTCAATGGAACCGGCGCTGCCGCCGTCCAGCTTGATGACATCAGCCTTCATTTTTATCGCCTCCATCAGTCGCAGCCGCATCGTCGCCGCCAGTGCTGGCTTCTGCTGCTGCCAAGGCCGCTTCTTCAGCTGCTGCTGTCTCTGCTGCCAGTTCAGCCGCGCGTGCTGCTTCTTCTGCCGCTGCCGCTGCTGCCGCTGCTTCTGCGGCCTTCTTGGCTGCTTCACCAGCCGAACGCAAAGCCGCAGGCATGATCACGTTATCCGGAACGGCTTTTTTCACCGCATCCTTCACCGTCACCCAACCACCTTTGGAGCCGGGCACAGCGCCCTTTACCATGATGATTCCGCGTTCGCTGTCAGTCTTGACGACCTGCAGGTTCTGCGTGGTGATACGTGCCGAGCCCATGTGGCCCGCCATTTTCTTACCCTTGAACACCTTGCCCGGATCCTGACACTGGCCCGTAGACCCGTGCGAACGGTGCGAAACCGACACACCGTGGGATGCCCGAAGACCCCCAAAGTTGTGACGCTTCATCGCACCCTGGAAACCTTTACCGATCGAGGTGCCGGCGATGTCCACATACTGACCTTCAAAGTAATGGTCAGCAGTGATCTCTTCGCCCACATCAATCATGCAATCGGCTGTGACACGGAATTCGGCAATCTTGCGCTTGGGCTCAACATTCGCCTTGGCAAAATGGCCGCGCATCGCAGCGGTGGTCCGCTTGGCTTTGGCCAGACCGGCACCCAATTGCACGGCGGTATAACCGTCGCGATCAGCGGTGCGCTGTGCCACAACCTGCAGGTTGTCGAGTTGAAGAACGGTTACAGGAACCTGCTTGCCGTCTTCGAGGAACAGCCGGGTCATGCCCAGCTTTTTTGCAATAACGCCAGAGCGCATAATCTGATGCCCCCTTATACTTTGATTTCGACGTCAACACCCGCAGCGAGGTCGAGCTTCATCAGCGCGTCCACGGTCTGGGGGGTTGGATCGACGATATCGAGAAGACGCTTGTGCGTACGGATTTCCCACTGGTCGCGCGACTTCTTGTCGATATGCGGGCCACGCAGAACCGTGAATTTCTCAATCTTGTTTGGCAATGGAATCGGGCCGCGCACGGTGGCGCCAGTCCGTTTCGCGGTGTTTACGATTTCCAGTGTGGACGCATCCAGCACCCGGTAATCGAAGGCTTTCAGCCTGATACGGATCGTTTGACTTGACATGGTTATGTGCCCTTCAGGCTTGGCGGGAAATCAGGCCCGATGTCTTGCGACACCGGGCCCGACCCCTCTGCCAATAATTAAGCGATAATTTTCGAAACGACGCCGGCGCCGACGGTACGGCCGCCTTCACGGATGGCGAAGCGCAGTTTTTCTTCCATGGCGATCGGGGCGATCAGTTCTACGTTGAACTTCAGGTTGTCGCCCGGCATCACCATTTCGGTGCCTTCCGGCAGCTCTACAGTACCCGTCACGTCGGTTGTGCGGAAGTAGAACTGTGGACGGTAGTTCGCAAAGAATGGCGTGTGACGGCCACCCTCTTCTTTGGTCAGAATATAGGCTTCTGCCTCAAACTTGGTGTGCGGCTTGACCGAACCCGGCTTGCACAGAACCTGACCACGCTCGATGCCCTCACGGTCAACACCGCGCAGCAGCAGGCCCACGTTGTCGCCAGCCTGACCCTGATCCAGCAGCTTGCGGAACATTTCAACGCCGGTACAAACGGTTTTCTTGGTGTCGCGGATGCCCACGATTTCCATTTCTTCGCCGACCTTGATGATCCCGCGCTCAATCCGGCCGGTCGCAACAGTGCCACGGCCCGAGATCGAGAACACGTCTTCAACCGGCATCAGGAACGGCTGGTCAACAGCGCGCGCCGGAGTCGGGATATAGGAGTCAACAGCCGCAAGCAGCGCCTTGATCGACTCTTCGCCGATTTCCGGGCGGGTGCCGTTCAGCGCATGCAAAGCCGACCCACGGATGATCGGAATGTCATCGCCGGGGTAGTCGTAATTGGACAGCAACTCGCGGATTTCCATTTCCACCAGTTCCAGCAGCTCTTCGTCGTCGACCTGGTCAACCTTGTTCATGTAGACGACCATGTAGGGAATACCCACCTGGCGGCCCAAAAGAATGTGCTCGCGCGTTTGCGGCATCGGGCCGTCAGCGGCGTTCACAACCAGGATAGCGCCGTCCATCTGCGCCGCACCGGTGATCATGTTCTTCACATAGTCGGCGTGGCCGGGGCAATCGACATGCGCATAGTGACGCTCTGCCGACTCATATTCCACATGGGTGGTCGAGATCGTGATCCCGCGGGCCTTTTCTTCGGGCGCGTTGTCGATCTGATCATAGCCCTTGAAATCGCCAAAATACTTCGTGATCGCCGCTGTCAACGTCGTCTTGCCGTGGTCAACGTGACCAATCGTGCCAATGTTTACGTGCGGTTTGTTACGTTCAAACTTTGCCTTAGCCATAATGGCCTCCTGTTCATTTATCGGGCGCCGGGGTGAACCCCGGCCTACGGGGTGGTAGGGCGGGGTTCATGTCTGCGCGCCGCAAGCGAAACGCAAACCACCCGCCACACCTATCAAGCGAATTTCTTCTGGATCTCATCAGAGATGGTCTGTGGTACCGCATCATAGTGGTCAAAGTGCATCGAGAACACAGCACGTCCCGAGGTCATCGACCGCAAGGTGTTGATATAGCCGAACATATTGGCCAAAGGCACCATCGATGCAATCACGTTGGCATTGCCACGGCTATCCTGCCCCGTCACCATACCACGACGCGAAGTCAAGTCACCGATCACGCCACCCGTATATTCTTCCGGCGTAACCACCTCGACCTTCATGATGGGTTCCAGCAGTTTCGCCCCAGCTTTGCGCAGACCTTCGCGCATCCCGGCACGCGCCGCGATCTCGAACGCCAGAACAGAGGAGTCAACATCATGGAAAGCGCCATCAATCAGCGCAACCTTGAAGTCGATAACAGGGAAGCCCGCCAATGGGCCCGAGTCCATAACAGACTTGATACCTTTTTCCACACCGGGGATGTATTCTTTTGGAATAGCACCACCAACGATCCTGGATTCGAAGGAATAGCCTTCGCCCGGCTCGGTCGGCGAGATGATCATCTTGATACGCGCAAACTGGCCTGTACCGCCGGATTGCTTCTTGTGCGTATAGTCGATCTCGGCTTCGCGCGACACGGTTTCACGATAAGCCACCTGCGGCGCACCGATATTGGCCTCGACCTTGAATTCGCGACGCATGCGGTCAACGAGGATGTCGAGGTGAAGTTCGCCCATACCCTTCATGATCGTCTGGCCCGACTCGAAATCGGTTTCCACACGGAAGGATGGATCTTCGGCTGCCAGACGTGCCAGCGCGATACCCATTTTTTCCTGGTCAGCCTTGGTCTTCGGCTCGACGGCGATTTCAATCACCGGCTCGGGGAAGGTCATGGTTTCCAGAACGACCTGATTGTTCGGGTCGGACAGGGTATCACCGGTCGTGGTTTCCTTCAGGCCGGCCAAAGCGATGATGTCGCCAGCAAAGGCTTCTTCAATCTCTTCACGGTTGACCGAATGCATCATCATCATACGACCGACGCGCTCTTTGCGGCCTTTCGTTGTGTTGACCATCTGATCGCCCTTTTTCAGCTGACCCGAATAGATCCGCGTGAAGGTAAGCGAGCCGACGAAGGGGTCGTTCATGATCTTGAACGCCAGCGCCGAGAACGGCATGCCATCATCAGCCGAGCGTGGCTGGTCACGGGTTTCTGTTTCGTCACCGGCCTTGAAGCCCATATAGGCAGGCACGTCCAGCGGCGATGGCAAGAAGTCGATGACCGCGTTCAACAGCGGCTGAACGCCCTTGTTCTTGAACGCCGAACCGGCAGTCACCGGAACGAAATCCAAGGCCAATGTGCCCTTGCGGATCAACGCGCGCAGGGTCGCATCATCAGGCTCAGTGCCTTCCAGATACGCTTCCATTGCAGCATCATCCTGCTCTACAGCGATTTCAAGCAGGTTCATGCGCCATTCAGCCGCAAGTTCCTTGAGCTCTTCGCGGATAGGGCCACGAGTCCAGGAAGCGCCGACATCTTCGCCCTTCCAAACCCATTCTTCCATCTTCAAAAGGTCGATGACGCCTTCCAGCTTGTCCTCGGAACCAATCGGCAAGGCGATTGGCAGCGGGGTCGCACCGGTGCGGTCCTTGATCATCTTGACGCAGTTAAAGAAATCAGCGCCGACCTTGTCCATCTTGTTGACAAAGACGATACGCGGAACCTTGTAGCGATCAGCCTGGCGCCAAACGGTTTCGGTCTGCGGCTCTACACCAGCGTTGGCGTCCAGCAAGCAGATCGCACCATCCAGAACCGCCAGCGAACGCTCAACCTCAATTGTGAAGTCAACGTGGCCGGGGGTGTCGATGATGTTGAAACGATATTTCGTTTCATTGGTGCCTTCATTGGTCGGGTCTTCCTGACGCTGCCACGAAGTTGTGGTCGCAGCGGAAGTGATCGTGATGCCGCGCTCTTGCTCTTGCTCCATCCAGTCCATGGTAGCAGAGCCGTCATGCGTCTCGCCCATTTTGTGGTTTTTGCCTGTATAGAACAAAATACGCTCGGTCGTCGTGGTTTTACCCGCGTCGATATGCGCCATAATCCCGATGTTGCGGTAGTGGTCGATTGAAAAATCGCGAGCCATGATGCCCCCTTACCAGCGGTAATGGCTGAACGCTTTGTTTGCGTCGGCCATTTTGTGTGTATCTTCCCGTTTCTTAACGGCAGTACCACGGTTGTTGACGGCATCCGAAAGCTCGGCGGCCAGACGTTCTTCCATGGTGTTTTCGTTGCGCTTGCGGGCAGCAATGATCAGCCAGCGAATGGCCAATGCTTCGCGGCGCTCAACGCGCACATCAACCGGCACCTGATAGGTGGCACCACCAACGCGGCGCGACCGTACTTCGACGGACGGCTTCACGTTTTCAAGCGCTTCGTGGAAGCACTCGATCGGGGCGCGCTTCAGGCGCTCTTCAACGCGGCTCAGCGCGTTATAGACGATGGATTCGGCAATAGATTTTTTGCCGTCAATCATCAGGTTGTTCATGAACTTTGTCAGAACCTTATCGCCATATTTGGCGTCGGGCAGAATCTCGCGTTTTTCAGCGGCGTGACGACGTGACATATCTTATCCCCTCACTTCGGCCGCTTTGCGCCGTATTTCGAACGACGCTGACGACGATCTTTAACACCTTGGGTATCCAGCACACCGCGCAGGATGTGATAACGGACACCCGGAAGGTCTTTGATACGACCGCCGCGGATCAGGACAACAGAGTGTTCCTGAAGGTTGTGCTTTTCACCCGGAATGTAGCAAATAACCTCAAAACCATTGGTCAGACGCACTTTTGCGACTTTCCGCATGGCCGAGTTCGGCTTTTTCGGGGTTGTTGTGTAAACGCGTGTACACACGCCACGTTTTTGCGGGCAGGATTCCAAGTGCATCGACTTGGACCGCTTCACGCGCGGTTCGCGCGGGTTGCGGATTAGCTGTTGGATCGTTGGCATTCACGTTCCTCGTGTTGCAACTGTCAATACTCGCGCCGGTCATATCCGGCACACTGCTTCTCGACGGCATCTTGTGCCTTCACAAAACACCAAAACCGCAGTCGTCACCCCTGCGGGTAACGGTGCGGTGGAATTCCAGAGGATCGGGGCGTTTTACGGCCCGGATCGTGACCACTTCAGTCTTTGAGACCTTCGGACATGCTTGCACATACGTCAGGTGTCTGGGCGTATAGGGGGAGTCGCAAGCAATGTCAACACTTGCCCCGCGGGTGGGCCCTGCCCTATCTATCGGGTGTGGCGGTCCCGGTCAGCGAGGCCCTGCTGGCAGAAATTCGACGCTGCAACTGGTGTTCACGCAGATAGGTATAAAGCCCGGTTGCAACGATGATCGCGGCCCCCAGCAGTGTCAGCCCCCTTGGGAAATCGTCAAACACCAGCCAGCCCAACAAGATCGCCCAGATCAACGCAGAGTAGCGAAACGGTGCGACAACACCCACATCGCCCACACGCATCGCCATGACGATGAACAAATACCCCAGAATAAGCATCACCGAAGCCCCGGCCAGCATGGCCAGAACCTGCGGTTCAACCGGCGTCCACTCTTCGATTGCCAACCCGGACAGGCCCATCAACGTCACCGCAATCGAGGTGTAGATTGCAATGGTCACCGATGGCAACCCGGTTGAAAACTGCCGCGTTGTCAAATCCCGCACCACGACAAAGGCAACGGATATCAGCGCCACCACCGACCAGATGTTAAAACCGTCGGTCCCCGGCCGCACGATCAGCAAGACGCCCGCAAAGCCCACGGCAATCGCCGTCATCCGCCTCCAGCCAACCGGCTCTTTCAACGCAATCGCCGCGCCAAGCGTCACCGCCAGCGGCAAAGATTGCATGATCGCCGACAGATTTGCCAAGGGCATCTGCCGCAAGGCCAGCAAAAAGGTGATCGTTGCCCCCAATTCAGCCGCCGTGCGCCAGCCCAAAAGGGCACGGTCGTCAGGTGATATCCAGATGCTTTTCATGCCCATCGCCCAAGCCAAGACCAGCAACGCAGCCAGGGTCATCACCCCGCGGATCACGATCGCCTCGGACAAGGGCAATACCTGCGTAACCGCCTTCATGAAGCTGTCATTCACGGTAAATGTGGCCATGGCCACCGCCATGAAAATGATCCCGCGCGTATTGTCTGTAAAAGTCAAAGCAATCCCCTCTGGCCGCAGGCAAAGCATTTCAGTGCCGGGCAGCCAAGGTCAAGGCCCACACGCGCTGATTATTGTATCCCGCACAAATAGAAAAAAGGCCCCCCGCAAATTCATGCGAGAGGCCTTTTCATTTCAGTGCCGAGGTTTACTCGCCGAGGCCGTCGACCGGAGCGGCACTAACCGGCACAGGTGCCGCCAAAGCTGCGGCCTGTTCGGCTTCTGCCCGGCGGTTTTCCACGACCTTTTGGTCACGTTCTGCCGCAATCCGCTTGACGCGGCTTGTTGCCCCGCCCGTCCCTGCCGGGATAAGGCGCCCGACAATGACGTTTTCTTTCAGGCCGACCAGTTTGTCGCGCTTGCCCTGAACCGATGCCTCGGTCAGAACCCGCGTGGTTTCCTGGAACGACGCCGCAGAAATAAAGCTGCGCGTTTGCAAGCTGGCCTTGGTGATGCCCAACAAGATCGGCTCGGCGGTTGCGGGACGGACCCCCAACTTATGCGCCTTGGCGTTGGCCTCATCCAATTCCGTCTTATCGACGTTTTCGCCCTTCAGCAGCGTGGTCTGGCCCGAGTTCGAGAACCTCGAACTTTTGCAACATCTGGCGAACGATCACCTCAATATGCTTGTCGTTGATCTTCACGCCCTGCAAACGATACACGTCCTGCACTTCGTCGATCATGTAGTTGGCAAGCGCCTCGACCCCCAGGATCCGCAGAATGTCATGCGGGGCCGGGTTGCCGTCCATGATGTAATCGCCCTTCTGGACAAAATCACCCTCTTGTACCGGAATATGCTTGCCCTTGGGCACCATGTATTCCAGCGGCTGAAGGCTGTCATCCAGCGGTTCCAGCGTGATGCGGCGCTTGTTCTTATAGTCTTTGCCGAACCGCACATAGCCATCGGATTCCGCGATGATCGCGTTATCCTTCGGGCGCCGTGCCTCAAACAATTCTGCCACACGGGGAAGACCCCCGGTGATGTCCTTGGTCTTGGCACCTTCGCGCGGAATACGCGCAACCACGTCGCCGGGGCGAATATCCTGACCGTCTTCGACCGACAAAATCGCGTCGACCGACATCGGGTAGGAAATCGGATTGCCGGCTTCGTTGCGCACCGGTTCACCGTTTTCATCCATGATGATGACTTCGGGTTTCAGGTCGCTGCCTTTCGGCGCCGACCGCCAGTCAGAAACGATCCGCTGGGTCATGCCGGTTGCATCATCCGTATCTTCGCGCACCGAAATGCCCGAAATCAGATCTACAAACCGCGCGACACCGGCTTTTTCGGCAATGATCGGCAGGGTGTAGGGGTCCCATTCGAACAGCTTCGCGCCACGTTTGACCGCCTGGCCATCCTTGACGTGAACCTTGGCACCGTAGGAAACCTTGTGCGTTGCCCGATCCTGACCAGCCTCGTCGATGATGGCGATCTGCATCGCCCGGCCCATGACAACCTGCTCACCCCCATGGTTTTCCAGCAAGTTCGCGTTGCGGAACTCAACCTTGCCTTCCTGGGATGCTTCGAGGAACGACTGCTGCCCACCCTGCGCAATACCGCCGATGTGGAACGTCCGCATCGTCAGCTGTGTGCCCGGCTCACCGATCGACTGCGCGGCGATGATGCCGACAGCCTCACCCTGGTTCACCAACGTACCACGGGCCAAGTCGCGGCCATAGCACTGGGCGCAGACCCCTTCTTCGGCTTCACAGGTCAGCGGGCTGCGGATGCGCGCCGAGGCAACACCAGCCATATCAATCAGATCAGCGGTGCGCTCGTTGATCAGCTCGCCGCGCGCCACGATCACCTCATCCTGACCCGGAACAAGGATATCCTCGGCGGCCACACGGCCCAGCACACGTTCAGACAGCGAGGACACGACCTCACCATCATTCACCGCCGCCGAGGCGGTTATGCTGTTTTCTGTTCCGCAATCATGCGCCCGAATGATGCAATCTTGTGCAACATCAACCAGCCGCCGCGTCAGGTAGCCCGAGTTGGCCGTCTTCAAAGCCGTATCCGCAAGGCCCTTACGGGCACCGTGGGTAGAGTTGAAGTACTCCAACACGGTCAGACCTTCTTTAAAGTTCGAGATGATCGGTGTTTCAATGATCTCGCCGTTCGGCTTGGCCATCAAACCACGCATCCCGCCCAACTGTTTCATCTGCGCTGGCGAACCACGCGCCCCAGAGTGCGACATCATATAAACCGAGTTCGGTTCTTGCTCGACGCCAGCATCGCTGTAACGGACGGCGGAAATTTCATCCATCATCTCGCTGGCGACCTTGTCCGAACACTTCGACCAGGCATCGACAACCTTGTTGTATTTTTCGCCCTGAGTGATCAGGCCGTCCATATACTGTTGTTCGAATTCCTTCACCTGATCGCGAACTTCGTTCACAATCTCCCACTTGGTGTCAGGGATCAGCATGTCGTCCTTACCGAACGAAATACCGGCCTTGAACGCCTCACGGAAACCCATGGTCATGATCTGGTCGCAGAAAATCACCGATTCTTTCTGGCCGCAATAGCGGTAGACCGTGTCGATGACGTTCTGGACGTCTTTCTTGCGCAACAAACGGTTCACAAGGTCGAACGGCGCTTTGGCATTCACGGGCAACAGGTTGCCAAGGCGCAAACGGCCCGGCGTGGTTTCATAGCGCTTCCACACCTCATTGCCTTCTGCGTCGATCTGCTTGATCCGCGCCTAAATCGAGGCATGCAAATGCACCGCACCTGCGGCCAGCGCATGTTCGACTTCGGTCACATCGGCAAAGGCCATGCCTTCACCAACCATGCCCTTACGCTGCATGGTCGTATAGTACAGGCCCAAGACCATATCCTGCGATGGAACGATAATCGGCGCACCATTGGCAGGCGAAAGCACGTTGTTGGTCGACATCATCAAGACGCGCGCTTCCAACTGTGCTTCCAGTGACAGCGGAACGTGGACCGCCATCTGGTCGCCGTCAAAGTCAGCGTTGAAGGCCGAACAGACCAGCGGGTGCAGCTGAATAGCCTTGCCTTCGATCAAGATTGGCTCAAACGCCTGGATGCCCAAACGGTGCAAAGTCGGCGCGCGGTTCAACAGAACCGGGTGCTCGCGGATCACCTCGTCCAGAATATCCCAAACCTCAGGACGCTCTTTTTCGACCAGTTTTTTCGCCTGTTTGACGGTGCTGGAAAGCCCCTTGGCCTCAAGACGCGAATAGATGAAGGGTTTGAACAGCTCCAACGCCATCTTTTTCGGCAGGCCGCACTGGTGCAGTTTCAGCTCGGGGCCGGTCACAATAACCGAACGGCCCGAAAAGTCGACGCGTTTGCCCAAAAGGTTCTGACGGAAGCGACCCTGCTTGCCTTTCAGCATATCCGACAGCGATTTCAGCGGGCGCTTGTTGGTGCCCGTGATCACGCGGCCACGACGGCCATTGTCAAACAGCGCATCGACAGATTCCTGCAACATCCGCTTTTCGTTGCGCACGATGATATCGGGCGCACGCAGTTCAATCAGCCGCTTCAGGCGGTTGTTGCGGTTGATGACGCGGCGATACAGGTCGTTCAGATCGGATGTCGCAAAGCGACCGCCATCCAGCGGCACCAAGGGGCGCAATTCTGGCGGGATAACCGGAAGCACTGTCAGAACCATCCATTCGGGGCGGTTACCCGACTCGAGGAACGACTCAACGATCTTCAAGCGCTTGATGATCTTTTTCGGCTTCAATTCGCCTGTCGCTTCTTTCAACTCTTCGCGCAACTGGTCAGCAGTTGCCTCAAGGTCGATCGCGGCCAGCATTTCCCGGATGGCTTCAGCGCCGATATTGGCGGTGAATGCATCCGCCCCATACAGGTCTTGCGCGTCCAGATACTCTTCTTCGGTCATCAACTGGCCATAGGTCAGGTCGGTCAGACCCGGCTCAATCACCACATAGTTTTCAAAGTAGAGAATCCGCTCCAGATCCCGCAGCGTGGTATCCAGCATCAGGCCAATACGGCTTGGCAGCGACTTCAAAAACCAGATATGCGCAACGGGTGCGGCCAATTCGATATGGCCCATCCGCTCACGGCGAACCTTTTGCAGCGTGACTTCCACACCGCATTTTTCGCAGACAACGCCGCGATATTTCATGCGCTTGTATTTGCCGCACAGGCATTCGTAATCCTTGATCGGGCCAAAGATACGCGCGCAGAACAGACCGTCACGCTCTGGCTTGAATGTGCGGTAGTTGATGGTTTCCGGCTTCTTGATCTCACCATAAGACCAGCTCAAAATCCGCTCCGGCGAGGCCAGGCTGATCTTGATCTCATCAAAGGTCTTGACCGGGGCTACCGGGTTAAACGGGTTGGTCGAAAGTTCCTGGTTCATGTCTCATTCCTTGAAAGGAGGCGTGGAAAAGTGAAAGGCGACCCCGAATTTTCGGCGAAAATTCTGATTTTTCGACGAAAAATCGGGGCCAACCGCTTACTCTTCCTCCGCGTCCAGGAGTTCCATATTCAGGCCGAGGCCACGCACTTCCTTCACCAGAACGTTGAAGCTTTCAGGCACGCCGGCCTCAAAACTGTCTTCACCCTTCACGATGCTTTCGTACATTTTGGTCCGCCCCGCCACGTCGTCCGACTTCACAGTCAGCATCTCTTGCAAGGTGTATGCAGCGCCATAGGCCTCCAAGGCCCAGACCTCCATCTCACCCAGACGCTGACCACCGAACTGCGCCTTACCACCCAGCGGCTGCTGTGTGACAAGCGAGTATGGGCCGGTAGAGCGGGCGTGCAATTTGTCGTCGACAAGGTGGTGCAGTTTCAGCAGATATTTGACGCCGACGGTAATGGGTCGTGCGAACTGCTCACCCGAGCGGCCATCAAACACGATGGACTGACCGGATTCTGCGAACCCTGCCCGTTTCAGCGCGTCATTGATATCCGCTTCCTTTGCGCCGTCAAAGACGGGCGTTGCAATCGGCACACCGCCGGTCACATTGCCTGCCAGTTCCAGAAACTCCTCATCGCTGCGGTCGCTGAACGCCGCCTCATAGGTTTCATCCCCATAAGCCAGACGCATCGCTTCTTGCACCGGGGTCATATCCCCCGAGCGACGGTAAGCGGCCAAAGCCTCGTCGATCTTCATCCCAAAGCCGCGCGCGGCCCAACCCATATGGGTTTCCAGAATCTGACCGACGTTCATCCGCGACGGCACGCCCAAGGGGTTCAAACAGATGTCAACGGTCGTACCATCCGCAAGGAACGGCATGTCCTCCATCGGCACCACTTTGGACACCACACCCTTGTTGCCGTGACGACCAGCCATCTTGTCGCCCGGTTGCAGCTTGCGCTTTACCGCCACAAACACTTTGACCATCTTCATCACGCCCGGAGGCAGGTCATCCCCGCGACGCACCTTTTCGACCTTGTCGTCGAAACGGTGATCCAAAGCGCGTTTTTGCGCCTCGAACTGGTCGTGCAGGGCTTCGACGTCTTTCGCCTCGGCCTCTTCACCAAGCGCCAACTGCCACCACTGACCACGGCTCAGCGTGCCCAGCAATTCCTCATCAATGGTTGACCCTGCTTTGATGCCTTTCGGCCCTTTGACAGCGGTTTTGCCCATGATCAGGGTTTTCAGACGCGAATAGATGTTGCGTTCCAGAATGACCAATTCGTCATCACGGTCGCGGGCAAGGCGTTCGACTTCCTCACGCTCGATCTGCAAGGCGCGCTCGTCTTTGTCCACACCATGACGGTTGAACACACGCACTTCCACAATCGTACCAAACGCACCCGGCGGCAAGCGCAGCGACGTATCGCGCACGTCAGAGGCTTTTTCACCAAAGATGGCGCGCAGCAGTTTTTCTTCTGGCGTCATCGGGCTTTCGCCCTTTGGCGTGATCTTGCCAACCAGAATATCGCCCGGCTGCACTTCGGCACCGATGTAAACAATCCCGGCCTCGTCGAGGTTGCGCAAGGCTTCCTCACCGACGTTGGGAATATCGCGGGTAATCTCCTCCGGCCCCAGTTTCGTATCGCGCGCTGCAACTTCGTATTCGTCGATATGGATCGAGGTGAACACGTCGTCTTTCAGAATACGCTCGGAAATCAGGATCGAGTCTTCGTAGTTATAGCCATTCCACGGCATGAAGGCGACGATGACGTTCCGGCCAACGGCCAATTCGCCCATATCGGTGCTGGGGCCATCGGCCACAACTTCGCCGCGCACAACCGTATCACCCACCTTCACCAGCGGGCGCTGGTTGATGCAAGACGACTGGTTCGACCGCTTGAACTTGCGCAGACGGTAGATGTCCACGCCCGGCTCTCCGGGTTCCATCATCTCGGTCGCGCGCACAACGATACGCTGCGCATCGACCTGATCAATGATACCCGCACGGCGCGCCATGATGGCCGCACCAGAGTCGCGCGCAACAATGCCTTCAATCCCCGTGCCCACATAAGGGGCGTCGGATTTCACCAAAGGCACCGCCTGCCGCATCATGTTGGAGCCCATCAACGCGCGGTTGGCGTCGTCGTTTTCAAGGAACGGGATCAGCGACGCCGCAACCGACACAAGCTGCTTGGGCGAAACGTCGATCAAGTCCACAGCTTCCGATGGGTTCAGCATGAAATCGCCGGCTTTCCGGGTGGAAACCAGATCATTCACAAAGCGCCCGTTTTCGTCCAGCTGCGCATTGGCCTGCGCAACCGTGTGGCGCATTTCCTCGGTCGCGGACATATAGACCACTTCGTCGGTCACTTGCCCGTCGATAACCTTGCGATACGGCGTTTCGATAAACCCGTACTTGTTCACGCGCGCGAATGTCGCCAGCGAGTTGATCAGACCAATGTTCTGACCTTCTGGCGTTTCAATCGGGCACATCCGGCCATAATGGGTCGGGTGAACGTCGCGCACCTCAAAGCCGGCGCGTTCCCGCGTCAAACCGCCCGGCCCAAGGGCCGAAAGACGACGTTTATGGGTGACTTCGGACAGTGGGTTGGTTTGGTCCATGAACTGCGACAGCTGCGAAGAGCCGAAGAATTCACGCACCGCAGCCGCAGCCGGTTTCGCGTTGATCAGGTCTTGCGGCATGATCGTGTCGATCTCGACCGAGCTCATCCGTTCCTTGATCGCACGTTCCATCCGCAAAAGGCCGACACGGTACTGGTTTTCCATCAATTCGCCAACCGACCGCACGCGGCGGTTGCCAAGGTGGTCAATATCGTCAATCTCACCCTTGCCATCGCGCAATTCGGTCAGGGCCTTGATACAGGCAACGATATCGTCACGGTCCAGCGTGCGCTGGGTGTCGGGCTTGCCCAAATCCAAACGCATGTTCATTTTCACACGGCCAACGGCCGAAAGATCATAACGCTCGCTATCAAAGAACAGCGTGTCAAACAGGTTCGACGCCGCTTCTACGGTTGGCGGCTCACCTGGGCGCATAACGCGGTAGATGTCCATCAACGCGGTGTCGCGGCCCATGTTCTTGTCGGCGGCCATGGTGTTGCGAATATAGGGGCCGACATTGACGTTATCGATATCCAGAACCGGGATATCGGTAATGCCCTGGTCCAGCAGAACCTTCAGGCTTCCGCCTTTCACTTCGCCGTCCTTGTCATATTCCATCGTCAACTCGTCGCCGGCTTCGACCCAGATCTCGCCGGTTTCTTCGTTGATGATATCCTTGGCGACGTATTTGCCAAGGATCTGGTCAAAGGGCAGCAACAATTCCTGCACTTTACCCTCGTCGATGATCTTCTTGACCATCCGTGGCGTCATCTTGTCGCCCGCTTTACACAGCACTTCGCCGGTATCGGCGTCAACAATATCAAACGCCGGGCGGGTGCCGCGCACACGCTCGGGGAAGAACCTGGTGACCCAGCCCTTGTTCTTCTCATATTTATAGCTGACGGTGTTGTAATACGCGTCCATGATCTGCTCTTGGCCCATGCCAAGCGCATAAAGCAGCGTCGTCACCGGCAGTTTGCGCCGACGGTCGATGCGCGCAAACACAAGGTCCTTGGCATCGAATTCAAAATCCAGCCAAGACCCGCGGTAGGGGATGATCCGGCAGGCGAACAGCAATTTGCCGCTGGAATGGGTCTTGCCCTTGTCATGGTCAAAAAACACGCCGGGTGAACGGTGCATCTGGCTTACGATCACGCGTTCGGTGCCGTTCACGACGAAGGTGCCGTTATGCGTCATCAAAGGCATATCGCCCATGAACACGTCTTGTTCCTTGATGTCCTTGACCGAGCGCGCGCCGGTATCCTCGTCAACATCAAACACGATCAAACGCAGCGTCACCTTAAGCGGTGCGGCGTAAGTCATGTCGCGCGACTGGCATTCGTCGACATCATATTTCGGCTTTTCAAGCTCGTATTTCACGAACTCCAAAACAGCCGTTTCGTTGAAATCCTTGATCGGAAACACCGATTGGAAAACGCCCTGAATACCGTCTCCATCGGTCGGCTTCGGGCCCTCGCCCGATTTCAGGAACAAATCATAGGAAGATTTCTGAACCTCGATCAGGTTCGGCATCTCCAGCACTTCGCGGATTTTGCCAAAGTAACGGCGGATTCGCTTTTGACCTACGTAGCTCTGAGCCATGCTCATAGTCACCTTTCATCGTTTTCGCCGGCGCAGGCTCGTCGGGCCACGA
Organism: Pseudorhodobacter sp.; assembly: GCF_034675685.1. Lineage (GTDB taxonomy): Bacteria > Pseudomonadota > Alphaproteobacteria > Rhodobacterales > Rhodobacteraceae > Pseudorhodobacter. Next base: position 280,809 of record NZ_JAUCDA010000016.1, on the reverse strand, counting down.
GCATACGCCGCTTGGCGATAGAGGGGTTACCGGTTCTATTCATGCCCCCCGTCCCACCGGAAGGCTCCCGAACTTGGACAACACACCTTGGAAGGGGTTTGGGGCCAAAACCCTGTCAACCCCGGATCAAACCCCTGCCAAGACATATCGTAAGACGCAGATGGCCGGGCGCGAAATACATCGCGCCCAGCCTTTTATTTCAAACGGCACCCAATGGCACCAGCCAAATTACTTCAGCTCTACTTTCGCGCCAGCTTCTTCCAGCTTCTTCTTGAAGCCTTCGCCGTCAGCTTTGGACACGCCTTCTTTTACCTTGCCGCCAGCTTCAACCAGATCCTTGGCTTCTTTCAGGCCAAGACCGGTGATCGCGCGCACTTCTTTGATGACGTTGATTTTGTTCGGGCCGGCTTCGGTCAGAACAACGTCAAACTCGGTCTGCTCTTCAGCAGCCTCGGCAGCACCTGCAGCAGGGCCAGCCATCATCACAGCGCCGCCAGCAGCGGGCTCGATGCCATACTCATCCTTCAGGATGGTTTTCAGTTCTTGTGCCTGAAGCAGGGTAAGACCCACGATTTCTTCGGCGAGTTTTTTCAGATCAGCCATTTTCTGTTCCGTTCAGTTAAGATGGGTTCCAACGTCGGTATTACAACCACGCCGGATCATAAGATTGCTCAGGCGGCAGCCTTGTCCTCAATCGTGGACAAGATACCGGCGATGTTTTGAGCAGGCGCGCCAATGGCCCCGGCGATGTTCGACGCAGGTGCACCGATGCAAGACACGATCGAAGCAATAAGCTCCTCACGCGACGGCATCGCTGCAACGGCTTTCACACCAGCAGGATCCAACATTGTGTCACCCATAGCACCACCAAGAATAATGAACTTGTCATTCTTCTTGGCATACTCGTCCGCGACCTTCGCAGCTGCGACAGGGTCTTCGGAATAGGTCAACACGGTCATGCCCGTAAGCAGGTCAGCCATCTTTGCAGCGGGCGTCCCTTCAAGGGCGATCTTGGCGAGCTTGTTCTTGGCAACGCGTACAGAACCACCAACTTTGCGCATTTCGGCGCGAAGGCTCTGCATCTGTGCAACCGTGATCCCGGCGTAGTGGGCAACCACTACGACGCCAGAGCTTTCAAAGATCTGGCCGAGTTCGTCGACCACTTTCTCTTTTTGTGCTCTATCCACAGTTTCACTCCAAGTTTTGGGGCCCAGAATATTTTCTGATCCCCGGCTCATATTTGCCCCTTTCCAAAGAAACGGGCGTTCGGGTCCTTTTACGGGTCCCGAGGCCAGATCACCCGAGGAAAACCTCGGAAATTTGTCTCGATCCCCATCTCAGGCAGGAAGATTAAGGGCAAATGCCCCCCCACCGTCTCGGACAGGACAGGGCCTATCGCGGCCCCGCCATCCTTTCCCCAAAGGGTCAGGAATTTCTTTGGCATAAAGCGGCGCTGATGCCCCCCCCTGCCAAGCCCGCAAGATGCGCTTGCGCGCATCATACGGAAATTACTTCGCCGCAGCAGAGGCCAGATCGACAGCGACCCCCGGACCCATCGTCGAAGACAGCGAAATCTTCTTAAGATAGGTGCCCTTGGCGCCAGCCGGACGGGCCTTGGTTACAGCATCCACAAAGGCGCGAATGTTCTCGGCCAGCTTGTCAGCATCGAACGAGGCTTTGCCGATACCCGCATGGATAACGCCGCCCTTTTCAACCTTGAACTGCACTTCGCCGCCCTTGGCATTGCCAACAGCACCGGCGACATCCATGGTTACAGTGCCAACCTTTGGGTTCGGCATCAGGTTGCGCGGACCAAGGATCTTGCCCAGACGGCCGACAAGCGGCATCATGTCCGGGGTTGCGATGCAACGATCAAAATCAATCTTGCCGCCCTGAATGGCTTCCATCAGGTCTTCTGCGCCAACGATATCGGCACCAGCTGCGGTCGCTTCATCGGCCTTGGGGCCACGCGCAAACACAGCAACACGCACCGTTTTACCTGTGCCGTTCGGCAAGGTCACAACGCCACGCACCATTTGATCCGCATGACGCGGGTCAACGCCCAGATTCATCGCGATTTCCAGCGTTTCATCAAACTTGGCAGTTGCGTTCGACTTGATCAGCGCAACCGCATCATCAACCGCAATCATGTCTTTGCCAGCAAAGGCTTCCCGCGCCGCGCGCGTCCGTTTTCCAAACTTTGCCATGATTTACCCTTTAACCTCGATACCGCAGGATTTGGCCGAGCCGAGAATGATCTGCATCGCGCCATCAACGTCAATGGCGTTCAGATCTTTCATCTTGGCTTCGGCGATCTGGCGCAACTGTGCCAAAGTAATCGTGCCCGCAGTTTCGCGGCCGGGCTTCACAGACCCTTTGGGGCGGTTGCGCTTGCCCACAGGTGGCAGGCCAGCAGCTTTTTTCAACAGATAGGACGCCGGGGCGACCTTTGTCTGCAAGCTGAAGGACTTATCCTGATAATAGGTGATGATAACCGGCGTCGGCGTGCCCGGCTCCAGATCAGCGGTTTTCGCGTTGAATTCCTTGACGAAAGCCATGATGTTCAGGCCGCGCTGACCCAATGCCGGGCCAACGGGTGGGGATGGGTTGGCTTGCCCCGCCTTAACTTGCAGCTTCAACTGCCCAATAATCTTCTTGGCCATGTGGCCTCTCCTTTTATCACCGCACCCCACAACGGGGCACAAGGTTTAGTGGTTCGGTTCGCGCCCCGCGGTTTCCCGCGCGGCCTCGCCTCCCACAGATGCACGTCAGGCTGTTTTGGTAACCTGCGTGAATTCCAATTCGACCGGGGTTGCCCGGCCAAAGATAGAGACCGTCACCTTCAGGCGGCTATGATCTTCGTCTACCTCTTCAACCATACCGGCAAAGCCCTCAAACGGACCGTCAGTCACGTTCACCTGCTCGCCAATTTCAAAGCGGATCAGGTTGCGCGGGACAGATTCACCCTCTTCAACCCGATTCAGAATCGCGTTCACTTCCTCATCGCGCATTGGCATCGGCTTGCCCTGCGGGCCCAGGAACCCGGTAACGCGGTTGATTGATGAAATCAGGTGATAGCCCTTGTTCGTCATTTCCATGCGCACCAGCACATAGCCGGGCATGAAGCGCCGCTCGGACGTCACCTTCTTGCCGCGCCGCACTTCCAGAACTTCTTCTGTCGGAACCAGAACTTCTTCGATCTCATCCTCAAGCCCGGCCTCTATAACGGACGTTCTGATCTGCTCGGCAATCTTCTTCTCAAAATTTGAGAGAACACTTACCGAATACCACCGCTTCGCCATGCCTGCTTCACCTATCTGATCCAAGACCCAAGCCTCGGTAATTCCTTGACTTTCGGGCAGTTTATTCCGCCCTGCGTGGAAAAAAACAACGCGCGGCCCGAATCTCCGCGCGTTTTTCATTCCTGATTACGGCCTCAGTTACAACGCCAGCCCCATGATTTCAAGGGGGCACGGCTACTTCTGGCATGTTTCAGCCGAGGCTGTTGATCACTGCGCTCAGCCCGGTGCGGATTGTCAGATCAACCAGCGAAAAGAAGGTCGCGGTCAGCGCCGCCATGATGAACACCATGATCGTGGTCAAAACCACCTCACGGCGGTTTGGCCAGACAACTTTGGAAATCTCGCTCCGCACTTGTTGGATGAACTGAAGAGGGTTGGCCTTTGCCATCATTGCGTCCTGACTGTTCGATGCTTTGCCCGCAGATACCGCTTTGCGCCCCAAGTTTCAAGCCCGATGCAAACCATCGACTGTCCGGGCTCTTCTGGCCCCGTCAGGCAGCTTGGCCGGGACTGTCAAACCTGGCGCCCCCCCTTGCCCCCCAAAGCGGGGGGCGCGGTTTTGCGATCACGTCGACAAAAGCACCTGAACGATTTGTTCGGCGGCGTCTTCGGCGGTCAGCTCTACCGTGTTCACAGTGATTTCGGCTGCCTCTGGTGCTTCATAAGGGCTGTCGATACCAGTAAAGTTTTTCAGATTCCCGGCGCGGGCCTTTTTATACAGGCCTTTCACGTCGCGCGCCTCGGCAACCTCCAGCGGGGTGTTGACATGGATCTCTATGAACTCTCCGGCGGCCATCATTTCGCGCACCATAAGCCGCTCTGCCCGGAACGGCGAGATGAACGCGGTCAGAACAATCAGCCCGGCATCGGTCATCAACTTTGCCACCTCACCAACACGGCGGATATTTTCCACCCGGTCGGCATCGGTAAAGCCAAGGTCACGATTCAACCCGTGGCGCACGTTGTCACCGTCAAGCAAGAACGTGTGCTTGCCCATCGCATGCAGCTTTTTCTCAACGATATTGGCAATCGTAGACTTGCCCGACCCCGAAAGCCCGGTGAACCAAATCACTTTGGCTTTTTGGTTCTTGATCTCGGCATGGGCTGCGCGGCCAATATCCAGGGCTTGCCAGTGGATGTTCTGGCTGCGGCGCAGGGCGAAATGCACCATCCCGGCGGCCACTGTTGCATTGGTCATCCGGTCAATCAGAATAAACCCGCCAAGATCGGGGTTTGTGGCATAGGCTTCAAACGGAACCGCGCGATCGGTTGAGATATTCACCACGCCAATCGCATTCAGCCCCAGCGTTTGCGAGGTCAGGTGTTCCAGCGTGTTGACATTCACCTCATATTTCGGCTCGGTCACTGTGGCGGTCAGGGTCTGGGTGCCCATTTTCAGCAAATAGGGTCGGCCGGGCAGCATTTCGGCCTCACCCATCCAGACCAGCGTTGCCTCAAACTGATCCGCCACTTCGCAAGGCGCATCCGCCGCCGTAATCACATCACCGCGCGAACAATCCACCTCATCGGCAAAGGTCAGGGTAACCGATTGGCCCGCGACCGCCCGGTCCAGCGTGCCGCCATAGGTTACGATGGATTTGACGGATGTGGTTTTGCCCGAAGGCAGAACCCGAATCGCATCGCCGGGGGCCACACTGCCCGACCCGATCAGCCCGGAAAACCCACGAAAATCCAGGTTGGGGCGGTTCACCCATTGCACCGCCATACGGAAATCACTGTCTTGCATCTGCGCCATATTGATCGGCGCGTCTTCCAGATGCCCCAGCAGGGTGGGGCCCTGATACCACGGCGTATTCTCTGATCGGCTTACGATGTTATCGCCCGCCAGCCCCGAAATAGGGATTGGCAGAAACGCTTTCATCCCGATTTTCTGTGCAAAAGTCGAATATTCCGAGACTATCTTGTAAAATCTCTCGGCGCTATAGCCGACCAGATCCATTTTGTTCACGGCAAGAACGACGTTCTTGATGCCCAACAAGTTGACCAAATAAGAATGTCGCCGCGTTTGCGTCAGCACCCCTTGCCGCGCATCAATCAAGATCACCGCAAGATCGGCCGTAGAGGCCCCCGTGACCATGTTGCGGGTATATTGTTCGTGGCCGGGGGTATCGGCCACAATGAACTTGCGCTTGTCGGTGGCAAAGAAACGGTAAGCCACGTCGATCGTGATGCCCTGCTCACGTTCGGCTGCCAAACCATCCACCAGCAAAGCAAAGTCAATGTTCTGCCCTTGGGTGCCATGCGCGCGGCTGTCGCTTTCAAGGCTGGCAAGCTGGTCTTCAAAGATCATCTTGCTGTCATACAGCAGCCGCCCGATCAGCGTTGATTTGCCATCATCAACCGAGCCACAGGTGATAAAGCGCAGCATGGTCTTGTGTTGGTGCTTTTCCAGATAGGCGTCGATATCTTCGGCGATCAGCGCCTCTGTGACATAAGCGGGGTCTTTTTGGGTCATGTCAGCCATCAGAAATACCCCTCTTGCTTCTTCTTTTCCATACTCGCGGATTGATCATGGTCAATCGCGCGGCCTTGCCGTTCGGATGTGGTCGTCAGCAGCATTTCCTGAATGATCTGCGGCAAGGTCGCGGCCATGCTTTCCACGGCCCCGGTCAGCGGATAGCAACCCAGCGTGCGGAACCGCACCGAGCGCATCTCTGGCTTTTGCCCATTGGCCAGCGGAAAGCGATCATCATCGACCATGATCAGCATATCATTATATTCGACCACCGGGCGCGGGGCGGCAAAATACAGCGGCACAATCTCGATGCCCTCCAGATGGATATATTGCCAGATATCCAGTTCCGTCCAGTTTGACAGTGGAAACGCGCGGATGCTTTCGCCCTTGGCCTTGCGGGTGTTGTACAGCTTCCACAACTCGGGGCGTTGCTGTTTTGGGTCCCAGCGATGGTTGGCCGAGCGGAAGGAAAAAATCCGTTCCTTGGCGCGGGATTTTTCTTCATCGCGGCGCGCCCCCCCAAAGGCCACGTCGAATTTATACTTGGTCAGCGCCTGTTTCAGCCCCTCGGTCTTCCACATATCGGTATGCATCCCGCCATGGTCAAACGGGTTGATGCCCTGCGCCAGCGCCTCGGGGTTTTGATAGATCAGCAATTCCATCCCGGCATCAGCCGCCGCCTTTTCGCGCAGCTTGTACATCTCCTGGAATTTCCAGGTGGTATCAACATGCAGCAAGGGAAACGGCGGTGGTGCCGGGTAAAACGCCTTTTTTGCCAGATGCAGCATGCAGGCCGAATCCTTGCCTACAGAATAGAGCATCACGGGGTTGTCCGCATTTGCCACCACCTCGCGCATGATGTGGATGCTTTCCGCCTCCAATCGTTGCAAATGGGTCAGGGTGCTGGACGAGATTTCCACAGCGGCAGTCTTGGGTGGCGTCGTCATAGTGACCTCTCGAATTTGGCTGCGTCTTAACTGCCAAATTTACCGCAGGTCCGAAAGGCCCCTTAGCGTGATTTCACAGCAAAAGAGGTTGATAGCCGCTCAGGCCCCCGAAAAACCACCCAGCACGCTGGTCAGGTTGTCGCCCAGCGCATCACAGATATAGCCGCCCTCTTGCACAAACAGGCATGGCAGGCCCAAGCTGGCAATCGCCGCCCCGATCCGCGCAAAGCCCGGCGTGGTGACGGCCAAACCCTTGAACGGGTCGCCGATATAGGCATCCAGCCCCAGCGCCACCACCACCACATCGGCCCCAAAACTGCGGATTTGCTGCAACGCCACCTCCAGCGCCGCGAGAAACCCCGCATCATCAGTGCCGCGCTGCAACGGCAGGTTCAGGTTATAGCCCAGGCCCGCCCCCTGCCCGCGTTCATGCGCCTGCCCCCAGAAAAACGGGTAAAACCGCTCCGGGTCGGCGTGGATGGAAACCGTCAGCACATCGCGGCGGTGATAGAATATGCCTTGCGTGCCGTTGCCATGATGCACATCGACATCCAAAACCACAGGCCGCTTGCCCGCCGCCAACAGCCGTTCGGCAGCAATCGCCGAGTTGTTGAGAAAGCAAAATCCCCCCGCCAGATCGCCAAAGGCATGATGCCCCGGCGGGCGTGACAGCACATAGGCGGCCCGCTCGCCGCCCAGCAGCAAATCCGCGCCTGTAATGGCCGATTGCGCCGACCAATAGGCCGCCTCCCAGGTGCCAGAGGCAATCGGGCAGGCCGTATCGGCCTGATGATAACCCGCCTGACCAATGGCCGATTTCGGATAGCTGTCGCTGCGATTGGCCGGGTGAATGTTGGGAATAACCTCCTCGCCCGCGCCCTCCATCCGCTGCCAGCGGGTGTAGATATTTTGCAAGAACGTCAGATATTCCGCTGAATGAATCGCCGCAATCGGGCCAAGCCCCGCATCATCCGGCGCTTGAAACGCACAGCCCGCCGCCTTGGCCCCCGCTTGCAATCGGTCAATCCGCTCGGCCTGTTCCGGGTTCGGCAAAATCGCGCCATTCGCCATGAAATACTTGGGCTGATGTTTCCATTGCCGCTCGTCGAAAATCGCTTTCATCGCAGTCCTTTCAGGCGGTCCAGCGCCGCCCCGTGCAAAATCATATTGGTGTCATCCTGCGCCACAAAGCCCGCGCGCGCATAGAACGCATGCGCGGCGTCATTGCCGTCATAAACCGCCAGCTTTACAAAAACCGGCGACCATTCGCGCAGGGCGCAGGCCAGCAATCGCTGCCCCAGCCCTTGGCCCCGCTGCCCCGCATCCACCCACAGGTCAGAGACAAACAGCCCCAGACCACCGCGCGTCGTCGAAAACAGGGGCGAGGCCAGCAACGCGCCCACGGGGGTACCCGCAGCTTGCGCCAACAGCGCCCGCCACGACGGCGAGGCCCCGAACCCAGCCGCCTCAAGCGCCGAAAGGCTGGCGATATGCGTATCGCCCAAATCCACCGATAGCCGGGTAAGCGCTTGATGCAGCAGGGCCACATCCGCACAGGTCACAGGAGCAATGTTGATATCCATCCTTTAAATCGCCGTCCGATCCGCACCTTTAAGGTGCAGCATCGCGCGGGCCTCGGCGGGCGTTGCCACGCTGCGCCCCAGTGCCTCAACAATACCGCGAATCTTGACAACCTGCTCGGCGTTCGATTTGGCCAGAACCCCGCGCGACAGCATCAAACTATCCTCCAGCCCTACGCGCACATGACCGCCCAGAATGGCCGACATGGTGATCAGTGGCATCTGATGCCGCCCCGCCGCCAGCACCGAAAACATGTAATCGGCACCAAACAACCGATCCGCGATCAGCTTCATATGCGTCAGGTTTTCCGGGTCCGGGCCAATGCCGCCCAACACCCCGAACACGAATTGAATGAACAAGGGCGCCTGCACCAAGCCACGATCAACAAAATGCCGCAGCATATAAAGATGGCTGACATCATAGCATTCAAATTCAAACCTTGCCCCACGCTGGGTGCCCATTTCTTCCAGCACATGCGCCATATCGCGGGGGGTATTCTTGAAAACCAGATCGTCCGAGCCTTCCAGAAACAGCTTTTCCCAGTCAAATTTCCACTCTGTAATCCGCTCTGCCGCCGGATAAAGCGCGAAATTCATCGTGCCCATGTTCAACGAACACATCTCGGGTTCCGCCCGTTTCGGCGCGGCCAAGCGCTGCGCCAGCGTCATCACCGCGCTGCCACCCGTGGAAATATTCAAAACCGCATCCGAGGCCTGTTTGATTCGCGGCAAAAATGCCATGAAATGCGCAGGATCGGCCGAGGGTCGCCCATCCACCGGGTCACGCGCATGCAGATGCAAAATCGCCGCGCCTGCCTCTGCTGCATCGACCGCACTTTCGGTAATCTCATCCGCTGTAATCGGCAGATAGGGCGACATGGAGGGCGTATGGATCGACCCCGTAACCGCGCAAGTGATGATGATTTTCGACATCTACGCCACCTTGGCGGGCAGCTCCGCCATATATTGCGCCAGGGATTTATCCAGCAATTCCGTTATCTCATCCACCTGCGCCTCGGTGGTAATCAGCGGCGGGCATACAAGAAAATGATCGCCCGAGGTGCCGCCCCGCGTGCGTCGGGAGTAAATAATCAACCCGTTGTCATAGGCAATATCGACCAGCCGCGCATGGGCGTGCAAACCGGGGTCAAGCGGTGCCTTGGTGGCGCGATCGGCCATCAACTCAAACGCGCACAGCAGCCCTTTGCCGCGCACATCACCAATCAGCGCATAGCGTTGCATCAGGCCCGCAAGCCGCTCTTGCAGCAACACGCCCATCCGTGCCGCGTTGCCGACCAGATCACGCTTGGCGATCTGGTCCAGTACCGCCACGCCCGCCGCACAGGCCAGGGGGTTCCCGGCATAGGTGAAGCCGTGAATAAACCCACCCCCCGCCATCACCGCCTCAACCATATCATCCCGCGCAATCATCGCCCCAAGCGGCGCATAACCGCTGCCAAACCCCTTGGACAAGGCGATCAAATCCGGGGCGGTTCCCCAATGTTCAGCGCCAAAAAACGCGCCCGTGCGCCCGCCGCCTGTCATCACCTCATCATGAATCAACAACACGCCATATTGCGTGCAAATTTCGCGTATCCGCTGCATATAGCCCGCAGGCGGCACCAAAGCGCCCGTAGATGCTCCGCCCACAGGCTCCACGATAAAGGCCAGAACCGTCTCTGGCCCCTCCTGCAAAATCGCCTGCTCCAGCATATTGGCGTAATGCAGGCCCGTCGCCGGATCATCAGGGTTCAGCCCGTCCAGATAGGCGCGCGGGGCCGGAATTTTCGGCATCCGCTGCATCATCGGGTCAAAGGGCGCGGTCATTGGCGCATAGCCGGTAATCGCCAGCGCGCCCAGGGTGCAGCCGTGATAGGATGGATAGCGCGAGATCACTTTGAACCGCTGCGGCTGGCCTTGGGCAAGCACATATTGCCGCGCCAGTTTCAGCGTGCTTTCCACCGCCTCGGACCCGCCCGAAACAAAGAACACCTTGTTCAACCCCTCAGGCGCCAGCGCCGCCGTTTTTGCCGCCAATTCCTCGGAACTTTCCGTCTGGAAATGCAGCCTGTAGCCGAAGGTGGCTTTCTCCATCTGCGCCCGCATCGCGGCCAATACCGCAGGGTCGGAATGGCCAAGGTTTGACACCATCGCCCCCGATGACCCGTCGATATAGCGCTTGCCGTTCACATCCCACATATAAATCCCCTCGGCGCGGTCAAGCACCGGGCGCGGCGATTTGGTCTGGTAAAACAGGTTTGACATGATCAGCCCCCGTTGCGCGCAAGATGTTTGCGCAGAAAATTGCGGGTGCGTTCTTCAGCCGGATTCTGGAAAATCACGCTTGGCGGGCCTTCCTCGACCACCACGCCCTGATCCATGAACAGCACCCGATCACAAACCGAGGCCGCGAAATCCATCTCATGCGTGACGATGATCATGGTCATATGCTCCTCGGCCAGTTGCTTCATGACCATGTTGACCTCCTCCACCAACTCGGGGTCGAGCGCGGATGTCGCCTCGTCAAACAGCATCACCTTGGGCTTCATCGCCAGCGCCCGCGCAATCGCCACGCGCTGCTTTTGCCCGCCCGAAAGCCGCGACGGGTATTCGTCAATCTTCTCCAACAGCCCGACTTTGGTCAGTTGCTCCTCGGCCAGCTTGTTTGCAGCCGCCTCGCTCAGCCCTTTCAGCATCCGGGGCGCAAGCGTTATATTGCCGCGCACAGTCAGGTGCGGAAACAGATTGAAGTGTTGAAACACCATGCCAATATCTTGCCGCACCTGGTTCACATGCGCCTCGTATTGGCGCGGCGGCAGCTTGCGATTGATCTGCACACCTTCCAGCCACACCTCACCCGATGACAACGGGTCCAACTCATTTATCGCGCGCAGCAGGGTCGATTTTCCCGACCCCGACGGCCCGATGATGGCCACAATCTGCCCCCGGTCCACGGTCAGGTTGATATCTTTCAACACCTGCAAGGTGCCAAAACTCTTGGCGGCATTCTTGATCTCAACAAAGGCGGACTCGGGCATCACACCCTCCTTATGATTAGCGCGAGGCGGCGATACGGCGCTCCACACGCCGCAGGCCAGCCTCTAGCGCGAGGTTGATGATGTAATAGCAAAACGCAGCCGCCAGATAGAATTCGAACGGCCGATAAGTGCGCGAAATCGACTGCTGCGCGGCCAGTGTCAGCTCCATAACGCCAATCACCGAGACCAAAGCCGAATCCTTGAGCAAAGCGATCATGTTGTTGCCCATCGGCGGAATAACCGCCCGCACCGCTTGCGGAATGATGATGCGCCGCACCGTTTGCCCGCGTGACAGGCCAAGCGTCCGCGCGCCTTCATACTGCCCCTTGTCCACCGCCAGAATCGACGCCTGAATCAATTCGGAATTATACACCGCAAAATGCAGCCCCAGCCCGATCACGCCCGCGACAAACGCAGGCAGATCAATCCCGACCTGAATAAGCCCGAAATAGATCAGAAACAGTTGCAGCAGCAGCGGCGTGCCCATGAACAGCCAGGCAAACAGCCGCATCGGCAGCCGGATAACCCAATGGCCATAAAGCGCGGTGACAGCAAAGATGATGCCGCCGAAAAATGAAAGCAGCCCCGCGCCGATGGTAATGGCAATCGTCCAGCCCATGCCCATCAAAAGCACGCCGAAATAGCTGGGCACAACGCTGAAATCAAGCCCCATGGCGGTTGCTCCTGCTCATGTGATCCGCGCTTTCCGGTCCAGCCAGGCGATGCCTTGGCCGGTCACATAGATGATTATCATGTACAAAGCCCCCGCCAGCATGAACATTTCAAACGGTTTATAGGTCGAGCCGATAAACCGTTGCGCTGTATAGGTCAGCTCGATCACCGAGATTGGCGCAACCAGTGCCGTGCCCTTGATCAGCGCGTTGATATTCACCCCCAAGGGCCGGATCATCATGCGCATCGCTTGCGGCAGTACAACTTTGCGCATCGTCTCCCAGCGGCTCATCCCCAGGGTTCGCGCCGCCTCGGTTTGGCCTTTGTCGACCGATTGGATAGCGCCGCGCATGGTTTCCGTCATATAAGCGCCAATGTTGACGCCAAGCCCAATCACCCCCGCCTCAAACGGGTCAAGCTGAATACCAATCTGCGGGCCGCCGAAATAGAGGATGAAAAGCTGGATCAGCGCGGGCGTGCCCCGAAAAATGCTGACATAAACCGCGCCGATCCCCCGCAAGATCGGGCTGCGCGACAGCCGCGCGGCCGCCCCAAGCGCGCCACAGGTCAGGCCCAGAAGGCAGGTCAGAATTGAAAGCTGAACCGTCACAACGGCCGCTTCCAGAAAGAACGGATAGACCCGTAAAATCAGTTCGGTGTCCAAGGAAGCTGTCCTTTGGTTTATCGCCCCACCACAGCGTCACGCAGAAAATGCGCGCGCAAAAACCGGCCCGCCCGTGAACCGGGCAGGCCAACCATTGATTTGTTTAACGGATATCGCCGCCGACCCATTCATTCGCAAGGGCCATATAGGTGCCGTCTTCCATCATCTCATCCAGCGCCTTTTGCATGGCGGCCTTCAGTTCCGGGTTCCCTTTGCGAATGGCAATCCCTGCGGGGAATTTCTCGGCATCGGGTGCCGGAATTTCCGCCAAATCATATTGCCCGGCCTTCATCGCCAACAGCACCGGAATGGAATCGTTGATCACAACATCAATCCGCCCGTTGGTCAGCTCCAGCAGCAGCTCCGGCAGGCCCTTGTAGGTCTTGACATTATAGCCCTGCGCGCGGGCCCATTCATCATGGGTTTCGCCCAGGGTGACGCCGACAACAGCATCCTTCAACTGCTCTTCCGTCTTGAACTCAGAACCGGCTTTGGTAAAAAACGCGCGCTTGGTGTTGTAATAGGGGCCGACAAAATCAATCACCTTTTCGCGCTCGGCGGTGATCGACATCGACCCCACAACGGCGTCAAACTTATTGGCCAACAGCCCGCCAATGATACCGTCCCAGGCGGTGGTCACAATCTCGGTCTCCAGCCCCATGCGCTTGGCAATCTCGGTGCCGATAGAGGGGTCAAAACCAACCACTTCGTTCTTGTCATTCACAAAGTTGAACGGAGGGTATTGCCCGGTCATGGCAATTTTCATCACGCCACGCTCTTTCAGCCCGTCCAGCTCATCAGCAAAGGCGGCAGGCGCAAGCGCCAGGCCAAGGGCGGCAATACCGCCCGCCAAAACGCTGCGGCGAAGGATGTTTGTAAATCTGGTCATGTGCAAATCTCTCCCGGTTGTTTGCTTTTGTATTGGCCAAAGGCGCATGATCGGCGCCCTCAGCATTTACTGGGTCACAGGTTGCATTGTGACGCATCATAGGGCAAATAGATAATGAAAATACTCTGAATAGATTTGATCTATGCTTAAAAAATATGAACAACGCCTGCCCTGGCAATTGGACTGGAACCTGCTGCGCACCTTCATGGTCATAGTCGATGAAGGTGGCATCACGCCCGCCGCCAATTTTCTGAGCCTGAAACAGCCCACCATTTCCGCGGCGCTCAAACGGCTGGAGGACAGCTTTGGCCGCAGGTTGGTAAACCGCTCGCCCAATCATTTCAGCGTGACCCCCTTGGGTCAGGTGCTGTATGCCGAGGCGCGCTCGGTCTTTGGCACCATCGCCCAGCTCCCGAATTTGATGAGCGGGATGGACGATCAGGTCACCGGCCATATCAGCATCGCGGTGGCCAGCCATGTCGTATCAAGGCATTTCGATGCCGTGCTGGAACAGTTCAACGCCGAACACCCGCAGGTCACCTATTCCATCTCTACGGTCGAAAGCGCGGAAGTGGTGGCGCATTTACAGCAAAACCGCGTCACACTGGGCATTTGCCTGCTGCAAGAACCACCGCTGCGGTTGGAAACCCGCACGCTCTACCGCGAATATTTCGGCTTTTACTGCGGCCCAAAACATCGGCTGTTTGGCCGCGATGATATCCGCATGGCCGATCTGAAAGGCGAAAATGCGGTGTCCTTTCAAACGGATGAGGTGAACGGCCCGCTGTTTGGTGTCGCAGGTCTGCGCCAGCAGGCCGGGATGAACCCAGGGCTGAAAGGCATATCCTCCAGCCTGCCCGAGGTGCGGCGGATGATCATCTCCAACATCGGCATCGGCGCGCTACCCGTCCATGTGGCGATGCGCGATGTCAATCAGGGCCTTTTATGGCAATTACCGCCCTATTCCAACCTGCCCGCCATTGATATCTACATCCTCACCAACCCCAAACGCACCACGAACAGCGCCGAGGCCGGGCTTTTGAAACTGTTGCAAACCACGCTGAATGACATCCCACTGGAAGAACGCACCTACCGCTAACCGTCCCGCGTTCTTTTCGGTAAAAATATCCTCAGGGGGTCCGGGGGCAGAATGCCCCCGGCTTCGGCCAGATATCCATCATTTGATAATCGTCTCCGGCCCCATCACCGACGTTGGCAACCAGGTCGACAAAATCGGGATATAGGTCACCATGATCAAGAAGACGAACAGCACCGCAAGAAACGGCAAGGATGCCCGCACCACCCGCATGATCGGCATCCCCGCCACGCCCGAGGTGACAAACAGGTTCAACCCCACCGGCGGCGTTATCATCCCGATTTCCATATTCACCACCATGATGATACCCAGATGAATCGGGTCCACGCCCAATTCAATCGCAATCGGAAACACCAAGGGGGCAACGATCAAGATCAACCCTGACGGCTCCATGAATTGGCCGCCGATCAGCAAGATGACGTTGACGATGATCAGGAAAGTAATCATCCCCAGACCCGCGCCCAGCATCGATTCCGTAATCTTTTGCGGAATCTGCTCATCCGTCAGAACATGCTTCAAAATCAGAGCATTGGCGATGATGAACATCAAGGTGATGGTCAGCTTCCCGGCCTCGAACAACGTCGCCCGCGTATCGGCGTGGAAAAAGCTGGTCAGCACGGATTGCGGTCTGCGCCACAAGGCCACATTACCGCTGTCATTTTGCAACGGCCCCATGTCGCGATAGATGAAGTTGGCAACAAAGAACGCATAAACCGCAGCGACGGCTGCCGCCTCGGTCGGGGTGAAAATGCCGCTGGTGATGCCCGGAACACCGTAAAGCCCGACCATGATGATCGTGATCAGCATCAGCCCCCAGAACGCATCGCGAAACGACTCCCAGATCTCGCCCCAGCCCTGCCATTCGCCCTTGGGCAGGTTTTTCACAATGGCGATCACCAGGATCGTGGCCATCAGCATAAAGCCTGCCAACAGCCCCGGAATAACCCCGGCCAAAAACATCCGCCCCACGGAAACATCAGTGGCGGACGCATACACCACCATCACGATCGACGGCGGAATCAAAATCCCCAGCGTGCCTGCATTGCAAATGACCCCGGCGGCAAAATCCTTGGAATAGCCCACCTGCCGCATTGCCGCGATTACAATAGACCCGATCGCCACCACCGTTGCCGGCGAAGACCCCGACAGCGCGGCGAACAGCATACAGGCAAACACGCCCGCAATCGCCAGACCGCCGGGCAAATGCCCGACGCAGGCAATCGCAAAGCGAATGATCCGTTTCGCCACCCCGCCCGTCGACATGAACGACGACGCCAGAATGAAGAATGGAATCGCCAGCAGTGTCGCGTGCCCCTCCATCGCCTGATACAAAGTCTGCGCAATCGAGGCGAGCGAGGTATCTGAAAACATCAGCAAAAAGAAGATAGAGCTCAGCCCAAGCGACACCGCGATAGGCACACCGATCAGCATGAAGCCAACCACCATCGCAAAAAGAAGGATGATTTCCATGGCTTAATCCTCTGCGTTCATATGGCTGACGTCTTTAATCGCGTCTTCGGCCTCATGGCTGACGATCAGGCTTTCGCGCTTGCCGCGGATAATCTCATACCCGGCCTGCACAAACCTGAACAGCAGCAAGGCACTACCAAAGGGCAGCATGAAATACGGAATGAACCGAGGCAGCTTGCCATAGGCCTCGCCTTGGTTGAAACTGCCTTCGATAAAGCGCAACCAATCCGGCATCGGGATGGTTTCGGTTTCATACCAGCCCTGATCGCGGGTCTTGATAAAGCCTTCGGGAAACCAGCGCCCCCCGGTCTGCTGAAACCCGGCAAAGGGCGCCCAATAATCCCACGCACCTTTCAACAGCAAAAAGGCGTAAACGATGCATAGCGCCGCCGCGACAAGCGCAAAAACACGCCGCGTCGTGTTTGGAAACATCATGATAACCGCGTCAACACCCAGATGCGCCGTTACCTTGACAGCATAAGACATGCCAAACAGCACCAACCATGCAAACAGCGAAAGCGTAAATTCAAACCCCCAAAAGATGGAGCTGTTGAACACATAGCGCATCACCACATTGGCAAAGGTAAGCAGCGTCATAAGGCCCAGAATTATGGCAATCGCGGTTTCCTCAAACAAGTTGATCGCCCGGCCAAAAGCCGTTTGTGGCGCATAATTCGCGCTCATCTCTTCCCCTCCCAAGGAATGTCGTGGAGCGGCGCACGGCTTTCCCATGCGCCGCAATACGCCTTAGTGCTTGGCGTTGATCGCCTGTGCGGCGTCAATGTTATCTTGGCCAACGCCGTCAACAAACTTGGCCCAGACCGGTTTCATCGCATCAACCCAAGCCTGATTCTGCTCAGGCGTCAGCACGCGGATAACCGAGCCGGAATCCAGAATCGCCTGACGGGCGGCCTGATCGACCTCATTCACGGCCGCGTTCCGCTCAACCGTGACTTCGTTCAGAATCGTCAGCATCTGCTCACGCAAGGCCGGATCAAGGCTGTCCAGCCAATCCACCGAAGCCACGACCATATAGTCGATCACGCCGTGGTTGGTTTCGGTTGTGCCGTCTTGCACTTCATTGAACTTCTGGCCGCGAATGTTGGACCAGGTGTTTTCCTGACCGTCCACGACCTTGGTCTGCAACGCGCCGTAAACTTCTGAAAACGCCATCGGCTGCGGGCTTGCCCCCAGCGCTTCCATCTGCGCCACGATCACATCCGACGGCTGCACGCGGAACTTCAGCCCCTTGGCATCTTCTGGTGCGATCAGCGGCTTGTTGGCGGAAAACTGCTTCATGCCATTGTGCCAGAATTCAAGCCCCTGAAGGCCACGGCGGGTCATTGACCCTTTCATCGCCTGGCCGGTTTCCGAGTTCTGGAACTCATCCACCGCTTCGATGTTCTTGAACATGAAGGGCAGGTCAAATATCTGGAAAACCTTGGTGAAGGCTTCGAATTTGGACAGTGACGGTGCCGCCATTTGCACATCGCCCTGTAACATCGCCTCAAGAACCTGGTCATCATCATAAAGGGTCGAGTTGGGGAAGACCTCGACGCAGGCTTTGCCGTCCATCTCGGCGTTCACCCGATCGGCAAACATCTGGGCCGCAATGCCTTTGGGGTGCTTGTCGCCATTGGTCACATGCGCAAACTTGATTTTTACTTCGCCGTCATCGCAGCCTGTTGTCGCAAAGGCCGTTGTGGTGGACAGCGCCAAAGCGGCGGCAGTCATGGCTAGAGTAGTGAATTTCATTGTCGTCTCCCTGTTTTACGTCGGTCGTTGATGACCGTTATGCCGTATAAGTCATACGGGATTGTGGTCTGTTGTCACGGTCATTTTCATATTTGGGGCCAACTTGGGGGGGCCATAACGCCCTTGCAGGCCCGATGGCGCCCCCAGATCAGCCTTCCGTCTCATCATCATCGCCTCATCATCATCTTCGGCAAGGTACAGCTTGCCAACCGCTACACTGGCGGCATTTGGCGCAAAGACCAAACCATTTTCACAGCGTCTCCCTAAAAACCCAGGGTCATTTCGCCGCGCCCATCAAATCACTCCATCAGCGGCGAAACCAGCGATTGCGGCCGGATCATAGCCCAGCTCTTGCAAGATCGCAGCACTCTGCGCGCCCAAAGCCGGGACCGGCCCCATGCGCGGCTCGCCCTCGCCCCAACCCGCAGGAATCAGCGCCGGAACCGCGCCTGCCGGTGTCTGTACCTGCCGCCACCGCTGCCGCGCCGCCAATTGCGGATGCGCCCAAAGCCCCGCCATATCGTTCATCCGCGCATTGGCAATTCCGGCCGCATCCAGCCGCGCCGTTGCCTGCGCCACCGTCAGCGCGGCAAACCCTTTGGTTATAATCGCCGCCAGCGCCACCTTGTTTTCGGCGCGCTTGCCATTGCTGGCAAAGCGCGGATCAGCGGCCAGCCCCGGCGCGTTCAGCACCTGGCTGCAAAACGCCGCCCATTCACGTTCATTCTGCAAGCCCAGCATCACCGTACCATCAGCCGCATCAAACGGGCCATACGGGTAAATCGTGGCATGGCTTGCCCCCGCCCGCGCCGGGGGGGCGGCCCCGTCAAAGGCGTAATACATCGGATAGCCCATCCATTCCGCCATCGCCTCCAGCATGGAAACGTCAATCTCACGGCCTGCGCCCGTGCGCCCCCGCTGAATAAGCGCTGTCAAGATGTTGGTATATGCATACATCCCCGCCGCAATATCTGCGATGGAAATTCCCGCTTTTGATGGCTGCCCTTCGGTCCCCGTCACCGATAAAAACCCCGCCTCGGATTGGATCAGCAGGTCATAGGCCTTGCGGTCCCTATCCGGCCCATCAGCACCATAGCCCGAGATATTGCACACAATCAGCCCCGGATGATCCACCTTCAACGCGTCATAAGACAGCCCCAACCGCGCCGCCGCCCCCGGTGCCAGATTTTGTACCACCACATCGGCGCGGGCCACCAGCCCGCGCAAAACAGGGGCAGCCGACGCATGCTTCAAATCCAGCGTCAGGCTTTCCTTGCTGCGGTTGATCCAGACAAAATGCGACGCCTCGCCCCGCACCCGTGTATCATAACCGCGCGCAAAATCGCCAACGCCGGGGCGCTCTACCTTGATCACCCGCGCGCCCTGATCGGCCAGTTGCCGCGTGGCAAATGGCGCGGCCACAGCATGTTCCAGCGAGACAACCGTAATCCCTTCAAGCGGCAACATTCAAAACGACCTCCTTAGAAGGATCGGGGCAGCCCAAGCAGATGCTCGGCCACATAAGACAGGATCAGGTTGGTCGAAATCGGCGCTACCTGATACAAGCGGGTTTCGCGGAACTTGCGTTCCACATCATATTCATTGGCAAAGCCAAAGCCGCCGTGGAACTGGATACAGGCATTCGCCGCCTCCCAGCTTGCCTTGGCCGCCAGGTATTTCGCCATATTCGCCTGCGCGCCACAGTCCATCTTGGCATCAAAACGCCGACATGCCTCAAACCGCATCAGGTTGGCGGCTTCGGTCTCAATATGGCTTTCGGCAATCGGGAACTGCACCCCCTGATTTTGGCCAATGGGTCGGCCAAACACCACACGTTCCTTGGCGTAAGCCGTCACCTTGTCGATGAACCAATAACTGTCACCAATACATTCGGCGGCAATCAGCGTGCGTTCCGCGTTCAACCCGTCAAGGATATAGCGAAAGCCCATGCCTTCCTCGCCAATCAGGTTTTCCGCCGGAATTTCCAGATTGTCGAAAAACAGCTCATTGGTTTCATGGTTCACCATGTTCGGGATGGGCTTTACCTCCATCCCCTTGCCGATCGCATCGCGAATATCCACGATGAAAATCGACATGCCCAAGCTTTTCCGCGTCACCTGCTCCAGCGGCGTGGTGCGCGCCAGCAAGATCATCAGGTCGGAATGCTGCACACGGCTGATCCAGACCTTTTGCCCGTTGATCACATAGCGATCACCTTTTTTTACGGCGGTCGTGCGGATTTTGGTGGTATCTGTCCCCGTTGTCGGCTCGGTCACGCCCATAGATTGCAGGCGCAATTCGCCACTGGCAATCCGCGGCAAATACTCATTCTTCTGCGCTTCGGACCCGTGCCGCAGCAAGGTGCCCATATTATACATCTGCCCATGGCACGCGCCCGAATTGCCGCCCGAACGGTTGATCTCTTCCATGATCACGCTCGCCTCGGTCAGCCCAAGGCCAGATCCGCCATAGTCCTCGGGGATCATCGCGGCCAGCCAACCGGCCTTGGTCAACGCATCGACAAACGCCTCGGGGTAGCCCCGCGCCGCATCAATCTTGCGGTGATATTCCGCCGGAAAGGTCGCGCATAAATCCCGCACCGCATCCCGAATGTCCTGATAGTCGCTCATGTCACCACCGCCTTTGCATCCATTGCCAGCGCACCATCGGCCCGCCGAATCCATAACCTGTAGCCATCATCAACCGCCGCACCATGCACCGTGAAAGGGGCCGTATCAAACACCGGCGCTATTGCGCGAAATTCAAAATCGGTCACCACCGCATCCGGCAACTGCCTGCGCAACAGGTCCAGCAAAAGCGTCGCCAGCAACGGCCCATGCACCACCAAACCCGGATAGCCTTCGGTGCCCGTACAAAATGGCAGGTCATAGTGAATCCGATGCCCGTTGAACGTCAGCGCCGAATAGCGAAACAGCAGCACCGGGTTGGGCACCATCTCACGCGCAAAATCCCATGTATCGGGGGCCATGACCGGCACTGCCACAGGCGCATCGGGCACAGGCGCATCGGACACAGGCGCATCGGCCACAGCCGCATCGCGGTACACAATATCATGCTCTTCCTCGATCCGCGCATCCGCGCCGTAAACATGGCGCACCGTCACAAACACCAGATCGCCAGATCGCCCCGCCTTGTGCCGCACGCTGGCAATGGCAGAGGTTTTCTCAATCGCCTCGCCGATCCGCAAGGGGGCCGCAAAGCGCAAGCGGCTGCCCGCCCACATCCGGCGCGGCAGCGGCACCGGGGGCAAAAACCCGCCCAGCGTAGGGTGGCCATCATAGCCCGCATCGGCCAGCTTGAAAACCTTCAGAAAATGCAGCCAGTGCCACAAGGGCGGCAGCGCCGCGCCATCCTGATAAATCTCATCCCGGTTCAGCGTCGCCGCCAAAGCGTTTGAGGGAAACGGCGTGATGACATCCCGCAGAGTTTCCGACCGCCCGACCCAAGTTTCAAGATGCTCGATATCAATCATGCCGCCCCCGTTTTACCCTTTGTGGGCCACGGCATGCCTGATTTGCAATGTCTTTCTTGCCAGACGCGTCAGGGGGCCATTCCGCGCAACTCCTCGGCCCCGATCACCCGCCCGGTCGCAGCCGAGATCTGCGCCGCCATCCCCATGGCCACCGCCCACCAACCATCCTCCAGCCCTACCTCTGGCTGCCCGCCCCTGGCCACCACATCGGCAAACCCCCGATGCTGGTAGAAGGTCGATCCGTTATGGTCGCCCGCCGCCAGCAGGCTTGGGTCTACCGGCACCTCCAGCACCCGTGGGCCGGCCGGGGCACGCGGTGAAACCACGACTTGCGGCACCGGGGCCGCGCCCAGATGCGCTGGCCAAAACCGCCCCGGCCCCGGCACCAGACATTCAATCTTGCCCTTCGGCCCCACCGCCGAAATCTCTTCCTGATAGCGTGATCCTTCGGCAAACATGCACAGCTCCAGCATCGCGCGCATGCCGTTTTCGAAATCCACGACCACATAGGCATTATCCCAGATATCCGGGGCCTCGCCGTTATAGCGTTCGTGCAGATGGTTCACCGCCTGCCCGCCCGAGGCCATGACTTGCACCGGGTCACAGCCCGCAATCAGCCGCATAAGATCAAAGAAATGGCAACATTTTTCGACCAGGGTGCCGCCCGAATTGCGGTTGAAGCGGTTCCAGTCCCCGACCTTTTCCAAAAAGGGAAAGCGATGTTCGCGGATAGACAGCATCTTGATGCCACCCGTAGCAACCGCCGCCTGCGCGATCAAATGGGCGACGGGGGGCATATAGCGGTATTCCATCGCCACCCAGATCGGCGCAGGGTAGGCAGCCCGCAATGCGGCCAGGCGCGGCGCATCGGCAGGGTCGGTGAACAGTGGCTTTTCACATAAAACCGGCAAGGGGCGGATGGCGGCGATTTCCTCTAGCTGCGCCAAATGCATGTGATTGGGGCTGACAATCAGCAGGCAGTTCACGGCCTCGACGGCAAGCACCCCGGCCAGGCTTTCGGCCATTACCGCGCCCGGAACCAGCGCAGCCGCCCGCGCCCGCATCGCGGCATCCGGCTCATAGATCGCGACCACCTCGGCCTGCGGCAAAAGCGCGATATTGCGCAGATGCTCTTGCCCCATCATGCCACAGCCTATGATGCCATACCGAACGGTCTTCATGTCATTACCCCCTTATTCATGGTGCCACGCCGCGCCCGGCCTTATTTCAACCGCGCCACATAGCGCGCTATTTCGGGGTCGTACCAGGTCCAGGATGCTTCGGCCCGCCGCCCATCCTGCCCCCAGCCAACCCGCGTAATCAGCGGCAGGGGCGCGCCAGACCTATACGGAAAAGCCGCAGGCACCCATGCAGGGCAAGGCCCCTGCCCGACCCTGTCTTCGGCCCGTGCGATCCATAATCCCAGCTTTTCACGGTAATACAGATACAGTGATTCCGACAGATCACCGGGCGCAATCGTCGGTGTATAGCCACCGTCGAGCCAAATTTCCTCAACCGCGGCGACTTTGCCCGACAGAAAGCGCAACCGCCTGATGCGATGCCCTTCGGCACTGTCACCAAACGCGGGCAGTGCCGCATCCTTGGCGCAACGATCCACCGACAAGACCTGCGCCGTGGGCAACCCGCCCCCCCCCCGCAAGCTCCAACCGCAGCAGCGCATAGACCGAGGCCGGATCGCTGATCGCGCGAATGTAATTCCCCGACCCCTGAACCCGGTTCAGCATGCCCTTGGCAGCCAATTCCTTCAACGCCTGGCGCAATGTTCCCACCGCAATCCCCAGCCCTGCTGCCATTTCCCGTTCGGGGGGCAGCTTTTCGCCGTCAATCAGCCGTCCGGCCGCAATATCGCGGATCAGCAATTCGCTGATCTGCAAAAACAGGGGAAGGGAACCTGGTGACGCCATGGACACGATGCTCAAATAATTGATACAGTATTGATCTACATCAATTGGGATGCTACGCAAGTGAAAAGCTGACTCTGCGACATACAGAATCACACGCGAACCCGAGGGAGAGCAAGCCGTGACCATCGTACCCATCACATCCCCTGATCTGGACGGCGCCGAGGTAAGCTGGTTCGCGGCTCTTTGTTCGGATGATTACCAGTTTCTCGGCCAACCCGAAGGCAGGTTGCGCTCTAGCTGGGAGCACTGCTCTGGCATTGTCAAAAATGCCGAACGCCACGGCTTTCGCAACATCCTGTGCCCATCCTCCTATCAGGTCGGGCAGGACACCTTGTCTTTCGTTGCCGGCTGCGCGCCGATCACCGACACAA
This sequence comes from Pseudorhodobacter sp., assembly GCF_034675685.1. Taxonomy (GTDB): domain Bacteria; phylum Pseudomonadota; class Alphaproteobacteria; order Rhodobacterales; family Rhodobacteraceae; genus Pseudorhodobacter. The sequence continues at coordinate 257,131 of NZ_JAUCDA010000016.1, read as the reverse complement.
TCAACTTTTTGGCCGCCATACGCTGCGGCGAGGTGCAGCCAGTCATGCTGGCACGCACCATTGCAACGCTTGACCATATGCTGAAAGGGCGTCTGACGCTGAACGTGATTTCGTCAGATTTCCCCGGCGAGGTTGCGGAAAGCAAATTCCGCTACAAGCGCAGCCATGAGGTCGTTGAAATCCTGCGCCAAGCATGGACACAGGATCATATCGAATATAGTGGCGACATTTACCAGATCAGCAAAATCTCGGCTGACCCGGCAAAACCCTATCAGCAAAACGGCGGCCCGCTGCTGTATTTCGGCGGCTATTCGCCCGATGCGCTGGAACTGTGCGGCGCGCAATGCGATGTCTATCTGATGTGGCCGGAAACCCGTGACGTGCTGGCCGAACGCATGAAGGCCGTCCACGCGCGCGCTGCTGCGCATGACCGCACGTTGGATTACGGGCTGCGCGTCCACATGATCGTGCGTGACACGCAGGCCGAGGCCAAGGAATACGCAGACTACATCGCCAGCAAGCTGGATGATGAATATGGCAAACTGATTCGCGACCGCGCCCATGACAGCATATCGCTGGGCGTATCGCATCAGGCCCGCGCCCGCGAATTGGCCGATCAATTCGGCTATATCGAACCGCATATGTGGACAGGTATCGGCCGCGCCCGATCTGGTTGCGGCGCTGCCCTTGTCGGCTCGACGGATCAGGTTATGTCAGAGCTTGAGTCTTACCGCAAAATGGGGATCCGCGCGTTCATCTTTTCGGGCTATCCGCATATGGATGAATGCGATCACTTTGGCAGCAAGGTTTTGCCGCAGCTTAAAACCTGCTCTTTGCCGCACGCATACGGTCGGGTGCCAAGCCGCACCCCGGCCACACCGCTGGGAAATGGAGAACGGCGCTGATGGAACGGGTATCTTTGGGCAACATCACGCTGTCACGGCTGGTCTATGGCATGTGGCGGCTGGGCGATGATGTTGACACCAGCCCCAGGCATGTGCAGGCAAAAGTCGAGGCCTGTCTGGCACAGGGCATCAGCAGCTTTGATCAGGCCGATATCTATGGCGGCTATCGTGCCGAGGCGATTTTGGGCAAAGCCCTGCGCGCGGCCCCGCATCTGCGCGACCAGATGCAGATCATAACCAAATGCAATATCGTGGCTCCTGTTGGCCGCCATGCCGCTGCACGGGTGAAACACTATGATACCTCTGCCGCGCATATCAACGCATCGGTCGAGGCCAGCCTGCAAGACATGGCGATTGACCATATCGACCTGTTGTTGCTTCATCGCCCCGACCCGCTGATGGACCATCTGGAAACCGGCGGCGCATTGGATGCGCTGGTCGCTTCGGGCAAGGTGCGCGCCGTGGGCGTCTCCAACTTCCGCCCGTGGGATTTCAAGCTTTTGCAATCCGGCATGACCACGCCGCTTGTCACCAATCAGATCGAACTCAGCCTTGTGGCCCATGAAGGTTTCACCAATGGCGATGTTGCGTTTCACCAGGCCCGCGGGCTTTGCGTGATGGCATGGTCACCGCTTGCGGGTGGCCGTTTGCTGGCCGAATCCAGCAAAGACCTGCGCGCGCGCCTGACCGAGATTGGCGCGAACCATGGCACAGATTGGTCTGCCGCCGCTGTGGCATGGATTCTACGCCATCCTGCGCGTATCATTCCTGTCATGGGCACCAACAGCCTGCCCCGCATCAAAACCATCGCCACCGCGCTGGATATAGAGATTGACCGCCAGACATGGTTCGAACTCTACACCCTGATGATGGGGCATGAGGTTGCCTGATGGCAGACGGAGCATTTATGACTGACACGACCTTCACCCCGGATGCGATGGACAATCGCGCTTTTCGCGATGCTCTGGGGTGTTTTGCAACCGGCGTCACCATCGTCACCATCCAATCGGGGCATGGCCCGATGGGCTTTACCGCCAACAGCTTTGCCAGCCTGTCAATGGACCCGCCTTTGGTGCTGTGGTCGCCCGCCAGGGCCTCATCCCGCTTTGACCATTTCGCCAGCGCGCGCAATTATACCATTCATGTTCTGGCCCATGATCAAGCCAAGCTGATCGCCCGTTTCATCCGGGGCGGCCCCGGTTTTGATGGTCTGTCCTACCACCGCAACGCCGAAGGGGTGCCGCTGCTTGCCGGTGCGCTGGCACGGTTTGATTGCGAACAACACGCGACCCATGACGGGGGCGATCACCTGATCGTTGTGGGCCGTGTCCTGCGCTGCACCAAGCGCGAAACCGCGCCATTGGTGTTTACACAGGGCCAGTATGGCGGGTTCACCGCCAACTAAGGCAAGCTGCACCGCCACCAAGGCCGGGGGCGACATTTAGGGAGGAACGCGCCATGGGCGCAGTGCTGGGCCTGACCAACGGGCTGGGGGCGATGAACGCTGTCTTGCTTACACTTGGCCGCCGCCTTGGCGCGGGCATGGTGGCGGTTATGGTCATCATCATCTTGTTGCAGGTTTTCTTTCGCTATGTGCTGGGCAATGCGCTTGCCTGGCCCGAGGAAGCCGCCCGCTTTCTGATGCTGTGGATGACCGGCCTCATGGCCCCCACCGCCTTTCGTCGCGGTGGGTTTGTGTCGATCGAGATGCTCACCCGGCTTTTACCCACTGCCGCCGCTGCCGGTCTTGCGTTGCTGCTGCTTGGGCTGTCGCTGACAGTGATGGTTGTCGGCGTGAAAATCGGCTGGGGCGAGGTCACTGGCCTTGGCGGCCGCTTTGCAACCGACAGCCTGCACTACCCCACATCGCTTGATTTCAGCACATGGGACAAGGTGCCAAAACGCTGGATGATGCTGTCTTTGATTGTCGGTCTTGGGCTGCTGATCTCTGTCTGCGTCGAACTGATCTTGCGCAGCCTTCTTACCTTGGTCGGCCGCGCCGCCAACCTGATCGAAATTCCTCACACTGTCATGGGGGGCGCAGAATAATGCTGTCGCTTTTCCTGCCCCTGTTCCTTCTGCTGCTGCTGCTTGGCCTGCCGGTGTTCTTTGGCCTTATCGCCGCCCCGGCCATTCTTTTGTGGCTGAACGGCCAAGAGCGCGACATCGTGCTGCTGTACCGCAACGTCTACAACGGTATGGACAGCTTTCCCCTTATGGCGATCCCGTTTTTCATGCTGGCGGGTGAGGTGATGAACCGCTCTGACATCACGCTGCGTCTTGTCGAGTTTTCCCAGGCGATGATGGGCCACCTGCGCGGCGGCTTGGCGCATGTGAACGTCCTGTCCTCGATGTTGTTCGCGGGCCTCTCTGGCTCGGCGGTGGCCGATGTTTCGGCTTTGGGGTCCATGCTGATCCCCGCAATGGAAAAACAGGGCTATACCCGCAGCTTTGCCGCGGCCATTACCGCCTCATCGTCCATCATTGGCCCCATTATCCCGCCAAGCGGCATCATGATTATTTATGCCTATGTCATGGGCGAAAGCGTGGCGGCGTTGTTCCTTGCGGGCATCGTGCCGGGCATCCTGATCGGCGTGGGCCTGATGTTAACCATTCATGTCCTCGCTGACCGGTACAACCTGCCCGCCCGCACCACCCGCGCCACATGGGGGCAGCGCGGCACAGCCAGCGTCAAGGCGATCTGGCCGCTGCTGACCCCAATCATCATCCTTGGCGGCATTCTCGGCGGTATCTTTACCCCGACCGAGGCCGCAGCCGTCGCTGTCGGCTACTCGGCCTTTATCGGGTTTTTCGTCATGCGCACGCTGAAGCTGCGCGACATCCCGGACGTGTTGACCAACGCCGGCATGACCTCGGCGGTCGTCTTGCTGCTGGTCGGGGCCGCAATGGCCTTCAAAACCGTTGCCAGCCTTAGCCACACACCCGAACTACTGGCCGAGATTATCCTCGGCCTGTCCGACAACCCTTTGATCCTGCTGTTCCTGATCAACCTTTTGCTTTTTGTCGTCGGCATGTTCCTGGATGCCGGGCCTGCGATTATCATCCTTGGCCCCATTCTTGGCCCTATCTTCACCTCACTTGGCGTCGACTCTGTGCATTTCGCCATCATCATGGCGGTCAATCTGACGGTCGGCCTGCTTACGCCGCCCATGGGCCTTGTGCTGTTTGTCACCTCCTCGGTGTCGGGCCTGCGGGTGGAAACCATCGCCCGCGCCACCCTGCCATTCCTCGCGGTTGAGGTGCTGGTGATCTTTCTGATCACCTTCATCCCGGCCATCAGCCTGACAGTCCCGCGCCTGTTCGGCTTCGTTCAATAACCAAAACCAACCAAGGGAGAGTCCACCACATGAAAACCACCCTCAAAACCCTCATGCTCGCCACGCTTTTGGCGGGCACCAGCAGCATGGCCATGGCCCAGGCCGTAACCCTGCGCGCCACCGCAAACTCGAATGAAAACGACGAGGATTATGACGGCCTCGTCGTGTTCAAAAACTATGTCGAAAATGCCTCGAACGGCGAAATCGCTGTAGAGCTGTTCATCGGCACCCAGCTTTGCGCCAAGGGTGATGAATGCCTTGCAGGTGTTGCCGATGGCTCTATCGACATTTACATTTCGACCTCGGGCGGTGCGGCGGGCCTGTTTCCGTATATCCAGGTTCTCGACCTGCCGTATCTGATGTCGGATGACCGCGTGGCCGAAACCGTGCTGACCAGCACTGATTTCACCGCCAAACTGCGCGCCATGGCCATGGCTGACAGCGATAACATGATCCGCCTGATGACCATCGGCAACACTGGCGGCTGGCGCAACTATGCCAACACCAAAAAGCGCGTTCAGGGCCCTGCAGATCTTGCGGGCCTGAAAATGCGCACCGTGCCCGCCGATTTGCCGCAGGAAGCGGCCCGTGCGGTTGGCGCAGCCCCCACGCCGATTGCATGGCCCGAACTGTTCACCTCGCTGCAAACCGGCGTGGTTGAAGGCACCGCAAACGGGATCACCGACATCATGAACATGAAGTTCCCCGATGCCGGCCTGAAATACCTCACACTCGACGGCCACTCTTATATGGGTGCGTTCTGGTGGATGGGCCAGAACCGTTTCGCCAGCCTGACCGATGCGCAAAAGCAGGTGGTTGTCGATGGTTTCGCCGCCTTGCAACAGGCCACCTTCGCCAGCCCCAAGCGTAAGGAAATTCAGGCCTATGCCGATTTCAAGGCTGCCGGGGGTGATATCTACGTCCCGACCACAGATGAAAAAGCCGCCTTCAAGGCTGCCGCGGCCCCCGTGTTTGAATGGTTCAAAGCCAGCGTCAAAGGCGGCCCGGACGTGCTTGACGCCTTTACCGCCGCGGTTGCACAAGCGCAAACCGTGGTCGATGCCGAGCGGGCGCGCGAACTGAACTGAGGCAGCGCAAGCCCCGTCTGAAAGACAAGGCGGCGCGCTGAAAACCGCGCGCCGCTTAACGATTACCCCGACCTCGCAGCACGGGCGGCATGGCCATGCACGCCTGCGGCGTGTTGCAAATCAGCACTCCGATTTGAAAAAACTTGCCACGTCTTACAAGAAAAACCGGACAATGATCGGCGCAATAATCGCCGTCAGAACTGCGTTCAGCCCCATTCCGATGCCTGCAAACGCCCCCGCCGTCTCATTCACCTGAAACGCCCGCGCCGTGCCAATTCCATGCGAGGCGACGCCCACCGCGAACCCCCGTGCCTGCCAATTCTTGATCCGTAACAGATTCAGCAATGGCGTCGCCATCACTGCCCCCATGATCCCGGTCAAAATGACCAGTACAGCGGTCAAGGTCGGGCTGCCGCCGATCGCCTCTGACACCCCCAAAGCCACCGGGGCCGTCACCGATTTCGGGGCCAGTGACAACAAGACCTCGCCCCGCACCCCCAGCGCATAGGCAATGCCCAGCGCCGAAAGCATCGCGGTGACCGAGCCTGCCACCAGCGCCCCGATCATCGGAATTGCCGATGTTCTGATCTTGCCCAAATTCGCATAAAGGGGGGCCGCCAGCGCGACCGTGGCCGGGCCAAGCATGAAGTGAACGAACTGCGCGCCCTCAAAATAGGTGGCATAGGCCACGTCTGAAACCCACAGCAACGAGGCCAGCAAAACTACGGCAATCAGCACCGGGTTCACATAGGGTTTTTTCGCTGACCACTGGAACAACGCATCCCCAAGCGCATAGGCAACCAGTGTCGCCGTCAGCCAAAGCAGCGGCTCTTGCGCAAGAAATGTCCAGATATCGGGCAAGCTGGTCATGTTGCGCCCCCGGTCAGGCGCGACAGGCCCACAAATACCAACGCCCCCACGGCAATCGCCAGCGCCGTGCTTCCCAGCAGCGCCAACAGTATCGGCACCCCATCCGCCCCAAGCTGGTCCAGATGCCCGACAATGCCAACCCCTGCCGGAACGAACAGCAAGGACAAATGCGACAGCAACCCCAATGCAGTTGGCTGAATTGCCGCCGCAGCGCGCGGGCTGGCAATGAAAAACCCCAGAAGTAAAACCATACCGATCACCGGGCCGGGCACGATCAGCCCCAGCCCGCGCGAAATGGTTTCTCCCAGCAATTGAAACGCCAAAAGCGTTGCCAGATGCACGATCATATCAAGGCCCCCTTGGTTGCAAGGCCGCCTTTTGCGCCCCGGCCCGTCGGCTTAATCCGCAGCCATGGTAAACGGCAACGCCTTTGCTGCCGCCCGATACCATTTGCGAATCGTCACCCGCTCGGACTCTTCCATATAAGATACATTCGCCGGGGGCATCGCAACGGTAACGCCCGCCTGAAGATAAATCAGCTTGGCGTTTTTGGCGATATCGGCAGGCGTTTCCAGCAAGATATTCTTGGGTGCGTGGTGAATCCCATCATACCCCGGTTCGCGGGCGTGGCACATCGCGCAGCGCCCCGGAATGATCAAGCTTGCCTCGTCAAACCCTTCGGCGTTGGCAAAGATCTGTTCGCGCGGGGTCAATTCCCGCGCTTCAGATGTCTCATAGCTTTCTTGCATCAGGGGCGCCGTTGACAGGGCCATGACCAGAATAAACAGCACCGTAGTCGCCAGCCAGGTCCAATGCGGGCCTTTGCCGGTGGCATGCATGGTGTTGAAATAATGCCGGATCGTGACGCCCATCAAGAACACCAATGCCGCGATCAGCCAATTATACTCCGAGGCAAATGCAAGCGGGTAGTGGTTTGACAGCATCAAGAAGATCACCGGCAAGGTCAGGTAGTTGTTATGGGTAGAGCGCAGCTTGGCAATCGCGCCATATTTTGCGTCGGGTATGCGGCCCTCTTGCAGGTCTTTCACAACGATGCGCTGGTTCGGCATGATGATGAAAAACACATTCGCCGTCATGATCGTCGCCGTAAACGCCCCCAGATGCAGCAAGGCGGCGCGGCCGGTGAAAATCTGGTTATAGCCCCAGGCCATCACCACCAGCAGCACGAACAACAAGACCATCAGCAAGGTTGGCTGTTTGCCAAGGCTGGATTTGCACAGGAAATCATAGATCATCCAGCCCAAGGTCAGCGATGCCGCCGAAATCACAATGCCCTGCAACACCGAAAGATCGGCTTTTTGCGCATCAATCAGGTAAAGCTCTGCGCCGGCCCAATAGACGATCATCAACAAGGCGGCCCCCGAAAGCCAGGTCGAATAGCTTTGCCATTTGTGCCAGATCAGATGGTCGGGCATGTTTGACGGCGCAACCAGGTATTTCTGGATATGGTAAAATCCGCCACCATGCACCTGCCATTCTTCGCCATACGCCCCCACCGGCATATTCGGCACTTTGCGCAGCCCCAAGTCCAGCGCGATAAAGTAGAATGACGCCCCAATCCACGCCATTGCGGTAATGACATGCACCCAGCGCACGGCAAAGCCCAGCCAATCCCAGATAATCGCCATTTCGTACATATTTTTCTCCTCCTCGATCAACAAATCTTAGGCCTTTCCCGGATTTTATTGTATTACGAAAAGACTTCTAGCTGTTTCAAAATTGTACTATCAATAAATCATGGCATATCTCGACAACATCCGAACCTTTATCCGCGTCTATGAATTGGGCAGCATGTCTTCGGCAGCCCGCGATATGCGCATTTCTGCGGCGGTCGCCTCGGCGCGGATGTCGCAGTTGGAAGAGCATTTGGGCGTGCGGCTGTTTCAGCGCACCACGCGGATGCTAAGCCCGACCGAGCAGGGCAATATCTTTTACCCCGGTGCCCGCAAAATTTCTGGATGCGGTCGATGAGGCCGAGGCCGAGGTGAATGAGGTAACGCTGGTACCGCGCGGCATTTTGCATGTATCGGCACCTTTAGGGGTTGGTCGGCGGCTGATCGCGCCAGAGGTGGCCAGCTTTCACGCTGACTATCCGCTGATAAACATCCGCCTGCGCCTGTCGGATCGCAAGGTTGATCTGCCAACCGAGGGGGTTGATGTCGCGTTCTTTCTGGGTGTGCCCGAAGATTCCAGCCTGCGCATCCGCAAGATTGCCGATTGTGAACGGGTGCTTTGCGCCGCCCCGGCCTATCTTGCCAGCCGTGGGGAACCCAATACCATTGACGCGTTGCGCACGGGCCATGACTGCCTGAATTTACGCTACCCCGGCGCGCCCGAATTTCAATGGCCGCTGCAAACCAAGGACGGCGTAAAGCGGATAGAAGTGTCCGGGCCGTTTGAATGTGATGATGGCGATATTCTGACCAACTGGGCCTTGCAGGGGCTTGGTATCATCATGAAGCCGCTGTTCGAGGTGTCAGACCATATCAAAGACGGGCGTTTGGTGCCGGTTCTGCGCCAGCACCCCCCGATTCCGATTCAGATGGCATGCCTTTACTCGCATCGGCGCAAACAAGACCCGAAGGCGCGGTTGTTCATTGACTTCATGGTTGCCAGAATCACCAGAAATATCGGCGATCTTCGGCTCGACTTTCTGGCCTGACCCAGGGTCAATCCTGTCGGCTGTGGTCAGAAAGCAGCGCCGTGCCTGGCGTGTGCTGCTTGCAACGGCGCTGCCTGTCCTGATGCCCCTGCTGCGCATCCTGTTTTTGCCAAAATCCAATACTCTCTGTGCATATTTGAGGCAGATCAAAATATCATTGCGTTTTGGGCTGTTAAACTGCGACTGATTGGTCTTGCATGGCTTTATCACCTTGTCCCATGGCATATCAAATGATATGCGAAATTCTGCATATGTCTTGCCGCTCCGCATGAGTCTAAAGGAAGCCCTTATGAAACATCTTATCCTTGCACTCGCTCTTGGGCTTTTACCCATTGCCGCCGCTGCCGAAAGCCAAACTGTTTTGCAGCCCTTGGAGGTGACAGATTGGAAGGCCGTCTATGGCCGGATTGAGGCGCGCGTCCGGGCACCTGCGCGGGCACGGATCGGGGGCGTTCTGGTGACGCTTTCGGTGTCTGAAGGCGATCTGGTACAGGCGGGGCAGCCGCTTGCCACGATCGTCGATGAAAAGATTTCGTTCCAACTCAAGGCGATTGACGCGCAGATTTCGGCGTTGGTCTCACAGATAGACAATGCGAAAATAGAATTGAAACGGGGCGAGGATTTGCTTAGCCGTGGCGTGACCACGGTGCAGCGTCTGGATGCGCTGCGCACACAAGTCGAGGTGCTGTCCGGCCAGATCGCGGCGACCGAGGCCAACAAGCGGGTAATTGAGCAGCAGGCAGCCGATGGCGTTGTGCTTGCGCCAACCTCGGGCCGGGTGCTGGATGTGCCGGTTACCCAAGGTGCTGTCCTGATGCCGGGTGAGGCGGTTGCCGTTGTCGGCGGCGGCGGCTTCTTTTTGCGCCTTGCCATACCGGAACGCCACGCGACGGCGCTGGTGCAAGGTGCCGAAATTTCCATAGATGGCATGGAGGAGGCCGGAACACTGGCCCGCATTTACCCGCAGATTGAAAATGGCCGGGTGATTGCCGATGTCGATGTACCGGGCCTGTCAAATGCCTTTGTCGATGCGCGCGTGATGGTGCGTATTCCTGTCGGCAAACGCATCGCCCTTTCCGTGCCGGTCGCCGCGCTGATCACGCGGTCAGGGCTGGATTTCATCGCCATAAGACAAGGCGAACAAACCATATTGCGCACGGTGGTTCCCGGCGAACGCCACGGTGACAGCATAGAGATTCTGACCGGTTTGCAAGCTGGCGATGTCGTGATTTCCGATTATGTCGAGGTTGGCCATGAGTAACGTGAAACCCGCCAAGCTCGGCCTTGCCGGGGCGCTGACGCGGGCGTTTATCGTTTCGCCGATGACGCCGCTGTTTATCATTGCGGCTCTTGCCGTTGGCCTTCTGGCCCTTGTCGTTCTACCGCGCGAGGAAGAGCCGCAAATCTCGGTGCCGCTGGTTGATGTTCACATCGCCGCACCGGGCTTGAAGGCCCCCGATGCGGTGAAACTGGTGACCGAGCCGATGGAAACCATCGTCAAAGGCATCAACGGGGTCGAACATGTCTATTCCCAGACCGAAGATGACGGCGCGATGGTTACCGTGCGTTTCAAGGTTGGCACCCCCGCCGATGCGGCGATTTTGCGGGTGCATGACAAGGTGCGCGCCAATATGGACCGCATTCCGCTGGGCATTCCCGAACCCCTGATCGTTGGGCGCGGGATTGATGATGTGGCCATTGTCTCTATGACGCTGACGCCAAAACCGGGCCACCCCGAAATTTCGGCCAATGACCTGACCCGCATCGCCCGCGAATTGCGCACCGAGGTCGCCAAGATCGAGGATGTCGGCCTGTCGTATCTGGTCGGTGAGGTGCCCGAGGCCATTCGTGTGAACCCCGACCCGGACCGCCTTGCGCTGTATGGCGTGACCTTGCAGCAATTGGCGGGCAAGGTGCAAAGCGCCAACAAATCCTACAACACCGGCAGCCTGCGCAGCGACGGGCAGATGGTGGATCTGGTGGTGGGCGAAACCCTTACCTCTCCCGATCAGATTGCGTCGCTTTTGGTAACGACGCGCGATGGCCGCCCGGTCTATGTCAGCGATGTGGCCAATGTGGAATTTGTGGCCGAGGCGGATGGTCAGATCGTCTCGAATATCGCCAAACAGGGTGACGTGATAACCCGCACGCCTGCCGTAACGCTGGCCGTGGCCAAACGTGCCGGTGCCAATGCGGTGGTGGTTGGTGAAGCGGTTTTGCATGCGGTTGAGCAGGCACAAGGCCGGATTATCCCCAATACAATCGGCGTCGAAGTGACCCGAGATTACGGCGAAACCGCCAATGAAAAGGCGAATGAGCTGCTGTACCACCTTGGCCTTGCCACGGTTTCGATCGTCGGGCTGGTGTTTTTGGCCCTTGGTTGGCGCGAATCCATCGTCGTCGCGATTGTGATTCCGGTAACAATTTTGCTGACGCTGTTTTCGGCTTGGCTTATGGGCTACACGCTGAACCGCGTATCGTTGTTCGCGCTGATTTTCTCCATCGGGATTCTGGTCGATGACGCCATTGTCGTGATCGAAAACATCGCGCGGCATTGGGGCATGGGCGATGCCCGCCCCCGCAAACAAGCCGCGATTGATGCGGTGGCCGAGGTTGGCAACCCGACCATTGTCGCAACCCTTACCGTTGTCGCAGCACTGTTGCCGATGCTGTTCGTATCGGGGCTGATGGGCCCCTATATGTCACCGATTCCGTCAAACGCCTCGGCCGCGATGATCTTTTCCTTCTTTGTGGCTGTGATCATCACCCCCTGGCTGATGTTGAAGATCGCCAGCGGCGCGCCGGTTCACAGCGGCGACCATGAAAGCGGCGGGCGTCTGGGCAAGATTTACAAGGCCATTGCGGCCCCTGTCCTGTCATCCAAAACCGCAAGCGGCGCGTTTTTGCTGATTACGGCGGTTTTGTCCTTTGGCTCACTCGGCGCGCTTTATACCAAGGATGTCACGGTAAAGCTGTTGCCGTTTGACAATAAATCCGAGCTGTCGGTGGTGATCGACATGCCTGAAGGCACCTCGGTTGAGCAAACCGACGCCGTGGCGCAGGCCATTGCACGCAAAGTCATTGACTTGCCCGAAGTTATCTCGGCCCAGACCCATGCCGGCAGTGCCTCTCCCTTCAACTTCAACGGTTTGGTGCGCCACTATTACATGCGCGACCGCGCCAATATGGGCGATGTTCAGATCAACCTTGCGCATAAGGATGCCCGCACACGCAGCAGCCATGAACTGGCGCTGCTGATCCGCGATCTGGTCAGCACCCTGCCCCTGCCCGACGGCGCAAGCCTGAAAACGGTAGAGCCGCCCCCCGGCCCCCCCGTCCTCGCCACGCTTTTGGCCGAGGTCTACGGCCCCACGGATACCGCACGGCGTGAGGCGGCGCGCAAAATCCGCGAGGCGTTTGAATCCATCCCTTTCGTCGTTGATGTTGATGACAGCTTTGGCAGTCAGGCCCGCCGCATGCGTGCCGTCATTTCGACCGATGATCTCGACTTTTTCCAGGTGCAAGAGCAGGATGTTTTCGACACGATCGCCATTTTGAACGGCGGCAGCACCGTCGGCTATTCGCATCGCGGCGAAGGGCGGCAACCGATTCCGATCATCGTGAAGCGGCCCAGGGGCGACGGGGTGATGGATGAAACGTTCCTGTCCACCCCGATTCCGGCCAATGTGCTGCCCGGCGCGCGCGGTGTGGTTGAACTTGGCGATGTGATCCATGTGCAAGACGAACAGGCATCCTTCCCGATTTTCCGCCGCAACAGCCGCTTTGCCGAAATGGTTACGGCTGAACTGGCGGGCGCCTATGAGGCGCCTCTGTATGGCATGCTTGCCGTCGGCGAGGCGCTGGACGCAATGGACTGGGAGGAGGGCACAAAGCCGGTGATTTCCTTCTACGGCCAACCGACGGACGAATCCGAAACCACGCTGCTGTGGGATGGCGAATGGGAAGTGACCTATGTCACCTTCCGCGATATGGGGGCGGCCTTTGCTGTGGCGCTGCTGGGAATTTATATTCTTGTCGTTGCGCAATTCGGCAGTTTCCGCTTGCCCTTGGTTGTCCTGACCCCAATTCCGCTGACCTTTCTGGGCATCATCTTTGGCCATTGGCTGCTGGGTGCGCCCTTCTCGGCCACCTCGATGATCGGGTTTATCGCGCTTGCAGGCATCATCGTGCGCAACTCTATCCTGCTGGTCGATTTCATTCGGCATGCCGATGAAAGCCGGGGCAAGGTGCAAGTGTTGCTGGATGCAGGCGCGATCCGGTTCAAGCCGATCTTGCTGACAGCCCTTGCGGCGATGATCGGCGCAGCGGTGATTTTGGCAGACCCGATCTTTCAGGGCCTTGCAATCTCGCTTTTGTTCGGTTTGCTCACCTCTACCCTGTTGACGGTACTGGTCATTCCGGCTGTATACCGGGTGTTCAAAACCTGAGCCGCGCTACCCGTTTGACGGCACCCTGAAAACGCAGTTCAATGCTGCCAAAAGGGATAAGCCGAACCCTATAGGAGATGCCGATGCTGATTGGCCTGAACCCGTTGCTGTCGCCCGACCTGCTGCACGCCCTGGCGGCAATGGGGCATGGGGATGAGATTGCAATCGTAGACAGCAATTTCCCCGGCACCGCCTGCGCAAGGCGGCTGATCCGGCTGGATGGCATATCGGCCACGGAGACGCTGGCCGCGGTACTGTCGCTGCTGCCGCTGGATAGCTATGTCGAGCACCCTGCAAACGTCATGCAGGTCGTGGGCGACGCAGCGGCAGTGCCCCAAGCCGTTGCCGAATTCACGGCCCTGATCGGCGCGCGTGGTAACGTGGGGTCGGTTGAACGCTTTGCCTTTTACGAACGCGCCCGCCAATGCTTCGCGATTGTACAAACCGGTGAGGGGCGTCTTTATGGCAATATCATCCTGACCAAAGGCGTCATTCCACCGGGTTGATGTCTTCATCGGGGATAAGCGCATTCACCCGCAAAGACCCCAAAAGCGTGGCTTTCGATGTCAGCAGATGCGTCGTTGCTGCCGCAATTGCGGCGGCCTCATTGCCGCTGCGAAGGGCGGCAATGATCGCAAGATGCTCCGCGATGGCTGCCGCATTGCGGTCACGCTCCATCCGTTTGTCCCATTGATAGTGATAATGAAAAATCAGCGCGATGACCTTTTGAAACTGGGTCACAAACCGGTTTTCGACAACGGAATTCAACGCAACGTGAAACGCCCCATCAAGCCGTGAAAAGTCGTGAAAATCGGTATCAATCCGCGCGGCAAGGTCATGATGCTGGCGTTCCAGCCCATCCAGTTTTCGCCAAACCGCATGGATCTTGGGCAGATGGACCAATGTGCGCACCGCATGCAGTTCCAGCACAGACCGAAACTCGGACAATTCAATCGCATAGTCAGCGGTAAAGCCCAGCAAAAGCCAGCCACCGCGTGGGCGCCGCGCAACCAGCCCCGATTGGCCAAGGCCCGACAGAAACTCTTGCAGCGCATGCGGTGGAACCGAAAACTCCTTGGCCAGTTTCGCCACATTCAACGGTGTTCCGGCAGGCACATCAAACCGCAAGACCCATTCCAGAAAGCGGCGTTCCAACACCTCACGCGGGACATGTTCATCGCGCAGCGGCAGCCTGTCAGCTTTGTTGGGCAGTCGCAGAATGGTCTTTTCGCGGCCTCGCCAATGCAGCAAGCCCGCCTCCAGCAGGGCCGCCAAAATGGTACGGACAATCGTGCGGCTTACGCCCAACGCTTCGGCAAGCATCGTTTCGGACGGCAGGCTGTCACCAACCTTTTGCGCCGCCACCATGGAAAGCGCCTCATTGAAGGCCGATCTGAACCGATCATCCGTGCGCGCCATCTTACCCCCCCCCTGACGGGCGGCAACTGGCCCCGCCCTATTGTTTTTTGTATAAAAACAATAAAAACATTAGGCAAGCCTGCGGAGCCCTGCTTACATGATCATACGATAAAATTCCGATTCTGCGGTGCGGGAGGACCAAGGATGCGGCAAGAAGCATGGATGCAAAGCGGCACTTGCGTTGCCCCCGGCCAGTTTGAACTGGTCACCCGGCCAATGCCGCAAGAGGCCCCGGAAGGCTGGGTGCTGGTCGATACGGCCGCCGTCGGCATCTGCGGAACCGATTATCATATTTATGAAGGCAAACACCCGTTTCTGAATTACCCGCGCGTCATCGGGCATGAGCTGTCAGGCCATGTTGCCCGTGACGCGCCGGGCTGGACCAAGGGGCAGTTGGCCGTTGTGAACCCCTATGTCTCCTGCGGCACCTGCCACGCCTGCAAGCGCGGCAAGCCGAATTGCTGCTTGTCGATCGCTGTGCTTGGCGTGCATCGTGATGGCGGCATGTGCGCCCGCTTTGCCGTGCCTGCTGCCAATCTTTACCCCGCCGATGGGCTTAGCCCGCGACAGGCCGCGATGGTTGAATTTCTGGCAATCGGGGCGCATGCTGTTGCGCGATCCGAGCTTGGTAAAAACGATGTGGTGTTGGTGACGGGTGCAGGGCCAATCGGGCTTGGCACAGCGATATTCGCGCGGCTTGCAGGGGCCACAGTGCATCTGCTGGATGCCAGCGCCCAACGCTTGGCGGCAGCACAGACCGGCTTTGGTTTCGATGATATTTTTCAACCGGGCCGCCCCCTTCCCGCGCCCGACGGCTATGATGTGGTGTTCGATGCGACCGGCAATGCCAAGGCGATAGAGGCCGGTTTTGCCAATGTGGCGCATGGCGGCACTTACGTTCTGGTCAGCGTGGTGCGCGATGACATCGCCTTCTCTGACCCCGAGTTTCACAAGCGAGAGATGCGCCTGATCGGCAGTCGCAACGCGCTCAAGGCCGATTTTGAGACGGTAATAGCCGCCCTGCGCGCTGGCACCATTGATACGACCGCGCTGGAATCCGAGGTGCTGCGGCTTGACGCCCTTCCCGCACGCTTTCCTGAACTGGTCGTCAACCGTGATACGATCATCAAGGTCATCGTTGATTTTTCAGCCGAGGCGGCACCATGACCGGCCTTGTCCGCATGACAGGCATCGACAAGCATTTCCCCGGCGTTCACGCGCTGAAATCGGTGCAGTTTGATCTGATCAGCGGCGAGGTTCACGCCCTCATGGGCGAGAATGGCGCGGGCAAATCAACCTTGATGAAGGTGATGTCGGGCATCTACCAACCCGATGGCGGCACGATTGCGGTGGGCGGCAAAACCGTCACCATCAACGGCCCCCGCGCGGCCCAGGACCTTGGGATTGGGATTATTCATCAGGAACTTGCTTTGATGAATGACCTGACGGTCGCGCAAAACATCTTTATCGGTCGCGAACCGCGCCTGCGCTTTGGCCGTCTGGATGAGGCTGCCTTGAACGCGGCAGCCGAGGCTATTTTCGCCACGATGAACGTGCGCATAGACCCGCGCGCCGAGGTGCGCAGCCTGTCGGTTGCCAAGCAGCAAATGGTTGAAATTGCCAAGGCGCTGTCGTTCAAATCCAGCGTGCTGATCATGGACGAGCCCACAGCCGCGCTGAATGACGTGGAAACCAATGAGCTGTTCACCATCATCCGGCAATTGCGCGGTGAAGGTGTGGGCGTGGTCTATATCAGCCATAAGATGGATGAGATCAAACGCATATCGGACCGTGTGACGGTGATGCGCGACGGGGCCTATGTCGGCACGGTTCTGGCCAAGGACACCCCGATTTCCACTATTATTTCCATGATGGTCGGGCGCGAATTGGAGCAGGTGCCTGTCGATATCCCTGATCTTGCCGCCGCGCCAATGGCGTTGGAAGTCAAACACCTGAACCGTGGCCGCTTGGTGCGCGATGTCAGCTTTACCCTGAAACAGGGCGAAATTCTGGGCTTTGCCGGGTTGATGGGCGCAGGCCGAACCGAGGTGGCCCGCGTGATCTTTGGCGCCGATAAACGCGATAGCGGCGAGATTATTGTGCATGGCAAGCCCGTACAGATCGCCACCCCAAAAGACGCGGTTGAGGCGGGCATCGGCTATTTATCCGAGGATCGCAAGCATTTCGGCCTGGCCCTTGGCCTTGACCTGCGCGACAATATCGCGATGGCCAGCCTGCCGCGCTTTGGCAACCGACTGGGCGTGATAGATGATGCCGCTTTGGGCGCGGTTGCGGATGATTATATCAAGGCCCTTGCCATCCGCACCCCATCAGCACGGCAAGAGGTGCGGCTGCTGTCGGGGGGCAATCAACAAAAGGTGGTCATCGCGAAATGGCTGCTGCGCAATTGCGACATTCTGATCTTTGATGAACCCACGCGCGGCATCGACGTTGGCGCCAAAGCCGAGATTTACCGTCTGCTGCAATCACTGGCTGCTGAAGGAAAAGCGGTAATCGTGATCAGCGCCGAACTGCCCGAGGTATTGCGCCTGTCGCACCGCATTGCCGTGATGTGCGAAGGGCGGCTGACAGGTATTTTGCCCGGTGGGCCAGATACCAGCCAAGAAGATATCATGCATCTTGCAACCCTGCGCGCCGATGAACCCGAAGGAGCCATGGCATGACAACTGCCCCCACAGCCACAGCCACCAAGACCCGCAAACGCGGCGGCGCACAGCAAAAGCTCTGGGCCTTTGCCAGCCTGATCGTGCTGCTGATCTTTTTTTTCGGCAGCCTCGCCAAACTTCATGCAAACCTCTAATATCATTGCTATTTTGCAGGCAACCTCTGTTAACGGCGTGCTTGCCATCGCGGCCACACTGGTCATCATCACCGGCGGGATTGACCTGTCAGTCGGCACGCTGATGACCTTTACCGCCGTGATCGCGGGCGTGGTTTTAACCTATGCCGGCATGCCGCTGCCCATTGGCATCATCGCAGCGATTGCGGCGGGTGCTGGCTGCGGATTGATTTCTGGCACCTTGGTCGCCAAGATGAAAGTGCCGCCCTTCATTGCCACTTTGGGAATGATGCTGATCCTGAAAGGTCTGTCGCTGGTGATTTCGGGCACCAAGCCGATTTACTTTAACGACACGCCGGGCTTTGACCAGATTTCAACCGGCTCGCTGGTGGGCAAGATCATCCCCGCTGTGCCGTTGCCCAATGGGGTGCTGATCTTGTTTCTGGTGGCGCTGGCGATTGGCTATGTGCTGAACCGCACGGTGCTGGGCCGCTATTGCTTTGCGCTGGGATCGAATGAGGAAGCAGTGCGCCTGTCGGGGGTCAATGCCGATGGCTGGAAAATGGCGATTTATGCGCTTGCAGGCGGTATTTGTGGCATCGCAGGGCTGATCATCGCGTCACGCCTGAACTCGGCGCAACCCGCCCTTGGCCTTGGCTATGAGCTGGACGCGATTGCCGCCGTGGTGATTGGCGGCACCTCGCTTGCAGGTGGCCGCGGCTCGGTGCTGGGTACCATCATCGGCGCGCTGATCATGTCGGTATTGCTGAACGGCTTGCGCATCATGTCGGTCGCGCAGGAATGGCAAACCGTTGTTACCGGCTCTATCATCATCCTTGCGGTCTATGCCGATATGATGCGCCGCCGCAAAATGGGATAATCAATTCAGAGAGGTAGGGCCTACCTATCCGAACCGATCACAACAAACCAACCTGAATGGGAGAGAACCATGATCAACAGAAGAACCCTTTTCGCCGCCGTCAGCGCCACGGCATTGCTGGCCACCACCAGCTTTGGCATTGCGCAAGACAAGCCGTATATCCCACTGGTTTCCAAAGGCTT
Source organism: Pseudorhodobacter sp. (assembly GCF_034675685.1). Classification (GTDB taxonomy): domain Bacteria; phylum Pseudomonadota; class Alphaproteobacteria; order Rhodobacterales; family Rhodobacteraceae; genus Pseudorhodobacter. Next base: position 238,518 of record NZ_JAUCDA010000016.1, on the reverse strand, counting down.
TCAGCACCAGTTCTGGCAGGCTGTAAAGGCCGGTGCCGATAAGGCCGCTGCCGAATTCAACGTCGATGTCACATTTGAGGGCCCCGATACCGAAGCGCAGGTCGACAAGCAGATGGATATGCTGGCCGCTGCCTTGGCCAAGAAACCCGCCGCGATCGGCTTTGCAGCCCTGGACAGCCAGGCCGCCATTCCAATGCTGCGTCAGGCGCAAGAGGCGGGCATTCCCGTGGTCGCCTTTGACTCGGGCGTAGACAGCGATATTCCGGTAGCCACCGCCACCACCGATAACGCCGCCGCTGCGGGCCTTGCGGCTGACAAGATGGCCGAACTGATTGGCGATGCAGGCAAAGTGGCGCTTGTGGTCCATGACCAAACCTCGCGCACCGGCATTGACCGCCGCGATGGTTTCGTGAACCGCATCAAAGAAAGCCACCCCAATATCGAGATCGTCGATATCCAATACGGGGCCGGCGATCAATTGCAATCGACCGAGATCACCAAGGCCATTCTGACCGCGCATCCAGACCTTAAAGGCATCTTTGGCGCGAATGAAGGTTCGGCCATCGGTGTGCTGAACGCGGTCAAGGAAACCGGCCGGGAAGGTGTTATCGTGATCGGCTACGATTCCGGCGCTGCGCAAAAAGCGGCGATCATGGATGGGACCATGGCGGGCGCGATCACCCAAAATCCGGTGGGCATTGGCTATGAAACCGTGAAAGCAGCGCTGATGGCCTCCAAAGGCGAAGCGGTGCCCGCGCTGATCGACACCGGCTTTTTCTGGTATGACAAAACCAACATGGACTCGCCGGAAATTGCGGCGGTTCTTTACGATTGATCTGAAACAGAACTGACCGGGGCGGCTTTGCGGCATCTGCCAATGGGCCGCCCCTTTTGCTTTGGAGAACAGCATGGATCTGGGCCTGAAAGACAAGGTTGTAATCGTCACCGGCGGTGGCGCTGGCATTGGCGGCGCCATCAGCCGCGCGCTGGCGCAGGAGGGGGCTGTGCCAGTCATCTTTGCCCGCCGCGCGCCGGATGCGGATTTTTTGGCCGAAATTCAGGCCCTTTCGCCCCGCGCGGGTTGGGTGCAGGTTGAACTGTCACAAGATGATCAGGTGCGCGCCGCAGTGGATACCACCCGCAAGCGGTGGGGCCAGGTTTATGGGCTGGTGAATAACGCGGGCAATAATGATGGTGTGGGCCTTGAGGCGGGGCCAGAGGCGTTCCGTGCCTCGCTTGATAACAACCTCGTGCATTGCTACCTGCTTGCGCATCTTCTGGTGGGTGACCTGAAGGCCGCCAAAGGGGCGATCGTGAATATCTCCTCGAAAACCGCAGTGACGGGCCAAGGCAACACCTCGGCCTATGTCGCCGCCAAAGCGGCACAGCTTGGCCTGACCCGCGAATGGGCGGCGGCCCTTGCAGGTGACGGCGTGCGCGTGAATGCCGTGATCCCCGCCGAGGTGATGACCCCGCTTTACGACCGCTGGCTGAACACGCTGGAGGACCGCGCGGCAAAACTGGCCGAGATTACGGCCCGCATCCCGCTGGAAGGCCGTATGACGCTGGACAGCGAAATCGCCGCAACCACCGTCTTTGCCCTGTCACATAAAGCGGGTCACACCACCGGCCAATGGCTGTTTGTCGATGGCGGTTACACCCATCTGGATCGTTCGCTTTCCACCCTCACCCCCAGCGCATAAAGGTGGCCCATGACCAACCAAACCAGCATCCGCCTGCACCCCGACGATAACATTGACATAGCCTTGGCCGATTTAGGCGTTGGCGAAGCGGCGGCAGATTATACCCTGACCGATGCCGTGAAACGCGGCCACAAGATCGCCAACCAAGCCATTGCAGCGGGCCAGAACATTCTGCGCTATGGCCAAATCATCGGCGCTGCGACCAGTGACATCGCGCAGGGCGCGCATGTGCATGTGCATAACCTTGCCATGGCCGATCATTCCAATGACTATGCCTTTGGAACGCAGGCCACCCCCCTGCCCGCCATAACCGAGACGCGCCATTTTCAGGGCTATCGCCGCGCCGATGGCCAATCGGGTACGCGCAATTATCTGGGCGTGTTGACCTCTGTCAACTGTTCCGGCTCGGTCGCGCGGTTCATCGCCGAACAGGCCGAGAAAACCGACTGGTTCCGCGCGCTCGAAAACGTCGATGGCATCGTGCCGATTGTCCACAGTTCCGGCTGCGGCATGTCGGGGCAGGATGAGGGCTATGACACCCTGTTTCGCACCTTGCAAGGCTATGCCCGCAACCCGAATTTCGCCGGTATCTTGCTGGTCGGCCTTGGCTGTGAGGTGATGCAAATCCCGGATCTGATCGGCAAGATGCGGATGCGTGAGGATGGCAATTTCCGCTATATGACCATTCAGCAAACCGGCGGCACCCGCCGCACGGTGGAACGCGGCGTGGAAATGCTGCGCGAAATGGCCGCCCAGGCCGATGCCTGCCAGCGCGAACCCATCCCGGTTTCCGAACTGGTAATCGGCATGCAATGCGGCGGCTCTGACGGCTATTCGGGCATCACCGCAAACCCTGCCTTGGGTGTGGCCTCGGATCTGTTGGTGCGCCATGGCGGCACCACCATTCTGTCGGAAACATCCGAAATTTATGGCGCCGAACATTTGCTGACCCGCCGCGCCGCCAGCGTGGAAATCGGCCAAAAGCTGATCGACCGCATCCATTGGTGGGAAGATTACACCGCCCGCAACAAGGGCGAGATGAACAACAACCCCAGCCCCGGCAACAAGCGCGGCGGGCTGACCACCATTCTGGAAAAATCGCTGGGGGCAGTTGCCAAGGGCGGCTCTGCCCCGCTGATGGGTGTGTATCTGTTTGCCGAACCCATCACCCAAAAGGGTTTCGTGTTCATGGACAGCCCCGGCTATGACCCCTGTTCGGTCACGGGGCAGGTTGCATCGGGCGCAAACCTGATCGTGTTCACCACCGGGCGCGGCTCGGTTTCGGGCTATAAACCCGTGCCTTGCATCAAGGTCGCCACCAATACCGATATGTTCACCCGGATGGAGGAGGACATGGATATCAACACCGGCGACATCATCGACCGTGACGTGACTTTGGAGGCCAAAGGGGCGGAAATGTTTGAGCTGTTCATCCGCGTTGCTTCGGGTGAGGTCACGAAATCCGAAGCCCTGGGCTTTGGCGGGGCAGAATTTGTGCCATGGCAGATTGGCGCGGTGATGTAGGCCCCAGCGCCACCGCAGTCACGGCTGCGGTGGCTTTGGCCGTGCAGGCGTGGCCCGTTCCCACTGCGCGGTCATTTTCCGGTTAAGCCATGCCAGCGCCACCAGCGACAGGCCCAGCCCCATAAAGGAAAATACCCGGATCAGCCCTGACAGCCCCGACATATCCACCAAAAACACCTTGGCGACCGTCAGCGCCACCCCCGCCATCGCGACCTTGCGCAAAATATCCGACCGTTTGCCAAAGGCAAAGATCAGCAGCACAACCGCAGCGATAAGCATGGCAAGCGTATAGCTGTACAGCTCTGCGTCGGTAAATCCCGGCACCGTCAGATTGCTGCCACGCCACAGACGCCGAATTTCCATGCCGATATAAAGCGAGGCAAAGGCGCTTGACGCCAGAACAAACCCCAGCCGCACCACGCGGCCGAAATGCGCAATCTTCCACGCGGCCACCGCAAACACAGCGGCAAGCGGCAAAAACGCCAGCGCAAGGCTGTCAAAAATCACCGGCCCCTCGACCCGCGCTGTGTGGCGGATAAGCGGGTTGGCGACAAACAGCAGCATCGCCAAAGAGCCAAGCGCCGCCACCCCGTAAGCCCCCGCAATCAAGGCGCGCATGGCCGTCATGAACCGCCCGCCCAGCTTCATCCGGTAAAGCTGATTCAGCGCCAACGCGGCCCAGATCGTCGCCATCAGCCCCACGACCCAGTGGCTATCGCTCGCCGATCTTGGGGCCACGCGCAGCAAGGTTACGGCAAGAAACACACCAAGAATGGTCCAGCACGCGCTTTCCAGCACCAGCGCGGTTTTGGCCCGTTGGCCGCGTGCCAGCCACCACGCCGCAGCCAGCAGCGCAAGCGTGGCAAGGAAGGCAAAAACCACCTCAAAATACGCGATTTCGTAAAACCCGCCGTCATGGTTCCAGCCCAGCGCCCAATCAAACCCCGGCCAGATCACCAGCCGGAAAGTGATGATCGCCACCGCAATCTGGATGAAATAGCCTAGCGGCGGCATGGGCATGCGCCGATCCAGCACGGCAGTCCCAAGCACCATGACCGCCAGCGCCACTGTCAGCGCCGATTTTGTCAGCACAAGGAAGATTGCCAGCGTGATCAACGTCAGCGCGCCCACGGTGAACAGGCCCAAGCGCAAAGGGCGGCCCGGATCTGAGGCATTGGCGGCGGCGCGCCTTGCCAGCAGCACCATAAGCGCGGCCATGGCAATGGCAGCCAGCGCCCAGTTGTAAGCACCAAGCACCGGGCCGGGGACCCAGAGAAATTCAAGGATCAGCACGGTTGCAGGCGCAAATATCGCCGCGCAAAAGGCCCAGAATATGGGGGCCGTTGGCGGGGTATCATCGCCCAGCGCCCATTGCATACGGGCAAACATCAGCAATGTACCCACCGCACCAAGGGCTGTCAGCACCCAGACCGTCAGCGGAATGGGCGTGGCAACCGGGGTCGCCTGCCCCACCAGGGCAGGCAGACCTGCTTGCTGAAAGTCGCGGGACAGCGGGCCGTAGCCGGTGCTTTCCAAGGCGATTACCGCAAGAATGGCGATACCGGGGATCAGCGCGTGGTCGTATAACGCCGGGGCCTCACGCGTCCAAAGGGTGGTGGCGGCCAGCAGCAGCGCAAGCGCAAACAGCCCCAGCCAGACGGTATCCGGTGTTGTCGCCTCAAGGCTGACCATCAGCCCCGCCGCCGTGACCGCAAGCGTGGTGCCAAAGCTCAGCCGAGTGGGAAATTCGGGCCGCAGCTTGCCGCGTGCAAGCAAGCTATCAAGGAACGAGGCCCCCGATTGCCGCGGTATCAACCCGCGTTCGGGGATGGCAAAGGCGGCAAAGGCGGTAACAAGTGCTGCACCAAGAAAATGCAGATCGGCCCCTTTGGCAAAATACAGCAGCCAAGACCCCGCCAGCGTGGCAATCAGCCCCAGCGCCGAAATCCACGCCCAGCGTTTGATCGTATCAATGCCCAGCGCCACCATCGCGACCATGGCCAGATAGTAATGCACCATCCATGAATTGTCCGAATTGCTGCCGGTGATAAACGGGGCAAGCGAGGCCCCCAGCACCCCCACCGCCGCCAGCACCGGGCCATGAAACCAGCCCAGAACCAACGCGACCGCCGACACAATGCCCAAGCCCAGAAAGGTGGTCATCGGCCCGGTCAGATCATACATCGCACGCGCCGCAAATACGGCAACATAAAGCACAACAATGCCCGCACCGGATAGGGTAGAGGGCAGAAACTCGGTCGCCCCCACCGCATCGCCATCTTGCATATCATTGCCCGCGCGGCGGCGAATATACTCGCCCCCCGCAATCAGCGCCGCGCCAAAACCAAGCGCCCCCATGACCCGCCAAAACGGCGTCAACACCCCGTTCTCAATGCCATATTGCACCATGAACACCCCCGCAAGCGCCAAAGACGCCGCCGCAATCGCCAAAACCCAGTTTTCGCGCAGCCAAGCGGTTAGTTTATCGACCAACGCAGGCTTGAATACAAAGGCCTGCGGGGGGATGCCGCCTTGCAGTGCGGCGTCCGAATCCGTGTTTTCCACGTGAGGCGGGGCACTGGGCCACGGCCTCGGCGCGGCCAGTTGCACATCATCCTGTGCGCCAACCGTCGGGGTGGTTTTTACTGCGCCCACAGGGGCATCCGACGGCGGCAAACGTTCCAGATCAGTCTGCAACCGTTGAACCAATCGTTCCAGATCGCGGGTCCTGGATTTCAGCCCGATATGCGAGAAAAACAGGTACGGCACGACCAGAACAATCAGTAGCAAGACGATCGCCCCAAGGCCAATCATAATTGCAAGCTCATCCATAGCCGTCGCCCACCTATTCCAAACACAGCCATGATGGCAAAGACCATCGCTTAAATCAGGGCCACCTTAACGGCGGGGCTTGCCCGTCCATGTCGCCAGCCACGCCTTGAACCGCGCCCAAAGCCCTTCGGCACGGGCGTCAACCTCGTCAAACCTGTCACCAATGCTTTCCAGCGTCGGGTCAATGGTGCGTTCACGAAACTGCGCCCACATCCGCCACAGCATGATCAAAATTCCGGCCAAAACGATAAAGAACAGGATATTGAACCATGGAATAATCCGCACATCGGGGCCCGCCACCTGCTTCACGCTGACAGCATTGGGGTAAATGGTAAAAAATTCATTCCGCCAACCGTAATGCGTCACAGACACCCAAGTCGGATTCGCTTTGTCAGTGGAAATCAGCGCCTGCGATTCCGCCTGAAGGTTTGAACTGTCCAGCTTGAAATAGGGCGGCCAGCCCCAGCCGGTATCTTCATTGCGGTAAACGATAATCTTGCCAGTCGGACGCTCGGCATTGATAAACCGTATGTCGCGGTTGGTGCCCGCCGCAGTGCCAACATCGGGGCTGGCCCAGAAAAACGAGTTTTCCCCGAAATCAATTCGCCGGTTTTCGGTACCAACTATTCGCACAATATCATGCTGCGGCAGCGTGTAATGAAAGAATGAGATCAGCAAGACCGCAATTATCGTGAAAAAGGTCCATTTTACATAGCGCATCGGCATTCCCTCAGGCGAAATTCAACAGATAGATCGCAGCTATCACGGCCAGCGTCGGGATAACATAGACCAGCCAGATCAGTTTCTTGCGCAGGCCCTTTTCATAGGCGGCCATGCCCGCAGCAATAAAGTCATCGCGGTCGCCCGGCCCTTGCTCGGCATCCCATTCCTTTTCCAGCTCTTCACGCTGGGTAGAGCGGGAATAAATCGACAGCAGAAAATACATCACTGTCATGCCCAGAAAACCAAACACGGCAAGTCGGATCATCCCAATCATCGGCGGGCCTTTCGCACGGCGCCCCATGGGCCGACAAGGTCGGTCATGCTGGGTGCGGGTTTGGGTTCTGGTCGCTCTGCCTCATCCATGCCCGGCTCTGCGCCAAACAGGGCGGCCCGCGCGCCCGCCTTATCCACCTGATACTCGCGTTCCAGAAAATCGGCAACATAGCCGCGCTTGCGGTCGGACCAGCGGGCATAGCTGGCGTAGAACAGTTCCTTATGTGTAATGAACATCTGGCGCACATCCAAAGGCGCAAGCTGAGACAGCAGCATATTCACCAGATCACGGTCGGCATGCGGGCGCGAGCGCAGCGTGTAGAAATAGGCCGGATGTTCGGATGTGATACGCGGCCAGTCGCCCCCCCCTTCAACCCAGGCCAGCAGCCGCGCAAGACCAAGGAATTCATCAGGCAGGGCCGCCCCCAACCGCTGCGCGATCTTGCGCAGGTCGTTGCGGGTGGCATGGCCCAGATCAAGGTTCAGCGCATCGCCCGCCTCGACCAGAATGAAATCCATCTTTTGGCGCAGCACGGCGGCACTATCCATGCCGCGCACCTTGACGATAGGTTCCACCAGCCCGTTCCGGTCCAACCAATCGGCAACCCCGTTGCGGTTTGACAGGTCCATCACCTGCGTGATCGGCAGGTCACCCAGACTGGCCTGTGGCAAAACCGAAATCACCGCCGGGGTCTTTGTATCGCGAAACACATAAAGCCCGCCGAAATGCGAGGTCCAGAAATTGCCCTGCTCAAACGTCATCTTGGGCAGCGAAATCGGCACCCGCGTCACATCGCCGGTGCGCTTGGCCAGCCCGATCATTTCCGCAATCAGCACATCGTCGCGCCAGCCGTTCGGTTCATTGCGAAACCGGTCGATCATCTGGCCCAGTTTCGCGGCATCGGCGACATGGCCGCCAATCGTATCAGCCTCTATGGTGATGCGGCGAATATCAAGTAATCTGGCGGGGTTGGAGACTTCATAAACGCTGTTGAACAGCTCGCCGGCCACGGCATCACGGGCGGTCAGGGCAAAAAGCTGGGCCTCATTCGTGTCGATGAACTGGCGCAAAACCCCGCGCGAGGTGGAGAAGGTGACGTTCAGCAGCGGCGCGGTTTTCTGCGCCGTGGTCAGCAAGATAAACTGCCGGTTGCAGCCATTGGGGTTAAGATAGCGATCATCGCCCAGCTCATCACCGATTTCGGGGGAATAGCCGGAAATGTCGATATGAAAATCGGTCAAAGCCGTGCGCTTGCCCGCCAAATGCTCCAAAGCACGGTTATAGCGTTCGATCAAAGAGGGCGAGGACACCTCGACCAGATTGCCGAACATCAGACCTTTTTGGATCAGGCGTTTCATGTGCGTTCCTTAACCTTTGCGGCGCGGCGCCCAAAGGCGAACAGATACCACGGCACCCAGAATATGGCCGAAAACCCCGCCAAGGCCAAGGATTCCCAGAACCGGGGTTTGAACTCGGTCAATTGGTCAGGGTTGGCCGCGAACAACACGACAATCGCCACGATCCCGCAAATGAGCAACCCCATCACCCGCGCATGGGCCGGGCCTTTGTCAAACAGCATCGCGGGGCGAGTGACGAAGGGCACGACGGCGAAGGTGATAAACCCAAACCCCGCAAGGGTAACAGCGGCCAGTATCAAGAAATTCATCCCACCCTCTCGCTTTTGAAACCAGATGCGCTTTCTTTTCGGCACAAATATCCTCGGGGGGTCCGGGGGGCAGAAAGCCCCCCGGCTTTTGGCCGCAAACAGCGGGGGCTGCCCCCACCCGCTTTGGACAGGACAAATTGGCAGGCAAAGTGAACCACCCTCACCGCTTCCCCTCCAAATACCGCCGCTTGGCCTCTTCCTGCCGCCCGAAATCGCGGACCATGTTCGAAATTGCCACCTCATCCGACTTGTCGGCATAGCGGAATTCTGAATCGGCGTAGCGGTTGATTTCTTGCACGACCATATCGACCGTGATCTTTTGCGTCATGCCCCGGATCATCGCCAGCTTTTCGTCATAGCCCTTGAACAAGAACAGGTCCGGCGCTTCCATCCATTCGTCCGGCAGTTCGAAATCCATCGCGCGCACCTTGACCGCGTCGGTGATGTTCTTGATCGCGCGGCCGGTGAACCGCGGGTCGGCCTCTTGGATCGCTTTCAGATAGGTGCCGAGTTTGGCGATGGTATCGAGCGTTCCAATATCGCGCGACACCCGGTCCCAGACCTGCAAAAGGCCGTCTTCATGTGGGCGGGCGTGGCCTTCAAAGCTGGCGGCGACGGCGCGTTTCATTTCCTGGGCGGCGAACAACTCATGCGCGCCCAAGGGGATGTCGTGGTTCTTGCCCATCAGCAGCGCCAGAATATCAATGTAATCCTCGCGGCTTTGCGGCCCATCAACCAAGAACCGCGCCCCGGCCCGCTGGCGCAGGGCATCATCCACATTCTCGGGGTAATTGGAAAACATGCCAAAGGTGCAATTGCCGCGCACGACGGTATTGGCCCCGGCAAAAGCCTCCATGAACACTGCCGTCACCTCTTGCTGGCCCGCCGAGGATTGCTTGTCGCCGCGTTTGCCAGCGATCTGGTCAATATCATCAATGGTGCCGAAACCGATCACGGCGGGGTCCAGCACATTGGTGATAAAGGCCTTGGCGTTTTGCCCCGATTTGCCCTGATAGCTGTCGATCTGATCAATCGAGAAATTCTGATAGCGGAACGGATAGCCCGCCACCTTGCAGTACTCATTCAATAACCCCGCCATCATCTGGATCAGCGTGGTTTTCCCCGTACCCGGCGCGCCATCGCCCATGAAGGTAAAGATAAACCCACCCATTTCGGCAAAGGGGTTCAGCTTGCGTTCAAAATCATAGGCCATCAGCATTTTCGCCAAACGCAGGCTTTGGTATTTCGCGATATGATTTCCGACCACCTCATTCGGCTTTTTGAAGGTCATGGTCAGCGCGGTGCCGCGTGCCGCCAGCGCAGGCTTGAAGCCTGCAATCGTCAGCTTATCCGCCTCTACCCGCCAACTTGAGGCAATGAAGCCGGACAGGCGCGGTGCCTCTTGCCCCCGCAGCGCGACCTTTGCCATCACCTGCTCGGCATAGGCCAGAGTGGTGGCGACAAGGCTTGCATCATCATTGGCATGGGCGGCGATGGCCTGATCCAGCTCCCACAGCGCGCCATGCAAGGCAAGGGGGGCGTTGTCGGTCAGTACCTCCTCGACCGGGCCAATTTCAACGGTGCGTTCCGTGGCATGGGGGGCCAGCAGAAAGGCGGTGGCATTGCCGAAAGTATACAGAACCGCCAGCGCCTCGGCGGTCAAAAGCTCGGTAAACTCAGGCTTGCGGTCACCCGGCAAGCGGCCTTCAAGATTGGCCTTTTTCAGCTCCACCAGCGGCGTCTGGCGGGCATATTCCGCGCCCACAGCCAAGGCGATCGCCAAAGCCCGGCGCAACGCCTGCGCCACCGTGGCCTGAAGCGGCGAAGTCAGCGGGTCGTCTTCATCCTTTTCCGCGATCCGATCAAGCAGGCGGATACCTTCGGGACGGGCGGTGGACCGGGTGACAAGGCCGGGGGTGGTAGACCGAAACCGCCGCGCCCCCACCGCCACACCCGGCGATTTTTCGGGGGCAATGGTGGCATAGCGCGCGGTGCCGATGCGCGGGGTATGATCGACCCCCATCAGCATTTCGGTTGCGGCCACATAGTGCGATTTGATATCGGCTTCGCGCAGTTCCATCGTGTCGCGTGTCGTCATGGAAAATTCCTTATCGTTAAATGCCTAGCGCTGCGGCACCACGCGGCCAGCCGCACTTACAACAAATTTGCGGATATCGGCAAAGCCGGGCGGCTGCTTTTCGGCCAGCGCCTGATAGGGGCGTTCGGGCATGACCAACATGCGAGTCATCGCAGTGGCCCCGATATCGGCAAGGCTGGGGCCGCCAAACGGGCCAGAGGCGAAAATCTGCCGCTCGGCGCTGGAAAACCAGCCGGTTTTCACGGTTTCCTCACGTTCGGCCAGCAAATCCTCTACCGTCCAGACCAGCGCCCAATCCTGCGCGGCTTCGGATTTCACATCGGCCAGCACCTCGGCAATCGGGCCGGTTTGCAGCGTAAAGCTGTTGGAATACATCGGGCCAAGGTGAATACGGCGCAGGCGTTTGGGGTGCAGATCATCGAAATCGGTATCAAACCCTTTGGCGATGGTTACCAGCTTCAGCCCGTCAAAACTTTGCGCCATCAGATGCGCCTGCACCTGCGGCCAGCGCCGGTTGTCACGCGGCAGCGGGGTTTTACCGCTATCCTCAAGGTTCATCAGATAGATAACGGGCAGGTTGGTCTGGGTGTCATAGACCGCCCAATGCAGCAACCACGACCTGCGGTCCAGCGTCTCGCCCAGCCATTGCAGATCGGCATCATTGCGCGCCCAAAACGGCGCCCCGCCCCGCAGGCTTTCATAATAAAGCCGCTGTGACATGGTGAATTGCAGCTTGGTGGGAATGGCGCGCTCACCCACGATCTGCCGGATCATCGCGTCTTTCAGTTCAGTATCCGTGGGCAGTTGCGCAAGATGGCGATCAGCCTGCTGCGCGTCATTCGCCATCACCAGCAATTCCTGCGCCACCGGAAAGCCGGATTCGTGGCGATCAAAGGTCAGCTTGCCGGGCAAGGGGCCATCAACCCGGCCTGTCATCAGATATTTATAGCCAAGCGCCTGAAACGTCAGGTTCAGCCGCTGCACATAGATGCCGATAATCCGCGCCTCAACCTTGGTCAGATTGCCCTCGTCCTCCAATTCCGCGGCAACCCGGCCCAGATGGCCGGTAATCTTGTCAAACTGGTCAAAATAGCGCCGGACAATAGCGGTATCATACAGCTCTGCGTGATCGTCGGTCAGCGTGTTCACGGCTTTTCTTTCCTGTTGCGGCGAAAATAGACGCCGATAGCGCTCATTCCGACAAAGACGGCCAATGCGGCGACGTGGCCAAGGCCGGGGGCCACGGCAAAGCCCCCAGTCACCGCCGCAAGATAAAGCGCCCCCATGCCAGCCATAACCACAACCCAAACCGACCAGCGGTCGCCCGCGCCAAAGAACATGATATACATGACGTTCAGCGCGCGCAGCATGGCCCGCCACAGCCGCATCTCAGCCGCCGTATTGGTTCTTGTCATGCTTTTCCACGATGCTCGCAAAGCGGCGGGCAAAGCGTTCATCGGCCTTGGCTTTGGCCTCCAGCACCTTGCGGGCAAAGACCATATGGTCTTCGTGCGCCTCCATCATATCGGCCATGCGGTTGTTTGTGGCAGTGCCAATCGCGGCCATCGCGGCCTGCGCCTCTTGGTCGGTTTTCACGCCAATCTCATTGATGCGATGCGCCACATCCTGCTGCTGCGCGGTTTTCAAGCTGGAAGTCAGCGCGTCATACAAAACCACCCGCTGTTTGGTATCGGTTTGCAGCTTGTTGATCAACACCATCTGGGTCGCCGCCTGGTTTTGCAGGCTGTCCATCCAGGTCTTGCCCTTTTCAATATACCGTTCCAGCGTTTGCGATTTGGCCAGATCGACCTGCTCTTGTTGCACCAGCGCGTTATAGCGGGTGTTCAACGCGGCCAACTCACTTTCAAGCTTGGTGCGTTTGGCGGCGTCTTGCTCCACGCTGATCTTGTTTTCCAAGCCGATAATCGTCGGGTCCATCGCCGCAATCTCGGCGCGTGTGCTTTCAAGGCTGCCCACCGTCGCTTCGCGTTCGTCCAGCGTGCTGGTCAGGTTGTTCTCCACGCTGGTTTTCTGCGCGTTCAGCATATCCAACTGGCCCTGAAGCAGCCTGACGATAATATCGGACTTGGCAATCAAATCTTGCAACTTGTCGTCAATCGAGGCCGTGCGCATGCGTTCTTGCCGCAAGGATTCCGCCTTGGCGTTGGAAAAGATGCCGATAAAACTTTCCATTCCGGTCTTGCTGCGCATTTCATCAAAATCACGGCTGAATCCGGCGGTCACATCATCCAGCCCCATGATCAGATCGGCGATATTGGCGTTCATCAGATCGGTATGCTGATGCACATCATCCAGCGTGGCATTTTCCACATCAATCGCCGCCTCGCCCGCCTCCAGCTTGGCACGCGCAGTTTCAATCCGGCTGGTGATTTCCGTGATTTTAACCTGCGCTTTTGCCACTTGTTCCTGGCTTTCGCGGATCTTGTTGTCGAAATCTGCCATGCTGCTCTCCGATATAAATACCTGTAAAGAATGGGTGAGGGGTATGGCATATACCAGCCCCCACCGCGAAAATTGTCTACGCGGATTTGCCCCACGATCGCAGATAAATTGCGCCAGAGGCGCGGGAAATGCAAGTTTCCAAAGCGATTTGCCAAGCGAATGAATCGACAGCGTCCGCCCCCTGCCCGACCCGCTTTCGCGATTGATACGCCCTTCCGCCTGATTTCATCCTGGTAAAAATACCTTGGGGGTGAATGGCCCCCAAGGCCCAGAAAGGGCGGCGGCGGCCCCGCGCCACTGCCTTAAACCGCGATATTGTCGATCATGCGAACACCGCCGATTCGCGCCGCCGCCAGCATCCGCGCCGGGGCTTCCAGCCTGGATACCCGTTCCAGCATCGCCGCCGATCGCAGCTCAATATATTCCACCTCTTCAAAACCAGCGGCAAGTACCTCGGCGCGGGCCGCCTTCATGGCTTTGGAAATGGCCATCCCACCGCGAATGGCGGTCGCGGCAGTCTGCATGGCTGCATAAAGCGCGGGGGCCTTGGTCCGTGCATCTGCTGTCAGGCGGGCATTGCGCGATGACATGGCAAGCCCGTCAGCCTCGCGGATTGTCTCACAGCCGATCACCGTCACGGCCAAATTCAAATCGGCTGCCATCCGGCGAACCACCTGCAACTGTTGCCAATCCTTTTGGCCAAAATAACCACGATCAGCCTGCGTGATGCCAAACAGTTTTGCCACAACCGTCGCCACCCCATCAAAATGACCGGGGCGGTGCGCACCTTCCAGCGGGCCGGACACGCCTTTGACCGAAACCTTGGTGGAAAAGCCGTGCGGATAGATTTCGGTCGGGGCCGGCACAAACACGACATCAACGCCCAAAGGGGCCAAAACTGCCCGATCCGCCATTTCGGTCCGCGGATATTTCGACAGGTCTTCCAGATTGTTGAACTGCTTGGGGTTGACGAAAATCGTCACGATCACGCGCTGACAGTCGGCCTGCGCGGCCCGCACCAGGCTTAGATGCCCCTCATGCAGCGCGCCCATGGTTGGCACCACGCCCACAACATCGCCCGCCGCTTTCCAGCCCGCCACCACGGCCCGCAGCTCTGCAATCTCGCGCAAGACCAAAGGCGTCATTTCTTGGCACCCTTGGGGGGCAATTCGTCGGCAAAGGAATGTTCGGGGGCCGGAAAGGCGCGGCTGCGCACCTCGGCGGCGTAATCGGCAATCGCGTCGGAGGCAGCCGCACCCAGATTGGCATAGCGTTTGACGAATTTCGGGCGAAAGTCGGTGAACTGCCCCAGCATATCGTCAATCACCAAGATCTGCCCGTCACAGCCCACCCCTGCGCCGATCCCGATTGTGGGAATGGTCAGCGCCTGCGTGATCCGCTGCGACAGCCCCGCGGGCGTCTTTTCCAGCACGACCGAAAATGCCCCCGCAGCCTGCACCGCCTCGGCATCGGCCATGACACGCGCGCCTTCATCGGCGCGGCCCACCACCTTATAGCCGCCCAACGTGTTCACCGATTGCGGCGTAAGGCCGATATGCGCCATTACCGGCACGCCGCGCGCGGTTAAAAACGCAATCGTATCAGCCATATGCACGCCGCCTTCCAGCTTTACCGCTGGCGCGCCGGTTGCCGCCATCAAGCGGCTGGCGTTGCGAAAGGCCTGGGCGGGGCCTTCCTCATAGCTGCCAAAGGGCATGTCGATTACCGGCATGGCACGGGTGACCCCGCGCATCACCGCCTGGCCATGTGCGATCATCATCTCCATCGTCACCCCAAGCGTCGATGGCAGGCCATAAAGCACCATCCCCAGACTGTCGCCCACCAAAACCACATCACAATGCGGATCAACAAGCCGTGCAACCGGCGTGGTGTATGCCGTCAGGCAGACCAGCGGGCTGCCCCCCTTGCGGGCCAGAATATCGACCGGCAGGGTCGGACGTACAGGTGCACTCGCGCTCATGTTTCTCTTGTACTCCCTCAAGAGGAATGTTTCCCCCTTATACCGCCCCGCCCCATGCCGCACCAGCAAGAAACTTGCGCGGCCCTGTGGCGCGCCCGCTTTGACCTTGACCTTATGCCGGCAAAAGCGTTGAAATCATGGACTAAAGCGATTTGCGCTTGATCCAGCGCGGAAATTCAGACGCATAATGAAGCCAAGACCAAATATTTGCCCGCCTTGGTTTGCACCCGATCTCTGCCGGATCAAGGCGGCGAACCGATTTAGCCCCACCCCAAGACCAAAAGAATGGACCCGATGATGCCCCAGCCCCCCCTGCTTTTCCCCGTGTCATGCGATGGCATAGCACCCGAAACCGAACGCCCCGACGCCGACAGGTTGCTGGCAGGCGACCCGGTGCATACCACCTGGAACCTGGAGGATAGCGCCGGGCTTTACTGCGGCATCTGGAAATCCACGCCCGGCAAGTGGAAAGTATCTTATACCGAGTGGGAATATATCCGCATCCTGGAAGGGGTTTCTGTGCTGACTGATGCCCAAGGCAACGCCACCACCCTGCGCAGCGGTGATAGCTGGATCATCCGGCCGGGGTTCAGCGGCACCTGGGAAGTGCTGGAAACCACCATCAAAGACTATGTGATCCGGGTGTAAAGCGGGCGTTTTGATGAAACTCGCAATCCCCCTGCTGGCAGCGCTTTGGCTTGGGGCCGCTGCCGCTTTGGCGCAGCCCGCGACCATCACGGCAAAGGCACCACAGGCCATGGCCGAGGCGATGCAAAACCTGGGCTATCGCGCCGAATTGACCACCAATAGCGATGGCGCTCCGCTGATCCATTCTGCGGCAAGCGGCCTGCAATTCGGTGTCTATTTCTTTGGCTGCGAGGCGGGGGCGAATTGCACCACGGTACAATTCTACATGTGGCTGGAACTGGAACAACAGGTCAGCCTGAGTGTTTTGAATGAGTGGAACCGCACAAAACGGTTTGGTACCGCTGTGCGGGGGGCTGATGGGCAACCTTATCTGAAAATGGATCTGAATCTGGATTTCGGCGGAATTACCATACCCGCGTTTGAAGACAATCTGGCGCTTTGGGAGCGTCTGATGGCAGATTTCTCCAACAAGCTCGGCTTTAACAGCGATGCGCCCCCAAAAGAAACGGCCCCGAAACAGGGGCCGCTGCAAGAATTGTAGGGGCAATCGCCGTTTACAGCGGCACGTTGCCCGCATCAACAGGAGAGACGCCGGCGGCATCATCGAACACCGGCAACGGGTCATTTGCGATGGCCTCGTCGCTGTAAATCGTTTCCGGGTCAACACGCTGTGCCGGCACTTCTATGCCACGGTTGAAGTTTTCAGGGTCGACGCGCAGCGACTCGGCCTCGGATCGCACATGCACACGGGTGCCCGTTGGCACCATTTCATAAAGCGCGATGATATCTTGGTTGAACATGCGGATACAGCCAGCCGAGCTGGAGTTGCCAACCGAATCCAGCGCGTTGGTGCCGTGAATGCGGTAGTAGGTATCGCGCCCGCCCTTGTACAGATACAGCGCCCGCGCCCCCAGGGGGCTGCGCAATCCGCCGCGAATACCGCGGGCAAAGGGCCCGTAAATCTCTGGTTCGGTCCGCAGCATGTTCTTCGTTGGCGTCCAGCCCGGCCATTTCTTCTTGACCTGAATGGTGCCCCCCCCTGAAAAGCTGCGCCCCGCGCGCCCTGCCCCGATCGGGAAGCGCACGGAATTTGACCCTTCGCGCACGAAATAAAGGAATTTGGCGTAGGGGTCGACATCAATCGTGCCTGCGGGCTGCTCACCCAGATAGGTGCCGGTAATCCGGCGGTTCACGCCTTGCAGGTATTCGCTGGGAATACCGGGCAGGTTATAGCCGCTATCAAAAATCGGGCCATAGCCTTCGATAAATCCGGCACTCGGGGTCGGGACGTGCGGTGCCGCACAGGCGCCAAGAATGGCCGAGCCTGACAGAGATAGGAAAACACGGCGGTTTAGGGGGGCGTTGATCACAATGCGCTCGCTTCGTTAATAAGATTGTCGCACAAGCGCCACGTCTGAGGCGCAAGGTCAAGGTTTTCAACTGTGGTAACGCAGAAAACCCGAAAAAGTTGCAGTTCAGGGCCAAATTTTCGTGAACAGCTTGGGTTTGGGCGCGCCAACCAAACAACCAGATCACAAAGACGTGACAAGAGGCGGCAAAGGCACCCGCACCGAAACGCGAAATTTCGGCGCAAACAGAATCATTCCCCGCTTTATCTGCGCAAAGGCCCTGCCTCGCTACCACGCCACGACATTGGCGGCAGGCGCAGCGCAAATGCAAGCCTGACAGGGGGAACGGCTGGTGAAACGCACAAAAAGCCTTTAGGGCTTATCTTGCAAAAAGAGGGTGTCAAATGCACGAAAAAGAGGCGATTTTGGTAGCCCACGGGGCACCTGCCAACCCAGTTCCGCAAGAACAGACGATGCAGGCGCTGGCCGTCCGCGTGGCGATGTGGTTGCCGGGGTGGCGGATCAGGGGCGCGACGCTGGCCCAGCCCAATGCGTTGGAGGCGGCCTTGGCGGCGCTGAAGGCCCCCTTGATCTATCCCTTTTTCATGGCCGAGGGCTGGTTCACCCGAACCAACCTGCCGCGCCGGCTTGCAGCAGCAAACAGCGCCGCGTTGACACAGCTTGCGCCCTTTGGGACCGACCCGGCCTTGCCCGATCTTATGGCCCAAGAGGCCAGAAAGGCCGGGGCCGATGCCGGTTTGTTGATCGCAGCCCATGGCAGCAAGGTTTCCAAGACCTCCTCGGACACGACATATCAGATGGTCGAATCCCTGAAAGCCCGCGGCTTTGCCCAAGTGCGGGCCGGTTTTGTTGAGGAAGCCCCGTTTCTGGCCGATGTAGCCCAGGATATGAGAGGCGGCACTTGCCTGCCGTTCTTTGCCCTCAGGGCCAGCCATGTCGTTCAGGATGTGCCCGAAGCCTTGAAAGAGGCCGGGTTTCAAGGCCCCCTTTTGCCCCCGATCGGAGAGGCGGGCAGCGTTGCAAAACTGATCGCAGCAGCTTTGGAGCGCGCAGTCAGGGCGCCCTGACTGGGCGCACTGGCTGGGCGCACTGGCTGGGCCAATGCCAGCCTGCATCCGTTGTCTTCATTTCGTGGTTATATTTCGCAAGTGCGGCGCTGAGGGCCTTTCCCCCGCGCCCCCTTTGCGCTAAGGCGCGGTGACCGCACAAATGGAGGCCATGATGGGTTATAGAGTCGCTATCGTTGGGGCCACGGGCAACGTGGGCCGCGAAATTCTGAACATTCTCGCAGAGCGCGAGTTTCCGGTAGATGAGATTGTGGCGCTGGCGTCGCGTAAATCCATGGGTACCGAGATCAGTTTTGGTGACAAGACCCTGAAATGCAAAGACCTTGAAACCTTTGATTTCACCGGCTGGGATATTGCACTGTTTGCCGTCGGGTCGGAAGCGACCAAGATTTATGCGCCAAAGGCTGCGGCCTCGGGCTGTGTGGTGATCGACAATTCCAGCCTGTATCGCTATGATCCGGACGTGCCGTTGATCGTGCCAGAGGTGAATGCCGATGCGGTGGTGGGCTATACCAAGAAAATGATCATCGCGAACCCGAACTGCTCAACCGCGCAAATGGTTGTGGCACTGAAGCCTTTGCACGACCGCGCAAGGATCAAGCGTGTGGTGGTTTCCACCTATCAATCGGTTTCCGGTGCCGGAAAAGAAGGCATTGACGAGCTTTGGGACCAGACCAAAAGCATCTATAACCCGACCGACGACAAGCCCGCCAAAAAGTTCACAAAGCAGATCGCGTTCAACGTGATTCCGCATATTGACGTTTTCCTGGACGACGGCTCGACCAAGGAAGAGTGGAAGATGGTCGCCGAAACCAAAAAGATTCTGGACAAGAACATCAAGGTTACCGCCACCTGCGTACGCGTGCCCGTGTTTGTCGGCCATTCGGAATCGATCAACATCGAGTTTGAAGAGTTTCTGGACGAGCAAGAAGCCCGTGATATCTTGCGCGAAGCGCCCGGCATCATGGTGATAGACAAGCGCGAAGACGGTGGCTATGTGACGCCGGTTGAATGTGTCGGCGATTACGCGACCTTTATCAGCCGCATCCGGCAAGATAGCACGGTTGATAACGGCATCAGCCTGTGGTGCGTGTCTGACAACCTGCGCAAAGGGGCTGCATTGAACGCGGTGCAAATTGCCGAAGTGCTGGGCCAGCGGTGTTTGAAAAAGGGCTGATTCAGCGGGCTCTGGGCGGTTTATCGCCACTTTATGCCCGGCCATAATCCGGCACAGCAAAGAACACTCGTTTTCGGACGGGTGTTTTTTTATGCTTTGGGCATAGGCGCTTGCCTTCTGTTTTGGGCGGGCTACGATTGATCATCTTTACCAGATTGGAGTAACAATGCGTTTTCTATTAGGATTCATGCTGGTGGTTGCGGCACCGTTGCAGGCGGAAACCATTGTCGCACAAAGCAAGATTACCGCCGTGACGGTCTATCCGCAGGGGGCACGGCTGACACGCGAGGTGGCGTTTACAGCGCCTGCGGGCATGCATGACCTGCTGGTCACAGACTTGCCGCAAGCAACCGACCCGCAAACCCTGCGGATTGCGCCTTCAGAAGGGGTGAAAATCGGGGCCTACAGCCTGCGAACAGACCGCCTGCCCCCCCGCGCCGCTGCAAAGTCGGCGGATCAGATCGCAGCGGAGGCGGCCTTGGAAGCCGCCACCGCAGTGGCAATCTCGGCGCAATTGGCCTTGGACGGCGTAACGGCGCGGATCACTGCCGCCAATGCGCAGATTGCCTATCTGGGGCGGCTGGGGGCAACGGATGCCAAGGCCGAGACAGAGGTCTTGCAAAGCACCGCGCGGATGATCGGGGCCGAGGTGCTTGCTGCCGCGCAGACGGCACTTGCCGCGCGGGCAGATTTGCCAGCCGCACAAAAGGCGCTAAAGGCCGCAGACGAGGCGCAGCAGGACGCGCAAGCAGCGCTAGAGGCGCTGTCGCGCCCGGACAAGGATTATGCGGCCTTGTCGCTGGCGCTGTCGCTGGCGGCACCGGGGCCTGGGGTGATAGAGCTTACGCAGTTCGTCGACGCGGCCACATGGTCGCCGCTGTATGATATCGCTTTGGACCGCGCTGCGGGGCAGGTGGTGATTGATCGCGCCTTGCTGGTGTCACAAGACACGGGCGAGGATTGGGCGGGCGTTGCGCTGACGCTTTCAACCGCACAACCCGGCAACAGGCCTGACCCCACAACGCTGTGGCCCGACCTGCACCGGATCTATGACCCTGCCGAGCGCAGCGAAAAATCCGTCGGCAGATTTGCCTCGCCCGCGCCGATGGCCGAAGCGGATATGGCTGTCGGCGGCATGGCAGAGCCGGTAATGGAGCCTGCGCTGATGACAAGCGCGGCGTTTCAGGGTGATATTGTGGTTTACGCCTACCCGAACCCGGTAGATATTGCCGATGGGGTCGAAAACCTGCGGCTGGCGCTTGATCAGATTGCCGTACCCGCCTCCTCCAAGGCCCAAGCCATTCCGCGCTATGATGCGACGGCATTCATGATGGCAGAATTCAGCAATAACAGCGGCCAGATTTTGCTGCCCGGCCCGGCAACCTTGACCCGCGACGGCGCAATGATTGGGCAAACACAGTTGGAAGCCATCGCGCCGGGGGCCAAGACAACCTTGGGCTTTGGCGCCATCGAAGGGTTGCGGTTAAAGCGCAGCATGCCTTCACGGGCCGAAGGCGACCGCGGTGTTTTCTCAAAATCCAACCAGATTGAGGAAACCGCCGTGCTTTCAGTTGAAAACCTGACGGATGAGGCCTGGCCGGTGCGGATTCTGGAAGTGATTCCACATTCCGAGCAAGAAGATCTTGTCATTACTTTCGTCGCCGTCCCGCCCGTGACCGAACAAGACACCGATGACAAGCGCGGCGTATTGGCCTGGGATCTGACTGTGCCAGCGGGGCAGACGCAAGACATCACGCTTTCCACCCGTGAAAGCTGGCCAGAGGGCAAAGAACTGAACGCTCCGCGCTATTGAAACGTGTTGCATAGGGTGGGCGAACCCCCACCCTAAAGCGTTTCGCCTTAAGGCTCGTTTACATATCTCTGCCTGACATCAAAGATTTAACCGCGGCCTGCGATGGGCTGTGTTTCACGTCAAAGTCGAAATGCCTGATTGGCGAATCGTATCGGGCCCCGCCTTGGCACACCGCCAAAGCGGGGCGATACGATGCTCAGACCGTGACAAAAACGTTCTTGACCGGGTCATATTGTTCCAGCCCGCCCTCACCGACATCGGTCCAGAGTCCGTGCAGGGTAAGGCGATCATCCTCGACAGCAGTTTTGACAAAGGGGAAGGTCATCAGGTTTTCCAGACTGACCAGCACCGCCTCTTTTTCCAGCGCCCGTGCGCGCTGGCTTTCCTCTATATGCGCAACGCGCTCATATCCGGGGCGCAGGATATCCATCCAGCGGCCCACGAAGCTGGTGCTTTCCAGCAGTTCCGGCGCATTGCCCGAACACATGTCATGGCAGCCCTAAATCCCCCCGCAATTGGAGTGACCAAGTACCACGATATGCGCAACGCCCAAGGCCTTGACTGCATATTCCACCGTGGCCGAGGTGCCGTGGTTCTTGCCATCGGGCGTATAGGGCGGCACAAGATTGGCGATGTTGCGGTGGATGAAAAACTCGCCCTCATCCGCGCCGAAAATCGAGGTCACATGCACGCGACTGTCACAGCACGAAATCACCATCGCGCGGGGGTGCTGCCCCGACTCTGCCAGCCGACGATACCAGGCTTTGTTGTCGGCATAGGCCGTGGCTTTCCAGCCATGAAAGCGCTGGATCAGATAGGCGGGCAGCAATTTGGCGTTGTGCATCTTTGGCTCCTGCGTTGCGTTCCCGCTTACTAAGCTGTGTTTTCGGAAAATTCGAGAGGTTTCATGGGCGCGCAGCAACCTTTTCTTCAACACCTTTGGACATTCTGACCCTGGGTGAATGGAATGTGAGGGTGCGATGACAACCATGACTGCAACAATAATGGAATTTCGACCAAAAGACAGGATTTATCAGGATGCCGAGCCGATCGCACTGATTTACCGATCAATGGGCACGCATGCCGCCGAAGAGGTGGTGAGCCGCGCACTGGGCGAGTTGGCGCTGACAATGTCGGGCATCGCGCAACAGCTGCACGGGCGCAACATGCTGGACATTGCGCGCCAGTTGCGACGATTGGAACGGATGTCGGTGCAATTGGGATTGGTCAGCCTTGGCACCGTCTCCAAAGATGCGCAGGCCTGTCTGGATGGCGATGATCTGACGGCGTTTTCTGCGGTTTGGGCCCGGTTGGTGCGGGTGGCAGAAGCATCCTTGGCGACAGAAAAGGGGGCCTTGGACCAGCATCTTTAGCGGCTTTGCCAAGGCGGGCGTTGCCCAGGGTGAAAAAAACCTGTGTCGCCTGTGATTTATGGGTTTAAGGCGCAGCGCAAAACCGCTTAGGGTTCATTCAATTGCTTTTGAGTGGAGTTCTCTGCATGCCCGAATTTGCCCCTGCCGCAGGCCCATCGCGCCCGCTTTACATTGTTGCCGAGCCGGATTTGCAGGCCTGGCTTGCGACGCAGCCCGCCTCGGTGTGTGCTTGGGTAAACGCTTCGGGCTTTACCGCAGCTTTAGGCGCGGTGCTTTTGCTGCCCGATGGGGCGGGGCAGGCCGTGGCAGCGGTCGTTGGCTATGGAACCGCATCCGCACGCAAGCGCAGCCGGTTTGGCGTGGCCCCGGCGGCAACCGCGCTACCTGCCGGCGATTGGCATTATGAGACGAGCCTAAGCGGGGACGCGCTGAATGAGGCGGTTCTGGCGTGGCTATTTGCGCAATACCGCTTTGACACCTATCGCCCCGGCAAGGCCGCAGCGGCGCTGCCCAGGCTGAAAGCACCGCAGGGCGTTGATACCACGCGCCTTTTGGCCATGGCCGAAGGTGAATGCCTGACGCGTGATCTGATCAACACCCCGGCATCCGATATGGGCCCCGAACAGCTGGAGCAGGCCTTTTTCCGATTGGCACAGCGTCATGGCGCGACCGCAAGCGTCACGCGCGGTGATGATTTGTTGACGCGAGGGTTTCCGATGATCCACGCGGTTGGTCGCGCGTCGGCCCGTGCGCCGCGCCTGCTGGATATGCAATGGGGTGACGCGGGGCCGCAATTGGTGCTTGTGGGCAAGGGGGTTTGCTTTGACAGTGGCGGGCTTGATATCAAGCCTGCTGCGGGCATGTTGTTGATGAAAAAGGATATGGGCGGGGCGGCCACGGTAATGGGCCTTGCACATATGATCATGGAACTGGGGTTGAAGCTGCGGCTGCGCGTGCTGGTGCCGGCGGTGGAAAACGCAATTTCAGGCTCTGCCATGCGGCCGCGCGATATTCTGACCTCACGCAAGGGGCTGACGGTAGAGGTGAACAACACCGATGCCGAGGGGCGGCTGATACTGGCCGATGCGTTGGCGCTGGCCGATGAGGCCCAAGGCGCGGACAAGGCCGATCTGGTCATTTCGATGGCCACGCTGACGGGGTCGGCGCGGGTCGCGGTCGGGCCGGATCTGGCACCGTTTTTCACCGATGACAACGGGTTCGCGGCTGCGCTGTCACAGGCGGGCATGCAAATGTGCGACCCGGTTTGGCGCTTGCCCTTGTGGCCGGGGTATGAGGAAATGATCGAGCCGGGGATTGCCGATCTGGACAATGCGCCTGCGGGTGGGTTTGCCGGGTCTACAACAGCCGCGCTGTTCTTGCGGCGGTTTGTTGATAACCCGGCCTATGTGCATTTCGATATTTACGGCCACCAACCCAGTGCCGCACCCGCACGGCCAAAGGGCGGCGTCGGTCAGGGGGCGCGGGCGATACTGGCGGCGCTGCCACAGATGTTGGGGGTCGATCTATGACCGACATCCCCCAAAACACGGGCCAACACACTGACCGTCGCCTGCATTTTGCCAATCACCGGGTGGCGCATATCTCGCTGCAGGGGCAGCTGAAATCACCGGCCTATGCCGATGCGACCCCGCTTGAAATTACCGTGCCGCTGGCCGATTTGCTGCGGGTTCCCGGTGGGTCGCGTGAACGGCAATTGCTGCTGGGCGACGGGTTCGAGGTAATCGAGCGCCGTGAGGGTTTCAGCTTTGGCCGCAGCACCAAGGATGGCTATTGCGGCTATCTGCCCGATACTGCCCTGTGCAAGCCGACCAAGGTCAGCCATTGGGTCGCCGCCCCCGCCAGCCACCTGTATTCCGAACCCCGCGCCGAAGCGCCCAAATCGGTTGGCATCAGTTTTGGCAGCCGATTGCGCGTCTTGGGCCAGACCGACAATTTTGCCGAAACCCCGCATGGCTTTGTCCCTGCCAGCCATTTGCAGATGTTGGGCCGCTGGTATGGCGACCCGGTCGAGGTGGCGGGGCTATTTCTGGGCACCCCCTATCTTTGGGGCGGAAATAGCCATTCAGGGGTAGATTGTTCGGGGCTCATACAGCTTTCGCTTTTGGCCTGCGGGCTGGCCTGCCCCGCCGATAGCGACATGCAGCAGGCGTTGGGCCGTGACCTGACGGAAGCCGAGACGTTGCAACGTGGCGACCTGCTGTTTTGGAAAGGCCATGTCGCGATGATGGTGGATGACACCTTGATGATTCATGCAACAGGCGCGTTTATGGCCACGGTAATAGAGCCCGCAACCGAGGCGATCGCGCGCATACGCGACACGTCCGGCAAAGACGTTATTGCACGGCGGCGGTTGCAGTAAAGCAGTGCCAAGGGTTAGGCCCGCAGGCCCAGCAAGATCAGCGAGAGATGCGAGCGGATGAATTTTTCGCGCGCATCGGCAGAGAGTTCGCCAAAGATCAGGCCAAAGACAATCGTGAAAACAGCGGGCGCGATGACCACTTTCAGGTCAAGCGCCTGCACTTCAGGCCGCACCTCGCCGCGGGCGATACCTTTGGCGACAAGCTCGGCCAAAAGCCCCTCTATTGCGCCAAGCATCCTGCTGCGGAAAAATGCAGACAGCGCTGGAAAGCGCCCACCTTCGGCGACAAGCACGCGGATCAAGACAGCCGCGTCGGTCGCAGCGATACTGTCGTAATAATTGCGCAATACGCGTTCCAGCATTTGGTCGAACGGCATTTCAATCGACATAAGCTCATGGGCGCGCGCAACCATGCCCCCCATGCGGTCCATCACTGCCGCCTCAAAAATCGCGTCTTTGGTATCGAAGTAAAGGTACACCGTGGGGCGCGCAATGCCGGCACGGGCGGCGATACCGCCCATACTGCTGCCAGCAAAGCCGTTTTCACCAAACTCGGCAAGGGCTGCCGTCAGGATTTCGCCGGGGCGGGCATCTTTGCGGCGTTGGCGCTTGGGTTCGCTCATTGACAAGACTGGCCTCCGTGGTTCCCGCCCTTGCGTTTCTCGAAATTACTGACATACATGTCAGTAGGTGTCGAGGCCGAAGGAACCCAAATGACCAAAGACGTCCAAGCCCCAAAACCTGACCTGCCATTGCTTGACAATGGGCTGCCCGCCCCAACGCCCACAGCTAGGCGCCGCCCAACCCTGTTGATTGTGCCTGTGCTGATGGCCGTGCTGTTTTTGGGTGCGGTGATTGGCATGTATTTCCAGCCCCCGGGTCTGCGGATGTTCTTCGGGGTGACCGGGCTGCAACCGGGCGCGGGAAGCGATACGCCGATTGCCGTGGCAATCCAAAAGATAAAGGCACAAGAGGTCGTGGCCCTGATCAGCGAAGGCGATGTTGTGGCACTGGGCCGGGTGATCCCCAAGGGGAATGTGGTCAGCGTGGCCACACCTTCGGGCGCCGGCGATGCGCGGATTGCGGAAATCCGGGTGCGCGCGGGGGATGAGGTTGCTGCGGGCGATGTGCTGGCCGTGCTCGACAATTTGACGGCGCTGCAAAACGGCGTGGCCACGGCGCGGGCCACAATTGCGGTACGAGAGGCCAATCTGGCGCAGACCACCGCCACAATCCGCGCCAGCATGGAAGAAGCGCAGGCGGCATTGGACCGGGCCGAGGCCACGGCAAAGGTGGCGCAGTCGGATATGGAGCGAATCACATCCTTGTTTTCGCGCGGAATTTCGACACGGGCCGAGCTTGACAAAGCCGTTGCCCGCGCCGCCGAGGCGGGGCGCGACGTGGAACGCAACATCGCCACCCTGTCGCGCTTCAAAACCGCAGACTCGACCCAAGCCGATGTGGCCGTGGCCGAGGCCAACCTTGCCGCCGCGCGCGTCGATCTGACACGCGCCGAGCATGACCTGGAACGTGCCTATGTGCGGGCACCAAGTACGGGCACAGTGCTGGCTGTCAACGCGCGGGCAGGCGAACGGCCGGGCCTGGGCGGGCTCATTGACCTTGGCGACACGTCGCAGATGACGGTTGAGGCCGAAGTCTATCAGACTTTGATCGGGCGGGTAGCGATTGGCGACCCGGTGACGGTTTCCGCCGAGGCCTTGGCGCAAGAGCTTAGCGGCATCGTAACCGCCATCGGGCTGGAGATCGGGCGGCAGTCGATCACCTCGAATGACCCGGCGGCCAATACCGATGCGCGGGTCGTTGATGTGATTGTGACGCTGGATGCAGCCTCATCTGCCTTGGCGCGCGGGTTTACCAATCTGGAAACCATCGTGCGCATTGATGCGGGCCGAACCGAATGAACAGGCTGCTGACATGGCTGTTCGGGCGCTTGCCGATTGGCTGGCTGCAATTGTCGCACAGCCGCACGCGGTTGATTGCGGCGGTGGCGGGCGTGGCCTTTGCCAACCTGTTGGTGTTCATGCAACTGGGCATTATGGGCGCGCTGAACAATTCGACCATGGCCCCCTATGGGCTATTGAACGCCGATATCATCATTTCATCGCAAGAGGGTAACACCCTGACCGACAGTGGCAGCGTGGCGCGCGCCTATATGTTTCAGGCGCTTGGCGTGCCGGGGGTGGTGGCAGGAACGCCGCTGTTCATTGGCAACCTGCCGTTGACCTTGCAAGACGGCAGTTCGATTGCCCTGCTGGCCTTTGGCATCGAGGTGGCCCAAACCGGGTTTGTTGCCCCCAGCATCGCGCCAGATCTGGCCCGGCTGGCGATTGAAAACACCGTGTTGCTGGACAAGAACACCCGCGGCATGCCGAAAGGGGCGCTGGACAGCCTGTCGTCGGGCGGGCGCTATGCCTTTGAGGCAAATGGCAAAACCCTGAATGCAATTGGCACTTTGGCCGTGGGTGGCGGTTTTTTGGCTGATGGCATGATGGTAACATCAGACCAAACCTTCTTGCGGTTCTTCCAATCGCGCAGCTCTGGCGCGCCTGACCATATTTTGCTGCGCGTGGCCGATGGCCTGTCGCCCGACACCATCGTTGAACGCTTGCGCGCAGTACTGCCTGCGGCCAGCGTCAAGGTGCAGACGGCAGCGGGGGCCAAGGCGTCGGACCTGTCCTTCATGGCCGTCGAGCGGCCCACCGGCATCATCTTTGGCTTTGGCGTTTTCATGGGCGTCTTGGTGGGGCTGGTCATTGTATATCAGGTGCTATCGACTGATGTGGCCGACCATTTGCGCGAATATGCAACCTTCAAGGCGATGGGCTATGCCCACCCGTTCTTCCTTGGCATCGTGTTTGAAGAGGCGCTGATCCTGGCTGTGTTCGGGTTTATTCCCGGCCTGATTGTCTCAATGGGGCTGTATACGGCGCTGGTTGCGGTGACGGGCCTGCCGGTAACCATGGTGGCCAGCCGTGCGGTGCTGGTCTTTGTCGGTACGCTTGCGGCTTGCGCCTTGTCAGGGGCTGTTGCGACGCGGCGACTGGCCGCAGCAGACCCGGCGGACCTGTTCTGATGGGCGGCGGCACGATCATCCGCCCGGCGGCTGCGCCGATTGTCGCGCAGGGGGTGAACCATTATTTCGGTCTGGGCGAGGCGCGCAAACAGGCGATCTGGGATCTGAACCTGACGATCAAACGCGGTACACTGACGATTTTGATGGGCCCGTCCGGGTCGGGCAAGACCACGGTGCTGACGCTGATGGGCTGTTTGCGCAATGTGCAAGAAGGCAGCGTCAGCCTGTTGGGCCACGAACTGCGCGGCGCCACCGAGGCGCAATTGGTGCTGTTGCGCCGCCGTCTGGGATTTATCTTTCAGGCGCATAACCTGCATGAAAGCCTGACGGCGATGCAAAATGTGTTGATGGGCCTGCAGGTGCATGGGCCGGGGGATGCGGCCAAGCAACAGGCGGCTGCGCGGCATATGTTGGGCTTGCTGGGTCTGGCTGACCGGGTGGATTACCTGCCCGGCAACCTGTCGGGCGGCCAAAAGCAACGCGTGGCCGTAGCGCGTGCGCTGGTCGCGAACCCCGAGGTTATCTTCGCGGATGAGCCAAGTGCAGCCCTGGACAAGGATTCGGGGCGGGTGGTGGTTGAAATGCTGAAAACGCTGGGCCAAACCCGCAACACGACCACGGTGATGGTAACGCATGACAACCGGATCATGGATCTTGCCGACCGGATCATCACGCTTGAGGAGGGCCGTGTGGTCAAGGATACCGCCCCCTGAAACCTTCCGGTTGCACCCTTGGCGGCGGTGCGGCATCCACGACGCAGGCAAGGCGCAGCACTGGCCCTGCCGCCGTCAATCCACACGATCTTGCGCAAACAGATAAATCGCCAGGCCCAAAATCATCGCGACTGAAAAGAACCCGAAAATCGCCACATAGCCCGCTTCAGCACTGACAGCCGAGGCCTTCAAATGCCCGGTATAAAGCTGCGCCAAGCCAGTCGCCCCAATCCCGAAAAGGTTCATCAATGTCACCCCCCGCCCTACCAGATGTGGTGGGAAAAAGGCCCGGCCATGGGCCATGACCATCGGAAAAGATGCCCCGAAAAACCCAATGCCCGCCAGCAAAACCGTAGCAAACACGACCCCCTGCCCAGGCATCGCCCATAGGGCCACCAGCCCCGCCGCTACAATGGCATTCCCCCCGAAAATCAACCACTTTCGGGTACCGAATACCCGATCCAGCGGGCCATAGGCAAAGTTTCCCAAAACCATGGCCCCCCCCATCGCCAGCGTCACCCGCCCGATTCCGCCGGCATCCAGCCCGTAAATATCGGCCATATAGGGCCCAACCCAAAGCCCCCGCAACGCGCCCACTGGCAAGTAATTCACCGCCATGATCGGCAAGATCAGCCAAAGCGCCGGGATACGCAGCATATCCAAAACCGAACCGCGCGGGCCAGAAGGCAACGGCTTTGGGTCACGCACCAGCACGCCAATCGCCACCGCGACCAGCAGGCTCATCACCGCCAGGGCCCACAAGCTGCCGCGCCATCCTAGCATCTCTACCGCAAAAGCCAGTGGCAATGAACTGGCGATATTGCCAAGCGACCCGATCCCGATCACAACCCCCGCCATGGTGCCAAAAACCGCCGGCGAGAATTCGCGCGCGAAAATATAGTAACTTGCCATCAATACCGGTGAACAGCCCAGGCCAATCAATGCCATCGCCAGCTTCACCTCCAGCCCTGTTTCGGCCAGCGCAAACAAGGCCGCCCCCCCGGCCCCCCCAATGCCAAACAGCACGGCGGCCGTCAAACGCGGGCCAATCCGGTCCAACGCCGCGCCAACGGGAATCTGCATGGCCGCAAAAGCAAGAAACCACAGGCCAGAGGCATCCGCCAGGTCATCGGCGGTCACACCCAGATCGGTCGTTAAAACCGGGCTCATCACCGCCAGAAAGGCACGATAAAACTGGCTCAGCACATAAGCCACAACCAGACTGACAATTCCCGCTTTCATCGCCCCACCCTTATCATCTTGGCACAAACACCTGAACCCTGCCGCAACCCCAGGAAAGCCGCCGCAAGATCACGGCGTGGCAACGCCAATCATGGGGGTTCGATGCCCCCTTGATTGGCCCCCCCCCCCTTTACGCGGCCGCCAAAACCAACCGTTTCTCTTTGATCGGCAAATGCACCAGCGCCGAAAAGGCGCCGATCCCTACCCCAAGCCACCACACAAGCGTATAATCCCCCGTCAGGTCATACATCTTGCCGCCCAGCCAAACCCCAAGAAATGACCCGACCTGATGGCTGAAAAACACGAATCCATAGAGCGTCCCCATATAGCGCAACCCGTAAAGATGCGCGACAAGGCCAGAGGTCAGCGGCACAGTTGCCAGCCACAAAGCCCCCATCACAAGCGAAAACACCAGCACCGTCACCGGCGTCATCGGCAACAAGATAAACGTCGCCGCCGCTATGGTGCGCCCCGCATAGATCGCTGCCAACAGGTATTTCTTGGAATAGCGTTTGCCCAACCAACCCGCATAAATCGCGCCCGCGATATTGGCCATGCCAATCACTGAAATCGCAATCGCCCCAAGCGCCGAGGTGCTGGAAATGCCCAGCGCCGCCAGATAGCCGGTCTGATTGATCGGCCCGCACATCTCGGCGATAAACGCTGGAAAATGCGCGGTAATGAACCCCAGTTGATACCCGCACGAGAAGAAGCCAAGAAAAATCATCGTGTAGCTTGGGTCTTTGAATGCCCGTTTCAACACCGCGCCAAGGCTTTCTTGCAGCTCTGCCTTGGTTGCAGTAATCGGCGCACGCAAAAATGGCAGCGCGAACAACACGGTCAGGATGATGCAGGCAAAGATCAAGAACACCGTCTGCCAGCTATAGCTTTGCAACAAAAACTCGGCGGTTGGTGCGCCGAACACCTGCCCCGCCGACCCGGCTGCGGTGGCGATACCCAGCGAAAGGCTACGGTTTTCATCCGAGGTTGCGCGGCCCACAATCGCCAGTATCACGCCAAAGCCGGTGCCGGCGATACCAAAGCCCACCAAAATCTCCAGCAGCCAGTGCTGCCCCGGCGTGACCGCCATCGACGACAGCACCAATCCGGCCGAATACAGCAGCGCCCCCGCGACAATCGCGCGGCGGTCACCAAAGCGTTCGGCCAATGCGCCAAAGATCGGCTGCCCCAGCCCCCAGGCAAGGTTCTGGATCGCAATCGCCATCGAAAAATCGGCCCGCATCCAGCCGAACTCGGCCGCAATCGGAATTTGAAACACGCCAAAGCTGGCACGGATTGCAAAGTTCACCAGCAATATCGCGCAACCCGCGATCAAGACTGGCGTGAACAGGGCAGATTTGGTCATGCGGCCTCCGGGGGATCAAGCCCGAAAGCTTTGCTATGAGGGGTGCGCGTGGTCAATCGCTGAATTGTGTGGGGTGCAATGCCGAATTGCGATGGGGCCACCCCTTCTTAACCGATCTTCTCCCACACCACCCCAGCGGGCGGTATGCTGCGGCCCTCATGCGCCACGGCCTCGGCTCCGTAGTTGAACCAGAACCGATGCGCGCCCGATTGGCGGCAGCGCAACCCATTGGGCAGTGGCGTGGTGTCGATGCCCTGAGCCGCGCAAAGCCGGGTCAGGATGCGCGCCAGCGCGGGTTCATCCGGCAAGCCTGCCAGATAATGCAGCCCGTCAACCGCCACCAGCGCGGGCCAGCCATCGGTGGTGTACTCAACCACCCTTGCACTGCCTTCCAGCTTTTCACGCCACAGCGTGAAGCTGCCGCCCATGGCCAGCGGCACTGGCAAGTCTGGCGGCAGGGTTTCAACCCGGGCAACCACGCAATCCAGCCGCGGCAGGTTGGGCGGCAAGGGCGTGGGAATACTGAAATCGGCGGTTTTGGAATTGGTACGGGGGCCGATAAGCGCGGCCCCTTCATATGCGGCAAAGGCGGCCAGCACTGCAGGCGGCAGGGTGGCAATCGCCGGGGCCAGCACTAATTTATAGGCGGCAAGCGCCGCAGTGTCAGGGGGCAAAATATCCACCGACAGCCCCAGACGGCGCAGGCCTTGGTAAAAGCCGAACACCACGTTGAAATAATCAAAGCCGCGCCCCTGGGGCTGTGTGGCCCAGGCCCAGGCCGACATATAGTCAAAGATCAGCGCGACGGGGGCGGCGGTTTCTTGTACTTCGGGCATATCGGCCAATTCGCGGGCAACTTCGGCGGCGGCGTGATAGGCGGGGGCGGGTTGGCTATCGGGGCGCAGCATGCCGGCATGCATTTGTTCTTGCGCAAACGGGGCCTGACGCCAGCGGAAATAACACACCGCCTCGGCCCCATGGGCAAACGCCTCCCACGCCCACAGCCGGGCCATGCCGGGCAACGGGTCGGGGTTGTAGGGGGCCCAGTTCACCGGGCCGGGCTGCTGCTCCATCACCCACCAGCGGCCCCTACCGACAGAACGGTAAAGATCGTGGTGGAAGGCTTGAAAATCCGGGTCGCCTTGGCGCGAGAAGGCGCGCTTATGGCCAGGACTGGCTGCGATGCGGTCCGACAGAAAGCCAAGCGGGTAACTATCCCATGTGGCGATATCAAGGTCTGCGCCGGTCGCGAAATGGTCGAAATCCACCACAGCGCCCATGTAGTTGTGGGAAATGGGGGCGGCGGAATGGCGGCGGATGATATCGGTTTGCAAACGGTTGAAGCTGGCGACCTGATCCGAGGAAAAGCGGCGAAAATCCATCACATGTGCCGGATTCGCCTCGGTCACGGTCAGGTTCGGCAAGCCGACCTCGGCAAAACCGGCGTAGTCCATCGACCAGAACACATTGCCCCAAGCACGGTTCAGGGCGTCAGGCGACTGGTATTTCTGCGCCAGCCAATCCCGAAAGGCATCGCGGGCGGCATCAGAATAGCTGATCGTGGTATCATGGCAGCCATATTCGTTATCGGTTTGCCAGGCAGCCACCTTTTGGCCGTAGCGTTTGGCCAGATCAAGGGTGATGCGGGCGCAATCGGCACGGTAACCCGAATGGCTGAAGCAATAGTGGCGGCGCGACCCAAAGCCGCGCTTGTGGCCCTGTGCATCCAGCGCCAGCATGTCGGGGTGACGGTCCAGCATCCAGCGCGGCGGCGTGGCGGTAGGGGTGCCCAACACCACTTTCAGGCCATGGGCCGTCAGCACCTCAATCGCGCGGTCAAGCCAGCCCCAGTCATAAGTGCCGGGGGTTGGCTCTATCCGGCTCCACGCAAATTCACCAATCCGCACCCAAGTCAGACCAATCTCTGCCATGCGGGCGGCATCTTCGGCCCATTGGGGTTCGGGCCAATGTTCGGGGTAATAGCAGGTGCCCAGCGTGCGCTTCATAAGATGACCTGTGGTTCGGGGCGGCCCTCGCCCGCATCGGCAAGGGTAAAGACCTTGCCCGCATCGGGATAATCCGCAAGGGCGGCGGCAGTCATGCCTTGCGTCGCCGTGGTCGCAAAAAGCGTGCTGCCGGCAAAGGCGGGGCAGGTCACATGCGGCGCAGCAAGCGTGATGGCATGACGCGGCTTGCCCTGCGGATCATAAACCGCAATCTGCCCGGCCCCCCAAAGCGCTATCCACAGATTGCCTCGCGCATCGGTGACTGCACCGTCGGGGTTCAGGCCCTTGGCGCGAAAATCCATGAACGGGGTGGGTGCGGCATCGGGCCAGCCCTGCGCATCCAGTGACACACGGTTGAGGATTTGCGTGGCAGTATCGGTAAAATAGGCGGTGCGGCCATCCGGCGCGAAACAAATCGCGTTGGGGATGGTCAGGTCTGGAAACAGCAGGCGCAATTCACCTTTGTAAAACCTGTAGATAGCCCCTGCCCCGACCTCGGCCGCCTTTCCCATCGTGCCAATCCAAAATCCCCCCATCGGATCAGCGCGGCCATCATTGGACCTAGTGACGGGGTTATCCGCCTCTAGCAGCACCAGCGTTTCAC
The DNA here is from genome assembly GCF_034675685.1 of Pseudorhodobacter sp. Classification (GTDB taxonomy): domain Bacteria; phylum Pseudomonadota; class Alphaproteobacteria; order Rhodobacterales; family Rhodobacteraceae; genus Pseudorhodobacter. The sequence continues at coordinate 204,401 of NZ_JAUCDA010000016.1, read as the reverse complement.
ACGCGCAGGTCGTCAGGTTGAAACTGGACAGCGCGGTTTCTGACGCAAGCAGCAGCGTGTCACGGTCTATCCAGGCCCCGGCCGAAACCATTTCGTCAAAATCCCAGTCTTGTGGGCCATCGGGTGTTTGGCTTTGCATCTGCTTGCCCAGAATATCAAACCAGAACAGCCTTTCGCGCTGCGGGTGCCAAAAAACCCCTTCGCCCAGGCGACAAACGCGGGTGTCAAAGACCTGCATCATGCTGCCACCGCGTCCCATGCCGCAACCAGCGCCTTGGCGCGGGTGGTGACCTCGGCCACAGTCAGGCCGGGGGCATAAAGCGCCGAGCCGATGCCGAACCCATCCGCCCCCGCGCGGCGCCACGCGGCAAAGTTTGATGCCCCTGCCCCGCCAACGGCATAGACCAGCGCCTCGGGGGGCAGGACGGCGCGCATCGCCTTTACCCCGTCCGGCCCGATGATCGAGGCCGGAAAAATCTTTAACCCTGTTGCGCCCGCAGCCAGTGCGGCAAAACATTCTGTTGGCGTCAGCGCCCCCGGCCAGCTTTGCATCCCTGCCGCCAAAGTGGCGCGGATAACCGCTGTATCGGTGTTGGGTGACACCACCAGCCTGCCGCCCGCACCGGCGACTTGCGCAACCTGATCGACGGTCAGCACCGTTCCCGCCCCGATCAACGCGACATCGCCAAATTCGCGTGCCATCGCCGCGATGGACGTAAACGGGTCAGGTGAATTCAGCGGCACCTCGATCGTGGTCAGGCCCGCGTCAATCAGGGCCGCCGCAATTGGCAACGCCTCAGCCGGGGTCAACCCGCGCAGAATGGCAATCAGGGGGCGGGTCATAGCGCACCTTTCAATTTGGAGAGCCCGGCGAGCGTGCAATCTACGGCAGACAAAACAGACGCGGTGACGCCTTGTTGCGCAAGGGCATGGGCATAATGGCGGCAAAGTTCGGGCGCACCGATCAGCGTCACGGGCTGGCCCAACCAATAGGGTTTGGCGGCGGCCAGTTCCATCCCGATCAGCAAGCCTGACAGGCGGCTGCGGGCAGCGATGGGCGAAAGGTTGGCAATCAACCCCTCGGCCCGCAGCGAAAACAACCGCGCGCCCAGTTTTTCGGGGGCGCGAAAGCGCATCTGACAAGGCGGCGTTGAATGCCCCCTCGTCCAGGCCCTCGGCGGCGATACTGTGGCGCAAAACCGACTGTTTGGACAGCAATGAAAACAGCTCACCCGTCAGGAAGGTTTGAAAACTGACCACCTCACCCGCACTGACATGCGCCCATTTGGAATGGGTGCCGGGCAGGCAGATCACGCCGTCAAAGCCAGGGTCAAGCGCCAAGGCGCCCGCAATCTGGGTTTCTTCGCCGCGCATTACATCGGCGGGGGCGGTTTGCAACAGGCCGGGGGCGATGTGAACCGTGATCCGCCGATCTATAGTCGGTACGCGGGTCAGCGCCGCGGCATCAACCGGGGCACAGGGAACGGCGCGGTATTTCGCCTCGGCCCAGCCTTGACGAGAACCGACCATACCGCAGGCAATGACCGGTGTGATCGCGGCGCCAGTCAGCCACGGGCCGATAAGGGCCAGAAGGGCCGGCTCAAACTGCTGCCTTGTCAGGCCGCCCATACCGTCGCCGTTGCAGGCATTGGCCAGCGGGCCGCCTGCGCCCATGGCCGTTGCGCGCAGATGGCTTGTGCCCCAGTCAACGGCGATCCAGTCGGGTGCCTGGGCAAGGGGTTCGGCGGGCTGGTTCATCCTGTCACCGCCACGCCGCCGTCAATGACCAGCGCCTGGCCTGTCATCATCTTGGCACCGTCAGAGGCGAGAAACAGCACACCGCCGACAATATCTTCGGGGGCCAGCGTCTCTTGCAGACATTGCCGTGCAACATGCGCCGCCAACCCTTCGGGCGTGACCCACAGGTCTTTTTGCTTTTGGGTCAGCACCCAGCCGGGGGCCAGCGCGTTGACACGGATACGGTCCGGCCCAAATTCGCGCGCAAGGCTGCGCGACAGGCCGTTGATTGCGGAATTGGCGGCGGTATAAAGCGGATAGCCCGCATTCCCCATCATATAGCTGATGGATGAGAAGTTGATGATAGCGCCGCCACCCGCCGCCTTCATCCCCGCCACCACCGCTTGCGCGGCAAAGAAATAGGCTTTCAGGTTGATGTCCATCATCCATGTGAAAAAATCTTCGGTCACTTCGGCGGTCGTGTGACGTTTGTCATTGGCCGCGTTGTTGACCAGCGTGGTGATAGGGCCATGCGCCGCGGCAGCCTGCGCGATGGCCGTTTGCAGCGCAGGAATATCGGTGATGTCGCATTGGATGAAAAGCGGGCGATTGCCGGTGGCCTTTTCCATCCCCTCAACAAACTCACTTGCATCGGAGCGCTGAACAAAGGCGACTTTTGCCCCTTGGCGCAGGAACCCTTCGGTCAGCGCGGCACCGATGCCCGATCCGCCGCCGGTGATGAACACGGATGCGCCATTAAGGTCGGGATAGGTTGCGGTCATGGCCTGCGTCCTTCTTGTCAAAGGCGGGTGCCCTCCAGCACCCACATGGTTTCGGGGAAATGCCATGGCAAGGTTACGCCATGCCCCATCAGATAAGCCCCCGACACATCCAGCGGCCCCCGTTTCAGCGCAGGGCTGCCGCGTGACAGGCCCGGTGCTGCGCTGCGGTTGATCAGATCAATACGGTAGGTTGTCATCGGCTCCAACCCCGTCAATCGCAGCGGGCGCGGTGAAATCTGGGCCGAGGTGGCGGCCTTGGCTGCGAAGGTGACAAAGCGGCTGCCGCCCTGGGCCAGTTGCAGTTCGGCAATCACCGCCGGGTCGGCGCTGTCCAGCCGCAAGATATCGGCGTGCATCAGCCAATCACGGTTGCCTTTCCACCAGCGCGTCACATCTGCAAGCACTTTTGCCTCATGCTCGGTCAGCTCTCGTGGGTCCATCTCAAACCCCATATGCCGTTGTGCCGCAACCCAGGCGCGCATCGAAATATCAATCGTGCGGCCAGAGGTGTGGCAATGGCGCGGGCCGACATGCGAGCCGGTGACAGACCCCGGCAAAAACAGCGCCGCGTCATGCTGAATGCGCAACCGTTCCAGCGCGTCATTGCTGTCGGACAACCAGACCCGCTGCGTGCGTTGCAGAATGCCAAAATCAATCCGCCCGCCGCCCGATGCACAGCTTTCAATCTCTACCTGCGGGAAATCGGCGCGCAAACGGTCAATCAGCGCATAGCTGCCGCTGGTTTGCGCCGCATCGGGCATCGGCAAAACGCGGTTATGATCCCATTTGATATATTCAACCGCATGGTCAGACAGGATCGCAGCAATCCGGGCGTAAAGATGGTCGCGCACATCGCCGCGCGCCAGGTTCAAAACCAATTGCTGGCGGCCGCGCATCTGATCCATCGGGCCAAGCACCCAGTCGGGATGGGCGCGAAACAGGTCAGAGTTCTCATTGACCATTTCCGGCTCGAACCAAAGGCCAAATGTCATGCCCAGCGCGTGGACATGGTTGATCAACGGCCCCAGCCCCTCGGGGTATTTGCGTGCATCAACCTGCCAATCGCCAAGGCTTGACGTGTCATCATCCCGCCGCCCGAACCAGCCATCATCCAGCACAAAGCGTTCCGCCCCAAGAGAGGCGGCACGGGTGGCGATATCTTGCAGGTCGGGCAGTTTGTGGTCGAAATACACCGCCTCCCAACAGTTGTAATGCACGGGGCGGGTGCGGTTGGGCTGATGAATGATCCGGTCACGGGCATGGCGCTGAAACGCAACGGCGCAACCGTTCAGGCCGGTGTTGGAATAGGCAAGATATAGCGGCGCTGTCTGAAACTGCGTGCCGGGGGTGGTTTGGCTGCCTGTGGCATGGCCGAACTGCACCTGCCGACGGCCATCGGGCAATTCCTCGGCCAGCATCCGGTGCCCACCCGACCAGCCATAGTGAAAGCCGTAAGCCTCGCCTTGCGTGTTGGTGGTGCCGCGCGCGGGGATGATGAGGCCGGGGAAATGTTCGTGCCCACTGCGGCCTGTGCGGCTTTCACGGGCGCGTAGCCCTGCGGACCATGGCGTGCGGATCAATTGAAACTCGCCGCACCAGCGCCCCGCCACATCAATCAGCTCATCCGACAGGTGCGGGGCGGGCAGGACCGGGGCCGCCAGCCAGTGCAAATGCACCGGGCGATCGGCGTTCAGCGTGGTTTCACAGGTGATAACATGGGTTTCCAGATCGGGTTTGAAACGGAAAGTCAGGCCGATGCCGGTCGCCGCATCGCGGTACACCAAGTGCAGGCCGCTATCCTTCTCTCGGGTCTCGGCAAAGCTGAAGCGGGGCTGCAGCGGCGTTCCGCCACCATCACGCAAAACCAACCCCGGCTGGCCAGGAAAGCTGCGCGCGGCCTCGGGGCAAAGCGACAGGCCGGGGGTTTCGTCCAGCATCCCCCCCGTCACATCCAGCGCATGCGCGGCCACCAAGGTTTCAAGGTTTTCCCCGCCCGGCAGGGCCGCGCCCCAATAGACACATTCCGGCAAGCTGCCCCCACGCGCGGCCAGCACCAGCGTTTGCCGGCCATCATCAAGACGCCAGTGGTGGGTCACTTTACCGCCCCCAATGTCAGCCCGGCGATGAAGTGCTTTTGCATCAGGAAGAACATCAAAACGGGGGGAAGTGCCGCCAGAATCGACCCGGCAGAAACCAGATGCCAGGCCGCAACCCATTGCCCGTTCAGCGACGACAGGCCCGCCGTGATTGGCTGGGTTTCCTTGGTGGTCGTCAACACGGTGGCCCAGAAAAAGTCGTTCCAGATGAAGGTGAAAATCAGCACCGACAGCGCCGCGATGGCGGGTTTCATCAGGGGCAGGACGATGTACCAAAAGATACGTATTTCCGAAACCCCCTCGACCCTTGCGGCCTCTATCAATTCAAACGGCAGGGCCTTGATGAAATTGCGCATGAACAATGTGCAAAACCCGGTTTGAAAGGCAATGTGAAACATCGCAAGCCCGGTCCAGGAATTGTACATGCCCAGTTGCAACGTCAGGTCGCGCACCGGGACCATCAAGATTTGAAACGGCACGAAATTACCCGCGACGAACAGGAAAAACACCAAAAGATTAGACCGGAAACGGTAAACCCCCAGCGCAAACCCCGTCATGCAAGACAGGGTGATAGCCCCGATCACAGTAGGAATTGTGACCTTTAACGAGTTGATCATATAGCTGCCAAGGTCGCTGTCACGAAACACCGAAACATAGTTTTCAAAGGCGATATAGCTGGGCAAGCCAAAGTAATTGCCCTGCGCAAGATCAGATGCGGGGCGCAGAGATGTTACCGCAACCCCGATCAGCGGCAACAGCCACAAGAAAAGCGCCACCGGCAAGGCGATGGTGTAGAGGTGCTGGGTAGCGCGGCTGGTTTGCTCTATTGGGCGTGGAAACATGGCTTAACGCTCCGTCTCGTCGCGCCACATCTTCCAGATGAAGCCCGAAATGAAAACCATCATGATCGCAAACAGCACGACTGCGATGGCCGCGCCATAGCCCATACGGAACCCGTATTCGCTAAGCGCCTGTTCATACATGTAAAAAGACAGAACGCGGCTGGTACCATAGGGGCCGCCGTCGGTCATGATCGACACCAGATCAAAGCTGCGCAACGCGCCGATAACCGTGACGACCACCGCGATAAAAGTGGCCGGACGCAACTGCGGCAAGATCACATACCACAGCATTTTCAGCCCCTTGGCACCATCCAGCCGTGCCGCCTCGACCTGATCCGGGGCAATGTTGTTCAACCCGGTGATATAAAGGATCATCACATAGGCAATCTGCGGCCACAGACCCGCAGCGATGATACCATAGGTCACATAATCCTCATCCGCCAAAATCGCCACGCCATTGCCGGTGATCACTTCGATCAGCTTGTAAAACAGGCCAAAATTCGGGGCATAGAACCATGAAAACATCAGGCCGACGACGACTTGAGAGATGACAAAGGGAAAGAAGAACAGCGATTTGTAGATGCGAATACCGCGCACCGTCTGGTTCAGGAAAATCGCGATAAACAATCCCGCCGGGACTGACAGCATATACAGCACCAGCCAGATAACGTTGTTTTTCAGTGACGTATAAAACGCCTCATCATCCAGCAACTCCACATAGTTGTCGGTGCCGATATAGACCGCCTTGCCCAGCCCGTCCCAATCATAAAATGAAATCGAAAGGGATTGAAAAATCGGGATGATGACGTAAATCAGAAACATGATCGCGCCGGGGGCAAGAAACAGCCACGGCGCGATGCGCAATTGGTTTCGTTTCCAGTAGCTGGACATGGCGACAGGCCCCTTCACAATGCAATCAGATCGTATAAAAACAGGCCCCGCGCCTGAACACGGGGCCAATCAACCGCTTAGTTGTAAATTTTACCGCGAGCCTTTTCGAGACGCTCAAGAATTGCGTCCAGACGGTCGGGCTTCACCATGAACTCCTGAAACCCTTCCATGCCGATCTTGGCCATTTCAGCGGGGGCATCACGATCAAAGAACTGCGCCAGCGCATAGGCCGAAGACAAGGATTCAAACCCTGCTGCAAGATAGGGATCAGCGGCATCAACCGACGCGTCCTTGTTCGTTGGCAACTGCCCCATAGCGGCGCCTAGCTTGGTCTGCACATCGGCGCGGGCAACATAGGCCAGGAACTTTTTCGCATCTTCCACGTTCTTGGCGCCTGCCGGAATGTGGATGGTGTCGGTCGGTGCCTCTTCAGCGCGTGGCAGGCCCGGAGTGATTTCCGGGAAGACCATAAAGCCAAGGCTATCGTTGGTCATGCCGCCTTCCTTGAAGACTGCAACCGCAAAATTGCCCATCACATAGTTGGCCGCCTTGCCCTGCACCAACAAAGCACACGCATCTTGCCAATCAATCGCGGCGTGATTTTCGGTGGTGTATGGCACAACTTTCGCCCATTCTGCAAAGGTCGCGCGCACTTTGTCATCGGTCCAAGCTACTTTGCCAGCGGTCAGGTCCATGTGGAACTCATACCCGTTGGTGCGCATGTTCAGATAGTCGAAAATCCCCGCAGCAGGCCACAGGGCCTTGGAGCCGGTGGTCAGGCAATCAACGCCTGCCGCCTGAAACTTGGCGCAGTTTTCAATGAAACCGTCCCAGGTCGTCGGCACTTCGACGCCAGCCGCCTTGTACACGTCCTTGTTGTAGTAAATACCCCACTGATAATAGGTATAGGGTACACCCCACTGCTTGCCGTCGATGGTCATCGACGCCTTGGCCGAGGCAAGCTGTTCGCCCAGATTGTTATCGGCCCACACATCCGACACATCCAGAAACTGGCCCGAGTTGACGAAAGGGGCCATGCGGTTGCCGGCGTACCAATTGGCCAGATCCGGGCTGTCGGCAGTCAAAAAATTGCGGATCGCGGTTTTATAGCCTTCATGGTCAAAGTTGTTCAGGGTTACTTTGATATCCGGGTTCTCAGCCTCAAAATCCGCGATCAAGGCTTGAAACCCGGCCAGCGGCGCCGGATCAAAATCGGCATTATAGCTTAAGGCGCGCTGTTGCGCGAAGGCCGAGCCAGACATCAGCAAAGCCGCCGCAAGCGCAATCGTGCCTGTTTTCAGATGGGTCATTAGGGTCCTCCCTTGGGTTCCGCTTTTGGTTCCAATATATGAAACTTGGTTTTGAATATTGAAAGCATGCCGCGAATCGTTTAACCTGTCAACAACGGCGTTAGGATGCCGGCTTGAAACCCACGCCAAATGAAGGGATGTCATGTGACCAAAGCGATTATGGACGGCCCTGCAAGTGGTGACGGAACGGTGGGCAAAGCGCTGGACGTGCTGGACATGGTTGCCAATGTGGGGGCCCCGGTGCGCTTTACCGAACTGCTTGCCGGATCACCCTTTCCCAAGGCGACGCTGTACCGCTTTTTGCAAACCCTGACGAGCCAGAACATGCTGTCCTATGATGCTGACCGGCAAACCTATGCGTTGGGAATGCGGCTGGTGCGGTTGGCGCATACCGCCTGGGCGCAATCCAGCCTTGCGCCTTTGGCACGGCCACATCTGGACAGGCTATCAGCAACTTTGGGTGAAACCATCCATCTTGCGCAATTGGATCAGGGCCAGGTCCTGTATGTTGATAAACGCAACGCAGCACAGCCGGTTGAAATGTTCAGTCAGGCAGGCAAGGTTGGTCCGGCCTATTGCACCGGAGTGGGCAAGGCGATGATGGCCTATTTGCCTGCAGATGCCTTGGAGCAGGCGTTACATCGTCAAAGTTTTTACCAGTTCACACCGCACACCCTTACCAACCGCGACGCGCTTTTGGCCGAATTGGCCGCCATTCGCAGCCTTGGATATGCCTTTGACCGCGAAGAGCATGAGCCCAACATCATCTGCATCGCCGTCCCGATTCTATCAGATCGGGGCCGGGCCATCGGCGCACTCTCGGTCACGTCGACCAAGATGCGGGTCACGCTGGACGGTCTGGAGGCACTGGCGCCGCAGTTGCTATCGGCCGCAGCAGATATTGCATTGGAAGCCCGCAACTGGCGGTTTCCGGAATGAAACCTTGAGGGAGGGGAGCGCATGACAGGTGTGAATTTACGGGCCGTCACGAAGAAATTCGGCACTATTCAGGTGATCCATGGGGTTGATCTGACAGTTGAAGATGGTGAGTTTTGCGTGTTTGTCGGGCCGTCTGGCTGTGGCAAATCTACGCTGCTGCGCATGATTGCCGGTTTGGAAAAAACCACCAGCGGGTCGATTGCAATCGGCAACCGCGATGTCACCGATGCCGACCCCGCTGACCGCGGCGTGGCGATGGTGTTTCAAACCTACGCCCTGTACCCGCATATGACGGTGGCCGAGAACATGGGCTTTGGCCTGAAAATGACGGGTCACCCCAAGGCCGAGGTTGCGACCAAGGTAGCCGAAGCCAGCCGTATTCTGAAGCTGGATGATTATCTGTCGCGCAAGCCCAAGGCGCTGTCCGGTGGGCAACGCCAGCGCGTGGCGATCGGGCGCGCGATTGTGCGCGGGCCAGAGGTGTTCTTGTTTGACGAGCCGCTGTCGAACCTTGATGCCGAATTGCGGGTTGAAATGCGGGTCGAAATCGCCCGTCTGCACCGCGAAATCGGCGCGACTATGGTCTATGTGACCCATGATCAGGTAGAGGCGATGACGCTGGCTGATAAAATCGTGGTGCTGCGGGCGGGCGTGATTGAACAGGTCGGCGCGCCGCTGGATCTGTACAATGACCCCGACAACCGCTTTGTTGCCGGGTTTATCGGGTCGCCTGCGATGAACTTCGCTGTGGGAAAGGTCGAAAAGGCGGGCATGGTGCGGGCCGAGGGTCTGGCTGGCTTTGTGCAAACCACAGTACCCTTGCCGGGCGCAGGTGCGTCAGTGATCGTTGGTCTGCGCCCGCAACACCTGCGCGTTACGGCGGGCGACAGCCACCGCGTCGACATGACCGAAGCTTTGGGCGGCGTCACCTATATTCACCTGACCGCCGCAAACGGCGAAAAGCTGGTGATCGAGGCGCAGGGTGACACGCGTTTGAAACTGGGCGAAAGCGTTGGGCTTGAATTTGACCCCCAGCACGCGATGTTCTTTGAAAACAGTGATCGTGGGCTGCGATTGCGCTGACGCCTCGCACAGCGTTCCGGCTTGGCCCTGCACATTCAAGATTTCGATGGGCTAGCCCGCCCCTTTGGCGCGAGATCGGCGGCCCTAAAGCATTCCCCACATATCGCTGCCTGAAATCAAAGATTTCAACGCGCCATGTGACAGGCCTTGTTTCAAGTCAAAGGCGAAACGCCATATTCGACGGCTGGCCCCCAGCCCAAGTATTCCGCCAATTCAGGAGGCGGGTTGTTCAGCAGCGCCTTTGTCGCTTGCGGCGCGTGGGCGCGGCCGCCTGACACAAGGCAGGTCAGCGGCGCAAAGGCCAGCGCGTCTTTCGGGTCATGGGTGACCATCAACACGGTCAACGCGCTTTCCTCGGCCAGTTCCGATACCAGCGCCAACATTTCCGCCTTGAGCGCGGGCCCAAGGGCGGCAAAGGGTTCATCCAGCAGCAAGATCGGCTTATCCCGCAGCAAGGCCCGCGCCAGCGCCGCGCGGCTTTGCTGCCCACCGGAAAGCTGGGCGGGCTTGCGGGGGCCAAAGCCAGTCAGCCCCGTGCGGTTCAGTGCGGCCTCGATCCGGGCGTGATCGGCCTTGGTCAGCCGCAGATCGGGCGAAATACCAAGGCCAAGATTTTGCGCGATGGTCAAATGCGGGAACAGGTTTTGGTCCTGGAACAAGGTGGTGATCGGGCGCGCCCCCGGTTCGACCATGGTCAGGTCGGTGCCTTGCCACAGCACCCGGCCCGATTGCGGCGAAAAGAAGCCGCCAATGACGGATAGCAAGGTCGATTTGCCTGCCCCCGAAGGGCCGATGACCGCAATACGCGCCCCTTTCGGCACTTGCCAATTGGCGGCCAGGTGAAAATCGCCTTGGGTGATGGTCAGGGCTTCAAGTGACAGCATAGCGACGGCCCCAATGATCAAATCCCCAGAACAGCGCAAAGGAAAGCACAACCAGCAGCAAAGCCGCACTTGCCGCCGCACCCATCCGATACGCCCCCATCAAACGCTGCACCAGTAGCGGCAGCGTTGCCTCGCCTTCGCCTGCGAACAGCGCAATCACCCCAAGGTCCCCCATGGAAAGCGCCGCGACCAGACCTGCGGCAAAGCCCAAAGGCCGGGAAAGGCGCGGCAAGACCACCCAGCGCAGCCATGCCACGCCCGCCATGCCCAATGAACTGCCAAGGCGCTGGTAATCCGCGTAAAGCGTGCGGGCCTCGGGGGCCAGAATACGGAAGGCAAAGGGCAAAGACAACGCCGCGTTGATCGTCATGGTGACGGGCAACGCCAGGCTGGAAGGGCGGAAATAGGGCTGAAGGATAAGGAACAGGCCCGTCCCAAGCACAAGGCTGGACGCGGCAAGCGGCAAGGTTGCCGCCAATGCGGGCCAGCCTTTGCCCCGCGCGGCGGCAAGCGCAAGAATGAGGGCCGCACTGATGCTAAGCGCGGTAGAGGCGAGCGCGATCAGCAATGAGCGCCCTGCGGCCGCCCAAACCGACGCGGGCAACGCGGCCAGCCCCGGCAGCCCATTCAACACAACGGCAAACAACGGCAGCGCAAGGAACAAGGCCACCGCCGCGATCGCAACACCGTCAACCACGCAGCGCCACCCCTTTGGCGCAGGCGGCCCGCCCAAGCGCCCCTGCCCCGCGCCAAAGCCCGAAGGCAGGCTGATCCGGGTCGCCACCAGATAGGCCACAGCGCAAAGTGCAAATTGCAACAGCGCCAAGCGTGCCGCCGTTGGCAAGTCAAAATCAAACCGCAGCGCTTGATAGATCGCCAGTTCAATCGTGGTGGCACGCGGCCCACCGCCCAGCATCAGCGCCACCGCAAAACTGGTCAGGCAGATCACGAAAATCACCAATCCCGCCCCTGGCAACACCTCTCGCAGCATTGGCCGCTCCAGATGGCGCCGGGTTGCGGCAGGCGAAAACCCAAGGCTGGCCGCAAGGCGGAAACGCTCGGCAGGGATGGCCTGCCAGCCTTGCAAGATCATCCGCACCGCCAGCGGCATGTTGAAAAACACATGGGCCAACACCACGCCTTGCAACCCATAAATCGAAAACTCCGGCAGGCCGAGGGTGGCCAGGCCGGAATTTACCCAACCTGCCCGCCCAAAGACCGCCAGCAGCCCCAAAACCGCAACGATCACCGGCAGCAAGAAGGGCGCGCCAAGCGTTGAAATCAGCAAACCCCGGCCCCAAAAGCGCCGGCGCGCCAAGGCACGCGCAACCGGCACCGCCAACAGCAGCGCAAGCACTGCCGAAAGGGCGGCTTGCAGCAGCGTAAAGCGCAGGGCTGCAAGCTCTGCCCCGCTCAGGGTGAAACCCTGAAACGACAGGCCAAGCGCCGCCAGCGGGCCAAGCAGCAGCAGCAAAATTGCCACTGCCAGCCCAGCCGGAACTAGCGAGAAAGCGCGGTCAGCCATTCGTCCAACGCGGGCTTACGGGCAGCTTGCGCCGCATCTGCTGTCATCAGCAGCGGCTTGGCGGGGGTGATCATCTGGTCAAACCCGTCGGGCAAGCCAGCCGCGGGCCTATGGGCCGGGTACATCCAATTGGTAGTGGGAATGATGGATTGGAACGCATCTGTTCCCATGAAGGCAAGGAACTGATCGGCCAATGCGGGCTGTGGTGCATTGGCCAGTTTGCCCGCCACCTCGACCTGCATGTAGTGGCCTTCGCTGAAGGCAGCAGCGGCTTTGGTCGCATCATTTTCGGCGATCAGATGATAAGCGGGCGATGTGGTGTAGGAAAGCACCATATCCGCCTCGCCTGCCGTGAACATGCCGTAGGCTTCGGACCAGCCGGGGGTGACTGTGACGATATTATCGGCCAGCCCTGCCCAGATCTCGGCTGCGCGGTCGCCATAGGCCGTCTTGACCCAAAGCAACAGCCCAAGACCGGGGGTCGATGAGCGGGGATCCTGGATTACGATTTTCAGATTGGATGCGGCCAGATCCTCAAAGCTTTGCGGCACCTCGGCCAGCTTTGCCTGATCATAAACAAAGGCGAAATAACCCCAGTCATAGGGCAGAAAATTCGGGTCTGCGAATGGCACCGGCAGATCATTGCCGGCCGTCTGGCCATGCGGTGCAAACAGGCCGGTCGCAGTAGCCTGCGCGGTCAGGTTGGTATCCAGCCCCAACACCACAGACGCCTCGGATCGCGCGCCTTCCAATTGCAAACGCGCCAGCAGTTCGGCACCATCGCCCACAGCAGAAAACACCAGATCGCAGGCGCAAACCGCCTCAAAAGCGGCCTCGACCGCCGGGCCGGGGCCCCATTCGGATGTAAAGCTGTCATATGTCAGTATATTCAACACAGGCGTTTGCGCTGCAGCAACAGGGGCCACAGCCAACAAAGCCAACGCAAGGGGTAGAGGTCTCATCTCATCTCTCCATATGCGACGGGCGGTATAGGGGATGGATCAGACCATGCACCTTCCCTCCGCCGGTTCTAACCGGTTCAGGTTCAACGGGTCTTTGGCTTTTGCCAGATCTCAGCCCTGCACAAGGGCACCCCGAGGTAGGGTCTAATTTAGTGGCAATCACAGGAAGGGCAAGGGCCTATTGCCCGGTTGCAACCTGATAAAGTGTTTCGCCATGAAACCGACCCACATATCACCGTTTGAAACCATAGGTATCAACGCGTTATGTGATACGCCTTGTTTCAAGTCACAGGCAAAACGCTATAGGTTGAGGAAACCAACCCCGAAGGAAAGCTGCGGCAGTCCCTTAAAGTCAGTCGTATATCGGCGGCCACAGGGCCAAAGAGCGGCCGGCCCTGCCCCAAAAGCAGCGGCACGCGCGTCACGGTGATGTCGGCCAAAAGCCCCGCATTCAAGAAAGATTGGATCACCTGCCCGCCATCGACATAGGCCTTGCTCCAGCCCTCTTCTGCAAGGGCGGCAACCAATTCCGCCGGGTCCATATCGGTGATTGCAACATAATCAGCCAGGCTATCGGGAATATCCTCAACCGTAAGGCTTTGGCTTAGCACGATCACAGGCAGATCATAGGGCCAATGGCCAAAGCCCAGCAAGGTTTCATAGGTACCACGCCCCATGACGATACCGTCTTTGTCGGCGATAAACGCATCATAGCCGTGGTCCTCATCCACCGCGTTGAACGGCTCCAGCCAATCAAGGCTGCCGTCCGTGCGGGCGATAAAACCATCAAGGCTGGCGGCGATAAAAGCATGGCAGGTAAGCGGCATGTCAGGCGGCCCTTGGGTTGCTTGCGGATGGATATGAAAAAGCCCCACCGTTTCGGGCGGGGCGTTTTCCGAATATGTCAGATCAGATCAAGCGTGCTTTTTCTTGGGGCCTTTCACAGCCGACCAGATGCGCTTGTTGGTCAGATACAGCAACACCGACAGGATCGTCAAAAAGATCACAGCGGTAAAGCCGGCTTGCTTGCGCGCCATCATCTTCGGCTCGGCCGTCCACATCAGAAAGGCGCTCATATCCTGGGCCACGCTGTGAATGCTGTTGTCGTACCCGTCCTCATATTCCATCTGGTCCTCAAAAAGCGGCGGGGCCATTGCGATCCAGCCACCGGGGAAGGCCTTGTTTTCATAGAAGGTCGTGCCCGCTTCCTCTTTCTCCTCACCTGTATAGCCGGTAAGAATAGAGTAGATGTATTCCGGCCCGCCAATACCTTTGACGAACTGGTTGATCCCCGTCCCTGCAGGGCCGTGGAAGCCCGCACGGGCCTTTGCCATCAGGCTCAGGTCCGGTGCGTTCAGATCACCCGACTTCGGAAAGTGGTCCGTCGGCTTGCGGGGGCGATCATCGTCCAACTCGGCATCAAAGATGTCCATCTCGGCTGCATAGGCACGCACCTGATCTGCCGGCAAATTCGGGCCGCCCGCGTCGCCAAGTGTGCGGATCGGTACGAACTTCAACCCGTGGCAGGCCGAACACACCTCAGTATAGACTTGAAGGCCGCGCTGAAGCTGATGCTCATCATAGGTGCCAAACGGCCCTTCAAAGCTGAACGCCACATCTTCGATATGACCCTCGGCACCGGCGGCCATTGCCGAACCGGCCCCCAGAACAAGGGCAGATACGGCGCTGATTGCGATTTTACGAAACATAATCATCAGTTCCTTTGTCCTCACTCAGCCGGATCGGCGTAATGCGATTTGAAGTCTTCCTCAATTGTCGCGGGCTGTGCCTGCGGCTTTTCGATCACACCAAGCAGCGGCAGGATCACAAGGAAATAGGCGAACCAGTAGGCAGAAGCGATCAGCGAGATCCAGTCATAAGGGAACTCTGCCGGGCGCGCGCCAACCCACATCAGCACCATGAAGTCGATGCAGAGCAGCCAGAACCACGCCTTGAACATCGGGCGGTAGCGGCCCGAACGCACAGACGACGTATCCAGCCACGGCACCAGCGCCATAACAGCAATCGCGCCAAACATCGCCAGCACACCAAAGAACTTGGCGTCAACGATGCCGAAAGTCACGAAATGCACCAGCTGCACAACCCAGACATCGGCAGTAAAGGCACGCAAGATCGCATAGAACGGCAGGAAGTACCATTCCGGCACGATATGCGCAGGCGTTACCAGCGGGTTTGCCTCAATATAGTTGTCGGGGTGGCCAAGGTAGTTCGGCATGAAGCCAACGACAGCAAAGAACACAACCAGGATAACGGCCAGCGCGAACAGATCCTTGATCACGAAATACGGCCAGAAGGGCAATGTGTCTTTCTCGGCTTCGGCCTTGGAAGTGCGCCGCACTTCAACACCCGTCGGGTTGTTGTTGCCGGTTGAATGGAAGGCCCAAATGTGAATCGCAACCAGTGCCGCAATCACGAAGGGCAGCAGATAGTGCAAGCTGAAGAAACGGTTCAGCGTGGCGTTATCAACAGCAGGGCCGCCCAAAAGCCAGGTCTGGATCGACTCGCCAACACCGGGAATAGCACCGAACAGGCCGGTAATCACAGTCGCGCCCCAGAACGACATTTGCCCCCAGGGCAGAACATAGCCCATGAACGCAGTCGCCATCATCGCCAGATAGATCAGCATACCGATGATCCAAGTGATTTCGCGCGGGGCCTTGTAAGACCCGTAGTAAAGCCCCCGGAAAATATGCAGATACACGGCGATAAAGAACAATGACCCGCCGTTTGCGTGCAGATAGCGCAGCATATGCCCGCCGTTCACATCACGCATGATATGTTCAACGCTTGCAAAGGCCATGTTGACATGCGGCGTGTAATGCATCGCCAAAACGATGCCGGTAGCGATTTGCAGCACCAGACAGAAGGCCAGAACGATACCCCAGATCCACATCCAGTTCAGGTTCTTGGGGGTGGGGATCATCAATGTGTCATAGGCCAAGCCGACAATCGGCAGGCGCGAGTGAAGCCATTTTTCGGCGCCCGTCTTGGGCTCGTAATGGTCGTGCGGAATTCCGGCCATGATATGTCCTTACCCGAGCTTGATGGTTGAGTTGTCGGTGAATTCGGCCACCGGGATGTGCAGGTTTTGCGGGGCGGGGCCTTTGCGGATACGCCCCGATGTATCATAGTGTGACCCGTGGCAAGGGCAGAACCAGCCGCCAAACTCACCCGCGCCATCACCGATCGGCACACAGCCCAGATGGGTGCAAACGCCGATCATCACCAGCCATTCACCGGCTTCATCCATTGCGCGGTTGGCATCAGATGCGTCGGTTGCAGGCTTGTTCGGGTTTTCCGAGGCTTTATCAATCAGCCCGGAAATATCGACCGCACGCGCGTCGTCAATCTCTTCCTGGGTACGGCGACGGATGAACACCGGCTTGCCCAGATATTTCACCGTCAACTGCGTTCCCGGCTCAACCGACGAAATATCAACAAAGATCGAGGACAGCGCCTGCACATCTGCCGATGGGTTCATCTGGTTGACGAGCGGCCAAACGGCAGCCCCTGTGGCAACGGCACCAGCCCCTGCTGTGGCGTAATACAGGAAGTCCCTGCGGCTGCCAGCCTGTTCATCTACGTGGGACACGAGAATTCTCCCTTCCGAAGGCTACAAAATGCGGCCCATGTTATCACCGGGCCACGAAACTTGCGCAGCCTTACACCGCGGTATTTAGCGGCGGAAACGCGCCACGTCCAGCGGTCAAAGCGGCGCAGGTGGGGGTGTAAGGGCCGAAATGCAATAACTACGCCCAGATTTTTGGGCAAATCAGCTTGCAAAGCAAGAAACGCGCCGACTTCTTGGCAGAATCACTGCGAAATCAGGCGCAAGCCCATACTTCCGGCCAACACCGCAAAAAAAAGCCCGGACACAAGATAAATTACCCAGCCCGCCCGCAAATAGAATCGCACCGCCGGCCCGGTAGAAAAAATCGTGGCATAGGTGCTGTGAAAAAACAGCCCGATCAGCGCCGATCCGACCGTCAGCAACGCGATATCCTTGGCCCCGGCCTGCGCCACCGGAAACAGCGTGGCAATCGACAACCATGTCGTCAACACTTTGGGGTTGGAGGCACTGATCATCACCGCGCGCACCAGCGCCCGCACAAAGCTCAGCGTGGCCGGGGCCTGCGGCAGGCCCTTGCGCGCCCCGCAATAGCCCTGCCAGGCAAATCGCAGCGCCCGAAACGCCAGCCAGCCCAGCAACCCTGCCGCCACAAAGGCCATTCCCCTGGCAGCCCCCGGAAACGCCGCAAACAGCGTTGCAAACCCAAGGCTGGACCCAAGGCACCACAGCGCCACCCCAATCGCCACACCCGCCGCGGCACCCAAGCCAGCGCGCCGCCCCGCCGACATCGCGGTGGCAATCGTGTTCACCACATTCGGTCCCGGCGTCGTTGTGTTCAGTGCAACAATCGACCAGACCAAGACAAAACTTGAAAGCGGCAGCATCGGCAGCCTATGACGGCGGCACCGAAGATTTCATACTATCGCGCGCCGCAAAAACCGCCTCCCACGCGGCCAACAAAGGCCGGCCTTTGCGCCACGCGCGCCCGTCGTGGCGAAAGTCAAGATACGCCAGCGCGCACCCCACGGCGATTTGCCCGATATCCAACGGCCCATGCAAATGGCTCATCCAGCGGCTTTCAAGTGCGTCCAGGGCGCGCTCAATCTTGCCCCACTGGCCCTCGACCCAAGGCGCAAACCGCTTTTCTTCGGGCCGCACCCGCGTTTCATAGACCATCAGAATTGCAGCATCCAGCATGCCATCTGCCGTCGCCTCCAGCGTCAGGGTTTCCCACAAACGCGGGCCTTGCGGGTAAAGCCCGGCCTTGAAATGATCGTCCAGATAGCGCGTGATCACCCGGCTGTCATAAACTGCGGCGGCGCCTTCGCGCTCCAGCGTCGGGATCTTGCCCAATGGGTTTTGTGCCAAAGGCGCGGTGCCGGTATCAATCGGTGTGCCGCTGGCCAAAACCAGTTCTACCGCAGCGGTTTGCCCAACCTCGGCCAGCAAAACGACGATCTTGCGGGCATAGGGCGAAGTGGGCGAATAGAAAAGACGCATGTTTTATCCTTTGATCTGCCATTTGCTTGCGGCGCAGCGGCCTTGCTTCATCTTGGCAAAAACACCTAACGACACCCTCGGCCAGAAAGTCCAGAGGCAAGACGACACGGCAGCACCCAACCCGGTTTGCCATGATCACGGTTCAGAACCTATCGCACCCTGACACCGCTTGCGGCTGCATGCTCAATCGCCCAAAAAGGAACTTTCCCCCGGAAAGGATCATATTGTGCCCCATATAACCGCCCTGAACCTGGCCCCTGCCGAACCGCTGGAGGCCGACATCGCCGCCTATTTCGCAAAATGCGAGGAAAAGCTGGGGCTGATTCCGAATGTACTGCGCGCCTACAGCTTTAATCAGGCAAAACTGCGCGCCTTTATGGAGATGTATAACGACCTCATGCTTGCCCCTTCGGGGCTGAGCAAGATGGAACGCGAAATGATTGCGGTTGTCGTTTCCGCCGAAAACCGCTGCGTGTATTGCCTTACGGCCCATGGTGCAGCGCTGCGGCAGCTTTCGGGTGACCCATCATGGGCGGAAGTGATGGCACAGAATTGGCGCGCGGCACCCTTGGATGCACGCCAAAAGGCGATGCTTGGCTTTGCGGTGAAACTGACCAACAGCCCAAAGGAGATGGAAGAACCCGACCGCCAAGCCCTGCGCCTTGCCGGGTTTTCCGACCGCGACATCTGGGACATTGCGGCAGTGACGTCGTTTTTCAATATGTCAAACCGGCTGGCTACAGCGACAGAAATGCAACCGAATGCAGAGTACCACAGTGCCGCGCGCTGAAACTGGTGCAAGCCGCGCCTGGAGCGCAGCCTGCACCGAAAGATCAAGCCGCCAGATACATCGCATGCGCGCGGCGGAACGACAGCAGCTTTTTCTGGCTTTCGTCCCACAGGTGCAACCGTGCGCAAGCCAGGCTTTCGCGGATGGTCATGCGCTGGCTTTCCGCCAGGATCGGATGATCCTTGATCACCTCGGTCAGCCGGTAAAACGGGATGCGGCTGTAAAGATGATGGACATGGTGAATGCCGATATTGGCCGACAGCCATTGCAGCGGCTTGGGCAACACATAATGCGATGACCCTTGAAAAGCCGCCTCATGCAATTGCCATTCGTCGCCCCGGCGCCAATGCGTATCTTCGAACTGGTGCTGCACATAAAACATCCAGACCCCGGCAGACGCGGCGACAAGCCATGTCGGCAAAACCACCAGCAACAACGGTGCCCAGCCGCCAAAATACACCAGCGCCGCCACACCCGCGATCAGCGCCGCATTGGTGCCCATCGCCGAGATCCAGAACGAGGCGCCGGATTTCATCAGACCGTAAGGGATACGGTTCTGAACCAGAAAAATATAGGCTGGTCCGACCAGAAACAAGATGAACGGGCTGCGGTAAACCCGATACATGAACCGCCCGAATCGCGACCGCGCAAGGTATTCGTCAACCGTCAGCGTGGTCACATCGCCAATGCCGCGCAGATCAAGATTGCCCGAGGCCGAGTGGTGGATAGCATGCTGACGCCGCCAGACATGGTAAGGCGTCAATGTCAGCACCCCAAGGCAACGCCCGACCCAATCGCTCAGCCTGCGATTGGAATAGAAAGACGCATGGCCGCAGTCGTGTTGAATGCAGAACAGCCGCACCAGAAACAACCCGTTGATGGCCGCCAAAAGCAACGCCGCCGCATAGCTATATTGCAACACCCAAATCGCACCGACCCAAATTGCCAGAAACGGGATCATGGTCACCAGCAGTTCATAGGTGCTGCGCGTTGGGTCTGGGTCACGGTATTTGGCAAGGACCTGAAGCCAGTCACGCGCCGACCGATTCTGGTCAGGCACGGCAGAGAGCGCGGCATCGCGCAGGTTCTGTACATTCATTCCGATGATTTCTTCCCTGTGGTGTGGCCAATTGCAAAAGGGGCGATATGGCCATCGTTACCCTGTTTCCAGATACCGATAGGTTAATCCGGGCCCTGTGGCAATCTTGTGAAACCCGGACAGGCCTTTGTGTCGCAGTCCGGGCTCGTGCCCCGCGGCCCTGTCATAGCGGCAACCTGCGGTTTTTGTTACTGAAAAACCGCCGGAGCTTTCCCCACGGCGGTTTTTAGTGATTCGCGAAAATCGTTTGTAGCCCGACGATATCAGCCCTGACGGGCTTTGAAACGTCTTTGTGTCTTGTTGATAACATAGACACGGCCTTTGCGGCGCACGACCTGGCAGTCGCGGTGACGCAACTTCAGCGAGCGGAGCGAGTTTTTGACCTTCATGGGTCTTCTCCTTATCGCGGCGCGCGTGCGCCGATTAAAACTTGTGCCCCCACATAGCGCGGGAACGATGGCCCTGCAACCAAAAGAAGGCGGCAAGATGGTGGGCGGTACTGGGATCGAACCAGTGGCCACTACGATGTCAACGTAGTGCTCTACCGCTGAGCTAACCGCCCACAAGCCCGCAACGATTCCGCCATGTCTTTGCCTTGAACCCAAGTTATCAAAGTAAAGGACGCGGGCGGAACCGCGTCGGTTGGCAGGGCTATAAAAGGAGTCGCGCCCATGTTCAAGAGCTTTGTTAAACAGCATGTCAAAGGGATAAGGCCGAAACTTTGCGCCGGCTGCAGGAATGTATGTCGCTGCGTAAAGATTTGGCAAACCTGAAATGCAGGCTATATCTACCGTGATGGAGAGCAGCATTTGACCGAATCCTACGATCTTTTCTTGCCCGAAACGCAAACTGTGCCGTTTGTGTTCTCGTCGCCCCATAGCGGCCGCGACTATGAAACGACGTTTGATGGCAAAAGCCGGTTGGATGCCCTGAGCCTGCGGTCATCCGAGGATGCCTTTGTGGACAGGCTTTTTGCCAATGCGCCGACCTATGGCGCGCCATTGCTGACCGCGCGCGCGCCACGCGCCTTTATAGACCTTAACCGCGGGCCGGATGAATTTGACCCCGCCCTGATTGAAGGTGTGGCAAATACGCGGCACAATCCGCGCATCAACTCGGGCTTGGGCGTGGTGCCGCGTGTGGTGTCGGGCGGGCGCCTGATTTATGCGAATCGCATTCGGCGCAGCGAGGCCGAAACGCGCCTGACCCGCTATTGGCACCCCTATCATCAGCAGTTGCGCGCCTTGTTGCTTGCGACGACCCAAGGGTTTGGCAAAGCCGTTCTGATTGATTGCCATTCAATGCCACATGAGGCCATCGAATCACACAGTCGCGGCAACATAGCGCGCCCCGAGGTGGTGCTGGGCGATCGTTTCGGGGCCGCAGCAAGCCATGAGATCGTTACACAGCTTGAAGCCGCCTTTACCAATGCGGGCCTGCGCGTGGCGCGCAATTCGCCCTTTGCTGGTGCCTATATTACCCAGGCCTATGGCCGACCGACCCGCGGACAGCATGTGGTGCAGGTGGAGATTGATCGCTCGCTCTATCTGGATGAGGCCCGTGTTGAGCCGCGCGCCGACTTTGCAGAGTTTCAGGCGCTGATTTCAGGCGTCATCGCGCAGATAACCGGGGCTACCGAACATTCACAGCCGCTTGCCGCAGAATAGCGCCGGCTGCCCTGCCGTCTTTCGCATGTGAGAAACAAGAAAAGCCCCGACAAGGCCGGGGCTTTTCCATCTTGTTCTGTGCTGTGGTTAGTGCACAACCGCCTCAGCCGGTTTTTCCCGTTTGGACGCACTTACGCGATCGCCGATCAACAACCCTTCGGCCCCGGCTGATACCGCAATCGTGCTGCCGTCCAACACATCACCCGCCAGGATCATTTCGGCCAGCGGGTCTTGCAGGCTGCGCTGGATAACCCGCTTCAACGGGCGCGCGCCAAAGACCGGATCATAGCCTTCATCGGCCAGCCATTGCAGCGCATCCTTGTCCAGTTCCAGTGTGATCTTACGGCTTGCAAGGCGCTTTTCCAGCCGTTTGAGCTGAATTGTCACGATGCCCGCCATATCGGTCCGCGCCAGACGGTCAAAGATGATCGTCTCGTCCAGACGGTTCAGGAACTCTGGCCGGAAATGTGCCCGCACCGCCTCCATTACCTGTGCACGCGCTGGTGCCGGGTCTGCGCCATCGGGCATCTGGCTTAGTGCCACAGCCCCAAGGTTCGATGTCAGAATGATCAGCGTTTGCTTGAAGTCCACGGTGCGGCCCTGACCATCGGTCAACACCCCATCATCCAGCACTTGCAGCAGCACGTTGAACACATCGGGATGCGCCTTTTCGACCTCATCAAACAGCACAACCTGATAGGGGCGGCGGCGCACAGCCTCGGTCAGCGCCCCGCCTTCGTCATACCCAACATAGCCGGGCGGTGCACCGATCAGCCGCGAAACCGCATGTTTCTCCATGTATTCGGACATATCAATCCGCACCATGGCCTGATCATCGTCGAACAGATATTCGGCAACCGCTTTGGTCAATTCGGTTTTACCCACGCCTGTTGGCCCAAGAAACAGGAACGAGCCCAAAGGCCGGTTCTCATCATTC
Source organism: Pseudorhodobacter sp. (assembly GCF_034675685.1). GTDB lineage: Bacteria > Pseudomonadota > Alphaproteobacteria > Rhodobacterales > Rhodobacteraceae > Pseudorhodobacter. Next base: position 181,765 of record NZ_JAUCDA010000016.1, on the reverse strand, counting down.
AGCCCGGCGCGTGCACGGCGTACCGCATTCGCAACCGCTTTCAGCGCCTGCCGTTGGCCGATGACCCGCTTGCCCAGTTCATCTTCCATCTTCAGCAGCTTTTCGCGTTCGCCTTCCAGCATCTTGGTTGTCGGAATCCCGGTCCAGCGCTCTACCACCTCGGCGATTTGCTCGGGTCGCACGGCCTCGGACACCAGCGCATCGGTTTCCTGGCCTTCGCTTTCGGCCAGTTTTCTCTCCAATTGCGGGATGATACCATAGGAAAGCTCGCCAGCCCTTGCCAGATTGCCCTCACGCTTGGCGACATCCAGTTCGGCCCGTGCCCGGTCCAACTTTTCCTTCAACTCACGGCCAGCCTCCAGTGAATCGCGTTCGGTCTGCCACTTGGCCGTCATGCTGTCGGATTGCTCCATCAGATCAGCCAGTTCCTTTTCCAGCTTTTCCAAACGGTCCTTGGATGCGGTGTCATCCTCTTTCTTCAAAGCCTCCGCCTCGATCTGCAATTGCAGGATCAGGCGGTCCAACTGGTCCAGTTCTTCCGGCTTGCTGTCGACCTCCATGCGCAAACGGCTCGCGGCCTCATCCATCAGGTCGATCGCCTTATCCGGCAAAAACCGATCCGTGATATAGCGGTGGCTTAGCGTAGCCGCCGCGACCAAGGCGCTGTCGGTGATTCGCACGCCGTGGTGCAGCTCATATTTCTCCTTGATTCCGCGCAGAATAGAGATCGTATCCTCGACCGTCGGCTCCTCCACCATCACAGGCTGGAAGCGGCGGGCAAGGGCGGCATCCTTTTCCACATATTTGCGGTATTCATCCAGGGTGGTGGCACCGATACAGTGCAACTCGCCGCGGGCCAGCGCGGGTTTGATCAGATTGGCGGCATCCATCGCGCCGTCACCTTTGCCAGCGCCGACCAGCGTATGCATCTCATCAATGAACAGGATAATCTCGCCCGAGGCGGCCTCGATTTCTTTGAGAATCGCCTTCAGACGTTCCTCAAATTCGCCACGATATTTTGCACCCGCAATCAACGCGCCCATATCCAGCGCCATCAGCTTCTTGTTGCGCAAGGATTCCGGCACATCACCATCCACGATGCGCAGGGCAAGCCCTTCCGCAATCGCGGTTTTACCGACACCGGGTTCACCGATAAGCACCGGGTTATTCTTTGTTCGGCGCGAAAGCACCTGCATCGCCCGGCGAATTTCCTCATCCCGGCCAATGATCGGGTCAATTTTGCCTTCGGCAGCGGCCGCAGTCAGGTCGCGCGTGTATTTCGACAGCGCCTCATAGGTATCCTCGGCGCTGGCGCTATCGGCCGTGCGCCCCTTGCGGACATCATTGATCGCCGCGTTCAGGCTTTGGGCATTCACCTTGCCGGCCATCAAGGCATCTTTGGCATTGGTATTGGTCATCGCCAAAGCAACCAAAATCCGCTCCACCGGAACAAAGCTGTCGCCCGCCTTTGTGGCGATCTTTTCGGCCTCATCCAGCACCCGCGCCGTGGCCGGGTCCATATAGGGCTGCGCATCGCCCGACACTTTGGACATTTTGCCCATCGCAAGGCCCAGCGCCTCGACAACACGCGCAGGGTCACCCCCGGCACGGCGGATCAGGTTGGCCGACATGCCCTGGTCATCATCCATCAGGGCTTTCAGCAAATGCTCGGGGGCAAGCCGCTGGTGGCTTTCGCGCAGGGCGATGGTTTGGGCGGCCTGCAAGAAGCCGCGCGACCGCTCCGTGAACTTTTCCAGGTTCATCGGTATTCTCCTTTTTTTACAACAAGCGCCCATCCTTTGGGGTGCCCGTTCGCGGCGCATCCCACCCTTGGGCCTCGGGTATAATCTGGGGGCGCAACCGTGCTGTTTCAAGCATTTGTGACTGACAAACGCCTGAAAATTCAGAAACCGAATCTTCACCAGTGGGGCAATATCATAACCGGGCCAACCTGCTGCAACCCGAACGTCAAAGGACGCATCAATGACCATGACTGCCGCCAGAATTGTCGATGTGATTTATGATGCCGCCCACCGCCATTTTGAGGGGGCCGTCGAATTTTTCTCTCCGGGCCTTCCCGTGCCCCTGCGAATCGACATCACGCTGCCTGCCGCGCAAAGCATCGGGCATCAGGCACTTGTTCGGGGTTTGATCACGGCGGCTGAACGTAAAATCCTGCGCTCTTAACCTTTTGCCTTTGGCGTCAACAGCTTTGTCGGCCGCAGCTGTTCGGCGGCTTTGAACAAGCTGAAGCTCTGGTTGACGTAATTCACCGCCCCCGAGATTTTATCCATATAGGCCTCTAGCGCGGGGGTCCGCTCGGCCTCGACCATTTGTACCGGGCGGTCGGGGCCGTTCGCCTCAAACTGACAGTAAAACAACGGCTCGCCGCGGCGCAAAACCAAATCCTTTGTCGGGTCATGCCATTCAAACGCCCACATCAACGGGCGCGGCCAAAGATTCACGGGAAAGCGCCCGCCAAAAATGGTTCCCGGCAACGGGTCGGGGCGGTAATGCGCAAAGGTGCCCAGTTGCGTCAGATACACGGTTTCATCCGCGATAAAACAATAGGGCAACATCAACTGCACCGTGGGCCGGTCGGGAAAGCGCCATTCGGCCTCATTCACCAGCACCAAAACCTCGGATATCTTGCTTGCCCGAATGGCCGAGCCAGCGCCCGCCCGGTTGATCAGATGCGCCTTGCCTTTTTCATCGCGGCCAAAACCGATATGCAAATCAAAGGGGCATTTCACCATGAAATAGCGGCTTTCCATCTGAATGACGGCCGGGCACCGGCTGGCCGATTTGGCATGGGTTTTGCTGGTTTGGCGCACCGAAACCCGCTCGGGCGGATCATAGAGGATCGCACCCTTATCCTTGGTCAAAAACCACCCCACCGTAACCGGGCCAGAGGCCGGCCCATCCTCGGGCCGTTCAAATTCAAGGTTGATCTGCATGCGCGGCCCCATCTTATTGCTTTTGCGGTGATGAAACCGCGCTGTGCTGCCCAAGTCAATGTGTCCTGCCTGGTGTCTTGCTTGACACCCCCCGGAATTGCGCCCATCACGCAGCGGTTTCACGGGCAAAAGGGAAAAAACATGGCCGATGACCGTTTGATTGTGGCGCTGGATGTGCCGAATATCGTGCAAGGCCTGGAACTGACCCAGCGCATTGGCGACGCGGTGTCCTTTTACAAAATCGGTCTGGGGATGTTGACCGGCGGCGGTCTGGCCCTTGCGAATGAGCTGAAACAAGAACACGGCAAGCGCATCTTTCTGGACATGAAATTCTTTGACATCGGCGCCACCGTAGAGGCCGCAGTGCGCGGCATCGCGCAATATGACTTCGATTTCCTGACCGTACACGGCGACCCGCAAGTGGTGCGTGCTGCCAAACAAGGGGCGGCAGGCACCAACCTTAAAATTCTGGGCGTCACCGTGCTCACCTCGCTGGATCGCGCCGACCTTGATGCCAACCTTATCAAACCTGGTGACATCACCGAAATCACCGTTGAACGCGCCAATAACGCACTGGAGGCGGGGGCCGATGGCGTCATCGCCAGCCCGCATGAGGCCGCACTGATCCGCGCTTTGCCCATCGCCAGCGGTCGGCTAATTGTCACCCCCGGCGTGCGCCCCGCAGGATCGCCCGGCGATGACCAAAAGCGCATCGCCACCCCGGCAAACGCCATTGCCGCAGGGGCTGACCATATCGTCGTGGGCCGTCCGATCTGGCAACACGCCGACCCAAGGCGTGCCGCGCAAGTGCTGGTATCAGACCTGCCTGCGCCAACCCGATAAAGGAAACCGCAAATGCCCCAGATCGACAGTCTTTTCGTCACCCGTTTTTACCGCGCCGCCCTTGCCGAGATGGGCAAGGCCCCGCCCCCCGAGGAACTGGAAGACACCTGCCTTGCCATCGCCGAAGATGACACAGCAGGTCAGGATTGGTGCGAAGAAAACCAGTTCCCCGGCTATACTTCCTATGCCTCGCTTGCCGATCTGGCCTGGCGTGACCCCACGTTCAAAGACCTGATCAAGATCATCGATAAACATGTCGCCGCCTTTGCCAACGATCTTGCCTTTGACCTTGATGGCAAAAAGCTGAAACTTGATTCCATCTGGATCAACATTCTGCCCCAGGGCGGCACCCACAGCTCTCATATCCATCCACATAGCGTGATCAGCGGCACCACCTATGTCTCGGTGCCGCCCGGTGCCGGGGCGCTGAAACTCGAAGATCCGCGCCTGCCGATGATGATGGCCGCCCCGGCCCGCCGCAAGGACGCGCCGGAATATCTGCGCAGCTTCATCTATGCCACCCCCAAACCCGGCGATATCTTGCTGTGGGAAAGCTGGCTGCGCCATGAAGTGCCGATGAATATGGGGGCCGATGATCGCATCAGCATCAGCTTCAATTACGGCTGGGAATAGGGCCGCAAAGCCCAAAACCCAATCAGCCCCCAACAAATCCATCACAATTTCGTGCAATTGAGATGAAAAACCAAGCGCCGGGGTGCTTGCAGGGTCACCATACGGCCCCTATATACGCCCGGTAGCCGGAAAAGGCGGCCGTGCCTAGCCGTCTGCAACTGGGATCGGGGATCAGGGGCCATAACGGGCCTGACCCCCATAACATCGCCGAATATGAAGAGGTATTTATCATGGCCAAAGTCATCGGGATCGACCTAGGGACAACCAACTCTTGCGTCGCCATCATGGATGGTTCGCAACCCCGAGTCATCGAAAACTCTGAAGGTGCGCGGACAACGCCTTCTATCGTTGGGTTTACAGAAACCGAACGCCTTGTCGGTCAGCCCGCCAAGCGTCAGGCTGTCACCAACCCATCCAACACCGTCTTTGCGGTCAAGCGTTTGATCGGGCGTACGTTCAGCGACGAACATCTTGCCAAAGACAAGAAAAACCTGCCCTACGATCTGGTGGATGGCGGCAATGGCGATGCCTGGGTCAAGGTGCGCGGCGAAAAGTATTCGCCCAGCCAGATCTCTGCCTTCATTCTGGGAAAGATGAAAGAAACCGCTGAATCCTACCTTGGCGAAGAAGTGACCCAAGCGGTTATCACGGTTCCGGCCTATTTCAACGACGCCCAGCGTCAGGCCACCAAAGACGCCGGCAAAATCGCTGGCCTTGAGGTGCTGCGCATCATCAACGAGCCGACAGCGGCTGCCTTGGCTTACGGCCTTGATAAAAAAGAAGCGCGCACGATTGCGGTTTTTGACCTTGGTGGCGGTACATTCGATATCACCATTCTGGAAATTGACGACGGGTTGTTCGAAGTAAAATCCACCAATGGCGACACGTTCCTTGGCGGCGAAGACTTTGACATGCGCATCGTGAATTACCTCGCTGAGGAGTTCAAGAAAGAGCATGGCGTCGATCTGAAGCAAGACAAGATGGCCTTGCAGCGTTTGAAAGAAGCTGCCGAAAAAGCCAAGATTGAACTTTCGTCCAGCCAGCAGACCGAAATCAACCAGCCGTTCATCTCGATGGGCGCTTCTGGTACACCGCTGCACATGGTGATGAAACTGACCCGCGCCAAGCTGGAAAGCCTTGTTGGCGATCTGATCAAGGCCTCGCTCAAGCCGTGCCAGGCCGCGCTGAAAGATGCTGGCCTGTCCACATCCGACATCGACGAAGTGGTGCTGGTTGGCGGCATGACCCGGATGCCCCGCGTGATCGAAGAAGTGACCAAGTTCTTTGGCAAAGAGCCGCATAAGGGTGTGAACCCGGATGAGGTTGTGGCCCTTGGTGCGGCCATTCAGGCAGGCGTTTTGCAAGGCGACGTGAAAGACGTTGTTCTGCTGGACGTGACCCCGCTGTCCTTGGGGATTGAAACCCTTGGTGGTGTGTTCACCCGCCTGATCGACCGCAACACGACGATCCCGACCAAAAAGTCGCAAGTGTTCTCGACCGCCGAAGACAACCAGAACGCCGTGACGATCCGGGTGTTCCAGGGCGAACGTGAAATGGCTGCGGATAACAAGATCCTGGGCCAGTTCAACCTCGAAGACATCCCACCCGCACCGCGCGGTATGCCACAAATCGAAGTGACCTTTGACATTGACGCAAACGGTATCGTTTCCGTTGGGGCCAAAGACAAGGGTACCGGCAAGACGCAGAACATCACCATCCAGGCCTCGGGCGGGTTGTCCGATGACGACATCCAGAAAATGGTGAAGGACGCCGAAGAAAACGCCGAGGCTGACAAAAGCCGTCGCGAGCTGGTGGAAACCCGCAACCAGGCCGAAAGTCTGCTGCACTCGACCCGCAAATCGCTGGACGAGCATGGCGACAAGGTAGACCCGTCCACCGTCGAAGTCATCGAATTCGCGATGCAGCCACTGGAAGAAGCGCTGAAAGGCGAAGATTCCAGCAAGATCAAAGGGGCCATCCAAAACCTTACCGAGGCTGCGATGAAACTGGGCGAAGCGATCTACAAAGCCAGCCAGGATGCTGAAAGCTCTGAGGAGCCGGATGAGGCACGCTCGGTTGACGATGATATCGTCGATGCCGATTTCGAAGATCTTGGCGAAAAAAAGCGGAAGTAAAACCGCAGGAACGACAAATGGGGCGGCCTTGAACAGGGCCGCCCGCTGCCGTTCAAAAATCAGAGGTTTGCCATGGCAAAACGTGACTATTACGACGTGCTCGGGGCACAGCGCGGCGCGTCGGCCGATGAGTTGAAGAAAGCTTACCGTAGCAAAGCAAAAGAGCTGCATCCCGACCGCAACTCTGCCAACCCCAAGGCCGAGGACCAGTTCAAAGAGGTGAACGAGGCCTATGAGGTTCTGAAGGACGCTGATAAAAAAGCCGCCTATGACCGTTACGGCCACGCTGCTTTTGAAGGCGGCATGGGTGGGGCGCGCGGGGGGCAACCCGGTGGGCAAGGCGATTTTGCAAGCGCGTTTTCGGATGTGTTCGAAGATTTGTTTGGTGATTTCATGGGCGGCCAGCGTGGCGGCGGCGGGCGTTCGCGCGCGCAACGCGGCTCCGACTTGCGCTATAACCTGCGCGTAACGCTGGAAGAAGCATTCGCAGGCATCCAGAAAACCATCAATGTGCCGACTTCGGTGGCCTGCGACTCTTGCCGCGGGTCTGGCGCCGAAGGCGGGGCCGAACCTGCAACCTGCCCTACCTGTTCAGGTATGGGTAAGGTACGGGCACAGCAGGGATTTTTCACTGTCGAACGCACATGTCCAACCTGTAACGGCATGGGGCAGACCATCAAGAACCCCTGCAAGAAATGCGCCGGCGCGGGACGGGTAGAGCAGGAACGCGCCCTGTCGGTGAACATTCCGGCCGGGGTTGAAACCGGTACGCGCATTCGCTTGGCCAGTGAAGGCGAGGCAGGCTTGCGCGGCGGCCCATCCGGCGACTTGTATATCTTTATCGAAGTGCGCGAACATGCGATTTTCCAACGCGAAGGCGCCCATTTATTCTGCCGCGTGCCGGTAACGATGGCCACAGCCGCCCTTGGTGGCGAAGTCGAAGTGCCCACGATTGACGGCGGCAAAAGCCGGGTGAAAGTACCCGGTGGCAGCCAGACCGGCAAGCAAATGCGCCTGCGCGCCAAGGGGATGCCGGCACTGCGTGGGGGCGGGGTTGGTGATATGCTGATCGAACTGGCGGTTGAGACGCCGGTCAACCTGACCTCCAAGCAAAAAGATCTGTTGCGCGAGTTTGAAAAACTGTCGGAAGACAACAACCCCGAGGGGCGGAGTTTCTTTTCCAAGGTGAAAACCTTTTGGGAAGGGATGAAGGGCTAAGCAGCCGCCAAAGCCGGGGGCATCGAACCCCCGACTTTGGCCCTGGCGGGTCCCTTTTTCGTATCGCCCGCGCTTTGGCCTGGGGTGCGAAAACGACACTACCGATGCTTTGCAAAGCCAAGGGACGTGGATATTTTTCCGACATGACGCAAGGCTGCGATTTGCTTAACGCTTTCTTTACCATGCCCATGGCAATCTGGCCGCATGAGCCAAAGCAACGCCTTTCATGAAGCTGCCCTGCCGTTATTTGCGGACACCGATGAGGCTGTGCCAATCACAGCGCTTTCCGGCAAGCTGCCCTCGTATATCGCGGATCATCGCAAGCGGTTGCGCACGCGGTTTATGGAGGGTGGGGCGGCGGCAATGCCGGATTATGAATTGCTGGAGCTTGTCTTGTTCCGTGCGATTCCGCGCCAGGATGTGAAACCATTGGCCCGGCGGTTGCTGGACACGTTCGGCGACTTCAACCGGGTGGTGACGGCACCTGTGGCCCGTTTGGTGGCTGTGCAAGGCGTGGGCGACGCTGTCGTCCAGGAATTGAAGATTGTTGAGGCCTCGGCCCAGCGTATGATGCGGGCACGGGTAATGAACCGCGCGGTTCTGTCATCTTGGGATGCGCTTTTGGATTATTGCCATACCGCGATGGCGCATGGCGAGACGGAACAGTTTCGCATTCTGTTTCTGGACCGCAAGAATGTGTTGATTGCGGATGAGCAGCAGGCCCGTGGCACCGTGGACCATGTGCCGGTCTACCCGCGTGAGGTGGTAAAGCGCGCATTGGAGCTGAATGCCAGCGCCTTTATTTTGGTGCATAATCACCCATCGGGCGACCCTACCCCATCCCAAGCGGATATCACCATGACCGGGCAAATTCAGGATGCGGCACAGGTGTTGGGCATTACGCTGCATGACCATCTGATCATCGGCAAAGAACGGGAATTGAGTTTTCGTGCATCGGGCTATCTGTAACCTTAAGCGCTATGCAGGGGCTGTGTCACGACAGATCACATAGCTGCCAAGGCGTGCAGGGCTTTCAGGGCTCGGCATCGGCGGCGGGATGCGACCACAGTTCAACCCGGCGGTTGATCTGGCGGCCCGTCGCGGTGGTATCGCAGGCCATTGGCAGCGCCTCGCCAAAGGCTTTTACCTTTGGTATTTGCGCCTCGGCCAGATCAGGGGCTATGGCTTGCAAGGCGCTGCGCACCGCCTCGGCCCGACTTTTAGAGAGGGCAAGATTAACATCGGCCGCGCCATTGCCATCGGAAAAACCGGCAAGTACCAAGTCACCCCCCTCAAACCGGCCCGCCGCGATATGGCGCGCAAGATCGGCAAGATTATCGCGGGAATGGGCATCAAGCTGGGCAGAACCATCCTGAAAGCGAAAGGTCAGCGAGAGGCGCTGCCCCCCGGTCATAGCGGCAGCGAGGCGCTGAAGCTCGGCCAGCGACACCTCATCTCCGGCATTGCGGATGGCCCCCAGCAGGCGCTGGCCGTCCTCGGTCAGCGGCGCGCTGCCAAGACGGCGGTCCACATAACCGGCAGCGGCGACGATGGCCTGGGCTGCATCCGTCGCAAGATATTCCAGAAACTCACGGATCAGCAGGGGTTGGCGATGCCGCGCTGTGCCCAGAAACAGGGGGGCTGTCAGGGGATAATCTTCGGCTTTAATCGTCAGCGGCGTGGCCAACAAGGGAAAGCCGCATGTGTCGGTCAACGCGAGGGCGCGCGCCGCGCCCTGTTCAGATTGCCCGGTCAACGCGAGCGCCCAGGGGTCGCGCGCAACAGCCGCGGCCAATGCCTGCGCCGTAGCATGGCGCGGCCCCTTGGCCATATTGGCAATACGGGCACGGATAGCGGGGGCAAGGGCGGCCCCATCCTCCAGCCCATGCACGACGATAGGCATATCAGGGCCGCCGATGGCCTGCCAATTGGTCACCTTGCCCCCCAGCGCGGCAGCAAGATCTGTGCTGCTGATCGCCGGAAAGCGGTTCTCGGGTGCCACGATCGGAATCAATGCCTCCAGCCCCACGGCACGGCTGCGCAGCTTTTGTTGCGGATCAAAACCAAGGGTCATCGTCGCCTGGCGCGCCAAAACCGCTGCTACCGCTGCATCTGTTGTCATCACCGCAAAACTTATACGGGCGAGAGGCTGGCCCGAGGTCGGGTCCACGATCTCGGGCACCACGCCGGGCGCATAGGTAAGGCCCCGAGCGCCGGCAAAGCCTGCGAACAATGCCGGCAGCAAGCGTTCGGCAGGGCCAAAAGGGCCAACGACCCTGATAACCGCCAAAGGTGCGGTCAGGTCCGGGCAGGCCGGGCCTTCACAAATCACACCTTCGGAATCGACCGTCAGCCCACCATAAACAGTTTCAATCCGATAAAATGCGCCGTCATAGCTGATCAATTGACCATTCAGCGCGAAACCCCCATCACGAGAGGTCAGGGTGACATCCTGTGCCAGCCCCTGTTGCGCAAGAAAGAGCGCTGCGAAAATCGCAACGCCCAGATAAATCAATCGCATAAAACCCCGCGTAACGGCTTCAGTTCGCTGCGGCCAGTTTCAGGTCAGGAAGCGGATTGTTCAACACCAGAACGTCACCAATCGCATCACAATCGGGCGTTGCCATGGTAAGATCGGTCTTAGTCACCCCACCACCCTCGCTCAGCAGCACTTCGCCCAGCAATTCACGATCACAGGTCTGCGCGGTCACGCTGGCCTCCAGGGTCAGATCAACCGGTTCGGCAGTATCCAGCGGAAAGGTGTATACTTCGGCCAGCATCGGCGGCGCGGCGGTATTGTTGCCAAGCAAGCTAAGATAGCCGCCTCGCAGCGGCACATTGGGCAGACGGCGCTGTGGGTTGGTGGCGGATACATGGCCTTCTTCGCCAAACTGCGCACCATTTTCAAAGGCATTGATCTGGAAGGCATCATCCGCCAGCCATTGCACCGCAAACCGGCGATAAAGCGGCAGATCCGGCAAGGCTTCGGCAGCGCTTACCGTCAGGCCGTCGCCGAACAACACAGACACTTCGCCAGCCAACTCCATGCCTGGAAGGCTGGTGAATAACGCGCCAGTCAAGGAGGTCATCCCCGTCACCGCCAGGCCACCGTGGCGAATCACAACCCGCTCTGACGCGCGGCAAGGCGCTGTCAGCATCAGGTCAAGCGTGGCTTGCGCGCTTGCCATAACCTCCAATGTGACAGGGCAATCGGTGCTGTTGCCGGAAAGCAACGCTGGGGGCGGCGCAACTGCGGGCAGGCCAGCATCAGCGGCCTCGGGCAGTGCCGGCGCAAGGGCCGCATCAGGAAGCGCAGGCGTTGCGGCCTGAACCGCAACAGGCACCGCATCCAAACCGGCCGCCAGCGGAATGATTTCCTTTGGCGCTGCGGTCGGGGTTTCAGCAGCCGTACCGTCATTATCAGCCACACGACCGGGCTGCACCACAAGGCCATTTTGCATCAGATGACCAACGCCAAGCGCCACAGCCAAGGTGACTGCGGCCATTGCCACTTTGCGTTTCAGTTCCATAACGGGCCTCCCAAGGGTCAAGCTGACCATTAAGACCTAGGCGACAAGCAAGGCGCGCACATGGCAAGAAAGAGAAGAGATTCAAGCAATCATGGCCAACCCGGCCTTATTCGTGCCACAAAGGCAAGGCGGGGGCAAGTTTCCTGCCTCAGCCTTGCCTTTGATACGCAAATATTACCTTGGCTCAGGCGAGACGCCCATGGCAATGCTTGAATTTATTGCCAGAGCCACAGGGGCAGGGTTCGTTCCGGCCTGGGTCGCCCCAAGTTGTAGGATCGTTTTCGTCAAACCCATTTTCGACAGCCTCGCCTGTTGTCTCGCTTGCGGCGTCGGTTTCAACGGCGGCATGTGTCGCCTGCGCCCCCCCCGCCGCTTCGCGTTGCTGGGCCAGATATTGCTCCATCATCGACTTTTGCTCGGCTTCTGTCAGCGGGCGCACCTGCGACAGCCGCAAAGTCACGTCCTGACGCAACGAGTTCAACAGCAATTCGAACAGCGCAAAGCCCTCGGTCTTGTATTCCGAAAGGGGATCACGCTGCGCATAGCCACGAAAGCCGACGACCGAACGCAAATGCTCCAACGTCAGCAGATGTTCGCGCCATTTGGCGTCGATTGTCTGCAACAACACCTGTTTTTCGATGTTGCGCATCGTCTCATTACCAAAGGCCGCCAACTTTTCGGCCATCTTCTTGTCCGAAGCCTCACAGATTCGTTCGCGCATCGCCTCATGGTCGACGCCTTCCTCCTTGGCCCAGTCGATGATCGGCAGATCAAGCGCCAGTTTTTCCAAAACGACGGCATAAAGCCCTTCGGTGTTCCACTGATCGGCATAGGATTTTGGCGGCAGATACTGGTCAACCAGATCTTCAACCACCTGATGCCGCATATCCTCGGCAATCTCGGACAGGTCTTCGGCTTCCATGATTTCCAGACGCTGGCTAAAGATTGCCTTGCGCTGGTCGTTCATCACATCGTCAAATTTCAGCAACTGTTTGCGGATGTCAAAGTTGCGGCCTTCAACCTTGGCCTGCGCCTTTTCCAGCGATTTATTGACCCAAGGGTGAACAATCGCCTCGCCTTCCTTCATGCCCAGCTTGGACAGAACGGAATCGAGCCGCTCGGACCCGAAAATCCGCATCAGGTCATCTTCAAGCGACAAGAAGAACGACGACCGGCCGGGGTCGCCCTGACGGCCCGAACGGCCCCGCAGCTGGTTATCAATCCGGCGTGATTCGTGGCGCTCGGTGCCCAGAACAAACAGGCCCCCTGCAGCGATCACGCGGGCCTTTTCGTCGGCGTGATCGGCCTCGATCCGCTTGCGCACCTCATCGGGATGCGCCGCAGGGTCGGCGGCCAGCGCCTCCAGCACCTTCATTTCGACATTGCCGCCAAGCTGAATATCGGTGCCGCGTCCGGCCATGTTGGTGGCAATCGTCACCGCGCCAAACTTGCCGGCATCGGCGACAATCTGCGCCTCTTGCTCATGCTGGCGGGCGTTCAGCACGTTATGCGGCACGCCATCTTTTTTCAGCATCTCCGACAGCGCCTCGGATTTCTCGATCGAGGTGGTGCCGACAAGGATCGGCTGGCCCTTTGCATGCGCCTCTTTGATCGAGGCCACGACACCCTCAAATTTTTCGCGGGCGGTGCGATACACCTGATCATGGTCATCAATACGGGCAATCGGGCGGTTGGTCGGCACTTCGACCACGCCCAGCCCGTAGATTTCCATAAATTCTTCGGCTTCGGTTTTTGCTGTGCCGGTCATGCCGCCCAGCTTGTCATACAGCCGGAAATAGTTTTGGAAGGTGACCGATGCCAAGGTGATATTCTCGGGCTGAATTGCCACGCCTTCCTTGGCCTCAATCGCTTGGTGCAAGCCGTCCGACAGCCGCCGCCCGCGCATCATGCGGCCCGTAAACTCGTCAATCAGCATCACTTCGCCGTCGCGCACCATATATTGCTGGTCACGGTGAAACAGCTTATGCGCCCGCAGCGCCTGGGTAACGTGATGCACCAAGGTGCTGCTTTCAGGATCATAAAGGTTCTGCCCCTCGGGCAGCAAACCCGCCGCACGCACCCGGTTTTCAATGAATTCGTTGCCCTCATCCGTGTAGGTCACGTTGCGGGTTTTCTCGTCCAGCTTGAAATGTTCGGGCAGGATTTCAGGGATCAGCTTGTCAACCGAGGTATACAGCTCACTGCGGTCCTGGCTGGGGCCTGAAATGATCAAGGGCGTCCGGGCCTCGTCGATCAGAATAAAGTCCACCTCATCGACGATTGCATAGAAATGCCCGCGCTGCGACATATCCTCAATCGTGGCCTTCATATTGTCGCGCAGATAGTCAAAGCCCAGTTCGTTATTGGTCGCATAGGTAATATCGGCGCGGTAGGCCTCGCGCTTTTCATCGTCGGGCTGGTAGGGATAGACAACGCCGGTGCTCAGCCCCAAAGCGCCGTAAACCTTGCTCATCCATTCCGCATCGCGCTTGGCCAAATAGTCGTTAACCGTGACGATATGCACACCCTTGCCCGCCAAAGCGTTCAGATAGGCCGGGAAAGTCGCCATCAGCGTCTTGCCCTCACCCGTCTTCATCTCGGCAATATTGCCCTGGTGCAGGAAAATCCCACCCTTCAGCTGCACGTCAAAGGCGCGCAGGCCCAAGGCCCGGCGCGCAGCCTCTCGGCAATTCGCAAAAGCCTCGGGCAGCAGATCATCAAGACTTTCGCCGCCCTGCGCCCGCACCGACAAAGCCTCGGTCTTGGCCTTGATCTCGTCATCCGTCAGCGCTTTGAATTCTGGCTCCAGCGCGTTGATCTTTGCGACCAGCGGGCGAACCGATTTGACCTTGCGGTCGTTTGGCGTTCCAAAGACCTTTTTGGCAAGTGTTCCGATACCCAGCATGTTTTCTCCGTGGCGCGTTCCTGCCATATCAGGGTTCCCTGACATGATCGTGCAAGCGTCTGGCCTTGCCCGCACCCTTACTGTTCCATAGATAAGGGGCCAAGCCTGACAGCCAGTCTTACACGACCTTCGCGATGTAAGCGGCGCTGCCCGGCAAGTCAACGTTGCGCAACCGCGCAGCTTCAGCCTAAGGACAATAAATATGGGTAAATCTGTGACATTTGCGGCGATTCTTGCCGTTGCGGCAGCGCTTGGCGCGGTGCCGCTGGCCGCACAAGAAACCACACCGGCAGAAACCTCTGCCCCAACCATACCCCAGGGCGGCGCAGATGCCATCGTTGCTGTCGTCAATGGCACCCCTATCACCTTGGGTCACATGATCGTGTTGCGGGCCAATTTGCCGGCGCAATACCAGGCGCTGCCGGATGAAACTTTGTTCAATGGCATTCTGAACCAGTTGATCCAACAAGCCGCCCTTGCCCAAAGCGTCGAGGGTAAAACCACCCTTCGTGACAGGCTTGCCATGGAAAACGACCAGCGCGGTTATTTATCTGGTGTCGCCCTGCAAGGCGTTGCCAGCGAGGCTGTGACCGATGCGGCCCTGCAAAAGGCCTATGATGCCAAATTCGAAACCGTAGCGGATACCAAAGAATACCACGCAGCCCATATTCTCGTAAAAACCGAGGAAGAGGCCAAAGACATCAAGGCGCAACTGGATGCGGGTGGTGATTTCGCTGATCTCGCAATGCAACACTCCTCCGATGGCGCGGCCGCAGGTGGCGGCGATCTGGGATGGTTCAGCCAGGGCATGATGGTGAAGCCATTTGAAGATGCCGTTGTGGCAATGGAGGTCGGCAAAATCTCGGACCCAGTGCAAACCCAGTTTGGCTGGCACCTGATCCAGTTGCAGGAAACCCGCATCAAAGCCGCGCCGACACTCGACGACATGCGCGAAGATCTGGCCTCGGAAATTGAGCAGGCCGCCGTCGAAGCCCATATCAAAACCATCACCGATTCAGCTAAGATCGAACGGCCGGGCGCAGGATTCGACCCTGCCTTGATGCGCGATCTGTCGCTGCTCGATAAGTAATCATCTGCAAGGGGGGCATGGAAATGGCCAAAACTGACTGGAAAGCGACCGCCAAAAAGCTCAAGAAGCGGCTCAAGGCGCTTAAATCCGAAGTTGAACTGCGGGTGCATGACGCCGCGGTCAGCGTTGCGGCCACCACCGCCCTGCCCCCCGCGCCCGCGGCCAAGGCGGGGAAAGCAATTTCCCCGCTTGCCCCCAAGGGCGGCTTTCCTGCCCTGCCACCCATCGCAGGCGTCGAATTTGCCGCCGCCGAGGCCGGCGTGAAATACAAGAACCGCAAGGACGTGATGCTCGTGCGGCTTGCACCCGGCACCACTATTGCCGGCGTTTTCACCAAATCCACCACCCGCGCGGCTTGCGTTCTGGACTGCCAGGCCAAACTGGCCATGAAAGCCCCGCTGGACGTGGGCGCCGCGATCATCGTAAACTCTGGCAACTCCAACGCCTTTACCGGCGCGCTCGGGCAGGAATCGGTCGATGCCGTCACCGGCGGGGTGGCCAAGGTGCTGGGCATCCCCCCAAGCCGCGTGTTTTCCTCGTCAACCGGGGTTATTGGCGAACCGCTGCCGCATGACCGCATTGTTGCTGTCATCGGTGATCTGGTGGCAGGCCTGAAAGGTGATGCCGTTGATATGGCCGCCCAGGCCATCATGACGACTGACACCTTCGCAAAGGGGGCCACCGCCACGATAGAGGGCGACGGCGGCCCGATCCACATTGCGGGTATCGCCAAAGGCTCGGGCATGATCGCACCCGATATGGCAACCATGCTGGTCTATATCTTCACCGATGCCAAAATCACCCAGACCATGTTGCAAAAGATGCTGGTACGAAACACAGACAGCACCTTCAACGCCATCACGGTTGACAGCGACACATCCACCTCTGACGCGCTTTTGCTTTGCGCCACGGGCCAAGGCCCCGCCGCCCCGTTGAAAGGGGCCACCGCCACAGCGTTTGAAAAGGCGCTGCATGGCGTCATGCTTGATCTGGCCAAACAAGTCACCCGTGACGGCGAAGGCGCCACCAAACTGGTAGAGATCCAGATCACCGGCGCTGCCACCAAACGCGACGCCCATCTCGCGGCCATGGCCATCGCCAACTCCCCGCTCGTCAAAACCGCCGTCGCGGGCGAAGATGCAAACTGGGGCCGCGTGGTCATGGCCATCGGCAAATCCGGCGCAAAGGCCGATCGCGACAAACTCTCCATCCGCTTCGGCGATCTGGTGGTTGCCGAAAACGGCTGGCGCAGCCCCGACTATTCCGAAGACGCCACCTCCGCCTATATGAAAAACGACGAACTGGTGATTGGCGTCGACATGGGCCTCGGCAAAGCGGCAAAGACAGTCTGGACCTGCGACCTCACCCACGGCTATATCGAGATCAACGCCGATTACCGCTCGTGACTCCGCATTCTTTTCGGTAAAAATATCCTCGGGGGGTCCGGGGGGCAGACAGCCCCCCGGCCGCTACAAGAAAGACCAGTATGAAAGTAATTCTCGTATCCGCGGTCGCGCTGATAGACCCCGATGGCCGGGTTCTTCTCGCTCAGCGCCCCAACGGTAAATCCCTCGCAGGCCTGTGGGAATTCCCCGGCGGCAAGGTCGAGTCGGGCGAGACGCCCGAGGCCGCCCTCATCCGAGAACTGCAAGAGGAACTGGGCATCGACACCTGGGCCTCTTGCCTTGCCCCGCTTAGCTTTGCCAGCCACAGCTATCCCGATTTTCACCTGCTGATGCCACTCTTTGCCTGCCGAAAGTGGCAAGGAATCATCACCGGGCGTGAGGGGCAAGCCCTCGCCTGGGTTCGCCCTGAAAGGCTGCAAGACTACCCGATGCCGCCTGCGGATCTGCCTTTGATCCCGATATTGCGGGATTGGCTATAATCCTATCTAAATTGGCCGCAAAAATTCCACGAATTTGCCAGCATCACCAAAAATACCGCTGGATTTCAGCAATTTCGTGGCTATCTTAACCAACATGCTCATGGGGAGAGATTGACAATGCTGCGAACGATTTCAATAGGAAGCTGCGTTTCGGTACAAGGACTGCAAGTTGGCAATACGCCAGATGGCCAGATCATCGTTCGCGTCGGTGAAAAGAACTTTATTGGCAAGCCGATTGTACAGACGCGCAAGCCCTGACACCTGAAAAAGTCAGATTGTGAAATAAAAGGCCGGGCATGTTGCCCGGCCTTTCTTTTTGATTTGCCGCTGACAAAGATCAGGTCAGCCTGCGCTCAACCTCTTCGCGCTCAAAGATTTCGATAACATCGCCCACACGAATATCCTCATAGCGTTCAAACGCCATGCCACATTCCTGGCCCGAGATCACCTCTTTCACTTCGTCCTTGTAACGCTTCAGCGTCTTCAATGTGCCTTCATGGATCACCACATCATCGCGCAGCAGGCGCACACCGGCCGAACGGCGTGCAACGCCTTCGGTGACGATACAACCAGCCACCTGACCAACGCCGGTAACCTTGAACACTTCCTTGATTGCCGCATAGCCAATGAAGGTTTCGCGCACTTCGGCTTTCAACAGACCCGAGGCCGCATCCTTGATGTCATCCACCAGATCATAAATGATCGAGTAATAGCGGATCTCAACACCCTTCTGGTTCGCCGACTGGCGCGCCGACGCATTTGCCCGCACGTTGAAGCCGATGATCGGCACGTTTGACGCCTCAGCCAAACCAACATCCGAATCAGTGATCGCGCCAACGCCGTAATGCAGCACGCGCACGCGCACCTCATCATTGCCGATCTTCTCCATCGCTTGCACGATAGCCTCGGCCGAGCCCTGAACATCCGCTTTCACGATGATCGGCAGTTCCGACACATCCTTGTCAGCCTTGGCTTTCGCCATCAACTGTTCCAGTGTCGTCGCAGCACCAATGGCAGCGCGCTTGTCCTTGGCGGCTTTCTCGCGATAGTCTGCGATTTCACGCGCCTGCGCTTCGGTTTCCACCACATTCAGCACATCGCCCGCATGCGGCGTTCCGGACAGGCCCAGAACCTCTACCGGCGTGGATGGCCCCGCCTCATCAATACGCTCGCCCTTGTCGTTGATCAGGGCACGAACCTTGCCCCACTGCTCTCCCACGACAAAGATATCGCCACGGCGCAATGTGCCATTGCTGACCAAAACGGTCGCAACGGGGCCACGACCCACGTCCAGCTTGGCCTCGATAACCGCCGCTGCAGCCGACCGTTTGGGGTTGGCTCTCAGCTCCAGAATCTCGGCCTGCAAGGCAATGGCTTCCAACAGCTTGTCGATACCCTCGCCGGTTTTGGCCGAAAGCTCTACATCCTGCACATCGCCCGACATCGCCTCAACAACAACTTCATGTTGCAAAAGATCGGTGCGCACTTTGGTCGGGTTGGCCTGATGCTTGTCGATCTTGTTGATCGCCACGATCATCGGCACGCCCGCAGCTTTGGCGTGTTTGATCGCCTCAACCGTTTGCGGCATCACGGCATCATCTGCGGCAACCACCAGCACGACGATATCCGTAACCTGCGCCCCACGCGCCCGCATCGACGTAAACGCCGCGTGGCCAGGGGTATCAAGGAAGGTCAGCAGCGCGCCGGTTTCGGTTTTCACCTGATAGGCACCGATATGCTGGGTGATCCCACCCGCTTCGCCGCCCGCAGTGCTGCCTTTGCGAATCGCATCCAGCAAGCTGGTCTTGCCATGATCGACATGCCCCATGATCGTGACGATCGGCGGGCGCGGCAAAAGTTCTTCGTCTTTATCGGCAACCGATTCGATTACCTGTTCGACGTCAGCATCCGAAACCCGTACGATCCGATGGCCAAATTCTTCGATGACCAATTCGGCGGTGTCGGCGTCGATGGGTTCATTCATCGTCACCATCAAGCCCATTTTCATCAGGCTTTTCACCACATCGGCCGCGCGTTCGGCCATGCGGTTTGCAAGCTCTGAAACCACAATGGTTTCTGGCACCTTCACATCACGCACTTGTTTCTCAGGGCGGGCCTGCTGGCCAAGCGCCTTTTGACGGGCTTTTTCCTGCTTGCGCTTCATGGCAGCCATCGAGCGGGTACGCCCGCCTTCGCCGGCCAGCGCATCGTTCAGTGACAGACGGCCAGTCCGGCGGCTGTCTTCGGCCGCCTTGGCTTTGCCACGGCCACCGTCATCGGCACGGTTGTCACGATCGCGGTCGGTCTTGCTGCGGGCAGGCGCAAGGCCGGGCTTGGCACCCATCGGGCCACGCTCATCCACAGCAGGGGCCGGGGTCGCCGCCGAAGGCTTGGGCCGGGGTGCCGCTTTGGCAGCCTCGATGCGCTTGGCATCGGCTTCCGCCTCGGCTTTTACGCGGGCTTCCTCATCAGCGCGCGCCTGCAAGGCTTCTTCGCGCTCGCGGTCCTCACGCTCTTTAGCCTCAATTTCTTCGCGCTTGCGCGCACGCTCTTCCTCGCGCTGCAATTCTTCGGCCGCGCGGCGCTCGTTGTCTTCAACCTCGCGGGCTTTCGCGGCTCGCAGCGCGGCAAGGCGGCGCTCCATTTCCGCGTCGGAAATGCCGGCGGGCCGTTTCTTTGGGTCGCCCAGATGGGCGTTGCTTCCCTGCGCGGGCGCGGCACCGGGCGCACCCGATTTTGGCACGACAACGCGCTTGCGTTTCGTTTCCACCACTACACTTTTCGTGCGGCCATGGCTGAAGCTTTGCTTCACCTGCCCCGAACGGGGGGTGCCACCAAGGCCGAGGGGTTTTTTACCGTCTGTATCGCTCATGCGTCTTGTCTATCCTCATCGGCGGTCGTCCCGCCTGCTTGCTCACGGAAACCCGCAAGCCTTGCCGCTTCCTCTACAACACGTTGACCGAGTCCACCAGCGGCAAGCGCACCGTGTATTGCATGTTCCCGCCCGAATGCCAAACCCATTTCCTGAGAGGTCAGGCAGCCGATAAACCCGTTCTTGCTTTCGCCATTCTTTCTTTCGGGGGGGCGCAGCTTTGATTTGCCGCGCTCGGACCCGTCACTGGCCTGGATCAGGGCAATCGCTTGTCCTTTCACCAACCAATCCTTAACCTTCTCATACCCCGTTACCGCCTGCCCTGCCTTGCGCGCAAGGCTTAACAACTCGATAACGCGCCGCACCAAAAGGGCCTCGACCTGTTCGGCCAGCCCGTCGGGCGCTTTCACCGTTTGGCGTGCCGCGCGGGAAAACAGCCCCTTGGTCGCGGCTTTGGCAATTGCGGCACGGTCAGCGGCCACATACATACCCCGCCCCGGCAAGCGGCCCATCACATCGGGTACCACCTGCGCATCCGGCCCAACCACAAAGCGGATCAACCCCGCCTTTGGCTGGCTTTCGCCCGTGACGATGCAGCGGCGCTCCGGCCCATCCTCACGGTCTTTTTCCCGCCCACCGCGCGCCATAACCGTCAGAAGCCCTTAGGCTTCTTCCTCCTCATGTTCATCGTCACTGTCATCTTCCGCTGCATCCTCCAACTGGGTGGGGTCAACCCAACCCAGCAAGACTCGGGCGGTCATAACCAGATTTTGCGCTTCTTCGAGGCTAACATCAAACTTTTCCAACACGCCTTCATCCTTGACGCGCACACCCTTTACGGTAGTCCAGCCACCGGCCAACTCCCAGTCGGCGCAGGTCGCAAAATCTTCCAGCGTCTTGATGCCGTCATTCGCCAGCGCTTCCAACATTTGCGGGGTCAGCCCCTCAAATCCGACAAGACTGTCATCAACGCCCAGCGCGCGGGCCGCTTCCATTGCCTTGGTATTGGCTGCTTCCAGATATTCGCGGGCGCGGGTCTGCAACTCGCCTGCTGTGCCTTCGTCGAACCCGTCAATCGACAGCAATTCATCGGTATCAACATAAGCAACCTCTTCCAAGGTTACAAAGCCTTCGGCCACCAAAAGCTGCGCCATCATTTCGTCGATATCCAGCGTCTCCATGAACAACCCGGTCCGCTCGGCAAATTCTGCCTGACGGCGGGCCGATTCGTCGGTCTCGGTGACGATGTCGATATCAAGGCCGGTCAACTGGCTGGCAAGCCGCACGTTCTGGCCGCGACGCCCAATCGCCAGGGACAGCTGCTCATCCGGCACCACGACCTCAATCTTGCCGGCTTCCTCGTCGATCACGACCTTGGAAACCTCGGCTGGCTGCAACGCATTCACCAGGAAGGTCGCCTGATCTTCATTCCACGGAATGATATCAATCTTTTCACCCTGCAATTCGTTCACAACCGCCTGCACACGGCTGCCGCGCATACCCACGCAAGCGCCCACAGGGTCAATCGAGTTGTCATAGGAAATCACCGCGATTTTCGCGCGGCTTCCCGGATCACGCGCAACGGCCTTGATTTCGATGATATTGTCGTAAATCTCCGGCACTTCCATCTTGAACAATTCGGCCATGAATTGCGGGTCGGTCCGGCTCAAAAACACCTGCGGCCCCCGCGCCTCACGGCGCACATCCTTGATATAGCAGCGAATACGATCATTCGGGCGATAGCTCTCACGCCCGATCTTCTCATTCCGGCGCAGAATCGCCTCACCCCGGCCAATATCGACGATGATATTGCCATATTCCTCGCGCTTGACCTGACCATTGATGATCGTGCCCTTGCGGTCCTTGAATTCTTCATACTGGCGGTCACGCTCGGCTTCACGCACCTTTTGCAAGATAACCTGCTTTGCCGATTGCGCCGCGATCCGGCCCAGATCAACCGGGGGGCACTTCCTCAATAATCTCGTCGCCGACCTTCGGGTCTGCCAGATGCTTTTTCGCATCCTTGACGTTCATCTGAGACTGGTAATTTTCAACATCATCATCGCCCACAACCGTCCGCACCCGCGTAAAGGTCGCGCGCCCGGTGCGCCGATCAATGGCAACACGAATATCCAGTTCAGCCCCATAGCGGGACTTTGCAGCACGGGCGAGCGATTCTTCCATCGCCTGAATGACCAGTTCGGGGTCGATCATCTTCTCCCGCGCCACGGCCTCAGCCGTTTGCAACAGTTCAAGCTGGTTTGCAGAGGTAATTGCCATTCGTTTCTCTCCCAGAGGGCGGCGCGGGGCCGTTAGTGTTTCGTCACCGGGGCATCATCATCTGATTCGGAGGCCTCAACCTCCTCCCCTTCGGTCTCGTCAATCTCATCAAAATCTGCCGGGTCAAAATTGCCGCTGTCCTTCTTTTGGCGCAGCATTTCCGCGATCAGATCATCCGTCAAAATCAGCTTGGCATCCGACAGCCAGTCAAACTGCAACCCGATGGTCACGGTTTCCTTGCCCTCTTCCAGCTCAATCAGCACCTCATCGCCGTCAGTCCCGCGCAAAATGCCCTTGAAGCGGCGGCGACCATCAATCAATTCGGTCGTTTCAATCCGCGCCTCATAGTCGGCCCACATGTCGAAATCCTTCAACCGTGTCAGCGGCCGGTCAATTCCGGGGCTCGATACCTCAAGCGTGTAGTTATCCTCAATCGGGTCTTCTACATCCAGAACCGCCGAAACCGCGGTCGAGATTTTGGCGCAATCATCCACAATAATCCCGCCATCCGGGCGGTCGGCCATGATTTGCAACACCTTGGTCTTGCCACTCATCAACCGAATACGCACCAGCTCATACCCCAAACCTTCAATGGCAGGGGTCACAATCTCGGCGAGGCGACGATCAATAGCGGTTTTGGCGATAAGGTCAGACATCAGGTGCATCCATTGGCAAAAGGTATCCCAAAACAAAAAGCGGGCCCACAGGCCCGCGTCAGGTTCCGGTAGCTTCAGGTTTGGGCCCTGAAACAGCTGTTGAAGGAACACATAAGCCAGCCCCCCCAAAAATGCAACCCGGATTCGAACAGCCCCGCAATCTACCGCTTTCTTTTCGGCAAAAATATCCACGGGGAAGGGTCCGGGAGGGGGCAGTCAGCCCTCTCCCGGCGTTTGGCTATCGGGCCGTCCATTCAAGCAGCTGGCTGAAACCGGGCTGTTGCCGCCTCGCAGCAATAGACATCGGCCATAGGGTAGGGGTTGCGCGCCAAGGCATCGACCGCAGCGATCACCCGGTCTGCCTTGGCATCATCCATCAGCGCCGACAGGTTCAGCCGTGTCCAGCCCGGTTTTTCCATCTCTTCGCCACGCAGAATCGCGGCCCGAATGGCCTCCGATTCCGCCGCCGTGATTCCCAACAGCCGATGTGCGTAAGGCCCGGCACAGGCACAGCCCCCGCGCGCCTGAATCCCGTAGACATCCGACAGCAACCGCGTGAAAAGCTGATGATGCAGATAGCCGCCCCGTGCAGAATCCCGCACCCGAAAGGAAAAGATCGGCAAGGCCTCGGCCTTCATATTGCCCATCAAGACGATATTCGGATTGCCCTGCCATACGCCCAGCGCCCGCGCCCGCAGCTCCGCATGTCGCGCCGCCATCCCGGCCCGCGCAATCGCCGCTTTGACAATAAACACCAAGGCCGCCCGAATATCCCCCACCACATTCGGCGTCCCCGCCTCCTCACGCGTGGCAAGATCACAACTGTAATCATGCGCTGTGGGGGACACGAATTTCACCGTCCCGCCGCCGGGTTGGAACATGCGCTGCGAACACACGGCCGCCTTGCGCACGATCATCACCCCCGATGCCCCCGGCCCGCCCACAAATTTATGCGCCGAGACCACAACCGCATCTTTTTCTGCATCGCTTCCGGCCCGCATATCAATGGGAATATAGGGCCCACCCCCAGCATAATCCCACACCGCCAGCGCGCCATAACGCTTCAGCAACCGCGTCACCGCATCCGCATCGGTCAAGATTCCGGTCACATTTGACGCGGCTGAAAATGCGCCCACAACCCGCCGTCCCTTTGCGGCAATCAATTCTGCCTCTAGGGCTGCCATATCCGGCCCGCCGCTGGCCGCCTCGGCAATCTCCACCACCTCGGCCCCGCTTTCGCGCCAGGGCAGGATGTTGGAGTGATGCTCATACGGCCCGATCAGCACCAAGGGATTTTCGCCGCGCGCAACCGCCTCTGGCACGCCCATCAGATGCACCAAACGGTTCAGCCCTGCCGTGGCCCCTGCCCCGGCGAACACCGTCGCAAAGCCTTCATCCGCGCCGCATGCCTGCGCAATAACCGCCCGCGCCTCGCGCCGCATCCGTGTCATCATGCCCCCGCAAAAGGACGCCTCGGTGTGACTGTTGGCATAGAACGGCAGCACCCGCTCCATCACGAAGCCTTCGACCTGCCGCAGCGCCCGGCCCGAGGCGACATAATCCGCATAAAGCAGCTTTTGCGGCCCAAACGGCCCATCAAACGCCGCCCCCTCGCCAATCACCCCATCGCGCAACGCTGCCCCCACATCCGGCATGTCAAGGCTGGCAGCGAAATCTTCAAGGGCGGTGGGCATGGGGTATCTCCTCTTCAAGGTGTTCCCGATCATAGCGTGAAGCGATTGGGGTAAACTTCACCTTTTTCAATTGCAGTTTGGCAATAAATTGGGTCATGTGATCGGATGAAACCCTTAATCCTGGATCAGATAGACCGAGCCATCCTTCGCGCCCTTCAGCGCGATGCCGCCCAATCGCAACGCGAATTGGCCGAAACCGTGGGCCTGTCGCAAAACGCCTGTTGGCGCAGGCTCAAGATCTTGCAAGACTCCGGCCTGATCTCTGGCCAAACCCTGCGGCTGAACGCGGCGCAGCTTGGTCTTGGGCTGACTGTCTTTGTGATGGTTCGCACCCGCCATCACAGCAAGGATTGGCTGGCAATCTTTCGGCGAGAGGTGTTGAACATCCCGCATGTGATCGACTTTTTCCGCATTGCGGGCGATTATGACTACATGCTGAAAATCGTGGCCGAGGATATGAACGCCTTTGACCAAATCTACCAACGCCTGACCGCCAAGGTCGAACTTGAAACCGTCACCTCTTACATCACCATGGAAGCTATCGCCAACGCCCGCGACCTGCCAGTCTAACGCAACCAGAAGTAAAGGTTGAACAGCCCGATCAGGATCGGCTGATGCAGCAGATAGATCATCAGCGAATGCCGCCCCGGCCAGCTGAGCCGCGCCATCAACGGCGACGGCACAGCCCGCACCAATGCGCCCCGCAAAACCATGGCTTGCGCCGCGGCCATTCCCAGCAAGAAGGCGCCGAACCACGGAAACAGCGGTTCATAATCCATCGTCGGCGGAAACCCCGGCGCCAGCCCGACCCATGCCAACCACGGCGTGTCAAACGCCACATCCCGGTAAACCTGCGGCACCACAAGGAAAACCGCAGCCACACCCAGCGTCATCCGCCAGGGCAATCGCAAAAACGCCAAGCCCAGCAGCGATGACAAAGCGATGGAATGCAAAATCCCAAAGAAAATGAACTGCCCCGGCATCGCAAGCCATGTCGCCACCGTGATCAGCAGCGCTGCCCCAGCCACAACCCCAAGCCGCCGCCAAAACGCGGGCCAAACAATCCCGCGGCCCCGAACCTGCCCATGCGACAAAACAAGGCTGAACCCCGCCAGCGCGACAAAACTTCCCGCGACAGCCCGCGCAAAAACCGCCCAAAACCCGGTCACGGCAGTATCCGGCGCGATGAATCCGAACATCCCCAGATCAAAGGTGAAGTGATAAATCACCATGCCCAGCACGGCAACCGCACGCGCCAAATCCAGCCACAAAATCCGTGCGGGTCGCAAATCTTTTCCTGTCACCGTCATCCCCGCCCGCTATGCCGTTTTATCTTATCCCTGCCATAACGCACCCGCCACCAAATGCCGACCCAAATATAGGGCATGCGCCTTGGCCTGCCAAACACGCTTGCCATTTGCCCTGCAGCGCGCAAGGCTATTTGCGGCAGTTAGGCAAGTAAGGCCACCGACCCAAGAAAAGGTTTCGCAATGACGCAGATCACCCCTTTTGGCTACCTTCCTGATGGCCGAACCGTCTGGCAGATCACATTGCGCGGCGGCGGCCTGACGGCACAGATGCTGACCTATGGCGCGACGCTGCGTGACCTGCGGCTTGATGGCCACGCCCCCCCGCTTGTGCTTGGCTTTGACCATTTCGCCCCCTATATCGACCATCCCGGCTATTTTGGCGCCATCGTGGGGCGCTGCGCCAATCGCATCAAGGACGGCCGTTTCACCCTGAACGGCACGCGTTTTCAGTTGGACCCAAACAACGGCCCCAACCACCTGCACGGCGGTAGCAATGGCACCGCGCATCGCCTCTGGACCATTGCCGCACATACGGATCACAGCGCCACCTTCACCCTCATTTCACCCGCTGGTGAAATGGGGTATCCCGGCACGCTTACGATCAGCCTTGTTATATCCTTGCTGCCGGGCGGTGTGCTGGATCTGCAATTTTCCGCCACCACCGATGCCGCAACACTTTGCAACCTTGCCCATCACAGCTATTTCAATTTTGGCGGCGCGAATATCTTGTCGCATCGGCTGCAAATCACTGCTGCACACTACCTGCCCGTTGATGCCGCCCTGATTCCAACCGGACAGGTCGCTGAGACTGCCGGCACAGCCTTTGACTTCCAAACCGCCAAGCCCTTGGCCGCCGCCTGTGCCACCACCGCGATTGATCATAATTTCTGCCTTACCCAGATACCCCAGAACCCCGGCAATTCCCTGCCGTTGCGCCGCGTCGCCGCCCTTTACACCAAGGCCATTGCGATGGACCTGCTTACCGATCAGCCTGGCCTGCAAATATATGATGCCGCCCGAATGAACCTGCCCGTACCGGGGTTGGATGGCAAAATCTACGGCGCTTACGCGGGCCTTGCGATGGAGCCGCAGCTTTGGCCCAATGCCATCAACCACCAAGATTGGGCGCAACCTGTGCTGAACCCCGGACACAGCTACACCCAGCACACCCAGTTCCGCTTTGCCCGGCAATCAACGCCGGAATAACCCATGAAACCGCCCGTACAGGCCTTGCACAAACCAGTGGGCCCTGCCGTTACGAAATGAAAAGGCGCCTTGGGCCTCCATGCCTGCCGGCACAAACCGATCCCCGTGGCCAGCTGGCCATTATCAACCGTGGCTTTTATACGCGGCAAAAGACCAACATCGGCTTGCAAATCACGCTACCCTGTCAACGCATAGCGCGCCAACACGTCATGACGCGGCCCCTCGGGCCTCAGTGTTGATTGATACAGCACCATTTCTTCGGCCAGCCAGGGCCCCGCGCGAAACCCCGCCCCCCGTAGCACCGCCAGTTCAAGCCGTGCGGCGTCTTCGGGCCGCATCGCCGGAAAGCGCCCCAGAGTGATGTGGGGCACAAAGCGGCGGGCAGGCACAACCGCCCCGGCCTCTCGCGCCTGATGCTCTACTTTGGCCTGTAGCCGGCTCAATTGTTCTGAAGGCACCACGGCAGCCCAAACCGAATTTGGCTTGGCCTTGCCGAACACCCCGAAACCCGCCAGCGACAGGTTAAACGGCGGCATCCTTAGGCGCGACAACCCCTCATGCAGCGCCTCCAACGCCTCATCCCGCATCTCGTCCATAAAGCAAAGCGTGATGTGGAACTGGTCGCGATCCACTTTGCGCGGAATGGGCATCAAGAATTGTTGCACCGCCAACTGGCTTTGCACATCATCGGGAATGGTCATCGCCACAAACACCCGCATCACATTCTCACTTCTGCCAAGCCTGCGCCACTTTATCCGCAGTTTGCGCAAGCCTGCAAAACACTGCAAGGGCCTGAACCCTTGAAAATTCTCATATTTTTTATATCTTGAACCATAACCCAAAATATGGCCGCCATCACGGCACGCCCGGCCTTGCAGGCATCACAAAGGATACCATGCCCAAAAACACCGCCCCTTCCGTATCCGTCGCTGCATCCGACGAACCGCGCAACCAATTTGGTGCGCTATGCTGGCGTGCTGGCAAATCAGGGGCCGAGGTCTTGCTTGTTTCCAGCCGCGAAACCGGGCGCTGGGTCATACCCAAAGGCTGGCCCATGAAAGGCCGCTCGGGGCCAGAGGCGGCGGCGATTGAGGCATGGGAAGAAGCCGGGGTCAAAGGCCAGATCACGCTGGCGAAGCTGGGCCAGTTCACATATGAAAAAATCCTCAGGCGCGATACAAAAAAACAAACGGTTCAGCTTTGCATCGTTGAGGTCTTTCCGTTGGAAGTGACCACCCTCGCGCCTGAATTTCCTGAACAACGCCAGCGCCGCCGCAAATGGTTCGCCCCCGAGGCCGCCGCCCGCAAGGTTGCCGAAGCCGAGTTGAGAGCGCTGCTGTCAGCCTTTACCCCACCCCTGACCGCAAGCGCAGCGCCAACAGCAGGGCCGGGGCCCAGCGAAAGCAAGCCGCCAAACCGCCGCAAACGCCAAGGGGACAGGCTTGTATCCTGTCACAAATAGCTTAGGTAAACCCCACCGATGCTTTAACCCGGGCCAAGCGTCAACTTGGCCCACCCCCACCCCGCGACAGGGCCAAAGATGATCCGCTACGCGCTCAAATGTGCCAATGAACACAGCTTTGAAAGCTGGTTTCAATCGGCCTCCGCCTTTGATGCATTGGCAAATGCGGGTCGTATTTCCTGCCCCCATTGCGGCAGCGCCGAGATTATCAAGACCCTGATGGCACCCGCCGTCACGCCCGCCCGCAAGGCAGGCCATCCCCCCCCCGGACAGGCCCCTTTCCACGCCCGCCAACCCACAAGAAAAAGCGCTTGCAGCCTTGCGCGCCGAGGTCGAGGCAAATTCCGATTATGTCGGTAAAAGCTTTGTGGCCGAAGCCCGCAAAATGCACGAGGGCACCGCCGCCCCCCGCGCCATTCACGGCGAGGCCCGGCTGGATGAAGCAAGAAAGCTGGTCGAAGACGGCGTCCCGGTCATGCCCCTGCCCTTTTTGCCGCCGCGAAAACTGAACTGACAGGCCCACACCAACTATCGGGGCCGCCCGCGTGGTCCGCCACGGCGCAGATCAAAGCGTTTCACCGGAAACCTGACTTACATATCGCTGTCTGAAATCAAAGATTTCAACGCGTTATGTGATAGGCCTTGCTTCAAGTCAAAGGCGAAACGCTATGATGGTTACATGCAGAAATATACCCGCACTCACCCCGGCTTTACGCTTGCCGTCACATAATTCACCGAAAGATCCCGGTCCGACAGCGACCAATTCCAGTTGATCGGATTGAAAACCATCCCTTTGCGGTCCACCGGCTTCAAGCCTGCCGCTTCAAGCATCGTATACAGCTCATCCGGGGTGATGAACTTCGACCAGTCATGCGTGCCCTTGGGAAGCCATCGCATGACCCATTCCGCGCCGATGATCCCCATCATAAAGCTTTTCGGATTGCGGTTCAGGGTTGAACAAATCATCAGCCCCCCCGGCTTCAAAAGCCCCTGACAGGCCGTCAAAAACGCTTGCGGGTAGGGCACATGCTCGACCACTTCCATATTCAGAACCACGTCAAAAACCTCGCCATCTTTGGCCAGATCCTCTGCGGCACAGTTTCGATAGTCAATTTCCAGCCCCATTTGCTCGGCATGAAGCTGTGCTATCGGGATGTTCCGCGCGGCCGCATCGGCCCCGACCACTGCGGCCCCCAATCGGGCCATCGGCTCTGAAAGCAAACCACCACCGCAGCCGATATCCAGCAGCCTCAACCCTTTGAAGGGCAAGGCCGCTGTCAAATCCCGACCGAACTCTGCCGCGATCTGGGTCGTGATATAGCCCAGCCGACAAGGGTTGAGCATGTGAAGCGGTTTGAATTTTCCGGCAGGGTCCCACCATTCCGCCGCCATCGCCTCAAATTTTGCAACCTCGGCAGGGTCAATCGTGTTCAAACTCATCTCTCACTCCTTGCAGTTTTTTGCCGGGACGGGCAGGCTTGGGTAACTATATAGGGCAAACATGGACCATAGATCAGGCCAAAAGAGCGCAGCTCAGTATTTATACCCCCCACTGGACCCATACGATCAAAGAATGATGGATATGGGCGAGGGACATCATGTTTATGTTGAACAATCCGGTTGCCCCGATGGGGTGCCGGTCATGGTCATTCATGGCGGGCCGGGGGGTGGGTGCAGCCCGGCGATGCGGCGCTATTTCGACCCCAGGGTTTACCGCATCATCTTGTTTGACCAGCGCGGTTGCGGGCGCTCACGGCCACATGCAAGCGTTACCGAAAATACCACCTGGCATCTGGTTGCGGACATGGAGAAGATTCGGGTTAGTCTTGGGCTAGGCCCGGTTCTTTTGTTCGGGGGCAGTTGGGGCGCGACATTGGCCCTGATCTACGCGATCACCCACCCCGAAAATGTCGTCCATCTGGTGCTTCGGGGCGTCTTTACGATGACCGAGGCAGAGCTGGACTGGTTTTATGGCGGTGGGGCCGGCCGATTCTTTCCTGACCTGTGGGATCGTTTTACCGGGGCCATACCAAAGAACGAGCAGGCCGATTTGATCAAAGCCTATCACCGCCGCCTGTTCTCGGGCGATATGGCCGAGGAAATGCGGTTTGCGCGACTTTGGGCAAACTGGGAAAACGCGCTTGCGAGCATTGATACGCCCCATATCGCCAGCGAAACGCCATCAGAATATGCGCGGGCGTTTTCGCGGCTGGAAAATCATTATTTTGTCAACAAGGGCTTTTTGGATGAGGACCGCTGGATCTTGAAAAACCGCCACCGGATTGAGGCGATCGGGGCCGATATTGTTCAGGGCCGCTTTGATATGGTTTGCCCTCCGGTTTCGGCCTTTGAACTTGCGAAAGGGTGGAAGAATGCCCGCCTGGATCTGATCCCGGCGGCGGGGCACGCCCTGTCTGAACCGGGAATATCGGCGGCCTTGGTTCAGGTAATGAATGACCTGCGAAGCCGCCCTTGGGGCCCTAAACCTTCTGCGCGATAGCGGGAACCGTAGCGGGCCAATGTTGGCCGAAACGTGTGGCTGCCCTGCGCCATGACCAGTCAAGCCGAGGCGGGGTCGGCGATTTGCGACAGCAAGGCAACATCGCAAGCCAAGGCCTCGCCGTTTTTGTGCAAGATGCCGGCATCGCGCAACGCTTGCAGGGCGCGGTTTACCTTTGGGCGGCTGGCGCCAAGAGCAGCGGCGATATCGGACTGATTGATTTCCAGCCGCAAAAGCGGCCTGGGCGGCAATGTGTCGCCGTGAATTTGGCGCAGGGTAAACAGCAAGAATTGGGCAACACGCGCTTCAAGGTTATAGAGCGCCAGGCCCTCCAACTGTTCCGTCGTGTCGCGCAGCATGCGGCAAAGGTAATGCGTGACCGCAATGTGCAGGCTTGGCTCTTGCGCGGCGAGGGCATCAAAATCGCGTTTGGAAAAAACGAACCCCTCGCTGTCAAGCAGGCTTGTTGCATCAGCAGACCGGGGGGCACCATCAAACAAAGACAGCTCGCCAAAAACATCGCCAGCCTCGGCAAGGCGCAAGACCAGCTCTTTTCCCTGCGGGGTGCTGACAGCCAAACGGATTCGTCCAGACATGAGGGCAACCAGATAGTCGCCCGCATCGCCGCGCTGAAACAGCGTTGTGCCGGCAGACCAGCTGCGACGCTGTGCGACAGCAGAGATCTGACGCAAAATCGTATCGTCCAGCGTCTCAAACAGCCGGAATGAGCGCCAGAATGGCAGGTTTGACGGTGATTTCATCGTTTTTCGACCATCGCTCCCTTGTCCAGGTAGCCAACCTAGACTGCGCATCCCCTGGAGGAAAGGGGATTGTCGCTGCGCCCATGCCCGCAGGTGGCTATTGCCGGTCACGACAGGCGAGGCTTTGGTCGGAAAATTTCTGCGATACGCGCCGTAAAAACTTCAGGGCCATATACTTTCGTATAGACAAGCGACCTATACAAAGGTATAGTGTACCTAGATAGAACGGAACCGCATTTACAGTAAGCGATGCCAATATTCAGGCGCGACGCCCCTCCGATACCATAGTGTCGGGGGGGCGCTTTTTTTGCGTTCAACTGGCAGCTATCCGACCCTTCCTCTCGTACCCCAAGGCCAAACTGCGGCCAGATTTCAACCTGCCCACGCGGATGTGTTTTGCCTTGCTGCAGCTACGGCTTTACCGCTCGCCCCTCTCTGAAAAATCAGGGGCGGCCCTTTGCTTGAAACAAAGCTGGATACCTGCAAAGTTGCCCCTATATCCTGTGAACCTTGCCTTCCATAAACCAAAAGGAACAGCCTTTGGCCTACGACAGCCAGCCGATGATTGAAATGCGCAATGTTGCAAAGTATTTTGGCCCGTTTCAGGCCTTGGCTGATATCAATTTCACGGTGCGGCAAGGCGAAAGGGTTGTTGTTTGCGGCCCGTCCGGCTCGGGTAAATCGACGATGATCCGCTGTATAAACCGGCTGGAAGAACATGACGAAGGCACGATCACCGTTGATGGCACGCTACTGGGCGAAAACACCAGGGATATTCGCGCGGTGCGGCAAGAGGTGGGGATGGTTTTTCAGCAGTTCAACCTGTTTCCGCATTTGACGGTTCTGGAAAACCTGACTATTGGGCCGATACGGGTGCGCAAACTGGGCAAGCTGGCGGCCGAGGCTCTGGCGCGCAAATATCTGGAGCGGGTGCATATTCCAGAGCAGGCCGATAAATACCCCAGCCAGCTTTCGGGTGGCCAACAGCAGCGCGTGGCGATTGCGCGGTCTTTGTGCATGGAGCCGCGCATCATGCTGTTTGATGAGCCCACAAGCGCGCTTGACCCCGAGATGATAAGCGAGGTTCTGGAGGTTATGGTGGAACTGGCCGAGTTTGGCATGACCATGGTGTGCGTGACCCATGAAATGGGTTTTGCGCGGCGCGTGGCGGATACGATGGTTTTCATGGAGGCGGGACGGATTGTCGAAACCTCGCCCCCAGAGACGTTCTTTACCAACCCAAAAAGTGACCGTGCCCGCCTGTTTCTTGACCAGATCCTGGAGCATTAGCGTGGCCGCTGTACCTATCTGGGCGCGGCTGAGGCGGGGGGCTTCCTCTGTGCCGGTGTCGTTTCTGATTTACCTTTTGCTGATGTGGGGGCTTGTCGAGGTGGCGCTGAAGGGCGCCGAGGCGATGGGCTACAATTGGCAATGGTACCGCGTGCCGAAATATTTCTTCTCGGCGGGGCCGGAAGGTATCACATTGGGCGAAATTCCCTGGGGGCTGGTCGGCACGATCACCTTGTCAACGCTGGCCTTTGTGCTGGCGCTGGGGATTGGGCTGCTGATCGCCCTGATGCGGCTATCGGACCTGATTATCGGGCGGGCGGTGGCGCGGGTTTTCCTGGAAATCGTACGCAACATGCCCCTTTTGGTACTGCTTTATGTGTTTTACTATGTGTTTGGCCCAATTTTTGGCTTGGACCGCTACACCGCCAGCGTGCTGTGCCTTGCGGTATTTCATGGCGCGCTGATCTCTGAGATTTTTCGGGGTGGGATCAACGCCGTGGCGAAGGGCCAGTGGGAGGCAGCAAATTCAATTGGAATGACCACCCCGCAGATCTATCGCTATATCATCCTGCCACAGTCGATAAAGTTCATGCTGCCGCCGATGACGGGTGAGGTGGTGAATATGATCAAATCATCGGCAATTGTCAGTGTGATCGCGGTGGTAGAGCTGACCACTGTGGGGCGCAACATCATTTCCGACACATATCTCAGTTTTGAAATTTGGTTTACGATTGCCGCAGTCTATATGGCAGTAACGATGCTTATTTCTATCTTTGCCAGCTATCTTGAGCGGCGCTATGCCGTTCAGGATTAGGGCCCATAAATCACGGGGAACGACACAATGAAACTGACAAGACGTATGATGGCGGCCACATTGGGCATGGCCCTTGCCACCGGGTTGGCGCTGCCTGCGGCCGCACAGGACGCGCGGGCTGATCTGTCAAAAGCCAGTGTGATTGAACAGATCAAGGAAAACGGCGTGATCAAAATCGGACTTTCGGTGTTCGTGCCGTGGTCGATGCGCGACAAGAAAGGCGATCTGATCGGATTTGAGCTGGACGTTGGCCGCAAACTCGCCGCCGATATGGGCGTGGATGCAGAGTTTATCCCGACCGCCTGGGATGGCATCATTCCGGCCCTGGTGTCGGGCAAGTTTGATGTGATCATTTCTGGCATGTCGGTAACGCCGGAACGCAACCTTACGGTCAATTTTTCTGATCCCTATGCCTATTCCGGCCTGACGATCATGGCGAATACGGCCATGACAAAGGGCATGGCGTTGGAAGATTACAACAAAAAAGAGGTCACCTTTGCCGCGCGTCGAGGAGCCACCCCTGCGACCGTGATCCAACAGCTTTTCCCCGAGGCCACCTTGTTGCTGTTTGATGAGGATGGCGCGGCCACGCAAGAGGTGCTGAACGGCAACGCACATGCAACCATGATGTCCGAGCCCAGCCCATCTGATGCAGCGCGGCAATACCCCGAAACCATCAGCGTACCGTTTGACCAGACGTTTCTGGCCACAGGCGAAGGGTTTGCCTATCGCAAGGGTGACCCGGACGCGACCAATTTCTTCAACAACTGGATTGCTGTGAACTGGAAAAACGGCTGGTTGAAAGAAAGAAATGACTATTGGTTCAAAGGCAATGCCTGGGCCGATCAGGTTGACCAATAAGACCATTGGCCCGGCGTTCAGCGCCGGGCCAATCTGGGGGGCTTATGCGCCATAAGAAACGCGTCAAACTGCATTGGCTGGATTATCTGATCCTTGCCGTGGTCATTGCCTTCATCGGGGTGATCTGGTTTCGGATTTCCGGTTCTCTGAACTACAAATGGCAATGGGAACGCATTCCGAATTATCTCCTGCGCTGGGATGAGGAGGAGCAGCGCTGGTTCACCAACCTGCTGTTGCAGGGGCTGATAAACACGCTGCGGATCGCGATTTATGCCAGCATTCTGGCCCTGATCCTTGGCACGGTCCTTGGCATTGCCCGCACCGCGCAGAACCTTGCAATACGGCTGGTTGCACGCACATATCTGGAGGTGTTGCGCAATATCCCCCCTGTGGTGGTGGTGTTCATCTTCTTCTTTTTCCTGTCCGAACAGTTGATCGCAGCCTTGAACATGGAACGCTGGGCGCGCGGCATTGCGCGGCAGGATGATATTGCAATCTGGGAGTTTTTCTTTGGCGATATGCGCCGCTTTCCGTCGCTGATTTCCGGGGTGATCGTGCTGGCGCTGTTTGAAAGCGCCTTTGTCGGGGAAATTATACGCGCCGGGATTCAGTCGGTCGGGCGCGGGCAACGTGAGGCGGCGCGGTCAATAGGCATGTCATGGAGCGATGAGATGCGGTTCATCGTGCTGCCGCAGGCATTGCGCAAAGTGCTGCCGCCGCTCTCAAATCAGTTCATATCATTGGTCAAGGACAGCTCTATCATCTCGCTGATTTCGGTGCAGGAGCTGACATATAAAACCGTCGAACTGGTCGCCTCGACCCGGATGATATTTGAGGCCTGGCTGACGACGGCGCTGCTGTATTTCATCCTGTGTTTTGGGCTGTCATTGCTGTTCCGCCGGCTTGAAGGCAGCGGCGCGCGTTAAAAGCAACCTTTGCTTTTTCACATTATCGCAAAGGGGCCGACCTACAAGTGTTACCCATTTAGGCCAGCCCCGCTGATCTGCCTTATTCTGCGGCCAACGCCGCAGCCTTTTCAACCTTCACCGCCGAAAACTTGAATTCCGGGATTTTGCCGTAAGGGTCAATCGCCGGGTTGGTCAGGATGTTCGCCGCCGCCTCGACATAGGCGAAGGGAAGAAAAACCATATCCTCGGCCACAGCACGGTCAGCGCGGGCCATGATGGTGATGCTGCCGCGACGGGTGGTCAGACGCACATGGCCGCCCGGCTCTACCCCCAGACGCTCCAGGGTTTTGGGGTTCAGCGAACAGTTCGCCTCTGGCTCTACCGCATCCAGCACCTTTGAACGTCGGGTCATCGAGCCGGTGTGCCAGTGTTCCAATTGCCGGCCCGTGGTCAGAATCATCGGATATTCGGCATCCGGCACTTCATCGGGCGGAATGATGCTGGCAGGGGCAAAGCGCGCGCGGCCGCCTGCACGCGGAAAACCATCCGAGAAAACAATCGCTTGGCCGGGGTCTGTAGCCGACAGGCTGGGATAAGTGACGCAGCCCTCGGCCTCCAGCCGGTCCCAGGTGATGTTGTTCAGCGACTTCATGTTCAGCTTCATTTCAGCAAATACCTGGGACGGGTGGGTATAGGCCCAGCCAAGCCCCAGACGTTTTGCCAGCTCGGTCGTGATCGCCCAATCCTCGCGCGCGTCGCCCGGTGGCTTGACAGCGGGGCGGCCCATCTGGACCTGGCGGTTGGTGTTGGTCACTGTACCCGATTTTTCGTAGAACGCGGCAGCCGGCAGGATAACATCGGCATAATTCGCAGTTTCGGTCAGGAAAATATCCTGCACGACCAGATGCTCCAGCTTGGCCAGCGCCGCGCGGGCGTGGGTGACATCCGGGTCAGACATCGCCGGATTCTCGCCAAGGATATACATGCTTTTGATCTGGCCTTCGTGCACCGCATCCAGAATTTCGGTGACGGTCAGGCCCTTTTCCGCGCTAAAATCGCCAGACCCCCAGACCTCGGTAAAGGCGTTGCGGATGTTGTCGCTGGTGACAGTTTGATAATCGGGCAGGAACATGGGGATCAGGCCCGCATCAGACGCACCTTGCACGTTATTTTGCCCGCGCAGCGGGTGAAGCCCGGAACCGGGGCGGCCAATTTGCCCCGTCATCAGCGCAAGCGCAATCAGGCTGCGGGCGTTATCGGTGCCGTGGGTGTGTTGCGAAACGCCCATGCCCCAGAAAATCATCGCGGCCTTGGCCCCGGCAAAGGTGCGGGCAACATCGCGCAGAACCTCGGCGGGAATACCGCAGATCGGCGCCATTTTTTCGGGCGCGAAGTTGGCAAGATGGGCCTTCTCTGCCTCCCAATTCTCGGTATAGGCCTCAATATACTGTTGATCATACAGTTTTTCTTCAACGATCACATGCATGATCGCGTTAAGCATGGAAACATCAGAACCGGGGCGGAATTGCAGCATGTGGCTGGCGAAACGGCGCAGGCCAACGCCGCGCGGGTCCATCACGATCAGCTTGCCACCGCGTTTGGTGAATTGCTTGAAGAATGTCGCCGCGACGGGGTGGTTTTCGACCGGATTCGCGCCGATAATGATGGCCACATCGGCGTTTTCGATCTGGTTGAACGTGGCCGTCACCGCAGCCGAGCCGACGTTTTCCATCAACGCGGCGACGGATGAGGCATGGCACAGGCGGGTGCAGTGATCGACGTTATTGTGGCGAAACCCTTGGCGGATCAGCTTTTGGAACAGATACGCCTCTTCGTTCGAGCATTTGGCCGAGCCAAAACCTGCGACCGCCCGGCCACCATGGGCCTCACTCAGGCGCGCCATGCCACCTGCAGCGAAATCCAGCGCCTCATCCCATGAAGCCTCGCGGAAATGGGTTTGCAGGTTACCGGGATCGACATTCAGGCCCTTGGGCATGCCCTCACGCCGGATCAGCGGTTTGGTCAGGCGGTGCGGGTGGTGGATGTAGTCAAAGCCAAAGCGGCCCTTAACGCAAAGGCGGCCCTCATTCGCGGGGCCGTTGATGCCGTCAACAAATTTGACCTTGCCGTCTTTGACCTTCAGGGACACCTGACAGCCAAC
Source organism: Pseudorhodobacter sp. (assembly GCF_034675685.1). Taxonomy (GTDB): domain Bacteria; phylum Pseudomonadota; class Alphaproteobacteria; order Rhodobacterales; family Rhodobacteraceae; genus Pseudorhodobacter. Next base: position 143,794 of record NZ_JAUCDA010000016.1, on the reverse strand, counting down.
ACCGCAAAACGGGCAGATGGTTTTAACCTCACAATCGAAATCCTTGCTGTCGCCGCGCTGCTGGTCATCCATCACCGTTGCGGGCATCAGCGCACCTGTCGGGCAGGCCTGCACACATTCCCCGCAAGCGACACAGGTACTTGCCCCCATCGGGTCGGCCATATCAAAGGTGGGATAGCTGTCTTGGCCCCGGCCCGACATGCCGATCACGTCATTCACCTGCACCTCACGGCAGGCGCGCACGCAAAGTCCGCAGGAAATACAGGCATCAAGGTTGACGCGCATGGCGACATGGCTGTCATCCAACAGTGGAATGCGGCTTGCTTCCAGCTTGGGCAGGCGGCCCGCCATCGCCCCGGTGGCCGCAATCATATCACCCATATGGGACGAGACATCGCGGTTGACTTCGGGCTGGTCCGTCACCAACATTTCAACCACCATCTTGCGCGCGGCAATGGCGCGGGCAGATTGGGTATGCACAACCATGCCTTCCACCGGCTCGCGGATACACGAGGCGGCCAGCACCCGTTCGCCTTCAACCTCAACCATGCAGGCGCGGCAATTGCCGTCGGGGCGGTAACCGGGGGCTGGTTTGTGGCACAGATGCGGGATGACAAGGCCACGGCCATTGGCAACCTCCCAGATTGACAAGCCGGCTTCGGCAGTAACTTCGCGGCCATCGAGCGTGAATTTCACCGACATCAGATTTCCTCCGCGAAATGTTGCATCACCAGCTTGATCGGGTTGGGGGCCGCCTGCCCCAAACCGCAGATTGAGGCGTCGATCATGACATTCGACAATTCGGTCAATAGCGCTTGATCCCATTTGTCGGCCTGCATCAGCTTGACCGCCTTTTCACAGCCGACACGGCAAGGCGTGCATTGGCCGCAAGACTCGGATTCAAAAAACCGCAGCATGTTCAGCGCGGCATCACGGGCGCTGTCCTGGTGGCCCAGAACAACAACGGCAGCAGAACCGATAAAGCTGCCATGCGGTTGCAGCGTGTCGAAATCCAGCGGGATGTCATGCATCGAGGCGGGAAGCAGCCCCGAAGACGGCCCCCCCGGTTGATACGCCTTGAACCTGTGGCCCGGCGCCATGCCACCAGCCGCCGCGATGATATCGGTGATGGTCGAACCCGCGGGCAACAGATGCACACCGGGGTTTTGGACGCGCCCCGAAACCGAGTAGGACCGCAGCCCCTTGCGGCCATTTTTTTCCACCGATGACAGGATTTCCGGTCCTTCGCGCAGCACGCGCGTTACCCAAAGCAAGGTTTCGACGTTATGCACAAGGGTAGGACGGCCAAAAATACCGACTTGGGCGACAAAGGGCGGGCGATGGCGCGGCATACCACGCTTGCCCTCAATGCTTTCGATCATCGCGGATTCTTCGCCACAGATATAGGCACCGGCACCGCGGCGCAGGTCAATATAGCCGGGCTTGACGATGCCCGCGGCCTCTAGCGCCGCAATTTCCTGCGCCAGAATGTGCAGCACGGCGGGGTATTCGTCGCGCATATAGATAAAGCATGTCTCGGCCTCCACCGCCCAGGCGGCAATCAGCATGCCCTCAAGGAACAGATGTGGCGTGCGCTCCAGATAATAGCGGTCTTTGAACGTGCCCGGCTCGCCTTCATCGCCATTCACAGCGAGGTAGCGGGGGCCTGCATTAGCGCGCACAAAGCCCCATTTCTTGCCCGAAGGAAAGCCCGCCCCGCCAAGGCCACGCAGCCCCGATGCCAGCACCTTGTCTTGCACAACCTCCCAATTACCAGCCAGGCGCAGCCCTTCCAGTTGCGCATAGCCACCGTTTGCGCGGTAAGCCGCCAAGGCTTCGTAGGCGGGAATTTTCGGCGAAAATTCGTGGTTCCTGATCGCTGCATCAACCTTGGCGGGGGTGGCGTGGTCAATATGGCAATGACCGATTTCCAGAACCGGGGCGGAATCGCAGCGGCCCATGCAAGGCGCACGCAAGACGCGCACCTTGGCCGGATCATGCCCGTTCGTCAGCGCATCAAACAACGCATCCGAGCCGGCAATCTCACACGACAGGCTGTCACAGACGCGAATGGTCAGATCGGGCGGGGCGGCCTCATCTTCGCGGCGCGGGTCGAAATGGGCGTAAAAGGTTGCGACCTCCCAGACCTCGGCCATTGAAATACGCATTTCCTCGGCCAATGCACGCAGATGCGCCGCCGAAAGTTGGCCGTATTCATCCTGAATCAGGTGCAGAAATTCAATCAGCAAATCGCGGCGGCGGGGGCTGTTTCCAAGCAAGGATTTCACCTGACCCCATGCGGCATCGTCAAGCTGCCGGCCCTTGGTGGCCCGGCGGCCTTTGCCTTTGCCCGATTTCCACACGCCGTCTTGCTGATCCAGTGCCATTGCCGTTTCCTTTTTTGCCGTATGCCTTACACAGTGTTTCGCATCGGCGCTTTGGTTTACTCAAAACTTCAGAGCCAGTGTTTGGGAAATATCATTCATCAAAACCAAGCATATTAAAACCCATGTTCTGACACTCTGCCAGCCAAGGCAATGGACAGTCACCGGCATTTGACCTAGAAAAAACGGCATGGAATGGGATGAAGATCTGGATGCGCAGGGGCTGCTTTGCCCGCTGCCGGTGCTCAAGACGCGAAAGCGGCTTAAGGCCATGCAAACAGGCATGGTCTTGCGGGTTTTGGCGACAGATCCGGCGGCGGTGATAGACATTCCGCATTACTGTGCAGAATCAGGGCATGCGTTGATTGGCGCGGGCGAAATCGGGCAGGCACAGTATTATTTGATTCGCCGGATTTAAGGTGTTCACGTTGAAACGCCAGGGGTGTTTTTGCCGGGATGTAACCGGGCGCAACCCGTTTCAGCCTATCCCAAAGCTGCTATAGGGCAGGAATTGAACGGCGGTTCCGGGCGTGATGTCTGCGGCCTCATCGGGCAGTTCCACAAGGCCACTGGCCCAAGACAGCCCCGAGATGCGGCCAGAGCCTTCGGAAGCGAAAACCTCGGCATGACCATCAGCATTGATGCGGGCACGCAGATATTCGCGGCGCCCGGCTTTTTTGGATTTGGCAAAGGCTGCGGGCAGGGTAAATCGGGCAGGCTCGGCCCAGTCAGCGCCCGCGAGCGCAAAAAGCGCAGGGCGCGCGAAAATCAGGGCGCAGATCAGCGCTGCCACGGGATTTCCGGGCAAGCCAACGACCGGCACACCCTGCCAAAGCGCCAGCGCCAGGGGGCGGCCGGGTTTCATCGCGATGCGCCAGCTCGATAGGGCGCCCTCGGCCGACAGCAGCCGCGAAACGTGGTCTTCGTCGCCCGCCGAGGCACCGCCAGAGGTCAGGATGACATCGGTGGATTTTGCACCTTCATCAAGATGGTGGCGGATCAGGTCGGGGCTGTCTGGCGTATGGCCAAGGTCAATGGCATCAAACCCCCAGCCCGTGACAAGCGCAAGCAGCATCGGGCGATTGGCGTCATAGATCTGATGCGGGGCAGCATTATGGCTGGTGATTTCATCACCCGTAGACAGCACGCCAACACGCAGCCGACGGTAGGCCTGCACCTGGGTTGTGCCGGTGGCCGCCAAAAGTGCCAGATCTGGGGCGCGAAGTTTGTGCCCGCGCGGCAAGGCAATAGCCCCTTGCGCCAGATCTTCGCCGGCGCGGCGGGTGTTGGCACGGGGTTTGATCGGGCCATCAAAGGCAACGGCATCGGCGCTGATGGCGCAATCTTCTTCCAGCACCACGGTATCAACGCCCTGAGGCAGGATCGCACCAGTCAGGATGCGGATGGCTTGCCCGTTTGGCAGGGTGTCGTAAAATGGTTGACCGGCGGCCGCGCGACCGGCGGCCAAGGGCAGTTGGCAAATGCCCGCACCTGTGGCGGCATGGGCAAAGCCGTAACCATCCACCGCCGAATTGGCATGCGGCGGGTTGGCCCGCAAGGCCAAGACATCGGCTGCAAGAACCCGGCCCAATGCACTTGCAAGCGGTATATCCTCGACCCCCGCGACCGGATGCAAGGCGGCGCGCAGGCGTGCAAGCGCTTCATCAACCGGGGTCCATGCAACACCCTGCGGCATGGCAAAACAATCATTGCGCAGGCGCGGCGGAACAAGGGTTGGCTGTTGGGTCATGGTGACTTTCTAACTTGTTTTCCTGGCCAATACGCGGCTGCCAGCGGTGATTTCGATCTGAAACAGATCGCACAACCAGCCCTTGGTCAGATGTCGGTTGCGCAAATACTGCGAAGTTTGGGGCGCGCTGTGGCAAAAAACCGCGCCCCGAATGGCCTCTTTTTTCGGGCTGGGGCCGCGATCAGTGCCCGCTGGCCATTCGACGGCGATGTTTGCGCCAAAAATCATAACCCGACCTCGGCCGCGATGAAATCGGCAATCGCGATTGTATTGTCCAGATGGAACAACGGGCAGTGTGTAACCGGCTGCGCGTTGGAGGCGACGGCGCGGATTGTGGGGTTTTCGGCCGCCAGCAGCGGCTGGCCGGTTTCAAACCGATGCGCCTCTATTTTCGGATGCGGGGCGGATTTATAGCCTTCGATCAAAACCAGATCGGCAGGATTCAGGCAGGTCAGCAGGTCGTCCAGCGTGGGTTCGGCGGCCCCGCGCAGTTCGGTCATCAACGCCCAGCGCACCGGAGAGCAGACCAGCACTTGCGCTGCCCCCGCTTGCCGGTGGCGGAAACTGTCGCGGCCCTCATGGTCGATATCGGTCGCGTGATGCGCATGTTTTATCGTGGAAACGGTTAGACCGCGCGCGGTGAACTCGGTGACAAGCCGCACCATCAGCCCGGTTTTTCCTGCGTTTTTATAGCCTGTGACGCCGTATAGCTTCATGACTGCCCCAATAGTTTTTCAGCCTCGACGATGTCTTCGGGGGTGTTGATGTTGAAAAACGGGTCGAACGGGTGGCTGGAAAATTCGGCGGTGCCAGCGTGGTGGCTATCGGCCCACAACACAATCTTGCGCAGGCCGTTTGCAAGGGCGCTGCGCAGATCATGGCGCAGCGCCGTAGGCCAAAGACCGAAGGTGGGTTGGCGGTGCAATTTGCCCATGGGATCAGCGCTTGCGGCCAGACACAGGCCAGAGGGGCCGGCGTTTGCAACAAGCCGCGCAGCAAGATCAGGCGGAAAGAATGGCGTGTCGGCGGCGGCGGTAAGGATGGCGGGGGCGCCAAGGCTTGCCGCCCAATCAAGCCCCGCCAAAACACCCGCCAAAGGGCCGGGATGGTCAGGCAGGCTGTCGGGCAAGATCGGCAGGTTGAACTCGGCCAGCCGGTCAGGGTTACCGTTGGCATTTATGGCAAGGGGGGCACATTGCGCGCCAAGGCGGGCAATCACACGGTCAATCAGCCTTTGTCCCCCAACCATGCGCAGGCCTTTATCGCCGCCGCCCATGCGGGTCGCGCGCCCGCCTGCAAGGATAACACCCGGCAGCGTCACATTGGGGTATGCCTTAATCATTGCTTGCGCCTTTGCGGCCATGTTTGCGGCCTTCATCGGGCTGCGCATTGGGGTCTGCATCACGGATAAGGCGGCCTTCGCCCGACAAACAGACAAAGCGCTGGCCGCGCATGCGCCCGATCAGGGTAAGCCCGACCTGCCGCGCGATCTCCACGCCCCAAGCGGTAAAGCCAGAACGAGAGGCAAGCGTGGGGATGCCCATAAGCGCAGTCTTGATGACCATTTCCGAAGTCAGCCGCCCGGTGGTGTACAGAATTTTGTCCTCTGCGGTGATGTTATGCTGAAACATGAAGCCGCTGATTTTATCCACTGCATTGTGGCGGCCCACATCTTCCATATAAACCAGCGGCTTGTCGGCCTGACACAGGGTCGTGCCGTGAATCGCGCCGGCCTGCAGGTACAAGGAAGGCACGGTATTGATCTGATGCGCCAGCGCATAAAGCCATGACGTGCGCACAGGGGTTGCAGGCAGGGTCAAACCCTCCAGCCCCTCCATCATATCCCCAAAAACAGTCCCTACCGCACAGCCCGAAGTCCGGGTTTTCTTTTTGACCTTTTCCTCATAGCTGGTTTGGCGCTGGGTGCGGACAACCACAGTTTCAATATCATCGTCATAGTCGATGCCCGTCACCACATCATCGGGGCGCAACATGCCCTGATTGCGCAAAAAGCCAAGGGCAAGATATTCCGGATAGTCGCCAATCGTCATGGCAGTCACGATTTCCTGCGCGTTCAGATAGATCGTCAGCGGCCGCTCCTCTACCACCGACAGGGTCACGATGGCACCCGTGTGATCCGTGCCCGAAATCGCGCGGGTCAGGCGCGGATCGGTCGGATTGGGCAAGATGGGATATGCAGGTATCATCGGGTCCTTTCATCGGCTGCCCGCATCTTGTATGTCCGGGATAGCAGTTGCAAGAGGGCCGCGATGCTGGGCTATGTCACAGGAAAAGAACGCGGCGAGGCTGATGCCGTTTTGGCCGAGGTTGCCGCGCAATTGCGCCGCGATGGCGTTGCCGTCGCGGGCGTGGTGCAGTTGAACGAAGACTTTGACCCTTCACGGGCCTGCCACATGGATTTGCATGTACTGACCGGGGCCGAAGTGGTCAGAATCAGCCAGAACCTCGGGGCTTTGTCGCAAGGGTGCCGCCTTGACGCTGCGGGGCTGGAGCAGGCCGTTGGCTTGGTCGCGCAGGCATTGGCGGCAGGACCGGACCTTCTGATCGTCAACAAGTTTGGCAAGCAAGAGGCCGATGGCCGCGGGTTTCGCCCTTTGATCGGCCAGGCAATGGCAGCCGGGATTCCGGTCTTGACAGCCGTCAATCCGGGCAGTCAGGCCGCGTTTGATTTGTTTGCCGATGGTTTGGCGGTTCGCCTGACCTGTTCGCACGATGAAATTCTGCGGTTTTGTAACGACCAATTGAAGGGCAGACAGTGCCAATAGCCGTACCCCGGCAGCGCCGGATCATCTGCATCGGCGAGGCGATGGTTGAAATGGCGCCAAGCGCGGCGGCAGGCGATTACCGGATGGGCTTTGCCGGGGATACGCTGAATACAGCGTGGTATTTGCGGCATTTGCTGCCAGCCACATGGGCAGTCGATTACCTGACAGCCGTGGGGCAGGACCCGGTTTCGCAACGGATGATCGGTTTTTTGCAAAATGCGGGTCTTGGTACGGCGCATGTGGCACAACTGCCGGGCCGGACGGTTGGGCTCTATATGATCGAGCTGACGGATGGTGAGCGCAGCTTTGCCTATTGGCGCGGACAATCGGCAGCGCGGCTGTTGGCCGAAGATGCGGGCCGGTTGGCGCGCGGATTGACCGGGGCCGGGATTGTGTATCTGTCCGGGATTACCCTGGCGATTCTGCAAGGGGCGGGCCGTGAAACCTTGCATGCCGCCTTGTCGGCTGCTCGGGCGCGTGGAGCGCGAGTGGTGTTTGATCCGAATTTACGTCCAAGGCTGTGGCAGGATAACGCAACCATGTGCCGGGTGGTGATGGAGACGGCAGCGCTGGCAGATATCGTTCTACCGTCATTTGAGGATGAAGCCACGTTCTTTGGCGATGCCGACCCCAAGGCAACTGCCGATCGCTATGCGGCAGCTGGCTTGGTGGTCGTGAAGAATGGAGGGGATAGGCTGCTGACCCGCGACGGCGGGGCCTATGCCCGGCACACCGCAGAGCCCGTGCGCACCATCGTTGATACCACCGCCGCAGGAGACAGCTTCAACGCGGGTTTTATTGCTGCCTGGCTCGCAGGCGGCGATGTGCCGAGCGCAGTACGGGCCGGGGCGCGACTGGCGGCCAGGGTGATCGGGCACCGTGGCGCGTTGTGTGATGTGACCCGGTAGCAGGGCGCGGCCCGCTGGGCGCGGCATAGGCCGGGTGATGCGGCAGCCCAGTTTTGCGCGGCCCATAGCGTTTGGGCCTTGAACAGCAGTTCGCCTTTCACCCGAAACATCACCGGCCACAGAACGCATTTAGCGCATGATCGCATTCACGCAGCGAATCGAGACAGCGTATGCGGTGCATAACGCGTTGCCCAGTCAGAGCGCATCAGGTGCAGGCGCGCGCGCCCATTGTGATTGCTTGGGCGCCACTGATCGTAATCAGGCCCATTGTTGTCTGCCGGGCTTCAGCCATGAACCATTGGCGGATCACACCGGGATAGTGATCGGCCATCACACGCGACCAGTATTCAAACTGATCCGGAGCAAGCGATACCCCATAATACTGCGATTGCGGGCCGTGAAAACCAAGGCGCGACGACCGCGCCACACAGGCATTGGGCAGCCCCAAAAACATCGTGCAAGCCGAGGTGCATTGACCGCGAATTTCAACGCGGGTGCCTGAATTGCGTAGCTGCGCAATTTCGCGCAGGCGATTTTCGACCGAGCCGCCAAGATCATTCCTGACAATCTTGACCGACTGCGCATGCGCCGGGTTGGGCAGCCCTGCCCCCATGGCCAGCACCGTCAGGGCAAGAACGGCAGCCCCTTGCCTTATACGCGATGTCAGGGTGCAGACAAAAGAAGACGCGGCCTGCTTACGCAGGGGATTAAAGATCAACATACCAGATTTCCCACTTTATGAAGGGGCCTTCTGGCCCGGTCATACGAGGACCCACTCCCCGCTGTGGGATAACTATTGCGGGTGGGTGCTTACCATCAGCTTACCGAATTGTGGCTGGATCTGGGCAAGAAGGCTGTGTTTTAGACATGCAAACCAGAACGGCGGCCCATGCAAGCCGCCGTTTTGATCATGTGTTCCGATGGTATTGGTAAGGAAGCCTGCAGCGTTTCGGGGCAAATCCCCAAACGTCACTACCCTGCCGCGCTACGCGCTCTCGGGGGATTGGTCGTCAGTGCTGTAAACATGTTTCCCGAAACGTTTCAGCGGCCGCTACGGCCCAAAACGGCACCAAACGTCTTGAAGATGATCACCAGATCAAGCTTGAACGAGCAGGATTTCTGATAGGCCTGATCCATGGCGATCCTCTCGGCATAGCTGACATCATTGCGCCCGCTGACCTGCCATAGCCCAGTGATACCCGGACGCATGGCAAGATAGGCCTGTCTGGAACTGCCATACATGGCAAGTTCGTCCCGCGGGACCGGACGGGGGCCAACGATGCTCATCTGCCCCAAGAGGACATTCAGCAACTGGGGCAGTTCATCCAGGCTGCTTTTGCGCAGAAACTGGCCAAAGCGCGTGATGCGCGGGTCATTCGTCAGCTTACGGGTAGCTTCCCATTCTGCGCGCGCCTCGGGGTCTGCTTCCAGATGCGCTGCAAGACGCGATTGCGCATCCACCACCATTGACCGGATTTTCCAGCAGCGGAATTCGCGCCCGTTCTGACCAACACGCATGTGACCAAAAAACGGCGCTCCGCCATCCAAAGCAATGATCACGGCACAAAAAGCAATGATCGGCGCAACGAATACGATAGAGACGAGGACGATGGAAATATCAAGAGCGCGCTTTCCAAACCGTTTGAAGTAGTATGCCGTGTCAGCCCGACTTGATGTCTGGTCATGGAAGCGCGGCAGGTTGTAGGATCCCAGCCGCGCTTTCTGTTCAGTGTTCGAAAAATCCTTCATAACCCGCCCCCATAGAAACTTGGGTAAATTCAAGCAAAAATTTACAGTGCCGACAAAAATAGTGGCCGATCCAAAGTCTTTTCCGAACTAACACATTTAGATAGCCGACAATCGCTCAGCTACCGCTAAGCGAAGACGCGACAGCAGCCAGATCCACATCGGAACCTGCCTCCAGATCGCTGGCCAAGGTCTGCAAAGCCTGAACCTGGGCGGGGTTGGTCGAAGCGGATGCAACCGACCGAATGGTGGCAGCCAACTGCACGCGTTGTGCGGGGGGCAAGGACGCTGCTGCGGTTGTTGCTGTACCGGCGATCACGCCAAGCTGTGCGTTGATCGCTGCTGGGGTCAAGCCAGCCGCGCGCAGACGCGCCACCTGCGCAGCAACAACAGCCTGACATGCGGCGGCCGAGGCGCTGCATGCTGCAGAAATTGCGGCTGTGTCTACTGTAAACGTTTGCGCAACGGTCGGCGCAGCCATAAATGTTGCACCGATAAAAAAGGCGCCGGCAACTTGAGCTTTAATATTCATTATAGTCTCCACTTCTTATGACGCAATTGACTTCAAAAAGTCATATTTCGCCTTTATACTTCGAACGCGACCAAACTGAAAGGGACAATTTGACGCGAAGTAAAAACAAATTATCGCCAAGCACGGCTGGTAAATATTAATAAAATTGTATATTCGGCCTAACGTCTCCTTAGTCAATTGATGAACAGATATAGTTCAACGCGCGTTGGCGCGGCCTATTTGTGAATGAGTTTGTAATAGAATGAAGATGTTTGCAGCAGTCTTGGGGCTTGTCGCGGCACTTGGTGCGCTGGCGACTTTTGGCAGGGAATATGACGTCGCGTTTTTCGCCCGCAGTTCCGATCTGGCCACATTTGAGTCGCTGGCATCCGGTGCCCAATTGCCCCAAACCCCGTTCAGTAACCGCGCCATGCGTGAAGTTTTGATGACCTGTGGTGCAGTCCAGCAAGGGCTGCTGTACGCGCTGCAACCCCCCGAGGTGCAAGACCGGGTTGACACAAGCTGCACCCAGATCGCCGCCGCGGTACTGGTGCGCAACCCCACCTATGCCGCAGCGCACACCATCGTCATGTTTTCCGCAAAGGATTCGGCAACTATCATCCAATCCCTGATCCGGTCACAGGCCACGGCCCCACGAGAGGCGTGGCACGCCAAGCTTCGGCTGCGCAAGGGTCTGCCCTTGTATGACAGCGCAAATACCGCCGCCAAACGCGCCATCGAATCGGATATCGCCTTTCTTGTGCAGTCATTCGGCGGGCGTAGCTGGCTTGCCCGCTTGTACAAGGATAAAATTGCCCAGCGTCCGGTCATCGTTCGGGTTGTCGAACAGCGCCCCAATGATGAGCAGGTGGCCTTTCTGAGGGAGGTCAGGAAACTTGACCAAAATTAATTTGCAACCTGCCGCGCGGATACAGCCCATGATTCGCGTCGATGCTGCGGCGCCTTTGAAAAAACGTACCCGAGGCGCGCGCCGTTATACCCGTCTGAACGCGGTCACAGGCTGGCTTTTGGTTCTGCTGGTGCTGGTCAGCGCGATTCCGGTTGCGTCAAACCGTCCGGCGTGGTGGCTGATATGGACATTGCTGTTGGGGATTGGCGCCTGTGCCTACATCTTGCGGGCGCAAACCCTGATGGGGGAAAGCGCAGGCTTCAAATCACCGAATTCAAGATGTTTTTCGGCCTGGCTTTGTTGGTCCCGGTCTATGCGATCGTGCAATTCATGCCTTGGGCCGCCTATTTTCCCGCCGCCTTTCAGGCACTGCCCGCGCTGCCGCCAGACGTGATACGGCCTGACAGCCTGTCCGTGATGCCGGGGGCGTCCTTGCTGGGGGCAATCCGCGCCGTGGGGTTCCTGGTGTTCCTGATTCTTGTGATCGAGGTCGGCACCATGCCTGAGCGGATTCACAGGTTGGGCCTGTGGCTGATGCTTGGTATTTTATTGCATGGGTTGTTCGGTCTTGTCTCATTGCGCCTGCTGGACGATTATTCGTTCTGGGGCACGAAAGACGTTTACCAGGGCATGCTGACGGGCACCTTCGTCAACCGCAATTCCATTGCAACATTCCTCGGCTTTGGCCTTGTGCTTGGCGTGGCCTATGCCATGACGCGGGCGCATCAGGCAACGCTGGCAGAACCCGACCGGGGCTATAAGACGTTTCTGACGGCCAAAAGGCTGGAGATTCTGGGCCTGTGGCTTGTTATCGTGCTTTTGGCCGTGTGCATCTTGTTGACCCAGTCGCGGATGGGCCTGGTGGCTACGGGTTTGGGGGCCTTCGTCACCTTTATTGTGCTGCGCGTGACGTTCAAAACCAGCGCAAAGCGCATTCTGCTGGAGGCAGGCGCGGCAATTCTGTTCCTGTTGCTTGGCCTGATTCCCTATGTTGGTGCAGGCGTGGTCGAGCGGGCTATCTTCACTCTGGCCCAAAGCTCGGATCGGCTCAGCGTTTACCTGCAGTCTTGGGGCATGATCCAAGACCGCCCGCTGACCGGGTTTGGGTATGATGCCTTTGCCCCCGCTTTTGAACTGTATCGCGCAGACCCGCTGGTCGCAGACCGCTATGTCGACCTTGCCCATAACACCTATCTTACCCTCTGGGCCGAACAGGGCTTTATTATCGGCAGTATTCCCATGATATTGATAGGCTGGGCCGTCATCATGATCATAGGCCGTCTGCGCAGCAATGAAGGCGATGTCGCCATGAATGCCGCGGCGCTTGGCGTTATTGCACTTGGGGCCAGCCATTCGCTTTTCGATTTCAGCCTTGAGATGCCCGCCAATGTCTATTGCTTCCTGTTGATCATCGGGTTGGCAATCGCCCGTCCACGGATCAGCAACGGTGCCACTGACAAGGCAGTCGAAATTCCCGGAGGCGATACCGCGCTACCGGGCCGGGGCCGTGGCGCGGCATGACCATTTTGCAAAGACTGTTGCGGCTTGCCAAGCGTTCTGTGCCTGCTGAAACCGTCGGGATCCCGACATTGGATCCGTTCGACGGGCCAGTCTATGCAGTGGGGGATGTGCATGGCTGCCTGTCGCTTTACACCGAACTTGAAGCAGCGATCCTGCAAGACAGTGCGCATTTTGACAGCCCGGCGACGATCATCTTGTTGGGCGACATGGTGGACAGGGGCACCCAAAGCGCACAGGTCATTGATCATTTGATGCGGCGGCTGCCAGTGGCGGCCAAGCGGTTGTGCCTGATGGGGAATCATGAAGCGATGATGCTGCGCTATCTGGCAAACCCTCAGGCCCATGCCGATTGGCTGCACGTTGGCGGCTATGAGACCCTGGCATCTTACGGGCTCGGGCTGGACATCTCGACCCTCATGGCAATGAGCGCGCGCAAGCTGCAACAGGCTCTGTCAGCCCATCTGCCCGAAGATCACCTTCAATTCTTGCGTGATTTGCTGCCTGCAATCAGGGTAGGTCCTTATTTGCTTGCCCATGCAGGGGCGGATGCGACCGCACCGCTGGCCGCGCAACCGTTGCAGGCTCTGATCTGGGGCAGTGCGGGCCGCGTGCCCCCCGAAGGGCTGACATTGGTTCACGGCCATTTCATCACCGATCAGCCTGATTGCGGGCCAAACAGCATCGGCATTGATACCGGCGCCTATGCAACGGGTCGGCTGACCGCGCTGAGGTTGGCAAGCGGCCACCGCCCTGCAGTTTTCACAATACGTCAGGATAGTGCTTTTCAAGACCTCAAAGTTTATGGTAGCAGCCCGTGATTAACCTTCGGGCCCCAGAACACTGCTGGGAATCTGGTTTTAGAACGGGTTATTGAGCGTGCGTCTATTTTCGCGTGATTAACCTATCAATGACGTAATTTGGCGGCGACTACGCTTTTTTTATCAGGATGAAGCCTTTGCAAAGCACAGAAATTGATCTGAACGAAATGCTTGGTATTTTGCGGCGGCAAAGCCGTTTGATCCTTATCACCCTCATGTTGGTTTTGCTTCCTGCCATCGCCTATCTTTTGGTGGCAACGCCAATGTATCGGGCGACCTCACTGATTTCGATTGATGCCGGTGGGTCGAATTTGCTTGACCCCGGTAGTGTTGAAAATAGCCAAAGTGCTATCCTGAACTCTCGCGTTGATGGTGAGGTGGAGGTGCTGCGCGCAGATGCCACCGTGATGGCAGTGGTAGAAAAGGCAGATTTGATCAACGACCCCGAGTTTGGTCCGAAACTTGGCCTTGGGCAAAAAGTAAGTATCGCACTGGGCATCGAGTCAATGGGCAATCGCTTGCGGCAAGCGGTTGGTCTGCGCCCCAAAGAAGACGCCGGCAGTGCCGCTTTGGTCAGCAATACCATCACCAAGCTGAAAGCGGCCACCGACATACGTCGCCGAGGCCTGACCTATCTGATTTCTGTCAGCGCAACGTCCGAAAACCCGGAACGGGCGGCGGCCATTGCGAACGCCTATGTCGAAGCTTATATCGCGCGTCAGGTGATCACGAAAAGCGCCTCGATCATCGCAGCGCGCGATGTGCTGCAAAGCCAGACGCGCATTGCCCAGGTGGAGCTGACCCGGCTTGAAAATGGGCTGAATACCTTTATCGACGACAATCTGGCCCGGTTTGAAGAAGAAAGCAACAGCACAGCCATCGCGGCGCTGCGCCAACAACTTGAATCCGCCAAGTCCAGCAAGGTCAAAAGCATTGAAACCCTTGCGAATGCCCGCGATGCTGCGGCCCGTAACGACTGGGTCACCGCCGCCGCCGCCCTTGGCGATTCCGCGCTGGAAAGCCTTGCACGCGAACGTCAACAGTTGGAGAATCGGCTGCGCGGCGCGCAGACCGGGTCACAGGGCCAGGTTGATCTGCAAAATGCGCTTGAGTCCTTGGAAAAAGACCTGAATCAGCGCCTTACCCAGGCACAAAGCACCTTCGAAGCGCAGGTGTCCTCGATCACAGAGGCTGAAACCCGTGCGCGTGAGCAGATGCGTGAAGCCTTGCTTAGTTCTGACATGTCATCTTCGGTGATTTCGGATCTGTTCAACTTGCAACAATCAGCTTCGATTGCGCGCAACCAGTATCAGCAATTGTTGGCACGGGTGCAGGATTTGAACGCGATGGCGAATGTGCAGATTGCCGACGCACGCGTCGTCTCCGAGGCATTGCCACCCATTTCAGCCGCATCGCCGAACAAAAAGCTTATCATCGCGCTAGCGGCTGCCACCGCCATCGGCCTTGGCATCGTCATCGCCTTTTTGAATGAATATTACATCGGCGGCGTAAGCTCTGCCGCCCAGCTTGGCAACGTGATCCAAGTCAGTGCGCCTATTGCTGTGCCTGCCCTTACGCTGGACCGCGGCGACAGGCTGCTGGCCGATGACATCGTGGCGCAGCCATTGTCACAATACGCGGAAAGCTTTCGAAAACTGCGATTGGCAATTGATTCGACCCTGCATCACGGGATCAAAGAGCGCGGCCTGACGCCAGAGGCCTTGAAAAAGGGCAAGGTCATCTTGATTTGCTCAGCCTTGCCCGGCGAAGGCAAGACAACGACAGCAATCGCCCTTGCGCGCACCTATGCGATTGCAGGCAAGCGAACCCTGCTGATCGACTGCGATCTGCGCAAACCATCGGTTGCTAAGTATTTTGACCTGCCGCAAGATCATGGGCTGATCGACTATCTGGTAACGGACGCGCACGAAAACGAGCCGATTGTCAAACCGATTCTAGATCCAATGTCGGAATTGGAGGTAATCTCGGCGGGGGCCCGCAGCAGTCGGCCAACGGATCAATTGATCAACAGTCCAAAATTCACTGCGCTGATTGATGCTGTCCGCGATTTCTACCACGTCATCGTGCTTGACAGCCCCCCTCTTTTGCCAGTCGTTGATACGCGCTATCTGGCGCAGACCTGTGACGCCGCAATCCAGGTCGTGCGCTTCGCCAACACCACGCAGGGTGAGGTCAGGGATGCCGCCAATCAGGTCCGGGAATATCTGGCCCCAGGGGTGAAGCTTTTAGCCGTATTGAACCGTCAGGATAAAGCAGCAGGCAAACTTAGCGGCTACGGCAGCGCCTATTCCGGCTATTACGGCGATCCAAACAGCTAAGGCGTTTCGCCTGAAGTTGAAAACCCAGTTTGTGGCGCCCGTGTTTGAAACATCCGCCGCATCTGCCAAAACCATAAGGGCAAGGCGCCGCGACAACTCGCGGCGTCTTTGCATTCAAAGACCGAGGCAAGCGCATCTGGCCCCATTTGCTGATTATCTGTGCCGAGGGTTTGTTACACCCGGCGCTGTGGCATGGTGTTGGAATAGATGTGAAGCGCGTCAAGGTGCCGGTCGGCCCGCTGAAGCGCCTCTAGCGCCGCTTGCCGGTCACTGGCCGCAAGCAAACCGCAGAGCACCTCTGACACGGCAAGCGCGGGGGCCAGCGTGTGAAAAAAGCTTTGGCTTTCCGTCGCGCAAAGAATCGCGACCTCCGATATGGCAACAAAGGGTGAAACCTCGCTATCGGTAATCGCAATCACGGTCATGGCCTTTTCACGCGCCATTGCCGCCAGTTCCAGCGAATACTGTGTGTAGGGATTGATGGAAATCACAAGCAACACGTCGCCCTCTCGGGCGCGCAACAGCCCATCTGCACCAGTGCCGGCGGGCCCGTCAAGATGCTCGGTCTTTTCGCCCAAAAGCGTCATGACATAGTGAAAATGCCACGCCACAGAATGGCAAGATCGCATCCCAAGCACATAGATCCGCCTTGCGCGCCCCAGATGATCGGCGGCGGCCTGCAGGCTTGCCAAGGACCGTGCCTCGCTTAACCGGGCAATCTGGGCGGCACGGCTTTGCAGCATTTCATAGGCCAAAACGCCCGCTTCGCTGTGACTCGCCGCTTCACTTTGCCCGCCCGGATTGCCCGTCTGCTGCCCCATTGCGCGGGCGGCAAAGCCATCGGCATGGGTGCGGATGGCGGCGGCATAATGCGCGCGGATGTCGTCATAGCCTTTCAGGCCAAGAAACTTTGCCAGCCGGGTCATGGTAGCTGGCTGCAAGCCCGCATTGCGCGCCAGCCGCCGCATCGACATCAGCGCGACATCCTGCGGGTTTTCCAAGACATAGCGCGCCGCCTGCTGAAGCTGCGGCGACATCGCATCAAAATCACGGACAATCTGGTCTTTGAGGGATTTT
Organism: Pseudorhodobacter sp.; assembly: GCF_034675685.1. GTDB lineage: Bacteria > Pseudomonadota > Alphaproteobacteria > Rhodobacterales > Rhodobacteraceae > Pseudorhodobacter. Next base: position 127,044 of record NZ_JAUCDA010000016.1, on the reverse strand, counting down.
CTGTGCAACATTTGAGTCATCCCCGGACTTGGCCTTTGGCAGTTTTGCCACAAAATCTAACATAGACCAGTAAATAATCGCAGCAAATCTTCGATACGCGTTTGTCTTGTATGATTCAAATGGAACCAGCGGTCAAATATGATTCACTTGGGGCCAAACCTAACCTGATAAAACAAATGTTGCAATTTATATCATTTCTGCCAAGGTAGCACCCACCGCATCAGGAATTGGGTGCATTTTGACGCAAGAGGCCACGAATGACAAAACTTCTTCACCGTTCCATCGGCGCTAGCCTTCCTCGGGCGGTTGCGGGCCATGGCATTACCATCACCGACAGCCAAGGACGGCGCTATATTGATGGGTCGGGCGGCGCGGCGGTCAGTTGCCTGGGCCATAACCACGCCGAGGTGCTGGAGGCGATGCAGGTGCAAATGAACGCGCTCTCTTATGCCCATACCTCTTTCTTTACCACCGACGTCGCCGAAGAACTGGCAGAGCGGCTGGCAGCCTTGGCGCCAGACAGGCTTGACCATGTTTACCTGGTTTCCGGCGGGTCAGAAGCGGTTGAGGCTGCGCTGAAAATGGCACGGCAGTATTATGTTGAGATCGGCCAGCCGCAGCGCCGCCACATCATTGCACGGCGACAAAGCTATCACGGCAACACCATCGGCGCGCTGGCAACTGGCGGCAATGCGATGCGGCGGGCGCAGTTCCAGCCGATCCTGCCCGAAACGCATCACGTCTCGCCCTGTTATGCCTACCGCGACCAACAGGTGGGCGAAAGCGCCGATCAATATGCGGCACGTCTGGCCGATGAGCTGGAAACGAAAATCCATGAATTGGGCTCGGATCAGGTCATGGCCTTTGTCGCCGAGCCGGTTGTCGGGGCCACCTTGGGCGCGGTGCCTGCCGTGAAAGGCTATTTCAAACGCGTGCGGGAAATTTGCGACCGCTATGGCATCTTGTTGATTCTGGATGAGGTGATGTGCGGCATGGGCCGGACTGGCACCCTCTTTGCCTTTGACCAGGAAGGCGTGGTGCCTGATCTGGTGACGGTGGCCAAGGGCTTGGGCGGCGGGTTCCAACCGATTGGGGCCGTGCTTTTGTCGCGCAATATCTATGCGGCGTTTCGTGATGGCTCTGGCCTGTTTCAGCATGGCCATACCTATATCGGCCATCCGATTGCGGCAGCCGCGGCGAATAAGGTGGTTGAAATCATCACCCGCGACGGGATGATGCAGCATGTTCATGATATGGGCGACCGGTTGCAGGCAGGGCTTGAAACGGCTTTGGGGCAATCGCCTTTTGTGGGTGATATTCGCGGCCGCGGCTTGTTTCGAGGGATTGAGATTGTTGCGGATAAAGACAGCAAGGCCCCCTTTGATCCCAGCCTGAAAACCTATGCCAAGATCAAGAAAGCTGCGATGGCCCGCGGGCTTTTGTGTTATCCGATGGGCGGCACCATAGATGGCGTCCGGGGCGACCATGTTCTTTTGGCCCCCCCCTATATTTGTACACCCGATGAAATCGACCAGATCGTCGAACGTATCGCGGCAACAATAATCGAAGTTACGGTGGCGCAATGACACATTCTCAATCACCTTGCCCGCCCGTGTCAGACGCCGACTGGCCAAACCAGATTTCCGATTTGCGTGATGGTTTCGCAGGCGCGCTGAACGTGTATCGCACGATGGCCCATCACCCCGCGTTGTTACGGGCCTGGGCACCGCTGCGCCAGCATATAGTAAAAGACAGCCACCTCGGCCCGCTGCGCGCCGAGGTGGTCATCTTGCGCACGGCGGTCCGTCTGGGGTCACATTATGAATGGTCGCATCACGTCAGCCGCTCGCGTGCGCTGGGGATGAACGATGCGCGGATCGCAGCAATTCGCATGATGCCAGAGGGGGAAGATGGCCTGATCGTTCGTGCCGTCGATGCCCTCATCGACACCAAGCGTTTGACGCTGGCGCAAGAAGCGGAACTGGCGGCGGCTATCGGCCGCGAAGCGGTGATAGACTTGATAGCGACCGTGGGGTTTTATGCGGTCTTGGGTTACCTGCTCATGACCTATGAAACGCCGCTTGATGCCGATATCGCCGCAGAGATGCTGGCCAAGCCGCTGGCATGATCGCCCGCCTTTCTTGCAGGCGTCTTGGTGTTGGCGCTGCGCCTCGGGCTTGCTGTGTTGCAAGGCCAAGGCTGCAACCAGCTCTGGTTTCCGGCCGCATAATCGCCTAAGCGGTGAAAGAGCTTGAAAGAGGTATTGCGTGAAAAAGATTGACCTGCCCGAGAGGCCAAACTGGCGTGAACATGCACAGGAGGTTGGCTTTACCTTTGCCGACATGCACGGAGAACCCTATTGGGATGAAACCTCGGCCTATGCCTTGTCGCTTGAGCAGATCGAGGCAGACATCGAAGACCCGGCGACCGAGCTGCATGCAATGTGCCGCGAGGCGGTTGCGCAGATCATCACCAGCAAATCGCTTATGGACCGCCTAGCCATTCCAGAGGCCCACCGCGACCTTGTTGTGCAAAGCTGGCATCAGGGCGACCCCGAAATCTATGGCCGATTTGATCTGGCCTATGATGGCAAAGGGCCTGCCAAGCTGTTGGAATACAACGCAGATACGCCTACCTCGCTGTATGAAAGCGCCGCTTTTCAGTGGCAATGGCTAGAGGATCAACTGGCCGCTGGCGTGCTTGCCAAGGGCTGCGACCAGTTCAACGGCATCCACGAGGCGCTTGTCGCGCGGTTTGCGGCAGTATTTGCCGCCGATACCGATCTGCATTTCACCGCCAGTGCGGGCAACGTCGAAGACTACGCCACGGTAGAGGCGATGGCCTGGGCCGCGCGTGAGGCGGGCCTTGGCGCGCATTACTGCGACCTTGAAAAAATTGCGGTCAGCAAAGACGGCCAGTTTCTGGATGATGAAGACCGGGTTATCGGCGTGCTGTTCAAGCTTTATCCGTGGGAAGACCTGTTCCGGGATGACTATGCAAAGCATATCGCCACATCCGGCTGCCTGTTTTTGGAACCGGCCTGGAAGGCGGTCTTGTCCAACAAGGGGCTGTTGCCTGTATTGTGGCAAATGTTCGAAGGGCACCCCAACCTTTTGCCCGCCTTCTTTGAACAAGATATCAGCGACAGATTGGCAGGTCGCGGCGCGGCTGCGCCCGATGTCGCCGCCGCCTTTGGCCGCGCCGAGGCGCAGCTTATCGCGGGCCATGTGCGCAAACCGATCCTGTCCCGCGAAGGCGCGTCCGTCTCGATCTTCAAACAGGGCGAAGTGATTGAGGCGGCGCAAAACAACGACTATGCCGAACATCCGCGCATCATCCAGGCCTATCAGCCCTTGCCGCAGTTTGACGGCTTTCGCCCGGTGATTGGCGCGTGGATCGTGGGCGATACCTGTGCCGGCATTGGCATCCGCGAAGACCGCTCGCGTATCACCCAGGATTTGTCCCGCTTCAAGCCGCATTTTATTACAGCGTGAAATGGGCTAGAAGCGCCACTGAATTGGACCGCAAGGAAGACCTGTCATGACCAAACGCTCTAAAACTGTCGCCCTCACGATTTTTGGCGCCGCAGCCTTCACACTTGCCGGCTGTCAGGAAGAACAGGTCGATGCCTCGGCCTTTCCCGATCTGCAAAGCTGCATCAGCGCGGCCCAGAATGGTGGCATGTTTACAGCGCAAGAATGTGACACCGCCTTTGCCGAAGCTGCCGCTTTGCATGTTGAAGCGGCGCCGCGCTATGACAGCCTGACCGTCTGCGAAGAGCAACACGGTGCCGGTGCCTGCGGCTCTGAGGCGACGGCCACGCAAGGCGGTTCGGGCGGTATTTTCATGCCGTTGATGATGGGCTACCTGATCGGCAACATGCTTGGCGGGCGCGCGGGGGCAAAGGCCAGCCAACCGCTGTATAAAGCCCCGAACGGGCAATACACAAATGCCGCACGTTCCAGCACGTTTTCCAGCAATTCGGGTGCGACAAAGCTGGGCACATCCCAGTTCGCCCGCCCTGCCGCGACTGTCGGCAAACCGCCAATGACAAGCGCCACCGCCTCATCACGCGGGGGGTTTGGCAAGGCGGGTGCGGGACGCACGGGCCTTGGCGGCTAGGGCAAATTGCATTCATAGCCACGCCCCCAAAGGCGCCAACCCTGCCTTGGGATAGTGGATGAACACGTTAATCTGACCGCGCGCAATACGCATTCAGCCAGCAGCGTGCCGATAACATAAGCCCCGGCAATGCCGGGGCCCTGAAAGCGCCGATCACAGCGCAAGGCTCAGGCGCGGCGGCGCTAGCCTGGGCTTTTCTCGACCTTATCAGCCCCGAACATCCGCCGCTTGTTCCCTTTCGCCATCAGGAACTGCGCATCCGAGCGCGAGATGAGTGTGTAGAACATTGGCACCACGAAGAGGGTAAAGATCGTCCCGATAAGCAACCCGGTAAAGATGACCAAGCCCATTGTCTGCCGCGCTGCCGCCCCAGCCCCGTCTGCCAGGATCAGCGGTACAACGGCCAAAGCCATCGCGGCAGTTGTCATCAAAATCGGCCGCAGACGGGTTTTTGCGGCAAATACAATCGCCTCGCGCCGGGTCATGTTATTGTCGGCCCGCTGCTGATTGGCAAATTCGACCATCAGGATTCCGTGCTTGGTAATCAAGCCGATCAGCGTGATCAGGCCAACCTGCGAATAGATGTTCAACGTACCAAGCCCAAGGTTCAGCGGTAAAATAGCGCCAAAGATCGACAGCGGCACCGACATCAGAATGATGAACGGGTCACGGAAGCTTTCAAACTGTGCCGCAAGTACAAGGTAAATCACGATCACCGCCGCCGCAAAAGCAAAGAGAATGGTATTGCCCTGCGCCACTTCCAGCCGCGACTGGCCGGAGTATTCGATAAAGAAGCCATCCGGCAGCACTTCGCGCGCGATTGCCTCCAACTGCGCCAAACCTTCGCCGGTTGAGGTGCCGATCATCGGCAACGCGGTCAATGTGGCCGCATTAAGCTGGTTGAACTGCTCGATTGACGCCGCACTCGCCCCGGTTTTCACCGACACGACCGAGGACAAAGGCACCAAGGCACCGCCGCCTGAGCGCACAAAGAACTGGCCCAGACGCTCGGGGTTATTGCGCCACTCTTGCGGCACCTGCGTAATGATATCATAGCTGTTGCTGTCCAGATCAAACTGGGCCACAGCATTGCCCCCAACCAACAGGCCAAGCGTCGTTCCAATATCAGAAATCGGCACATTAAGCGCGGCGGCACGCTCGCGGTCGATGGTCACCGTCACTTGCGGCGCATCAAAGCTAAGCGAATTCTGCACCACAATAAAACGGCCCGATGCCATCGCTTTTTGCCGAATCTCATCGGCGATTTCGACCACACGTTCCGGCGCATAGATCGACTGGATCACCAGCGACACCGGCAATCCGCCGCCCGCACCCGGCAAGGTTGGCGGCGCAAAAACAAAGCCTTGCACCCCGGTATTCGTATTCAGTCTTGCCTGAATATCTGTCTGAATCTCTGCCTGACTGCGGGACCGGTTTGCCCAATCTTTCAAGGACCAGATATAAATCCCGGTATTCTTGGCCCCACCAAAGCCCGCGATGGAAAAGCCCAGATCGACCTCCTCAACCCCGGCTGTCGCCTGCGACACCTGATCAATATAAAGCGATGTGTAATCGGTGGTCGCATAGCGTGGCCCGTTCAAAAATGCGAAAAGCGCGCCTTGGTCTTCTTCGGGGGCAAGTTCGGTCTTGGTATTCAGAAACATGAAACCCGTCGCGCCCAGCAGGGCCAACACCATGATGAAGGTCACAGGCCGGTAATCAAGCGAGGATGACACCCGGCGTTCATACCAGTTGGAAACCCTATCCGAGGTGCGGTCGACAATGCGCTGAAAACGGCTGGGGTTATCATGGCTTAGCAGACGTGCGGCCATGCTGGGCGTGATCGTAAGGGCCACGATGCCAGAAATGACAACCGCCCCCGCCAAGGTCATTGCAAACTCGGTGAACAGGCTGCCGGTTAGCCCGCCCGTAAAGGCAAGCGGCGCCAGCACAGCGGCCAGCGTCAGGGTCATCGCGACAACGGGGCCTGCAATCTCTTGCATACCCTTGATCGAGGCCGCTGCTGGCTGCATCCCCTCTTCAATATGGCGGTGAATGTTTTCCACCACCACGATCGCGTCATCCACCACCAGGCCAATCGCCAGAACCATCGCCAAAAGCGTCAGCAGGTTGATCGAATACCCCATCGCCAAAAGCACGGTACAGACCCCGATCAGCGACAGTGGAATCGTTACCACCGGCATCAAAACCGACCGGAAAGAGCCCAAAAACAGGATAATCACCACAACCACAATCGCCACCGCTTCGGCGATTGTCTTGAACACCTCATAGATAGAGGCGCTGATGGTTTCCGTGGAATCATAGACCAGATCCAGCGTCATGCCTTCTGGCAGGCTGGCGTTGATCGCGGGCAATTCGGCCAGAACCGCCGAGGCCGTAGTCAGAGGGTTCGCGGCAGGCGTGGCGGTGATGCCGATAAACGTGCCGCTCTTGCCGGCGAAGGTGATGATTTCGTTCGGCTCTTTCGAGGCAAGTTCCACCTTGGCCACATCACGCAGCCGGATCACACCACTGGGCGAAGTGATCAGCGGCAGCGCACCAAAGGCTTCGGCGGTTTGCAACGTCGATTCAAGGCTGATCGAATAGGTCACATATTCGTTTTCGGTTTTGCCCGGCGCCGACAGGAAGTTCGAGGCGCGAATAGCGGCCAACACCTCGCCCGCCGTGACTTTGCGGGCCGCCAATTGCAGCGGGTCGATCCAGACGCGCATGGCGTAATTGGCCGCACCGATGATCTGCATTTCCGCGACGCCGTCGATGGTCGAGACTCGTGGGCGCACCACGCGTTCCAGATATTCTGTCAGCTGCTCGGCCGTCATATTCGGGTTTTGCGCGGCCAGATACATCAATGCAAAGGTTTGCCCCGTGCCTTTGCTGATGATCGGGTCTTCGGCAGCAGCGGGCAGCTTTCCCCGCACTGACTGCACTTTGGACAGCACTTCGGTCAGCGCCGCATCGGAATTGGCCCCCAATTGCATCTTGACCGACACGACCGAGGCCGAGGGCCGGGATTGGCTGCTGACATAATCAATCTTTTCTGTGGTCGCCACCGCTGCCGCAATCGGGGCGGTGATAAAGCCCTGAATAAGCTCGGGCGCGGCACCGGGATAGACCGTGGTGATCGTGACCACGGTTTCCTCGACTTCCGGATATTGACGGACCGGAAGGCTGAAGATGGATTGCAAACCCAAAAGGATGATCAAAGCCGCAAGCACTGAGGACAGAACGGGCCGACGAATGAAGATTTCCGAAAAATGCATGGCTGACCTTCCTATTCCACCGAGGCGGCGGGTGTAACACTGTTATCCACCACGACAGCGGCCCCGCCGGTCAGGCGGTTCTGGCCGGCGTTGACCACCTCATCCCCGGCGGCGATTCCGTTGATGATTTCGACCATCCCACCCGAACGGCGCCCCACTTGCACAAATACCTGTGCGACTGTCAGCGTCTCAGCTTTGCGCAACACAAATACAGAATCGCCATACAGGCTAGAGGTGACTGCGGTTTGGGGCAGCGCCAGCACGCCATCCTCGGTCGGCAGCGCTACCCTGATCCGCAAGAATTGGCCGGGGAACAATTTGCCCTCGGTCCCCTCAATCAACGCGCGCAGGGTCACCAGACGCGACACAGGATCGACACGGGGTTCAATCGCGATGATCTTGCCGCTGAATGCCATATTCCCCGTCTCGGTCTGCGCGGTTAACCCCATCCCGATCGCCAGGCTGGTAATTTGTTGTTCTGGAATGGTAAATTCCGCCTGCATCTGTTCAAGGTTCTGCAAGGTCGCATAAATCGTGCCGGGCGTTACATACTGCCCCGCCTCGATCCGCGAAATGCCGATCACCCCGGCAAACGGTGCTGTCATTTCCTTTTGGTCAAGAATCGCTGTCAGCCTTGCCACCTGCGCACGCGCGTTCTTTTCCTGTACCTCGGCGGTATCAACGGTGTTGGTGGTGCTGATCCCGCGTTCCTGCAAGGTTTTGTTGCGGGCCAATTGGGTGATCGCCAGCTCTAACGAGGCCTCTGCCGCGCCCAGATCGGCGCGTTCGATCCGCTCATCCAACTGCACCAATTTCTGGCCCGCAGTCACTTTTTCATTCGCGCTGAAGGATACATTGCGCACCAGCCCCGCGGCTTCGATCGCCAATTCTACACCCTGTGCAGCAAGCGCGGTTCCAACCGCATCAATCCCGCTGTTCCAAACCATCGGCTCGGCCGTGACGGTTGAAACGGCGACCGGCGGTGGCGTCATGCCGGCAAAGTATTGCGCAATCATCTTGTCGCGAAACAGGTTAAACCCCACGATGCCGCCCACAATCAGGGTCAACAGTACAATGGCAATTGCAAGGCGTTTAATCATGTGAAAATCCCGTTCTTATACATCCACAGCATCCAAAAGTCTGGCGGCAGCCCCCTGCTATGACACAGGGATTCAGATATTGCCAGCCAGACCCTTACGGCAATTCCGGGAAAGTTTCACAGCAGCCACCGACCCTTTATCGCGCAAAATATGCCCGGTTATGCCCTTGCCCGTCGTGGTGCCAAAGCGCCCAGCCTTGAAACGGGCATATCCATAGCGTTTCACCTGTGAAACACAGCCCGCCACATAACACGTTGAAATCTTTGATTTCAGGCAAGAATATGAGAGCAAGGTTCAACGCTGAACGCTTTGACATTACCGGAAAGCTGATATTCAGGTTGGATATATGCCAAGCCAAAGCCAAGCCGCACTCTATGCCGCTGCCTGTTTCGAGGCGCCTTCGGGGGCAGTTCATCGTGCCAAAACAGCGCAAACTTCCCAACGTCCTGTTCGGGGTTTTGGCCCCCCAGGCCTGATGGCACATTTGCGAAAAAGCCGGTTGCTTTTTTGCCTTATCCGACAATGGCTTGGGTTTATGGGTCAGCCCTTGGGCCCTGAAGATGTCACAAGGTCGTAAACCACAAGCGCTGTCGTCAAAACGGCGATGGCGATCAAATCGAGGCTGGGAACGGCACGAATCAAAATGCCGATAAACCCCGCAAAGGCCACAAAAGCAAGGATTGCCAAGGGTCGGTTCATGCCGTCACTCCTGCTGTGTCGATCCAATCGTAAAGCCATTGCGCGGTGCGCAGCAAGCGCGCATCGCCACCGCGCGGGCCGATAAGCTGCACCCCCAGCGGCATGCCCCCCACCTCAAGGATAGGGACTGTAACTGCCGGTGTTCCGCACAGGGTCCAGACGCCGTTGAAAATCGGGTCGCCGGTGGTCTCCATAGCCGGTGCCGGGCCAAGCGCTGCTGGACACAAGATCGCGTCACAGCGCTGGAACACCTCATCCAGCATCGCATTCAGCGGTTTGGGCCAGTCCAAAGCAGCAATATAATCGCGCGCAAGGATGCTATTGCCTTCGGCAATCGCCGCCGTCAGCGTTTCGGACAGCCCGCCGCGCACCCCATAAGCGTGATAACAGCGCGCCATTTCCGCAAGGTTGATCCGGCGGCGTTCGGCCTCGGCCTTGGCGAACAGGTCGGGCAAGGTGATCTCGAATGCCTGATCACCCAGCGCCTCGGCCAGCTCATCAATCGCGGCAAGCGTTTCGGGCGCGGCCCGCTCCGATCCCGGCATCCGCAGCACGGCAAAGATTGGCGGCAGCGGCACGCCCGCCGCAACCGTGCGCAACAATCCGGGGGGGGGGCAGCGGCATGTCGCCCAACTGGGGCGCGAACAGCACATCACACAGCAGCGCCGCATCGCGGGGGCTGCGGGCAAAGACGCCCATCGTGTCAAGGCTTGGTGCCTGGGCCAGCACGCCTTGGGTCGAAATCGCGCCAAAGGTTGGCTTGAAGCCAGTTGTCCCACAAAAAGACGCGGGCCGGATAACCGAACCGCCGGTCTGGGTGCCAACCGCCAAGGGCACCATGCCCGCCGCCACCGCCGCCGCCGAGCCAGCCGAAGACCCGCCGGGGGTGCGGCTGGCATCATGCGGGTTGCGCGTGACCGACGGCGCCATGAAGGCCAGCTCTGTCGTTACGGTTTTTCCCAAAATCAGGGCGCCCGCCGATTTCAGCCGCCCCACCAGGGCCGCATCCAGCCGTGGCACCCGGCCTGCATCCAGCGGCGTGCCGTTTTCGGTCGGAATGCGCGCGGTGTCGATCACGTCTTTCAACGCGACCGGAACCCCGTGCAAGGGCCCGATGGCCCGCCCGGCGCGGCGCATGCCATCCATCGCCTCGGCCTGACGACGAATATGATCGGCATCATACCACGCAAAGGCGCCGACCTCTGGCTCTACCGCCGCAATTCGCGCCAGATACGCCTCGGCGACATCGGCCACCGAGGTTTCCCCCTTGGCCAATGCGTCACGAAGGGCGACAGCGCCCAGCTTGATCCAATCAACTGCCATAGAATTTATTCGGCAGATAGAACACGATTTCAGGGAAGATATACATCAAGACCATCGCGATGAACACGCAACCAAGAAACGGCATGCAGCCCGCAAAAATCTGCGTCAGCTTCACCTCTGGCGGGGCGATCCCTTTCAGGTAATAGGCCGACATGGCCATCGGCGGCGTCAGGAAACTGGTCTGCAGGTTCAAGGCGACCAGCACCCCGAAAAACAGCGGGTCAATTTCAAAGATCAGCAGCAGCGGCAGGAAAATCGGCACAAAGATGATGATGATTTCCGACCATTCCAGCGGCCAACCCAGCAAAAAGATGATGATCTGCGCAAGGATCAGAAACATCAGCGGCGACAGGTTCAGCGATTGCACGAATTCGCTGATAACATGCTCGCCCCCAAGATAGGAGAACACCGAGCTGAAAGTATAGGAGCCAACAAACAGCCAGCACACCATCGCCGTTGTTCGCAGCGTCAGATAGACGCTTTCGCGCATCCGCTGCCACGTCATCGCGCGGTAGACAAAAGCCAGCAAAATCCCGCCCAGCGCCCCGATAGAGGCGGCCTCGGTCGGGGTGGCAAGGCCGAACAGGATCGAGCCTAGAACCGCAAGAATCAAAAACGCCAGCGGTACGAAAGAGGTGACCATCATCATCACCAACTTTGCCGTTGGGACGTCTGGCACCTCATCCTTGGTGGGGCGAGGGGCAACGCTGGGCTGCAAGATCGAGCGCCCGATCACATAGGCAAGGTAAAGCCCGGTCAGCGTAAGCCCCGGCAACAGCGCCCCGGCATAAAGCCGCACGATCGACACATTCGACGCGGCGGCATAAACGATCAGCATGATCGAGGGCGGAATAAGAATGCCAAGCGTACCACCGGCACAGATAATCCCGCTGGCAAAGGCCGGGTCATAGCGCGCCTTCAGCATCGCGGGCAGTGCCAGCAGCCCCATCAAGGTTACCACCGCCCCCACAATCCCCGTTGCCGTGGCAAACAATGCGCAGGTGATCAGCGCCGCCACCCCCATGCTGCCCGGCATGCGGCGCGAGGCGATGTTCAGCGTGTCGAACAGCCGGTTCACGATATTCGCGCGTTCAACAATATAGCCCATGAACAAGAACAGGGGTACGGCGGTCAGCACTTCATTGCTCATCACATTATAGGTCTGATTGACGAACAGATCGAATATTCGACTGTTGAACAGCCCCTCCCACCAGGCGTTGACCTGATCCCACCATGATGTCGTATCGAGGTCCAGCCGATCATAAGATCGCCACATCCGGCGCGCATCGAAATAGGCATAATAGCCAAAGCCAATACCCATCGCCATCAGGGTAAATGCAATCGGAAAGCCAAGGAAAACAAAAACAATAAACAGCCCCAGCATGAACAGGGCGACCTGTGGATCGGTCATGGATGGGCGTCCTTTTCGGCTTTATTCGCCTGTTTCATCAAAAGGTCTTCGGTCTCGAACACGTCTTCTTCTGCCTCCAACCACTCGCCGGTGCGGATACAGTGAATGCAGCGAAACACCTCGGCAATGCCTTGGATCAACAGCAAGATACCGGCCACCACGATGACCGTCTTGAACTGGTAAATCGGGATGCCCGCCGGGCTGCTGACCGACACCTCACCATATTGCCAGGATCGCGCCGCGTATTTCCAGCCTGCGAAAATCAGCGCCAGCACACCGGGAAAGAAGAACAGGAAATACAGCACCAGATCAACCCGCGCCTGCCAACGATTTGGCCAAAGCCGGTACAGAAAATCGCCCCGCACATGGCCCCGCCGTGACAGGGTATAGGCCCCGCCCATCATGAACAGCGTGCCATACATGATAAAGGACAGGTCCAACGCCCAAGCGGTTGGACTGTTCAAGACATATCGAACGAAGACCTCATAGCCCGTACCAACCGACATAAAGACGATCAGCCACGCAAAGGTTTTGCCGAACCATGCGGAGACCGCATCAGCGAACCGGATATAGCTGTACATTAGAAATTCCCCAAGATAGGAAAGGCCGCCCCCGCCACAGCGGGCAGGGGCGATACCGTCAAAGCTTCAGACGCTCGGGGAAATAGTGGTTATACGCGAGCGCATAATCCGGCGCGTTCATCAGCTCATAGAACACCACGTCCTTGACCCAGGCGCGCTGGCTGTCCAGACATTTCTTCATGAAGGGATCGGCTTCCAGCTCGGGGATCAACTCATCCCAGGCCTTGATCTGTGCCTCCAGGATTTCGTTCGAGGTGCGCACGATGTTCACGCCCGCCTCTTCCTCCAGCCATTTCAGGTCGGCAGAATAGCGGCGCGCAGCCTTGGCGGTGTTGGCAGTCGAAACGGCCTCGACCCCATGGATCAGAATGGCTTTCAGATCCGGCTCCATATCCTCCATCAACAACCCGTTGAACAGGAATTCAAAGCTTTCCGACGCTTGGTGATATGACGCCAGCAGATAGTTCTTGGCCACATCCTGCGCACCAAAGTCACGGTCGGACGACGGATTGTTGAATTCAAACGCGTCGATCACGCCCCGCTCCATCGCGGGCACAATTTCACCACCCGGAAGCTGGGCCACCGACATGCCAAGCTTGGCCATCAGATCGGCAGCAAGACCGACGGTGCGGTACTTGAATCCCTGAAGTTCCGCCACGCTGGTAACCGGGTTCTTGAACCAGCCAAAGGGCTGCGCCGGCATCGGAAACGCCATGTAACCATCAATATCGAGGCCCATGATGTCGCGCGTCAGCTCATCATACAGCGCCTTGCCGCCACCTTCATAGAACCAGTTCATCATGGTGGTGGCCGAGCCGCCAAACACCGGGCCAGTGCCAAACAGCGACGCGGCCTTGTTCTTGCCGTACCAATATACCGGCACGTCATGGCCAATATCCAGCAAGCCGTCATTCACCGCATCCAGCACCTGAAACGCGCCAACAACCGCCCCTGCCGGCAGCAAGTCAATTTTCAGGCGTCCACCCGCCATCGCCTCAACCCGCGTGACGTAATCTTGCGCCATCTCTTGCCAGACGTTGGACGATGGCCACGCAGATTGCATCTTCAGCACACGCGGGGCCTGCGCCATAACTGCCGGGGCCGCCAATGCGCCGATGCCCGCAGCACCACCGCCAAGCGCGGTTTTCCGCAGAAATGACCGTCGGCCCATGTTAATTGCATTTGTCACGTCAATCCTCCCAGATTATCAAGCCAGATGTTACTCTACACTACCCACTACCTCGGCACAAAAAGCCACCAACGCAGGGGCTTTTTTCTCAGGATAAGCACTCTCTCCCGGGTGCCTTTCCCAATTCCCTCATATGTGTAGGTTGGAATTTCAAGTGAGTAAACATATATTCTGATCGGCGAATTTCTGGGGCCCGGTCATTCGCCCCCGCCTATCGGGCAGGGGGGCCACTATGCGGGGCGGCGCAGGGGCGCGCGTTCAAAGATGCGTAAAACCTAGTTTGGCTGTAGTCGCCACCACGACCACAGCCTGTTTTGGGTCTTTGCAAGGCTTTGCCACCTTGTCACGCCAGCCGTTCTGGCGGGACTGCGTTCGGGGCTACGTTAGGGGCCAAAACCCGCAAACCGTCAGGCCCCCGTTTTCAGAATGCCTTACCCGGTTGTACCCCGAATTTTGCAAAAAGCCGCGCCACCGGGCAAAAACCGGTAAACGCCGATTGAAACAGGTTTGCACCGATAAAAACGGTGAACCAGACAAAATGGGGCGAAACCCAAGATGTCAGCGCAACTGAGACAAGAACCATAGCGCCGGCAAAGGCGAAGATGACGCGATCCAGTGACATTGGTATATTCCTTTCGTATTCGTTGGGACAGCTTACATTCATAAATTACAATATCAAGTTCCGTTCGCTTTCACTAGGGCCTCAATAGGTTTGACGCAAAAAAACCGCGAAAGAGGCGCTTTTGTCGCGCCTTTCAAGGGCCGCTTTGCCAGATGCTTTCATCTCTGGCACAGGCCCGCAGCTAGCGCAGCCACAGCCCGCCGATGACATCGCGCGCCACCCGCTGCGCCACCCACATCGCCAGCGCCCACCCCGAAATCACTGCCAGCGCCACACCAAACCAAACGCCCCAGATATCAAATTCCAAAATCCGCACGAACACCCAAACAAATAGGGCAACTGCAATACCTTGGCGATAAATCCCGATCCACAGCGTCCAGATCGGCTTTTGCAGCGCTTGCAGCAAGGAATTGATCGAGAACAGCATCATATAGAACGGCAAGACAAACCCGTCGACATGCAGATAGCTGACGCCGACGCGAACGACCTCGGGGTCGCTGGTAAAGGCCCCCATCGCCCATTCCCCACCAAACCAAAGCACCGGGCAGGCCACCGCCATCATCGCAAACCCCAGCTTCCAGCAAAAGAATACCGCTTCGCGCACACGCGCATGATCCCCCGCGCCAAAATTCTGGGCCGCAATCGGTAGCAATGCCCCGGTCATGCCCAAAACCGGCAGCAGCATAATCTGCTCTACCCGCAAGGCGATGCCATAGGCCGCAACCGCCGATCCGCCAAACCCCTTAAGGTAAAACTGGATCACAAAGCCGGTCATGAACATCACCGCTATCGACAGGCTTGTCGGCAACATCTGCCGTAAAATCGCGCGATAGAGTGCCGGATCGGGGATAAACTCGGTCCCACTCAGCCCTTTCATGATCCCGCGACCGAACAGGCGGTACATGATATACAGCATCACCCCGGTCTGGCTGACCACGGTAGACGCGGCAATACCGTTGAACCCCATGCCGGGCACCACCCCTGGCAGCCCGTAGATGAACAAAGGATTCAGCACCACATTCGCAAAAAATGCCACAACAAGGGCGCGCTGCAGCGATTTTGTGTCACCCCGCGCCTGCAACACGCCATTGCCCGCATAAGCCAACAAGAACCCCGGCAGGGCAAAGATCAGCCAGACAAAATAGTTGGTCCCGGCATCCCTATACGCACCCGGCTTGGACACCACCGAAATCAGCGCAGGCCCCAGCCACACCGCCACCACCATCAAAGCGGCCGTCAAAACCACCCCAAGCCCAATGCCCTGCACAGCCAGCCTGCGGGCGCGGGCCTCATCCTTGCCGCCCTTTGCCTTGCCCACCAGCGCGCTCATCGCCGCACCAAGGCCAAAACCGACCGCCATATTGATGAAAAACGCCTGGAACCCCACAGCAAGCCCTGCCTGTGCCTGCGTGGAAATCTGCCCCGCGAAATACACGTCCACCACGTTGTACAGCGTGGAAAACAGCATCCCGATGGCAGCCGGCAAGGCCAGGCTGCGAAAATGGCCAGAGATTGCCCCTGTCGTCAGATCACGATCAATCGCGCCGCGCGCCATTGTGAACTACCCTTCTGTCTTGCCCTCATCTTCAAACGAAGGGTCACGGCCTGCGCTGGCGCTTAGCTGCCCACCACTACCCGCCGATAACGCAGCGAAGACAGCAGCGCCAGACCAATGACCCCCGCCCCCAACAGGCCGGTAATGGCCTCGGGAATATGCATCAGGGTTTGCGCGAACATGATCACCGACAAGATCAGGATCGACCAGAACGCGCCATGCTCAAGATAGCGAAATTCAGCAAGGGTTTGGCGCTCGACCAACATGATGGTCATCGACCGCACATACATCGCCCCGATACCAAGCCCGATGGCAATAAGGAACAGATTTTGCGTCAGCGCAAACGCCCCGATCACCCCATCAAAACTGAACGAGGCATCCAGCACCTCCAGATACAGAAACGCGCCCAGCCCGCCCTTGGCCGCCAGGTCGGTCGCCTCTTCACTTGCGTCAAGCAGATGGCCGACCACTTCGACCGCCAGAAATGTCAGCAACCCCGACAGGCCCGCCAGTAAGAACACGCCCAGTTTCTCCTCGGGCAGCATCTGGGAAAAGCCAAGCATGACGCAGAGCACCAAGGCCACCTCCAGCCCGCGCACGCTGGCAAACCGCGCCATATGGCGTTCCAACATGGCAATCCAATGCACCTTTTTGCCGTCATCAAAGAAGTAGTTCAGCGCCACCATCATCAGGAACGCACCGCCAAACGCCGCAATACCGATATGGGCCTCGCCAATGATGCGCGCGTATTCCGTGGGCTGGGTGGCGGCAAGATGGATCGCCTGCCATGGGCCAATGCCCGCAGCAACCACCACGATCAGCAACGGGAATACAATCCGCATGCCAAACACCGCAATGATGATGCCCCAGGTCAGAAAGCGGCGCTGCCATTCGGGGGTCATATGTTGCAGCTTGTTGGCATTCACAATGGCGTTGTCAAAGGACAACGAGATTTCAAGAACGGCGAGGACAGAGCCGATCATCAAAAACTCGAACGCGCCGCCAAGATGGCCGGAATAGGACCAGCCAAGAAAGAACGCCAGAATCAGCCCGGCAGCCGTAAAGCCGAAGGCCCAGCGAAAATAGGCAAATGTCGCGGCCATAAACGGCTCCTTAAGGTCTTGCCATAGGTGGGGTATCGTATCGCAGGGGGCAAGCCCTGCTGCGAAATTTAGCGGATCGGGGCGTCGGGGGTTGGCAAAAGCAGCGCGCGCCCCCCATCGGCCAGAATTGACACCGCGCGCCCCTCAAGGACCACCGCCGTCAACGGCCCGCCATAGCCGGCAGAACTGTCAATGTTCAGGCGGTTACCATAATAGACTGCGCCCGCAAGCGCCGTATGGCCATGCACCAAAAGCCGGGGAAAGCTACCGCGATAGCCTAGAAAGGGATCGCGTATCCAAACCAGATCATCTTCGGCCTGATCCTTGATCGCAACACCGGGGCGGATACCCGCATGCACAAACAGCGCCTCTGCATATGCATAATAGGCGGGGCGGCTGGCCAGAAAAGCGCGATGTTCGGCAGGAACCGCTGCGACCGCCTCGGCATGAACCGGGGCCAAAGGCCGGTCACTGGCATTGGCAACCCCGTAAGAGGCCAAGGTGGGGCCGCCGCCGATACGCGGATGCAGATAGGAAAACTCTGCCCGCAGTCCGGGGTCTTGCGCGGTCGGATTATCAAGAAACAGCGAAAACATGCGGTCGTGATTGCCTTTCAGCACGACCCAGTTTTCACCCGCAGCGATGCCCCGCGCAAGATAGTCTATCACCGCCCGACTGTCGGGGCCCCTGTCGACCAGATCACCGATATGAACGACAGGGGCATCAGTATCGCCACACGCCGCTTTATCCTTGGCAATGCGGGCATGGGCCGCGCGAAGCAGGTCAAAATGGCCATGAATATCACCAATCGCATAGCTTCGCATCATAGGCTTTCCATGTGGAAGGGCCGGTGGGGCATCCATTGGGTTTGCACCAATGGCACAGCAAGGGGCGCCCCCCCGAAGTATACTACCCAGACAAATCTGCGGCGATCAGACCACATCAAACTCCAAAGGCTTGACCTGCTGGAACATGCCGGTCCCCTCCAAAAGGTCAACCACTTTCGGATTTATCGCCTGATCAAGGTACAAGATTGCAATCGCCTCTTGCCCGATACCAGAGCGGCCAAGGGTAAAGTTTGCAATGTTCACCTCATTCTTGGCCATGGTCATGCCCAACAGCCCGATGATACCCGGCACGTCTTCGTTGGTGGTGTACAGCATGTGACGGCCAATTTCAGCGTCGATGTTGATACCTTTGATCTGAATGAATCGCGGCTTGCCATCGCTAAAGCAGGTGCCCGCAATCGAGCGCTCGCGCTTGTCCGTGACCACGGTCAGCTTGATGAACGCATCAAAGGTGCCCGATTTTTCCTGCCGGGTGGTGGCAATCTGGATGCCGCGTTCCTTGGCGACCACGGGGGCGGACACCATGTTCACATCGGGGTTGGTGGCCTTCATGATGCCGGCGATCGCAGCACAGTTCAACGCGGCAAGGTTCATATCGGCGACATGGCCATCATAAAGCACGTTGATCGCCTTGATCGGCTCTTCCGTCATCTGGCCTACGAACGCGCCAAGATGCTCGGCCAGCTTCAACCACGGCCCCATCACAGCGGCCTCTTCGGCTGTGACCGAGGGCATGTTCAACGCGTTTTGCACGGCCCCCGTCAGCAGATAATCCGACATTTGCTCGGCGACTTGCAGCGCCACATTTTCCTGCGCTTCCGAGGTTGATGCCCCCAGATGCGGGGTACAAACCACGTTTGGCAGGTTGAACAAAGGGCTGTCGGTGGCGGGCTCGGTTTCAAACACATCAAACGCAGCCCCCGCGACATGGCCAGATTTCAGCGCTTCGGCCAGTGCGGCCTCATCAACCAGACCGCCACGCGCACAGTTGATGATCCGCACACCGGGCTTGGTTTTGGCCAGTGACTTTGCATCCAGAATGTTACGGGTTTTATCGGTCAGGGGCACATGCAGGGTGATGAAATCGGCACGGGCCAGCAGCTCATCCAGCTCTACCTTGGTCACGCCCATGGTTTTGGCGCGCTCCTCTGACAAGAAAGGGTCATAGGCGACCACCTTCATATGCAGGCCCAAAGCGCGGTCGCAAACGATACCGCCGATGTTGCCCGCACCAATAACGCCAAGGGTTTTGTTGAACAGTTCCACCCCCATAAAGCGCGACTTTTCCCATTTCCCGGCATGGGTAGAGGCGTTGGCTTCGGGCAATTGGCGCGCGGTGGCAAACATCATCGCAATCGCATGTTCGGCGGTGGTGATGGAATTGCCGAAAGGCGTGTTCATCACGATCACGCCTTTCTTTGACGCTGCCGGAATATCGACGTTGTCAACGCCAATCCCCGCCCGCGCGATCACCTTCAGGCGGTCGGTGTTTTCCAACAGCTTGGCCGTAACCTTGGTGGCGGACCGAATGGCCAGACCATCATAATTGCCGATAATCTCGGCCAGTTTTTCCTTGTCCTTGCCCAGCTTGGGCATGAAATCCACATCAATCCCGCGGTCGCGGAAAATCTGGACAGCGGTTTCAGAGAGTTCGTCAGATACGAGAACTTTGGGGGCCATGTTCGGCGCTCCTATATATAAAGAATTGGCGGTGTGGGGTGGGGCACTGCCCCACCACGCAGAAGTCAAAGGGCGGCGATTTCGGCCTGAAATGCCCAGTCGATCCATGGCATCAACGCAGCGACATCGGCAGTTTCAACCGTGGATCCGCACCAGATGCGCAGGCCCGGAGGGGCGTCGCGGTACGCGCCGATATCCAGCGCCACGCCTTCCTTTTCCAGCCGCTTTGCCACGGCCTTGGCAAAGGCAGCGCCATCGGTGATGCGGGCATCCACGAACTTCAAACACACCGAGGTCGTCGAGGCAGTCACCGGGTCAACCGCCAGATTTTCTATCCAATCATGCGCCGCCACGAAATCTGCCACCGCCGCCGCATTGGCATCGGCCCGCGCGATAAGCCCTTTCAGGCCGCCGATGGATTTGGCCCATTTCAACGACACAAGGTAATCTTCAACCGCCAGCATCGAAGGCGTGTTGATCGTCTCGCCCTTGAAAATCCCCTCAATCAACTTTCCGCCCTTGGTCATGCGGAAAATCTTGGGCATTGGCCAGGCGGGGGTATAGGTTTCCAGCCGCTCTACTGCGCGGGGCGACAGGACGATCACGCCATGCGCGCCCTCACCGCCCAGCACTTTTTGCCAGGAAAACGTCACCACATCCAGCTTGTCCCACGGCAAATCCATCGCAAACGCCGCCGAGGTTGCATCGCAGATCGTCAAACCCGCGCGAGCCGACGGAATCGCATCGCCATTGGGCAGGCGCACGCCGCTGGTCGTGCCGTTCCAGGTGAACACCACGTCCTTGTCAAAATCAACCTGCGCGAAATCCACGATCTCGCCGTAAGGTGCCTTGCGCACCACCGCATCCAGCTTCAACTGCTTGACCACATCGGTCACCCAGCCCTCACCAAAACTTTCCCAAGCCAGCATTTCCACGCCACGCGCGCCCAACAGCGACCACATCGCCATTTCTACAGCGCCGGTATCCGAACCGGGAACGATGCCGACGCGGTAACCTTCCGGCAGGCCCAGAATCTCGGTGGTCAGTTCAATAGCCTCGGCCAGTTTGGATTTACCCACAGCCGCACGGTGCGAACGGCCCAAGGGCGCATCAGCCAGCATATCAAGGGAATAATTGGGGATTTTGGCGCAGGGGCCGGATGAGAATCGTGGATTCGCAGGCCGAAGCGCCGGGGTCGTGCCAGTCATGTGGTATCCTCACAGATAAATGCCCTTCGTTGGGGAAGGGTGTCCCACTGCTGCATCTACGCCTTCGGAATGTCTGGCACAAGCAGGAAAACTGTCGTAAAGCGTCGCATCGACCGGAAAAAACGACACGCCCTCCCCTATCGGAAATTTCCATGTTTACAGCCACGCTTTTGACGAACCCCAACACCCCGGTTCTGGACCGCACGACCGTTGAATCCCTGCGCAATGCCTGGGGTGGCGGTGACGCTGTTTGGCTGAATCCGGCAATTGCCGCCGAATTTCCGCTGGAGGCCAAGCCGGCAAACCTGTGGGACGCCTGGGCGGGCATGCAGGCTTTGGGCATTGATCTGATCGTGCAGCCCAGCGCGAATCGCCGCAAGCGCCTGCTGCTGGCCGATATGGACAGCACGATGATTCAGCAAGAATGCATTGACGAACTGGCTGCCGAGGCCGGCGTTGGCAAACAGGTAGCAGGCATCACCACCCGTGCAATGAATGGTGAATTGGATTTCAATGATGCTTTGCGCGAACGGGTCGCCCTGCTGAAAGGCTTGCCCGCGACAGTGATTGGTCAGGTTCTGAAAACCCGGATCACCCTCATGCCCGGCGGCCCGGCGCTGCTGGCAACCATGAAGGCAAATGGCGCTTATGCGGCCCTTGTGTCAGGTGGCTTCACCGATTTCACCCGACATATCGCGGCGCAACTGGGGTTTGACGAAAACCGCGCCAACACGCTGCATATTGACAACGGCCAGCTAACCGGCACCGTCGCCGAGCCGATTTTGGGGCGCGAGGCAAAGGTGCAGGCGCTCAACGACATCGCCGCACAGATGGGCATCGCGCCGTCAGACGTGATTGCCGTTGGCGATGGCGCGAATGATCTGGGCATGCTGGGCCTTGCAGGTATGGGCGTGGCGCTGCATGCCAAACCAAGTGTTGCCGCCCAATGTGATATCCGTATCAACCACGGCGATCTGACGGCGCTTTTATATCTGCAAGGCTACGCCGTCAGCGATTTCGTCTAACCTCTGATTCGATCTTGGCGAAAAGGCCGATGACGTTTCGCGCTTTGCAGTGCAGTGCCGCAGGGCCCCATCTGGCAGCAGGCGCTACTGGCCCCAGTCATGCGCCTGCATTTCCCGCAAACGGCTTGCCGTCCGTTCAAATTCAAAACTGCCCGCGCCTTCGATATATAACCGCTCCGGCTCATCTGCAGCCGATGCAATAAGCCGTACCCGCGCCTCATAAAGCGCGTCGATCAGGGTCACAAAACGCTTTGCCTCATTATAGTTGCTGGCTGAAAGCTGCGGAATGTCTTCCAGGATCAGCACACGCACGGCCTGTGCAACCGCCAGATAATCCGCAGGGCCCAAGGGTTTGGCGCATAATTCCCAAAACGTCGCCCGGCCCACGCCATTGGCAAAGCGCGGCAACTCCACCTCGCGCCCATTCACGGGCAGGCGCAACACCTCGTCGCCACCGCCCGACAGGTCGGCCCAGATCGCGTCAATCTTGTCCCGCGCCTTGCCCGCCGGGTGGAAAAAAACCTGCGCGCCTTCTAGCCGGTGTTGGCGGTAATCATTCGGGCTTTCCAGGGCCACAACCTGCATCCGCTCGCGCAGCAGGCTGATAAACGGCAGGAAAATCGCGCGGTTCAACCCATCCTTGTACAAATCCTCTGGCACCCGGTTTGAGGTGGTCACAACCACAACCCCCGCCGCGAACAGCTTTTCAAACAAGCGCCCGACAATCATCGCATCGGTGATATCGGTGATCTGCATCTCATCAAACGCCAACAGGCGCACATCGCGAATGATCGCCGCTGCCACAGGTTCCAAAGGGTCATCAACGCCGCGTTTGCGCGCCGCAAAGATGCCCTGATGAATTTCTTGCATGAAGGCGTGAAAATGCACGCGCCGCTTGGCCGGCGTATCGGTCGCGGCGACAAACAGGTCCATCAACATCGACTTGCCACGCCCCACACCGCCCCACAGGTAAAGCCCCTTTGGCGGTGCTGCCTCCTTGCGAAACAAGCCCGCCAGCAACCCGGTCTTGCGTTCTCCCTGCGCCTCGGCCCAGACCCGCAACGCCTCCAGCAGCGGCAAGACCGCCTGCTGCGCCGGATCGGCCCGCAAGCTGCCCTCGGCGATTTTCGTTTGGTAGATTTCGGTCAGTGTCTGGCGCATGGCAGGCACTTAACGCGGGTTTTACGACATTACCAGAGCGGCCAAGCCAGTCAGCGCAAACATAAGCACTGTCAAACCCACCAAAATATGCCGGTCCCGCTGATAGTCAGACCCCGTTACAAACGCGGCAAAGCTGCGAAGCGTTGCGGCAAGGCCCGGATAGCAGCTGCCGGTTTCCGCCACGGCCCGCGCCCGCAGCTTGAACAGGCAGCGAAACATCTGCAAGCCCCACAGCAAAAAGACCACACCCTGCAGCCCCAACAAAACGATGACAGCGGCGCTCATTTACGCTGTTTCATCCCATGATCGCAGTCGTTTCACAGGGTTATCTCCATTCCATCCGCGCCCACATCAACCCTGCCGTTCCATTCACGGGCCACCTGCGAAAGCCACTGTTGCGAACCGATAGTCAGGTCATCTGCGGGCACCAGATGGTTCAGCACCAAACGCCCCACACCCGCCGCCGCCGCAATTCGCCCCACATCCTCGGCCTTGGTATGCGAGGCATAGAGGTGATTGCGCAGCTTGTCACCCAGCCCGGTTTTGGCGATGATCGTTTCTACCCCTTCGGGCAACAGCGCCTCATGCACCAATAGATCAGACCCTTGGGCAAAAACCGCAAGCGGTGGAAAATAGGCAGTATCGCCGCTGAACGTCACCGATTTCGTGCCGTCGAACCGCAGGGCAAAGCAATCCTTGATCGGCGGGTGCGGCACCCGCAAGGCCTGCACCCGCAACGGGCCTGCCATGACCACGCCCTCGTCATAGACCGCCACGGTCACCAATTCCTCCAGCGGCCTGCGCCCCTCATCATACACCCTGGTCATGGTGTCATAGGAAAGCGAGGCCATGAACCCTGCCCAATACTCTTCAATGCCCGGCGGGCCGTACACGGTGACAGGGGTTCCAAGGCCGGTGGTCCAGGCCGTATGGATCAGCGGCCCAAGTTCCAGCAAATGATCCGAATGCAGATGGGTGATGAAAATCAGATCCAGCGTCTTGAGGTCCATCCCAGCCTCGACCAACCCCTTGGTCACGCCCAGTCCACAATCCACAACCACGCGCCGCCCGTCCAGCTCCAGCAAGCTAGAGGTGGGCATGGCCCCGCCCGCCCGAATGGCAGGCCCGCCCTTGGTTCCCAATAGCACCACTCGATTCATCTTGCCCTCCTTACCCCGAAAATTCTGTGTAATACCGTTTCGCCTTTAACTTGAAACACAGCCCATCACATAGCGCGTTGAAATCCTTGCTTTCAGGCAGCGGTGGTTTGGCCCGGTTCAAGGCGAACCGCTTCAAGCTTCAATCTCTGCGGTAAACCCGCCAAAGATCATGCGCCTTGCGTCCATTGGCACTTGCCGCATCAACGCCCCCATTGCCGGGTCTGCCATCGCCGTTTCGATCACGGCATCCCGATGCGCCCGATCCCGAAAGGTCATGAACGCAAAGACGGGCAGCTCGCCCCTCTCGCATTTCACCGCAAGCGGAAAAGATGTAACCTTGCCCGTCGGCACATTCTCTGGTCGTGTTTCCACCACCGACACAGCACCGACCCCCAACGCCTTCCACATGGGGACCATTTGCGCTGACACCGCAAAATATTCGTCCAGTTTATCGCGTGGCACGGGTACAACAAAAATTTCATAATAGGTCATGCTGGGCCTCCCTAGCTTGCACCCTAGCGCCTCTGTCAGCGCGCGTCGAACCAAAATTAAGCCACCACAGCACCTTACCCGACCCTGACAAAACCATGCAAACGCCTGGGCAAAGTCTGGGCCCTGAAAACCACTGCGCCACCGCTTGCCGGGCCCTGGAACACAAACGGCCCGACAGCCGCGCTTGCTGTGCGATCTGTCGCGCAACGTCACCTGATCACAAGACTTGCGGTAGCATGGCCCAGGATGCAGTCTTGATCTCGACTCGGGGCGCGGCTGCATCTTTGCCCCCACATGAAAATCCCTGACGGCAGTTCAAATTGCCCATCCTGACACCCACCAACCCAAAGGCTAATCCCATGACCGATATTGTAATCCTCTCCGGCGCCCGCACAGCCATCGGCACCTTCGGCGGCTCGCTGTCCGGCTTTGCCCCGATCGACCTTGCGGCCCATGCAAGCCGCGCCGCAATCGAACGGGCAGGCATCCGCCCGGATCAAATCGGTCAGGTTGTCTTTGGGCATGTCATAAACACCGAGCCACGCGATATGTATATCAGCCGGGTTGCGGCCATCAACGCAGGCATCCCCGATACGACGCCGGCGATGAACGTCAATCGCCTTTGCGGCTCGGGGGCGCAAGCCGTGGTTTCGGCCACACAGGCGCTGATGCTGGGTGATGCCGATTTCGCCCTGGCCGGCGGCGCGGAATGCATGAGCCGCAGCCCCCATATCCTGCCTGCTGCCCGCTGGGGCCAAAAGATGGGCGACACTTCGGCCATTGACATGATGACAGGGGCGCTGACCTGCCCCTTTGGCACCGGCCACATGGGCGTGACGGCCGAAAATATCGCCGCCGAATCCGGTATCTCGCGCGCCGATCAGGATGCGTTTGCGGTGCAAAGCCAAACGCGCGCGGCGCATGCCATTGCGGCGGGTTATTTCACCGATCAAATCGCCCCGATCGAGGTGAAAACCCGCAAGGGCGTGACTGTGTTTGATACCGATGAACACCCCAAAGCCTCCAGCCTTGAAACGCTTGCAGGCCTGCGCGCGGCGTTCAAGAAAGACGGCACTGTCACGGCGGGCAACGCCTCGGGCATCAATGACGGCGCGGCAGCGCTGGTCCTTGCCCGCGCCGATGCTGCGGATAAGGCGGGGCTGAAACCCCGCGCCCGCATCCTTGGCTATGCCACCGCAGGCGTGCGACCCGAGGTGATGGGCTACGGCCCCATACCGGCAGTCAAGGCGCTAATGCAGAAAACCGGGCTGAAGGTCAGCGATTTTGATGTGATCGAATCGAATGAGGCCTTTGCGGCACAGGCGATTGCGGTCACCAATGCGCTTGGGCTTGATCCCAGCCGCGTCAACCCGAACGGCGGCGCCATCGCCCTGGGTCACCCGGTTGGCGCGACCGGGGCAATCCTGACCGTCAAAGCGCTTTATGAACTGGACCGCAGCGGCGGCAAAATCGCCCTTGTCACCATGTGCATCGGCGGCGGCCAAGGCATCGCTATCGCAATCGAACGACTCTAAAGCGTTTCGCCTTAAACCTTTTTACAATCAGGATTTCCTTTGAGGCTGGCACCTGGGAAGGGGGGGAAACCCCCTGGCCCCAGGCGCCGGACAAAGGCACAGACGCTTAGCGCAAACGCACCTTCGCGCGCGCGGATCGCCCAATTCCGTCGATCACCGACAAAACCACAAACCCCGGCCCGAGGCTTGGCACTACGGCCTCGCGCGTGCGCGCGGCCACCACCACAGGCCGCCCATCGGCAAGCCAGGTAAACGGCCCGACGCCACCGCGTACGCGCAACAGCAAGCCGTCAGCCATCAGTTCCACCTCGGCCCCATCAGGCGGGAAAGCAACGGCTGGCGCATCCGCCACCGCAAAGGCGGCGGCGCGTGACCGGAACTGCCGCAACGGCTGTGGCAGTGCGCCATTGGCCACCATCAAGGTCGCAGCAGGCGGGGCTGGCAACGGCTCCAGCCCGCGCTTTAGGCGGGCAAAGGCCTGAAACAGCACCGGGGCAGCCAGATCACCGCCAAAAGCCCCCGGCACCGGCGTTCCATCGGCGCGGCCCATCCAGATGCCGATCACATGCGCGCCATCAAACCCGATTGCCCAGGCATCGCGGTGGCCATAGCTGGTCCCGGTTTTATAGGCCAGACGGTTTGCAGGCGCGCCCGCAGGCGGCGGCATGCCCGACAAAATATCGCCCACCTGCCATGCTGCGACCGCCGATAGAACCCGCGCGCCCTCAACCGCCTCACCCGTTACCCGCAAAGGCCGCGCCACGCCGCCCCGCGCAATCGCGGCGTAAAGGGTCACCATATCTTCCAGCGTCACGCCCAAGCCGCCAAGCGCTATCGCCAGCCCCGGCTTGCCCCCCGGCACCTGCGCCTCCACACCCGCGCGGCGCAGGGCGGCCAGCAGTTTGGCAGGACCAATGGCATCGGTCAGCGCCACCACCGGCAGGTTCAGCGACAATTGCAAAGCCTCACGCAGCCGCACCATCCCGCGAAAAACCTTGTCGAAATTCTGCGGCGCGTAGCCACCAAAATCCATCGGTCTGTCTTCGATCAGGGTTTCAGGATGCGCCAAACCTTCATCAAAGGCCAAACCATAGACCAAAGGCTTCACGGTGGATCCGGGGCTGCGCAAGGCCCGCGTCATATCGACAAAGCCTAGCCGGGCGTCGGCGCGATAGGCAGATGAGCCCACATTGGCCAGCATCTCGCCCGAGCGGTGATCGGCCACCACAATCGCCACTTGCAGCCGGTCGCCATGTGCGGCCACGGCCTCAACTGCCAGGCCTTCCAGCCGCGCTTGCAGGCTGGCGTCAATCGTCGTGCGGATCAGCGCCGCACCGGGGGTTGCCGCCACAACCCTATCTGCCAGATGCGGTGCAAGGGCCGGGAAATCGCGCCGCGCCACCGGCACCGCCTCGCGCAGCGCAGCGCGGCCCTGATCGGGTGCAATCACACCTGCACCAACAGCCCGCGCCAGCACTTTTTCCCGCGCCGCACGCGCCGCTTGCGGCATGCGATCGGGCCTGCGCCCCTCGGGCGATTGCGGCAAAGCCACCAGCAAGGCCGATTGCGCCGGGGTCAACCGCCGCGGTTCCTTGCCGAAATAGGCCAAAGACGCGGCGCGCACCCCTTCCAGATTGCCGCCATAGGGCGCGATCTGATAGTATAACTGCAAAATCTGCTGCTTGCTTAACCGCCGCTCCAGCGCCAGTGCCACGCGTGCTTGGCGCAGCTTGCCTGCCAATTGCCCCGTACCGCTGGCTTCCAACAACCGCGCAACCTGCATCGTCAAGGTTGACCCGCCCGAGACAACACGACCATAGCGCACCGCCTGCGCCACGGCCCGCGCCATCGCCCAAGGGTCCACCCCTGCGTGGCTGTAAAAGCGCTTATCCTCATAGGCGACCAGCATCGCGGTAAAGCCCGGGTCTACCGCGCCCATCGCCGCCGCCATGCGCCAGCGCCCATCAGCGACCGTATAGGCGCGCAACAGACGGCCATCGCGGGCCAAAACCTCAACCGAGGTTTCAATGCCCAGACCGGGCAGCACCGTTGCCTCCACCCAAAGGTCGCCCTGATCGCGTGCTATGGCCCCCACCCAAAGGGCAAGGGCCAGCACAACAAGCGACCGTGCCCTGAAAGGCCGGACGCGCAGCATCACTCGGTAATCATCACGCGGCCCGCATCGGTTTGCGCGCGGTAATCGGGGCGGTACATATCCTCAACCGAGGCTGCGGGGTGGTGGAAACTGCCGGGCGAAACCGCCCGCACCACATAGGCCAGCCGCAATTTGTCGCTGCCGCTCCAATCCACTTGCGAGATAAAGCGGTCTTGGCGGAACTCGGTATGTTCGGCATCATTTTGCACGTCGAGCCAATCCAGCCCGCCAACATCGCCGCCACGCAGCAGGTTGGGGTTGTCAATCTCAAACCCCGCGGGCAGTGGGTCGGCGATGATCAGCCGCGCCTCGGCTGTGCCAAACGGCACCACCTCCAGCAGGACGACAAAACGCTCACCCGCCGTCACGGCATTGTTCAGCATGACCCGCACGCCTTCCATCGTGTAATAGCTGCGCGTGATGGCATAGCCGTTACCGCCCGCAGGCCCCGGCACCTCTGGCACGCCGTAGGCCGTCAGCGTCAGGGTTGCGGGCTTGCCCGACCCATTTGCCACCGCCACCGATTGCGTATCGCCTGCCTTCAGCACCCGCACCAAAGGCCCATCGACCGCCGCACCGTTGAGTGTGATGCCATCGGTTCCGGGCCGGTCTATCAATGCATTGGCGGCCAGCAGCGTCCATGTCGCCTCTTGCGTTGACAGGCTGCGCCCCGTGGGCCGCAAGGCCAGCGCCAGCGCCTCACGGTCCAGCACATTGGACCCGGCCTCAACCGCCAGCGTCAGCACGGCTGCCGCATCACGGCGGCTGCTGCCATAATCGGTGCGGTAAACCTGCGGGTCATCATAGGTTTCAAACGACGCAAGCCGCGCGCCCGCCTTGCTGAACATCGCATCGGCCCGGCGCTGATCGCCGTAACTGGCCAGCGCCGCGCCCAGTTGCGCCTGCGCAATCGGCGTTGCAAAGGCGTCGGGTTTCACATCGGCATAATAGCGCAAGTCACCAATCGCCGCCGCCCCTTCGCGGGCCAGAACCATCAGCGCATAGGCCAGCGCCTCACCGCCGCTATCAAAGTCCGAAGTGTAATTCACCCGATTGCGCAGATTATCCAGGGCCGAGCGGAAGGCGATATCGGGCACGTTATACCCTTGCGCCTTGGCACGGCTAAGGAAGTCGGTCACATAGGCATCCAGCCAGGCATCGCCCTGGCTTGGCCCCCAAAGGCCAAAGCCACCTTCAGACCCCTGGTTGGTCAGCACCTCGGCCACGGCCTGAGAAATTCGGGTGCTGATATTATCGGCCCCCTTCAACTGCATCGCCTGCGCCACCTGATCAAAATAGATCAACGGCAGGGCGCGCGAGGTGATCTGTTCCGTACAGCCGTAAGGATAGCGGTCCAAAGCTGCCAATAGCCCCGGTGCATCCAGCCGCGCAATCGGCCCCACGGCCATGGTGGCAAGGCCAGAGCCGGGCGCAAACCCGTCAAACGCTGTCTCATCCAGCGTAAAGGTCTGACCTGCGGCCAGTTCCAGCCGCGTGGTGCGGGCTATTTCAGGGTCGCCCCGTTGCACAGGGATTTGCAACTGCTTGGTCAGCACCTTGCCATCCGGCGTGGTCAGCGCAATGGACACGCTTTGCAGCCCCTCTGGCCCGGCGACCACAGGCACCGAAAACACGGCCTTGCCACCTTGCGCCAAATCAAAGCCCGACGGCACATCGCCCAGCGCCAAACCGTTCGCCGTAACATCCAGCCCCATGCGGCCCACCGGCCCCTTGGCATGCACGATTTCCAGCAGCACCCGGCTTTCATCGCCCGGCGCCATGAAGCGCGGCACGGATGCGGTGACGACAACAGGGTCACGCACCAGCACATCCGCCTCGGCCTGCCCGACGCCGCGTTTGGACCAAACAACCGCCATGACGCGCACTGTGCCATTGAACGATGGCAGATCAAATGTCGCGCGGGCATAACCATCGGCCCCCACTGTCACCGGCCCGGTGAAATAGGCCACCAGTTCCTCGGTCGGGGGCGGCGCCTCTAGCCGTGCCTGCCCTGCACTGTCACCGCCCGAGCGCACGGCCCCCGGCGCGCCGTTCAGCCCGTCAATCAAACGGCCGTAAACATCACAAATCCCCACGCCCAGCTTGCGCTGACCAAAGTAATGGCCCTTGGGGTCGGGCGATTTGAACGCGGTCAGGTTCAAAATACCCACATCCACCGCGGCAATCGTGGCATAGGCGGTATCGCCGGCAACCACCCCATCAACCTTGACGGCGACCTCCATCGGGCCGCGAGGTGCGACCTCGGCGGCAACCTCGACCACCGCACGCAGCGCCTTGTCGCCGGGGTCAATGCTGGCATGGGCAAGGCCCATGGCGCGGGCCGGATTCCGGCCAGCGGCCACATCCATCGGGCGCAGCACCGACGCGGTAACATACACCCCCGCGCCCCAATCGGCAGTCACCTCCAGCGGGATGATATTCTCACCCATCCCCACCTCAACCATTTTCATCGTCACCAAACGGTTTGACAGCACCGAGATCAGCGCCGTTCCCGCAGCCCGCGGCACGATCCGCAATTGCGCCACCTCGCCCGGCTTGTAGGCGGGTTTGTCCAGCGACAGTTCCAACGTATCGGGCGTGCTGGTCACATCGGCGGGCGCATACCAGCCAGCATAAAAGCGGCTGTTGGTAGAGGCATTGCCACCATCCACCTGCGACACCACCAGTTCATATTCCCCCCATTGCACCGGGGCGGAAAGGGTAACAGGGGCAGCGCCAAGATCGGCCCGCCCGTCGGCGATACGTTCGCGGCTGGTCACCGGCTCCCAATACCAGCTTCCGTATTCCTGATACCATTGATAGCGGGTGTTGATGCGCGAAAGTTCCCATTTCACGGCCATCGGCATCGGGCCTTCATTTGGCCCCACGGCCACAACCGAAAACTGCGCGTCTGTACCTTCGGCGACCACATCCTCAAACAACGGCTTTACGCCAATCATCGCGGCGGCAGGCTGCAAGGCGCGGGTGATGCGCCGTTCCACCGGGCGGCCCGACCCTTCGGCAATGCGGGTCACCACGATGATTTCCAAGGGGCGCGCCGGATCTGGTACATCGGTCATTGTCAGGGGCACAACCGCATGGCCATCGCTATCGGTCACTTCACCGCCAAAGCCTTCAACCCGCGTATGAAACTCCTCCTCGGTGCGGCCAAACTGATAGCCGGGAAAGGCAGCAAGCCCTTTGGCAACGCGTAAAATCACATCGCCCTCTATCGCCAGATCGGCACCGGCTGCACCGAACAGATATTTTGCATCAACCGTCAGATCGGGCCTATCGCCAAGGCGGATTGGACCCTCGGGCAAGGCCAGGGTGAAATCAATCCGCTCGGGCAAGAAATCCTCAACCAGAAAGGTCATGGCGGCAAGCGGGTCTGCATCCAGATCGGCCCGCAGTTCCAGCCGCCAAACGCCGCGCGGGGCGCTGCCTGCGATAGGCAAGGCAAACACATGGCCACCGCCGCCCGCATCCTCGGCCAGAGCGCGCGAATACTCTACACCATCGGGGCGCTTTACGATCGCGGTCAAGGGCAGGCCCTCAATCGCCAGCGCCTCGGTATCGCGGGACAGGGCTGTGGCATAAACCGTTTCGCCCGCGCGGTAAGCGCCGCGATCGGTGGTCAGAAAGACATCAATCGGCGGGGCAGGCTCTCGGCCCTCGACCCCGCGGTCTGACAGGTCAAACTCGGGGTCGGTCAGCGACAAAAACGCCAAGTCATCGCTGCCATCCTTGGCCACCACCATCGCAGGGGCCAACGCCCCGGACCCGCGCGTCAGTGCTGCC
This sequence comes from Pseudorhodobacter sp., assembly GCF_034675685.1. Classification (GTDB taxonomy): domain Bacteria; phylum Pseudomonadota; class Alphaproteobacteria; order Rhodobacterales; family Rhodobacteraceae; genus Pseudorhodobacter. The sequence continues at coordinate 94,993 of NZ_JAUCDA010000016.1, read as the reverse complement.
GGAAACATCGCATAGCCCTGCGCATCGGTTTCGACCGTGCCCAGCACCTCATTGCTGCGGCTTAACAATTCCACCGCAACCCCCGGCTTTGGGCCCGCCGTGCCAAGACTGCGCACCACCACATGCAACCCGTCAATGCCGCCAAGCGAGGTAATCCCGAGGTCGGAAACCACAAACCACTGCCAGCCCGGTGCAAAATCGCTGCCGTCCTTGCCCTGTATTTGCGCCCGCAGCGCAAAAATTCCGGCCCCTTGCCCGGCCAGCGGTTCCGCCATCGGCAGGCGGGTGGTCATATCCTTGTTCACCTCAACCGCCAGATCGGCCTCACCTTTCCAAACCTCGGCACCCACACCCCGTGCAAAGTTGTCCTCGCTCCAATAAGAGATCGGTTCGCTGAAATAATTCCCCTGAATGGCGCGCAGAATGTTGCGGTCACTGACCCGGTACAGCGTCAGATCAACCTTTGCCGCATTCACCGATTCCACCGGCAGCGCCGCATCATTGCCCACTTTGGGCAGCACATAGGCCCGCCCCGGAAAGCGCACCGCTGGCGTGCGATCCCGCACATAGGCGGTGATCGTGACCGGCTTTACCGTGGTCTGCCCATCCGCTGCCGGAATCCCCGCGCGAAAGGTCAGGCTGTGGCGTTCGCCATGCGTCACCCCTTCAACGCAGAGCATCTGATCACCCGCCTTCTCAACCGTCAGGCCCGATTGGTCCATCTGCACGAATTTCTCAAAATCCACGCCGGTTGCGGCCAGATCATCCGAAAATGTCGCGCAGATCCTTGGGCGGGCGGAATCGGATTGCACATCATGTTCGGTAATCCGAAAACCGTATTTCGCAATCGCCTTGTCCAGCGCTGTCTCGGTATCGGTGCGCGGCTGAACCTCTTGCGCCAGACGCAGCGCAGACACCATGTCGCTGCCCCGCTTTTGCTCTTCCAGCAGTTCCGCCATTTCCACCAGCAAACTGTGGCGCAGACCGGCGTTATCCGTGCGCAAATAGCCGTTGATTGCGGCGCTAAACGCGCGTTCCTGCAGCTCGCTTCTGGAATTGGGGTTGCTGTTTGCCGCCCTTCGCAGCAAGCGTGCGTATTCCGCCCAATCACCCGCCGCATCGGTGATATTCAACGCCGCCCCGACAAAGGCACTGGCGCGCAAAACGGTGCCTTTCGATTCCTCATTGGCCGCCGCGTCCAGATGCTCTTTCGCGCTCCACGGCCCGGTCAGATGCCGCGCCGCAAGCCCGGCCGCCAACGCGGTTGCTTGCGACACATCACCCGGCCGCAGAAACGCAAGCTCTGCCGCGCGGGTTTGCGCCCTGTCAGCCGCCCCCGGTGCCGCTTGCATCACAAAGGCCGAAAACGCCCCGGCATAATCGACAGGCGCGCCGGGGCCCGCCTTCAAAAAGCACGATCCGTTGCGAGAATTGAAGGTGAATGCGGTGCAAATGGTGTTCGCCGCACAGGCTTTCTGGCAGGATTCCAGCACCGTATCGAACAAAGACGCAATATCACCCCCCGGAAGATCCACATCACGCGACATCACAAAACGCTTTTCGGGAATCAGGTCTTGCGCCGCCACAGTGCTGGGCATCATCATCGCCAGCGAGGCAGCCACAATACCGCCAAAACCCATATTTTTCAAAAAACTCATCCTAAAAACCTCCAACAAACGCCCGTTTAGCAGTTGCCCGCCCGGCAACCCATCACAGGGCCCGCTTTTCATGGACAGAAAGCCCGCAATCTTGCTGCAATCCTGCCACGAGGCTTTCCACAATAGCAAGGATTCTGCCGAATCCTTTACGGATTAACCATCGCTTCATCTTGTTGGGCGAATGTCAGGAGGTTGCAGGGGCAGAATGCCCCAATGCACTGAATTCTTGGGGCAATGGTTGGGCAGCTTATGGAAATAATGGACAGGCTGGCAAAGGAAAGGCGGGGGCGGCTCGCGGCTGAGCGGCTTTTGGAACATAAGCAACGCGAACTTTTTGCCGCCAATGAAAAGCTGGCGCTGCACGCGCGCGCGCTGTCGGCACAGATCGTCGAACAGCGCCACGTCACCAAGGCCGCCGTGTCCGAGGCGCAGATGCTCAAGGGCCAAAACTCGCGCTTTTTATCTGATCTGGAGGCTGCCCATACGTCGGCCGTCATGGCGGAACGCAGGCTGCGTGATTCCGTCAATGCCTTGCATGACGGTTTTGCCGTGTTTGACCCCGATCACCGGCTTTTGGTCGCCAATCGGGCCTATCTTGCCCCCTATGCGGATTACAATGTTGGCCAGGGAACGCCCTACAAAGAATTCCTGAAGCTGACTGCCGAGGAGGGCATGGCAGATATCGGCGATGCCAGCCCAAGCGAATGGGTCGACCGTATGCTTGCCCGGTGGGAGGGGGACCCGATCGAACCTGAGGTTGTACACACCAGTTCGGGGCAATGGCTCCGGCTGGTTGACAGGCGCGCCCGCGATGGGGATATGGTGTGCGTCGCCCTGAACATCACCGAACAGATGCGCACCTGGGCCGCGCTTGAGGCGATTCCTGACGGCTTTGTCTTGTTTGACCGCAATGAAAAGCTGCTTGCCTGCAACCAGCGTTTTCGTGAAATCTATCCCGAATGTGCGTCTGTCATGCACCCCGGCACCAGCTATGAGACGATTCTGCGCACGGGCCTTGAAGCCGGGATATTCATCGACGCCATCGGACAAGAAAACGCGTGGCTTGAGGCCCGCATCGGCCAACCCCTTGACGGCCCGGAAGAGCGTGAACAACACCTCGCAAACGGCCGCTGGCTGCGCGTTCTAGAGCAACCGACCCCTGACGGTGGCCGCGTCGGCCTGCGCGTTGACATCACCCATCAAAAGGAACAACAGGCCGCATTGGATGAGGCGCGCAAGGCCGCCGAGGCCGCCAACCGCGCCAAATCCGCCTTCCTTGCAAACATGAGCCATGAAATTCGCACCCCGATGAATGGTGTGGTCGGCATGGCCGAACTGTTGTGCGATACGGGCCTGAATGAAGAACAGCGCCTGTTTGCCGAAACCATCCGCTCCTCGGGTGAGGCGCTTTTGGTTATCATCAACGACATCCTTGATTATTCCAAGATAGAGGCCGAGCGGCTGACGCTTCACCCGGAACCCTTTGATCTGGAACGCCTTATCCATGAGGTTGCGATGCTTTTGCAACCGCGCGCGCGCGAATGCGGGCTTGACCTGATGATCGACTACGACCTGTTCTTGCCGACGCGTTTCATCGGTGATGCCGGCCGATTGCGGCAGATATTGACCAACCTTGTCGGCAATGCGGTGAAATTCACCGAAAAAGGCTATGTCCTCATTCGGATCGTCGGGCTTGAGACCGAACCGGGCAACCAGCAATTGCACATCTCGGTGGAAGATACCGGCATCGGCATCGCAGCGGATCAGCTTGACCATGTTTTCGGCGAGTTCAATCAGGTCGAAACTGCGGCAAACCGGAAATTCGAAGGCACCGGCCTTGGCCTTGCCATCACCAAAAGCCTGATTGAGCGTATGGGAGGTTCGGTCTGGGTGGATAGCGAGCTGGGCAAGGGATCTTGCTTTGGTTTTCGGCTGTTGCTGCCGGTGGCCGAGGATCAAAGCCCGGTTCAAGTGCCCGTTTCCCTGCGCCGGGCTTTGGTGGTCGATGATCAATTCATCAACCGCACCATCCTTGAACGCCAACTGGTGACGTGCGGCATGCAGGTTACGCTCTGCCGCTCTGGCGCCGATGTCATCACCGAACTGGCGCGCGACAATGCCTATGATGTGCTGATCACCGACCATGAAATGCCGGAAATGAGCGGGCTGCAGCTGTCGGAAAAACTACGCGAGCTTGGGCATGATCTGCCGATCGTGCTGTTTTCATCCAATCCGGCCGCGGCACGCGATGGCAAAGGCTATGCCAACCTTGCAGCGGTTTTGCAAAAACCCCTGCTGCGATCAGAGCTTTACCGCCGCTTGCGCGATCTGCACGTCCCGGCGCCCCCCGCCCCTACGTTGCCCCCCCCCGGCCAAAGAATACCGCGCCATGCGCGTGCTTGCCGCCGAAGACAACCGGACAAACCAGTTGGTGTTTCGCAAAATGGTCAAAGACCTGAACCTTGACCTGACCTTTGTCGACAATGGCCGCGAGGCTGTTGATCATTTCAAACAGCTCAAACCTGATCTGATATTTATGGATATCTCAATGCCGGAAATGGATGGAAAAGAGGCCGCCCGCGCGATTCGCGTCTATGAGAACACCAACGGCGGCCATGTACCCATCGTTGCGCTGACCGCGCATGCGATGGATGGCGATGATACGTCAATCCTTGCCGCAGGAATCGACCAATATCTGACCAAGCCCTTGCGCAAATCGGCAATCACAGCCGTTTTACTGGCCCATTGCCCTGAAAATGCGCGCCTCTCTGCGCCACAGGCTGACGAGGTTGCATAGTGCGTGGGATGCCATGGCGAAATCAATGCAGCGGGCGGCCTCGGCACAGCCGGGGTTCGCGCGGGCACTTGGTCTTTGCCCTGGCCAGCATGAAAAAGGCCCGGCGCAACTGCGCCGGGCCGATCATTCCCAAAGACAAGCGCGCCTCAGCCTTTTTTCGGCGGCACAAAGCGTTTGCTGGTGTCGGTAGGGTTCGCCCTTGGCTTCGCAGGCTTGGCAAAAGGCTTACCCGCCCCCGGTTTGCCCCCCGGCTTGCCAAAGCTCTTGCCTTCACCGGCATGCGATTTGAACCCGGCCGACCGCGCAGGCCGCCCTTCGCCACCCGCAGCAGGCTTGCCGCCATGCGACTTGAACCCGGCCGAACGCGGCTTGGCACCGGCATCATCGGCCTTCCAGCGCGGTTTACGATCGCCGCCCGCTTCGGGGCTTGCGCCGCGTGGCGCATAGGCCTTGGAACTATCGTCACGTTTGGCATAGGGTTTTGCCCCCTCAACCGCCTCGGCCTTTTTCACATAGGGCTTGCGCGGGGCGGTATCGCGTTTTTCCCACGGCTTGCCATCGCCCTCTTCGCGCTTCACCCAAGGCTTTTTCTCGCCGTCAGGTTTCTTGGCATAGGGTTTTTTCTCGGTGTCGGCCTTGGCATAAGGCGTCTTGCCGCCTTCAGCTTTGGCATAGGCTTTCTTGGCCGGCGCATATTTTGGCTTTTCACCATCGCGCGCCTCAAACCCTTTGGCTGCACCATCATCCGCAGACCACACAGGCTTGGCTGCGGCAGGCTCGCGCTTGGTATAGGGTTTGCGCTCGGGGAGAGGGGCGTCATCTTCGACAAAGCGCGAAGGCTTGGGCTTGTACGCGGGCTTTTCCGCACGCGGCTCGGCACGGGGTGCGCGGGCCGGGCGATCGGGGCGATCCAAGACTGGCTCGCCGTCCATCCGCTTCATTTCAACGCCTTCTTCCAGCGCAAGACCTGCACCAAACTTATCGGCCACATCCTTGCCGATCTGCACATAGGTCAGGTCGGTTTGCACGCGAATAGCCCCGATACCGTCCTTGGTAATGCCGCCCGCTTCGCAAATCTTGGGCAACAGCCAGCGCGCTTCGGCGCGGCCTGTGTGGCCCACCGAAATCGTATACCAAACCGACGCGCCAAATTCTGCGCGCGGTTTCGGCTCTGGCCGCTCGCCCGGTTTTGCCACGTCCGACAGCACCTCGGGCGAGGACCGCCCCTGACGCCACATCGTCACAAAGGCCTGCGCCACTTGATCCGCGCCAAAACGATCCAGCAAAATTGCGGCCAAGGCACCGTCTTCGCCGTCATTGGGTCCAAGGGCGGGGTGTTCCAGAATGCGCTGATCATCACGCTCCTGCACTTCTTCGGCCGAGGGCGCCGAGCCCCATTCGACCACCAGCTTGGCACCCTGCACCAACCGCTGCGCCTTGCGGAATTCAGACGGCACCACGATCAGCGCCGAAACGCCTTTCGATCCTGCGCGCCCTGTACGCCCCGAACGGTGCAGCAGCACCTCGGAATTGCTTGGCAGATCGGCATGGATCACCAGATCCAGCCCCGGAAGGTCAATGCCCCGCGCGGCCACATCGGTGGCGATACACACATTCGCCCGCCCGTTGCGCAGCGCCGACAGGGCATTCGTGCGCTCGGCCTGGCTCAGCTCACCCGACAGCGCCACAACCTTGAACCCACGGTTGCCCATGCGGCCCATAAGTGAGGTAACAGCCGCCCGCGTTTTGCAAAACACAATCGCCGAGGGGGCCTCATAATAGCGCAGCAGGTTGAAGATCGCGTTTTCACGGTCGCGCATCTGCACCGACAGCGCGCGATATTCGATATCAACGTGCTGCTTGGCCTCGCCTGCCGTTTGAATGCGCAGCGCGTCGTTTTGAAATTCCTTGGCCAGTGCCGCAATCGCCTTTGGCACGGTGGCCGAAAACATCAGGGTCCGGCGTTCCTCGGGGGCCTGGCCCAGAATATATTCCAGATCATCGCGGAACCCAAGGTCAAGCATTTCATCCGCTTCGTCCAGCACGGCGGCTTTCAGCCCCGAAAGATCCAGCGATTTGCGGTCGATATGGTCGCGCAAACGGCCCGGCGTACCAACGACGATATGCGCTCCACGGTCCAGCGCGCGCTTTTCGGTGCGGTAATCCATGCCGCCCACGCAGGTTGCAATCCGCGCGCCCGCCTCGCCGTAAAGCCAGTCGAGTTCGCGGGCAACTTGCAGCGCCAGTTCGCGCGTTGGCGCAATAATCAACGCCTGCGGTACATCGGCGAACAAGAACCGATCGGCCCCGTTCAGCAGATCAGGCGCAATCGCTATCCCGAAGGCAACGGTTTTGCCCGAACCCGTCTGCGCCGACACCAGCAAATCGCGGCCATCCACTTCGGGGGCCAGCATTGCCTCTTGTACGGGGGTAAGGGACGCATAGCCCTTGGCTTCCAGCGCCGCGGCCAAAGGCCCAGCGATTTCCATTTTTTCCATTATATTCTACCTATCAGGGGGCGTTTTTCTTGCCCGTTCAAAGGCCGCTCACCCCTGACTGGTATGGGCCTCCTCGCCCACCAGCACCGGAATTCTCTGGGCCAAGCGCGCTGCTTACCCGCAAACGCGCACAGAGTCCATGAAAACCTTGACCAACGCCCCCCCGCAGCGCGGACAACCGCCAATTCTGGGCGCCCGAGTTGTGCAGGCACCACCGCGCTTTCTGCGGGTTGATGGGCAAGGCGGAAAGCCCCAAAAATTCGTCATTTTCCGCACCAAGCCCTGTAACCAACTGATTATGAATGTTAATTCATCTCCTCTTTCTCTTGAATCATACCTATTGAATATCGTAATTATCCTGCCTAAGCTTACCCTTGCGAGAGGAGGGGATCAGCGGTGCGCCACGTGGCTGTCAGCTTTCTTTCGTTCAAGTTGGGACCACCAACCTGCCAACGGCGCCAATTCCAACCGTTTGGGCGCAGTGGAAACTGTAGCGGCCTGATAAGGTTTTGCTTGGCCCGAACGGGGGCCAAACAGGCCGGGCCTTGCGGGTTATGCCCCAGCCAAGGCGACCACGATCCGAGCCATTGCGCCGCCAAGGCGTGCAGAGTGTTCGGCCATCCGACGAAAACCAGCAAACTGCGGCCTGCAAAGCTGCGGAAATAAAAACGTAAATAACGTGACGGGAGTATCACATGAGCTATCTTAAAACCCTGACATTCGCAGGGGCCATGGCGCTTGCCAGCGCAGCAACCGCCGAAGAGCGCTTTATCACCATCGGCACAGGCGGGCAAACCGGCGTGTACTTTGTTGTCGGGCAGTCAATCTGTCGGCTCGTCAACCGTGACACACCCAAGACCGGGCTGAAATGCACCGCGCCATCGACCGGCGGCTCCATCGCCAATATCAACGCCATCAAGGCCGGCGATATGGATATGGGTGTTGCCCAGTCTGACTGGCAGTACCACGCTTACAACGGCACCGCCAAATTCGAAGGCGACAAGTTTGACAAAGAGCGGGCTGTGTTCTCGGTGCACTCTGAACCGTTCAACGTCATCGCGCGCAAAGATGCCAATATCAACAGCTTTGACGATCTGAAGGGCAAGCGCGTCAACGTCGGCAACCCTGGCTCTGGCCAGTTGGCCACGATGGAGGTTGTGCTGGCGGCCAAAGGCTGGACGATGGGCGATTTTGCTCTGGCATCCGAGTTGAAGCCAGCCGAGCAGGCCGCAGCTTTGGGCGACAACAAGGTCGATGCGATCATCTATACCGTTGGCAACCCCAACGGCTCTATCCAAGAGGCCGTCTCTACTGTTGAGGCGCATCTTGTGCCGGTCACCGGGCCAGAGATCGACAAGCTGATCAATGAGAACCCCTATTACGCCAAGGCCACTATTCCGGGCGGCATGTATCCGGGCACGCCCGATGACGTCGAAACCTTTGGCGTAAAGGCAACTTTCGTCACCTCGGCCGATGTGCCGGATGACGTGGTGTATGAGGTGGTCAAGGCCGTTTTCGACAACTTTGACCGGTTCAAAAAGCTGCACCCGGCATTTGAGACGCTGAAAGAAGCAGAAATGATCAAGGACGGCCTGTCGGCCCCGCTGCATCCCGGCGCGATCAAATATTACAAAGAGCGCGGCTGGATGTAACCGGCCCTTGCCCGTGCGCCACCGGCGCGCGGGCAATTTTTACGCGGCTTCCGGCACGCGCCAGATACAGCCGGACGGAATTGCACATATAACAAACAACAAGACGCGCCGCCATGCGGCCAACAGGGATATGCAATGGCACAAACTGACCAAGGAAAGACCGCCGCTGAAAAGGTAGGGCTAAGCCAGACCGAGCTTGACGCAATCGTCGCCGCCTCGGATACCGGCGCGCGCGGCACAACAGGTTCGGTTGGCGTGTTTGTTACCATCGTGGCGCTGATCTGGTCCTTGTTCCAGCTTTGGTTTGCCTCGCCGATCCCGTTCATACTTGGCTTTGGCGTGTTCAACGATACCGAGGCGCGGTCTATCCATCTGGCTTTCGCGCTGTTCCTTGCCTTTGCGGCCTTTCCCGCCGTCAATACCAAATTCCAAACCATGCTCGGCGTTGCTGTGCCCGTTATCCTTGGCACGCTGCTTTATTCTTCGGCTAAAGACGGGTCGACGATTTGGTGGATTCCGCTGGTTTCGCTTGCCATGGTCGGCGTTGTCCTACTCGGTTCGCCCAAAAACCGGATTCCGGTTTGGGAATGGGCGCTGGCCATCTTGGGGGCCGCAACCGCCCTTTATCTTTTCGTCTATTACCGCGACATTTCATCCCGCGTTGGCGCACCGATTACCCAGGATTTCGTGGTCGCTGTCATCGGCCTGATGATCTTGCTAGAGGCGACGCGCCGCGCGCTTGGGCCAGCCCTGATGATCGTGGCCTCGGTCTTTCTCGTCTATACCGTCCTTGGCCCGCAAATGCCCGATATCATCGCGCACAAGGGCAACAACCTGTCGGAAATTGTGAACCACCAGTGGATCACCACCGAAGGCGTATTTGGCATCGCGCTTGGGGTGTCCACCTCTTTCGTGTTCCTGTTCGTGCTGTTCGGCTCTTTGCTGGATAAGGCGGGGGCTGGCAATTACTTCATTCAGGTGGCGTTTTCCCTGATGGGCCATATGCGCGGCGGGCCTGCAAAGGCTGCCGTTGTCTCCTCGGCCATGACCGGCCTGATCTCGGGTTCTTCCATCGCCAACGTCGTCACGACCGGCACTTTCACCATTCCGCTGATGAAAAAGGTCGGCTTTTCGGCTGAAAAGGCCGGCGCGGTTGAGGTGGCGTCATCCGTCAACGGGCAAATCATGCCGCCGGTCATGGGGGCCGCAGCCTTTTTGATGGTGGAATATGTCGGCATCCCTTATTTTGACGTAGTGAAACATGCCTTCCTGCCTGCGGTGATTTCCTACATCGCGCTGGTCTATATCGTGCACCTTGAGGCGATGAAAGCCGGGATGGAGGGCCTGCCCCGCGCCTATACGCCCAAGCCCATCGTGCAACGCCTGATCGGTATAGCCTTCACCATCGCCGTGATTTGTGCCGTGTCGCTGGGCGTCTATTACGGCATGGGCTGGATTCGCCCGGCCTTCCCGAATGTTGCGGGCTATATCATCTTTGCCTTCGTTTCCGCGGTCTATGTCGGCCTGCTCTACATCGCCTCGAAAGAGGAACCGCTGGGGCTGGATGACCCGAACGCGCCCGTCACCAAACTGCCGCTTCCGGGGCCCACAATCCGCTCGGGTCTGCACTTTATCCTGCCCGTGGTCGTGCTGGTCTGGGCCTTGATGGTAGATCGCCTATCCCCCGGGCTGTCGGCGTTTTGGGCGACGATGTATATGGTGTTCATCTTGCTGACCCAACGTCCGATCATGGCGATCATGCGCGGCGAAAGCGATTTGCTGCACGACATTGGCCAAGGCGTGACCGATCTGCTTGACGGGCTGGAAACTGGCGCGCGCAACATGATCGGTATCGGCATCGCAACCGCAACCGCCGGTATCATCGTCGGCGTGGTCAGCCAAACTGGCGTCGGCTCTGCCCTTGCCGATGTGGTTGAGGTGTTGTCGGGTGGCAATATCATGGCAATCTTGCTGCTGACCGCCGTGCTGTCGCTGATCCTTGGCATGGGGCTGCCCACCACCGCCAACTACATCGTGGTTTCGGCCCTGCTTGCCCCGGTTATCGTGACCCTGGGCCAGCAAAACGGGCTGATCGTGCCCTTGATCGCCGTGCATTTGTTTGTGTTCTACTTCGGCATCATGGCCGATGTAACGCCCCCCGTCGGCCTTGCCAGCTTTGCGGCTGCCGCCGTCTCGGGCGGTGATCCGATCAAAACCGGGGTGATTGCGTTCTTTTACAGCCTGCGCACCGCAGCGCTGCCATTTCTGTTCATCTTCAACACTGAATTGTTGCTGATCAATGTGACATGGTATCAAGGCGTCTTCGTCTTCTGCATCGCGACCATCGCCATGCTGCTGTTTGCGGCGGCAACGCAAGGCTGGTTTCTGGTCAAGAACCGCTTTTACGAATCCGCTGCCCTGATCCTTGTGGCCTTTACCCTGTTCCGCCCCGGTTTCTGGATGGATATGGCTTTCCCGCCCTATATAGAGGAATCCCCGTCTGAAATCACCGCAGCCGCAAACAACACCCCGGCAGGTGAAAATTTGCGGGTCCGCGTGTCAGGCGTCAACGATCTGGGCGACCCGATCGAATTTGTCGCCCTGATCCCGATGACCAATGCCGCCACCGGCGAAGAGAAACTGGCCGCCGCTGGCCTTGCCTTCCGCACCGATGGCGACCGCATGCTGATTGATGATGTGGCTTACAATTCCGCCGCCCAGACTGCCGGTCTTGACTGGGATCAAGAGGTGCTGCGCGTGCTGCGCCCGATCTCGGTTCCGTCAAAATACTGGATGTTCATTCCCGCCCTGCTGCTGTTAGGTTTGATTGTGATGTTACAACGCCGGCGCGAACCCAAAAACCGCCCTGTAAACGCCTGAGGAGGGCAGAATGTATAAATCCATCCTCTTGACGATTGATATCAACGACCCGGCAAGCTGGGAAAGGGCCTTGCCCGCCGCGCTGGAACTGTGCCGCGATTGCGGCGCAAAACTTCATGTCCTGACCGTTGTTCCAACCTATCGCATGCCCATTGTCGAAGGTTTCTTTCCCCCCGATTTTGAGAAGAAGGCGATCCGCAAAACCGGCGAGGCGCTGAAAACCCTGCTTGATTCCCTGTTGCCAGATGATCGGCACGCCGAGGCCCATGTTCGCGTTGGCGTGGTTCATTCCGAGATTTTATCCGCCATCAAATCCATAGGCGCTGATATGGTGATCATGGCCAGCCACCCACCCGACCGGATGCGTGATTTTCTGATAGGGTCCAACGCTGACCGGGTTGTCCGCAACTCACCTGTTTCTGTCTTGGTGGTGCGGTGAAGGCACGCAAGCGGAACGGCGATGTGGGAATGGCACGGCGGCCAACAACCGGTCTGGAGGCCAAATGACGCCATTCGCAATCGCCGGCGTGCAAATGTACGTCAATGCGCTGCAACCCAATGTCGATGGCATGTTGCAGCGGCTTGACGTGCTGATGAACGTCTATCCCTGGACCCAGATGGTGATGTTCAGCGAGCTGGCGGCATTCGGGCCGCTGACCAAACATGCCCAACCCCTGTATAATGAGCATATAGAGCGGTTTCAGGCGGCGGCCAGGCACCATATCTGGCTCATCCCCGGCTCCATGTACCAAAAAACCGAAGACGGGCGAATTTTGAACACCTCTGTCGTGATCAATCCGGCAGGTGAGATCATCAAATCCTACAGCAAGATGTTTCCCTTCCTGCCCTATGAGGTTGGCGTATCGCCGGGAACCGAGTTTTGCATCTTTGACGTGCCGGATGTGGGCCGCTTTGGTCTGTCGATCTGCTATGATGTCTGGTTCCCCGAAACCACGCGCCAACTGACCTCGCAAGGGGTTGAGGTGCTGTTGTTGCCGATCCTGACAGGCACCGCAGATCGTGACGCCGAGATTGCCATAGCCCGCGCGACCGCCGCACAGTTTCAGTGCTATGTCTTTGGCGTCAATGGTTTGGGTGCGGGCGGCAATGGCCGTTCTTGCGTTGTGGACCCGACCTCGACCGTGATTCATCAATCCGCCGGACAAGAGGATATGTTCCCGATCGAGGTTGATCTTGACCAAGTGCGCCGCCAGCGTGCGGCGGGTATGCGCGGCCTGGGGCAGGTTTTGAAAAGTTTCCGCGACCGGCCTGTCGATTTTTCGATCTATGACCGGGCCAGTGGCACGGATGCCTATTTGCACAGCCTGGGCGCGCTGAAAAAGCAGCAGCAGGGCACGCGATCAGATTTGCAGAAAAACCCGCCGGCGCCCGCCGAGGCCGATGAAAATCTTGGCATCCCGCTGGCCAGAGGAAAAATGGAAGCTCAGGCCCTGAACGGGGTTCATATCCCGCTATCGGGCAAAACAATAACCGGCTGACCGACGCGCAGGCCTGCTGCCTGAATTGCAACGCTACCGGAAGAAAGGGACGATACGATGCAGTCAATGAATGACTATTATTCCGCGGTGCAGCTTCGCGCTGATCGCTGGAGCAGTCTGCGCGAAAAGCTGGAATTTCTGGTGAGCAACCCCAATGGCCGCCGCATCAAAACCGTGCATGCCGAGGCCGCGAAACTGTTTGAATCGCTGCAACTGATTGAACGCTATTGGGCCTTTCCCGGGACCGCAGCGTTTGAAACCATGCGCCGCCAGTTCGAAAACGAGCATCTGAACGAACTGTCCCATTCCGTCAGCCGCGTCAATCGCGCGCTAAGCACGGGGGCCTACCGCCGCCGCACAATTCCGCTGGACCGTGATGGGCGCGGCGACGATGATCAGGACGAAGTGTCATTGTTGCCGCCCGAGGCCCGCGCGCTTGCCAAGCCATATTTTGAGGTGCTGATCGTTGATGATGTGAATGAACATCAGGAACGCTGGCTAAAGGCCAATATGACCTCGATGCGCCGCGCCGAGGATGATTTCATCTATGAACCCGTGGTTGTCCCCAGCCTGCAAGATGCGCTGATAGGGGTGCTGTTCAACCACAACATTCAGGCGATTATCGTGCGCCCCGGCCTGCGGCGCGAATCCGATGTCGAAATGCCGATCCTGACCCGCTATCTTAACCCCGCAGCCAGCGCCGAGGAGATGGACGACATCTCACCGCAAGACCTTGGCCCGGAACTCTGCCGTCTGATCGCCAAGGTGCGACCAGAGCTTGACGCCTATCTGGTCACGGATCGCTCGGTCGAAGATATCGCGGGCCTTGATCTCGGCATCTGCCGCCGCGTGTTCTATAATCAGGAAGATTTCATGGAGCTGCACCTGAACATCCTGCGCGGCGTTCAGGCCCGGTATAAAACCCCGTTCTTTACGGCGCTGAAGGAATACTCGCGCCAACCAACGGGCGTTTTTCACGCCATGCCGATCAGTCGCGGCAAATCCATCACCCGCAGCCATTGGATTCAGGATATGGGGGCGTTTTACGGCCCCAATATCTTTCTGGCCGAAACTTCGGCCACATCCGGCGGGCTCGACAGCCTTTTGGAACCGCATGGCACCATCAAAGAGGCGCAGGAGCTTGCCAGCCGTGCTTTTGGCTCCAAGCAAACCTTTTTCGCAACCAACGGCACATCTACCTGTAACAAGATCGTGGTGCAGGCGCTGGTGCGCCCCGATGATATTGTGCTCGTTGACCGCGATTGCCACAAATCGCACCATTACGGCATGGTGCTTTCGGGGGCGCAGGTCTGCTATCTCGACAGCTATCCGCTGAACGAATATTCCATGTATGGCGCGGTGCCGCTGAAGGACATCAAGAAGCAACTGCTGAAACTCAAGGCGGCGGGCAAACTTGACCGGGTGCGCATGTTGCTGCTGACCAACTGCACCTTTGACGGCATTGTCTATAATGTTGAACGTGTGATGGAAGAATGCCTTGCCATCAAACCCGACCTGATTTTCCTGTGGGATGAGGCGTGGTTTGCCTTTGCCCGCTTTGGCCCAACCTACCGCCAACGCACCGGCATGAATGCAGCCAATAATCTGCGGGCCAAACTGCGGACGCCCGACCACGAAAAGGCCTATGCCAAGCAGCAAGAAAAGCTGAAAGATGCCGATGAGGCGACCCTGCTGAAAACCCGACTCATTCCCTCACCAAAGGCCCGCGTGCGAGTTTATGCCACGCAATCCACGCATAAAACCCTGACGTCGCTGCGGCAGGGGTCGATGAATTCATGTCAACGATCAGGATTTCAAAGGCGAGGTCGAGGAAAGCTTTCACGAAGCCTATATGACCCACACCTCGACCAGCCCGAACTATCAGATCATCGCCAGCCTTGATGTTGGCCGCCGTCAGGTCGAACTTGAAGGCTTTGAATTTGTGCAGCGCCAGGTCGAGGCGGCGATGTCGATGCGCCGCGCGATTTCCACCCATCCGCTTTTACAGAAATATTTCAAGGTGTTGACGGCGGGTGACATGATCCCCGAAGAACATCGCGAAAGTGGTGTGACCAGCTATTACGACCCCGAACAGGGTTGGACCGATACTTGGCATTGCTGGGAAAAAGACGAATTTGTGCTGGATGCCACCCGCGTCACCCTTGCGGTTGGCGGCACGGGGTGGGATGGCGACACGTTCAAAACCGATATCTTGATGGATAAATACGGTATCCAGATCAACAAGACCTCGCGCAATACCGTGCTGTTCATGACCAATATCGGCACCACCCGCTCCTCGGTCGCCTATCTGATTGAAGTGTTGGTTGAAATCGCGAAGAATCTGGATGAAAAGCTGGATGACGCGTCGAAAATGGAACGTCTGTCGTTTGAGAAACGCGTCAAGAACCTGATGCAGGATTTGCCACCCCTGCCTGATTTTTCGCATTTCCACGCGGCCTTCTGCCCCGATGCGGCCACCGGCGAGGGCGATATTCGTACCCCGTTCTTTTTGTCTTACGATGAAAACAACTGCGATTACCTTGAACTGGATGGCGATATAGAAGCGGAATTGGACAAGGGCCGAGAGGTGGTTTCGGCTTCCTTCATCATCCCTTATCCGCCCGGTTTCCCGATTCTGGTGCCCGGTCAGGCGGTCAGTCGTGAAATCCTGGCCTTCATGCGGGCGCTGGATGTCAGCGAAATCCACGGCTATCGCGCCGATCTGGGCCTGCGCGTGTTCACCGACGAGGCCTTGGCCAAGCAGATTGCAAAAAATACTGCGAAAAAATGAAAAAATAGGGAGAGAAAAATGAACAGTAAAAAACTGAACAACATTTCCGAAATCCGTCGCTTTTTTCACCGCAACGAAGACCCGATCTACTTCATCTCGGCGACCAACTTTAACCTGTTGGGCATTGATGAATGGTGCAAAAACTTCAAATATATCTGCTATCTGGATTGCTATGATGGCCGTCACCCCAACGTGTTTTGCCCGTCCGAGCAGCCGCACGCAGAATTTCAAAGCATCGAAGACATCAACAACTATCTGCTGCAGCACAAGGATGTCATCGACCTTGTAAAACGCCGCGGCGGCAAGCCCAAGTTTGTGTTCCTGATGTTTGATGAGGAAACCGAGCGTCTGTCCAAGGAACTGGGTGCCGATGTCTGGTTCCCCAAGGCCAAGCTGCGCAACAAGATGGATAACAAGATTGAGACAGTGCGCATCGGCAACAAGGCGGGCGTGCCATCGGTGCCGAACGTGCTGGCCGAGGTGAAATCCTACGACGATCTGCGCAAAACCTGTGAAAAGGCCGGTATCGGCCATGACCTTGTGTTGCAATCGGCATATGGAGACAGCGGCCACACCACGTTCTTCATCAAATCCGAGGCCGATTTCCGCCGCCATGAACATGAGATCATCGGCGAGGGTGAGATCAAGATCATGAAGCGGATTGATTGCCGCGGCTCTGCCATTGAGGCCTGCGCCACCAAAGAAGGCACCATTGTTGGCCCGCTGATGACCGAGCTTGTCGGCTTCAAGCAACTGACGCCTTACCGTGGCGGCTGGTGTGGCAATGAAATTCTATCCACCGCCTTCCCGCCCAAAGTCCGCCAAAAAGCCCGCGACCTTACCTTCAAATTCGGCGAGCAATTGCGCAAGGAAGGTTATCGCGGCTATTTCGAACTCGATTTCCTGATAGACCGCAAGACCGGCGATATCTGGCTGGGCGAATTGAACCCCCGCATCACCGGCGCCAGTTCCATGACCAACCACGCCGCCTTTGCCCATGCCGATGCGCCCTTGTTCCTGTTTCACCTGCTGGAATTTTCCAAGGCAGAATTCACGCTTGACGTGAATGAGCTGAACAGCCGCTGGGCCAACCCGAACATGATCGACAGTTGGAGCCAGATGGTCATCAAGCACACTGATGACAGCGTTGACCGGCTGACAGAGGCGCCGCAAACCGGCATCTACAAGATGAAGGAAGATGGCAGCGTGGTCTTTGACCGTTTTGACTATCACCGTCGGGCAGTTGAATCCGAAAATGAAGCGTTTTTCCTGCGCATTCTCAAAACCGGCGACTACCGTTATGAAGGCGCTGATCTTGGCATCCTCGTCACGCGTGGCCGGTCCATGACCAATAGTTTCCAGCTGAATGAGCGGGCAAAACGTTGGATTCATGGCATCAAATCGGCCTTCAAGGCAGATCCGCTGCCCGTGTCCGAGGCAGGTCCGGCCTTTGCGGACCCGGCTTTCAAGATCATGTAATGGAACTGATCTGGCGCAGCATATCCGAGCCAGAGCCCGGCCCGAAATGGGCCGGGCTATTCGCTGAACTCTGGCCTGCGTACAAAACCTGGTGGATGCGCGAAGGGGTCGACGCGCGCCCGACCTATTGGCAAAGCTGGTCTGCCATCAAAACCCATATGCCCGAGATTTTACCGCTGTATGAGCAGCTTTGCGACCTTGCCGGTGGCGGGGATCTGGCCGCGCGTTTCCTCAGCTTTTATCGCCCGCCACCGTATCTGTCGGGCTGTAGCCAGGCGATCTGGCCCGGCAAAGAGCCGATGTTGGTGCGCAATTACGACTATAACCCCGAAGCGTTTGAACGTGTGGTACTACAGACCCGCTGGCAGGGCCGCAACGTCATCGGCTCCTCTGATGGGCTGTGGGGGTTGGTTGATGGCATGAATGACGCGGGCCTTGCCGTATCCCTGACCTTTGGCGGGCGGCGCGTGGTGGGGGATGGTTTTGGCGTTCCGCTGATCCTGCGCTATGTGCTGCAAACCTGCACCACAGCCGAACAGGCCGGCCGCGCCCTTGCGCGTATCCCCACGCATATGAGCTATAATGTCACCGTACTCGATGCCAAGCGCAATTACCTTACCGCCTTCATGGCCCCCGACCGCCCCACAAGCATCACCCATGCGGCCGTTGCCACCAACCATCAGGAAAAGGTGGAATGGGATGCACACGCCCGCATGACCGCCTCGGTAGAGCGTGAGCGGTTCTTGCTGCAACGCCTGACAGGCCATATTGAACCGCAAGAAAAATTCATCTCGGCCTTTTTGCGCCCGCCGCTGTATTCCATCGCATTTGATCGCGGCTTTGGCACGCTCTACACGGCTGTCTACCGCCCCCGTCTTGGCAAGATGGAGCTGCGTTGGCCGCGCGGCACCTGGCCGCTTGATTTATACGGTGGGGCCGATGACGTTCGCCGCATCTACACGCCTGAAACCAAACCCACGGCTGCAAACGGCACAGACCCTGACAGCGCGCAACAGAACGCACAGTTCTGAACCCTTTTTTCCTTCGCGCGGCATCATGGCGCAGGACGAGACTCCTCTTTCACCGCCCCGCCAGTCAGGCTAGATTGCCGCCAGTCGCAGTTTTTGACCCTAAACGACCCTAACCGGAGATTTCCATGACCCAGCGCCTTCACCTTGTATTCGGAGGGGAGCTTGTCAGCACCCAAGGCACCGTATTCAAAGATCCCAACAACATCCATATCGTCGGTATGTTTCCCAATTACGACTCGGCGTTCAAGGCTTGGAAAGCCGAGGCCCAGCGCACCGTCGATGAGGCACAGACCCGCTATTTCATCGCCCATATTCACCGTCTGCGTGATGAAAGCAAAGCGGCATCGGCAACCGAAGAGTTGGGCGCCTGATCGCGTATCATGGCCTATTCACTTGGCCTGACGCTCTATAATCTTGCAAACCGTGCGGCGGTCGCCACCAAGGCAGACCGCCCGGCGCGCCCGCTGGGCACGCTGGTCTGGCTGCATGCGCCGGGGCCGGACAGTGCTGCCCAAATGATGGGTCTTGCCGCCAGGCTGGAGGAAGACCACAACCTCAACATCCTTTTGACAACCCCGTCCAAGCCTGCCGTCCCCCACCCCGGCGTCATCTGGCAACCCCCGCCCGAGGATAATCCAGCCGAGGCGCGCGCCGTTCTGGACCATTGGAAGCCCGATCTGATCGCCTTTGCCGAAGGCGAGTTGCGCCCAGCCTTGCTGCATGAAAGCCATGAACGGCGCATCCCTGTTACGTTGGTAGGTGCGCGCAGCCCGGCAATCTTGCGCGGGCGTGAAGGGTGGTGGCCGGGGCTGCTGCGCGGTCTTCTGGGCAGTTTCAGCATGATACTTGCTGTCGATCAAGTCGCTGCCCGCGCCCTGCGCCGCGCCGGGGCCGATATGAAAAACCTGCAGGTGACAGGCCGGATGGAATACCCCAGCGCCGTGCTGCCCTGCAATGAGGCGGAACGTGGCGCCCTCGCCTCGCGACTGGCCACGCGCCCGGTCTGGTTTGCCGCGGGGGTGCCCGAGGCCGAGGAAACGGCCGTGATCAGCGCGCATCGCGCAGGCATGAAACTGGCGCATCGGCTGCTGTTGATCATCGCCCCCAAAAACCCCTCTCGCATAACCGCGCTGGCCGCACGGATGGAACAAGAGGAAGGCTGGACCACCGCACGCTGCAATTGTGACGAAAAACCCGACCCCGATGTGCAGGTGCTTATTGCTGACCCCGATACCCGGTTTGGGCTGTGGTATCGGCTTGCCCCCATTACCTATATCGGTGGCGGTCTGGGGTCTGTCGGTCTTTCGCGCGACCCGTTGGAACCGGCTGCCCTTGGCTCTGCCATCATTCACGGGCCTCACGGCGGGCAGTTTGGCGCGGCCCTTGGCAGGCTTGCCGCAGGATCAGCGACCAGCCTTGTAAAGGGTGCGGCTGACCTTGCCAGCACTTTGGGTGAATTGATGGAACCTGATCGTGCAGCGCGGTTTGCACAGGCCGCCTGGGCGGTAGAATCCGACGGGGCCGAGGCGACCGAAAAGACCGTTGCGGCACTGTGCAAGATTTTGGATGCGGAGGCATGATGCAGGCCCCGGCCTTTTGGTATACCCCCCCAAACAGCCCCGGTTTTCGCGCGCGTCTGCTTGCGCCCTTGGGCTGGGCCTATGCCGCAGCAACCGCCCGCCGTCTGCGAAGGCCCGGCGCGTTCAAGGCCGATGTGCCAGTCATCTGCATCGGCAATCTGAATGCCGGGGGCACCGGCAAAACCCCTACGACCATCGCCCTGATCGAACGGCTTGCCGCGCGGGGGCTGGGCGTGCATGTCGTCTTGCGCGGGCATGGCGGGCGGCTTTCTGGCCCTTTGCGCGTGAATGAACGCCAGCACTCTGCGGCCGACACCGGCGATGAGGCTTTGCTTCTGTCGGCCTTCACCCCCACATGGATCGCGCGCGACCGTGCGGCAGGCGTGCAGGCCGCGCAAGATGCGGGCGCGCAGGTGGTCTTGCTTGATGACGGGTTTCAAAACCCTGGGGTAATCAAGGATCTGTCGATCATCGTTGTTGATGCCCAGCGCGGTTTTGGCAATGGCCGCTGCCTGCCCGCCGGCCCGCTGCGAGAACCGGTGCACGTTGGCCTTGCCCGTGCGGATATGCTGTTATCCATCGGCGATTCCGCAGCCCAGGACCAGTTTGCAAACCTATGGGGCGCTGCGTTGCACCTGCCGCATCTAAAAGGCCAGTTAGAGGTTTTGCAGATGGGAATGGATTGGGCCAACCAAGATGTGCTGGGCTTTGCAGGCATCGGCCACCCCGAAAAATTCTTTGCAACCCTGCGCGCGACAGGCGCCAACGTACTGCGCACCGAGGCGCTAAGCGACCATCAGCCGCTGACCGACACTTTGTTGCGGCGATTGGCCCATGAAGCGACAAACCTGGGGGCGCAGCTTGTCACCACCGAGAAAGACGCCGTGCGCCTGCCGCCCGCCTTTCGGCCCAGGGTCTTGACCCTTCCCGTGCGGCTGCGCCTGGAGGCGTGGCAAGGGCTGGACGACGCCTTTGATCAATTGGGCCTGCCCCCCGCCAGCGCAGGCCAGAAGTTCAGCCCCGGCCCTTGATGGTGCATTCTTTTCCTTGGGGTGGAAAAAGGCACCGCGGGTCTGGCACATCGTCGGTCGGGCGCGCCCCTTGCCAAGCTTCATACCGGGTACAAAACCACGGATAGCAAGGCGCGCGGGGGGCGTTTCACAGCCGCATCCGCGTCACCCCAGGCCCGCGCATCTCACGCAAGGATTGCCAGACTATCGTGGCGAGGTTCTTCGCCGATTTCGGCCATTTTTGCATCCAGCTTTGCCAGCATATCGGCAAAAATCTGGGCAAAGGCAGGATCATCCGCGCGGTTGTGCAGTTCATGCGGGTCGGCCTCGCAATCGAACAATTCCCATTCCGGCGGCTCATCACCTGCATTGGCCCCAATCTGGTCCAACGGCTCATTATACCAATAGATCAACTTATAGCGCTGGTTGCGGATGCCGTAATGCGCAAAGGCATTGTGGATATCGTCCTTGTGCATCCAATAGCGGTGATAGGCCACCTCTTGCCAATCCTGCCCTGCCGCGCCTTCAAACACCGGGCGCAGGCTGGTGCCTTGCATATAGCTGGGCGCGGTCGTTTCGGCATAATCAAGAAAGGTTTGCGCGAAATCGACGTTCATCGCAATATCAACCGAGCTGCTGCCCGCCTTGATCGCCTTGGGGTATTGTACGAGGAACGGCATTTGCAGCGATTCCTCATACATGAAGCGTTTGTCGAACCAACCATGTTCACCCAAAAAGAAACCTTGATCCGAGGTATAGATCACGATGGTATCGTCGGTCAGCCCTTCGGCATCCAGCGTATCCAGCAAACGCCCCACGCTATCATCAATCGCCGCAATCGTGCGCAGATAGCGCTTGATATAGCGTTGGTATTTGAACAGATCCAATTCGCGTTTGGTGGCAAAGGTATAGTTTTCACCCGTTGCGCGGTCGATCAAGCGCAATCCTTCGTGATTGTCGGGTATCTTGCGCAGATCGGCGCCGGGCATCACCATTTCACCAACCTCTGCCCCGCCTTCGGGTTGCGAAAGGCCAAGATCGGTATAGCTCATATCACTGCGCACCCGCATTTTAGCGGCGGCGGCGGCGGCGGCACGGTTCTCATAATTGTCATCAAAGGTGGCAGGAACCGGCAGATCTTCGGTATAAAGATGCGCATGGCGTGGGTGTGGGACAAAAGGCCGGTGCGGGGCCTTGTGGTGGCACATCAGGAAGAACGGTTTATCCTTGTCGCGCGTTTTGATGAAATCGACAGATTTATCGGTGATGATATCGGTGGCATAGCCCGGCTCAACCGTCTCGCCTTTGGGGCTGATCATCACAGGATCGAAATATTCACCCTGACCCGGCAAAACCGCCCACTGGTCAAACCCGGATGGTTGGTGCGCCGCCCCTTCGCCAAGATGCCATTTGCCAAACATGCCGGTCTGATAGCCGCTGGCGCGCAAATGCTTTGCCACATTGGGCAAGCGATTGTCCAAATGCGTATCCAGCGTAGTGACAAGGTTCACATGGTTATATGTCCCCGTCAGGATAGAGGCGCGGCTGGGTGTGCAAATGGAATTGGTCACATAGCAGCGGTCAAGGCGCATGCCGTTTTGTGCGATCCGGTCAATTTGTGGGGTGGAATTCAGCCCCGAACCATAGGCGGAAATTGCAGCGGCGGCGTGATCGTCGCACATGATAAACAGGATGTTGGGGCGGGTCATGCGATCCTCGTGGCTGAGATGTGGTTGGGGCCAGCCGCAAACGATGCGGCTGGCCTTACGAATTACTGTGCGTAAAGCTTGCCCAGATAAAATTCAGACGCGGGCAGCGGCTTTTCGATTTTGCCGAACTGGGTATAAAGCTTGGCCAGCGTGTCGAGCCAATTATCAACTTTGCCTTCGCGCGTCAGGTCTTCGAACTCTTTGCTGGACGGCAATTTTGCCAACACTGCTTCGGCCTTCAGCGGGCCTTCTGGCACGCCAAGGAATTTCGCGGTTATGCTGACCGCCTCATCCAGATTGTCGCGGCGAAAATCCAGGGCTTCCTTGATCACGGCATTGACCTTCAGGATCATCGCATCATCCCCGGATTTTGCATCGCTGACGATGAAAGTCGACGGGAAAGCGATATCTGGAAAGAAATCCTCGTTAGAGCTGAGCTCACCCAGATCGGGGATCCGCTGCTTGATCACATCAACAAAAGGATACCAGATCCCCGCACCGTCAATCTGGCCCGAAGCAAACGCTGTGACGATCGTGCTGGGGTCCATCTTGACCACCTCAATATCATCCATCGTCATGCCTGCACGCTCCAGCGCAAGGCGCATCAGCATATCGCCCGAAGTGCCTTCGGGCACGCCGACCTTTTTGCCCTTCAGCCCGGCCATGTCTGCAATCCCCGGCTGTGCGATCACGCGATCAGTATAGCCCAAGGCGTTGACAGCGATCACTTTGGCTTGACCGCTGGCAGGCAACCACAAAGCGCCCGGCCCGATATAAGCAAAATCCAACGAACCGGCATTGAGTGCCTGCACCTGAATCGGGCCATTGGTGAAAATCTTGAGCTCGGCATCAAGGCCATTCTTGGCCCAGAGCCCCTTTTCGGTGGCGATAGCGACCATCGAGGTCCCGAAATAATCAGCGATATAACCCATGCGGATTTTCGTCATCTCTTCGGCAAATGCGGATGTGGCAAGGCTTGCGGTCAGGGCAAACACGCCTGCGGCCATTCCTAGAAACTTGCGTTTGGTTGTGTGCATGAGATTCCTCCTTATCATGCGGTTTGTTCGCTGGATCGGGTATAGACAGCATGCCAGACCCGATTGCGGATTTCGGTGAACTTTTGCGACAGGCGAATCTCGTCATTGCGCGGAAACGGCAGATCTACCTCTATAATCTCTTGCAACCGGCCCGGACGGGCAGCCAAAACCACGACGCGATGCGCCAGATACACCGCTTCATCCACGTCATGGGTGATGAACATGATGGTGCGTTTGTCGCGCGACCATGTTTCCAAAAGCTGATCTTGCAGCCGCACCCGCGTCAGCGCATCCAACGCGCCAAAAGGTTCATCCATCAACAAAACATTGGGGTTGACCGCATAGGCGCGTGCAATGGCGCAGCGTTGTTTCATGCCCCCCGATAGGGTTTTGGGCAAAGCATCAGCAAAATCGGACAGGCCAACAAGGCCGATATAATGTTCGGCCCGTTTGCGGCGTTCAACGCTGTTCATGCCTTGCAACTTCAGCCCGAATTCAACATTCTTGCGCACGGTCAGCCACGGGAACAGCGCATATTGCTGAAAGATGACACCACGGTCAGGGCCGGGGCCATGCACCTCGACCCCGTTCACAAGGCAGCGCCCTGAAGTCACGTCTTGCAAGCCCGCGACAATATTCATCGCCGTGGATTTACCGCAGCCTGAAGGGCCCACAACAGTGACAATCTCACCATCGCCGATATCCAGATCAAGGGCCTGAAGGGCGGTGAAAGCGCTCTCTCCATCGCCAAAAACTTTGGTCACTTTTTCAAAGCGAACTTTGGGCTCGGTTGCGGCCATGATTACATCCTTTCCTGCCATGAGGTCAGGTGTGTGTCAGCCCAGACCACAATTCGATCCATGATCAATCCCAAAACCCCGATCATGATCAGCGAGACGAAGATCGTCGGCAGATCGTAATAGAGCTGCGCTTGCTGCATCCGAAACCCAAGCCCCGATTGCGCTGCGATCAGTTCCGCCGCGACCACCGTCGCCCAGGCAGCACCAAGACCGATACGAAAACCAACAAGGATAAAAGGCGTAGATGCAGGGATCACAACCTTGGTAAAAATGACCCCATCCGAGGCCCCAAGCACCCGTGCCGCGTTGATATAGGTTTTATCGACGCTGATAACGCCCTGATAGGTCGCCACGACCGACGACAGAAAGGCTGCAAGAAAGATGACAAATATCTTTGGCGTTTCGTCAATGCCCATGGTCACAATTGCCAAAGGAATGATTGCCAGCGGCGGCACCACACGGAAAAACTGGATCCAGGGATCAATCAACCCGCGCGCCGTTTTATACCACCCCATCAAAAAGCCCACTGGAACCGCAACCAGAACCCCCAGCGCAAAGCCGGTCAGAACCCGCGCAAGCGACGCGCCCGCATCGTGCAAAAGCTGGCCGCTCAGCAAAACCTCGACAAACCTTGTCGCCACCGCTGGCGGGCTGGGCAGGATGGACAGGCCCGAACTTGTGGCAAGCCACCAAAGCCCGATGCCGAACACAAAAGATAGTGTCCCCAAAACCAACGCGTGCATCGGCTGGCCGGCGCGTTTTTGCGGTTCTGTTTTGCGTGCTGAGGCGATTGTCATCGGCGTCTCTTCCATCAGGGCAGGGTGTCGGTGTTTTCAGGCGTTCATCGGGCGGCGGGCAACGCGCTGGCGCTCTGGGCCAGCTTCATAAAAGAACTTTTGCAAACCCGCACAGGCGGCCCCGCGCACGCCGACATTGGCGCCAAGCTGCGTTGGTTGAATTGTCAGGCTGACGCGCTGTTGCGGCATGATCCGGGCAAAAAGATCATGGCGTAATGCTGCCAGAAACTCGGGCGGTGCCGCTTGCAAATGCCCGCCCAAGACCACCGCTTCGGGGGCAATCAGAGTGATGGTTGTGGCAAGGACGCGTAAAAATGCATCATAGATTTCGGGCCATTGCGGCGTTTTCATGACAGCCGCAATCAACCCTTCGGCTGGAACGGTATCGCTGTGCAGCACGGCCAGCAAAGGCATTTCCGAAAACACCGTTTCAAGGCAGCCGCGGCCGCCGCAAGCGCAGGGGCGACCCTGCGGGTCAATCACGATATGGCCAAGCTCTATCGGGCCGCCGATCCGCGCGGGCCCTTGCGCCCCGAAGCCATAGGCGAGGCCGCCGCCGGTGCCGTGCCCCATAAAGACGTGCAAGGTGCTCTGGGCCCGATGCCCCGCCCCAAACCAGCTTTCGGCCAGCGCAATTGCCGTGGCATTGTGTTGCAACACGACAGGCAGGCCCAAAGCCAACTCGAACATATCAGCAAAGGGTACATCACACCAGCCAGTCACGACAGCATGGGTGTTGACGCGCTGCGCGGTATCCACCCGGCCCGGCACACCGACGCCAACGCCGATGATATCTTGACGGGCGACGCCGTGACGCTCGATCAGCCGGTTCGTGGCTTGAATGGTTTTTGCCGTCACCTCTGCGGCAGCTTGATCAAGCGGAAACTCAAACCGATCCTCGGCAACCACATTCAAATGCAAATCGGCAAGCGCAACGCCAACACGCCCGGCAGAAAGGTGAATACCGCAAACCAGCCGCGCGTCAGGGCGCAGGGCCAACATGACCGGCGGACGGCCAAGGCCAGAAAACGCCTCAGCGCGCCGTTCCTCTATGTACCCCCCCTCAATCAATTTGGCCGTGATTTTGGTTGCCGCAGCAGAGGAAAGCCCCGTCATGCGCGCAAGATCTGCGCGCGATTGCTCTCCGGTTTCCCGCAAGAGACTGAGGATTTCGCCGATGGACGTCATTTGATTCCCCTTTATTTCCTTACTTAGTAAATGAATATCGACTTCGGTCAAGCATGTTGGAAGGGCACCCGTTACGAAACGACCCAATAAATTGATTCATAAGTGTTTATTTAGCCATGGCGATGGCATCGGGCCGCGTGTTTCAGGATGTCTTGAAACGGCAAATGCTCGCCGTCGCGGTATCATTCAACGCTGGCAGCAACTCGAAAGCCAAGGTTTCCCGAAGATGTGTCAGGCGGATTTTGCATACGCGAATGCACATGATACCGGTCGCAATAGCTGTCGTGACACAGATAAGAGCCACCGCGCTGGATGCGGTTTGGGCCCTCTGCTGGCCCTTGAGGGTCAACCAAAGGCCGTTTGCTGGCGGGATACCGGCCGAAACGGTCCGCCACCCATTCCCAGACATTGCCGGTCATGTTGTAAAGCCCAAAGCCATTCGGTTGAAATGCGCCCACGGGGGCCGTTCCGATAAAGCCGTCATCTCCGGTATCTTCATGCGGAAAATTGCCCTGCCATGTGTTCATTCGATAGGCACCCTCAGGCAAAAGCACATCGCCCCACGGAAACTTTCGCCGCTCTAGCCCACCGCGGGCAGCGCGTTCCCATTCAGCTTCGCTTGGAAGGCGAAGCCCAGCCCAAGTGCAATATGCCAAGGCATCATACCATGCAATATGCGTGGCGGGGTGGGCCTGCCGGTCGCGCCAATCCGACCCTGCGCCCTCGGGCTGTGCCCATGAGGCACCGTCAACCGCGCGCCACCAATCAAGCCCCGGCGGGCTCCGCCAATTTTGCGCTTTATCTCCAAGGAATAGGTGAAAAACGTAACTCCAGCCTTCGACCTCAGCCACGGTTTCATAACCGGTAGCCATGACAAAACGGGCGAAATCGGCATTGGAGATGGCATATGGTGACAGCAGATAGGGCGAAAGCTTCACCTTGTGGCGCGGGCTGTCCAAGTCTGCAGGAAATCGGGATTTTCGCGCACCCATTTCAAAAAATCCGCCCGGAATTGCTTTCAGTTGAGCACGCAGTTCTTTTTGCACTTTGGGCGGCGCAGGCGGAATTGACAGCGCCGCGCGTTCATATTGGCTATCGCCCGGCCCGGCCATTTTCGCGCTGATGCTGCAGCAACCCACCTCTCTTGTCACAACCTACCCCTGATTGGCGCCCATAGAATCGATAGTTAGCATGACAGTGCGCGCACCTGAAGTTTCTGATGATGCGGGCAGACAAAACAGGCGCAGGGCGTGCAAGCAACGCGGGAATGGGCCTTTTGCGTGGGAAAAGCATGGGCTTGCCGCCACCAAAGGGCGCGTCGAAAAGCGCATCTTCAACCCCGCATGCTCCTGCCTTCACCCTCATGGCCCTCCGTGCGCGGATCGGATCGGCGCCACATCAACAGCCCGGTGAAAGGCAACGTCCAGCCGCCGCTTGCGCTTTTCGGGCCTCATGCGCAGAAGCCTTCGAAGTCAAAGTTCAGGCAAGACCAGAAAGCACTCACCCCTCGATCTCGTTCAGGCCTTTCGTGACCCAGATCGCGGCCAAAGACATCGCAGCAAAGATCATCAATGTTACTTTGGCACCTGCCAGCGAGGCCAGAGCGCCAAAAATGCCCGACCCAAGCAGCAAGATACCGATCACCGTATTTGACACGGCGGTATAGGCGGCGCGGTTATCCTTCGGTGCCATATCGACCAAATAGATTGATCGGCCCTGCCGCACGCCATGATAGGCAATCATCAGCACGAACAGCACCAGCGGCAGCGCCCAGACCGTGCCGGATGCGCCAGCCAAATCCAGCACAACCGCCGACAGCAAGGCCACAAATCCCGCGACAGCAGAGAACATCAGCACTTTGCGGCTGGATCTGTCGGCCATGCGCCCCCAAACCCATGAGCTGAGCAAGGACGCAACCGACGAGGCCAGAACCAGCGCGCCCAGCCGGTCAAACGTGCCATGGCCCGCCTGCGCCCCCAAAAGCACGATATAAGGCGGGGCCAGTGCGGTTGACGTCAAAAGCCCGCGCGCCCAGATGAAGCGCCGCAATTGCGGGTCAGCGCGCAGCAGCTTCAACTGACCCAATGCTGCGGCACCCGCCATTCCCGCAGCGCGCTCCTCCCACAGGGATGAGAAGATCAATCCAGCCGCCAGCCACAGCACTGCCGCAAGCGCAAGCGCCACCACCACCAGCGTTGCCCGGTCCACGATCCCTGTCATCAGCACCAGCGCAAAGATCACCACCGCGCCCGCGCCCAGCGAACTGGCCAGCCCGGTCGCCGCCCCTCGCCGCGACTGGCCCACGGTCTTGCCCAAAATGTCATTGTAACTGACCGAACAGATGGAGCGCGCAACAGCCAACACCGCCAACAGCGCGCAGATGACACCCCCCGCCATCGCCTCGGTCAGCGTCAGCGCGGCCAGCACAATTCCCGCTGCGGCCACGCCCTGCCCGATACTGCCCGCGACCCATGCCCATTTGCGGCGCGCCATGGCCTGCACACGCGGCGCGGTAAACAACTGGGGCAGCAATGCGCCCGCCTCGCGGATCGGAACCAGCAAGCCGACAAAGACCGAGGACGCGCCCAAATGGGCCAGCAGCCAGGCCAGAACCAGCTTGGGGTCAATCAACCCGTCGGCGATCTTGCTCATCGACAGTGACCCGGCGTGACGCAGGAAATTCGCAGGCTCATGCCGCGCTTGTGCCGCTGACAGGCCACCTGCGCCGCTTGGATCGTCTACCAATGCCCTGAACAAAACGTCCGCGAAGCTGGTTTTGGTCATCAATCCCTCCGTTCAAGATTTTCTGGCATCCAGAATGTTCAACGAAACACGCGTTTTCAAACATTTGGCAAAGATCAGCCCGTAGCAGGTCTGCTTATTTCACCGAACTCATGTTTATGGCTGATTATGAAACCCGATGTCCAGCTTGCGCGGATGTGGCCAGGTCATTTGCCGCTTGTATTGGCAAAACACTGCCCCACCCCACGCTTTGCGTCGGTGACCGGATTGTCGCGTCAACCCAGGCGGGTTTGGCGCGGGCGCTGCCATGCGAATGGCGGCCTCATTGATCCGGGTCACCGCAGTACCTATGTATCAAGTTCGGTTCCAAGCGGGGCACTGGCGTCAATCTGCCCCGAAAAACATTCAAGCGATACATGTTTGAATACAAAAAAGGAGCAATATCATGAAAGCTGCACGCTGGCATGCTGCCAAAGACATTCGTGTCGAAGAGATCGACGAGCCGCAGGTCACGCCCGATGGCGTTAAAATCAAGGTTGCCTGGACAGGTATCTGTGGCAGCGATCTGCACGAATACCTTGCTGGCCCGATTTTCATTCCCGTTGGCGAAAACCATCCGCTCAGCCATGACAAGGCCCCGATCACCATGGGCCACGAATATAGCGGCGAAATCGTCGAACTGGGCAAGGATGTCACGGGTTTCGCAATCGGTGATAAAGTCGCCGTCGAGCCGATCTATAGCTGCGGAAAATGCGACGCCTGCCGCGAAGATATTTACAACCTGTGCAAGGATCTGGGCTTTGTTGGCCTGTCGGGTGGCGCGGGCGGTTTTGCGGCCTATTCGGTTGTGCCGGCGCGCATGGTCCACAAGATGCCGGACGGGCTGTCGCTGGAACAAGGGGCGTTGGTTGAACCCGCCGCGGTTGCCCTGCATGCCGTGCGGGTCAGCACCATCAAGGCAGGCGATACCGCCGCTGTCTTTGGCGCAGGCCCCATCGGGCTTTTGGTGGTCGAGGCCTTGCGCGCCGCCGGGGCTGCGCAGATTTATGTGGTAGAGCCGTCAGAGGAACGCCGCGCCAAGGCGATGGAACTGGGCGCAACCCGCGCGATGGACCCGACCGATACCGATGTTGTGGCCGAGATCCGCGCCGCAACCGGCAGCGGCGTCAACGTCGCGTTCGAGGTGACGGGCGTACCGCAAGTGCTGGCGCAGGTGATCGATTCCACGCGCCACGAAGGGCAAGCCCTGATCGTGTCGATCTGGGAAACCGAAGCCTCGTTCCAGCCCAATACCGTTGTGCTGAGCGAACGCCAGATCAAGGGCACCATCGGCTATCGCAACGTCTATCCCGCGGTGATGGAACTGATGACGCGCGGGTATTTTCAGGCGGAAAAGCTGGTGACCAAACGGATCGAGCTTGATGATATCGTTGCTGAGGGGTTCGACGTTTTGTCGTCAGAAAAATCCCAGGTCAAAATTCTGGTCAGGGCACCGTCCTAGTGGCGTGATGCGCGTTGGAGCGAATTCCAATAGACGCACCACACCGCCAAGCGCCTGATATAAAATGTTTTAAAACAGCACCGGCCCGCCCCGTCAGGGCAGGCCGGATGAGTACGGAATGAGAGGAACACCATGAATACACTAGAACACGACTTCAATACGGTACTGCTGGCCAATCACAACGGCCCGTGTATTTCGCTCTACCAGCCGACACATCGCACCTATCCCGACAGGCAGCAGGACCCGATCCGTTTTGGCAATCTGCTGAAGAAACTGGAACAATCGCTGGGTCGGCAATATGCCAACCGCGAAAATGCGGCCATCCTGCGCCCGTTCCACGCGCTGGCCGAGGATGCCCAGTTCTGGAACCATTCCCTCGACGGTCTTGCAATTTTTGCAACACCGGATATCTTCAAAGTGTATAGATTGCAGCGCCCGGTGCGCGAATTGGCAATCGCCGCTGACAGCTTCCACACCAAACCGCTTATGCGGATTTTGCAATCGGCGGCTCGCTATCAGGTGCTTGGGATCAACCGGCACGAGGCCACTCTTTTCGAGGGCAATCGCGATGCGTTGGACGAGGTCAAGACTGGCGACGACTTCCCACAAATCCTGAGCGACGTGGTTGACGCCAATGACGGAGAGCCGGAGCGGACAAAGCGCGCGCATGGCAAGGCCGGTGCAGGCCATACCACGCGTCACGGCATGAATGTGCGTCAAGACGCCATGGAAAACGACACCGAACACTTTTTTCGGGCGGTGGACGAGGCTGTCCTTGCGCAATACTCTCGCCCCTCGGGCATGCCGCTTTTGTTGGCAGCCCTGCCAGAGCACCATCATCTGTTCCGAGAGGTCAGCCGTAACCCGCTTTTGATGACCGAGGCGATTGATGTGGACCCGAAAGCCATATCGCCCGATGAATTGCGCGCGCGCGCTTGGGAACTGGTGTTGCCGTTCTATCTGAAGCGTCTTGAAGGGTTGATTGACCAATATGGCGCATCGAAAACGGATGGTCGCAGCAGCGCCGATCTGGCCGAGATCGCCAAAGCCGCGGCCGCTGGCCGTATCGCAACCTTGCTGATCGACGCAGACCGCGTGGTCCCCGGCCGCTTTGACGCCAAGGCCGGCACCATTACCTTTGCCCGACTCGAGGAACCCGGCATCGACGATGTGCTTGATGATCTTGGTGAGCACACGCTGAAAACCGGCGGCGACGTGGTTATCGTTCCGCCAGAGCGGATGCCGACAGAGACAGGCATCGCCGCGATTTACCGGTTCTAAAAGCGCGTTGAAAAACGGCGTCGGCACCGCGATCACCTCATGGATCGCGGTGCCGACGCCAAAGTTTTGCCTGTCGCTTGATGTGAAAGCCAGCATTACCGGGTGATGACCGAAAAGCAGCGTGCCGGTTTTAGCGGTAAGCCGACCAGTCAGCGCGCTGCCGTTGGGTCGCAAACGCGCGCGAGAAGGCCTGTTCAATTCAGCATTCGTGGTGCAAACTCCGAAAAAGCCGCCGTAGTCACAAAACGGACTCGCATGACACGCGCCTTCCACATCGGTTTTACGCCACGCAACCCTGTCGCGACGCATCGCACCTCGACGTCACAGGAGCTTATCTTCGATCTGGCCTCGGTCATCGCCATCGCGGCAGCGGCACATGGTCTTTGGCATGCGGTGCAAAAAGCGCATATTGTTCCGGGCATCATCGGGTTTCTTTCCAGCTTTTTCATGATCTGGTTGGCATGGTTGACCGACATGTGGGTCGCCTTGGCCTATGACGATGGTTCCCCGGCCTTCCGCATCCTGACGATATTTATCATGTTCGGCGCGCTCATGCGCGCTGCAGGCATCGGCGCGGTGTTTCACCATCAGCGGATCTGGCTGGCCCTGTCTGGCTGGTTGCTGCTGGTCATTGCCGGTCTGATCCTGCTAATCGGATTGACCATGCCAATGGCGATGGAATTCATCGCCATGCTTCTTGTAGCGACCGCGCTGACCCGTTGCCGATTGAACCGAAAATAAAGGAAAGCACCTTATGACCACTATTCTTGGCCTCTCAGGCAGCCTGCGCCGCGCGTCCTTCAACGCCGGGCTGTTGCGCGCCGCATCTGAATGCGTACCCGATAGCGTGGAAATCCAGATCGGTTCAATCCGCGACGTGCCGCTCTATGACGCCGATATGGAAGGTGAATCAGGCCTTCCCGCAGCGGTTCAGACTTTGCAGGAACAACTGGCAGCCGCCGATGGATTGTTGCTGGTCACGCCAGAATACAACAACGGGATTCCGGGCGTGTTCAAGAATGCTATCGACTGGATGTCGCGTGGGCCGGGGTTGGAGCTGTTTGTGGGCAAACCAGTGGCCGTGATCGGCGTCTCGCCCGGCGGGTTCGGCACCATACTTGCGCAAAACCACTGGATGCCGGTTTTGCGCACGCTGCGCATGCGGCCATGGGTCGAGGGGCGGCTGATGGTCTCGCGGGCGACTCCACTTTTTGACGGTGATGGCAATCTGACGGATGCCAAAACACGCGAACAGCTTGCCGCCTTCGTTGCCGGCTTCATCGGCGCGCTTTGACGGCACAAGGCCTGCCGGCCTTTGCCCGGTGCGATAATGGGCAGATTGTTTGCACATGTAGGGACAGATGGGAATGATGTGAAAGCCAGCGTTGCGCGCATCGGGCGCGCAGTCCGGGTCGGCGCAGTCGGGTCGGCGCAGTCCAGATCGGTAATCGCGTGCAGCAGGGGCGGCAAGGCGCTCGGCCTTCCATGCGGCGGTGAGGGTCAGGGCGTCTTGTTCGGTCTGATGGCGCTGGGCAGGATCAAGGGGCATGATCCGCGCTGCCCTTGGTCTGGCGCAGCAGGCTGGCGCAGTGGTTCAGCGTGCCGACATTACCCCGGTTGATCTCATCCGTGTGGGTCTCGAAATGGTCGTCGCGCAGCACGTTCAGGCGCTTCAGCTTGGCGTCGATCTGGAACTTGGCGGTCATGGAAACATCAATGACTTTCTCGCAGGAAGTGTTGGCGTAGCGGGTGGCCACCAGAGCCTGAACACCGTCACAGCCGCAAACGGCGACTTCGGCCGCGACAAAGCCATTCTGAAACAAAGGGCAAGAAGCAAACCAAAGGCACCGCTTG
Source organism: Pseudorhodobacter sp. (assembly GCF_034675685.1). GTDB lineage: Bacteria > Pseudomonadota > Alphaproteobacteria > Rhodobacterales > Rhodobacteraceae > Pseudorhodobacter. Next base: position 61,209 of record NZ_JAUCDA010000016.1, on the reverse strand, counting down.
CAACACCGCCAGCGCGCTGCATAATGAAACCATCCAGATGAGCCAAACTCTCGCATGAATTCAGCGGCCATTGGTTCCGGAATTCCTGACGACGGACAGTCCGGCGTTTACTGCCACCCCATGCCCAACTCAATGAGCCGGTATTTTATGTTAAAACTTGATAAGCTTGATTTTCAGATCCTTCGTGTTTTGTCCAGCAATGGACGAATTTCAAAAGCTTCGCTTGCAGAGAAGGTTGGGCTATCTGCGTCACCATGCTGGGAACGGTTGCGCCGGCTGGAACAATCGGGGTTGATTTCGGGGTATAGTGCCGAAATCAACCTTCGCAAACTGCCCGGTGCTGTGACCGTTTTTGTCACCATTGAGCTGGATTCCCATGCCGTTGCACGGTTTCAATCTTTTGAGAAAACCGTCTCGGAGCATCCGGAAATTACCGGCTGTTGGGCAATTGGCGGCGGGTATGATTATTTGATACAGGTCGTCGCGCGGACAATTGAAGCCTATCAGGATTTAATTGAGGAGGTGCTTGAGAAAACGGGCGACGTCGCACGATACTACTCTTATGTGGTGACAAAAACCGTGCGCCGTCCAGGGCCACCATTGCATCTACTTTTTGAAACTCTGGGTGAATCATCTTGATTTTGTGAGATTTGCAGACGCATCATCCTCAAATGCGGGCAACTTCAGCTACACCTTCTGCGACAACCTTTTAAGTTTGAGCCTGTCGCTGGGGGAAACACTATGCAGTCAACACTCGATATCATGACATCAGCAGAGCATGATCAGACCTGCCTTATTCGGACGAAGGGATATATCAATGGCAACTGGAAACAGTCTGGCCACATGATGCTCGTTACCGATCCGGCCACTGGCGAGGGGATCACATCGGTGCATGCGATGGATGCGCAAGCCTCTTGCGATGCCGTGACAGCGGCACAAACAGCCTTTCGCCCCTGGGCAAATCTGCTGCCACAAGAGCGGTCTTTGATCCTGAAAACCTGGCATGAAAAGATCGTTGAAAATCATGAGGCGTTGGCGCAAATCATGGTTGCAGAGCAGGGTAAACCGCTTTCCGAGGCGCGCGGCGAGATTGATTACGCCGCCAGCTTTGTTGAATTTTATGCCGAGGAGGCCAAGCGCAGCAACGTCGAAGGCGTTGTCAGTCACAAGAAAAACGCCGAGATGGAGCTGTGGCGCGAACCGATTGGCGTTGTGGCCCTTGTCACGCCATGGAATTTTCCCTCGGCGATGTTGACGCGCAAGGCTGCGGCGGCGCTTGCGGCAGGCTGCACGGTTGTCGCCCACCCGTCAATCGAAACGCCGCTTTCGGCCTTGGCGCTGGCGCAATTGGCGCATGATGCGGGTTTTCCGGCGGGCGTGTTCAACGTGCTGGCTGGCGATGCTGCAACGATTGTTACCCCGTGGTGCGAAGACACGCGGGTTCGCGCAATTTCCTTTACCGGTTCAACCGAAGTCGGGCGACTAATTTACCGGCAAAGCGCGCAGACTGTGAAACATCTGGTTCTTGAACTTGGCGGCCACGCCCCGTTTATAGTGTTCAGTGACGCCGATCTGGACCGCGCCGTGACTGAGGCGATTTCGGCAAAATTTGCGACCAGCGGGCAAGATTGCCTTGCGGCAAACCGGATCTTCGTCGCCCGCGAAATCTATGATGCCTTTTGCAAGAAATTTGTCGCCGCGACACGCAAACTAACCGTGGGTGCGGGCAAGAATGACCCCGACATTGGCCCCTTGATGCATGAACGGTTGGTCCAAAAGCAAGAAGCCCAAGTTGCCGACGCACTGGCAAAAGGCGCAAAGCTGGCATTGGGCGGCAAGCGCCACGCCGCCGGCCCCTTGTTTTTTGAACCGACGGTTTTGATTGACGTTCCGCATGATGCGGTCATAGTTTCTGAGGAAACCTTTGGCCCGATTGCCGCCATCTTGCCTTTCGATACCGAAGAAGAAGTCATCGCGCGCGCCAATGAGACCGAATACGGGCTGGTCGCCTATGTCCATACCCAAAGCCCCAGGCGCATTTACCGGATGTCAAAGGCGCTTGAATTCGGAATGGTGGCGATCAATCGCACCTCGATAACCGGGGCGCCGATCCCTTTTGGTGGGGTCAAACAATCCGGGCTGGGGCGCGAAGGGGCGCGCCACGGCTTGGAAGAATTCACCGAGCTGAAATATGTCTGCCGCGACTGGAGCTGAGGAGCACAAAATGTTGTATAATGATGAATTGAGCAAATGGGATCGCGAAAACTTTTTCCACCCGTCCACCCATCTTGCCAAACATGCCCGCGGCGAAATGCCGACCCGTGTTATCTCTGGCGCGAAGGGCGTGTATATCGAGGACCGTGACGGCAAAAAGCTGCTGGACGCGTTCGCGGGGCTGTATTGCGTGAATGTCGGCTATGGCCGCACCGAAATTGCCGAGGCGATTTCCAGGCAGGCGCATGAACTGGCCTATTACCACTCCTATGTCGGTCACGGCACCGAAGCCTCTATCACGCTGGCGAAGATGGTGATGGACCGCGCGCCCGCGAATATGTCCAAGGTCTATTTTGGGTTGGGCGGCTCTGACGCGAATGAAACCAATGTCAAACTGATCTGGTATTACAACAATATTCTGGGCCGCCCGAAAAAGAAAAAGATCATCTCGCGGTGGCGCGGGTTTCATGGTTCTGGCCTTATGACCGGCTCGATGACCGGGCTGGAACTGTTTCACAAGAAATTTGATCTGCCGCTTGAACAGGTGATTCACACCGAAGCGCCCTATTACTTCCGCCGCGATGATCTTGACATGTCGGAGGCTGACTTTACCGCTCATTGCGCGCAAAAGCTTGAGGAACTGATCGAGAAAGCGGGCGCAGAGAATATCGCAGGCTTTATTGGCGAGCCCCTCCTGGGTACGGGCGGCATTGTTCCCCCGCCCGAAGGCTATTGGGCCGCCATTCAGAAGGTTCTGAAAAAGCACGATATTTTGTTGATCGCCGATGAGGTTGTCACCGGGTTTGGCCGGACTGGCAGTATGATGGGGTCAACCCATTACGGGATGGAGCCCGACTTCATCTCCATCGCCAAGGGCCTGACCTCGGCCTATGCACCTTTGTCGGGGTCCATTATTTCCGATAGGGTCTGGAAGGTGCTGGAGGCGGGAACCGATGAGTTTGGCGCAATCGGCCACGGTTGGACCTATTCCGCGCACCCGATCGGTGCCGCCGCGGGTGTTGCCAACCTCAAGCTGATCGACGACTTGAACCTGATTGAAAACAACACAGTTACCGGCGAATATCTTCGCGCCGGGTTGCGCGAGCGGTTGGGTGATCATCCCAATGTCGGTGATATTCGTGGCGTCGGGATGCTGGCTGCGATTGAATTCGTAGAGAAAAAAGACGGGCGCACATTCTTTGACCCCTCCAGGGGGATCGGCGGTCAGGTGGCGACTTGCCTGGCCGGAAAAGGCGTTATCGGGCGGGCGATGCCGCAGGGCGATATTCTTGGCTTTGCACCGCCCTTCTGTCTAAGCAAGGCCGAGGCCGACATTGTGATCTCTAACACCGAGACCGCCGTTCGCGAAACCTTGGGCTGAACAACCGCATCGCGCGGGGTCGCACCCTGCGCGATGCCTATCGGGCAAAGGGGCTGCGTGTGGACATTGATCTTGATAGGCTGATTGCCCTGCGGCACTGGCTTCATGCCCATCCCGAACTGTCTCGCGATGAGACGGAAACCGCCCAGCACATGCGCCGATTTCTGGCCGAGCATGCCAAGCCCGACCGGATTATTCCCCTGGACGGCGCCGGCTTTGCCGCTGTTTATGACGGAGCCCTGCCCGGAAAAACCGTGCTGTTGCGCTGCGAGCTAGACGCGCTTCCAATCCATGAGCTGAACACCGATTTGCCCTATCGCTCGACCCGTGACGGAATCGGCCATAAATGCGGGCATGATGGGCATATGGCGATTCTGGCTGGCGTCGCGCAAAGCCTTGCGATCCGGCCGAAAAGCGGTCGTGTTGTTTTGTTGTTTCAACCCGATGAAGAAACCGGAACGGGTGCGCGGCAATGTTGTTTGCACGAGAACTTTACCCAAATAGCCCCGGATTTTGTCTTTGCGCTGCACAACTTGCCGGGGTTTCCAAAGGATCAGGTGATCTGCCGCCTTGGCACCTTTGCCTCGCATGTGAAATACGCGGCGATCAAACTGAGCGGTAAAGAGGCACATAGCGCCCAGCCCGAAACCGGGGCCAGCCCGGCTTTTGCCTTGGCAGAGGTGACGCTGAAGGCCCGCGATATTCAGGCGAAATACGATCAGCCCGACAGATATGCCCTTGTTGTTCCGGTCTATTGCCAAATGGGTGTGCAAGCCTCGGGGATCAGCCCGGCAAAGGGGGAAGCCCATTTCACTTTGCGCGCATCCGACAGCGCAACGGTGGAATTCATGTGGCGTGATTTGACCGATTTTGCACAAGCAAAGGCGGCGCAATATGGGTTGGCGCTGGAACTTCAAACCAACGAAGAGTTCGCGGCAACCATCAACGGGCAGATCCCGGTCGATATGATCCGACAGGCCGCCGCCACGCTTGGCCTTGGCTTTATCGACAAGGCGACGCCCTTTCGGTGGGGCGAAGATTTTGGCGAGCTTACCCAAAGGCATTGCGGCGCGATGTTTGGTCTGGGGGCCGGGGAAAACCGACCCGATCTGCACAACCCGGACTATGATTTCCCCGATGAAATCCTGCAAAGCGGGATCGCGATGTTTGTAGCGCTTGTCAAAAGCGCGCTTGCCTGAGCTTGGCCCGATCTTGAAATTGCCTTTCGGGGGGCCGCAGCCCCCCCCCCCCGAAAGGCGCTAAATTTCAACTTGCTCCGCAATCACCGCAACGCAATCGCCTGGTTTGACCAGCCCCGGAAAATGCCTTGCGGTGAAAAGCCCGCTGCGCCGTGCCGCCAGTGTGACCGGCGCAAGACCGGTGCGCGCAACTGGGAAGATGCGCGCAATTGGCTGACCCTTTTCAACCACATCCCCCAGATCGGCCAAAAACTGGATCATGCCGCCATCTTCGGCAAAGGTGAAGCAATCCTCATCCGGCATATCCAGCCATTGCGAGGGTTGCGGGGTAACCTCACCCGCCAGAACACCCGTGGCGATCAGAAAGTTGCGCGCACCACGGATTGCGATTTCAGCCGTGCGCGCGCTGGCGGTGCCGCCGCCGCCCAGCTCGGTTGTGACAAATATCTTGCCCATATCTTCGGCGGCGGTGTCATACATGCCAACCGCGTCAATCTCCAGCATCTTGACCGAATAGGGCGCGCCAAAGGCCCGAACCAATTCAAAAGACCGCGCCTCCTGCATCTTGTCCGGCAGGATATGGGCGGCACAAAATGGCAAGAAATCCAGCGTCTTGCCACCCGAATGGAAATCCAGAACGTAATCCGCCATCGGCAATAGAACGCGCTGGAAATAGTCGGCGATCTTTTGCGTCACCGTGCCATCTGGCCGCCCCGGAAAGGCGCGGTTCATATTGCCGCGATCAATCGGAGAGGTACGGGTCGCGGCCACAAAGGCAGGATAATTCATGGCGGGCACGATGATGATGCGCCCCGTGACATCTTGGGCACGGATGCGCGCGGCCAGATCGAACAGGGCGATCGGGCCTTCATATTCATCGCCGTGGTTTGCACCCGTCAACAAGGCGGTCGGCCCGTCACCATTCTTGACCACGGTGATCGGGATCATCACCGACCCCCAAGCCGCATCGTCGCGGCTGTAGGGCAAGCGTAAAAAGCCGTGATTCACCCCCTCGGCGCCAAAATCCACCGTTGCCGAAATCGGCGAGGCCACCAGTTGTTGATGCATCATCGCCTCAATCCTTCACAAACAATTTGCGCGGCACATTGGCAAGGCATTCAACTCCGGTTTCGGTGATCAGGATGCTTTCGGTGATTTCCAGCCCCATATCCTCAAGCCAGAGACCGGTCATGAAATGAAAGGTCATACCCGGCTGCAACACGCTGCGGTCGCCGGGGCGCAGGCTCATGGTGCGTTCGCCCCAATCGGGCGGATAGCTGACGCCGATGCCATAGCCGGTGCGGTTTTCTTTGAGGATGCCATATTTGGCCAGCACATCAAAAAAGCCCTTGGCGATATCTTCGCAGGTATTGCCGGGTTTGGCGGCAGCAAGGCCTGCCTCCATTCCCTCCAGCGTGGCCTTTTCTGCCTCTAGAAACGCCTGTGTCGGTTTGCCCAGAAACACAGTACGCGACAGCGGCACATGATAGCGGTTGTAGCAACCCGCAATTTCAAAAAACGTCCCCATACCCGATTGCATCGGCTTGTCGTCCCATGTCAGATGCGGTGCCGAGGCATCGCGGCCCGAAGGCAACAGCGGCACAATCGCAGGGTAATCCCCGCCGATTTCCGGCGTACCCCTGATGCCTGCATCATAAATCTCTGCGACCAGATCGCATTTGCGCATGCCCACTTCGATCTTGTCGACGATGCGCGCGTGCATCGCCTCGACGATGCGCGCGGCATTGCGCATATAGGTGATTTCCTGCGGCGATTTCACCGCGCGCTGCCAGTTCACAAGGCTGTTGCAATCGCTGAACCTGGCGTTTGGCAGGTGTTTGACCAAAGCGGCAAAAGCAGCCGCGGTGAACCAGTAATTGTCCATCTCGACGCCAATGCGGGACGTGCCCCAGCCCTTGTCTGCCAAGATACCGGACAGATAATCCATCGGGTGACGCTCGGTGGATTGCACATAGTGGTCAGGGTATCCGATGATGTTTTCATGCCGCAAATAGGCGGTCAGCTTGGCACCATTGGCATCTTGGCCACGCCCGAACCAGATCGGCTCGCCAACCGGCGGAATGACCACGCATTGATGGACATAGAACGACCAGCCATCATAGCCCGTCAGCCAGTTCATGTTGGACGGGTCGGTAACGATCAACAGATCATGCCCCTGCTTTTCCATCGCAAGACGGGTTTTGCGCAGCCGTTCATCAAACTCCGCACGGCTGAACCTTAGGTGAACATCAGTCATAGCATTGCCTCCTTGGGGTTCCTGGCCCCGATTAAACGGTAAAACTCTGTCCCGCCCCGGCATCTTTCGCGCGCGCGACGGCAAGGGCAGCAATGGCAGTATCTTGAATGCCGGTGCCTGTCAGATCGGCCAAGGTGATCTGGTTTGGTCCAGATCGCCCCGGCGCAAGCCCGGCAATAACCGCGCCGAGTTCGGGGAAAACCGCATCCGCCGCGATCACTCCGGTTGCAATGGCATGGTGCAATTCGCCCATGCTGCGGGTTTGCGCCAGACGGTCTGCCACATAACGCGCGCGGGCAATCAGCCGTGGGTCCACCTCGTTCTTATGCTCTGCGTCCGAACCCATCGCGGTGATGTGCTGGCCCGCCACGATACGCCCTGCGGGCAGGATCGGCGCCGTTGCCGGTGTGGTTGTCACGACAATATCAGTGCCATCAACCGCCTCGGCCACGCTGCCCGCAACGCTTACCGCAAACCCAAGATCAAGCCGCGCCGCCAGCATCGCCGCCTTGGCTGCATCACGCGCCCAGATCCGCGCGCCCGTGATAGGCCGCACCAGCGCCAGCGCACGCAGTTGCATTTCGGCCTGCATCCCTGCGCCCAGCACTGCCACCACCTGTGCATCCGCCCGCGCCAGATGCCGCGCCGCAACCGCCCCCGCCGCCGCCGTGCGCAGATCGGTCAGATAGCCGTTATCCAGCAGCAACGCCTGCACCAATCCGGTCTGCGCCGACAGCACCACCATCAGCCCGCTGGTCGAAGGCAAGCCCAGCGCCGGATTGCCAAAAAAGCCGGGGCTGATCTTGATGGCAAAGCTGTCCACACCCGGAATATAGGCGGTTTTCACATCGACTTCGCCGCGATGTTCGGGAATATCCAGCCGCAAGATCGGCGGCATTGCCACGGGCTTTGTCGCCAAGGCGCGAAAGGCATCCTCGATACAGTCAATTGCGCGCAGATCAAGCGGCACCAGTTGGCGCAGATCGGTCTCGGTCAGGATGGTGATCGGGTTGCGCATCAGCAGGCCTCCAGTTCGGGGTCGCGGCACAGAACGCGGGCGAAAAGATCGGGGGCGACATTGCACCCCGACAAGATTGCGACGATCGGGCCGTGCGGTTTTATCTTGCCCGCCAGCAGGGCCGCCACCCCCACGGCTGCGGCGCCTTCGACGGGGTCGCCGGTTGCCGCGTGGATATGGCGCATACCAGCGGCAATCTCGGCCTCGGACAGCAAGATCACCTCATCCAGCAAGGCGCGGCACAAATCAAAGCTGATGCGATTGTCCAAGCCGATGCCACCGCCAAGACTGTCAGCAAGCGTGGGCAATTCGGAAACCTGAACCGGATGCCCTGCGGCAAGGCTTGCCCCCATTGCAGCGCCACGGCGCATGCTGATGCCGATCACGCGCAGCTCTGGCCGCAATGCTTTGGCCGCCAGCGCCACCCCCGCCGCAAGGCCACCGCCCGACAGCGGCACAAGAAGTGTCGCAACACGCGGACAATCCGCCACGATCTCAAGCCCCAACGTGCCCTGCCCCGCAATCACCGCCGGGTGATCAAAGGGAGGCACCTCGCTCAGGCCTTCGGCCTGCACCGCGCGCACGACTTCTTGCATCGCCTCGTCCTGACTGGCCCCGATGATGCGCACCTCGGCCCCAAGATCGCGGATTGCGGCAATCTTGTTTTCCGGCACCAATCGCGACAGGCAAACCACCGCCCGCACGCCCGCCGCCCTTGCGGCATGGGCCAGCGCGCGGCCATGATTTCCGGTGGAAGCGGTGACAACGCCCCGCGCCAGAACCTCTGCTGGCAGGGACAATATTGCATTGGTCGCCCCGCGCAGTTTGAACGCGCCGGTGTCTTGCTTATACTCTTGTTTCAGCAAGACCGGCACGCCAAGCCGCCCAGACAAAACCGCGTCTTCCCGGATTGGCGTGTGGCGAACCAAACCTTTGATGCGGCTTTCAGCGGCCCGAATATCGGCAAGGGTGACGGCAAGCTGTTCCATCATCCCCCCAAAGGCAAAGTCATCAGATGCCCAGAAGCAGCAGCACCCTGATCATTCAATAGCCGCAGCACATTCCATGCAGCGGCATAATTTGACGAAAGCGCCGGCACGCCAGTAGCTGCCTCGATCACGTCGATAATCCCTGCCGCCCGTACAGCAGTGCAGGAAACAAACAACGCGTCAGAGGTTTTGGCCGCCGCATCACGGGCGAATGCCACGATTTCATCCGGTGCAATCCGGGCCATCGCACGGTCATCATCCATGCCCAGACAGGTGAAACGATCAACGCTGAAGCCTTCCGCCTCAAACAGCCGTGCCATCGGGGTCGAGGTTTCGACCGAATAGGGCGTCAGCACCGAAATCCGCCCTGCGCCGATCGCACGCAACCCGGCCAGCGTCGCGGAAATCGGGGTCACCACAGGCGTACCCGGCTTGCCACGCCAAATCGCGGCCTGCACCGCCGCCTCACCAATCACAACCGAAGCAGAGGTGCAGCCGTAAATCACCGCATCAAGGCTTTCGTCCGGCAAGATCAATGCGGCGCCTTGCGCCAAGTCAGGCTCCATCGCGGCCAGTGTGGCGGGGGTGACAGGGTTGGCATAGGGGATGCGGTTGACATAAACGCCAATGCCGCGCGGGGCCAGCATGCGGGCATAATCCACCTCGCTGGTGTGATCGGTCGAAAGCGCCACAAGGCCGATGCGATGCGCCACCGGGCGATCATCAAGTCGAGGTTTACGCGAGCTCTGTTGAATTTCAGTCATCGCGCGACCTGCCCGAAACGGTATTCCAGCCAACGCAGGATCACCACAGAAACCAGTGACATCGCAAGAAAGATCACCCCCACCATCGTTATCGGCTCAACATAGCGATAGCTGGAATTGGCCACCGATTTGGCCTGATTCATCAGTTCCAACACCGTGATCGCAGACAAGAGCGGCGTTTCCTTGAACATTGCGATCAGGTAATTCGCCAGCGCCGGGATCATTGGCGGCACCGCCTGCGGGATGATCACATGCGCCCAGGTCTGCCGCATCGTCAGGTTGGTGGCGCGTGCAGCCTCCCACTGACCGCGGGCGACGTTTTCAATACCGGCGCGATAGACCTCGGCTGTGTAGGTGGCGTAATGCAAGCCCATTCCAATAACTCCCGCCACCAGAGGCGACAGCACAATGCCGGCATCCGGCAGCACATAGAAAATGAAATAGAGCTGCACCAGCAATGGCGTGCCGCGAATGAATTCCACAAACCACGAAACCGGAAGCGATATCGCCTTCACCTTCGAGCGGCGCACAATGGCAAAGGCCAACCCAAGCACCGCCGCGACAATTGCCGCCAAAAGGGAAATGATCAGCGTCAGCTTCAACCCTGAAAGCAAGGTCGGCATGATCTGCGCAACAAAATTCCAATCCCAATCCATACCCTAGCGCACCCCATCAAGGCCGCGCGTCAGGCGGCGTTCAATCGCACGCACCCCGGCGGAGATCAGCAATGACAACACGAAATACAGCACCAGAATGGCAACAAAGGGCAGAAGCGTATCGCCGGTTTGCGCCCGCACCACCTGTGCCTGAAAGGTCATGTCCGACAGTGAAATCAGCGAAACAATGGCGGTCGCCTTAAGCAACTCGATGGCGTTATTGCCAAACGTCGGCATCATAAGCGGCAAGGCTTGCGGCAAGATCACATGGCGCATGCGCTGAAACCGGGTCAGGTTGACGGCGATGCAGGCCTCATATTGATCGCGCGGAACCGACAGGATGGCGCCTCGGACCACTTCTGCCCCATAGGCGCCAACATTCAGCCCCAGCGCCATCACCCCTGCCTGTAACGGTGAGAATGTGATGCCTGCGAAGGGCAAAACAAAATACAGCCAAAACAGTTGGACAAAAATAGAGGTGCCGCGGAAAAACTCTATGTAGATGGTCGCGAGCCAGCGCAGCGGCCAATAGGGCGAAACCCGGCCCAAACCTGCCGTAAAGGCCACCACCAAGGCAAGGGCAGACCCCATCACCGTCAGCTGGATCGTCACCAGCGCCCCCTGAAGGATCAGGGTCAAATATCCGATTGAATCGGCCATCGGGTTTCGCCCTTGTTGGGAAAGCAATATGGGCGGCACATGGTTTGCACCGCCCCGTTGGTCAGATCACTCGCCGCATTGCTGGGCGCGGCTTGTTGAGATCGCGGCGGCGGCCGAAAAGCCATAAGGCTCTACAATCGCTGCGAATTCGCCGGATGCTTTCAACTTGGCCAATTCCACATCAAACGCGTCGCGCAGGGCTGTATCATCCTTGTTGAACGCAGCCCCATCGCAATAAACCGGCGCACCAACAACCGGGGCGAACATTTCAAGATTGGGATCGGCGGCCTTGGCCATCAGGTCTGAAATCGACAAAACCGGCAGCGAATAGGCGTCGATACGACCGTCTTGCAGCATCTTCACACCTGATTGGCCATCCGGCACAACGATGACACGGTCACGCGGAACGCCCGCTTCCAGGGCCAGCTTTTCTTCGGTACCGCCCCCCGGCGCGCCGATTTTGGCTGTGCTGTCTGCGGCAATATCCGCGTAGGATTTGAACCCCTTTGGGTTGCCTTTGGGCAGCAAAAGCGCCTCGGCATCGCAAAGCACCGGTTCGGAATAGGCAACGGCGGCGCAACGCTCTGGCTTCATGAACAACCCGGCGGTGATAACGTCAAAGCGACGGGCCTGAAGCCCCGGAATCATCGCACCATATTCCGAAATGGATGCAACAACCTCCGGCACCCCCAATCGCTGGAAAATCTCTCGCGCCACGTCCGGCGCCGCACCCGAAACCGAACCGTCGGCGGCAACAGCGGTAAAGGGGGGCTCGTTAGCAATGGCGATGCGCGCAAATCCCTGCTCTTTTAGGCTGTCCAGTTTGTCGGCCAGTGCAGGCAACGGCATGGCCAGCAAAGCGATGGTCAAAAGGGTCTTGTTCATAGCTGTGGTTCCTCTCTATTGGTTAAGGTCAAACGCGGTGCCCTGCGGCAATGATCTTGCGCAGGAAGGCTTGGGTTCGTTCGTGCGTTGGATTGGTGAAAATCTGTGCGGGCGGGCCTTGCTCGACGATTTGTCCGCGATCAAAAAACAGCACCCGATCCGCGAATTCATGTGCAAAACCCATCTCATGGGTGACCAGCAGCATCGTCATATCGGTTTCCACCGCGAGCTGTTTCATCACTGAAAGCACTTCTTCGACCAGTTCAGGGTCCAACGCCGAGGTCACTTCGTCAAACAACATGATCCGAGGCTTGAGCGCCAATGCACGCGCGATGGCCACACGCTGTTTCTGGCCGCCTGAAAGCTGGGCGGGCATGGCGCCGGCCTTGTCTGCAAGCCCAACCATTTCCAACAGTTCCATGCCATGCGCTTCGGCCTTGGCCCGCGTTTCTCCCTTGGTCAGGATCGGTGCAAGAGAGATATTATCCAGCACCGACTTGTGCGGAAACAGGTTGAAATGCTGGAACACCATGCCGATGTAATTGCGCATGTGATGCAGATGCGCCTCGTCGGCTGGAACTTCGCGACCGTTCTTCTGCATATGGTAAAGCTGTTCACCGCAAACCTCGATATGGCCGCCTGAAATGGTTTCCAGCGTCATCAATATCCGCAAAATCGTGGTCTTGCCGGAACCGGATGGCCCGATGAGCGCCAGCTTTTCACCCGGCATGACATCGAAACTAAGGCCGTCCAACACCTTTAGCTTCCCGAAGGATTTATCAAGGCCATTTACGCGAATGATTGGCGAGGTCAAAATTCCGGCTCCCAAGTCTGGTTGGCCACAGCATTGTCATGACTATAAATCATGTCAATTCATAAATAGTATCATGACAATATTAATCCATCTGATCCCCTTTGCAGGCCTCAAATAGGCGTCATCAGCACCTCTGGCTCATCCGCCAGTATTGTTGCGACAATTTCCAATCCTCGGCGCAATTCCTCTTCACCTGCTGACCCAAGCGAGATTCGGACCGCTTCATACCGCCCTTTTTCGGTTGCCCGGAATGACCCACCCGAGGCAATCGCAACGCCTTGCTGGCGCGCCTTTGCAACAAAGCCGTCTTCGGCCCAGTTGTTCGTCAGTGGCAGCCAAAGATGCAGGCTGTGAGGGTGGCAGGGCGGCATGGCCTTGCCAAAAACCTGGCTGGCCACAGCATGCCGCTGGCCCAGGGCGGTGCGTTGCCACGCGGCAAGCTGCGCTACCGTTCCGTCGGTGATCCAATGGCTCAGCAGATCCACCATGGGCGGCGTAGCCATCCAGTTGGAAACCAGATGTCGGTTTGCCACAGTTGTCGCAAGACGCGCCGGCGCGGTCAGATAGGCCAGTCGCAGGCCCGGAAGTGTGATTTTGGTAAAACCACAGATGTGCAGCACCCGCTCAGGGGCAAGGGTCGCAAAAGCGGGCGGCCGATCTGCGATCATCACATTCAAAATATCATTCTCGATGATCATCAAGTCATAGCGCCGTGCGACTTCAACCAACTCATTGCGTCTATCCTGGCCCATTTGGGCCGCTAATGGATTGATAACATTAGGCTGAAGGTAAATTGACCTGATCGCTCCATGCCGGGCCACCGCATCCAATGCGTCGGGGCGCATCCCTTCGGCATCAATTGCCACCCCTTCCAGATGCAACCCGAGATAGCTACAAAGCGGCATGATAGAGTGATGCGTCAATGCCTCGACGGCGATGCCTGCGCCCATGGGCGCCACGCTCATCAATGCCGCCGTTATTGCAGGTGTCGCGCCGTTGGTAATGGAAATATTGACAGGGTTTGTCTCAATCCCCTGCCCGGCGAGCCAATTCACCGCCACCTGTCGGTGATATGGCATCACCATATTCGGCCGGAACGAAAGGGCTGAACTTGCGGCCATATTCTCGGCCAGCCACGCAAACCCTTCTCGTATTCGAAGCAGATGCATATCTTCGACCACCGGCTTGAGGATGGACAAATCGACCACCTGACCGGGACGCTCTGGCAAATAGGGCTGGCGCGCTTCGGCCCCCAATCCCAACACGAATGACCCTCGCCCGATTTCGCCGACAATCAGACCACGGCGTATCAACTCTTCATAGGCACGGCTGACGGTTTGCACCGAAAGACCAAGCCCGTCAGCCAGTTTGCGATGCGGCATCAGCCGCGCACCTGTCGGCAACACGCCCGATTCTATGGCACGCGCAAATTGTTCGGCCAACGAAAAGTAGGCGGGGCGGCGAAGCAAGGCAGGGTCGGGCATCCAATTTGTCATGATTACAAATCTGATCAATATCAGGTCAATCTGCAAACAAAATATTCAGCCAAGAACAAGGCGTTGCTGCACAACCCTGGGCCTGAGCGATTCACCTGTCGAATTCGTGAGCTTGGACGGGCCGAATGACAAGCCCCTCACCTGCCCGATACCGCCCGACAAACTGGCCCAGCCCCGGAATGATGCCCGCGATAAACAGGCCGCCAATCGAAGTGTCGGTGATCGCGCCATAGATGATCATGTTGATCGCCGGCGGTATCACCCCCCAATGTCGCGCCGCGGGCAATGGCGCCTGCAACCCGGCGCGCATTTTCACCGCCGCAATATCACCAGTTAAACGCCGCCAGCCCGCGCAACGCTACCGTACAAATTCGGCGCATCGAATTTGGGATTTGCTTTACTGTCCGTGGACTTGGCACACCCGGTTGGCCTGCAACGCCGCGCGATGTCATCTATGACTTGGCGTAGATCCTGACCGATCCCATTTCACCCGACACCGCCACGGCATTGTCGGATAGGTTCTGGCAAATAAACGACCTTATGACCGCGTCAGCTTTTGAACCGGTACGCCAGCCCAATTTGGGGCGACAGCAACAAGCGTTCCACGACCTGTAGCATCACGATATCAGGGCTAAGGCGCTTAATTTCATCGCGCAATTCTGTTTCGCTGAGGTTGGCCCATGGAATGCGATAAACAGTTTGAAAGCTCGCGTTCAACAGTGACGATGTCGCGGTGCAAAATGAATCACACAAGGCCAAAACCGACTGCGGGTTCGGGGCGTCAGGAACCCGCGTTACAATGAGGGCCGAAGAGTTAACCCAGATGTCGCCAAAATGCGTGGGTTCGCAAGAAGTTTGCTCGTCAGTTGCAGTGTTGATTTGTCCCTGACAAATGGATGATGCCCCAAAATCATAGTTACTATCCGCTTCATGTTCGGCATCAAAGCTGCTCGTGATCTTTAAAAGTCTCGCCAAATCGCCAGAGCCGACTTTGATGGCATGCTGGATATAGGTTGGGCGTTCAAGGACCCAACCTGTTTGTCGTTCAAGATGTGCCATCGTATTTTCATGGGCTATTGCCGCTCCGATATGGGTCCAGTGTGTGTCGGTTCGATAATAAAGTGGACCATCGGCCTTGTGGGTGCGTAAGATTGGTCGCAAGTCCAAGACTGACAGGCCTGTTTCGGCGGCGCTCGTCAAAAAGTCATCGGTCACGTTCGTTTTGGCAGGTACATAGCGGGTTGGCAGAAACTCCGGGTAAATCGAATGTTTGTTCGGAGCGATAATCATTGCAAACTCTGCGCCATTGCTTTTGGCAAAGTCGCGCAGGCGCGCAACCGACTGCGTCCATGCGTCAATTGTTTGACGAGGTTGGCGAAAGATGCCGATGGTCTTGTCGATAACACGGTCGCTGTCGTTGCCAAGAAAGAGAAAACCTTGCTTGCCAGCGACGACGACATTGGGCTTCACTGAAATCTCGCAACAGTCGATCAAATGATACGCCAGGCGCCCCTCCAGCCCATCAACCGACCACAGCGAACGGATGGGTTCTGCTGACAGCGCCGCAGCCAGACTATCGCCCGAGAGGATGCGGGGCAAAAGCTTGATCAACGGCAAACTTGAAAAGACGCTAAGCCCGACGAGAAGAAATAAGATAAAGCGCGCGCGGTGCATGGATCGTCCTGTCAGAAGTTGAAATAGAGAAAAACTTCGCTGCGTGAGGCAACCATAGCAATGCAGGCGAAACCAAAGAGCAGGCCCGCCGCAACGGTTTTCCACAGCGCATTGATATTGCGCGTGAGTTCAATAGAGTTTGGAAAGAAAAGAACAGCGACAAAGGCCAATAGCAACTCATTCCGCGCGGCATTCTTGCTTGCGATTATCCCTGTTCCCTCTGCCGCCCCGCCAAACATGGCGCTTAGCATTTGTGTTGCCTGTGCCAGATCGGCAGAGCGGAAGAAGACCCATCCCAAATGCACGATCAAAAAGGTCATCGCCCATTTCAAAACCCTGGGCAGAGGCACGCGCAGCTTGGACAGCCCTCGCTCTGCAATCAAAGCCGTGCCGTGGATCGCCCCCCAGACAATAAAGGTCCAACCCGCCCCATGCCAAAGACCGCCAAGCACAAAGGTCGTCATCAGATTGGTGGCCACGCGCGCCTCGCCTTGGCGGCTGCCACCAAGCGGAATATAAACATAGTCTCGCAAGAACCGTGAAAGCGACATATGCCAGCGCCGCCAAAAATCGCGCACAGAGGTTGCTTTGTACGGAGAGAAAAAATTGAACGGCAAGCGAACGCCAAACATGAGCGCCGCGCCAATCGCCATGTCACTGTAGCCGCTGAAATCGAAGTAAAGCTGGAATGTATAGGACAGCGTAGTGATCCAAGCCTGCGCCATGGTCAGCGCTTCTGCACTGGCATAGCCAAGATCAGCATAGGTTGCAAAATGATCCGCAATGACGATTTTTTTGAATAAACCGATCGAAAACACCATTGCGCCCTTAAGCAGGAACTTCCAACGCACAAAGCCAAAAAACCGGGCTTGGAATTGGGGCATCATCTCTTTGTGGTGAACAATTGGCCCGGCGATCAACTGCGGAAAAAAGGTCACAAAAACAAGATAATCCAGAAAATCGCTGCGCTTGATATACCCTTTGTAGCTGTCGACCAAATAAGTGATCTGCTGAAACGTGAAGAACGAAATTGCCAGCGGCAGAACAAGATTCAGCGTCGGCACCGAAAAGCCAGTCACGGCATTGAAGGTTTCAATCGAAAAATCGGTGTACTTGAAATAGCCAAGCAAGACGAGGTTAAGGGTAATCCCGGCCAGAAGCGCCATAAATGCGCGCCGTTTCCTCATGGTATTTTGCGCGATCAGTGATTGGACGATCCGCGCCAGCACATGGTTTACAGCGACAGAACCGACCAGGATCGGCAGATAGTCGATCCGCCAATAACCATAAAATAAAAGTGAACAGGCCGCCAACCACCAAAGCCGCGCCTTTGGCCCGGCGATTGTGGATATGGCAAAAAAGCCGATCAGGCTGATCGGCAAGAACACAAAGACAAACGGGATTGAGCTGAAAAGCAATCTTGGTATCCGACTTCAAGTCTTTTTAGTTTATTGTGCCCACCATGAAAGGACTACCCCTATTAAATCAGACCGTTTGTGCAACGCCATACCTGCATCCTTAAACTGGTGCTGGCACCCAGGCGAGATCTTCGTAACAATCAACGATAAGACCCACCGGCTTTGACGAGCAGGGTCGCTTGCGAATCCTCCTTGCCCAAGACTGTTCCCTTATGTTCGCTTTTTCAAGAACAACCATGATTTTGATGTAAATCTTCGCTTTAATTGCTGCGCCGCGGCTTCGCAAGCGGCCTTGCCCGCTCAAGGCTCGATGGAAAATCAATGGCCTAGCGCCGCCATTCAGCCGCAAGGCAAAGAAAGAACAATTTCGAAGAAATTTCTTGCAGTAACGCGCATTCCGTGTTTCGTTAGGGGTATCAAATATTCATTTGGCGGGGAGGCCGGATGACAGCCCAACCTCCATCTTATCCGGTAACGGACCTGTTCATCATCGGCGGTGGCATCAATGGCTGTGGCATTGCGCGCGATGCGGCGGGGCGTGGGTTAACCGTGGCCCTGGCCGAAATGAACGACCTCGCCTCGGCCACCTCCAGCGCCTCTACCAAACTGTTTCATGGCGGGTTGCGCTATCTGGAATATTGGGAGGTGCGTTTGGTGCGTGAGGCACTGATCGAACGTGAAACCCTGCTGCGCGCCATGCCCCATATCAGCTGGCCAATGCGTTTTGTGCTGCCATATCATAAGGATATGCGGTTTGAAGGCGACACGCCCACATCCAGGCTGTTGGGTGTTGTGATGCCCTGGATGAAGGGGCGCAGGCCCGCCTGGCTGATCCGGTTGGGCTTGTTCATGTATGACAACCTGGGCGGGCGCAAGATTTTGCCGGGAACGGTTACCCTGTCCTTGCCCGGCACGCCGGAAGGTGCCCCGATTGAGGATCGTTTTACCCGCGCCTATGAATATTCCGACTGCTGGATTGAGGATTCCCGGCTGGTCATCCTGAACGCGCGCGACGCCGAGGCGCGCGGGGCCAAGATCATGGTTCGCACGAAAGTCATTTCGGCCCTGCGCAAAAACGGCCTGTGGGAAATCACGTTGGACCGGGATGGCCAAACCGAAACGCGTCACGCGCGGGTATTGGTGAATGCGGCAGGCCCTTGGGTGGGCGATGTGATACAGCAAAAACTGTGGATCAATTCAACCGAAGGCGTGCGCCTGGTGCGCGGCAGCCATATCGTGACCAAACGGCTGTATGACCATGACAAATGCTATTTCTTTCAGGGAACCGATGGGCGCATCATTTTTGCAATCCCGTATGAGCAGGATTTTACCCTGATCGGCACGACCGATGCCGAACATGACAGCCCCGATCACGCGCCTGTCTGCACCGATGCGGAACGCGACTATCTGATTGATTTCGCGAACAGGTATTTCAAGCAAGACATCATGGCCGCGGATGTGGTCTGGACCTATTCGGGCGTGCGGCCCTTATATGATGACGGCGCCAGCAGCGCGACAGCCGCGACCCGGGATTATACTTTGAAAGTGGATGCCAATGGCGGCGCGCCCATTCTGAACATCTTTGGCGGTAAAATCACCACCTATCGCCGCCTTGCCGAAAGCGCGATGGACAAGATTGCAGATCACTTTCCTGGCCTGCCCGCAAAATGGACGGCGGGGGTGGCGCTGCCGGGCGGGGATTTTCCGCATGACGGGGTGCCGGATTTGATTGACAGGCTGCGACAGGATTATCCGTTCCTGACCGCCTTTTGGGCGCGGCGCCTGATACGGGCCTACGGCACCGAGGCGGCTGAGGTTTTAGGCGATGCCCGCGAAGCTGGTGATCTGGGCCGCGACTTTGGCGCAACCCTGACCGCACGCGAGGTGGCGTGGCTGATGACCCACGAATATGCCCGCCGCGCCGAAGATGTGGTCTGGCGGCGTAACAAATTGGGGCTGCGAATGGACGCAGCGCAAATCGCGGCACTGGATGCGTGGATGCAGGCCGATAAAACGGAATTGATGAAGGCGGGGGAATAAGATGTCGCTGCTGAATCGCAAACCGCTAGAGCTTTCGGGCGGTCAGCAACAGCGCTGTGCGCTGGCGCGGGCTTTGGTGAAAGATGCAGGGCTGGTGCTGCTGGATGAACCGCTGGCCAACCTTGACTATAAACTGCGCGAAGAATTGCGCAGCGAGATTCCCAAGATTTTTAAGGAAGCCGGGTCGATCGTTGTCTACGCCACCACCGAGCCAGAGGAAGCGCTGCTGCTGGGCGGCAATACTGCGACCCTGTGGGAAGGGCGGGTAACGCAATTCGGGCTGACGCCGCAGGTGTACCGCCACCCCGTAGACGCCACCACCGCACGGGTATTTTCTGACCCGCCGATGAATTTTCTGGATGTCGTCAAGGCCGGGAGCAAATCGAACTTTGGCGCCGATCAGTCGGTAGAGGCGCGCGGCGCCATGACCGACCTGGCCGATGGGCGCTATGTGGCGGGGGGGGGGGCCATGGAATTCGATGCGCAACTGACAGTGACCGAAATCACCGGGTCGGAAACCTTTGTGCATCTGGCCCACCACGGCGCGCGCTGGGTCGGGTTGGTGCATGGCGTGCATGACCTGACACCGGGGCAAAACCTGCGCGTCTATCTGGACCCGTCGCATGTGTACATCTTTTCGGAAAACGGCGCGCTGGTACCAGCCGCCTCCGATGCAAAGGCGGCATAAGATATGGCAAAGATCACACTTGATAACCTCGCGCATTCTTATTTGGCCAACCCAAAATCTGAAGATGATTATGCGTTGAAAGAGCTGAATCACGATTGGGTGGACGGCGAGGCTTACGCCCTTCTTGGCGCATCTGGCTGCGGCAAATCTACCTTGCTGAATATCATTTCCGGCCTGCTGCACCCCAGCCAAGGGCGTATTCTGTTTGATGGCAAAGATGTAACCCACGCCCCGACAGCCGAACGCAACATCGCGCAGGTGTTCCAGTTTCCTGTGGTCTATGACACCATGACCGTGCGCGACAACCTTGCCTTTCCGCTGCGCAATCGCGGTCGGGATGAGGCCTACATTGCCGAGCGCGTGCAGGAAATCGCCCGGATGATCGGCATGGAGGATATGCTGAAGCGCAAGGCGCGCGGCCTGACGGCAGATGTAAAGCAAAAGATCAGCCTTGGGCGCGGGATGGTGCGCAAGGATGTGAATGCGCTGCTGTTTGATGAGCCGCTGACCGTGATTGACCCGCATATGAAATGGGAATTACGCACCCAGTTAAAACGTCTGCACCATGAATTCGGCCATACGATGATCTATGTCGCCCATGACCAGACCGAGGCGCTGACCTTTGCCGATAAGGTGGTCGTGATGTATGACGGGCGCGTGGTGCAGATCGGCACGCCGCAGGAATTGTTTGAACGGCCTGCACATACCTTTGTCGGCTATTTCATCGGCTCGCCGGGGATGAATGTATTGCCCGCGTCTGTAGCGGGGCGTGTCGCGCAAGTTGCGGGGCATAGCGTTGATCTTGATGCCAGTTATACCGCCAAAGACAAGATTGAACTGGGCGTGCGGCCCGAATTTGTCACCCTGTCGACCACTGGCGGTATTCCCGCGCGCATCCGCCGGGTTGAGGATGTAGGCCGCCACAAGATTGTGCGGCTGGATGTAGAGGGCCAAGAAATCTCGGCCATCGTGGGCGAAAGTGCTGTGATCCCTGCCGATGCAAACGCCGTTCAATTTGCCCCGGAAGGCATTAATATTTACGCCGACGATTGGCGCGTGACCCCAAGCGAAAAGGATGCGGCATGAACAAGACCGTCAATCAAAAAGCGTGGTTTCTAGTGCTGCCAGTTCTTTTACTGGTCGCGTTTTCGGCTGTTATCCCCCTGATGACAGTGGTGAATTATTCCGTTCAAGATGCCCTTGGCCACAACAAGTTTTTCTGGGCCGGCCTCGAATGGTTTGACGAAATGCTACATTCCCAACGGATGTGGGATGCGCTGGGGCGGCAAATGCTGTTTTCCGGCATTATTCTGGCGATTTATCAGACTGCGTGCGCCAAGGGAGGATGCGATGAGCCATATTCTGGCGATTGATCAAGGAACCACGTCCAGCCGGGCAATTTTGTTTGACGCGGCGATGAAGATCAAAGCCATCGCACAAGAGGAATTCCCCCAGCATTTCCCCAACTCCGGCTGGGTTGAACATGACCCCTGTGATCTGTGGTCGACGACCGCAGGCACCTGCCGGGCGGTGATTGAAAAAGCAGGTCTGGGGCCAGATGACATCGCTGCAATCGGCATCACCAATCAGCGTGAAACCACTTTGGTCTGGGATCGCAAAACCGGTGAACCGCTGCACCGCGCGATTGTCTGGCAAGACCGCAGAACCGCCGAATACTGCCGTGAATTGCGCGAGGCAGGGCATGATAAACTGATCACCACCCGCACCGGGCTTCTGGCCGACCCATATTTTTCCGGCACCAAGCTGAAATGGATATTGGACCATGTGGATGGCGCGCGGGCCAGGGCGCGCAACGGAGAATTGGCATTTGGCACTGTGGACAGCTTTTTGATCTGGAAGCTGACAGGCGGCGCCGCGCATGTGACCGATGCCACCAATGCCGCCCGCACCATGCTGTATGATATTCACAAGGGACGGTGGAGCAAGCCCATCTGTGATCTCTTTGATATCCCGATGGAAATGCTGCCAGAGGTCAAGGATTGCGCCGCTGATTTCGGCATGACGCGGGCCGATCTTTTCGGCCGTCCGATCCCGATTCTGGGTGTCGCCGGTGATCAGCAGGCGGCGACCGTTGGGCAAGCCTGTTTTACACCGGGAATGATGAAATCGACCTATGGAACCGGCTGCTTTGCGCTGCTGAACACCGGCGATACGCCCGTGGTGTCAAAGAACCGCCTGCTGACCACGATTGCCTATCAACTGGACGGCAAGCCGACCTATGCGCTGGAGGGGTCTATTTTTATGGCGGGGGCCGTTGTGCAATGGCTGCGCGACGGGCTGAAAATGATCCGCGATGCCAAGGAAACGCAGCCACTGGCCGAACGCGCCGACCCTGCGCAAAACGTGGTTTTGGTGCCGGCCTTCGTTGGTCTTGGCGCGCCCTATTGGAATGCGGAATGTCGCGGCGCGATGTTTGGCCTGACCCGTGGTTCCGGCCCGGAAGAGATTGCGCGCGCGGCATTAGAGGCCGTGGGCTATCAGACCCGCGACTTGCTGGAGGCGATGCAGGCCGATTGGGCGACGACCGGCACGGAACCGACGCTGCGGGTTGATGGCGGGATGACGGCCTCGGATTGGACGATGCAATTTTTGGCCGATATCATCGGCGCCAAGGTGGACCGCCCCGTGATGCAGGAAACAACTGCACTTGGGGCTGCATGGCTGGCCGGTCACCGCGCAGGGATTTATCCGGGTCAGGCCCAATTTGCCGCGAACTGGATGCTGGAGCGAACATTTGAGCCTACGATGGATGTCGCCCTGCGAACCGAGAAATATGCTGCGTGGAAACGTGCCGTGGCCGCGACCATGGCGTTTTAGCCCGGTCAGCCCTTGTGCAACATGTGCAACAGCCCCAAGCGCAAGAAGGATTTCAGCGCCCGCCGTCACTTCCTGCGCAGCACCGCACCACCCGCTCCATGAAACTGAAGCACATTCTTTGCCAGCCCGTCGGCGATTGCGTCGCCTTCGCCTGTCAGCCAACGGATCGAGCCCGACCGTGACAATCTCTGACATGGCCGCTCTTCTTTGTGGATACCAAGTGCCCCGCCTTGGCGCACAGATGCCACCGGGGGCGGTTGCATCATCAAAGCCGAAAAAACCATGTTTTCCCGGCATCACATCGTTGATCTTCAGGCGCATAAAGCCCCAATCGAACGAGCAGAATGAAAACCCGGAAAGACGTGGCGCCAGAAGCAAACGCGCTGCGATCTTGCCGCTATCCTGTATCAATCACGCAAGCGTCGTGCGACGGCTGAGTGGCGAGTTTCCGAACTGGCTGCGGAACACCTTTGAAAAATGCGATGTTGAATTGAACCCACAGGCCATAGCGATCTGTGCGATGGGCAATTCGGTTTGCGCAATCAGATTTTTTGCGCGATGCAGGCGCCTTTCGACGATATAGCGCTTGGGTGATGTATTCAGATACTTTCCGAATAGCCGCTCTAGCTGGCGGGTAGAGATGCCCAAACAGGCGGCAATTGCAAAGGGTGCAATCGGCGTTTCGATGTTTTCCTCTATCATTTCAATGGCACGCGTCATGTGCGCGCTGCGCATGCCATACCGCGACTGCAATGAGACGCGCTGCGCGGCAGTGCCTTCGCGGACGGCATTATAGACCATCTGGTCAGCGACTGCGACGGCAAGATCCGTGCCATGCTCGACCGCGATCAGGTGCAGCATCAGGTCGGCGGCCGCCGTGCCCCCTGAGGCGGTGACAATTTTCTGGTTGGCAACGAAAACATTCCGAACAAGGGCAACTTCGGGAAAGCTTTCGGCAAACAGATCGTGGAACTCCCAATGAATGGAGGCTTCCACCCCATCAAGAAAACCGGCTTTGGCCAGCACATAGGCCCCCGAGCAGATCGCGCCCAGCCGAACCCCGCGGGCACGTTCGCGGCGCAAGTAGGACAATATGTCAGGCGTTGCATGGTTCTGAACATTGATGCCCGAAATCAGAAACAATCGGTCGTGGCGGTCAACCGGATCAAGCCCGCGATCAACCAAGGTGACCGCGCGGTTTGAGCAGGCCGCCGAGATGCCATCGGGCGAGGCCAGTGACCAGCGATACAGCGGTTTGCCCGAGACCAGATTCGCGATGCGCAGCGGTTCCAATGCGCATGAGAATGCGAGATGCGAGAAATTCTCGATCAACAGAAAGACGAAATGTGCGGTCTGGGTCATGGCTTTCGATCTGGGAAAAAGAATGGGGGCGGCGGGGTGCCGCCCCCTTGGGGATCGGATCAGTTGGCAGCAGCGCGGGCGGCTTCCAGCCAACCATCATATTCGGCCTGATGCGCTGTGATCCAGGCATCAACATGGCCATCAATCGCGGCAGAGCTGTCTTCGCCCTCGGCTATTTGTTTGTTTTCAGCCGAAATGTCGATGATGTCGACCTTGGCCAGCTCAAACAGGGCCTTTGCCGCCGGGTTCGCTTCCAGGAAATCATTCCGGGCAACGACGCGCAGGTTATCGACGGCAAAGCCAAGGTTCTTGCCTTTGTACGTCGTCTCACCAGTGGCCCCATCGGGCAACGAGGTATAGGGCACTGTCAGCCATTCCACATCGCGGCCGGGGACCAGCTCACCCGACACCCAATAGGGCGTCCAGGTGTAATAAAAGATCGGCTCGCCGTTCTGGAAACGCGCAATCGAGTCGGCGATGATGGCGTTGTATTCACCCTGATTGTGGTTGACGGTGTCGCGCAGGCCATATTCGGTCAACTCATGCTCGATCACGCGCTCACAGCCCCAGCCGGGCACGCAACCGGCCAGATCGGCCTTGCCATCGCCATCTGCGTCAAACCGCTTGGCAATCGCCGGATCTTTCAGCATCGACAGATCGGTGATGCCGGAATCATAGCTGGCCTTGTCAACCAGATAGCCCTGCAAAGCACCTTCGACCAGGGTGCCGACCTTGGTCATCACAGCATCGCCGCCAGCTTCTTGATAGAACGGGTCATGCAGCGTGTTCCAGCTGTTGGTGAAGAAATCGACATCGCCTGCGCCCACAGCGATATGGGCAGTCTGCGCCAGCACTTCTTGTGGGTCTGCAATGGTATAGCCAAGATCTTGCAGGGCGCGGAACAGGATGCGCGCCTGAAACATCTCTTCCAAGGCGGGCTGGATCACGGGGCGCACAGTCACGCCCTCGCCCGGCTTTTCATTGGCCAAAAGCGGTGTCGCGCCAAAAGATAGCACGAGCGCGGTCGTTATCATAAAGTGTTTCATTCCGTCTCCTCCAAGGTGGGTTGTACCGGGCTTTTTGTGGGCCCTTTGAAAAGGCGCAGGATCAGCCCAACCGGGCCGCCCTGCCACCAATGGCGATGGCCGCGTTCGCGCGCCGAGCGTCCAAGCCCTTGCGTGATACGGTCCAGAACGATGGCCAAAAGGACAATGCCCAAACCGCCAACAATGGCTTTTCCGGCATCAAGGCGGCCCATGGCCCGCAGCACTTCGTTGCCCAGCCCCTTGACCGAGATCATCGACGCGATGACCACCATCGACAGTGACAGCATGATGGTCTGGTTCAACCCGGCCAGAATGGTGGGGGTTGCAAGCGGCAATTCAACTTTGAACATGATCTGGTTCGGCGTGGCCCCAAAGGCGCGGGCGGCCTCGACCACGCTGGGGTTGACGCCGCGAATACCAAGCGAGGTCAGCCGCACCAGGGGCGGCAGCGCAAAGATGATCGTAACGATCACGCCCGAGACGTTTCCGATGCCGACCAGCATCACCACCGGCACCAGGTAAACAAAGGCCGGGATGGTTTGCATCGTGTCAAGCACCGGGCGGATTGCCACCTCGAACCGGTCGCTTTTGCCCGCAATGATGCCAAGCGGCAGGCCGATGACCACGCATAGGATCACGGCAGACATGACAATGGCCAGCGTGGTCATCGCCAGTGGCCAGGCAATCGGATCAAGCAGGCCCAGCGCAATCAGGCAGGCTGCGACCAGAATGGCGACACGCCGCCCCGCCGCCTGCCAGGCAAGCAGCACAACCAGCACCAGCATGATCCCCGGCGGCACCGCCTGCAACGCATTCTCGATCCCCGTTATCATAGCATCGAAAAAGTTCTTGATCGGCTGAATCGCGGCGCGGTTGCTGATCGCCCATTGCTTGATCCCATCAGCTTGGCCGTCGATATTCAGATCAATCGCGGCAAAAGGGTTCAACAGGCTGAAGGCAGGTGTATCGGCCATCACAATCCTCCGTTCACGGCGTCTTCACGCCCTTGGATGCCGCGCAACAGCGCGCGCTTGGTCACGACGCCGATATTATTGCCATCTGCCTGAACCAGAATGGGGTGATCGGTGCCGATCGCCAGATCAACCAGCGCGTTCAGCTTGTCTTCGGGGCGCGCGATCGGCCAGCTTGCAATATCCGTCTCACCGTTCATCTGGCGGAACTGCGCAAAAGGCTGCATCACCCGCGCTGCGGTCACCAGATCCAGCTTGGAAATTCCGGCAACGAAATCAGCCACATAATCATCGGCGGGCTCGGTGACAATTTGTTCAGGCGTGCCGGTCTGCACCAGAACGCCATCTTTCATGATCGCAATACGGTCGCCAATGCGGATGGCTTCATCCAGATCATGGGTGATAAAGACGGTGGTTTTCTGCAGCTCTGCCGACAGCGCCATGAACGTCGTCTGCAGCTGCCGACGGATCAGCGGGTCCAGCGCCGAAAACGGTTCGTCCATCAACAGAATGGTCGGATCAGCGGCAATGGCGCGGGCCAGGCCAACCCGCTGCTGCATGCCGCCTGACAGCTCATCGGGGTATTTCATCTCCCATCCGGTCAGATCAACGGCATCAATGGCGCGGCGGGCAACCTCGACCCGCTTTTGTTCGGCAATGCCGCGCACCTCCAGCGAAAAGACCACGTTGTCGCGAACCGAACGGTGCGGCATCAGCGCCATATTCTGAAACACCATGCCGATTTTTTCAGCCCTGAGGGCGCGCAGGTCGCGTTGCGACATGGCGCTGACATTCTGGCCTTCGATATAAACTGTGCCCGCAGTGGGTTCGATCAGCCGGTTGATGTGGCGAATCAAGGTCGACTTTCCCGAACCCGACAACCCCATGATGCAAAAAATTTCACCGCGCGCCACACTGAAGCTGGCATCCCGCACGCCGACTACGCAGTTGAACCTATTGTGTATTTCGGCCTTGGACAGGCCTTCGCTGCGCACAGCCTCCATTGCATGGCGCGATTTTTCGCCGAAGATTTTCCAAATCCCCTCGCACGAGATAACGGTCTCTTTGCTTTTTTTGTCCATCTAGCCCTCCCGCTACAAAAGACAAGCACATATTTTTATTATAGACAATATGTATTTTATCCAGCACTATGAGATCAGATCTGCTTGAAGGGCGACTGGGTGGGCCGGCGCGAACGATGTAGGGGGTGACGCGTGACTGATGACAGCAGGACCAAAAAGGCCATTTGTCTTGAAGATCTGAAGCGCCGGATACTGACACAGGCACTGGAGCCGGGCAGTTATCTGGACGAAGTTTCGATTTCCGAGACCTACGCCATTTCGCGTCCACCGCTGCGCGAAGTGCTGCGCCAGATGGCGGGCGAAGGATATGTCGTCTTGCACGAAAATCGCGGCGTGCAGGTCGCGCCGATGACGCACAAGACCCTGCGCAATTTCTTTCTGGCGGCCCCGATGATCTATGCCGCCGTCAGCCGCCTTGCCGCGCAACACGCGACCAAGCTGCAGGTCACGCAACTGAAAAACACCCAGAGGCTATTTCGCGCCGCAATTGTCAGTGGCGATGTGGCCGAGCGCGCCCTTTTGAATGAACGCTTTCACGCCGTGATTGGCGAGATGGCCGACAACGAATTCCTGATCCCCAGCCTGCGGCGGCTGCTGATTGATCACACCAGAATCGGCATGACGTTTTACAGCCCGCACCAACAAGGAATGGCCCGACAACGCGCCGTGGCCGCCGACCAGCACGACCAGTTTATCGCCTTGATTGAAGCCCATGACGAAGATGGCGCAGCCGCGCTTGCCATTGACCATTGGGAATTGTCGCGGGCCGAAATTGAAAATTTCGTTACCCCCATTGGAATAGACATTTCGCTTGGCCGCGCACCGGGCACTGCCATCAAAAGAGAGGCCATATGAAGTTCGAGGGCATCTACACACCTGTCATCACCCCGCATCACGACGATGGCTCGATTGACCGCGACGGCTTTGCCGCGCTGATCGAGCATCTGATCGGCGCGGGCGTTCATGGGTTGATCAATGGCGGCTCGACGGGTGAATACTATGCCCAGTCGATGGAGGAGCGGGTTGAAATGGCCCAGCTGGCCGCGCAGGTTATCGGCAAACGCGTGCCCCTGATCATCGGGACCGTGGCAATCCGCCTGCCCGATTCCCTTCACATGGCCGAGGTGGCCGCCAAGGTCGGGGCGGATGCAATTCTTGTCGGCTCGCCCCCCTATGCCGTGCCGACCGAGCGGGAGAATGCGCTGAACGCGCTGGCGATTGACCGCGCCGCCGATCTGCCGATCATGCTGTATAACTATCCCGGCCGCATGGGCATCAACATGGGCGAGGAATTTCTTGACCGGGTGGGCCGGTCGCGGAATTTCTGTGCGATCAAAGAAAGCTCTGGCGATATCAACCGCGTGCATCTTTTGGCACGCGATTATCCGCATGTGCAGATGTCTTGCGGGATGGACGATCAGGCGTTGGAATTCTTTGCATGGGGGGCGCGCAGCTGGGTTTGTGGTGGGTCGAACTTCTTGCCTGCCGAACATCTGGCGCTCTATCGTGCCTGCGTTGTTGAGGGCGATTTTGACAAGGGCCGCCGCATCATGTCGGCCCTGCTGCCCCTGATGCGGGTGCTGGAACAGGGCGGCAAATTTGTTCAATGCATCAAACATGGCAGTGAGATGAACGGTTTTCACGCCGGCCCCCCGCGCCCGCCCCTGAAGGCGCTGAACAAGGATGACAAGCGGCAATTGGAACAGGTGGTTCGGGTGCTGAAACAAACGATTGCAAATATCGAAGCAGGGAAAGCAGCATGAGCGATCTGTCAACAACCCAGGAATACAAGGCCATCGCCGCCGGTCTGGAATTCCCGACACAGGCTTATATCAATGGCGCGTTCCGCCCCGCCGCCTCAGGCGCGACGTTTGATACAATCAATCCGGCGACCGGCAAAGTGCTGGCCAAGGTTGCAGCCTGCGGCGCCGAGGATGTGGATTTCGCCGTCACCAAGGCGCGTGATGCGTTTGAAGATGGCCGCTGGTCGCGCCTGCATCCCGCGCAGCGCAAGGCGGTGCTGATCCGGCTGGCCAAGCTGATGAAGCGCAACGCGCGTGAGCTGGCGGTGATGGAAAGCCTCGAGTCTGGCAAGACCATCTATGATTGCGAAACCGTCGATATTCCCGATGCGATCAACTGCCTGATCTGGCACGCAGAACTGATCGACAAGATCTATGATCAGGTCTCGCCCGCCTCTGACAACCATATCGCGATGATTGTGCGTGAGCCGGTGGGCGTTGTCGGTCTGGTGCTGCCGTGGAATTTTCCGCTGCTGATGCTGGCCTGGAAAATCGGCCCGGCGCTGGCATCGGGCTGTTCGGTGATCGTGAAACCGGCCGAGGAAACCTCGCTCACCGCCCTGCGCATGGCCGAATTGGCGGCCGAGGCGGGCGTGCCCGCCGGCGTGTTCAACGTGTTGCCCGGCACTGGGCCAGAGGTGGGCGAACCCCTTGGCCGCCACATGGATGTGGACATG
This sequence comes from Pseudorhodobacter sp., assembly GCF_034675685.1. Lineage (GTDB taxonomy): Bacteria > Pseudomonadota > Alphaproteobacteria > Rhodobacterales > Rhodobacteraceae > Pseudorhodobacter. Next base: position 31,278 of record NZ_JAUCDA010000016.1, on the reverse strand, counting down.
ATTTCCTTTACCGGATCGACCGAGACGGGGCGGCGGTTTCTGCGCTATGCTGCCGACTCGAACCTGAAGGAAGTCACGTTGGAAATGGGCGGCAAGAACCCTGCCGTGGTGCTGGATGATGCCGAAAACCTTGACCGCGTCGCTGCCCATATCGTCAATGGTGCGTTTTGGAACATGGGCGAAAACTGTTCGGCCAGCTCTCGGTTGATCGTGCAAAAAGGGGTCAAGGACGCGCTGCTGGGCCGCATCATCGCCCATGCGCGCGAATGGCCGATGGGCGACCCGCTGAACCCGGCGAACCGCGTTGGTGCGCTGGTATCAAAGGCGCATTTCGACAAGGTCGCGTCATATCTGGGCAAGGGGCCGAAGGTGCTGTTGGGGGGGCTGGCAAAGGATGGCTTTGTCGAGCCGACCATTCTGGAGGTGGGGCGCGACTCACCGCAGGCCCGCGAAGAAATCTTTGGCCCGGTGCTGTCGGTTTTGACCGTGGACAGTTTCGATGAGGCGATTGCACTGGCCAACAGCACCGAATACGGGCTGGCCGCGTCACTCTTTACCGCCAATATCAAACGCGCAATCCGTGGCGCGCGGGCGATCCGGGCGGGAACCGTCACGGTAAACAGCTTTGGCGAGGGCGACATCTCTACCCCGTTCGGGGGTTTCAAGGCCTCTGGCTTTGGCGGGCGCGACAATGGCCTTCACGCCCATGATCAATACACCCAGTTGAAAACCATCTGGGTGGACCTGACCGACGACACGGATGAGGCAGTCGATTGACCACGCACACCGCCCGCAGGATTCCGGTTCATCGTGGCCCGGCAGCATGGAATGCCATCCTGCCGGGGCAAGATGCGCCTGACCTGCTGACGCGTTCGGCAACTGCCGATTTCGCCATCATCGGCAGCGGCTTTGCCGGGCTGTCTGCCGCACGAAGGCTGGCGCAACTGAACCCCGGCGCGCGCATCGTGGTGCTAGAGGCAGGGCGGCTGGCCGAGGCAGCATCGGGGCGCAACTCCGGCTTCATGATCGACCTGCCGCATGATCTGTCATCCAGCGATTATGCGGGCCATGGCGGGTCTGACCATATGGTCATTGCCCTGAACCGGTCTGCGATTGATTTCGCCGCCGATGCCGTGCGGGATTATGCGATCGACCCTGCCTATTTTGACCCCGCAGGCAAAGTAAACGGCGCTGCTGGCGCAAGTGGCGATGCGCTGAACCGCAGCTATGCGGCCCATCTTGCCACGCTGGGCGAGGCCAGTGAGATGCTGGACGCCACCGCCATGCATCAGTTGACCGGAAGCCGGCACTACATCTCGGGGCTGTTCACCCCCGGCACGGTGATGATTCAGCCCGCGGGCTATATCCGCGGCTTGGGCCGGGGCCTGCGCCGTGACGGCATCCGGATTTGTGAAAATACCCCCGTGCACGAGATCCGCCGCGCGGGGCCTGACTGGGTGCTGGCCACCGCTGGCGGCGACGTAACCGCGGCGCGGGTGATCATGGCAACCAACGGGCATCTGGAAAGCTTCGGCTTTGCCCGCAACCGGCTGATGCATGTATTCCTTTTCGCCTCGATGACCGTCGATCTGGGGGCCGAGGCGTTGCAACGGCTGGGCGGCGCCCCCCGCTGGGGGATCACCCCTTCGGACCCGATGGGCACCACCATGCGCCGGATCGACACGGCGCAGGGCGGTAACCGGATCATCACCCGCACCTGCGCCAGCTTTCGCCCCGACATGGAAACCAGCGCGGCCGCGCTGCGCCGTGCCACCCGTATTCACCACCAGAAATTCGCCGATCGTTTTCCGGCACTGACGGGCACGGCGATGGAATACAGCTGGGCCGGGCATCTGTGCCTTAGCCGCAACAGCGTCTCGGTCACGGGAGAGCTGGAAGACGGGCTTTTTGCCGCCTGTTGCCAGAACGGCCTTGGCACCGTGCGCGGCACCTTGACCGGCATGGGGGCGGCCGAACTGGCCAGCGGGGTGCAGACCACGATCACCCGCCATTTCGCCGCCGAGCCCCCGCCGCAAAAGCTGCCGCCACCGCCTATTTCAACCATCGGTGCCAATGTGGTTCTGCGGTGGAAGGAATTCCGCGCCGGCAAGGAATAGTGCCTAGAGATCCTTGCAGATCCGCAAGGCATCCAGCACCGCCGCATGGATATTGCGCCCCGCAACGGCATCACCGATCCGCGCCAGCACATAGGTTGCTGCCGGGTTGCGCTGCGCGAAAGGCGGTTGCCCGGCAATCAGCGCAGGCTGATCCAACTGGCCCAGATTGACCGACCCCGGTTTCAACGCGTGATACAGCGCGTCATTCGGAACCAGCCCCTGCTCGACCACCACATGATCAACCAGTCGCTGCCGGGTTTGCCCGGTCAGCACATGGCGCAAGGTTGCGCGCAGGCGATTGCCTTCGGCACTGACTTCGGCCAGTTCTTGCGAACAGGTCAGGCCGACCCCGGCCTGTGCCAGACGGCGCAGCGCCACGGCAGATGTGGTTGGGCCAAGCTCTTGCAGGGCGGTACGGTCGGGCGTGACCATCTCAACCGCGCAGCCTGACTCGGCCAGCATATCGGCGGTGACGGCGGCGGGCTGATCGCCGATCTCATCAATCAGCAGCACCTGCCCCTTGGGCCGTACCGCACCCGACAGCACATCCCAGCTGGATACGGCAAGCGCGCCCCCCGGTATCTGCGGCGGTTCGGGCCAGCCGCCCGTGGCCACGATCACCGCATCGGGTGCCTCGGCCAGAATGTCACCGGCTTCGGCATAGCTGTTCAGCCGCAGATCGACGCCCAGAAGCGTGACCTCGGCAATCAGCCAATCGGCGATGCCCCAGATCTGGCGGCGCAATCCGCCCTTTGCGGCCAGCACAAGCTGCCCGCCCAAACGATCCGCTGCCTCGAACAGCACAACCTGATGCCCCCGCTCGGCGCAGACGCGGGCGGCCGACAGACCGCCGGGGCCACCGCCGATCACCACCACCTTGCGGCGTTTTGCGGCCTTCGGGATGACATGCGGCAAGACCTGTTCGCGGCCAGTGGCGGCGTTATGGCCGCAGACGGCGGCCTTGCCCTGATTGACCCGATCGACACAATAGCCAAGGCCGACACAGGGGCGGATGCGGGCCTCATCCCCGCGTTGCAATTTGGCCACCAGATGCGGATCGGCCATATGCGCCCGCGTCATGCCAACCAGATCAACCAGCCCATCCGCAATCGCATGGCGCGCGGTAGCCAGATCGGCAATGCCGCCCGCATGAAAGACCGGCACGCAAACCGAACGCCGGATTTGCCCGGCAATACTCAGATGCGCCGCCGCAGGAATACCCATCGGTGGCACCCAAGAGGTCAAACCCAGATCATCATACGGGGCGCCGGCCAGCACATTCAGAAAATCGACCTGCCTCGTTGCGGCAACCGCTTGCGCGGCGGCAACACAATCGGCGGCGGTCAGCCCGCCTGTCGTCAACTCATCGCCCGTCATGCGCATGCCCAGGATCATTTCAGGCCCCACCGCCCGGCGCACCGCCTCGATGACCTGAAAGGTCAGCCGCAGACGGTTCTCCAAAGGGCCGCCATAGGCATCGGTCCGGTCATTGATCAGCGGCGACAGAAACTGGCCCAACAGATGCGAATGTGACAGGATCTCGATTCCGTCAAAACCGCCCTCCTGGCAGCGGCGGGCTGCGGCGACAAAATCACCGATGACGCGCTCAATATCCTCAGGTTCCATCACCTTGGGAAAAGATCGGTGCGCCCGTTCACGCCGCCCCGAAGCGCCAATCACCGGCATCCAATGGCCATCATCCCAGGCGGTACGGCGGCCCATATGCGTGATCTGGCACATCACCGCCGCACCATGTGATTTCACCCCGCTGGTCAGTTTTTGGAACCACGGGATGATGCTGTCATCGCCCGCATAAAGCTGGCCGAACACCGAAGGGCTATCGGGCGCGATATTGGTGGAACCGCCCACCATCGTCATCGCGATGCCACCCCAGGCCTTTTCTTCATGATACAACCGGTATCGGTCGCGCGGGTGGCCTTCTTCGACGAATGAGGGTGCATGCGCCGTGCTGATGATGCGGTTGCGCAAATGCAGATGGCGCAGGGAAAACGGTTGCAGCAGGGGGTCCATCGGCGGTTCTCCTATCAGGGCGGCGGGGGTCTTCAGGGCAGGCTGAGCTTTGCCATCCGCCCGCCATCCACTGTCCAGACCTGCCCGGTGACGAACCCGGCCTCAGCCGAGGCCAGCCAGGCCACCAGTGCTGCAACTTCGTCAGGGCGCCCGGTGCGGGCTACCGGGTGGATGCGGCCAATGTTCTGGCGGAACGCTGCCGGGTCGGGCATTGCGGCGATGAAATCATTGTTCAACTCGGTGTCAATCCAGCCCGGCGCAACCGCGTTGCAGCGGATGCCTTCGGCCCCGTGATCCACCGCTACCGCCCGCGTCAACCCGTGCAACCCGGCCTTTGATGCGCAATAGGCCGCATGGCCCGGGTTCGCGCCCAACCCTTCGATTGACCCGATATTGACGATTGATCCTTGTGTGACGCGCAGATGCGGCAAAGCGGCCTTGATCAGCAAAAACGGCGTGGTCAGATTGACCATCATGCTCCGCTGCCAATCGTCCAGCGGCATGTCTTCGACGCGCGCCTCTTGCATCACGCCCGCATTGTTCACCAGCACATCCAACCGGCCCGCGCGGGTGATCACCTCGGCGACCACCCGTTCGGGGCAGTCAGGATCGGCGAAATCAGCGGCTATCGCCTCAAAGGTGGCATCCGCGCCGCGCTGCGCGGTAAAGACCTGCGCGCCCTCATCGCGCAGGCGTAGGGCGATGGCCCGGCCAATGCCGCTGCGACCGCCGGTGACCAGCGCCACCTTGCCCGCAAAGCGGGTCATGACACGGCCTTGCCGCCGTTCACCTCGACCAGCGCGCCGCACATGTACCGTGCCGCGTCCGAGGCGAGAAACAGCACCACTTCGGCGATATCTTCGGGCTGGGCAACCCGGCCAAGCGGCACGGTTCGGTCCAGCTCGGCAATCGCCGTCGCGGGGTCAAAGCCGCGCAGGGCAAAGCCGGTGCGCAGCATGGGGGTGTCCACCTCGTTCGGGCAAACGGCATTGACGCGGATACCTTGATGCGCGTGATCGCGGCCCAGACATTGCGTTAGCGACGCGATGGCAGCTTTGGACATCACATAGACCGGATGGTCCGGCCCCGGACGCAAGCCCCAGCAAGACGAGGTGTTGACAATGGCCCCGCCCCCCGCCGCCGCCATGATCGGCACCGCCGCGCGGCACAGGCGGAACGGCGCTTCGACATTGACCGCCATGGTGCGGCGGAAATCTTCGTCACTGGCCTTGGTGATATCACCCCGCGTGATGATTCCGGCGTTGTTGACCAGAATATCCAAGGCACCCAAGGCATCAAATGCCGCCTGTGCCAGACCATCAACATAGAGGGCATCGGTAAGATCGCCGGGCAAATGCGCATCTGCCGTTACCCCCGACACATCGCGGTCGGCAACGGCCACACGCGCGCCCTCAGCCCGCAGCATCCGCACAATGGCGCTGCCGATACCGCCCGCCGCCCCTGTCACCAGCGCAGTTTTTCCATGAAATCGGGTCATTCGGGTCTTCCTTCAGTATGAGGCGACGGCTGCGCCGAACAATGTCTCGTCTGGGGTGATGCCCAGTCCGGGGCCTTTGGGCAGTTGAATATGGCCAGCCTCTATCGTAAGGCCGTTTTCGGGGTCATAATTGCCCTCGATATAGGGCGCGGCCAGCCAGACCCCTTCCATCAGCCGGGGTGACACGGTGGCACCGATATGGGTGCAGGCAGCGGCGATGATGTCGCCACCCCAGGCGTCATCACAGGTATGGGGCATCGCGCGCGCCTCGCAGATGTCGCGGAATGTGGCCATGGCATGCAAGCCACCGATGCGCGTGACCTTCATCCCGAACCCGTCACAAAGCCCCGCACCGACGACGCGCAGAACGGTGGCCAGATCTTCGCCACTCTCGTCGATATAGACCGCGTGGTGCAGCTGGTGGCGGATTGCGGCGATTTCCTCGATCGTGTTGCAGGGCTGTTCCATGATAAAGGGAATGTCGGGGCATTCGCGGCTAAGGCGCAGCGCGTCGCGGGTTGTCAGGCCACGATTGCCATCAACTGCCAGTCGCATCTTGCCGCCAATCCGTTCCCAGACCTTGCGGACCACTTCGATGTCAATCTCTACCGGGCGGCCACCGATCTTGACCTGAAGGCGGGGATAGCCTTCGGCAGCTTTTTCGGCGGCGATGCGGGCAATGTCATCGGGCGCCCCCACGCCTGTCGCATAATAGGACGGCACCCTGTCCGTCACCGCCCCGCCCAACAGATCGGCCACCCGCGCGCCGTAATGCTTGCCCATCAGGTCATAGGCGGCAATGTCAATCGCGGCCTTGGCATAGCGGTGCCCATTCAAAAGGCTGTCCATGCGGCGGCGCAGCAGCACCGGCTGCAACGGGTCGGCCCCGATCAACCCCGGCGCCATCTCGGCCAATGCGGCCCGCGCGCCTTTGGCGTGTTGCGGCTGATAGGTCGGACCAACCGGACATGTTTCACCCCAGCCGATCAGGCCGTTGTCGCAAACAATTTTAACCAGCGTGGTATCCAGCGACCAGACCTCGGCATTCGCCATGGTATAGGGGCCGTTGCGAACTGGAAGCGCATGGGCATAGACGTGGATTTCGGTGATTTTCATTCAGTGACTCCTGACGGCGATGGCTTCGCCTAGTGTATCATGTGTGAAGGTAGTGCCGATCCCCGGCACCGCCGGGAGCAGAACGCCGCCATTGCGCAGCAGCGCGTCAAAACTGCGGTATGCGCGCCCGCCCGACAATTGGTAAACACCGCCGGAACAGGGCAGTTCGACCTGACAAGGCTCGATCCTTGCGCACTTCATCAGACCGGCTCCTGCGGGGGAATCAGCACCAGTTTTCCGGTATGCTTCTTGGCCAGAAAATCCTGCTGGGCCCGCACAATATCTTTCAACGGATAGGTGCCTGCGACAATGGCGCGAACCTCTCCGGCCTCGACGTAGGAAATGAGGTTTTCAAACACTTCATCCTCTTGGAAGGTGCAGCCAAAAAGGCTGAGGTCCTTAAGGTAAAGCGTGCGCAGGTCGATTTCGGCCAATGGCCCGGCAATCGCACCGGCAACGGCGTAACGCCCGCCACGGCGCAACACCGCCATCAACTGCGGCCAGCCGGGGCCACCAACAAGGTCGACCACAACATCAACACTGCCCTCACCGAGTTCAGCAATCAGGTTCGCGTCCCGCTCTATCACCCGATCTGCGCCAAGGGCGCGCACCTCCTCCGCCTTGGCTGCGGCCGCGATGGCGATGACAGTGGCACCCCGCCGTTTGGCGAGCTGCACCGCCGCCGACCCCACTCCGCCCGAGGCCCCGGTGACCAGCACTTTTTCCGCGCCGACAGCGGCGCGGTGCAGCATGTTCTCGGCCGTGGAAAAGGCGCAAGGGATGGTGGCCAATTCTGCATCCGACCAGTCGCAATCGACCCTGTAGGTTTCTCGCGATGGCGCGACCACGAATTGCGCAAAACCGCCATCACATTCCGAACCGATGGTCCAACATTCATAGGGCCGGTATCCGGTATAGCTGCGCAGCATGTTGCGCACCAGAACGCGTGCGCCGATCCGCCCCTGATCAACGCCCGCACCGACCGCGACAATATAGCCACAGACATCTGCGCCCTGAATGCGTGGAAAGTGCAGCGGGGAGCCCGACCAACTGCCATCCGCAGCATCGGCGGCCTCAAAACCCGCGTTTCCGGCGGTATTGGTTCCGCCGGAAACCTGTTTGGAATACCACGCCGTTCGCGTGTTGATGTCGGTATTGTTGACAGCGGCGGCGGCCACGCGGATCAGCACCTCGCCGTTCTGCGGTTGCGGCACCGCTATGTCTGTACGGTATTCGAGCCTGTCGAATCCGCCATGGCCGGTCAATTGCACAGCGGCCATTTTATTCGGCACGGTCATTTCGGCACTTTTTCCTTCTGCCTGCAATGTGAACCGGTGCGACGGCTGGAGCAGCCCCGGATACTGTCAATATTCGGTATTCAAGGCATCTTCGGCCGGAATCTCGCGTTCACGTCTGGCGATGTAGTCCAGCAAGGCCTCGTTGATACCGGCATCCAGCTTTGGCTCCTGATATTCACCAAGCAGCTTTCGGGCATACCCAAGCGCCCGCGCGGTGATCTCGACCGAGCCGCCAGCCTGCCATTGCTCAATCGAATTGTTGTCGAACAGTTTTGGCATGAAATAGGCCTGCTGAAAGTTCTCCAGCGTGTGCGGATGGCCCAGATAGTGCCCGCCCGGCCCCACGTCACGCACGGCCTTCAACGCCTCATCGAAATCATCCCAGCGCACACCTTCGGCCATGCGGTAGCCCATGGCGCATTGTTCGGCATCGACAACGAATTTGGCGACAGAACAATGCATCCCGGCCTCATTCCAGCCCGCCGAATGCCAGATGTAATTCGCGCCCGCATGCAGCACCGCCGACAGCGTTGTGGCACTTTCATACCCCGCTTGCGCGTCGAATGTCTTGGCCCCGCCAAGGGTGTTCGAGGTGCGCCACGGCACGCCGTAAAACCGCGCCATCTGGCCGATCATGAAGTTCATCAGGCTGATTTCCGGCGTTCCTGCCATCGGCGCGCCCGACTTCATGGAAACCGTCGACAGGTAGTGACCATAAATCGCGGGGCAGCCCTTGCGCACGACCTGTGTATAGGCCAGCGCCGACAATGCCTCGGCATTCAGCTGCGCGACAGAAGCGGCGACAGAGGCGGGTGTATTCGCGCCGCCCAACACAAAGGGCGAACACAGCACGGGCTGGTTGCGCTTGCAAAAGGCGCGCATCGCGCTCAGCATGGTTTCATCCCAGACCAGCGGTGAGTTGCCGTTGCAATTGCCCGTAACGACGGGGGTTTGCTCCATCACATCCGCGCCGAACAGGATCTCGCACATGTCCATGACATCCTCGGCATTCTTGCCGCTGGTGGTCATGCCCATGAAGGTCTTGTCCGAATATTTCATCGACGAATAGGTGATATGCAGGTGCCGATGGCTGACCTTCAGGTCCATCGGCTCCACGATATGGTGGGCAGTGGAATGAAGCGCCGGCGACATATGCGCCAGTTTGTGAAACATGTTCAGATCGGCCATCGTGGGCCAGCGCCGCACATCGTCCAGATCGCGCAGAAAGGGCGCACCTGTCATCGGCACAAAGATCGAATGCGCCCCGCCGAACGGCAAGCTCTGCACTGGGTTGCGGGCGCGGTAAGCCCAGCTTGCGGGGATGCTGGCGATCAGCTCGCGCACCAGCGCGCGGTCCAGATGCACCCGGTCGCCCCTGACATCGGCGCCGACCCTGCGCCAGTCTGCCAACGCAATATCATCGCGAAACACCACGCCGACCTCTTCAAGGATCGACATAGAGGCATCGTCGATGCGGGCGATCTGATCGGGGTCCATTGGCTCACATAACGGCAGGTTACGCTTGAGCGCAGGAAGCATTCCGAAATCTGGTGCAGAGCGGATGGCCTGGCGGGCGCTACGCCCCCCGCTACGTCCTTGGCGCGGCTGTGGGTCGCTCATCAATAATCTCCGCTGGAATGAGGGTTCGACTCGAACTTTGGACATCTTTTGGCCCGGCAGCAGTCACTTTTGCGAACTAAATTTCCGGGAAACGACTACCCACAGTCGGATTTCGGGCCGCCCGATTGGCAACCGGTGACCGGCATAAACCGATTCATCGCTCCGATGCCGTGCAAATCTGGCTTGACCCAAACTGACAGGGCTATCGCAAACTGCTTTCTTGCCGTGAAAGCTTGCGTTGCTATTCGCCCGACCTGATGTCGCTTTCGAAAACCTCACCAAGACCCAGCCTCTGATCGTTCTGGCGAAATTGCTCCACAATCCAGGTCCGGAACAGATCGTGGTGGTTTTGCAGCGCCCTGCCCAGCGGCGAAACAAGGTAAACATGCTGTCTGGTCTGCACCACCGCGTTTGTGACCCGGACCAGCTGCCCCTTTTTCAGATACCCACCCACCAGATGCTGCCAACCAAGCGCCACCCCCTGACCAACCAAAGCTGCGTGGATCGCTGAATGATGGTCCGAGAACAGCACGTCCGGTTCGCTGGCAAAAGATGTGCCCGTTGCCCGAAACCATTCCTTCCACCCCATCCGAGAGCGTTTTGGTTCGGTCGCATGCAACAAGTTTGTCTTCTGCAACGTCTCCAGGCGCAGACAATCAGGATGCGCCCGCACATATTCAGGTGACGCCAGCGCGAAAAGCCGTTCGCGCGCAAGGCGCGTGCTTGTGGCATCAACCCAGCCACCCCTTCCGATCCGCGTTGTAAAATCGCATAGCGAAAAGGTCTGTGGATCAAGATCGCCATTATTTTCCGTAATCTCGAACAATATGCTGGGATTTTGCGCGCGGAACTCGGCTATGCGTGGGACAAGCCACATCGAGACGAAACTGGATGAGACGTTGATCCTGATCTTCTGTCCACCGCTGCTTGTGCGAATCTGCTGTGCCGCCTGATCAATCGCTGTCAAGGCGGCACGAACCTGCAGGGCGAAAACCTCTCCCTCGGGCGTCAGCGACAAACCCCGGTGCTGCCGCATGACCAGATCAACGCCCAGATTTTGTTCAAGCTGCCGAAATGACTTGCTGACCGCAGGCTGTGAGATGCCAAGTTCATTGGCCGCAGCCGTAAAGCTCAGGTGCCGCGAAACGGCGTCGATCACGTAAAGACCGTTGAGGGATGGAAATATGCGGCGCAACTTTAACATAACCACAGGTTATGCCAGCCAGCAATTTATTTGAAGGGCAAAACGCCAACCGACTTGATAGGATTGCGACGAGAGTTTCAGGGGAATCGCAAAATGAAGTCACATGCAAAAGTGGTTGTTGTTGGGGGGGGCTGTGTCGGGGCGTCGATCCTGTATGGCCTGACGCAGCATGGTTGCACCGATGCGGTGATGTTGGAACGGTCGCAACTGACCGCTGGTTCCACCTGGCATGCGGCGGGGCTGCTGGTGACCTTCGTGCGGTCGCACAACATCTCGAAAATGACGCTCGAGACGATCCGCATCTATGGCGAGGTGGAACAAAAGCTGGGTACCTCTGTCGGGTTGCGACAGGTGGGCCAGTTGCGCGTCGCCAATACCGAAAAGCGCTGGGACGAATTTCAAAGCTATATCTCGATTGCAGAGGCGGCCGGGGTGCCATGCCGCCTGCTGACGCCGCAAGAAGTCGCCGAGATTCACCCGCTGCTGGTGCAAAGCAAGGATATCCGCGGCGGCATTTTGCACGATCAGGATGGCTATATCAACCCGGCCGACATCACCATGGGCATGGCAAAGCTGGCGCGCGATCAAGGGGCGAGCATCTATCAAAACACCGAAGCGACCGCCTATGAGGCGCTGGCGGACGGCGGGTGGAAAGTTGTCACCAATCAGGGTGAGATCACCTGCGACCATCTGATCTTTGCCACCGGCAATTACGCCCGCGAGAATGCGCGGCGCGTCGGGCTTGACCTGCCCTGCATCCCGATTGTGCATCAATACTGGACCACTGAATCGGTGCCCGAATTGATCCGCCGCCGCAAAGAGGGGTTGCCGGAATTTCCGATCCTGCGTGACGAGGATTACGGCGCCTATCTGCGCGAGGATGTGGGCGGCTTTCAGTTCGGGCCCTATGAGTTCGAAAAAGACCTGAAACTGTTTGCCGAGGACCGCGTGCCGCCAACCTTCGGTGCCGATCTTTTGCCCGAGGATTTCGAAGCGGTTGAAACCCAGTGGGAGCGCGCGATTGAGCGGGTTCCAGCCTTGGGCGAAGTCGGGATCAAGTCCAACACCCGCGGGCCGTTCCAGATGACCCCGGACGAGCTGCCGCTCTGCGGTCCGGCCCCCGGTCACAAAAACCTGTGGCTGGCCGAAGGCGTGCCGGGCGGTATCCTTTGGGGCGGCACCATGGGCGAACGTCTGGCCCGCTGGATCGTCACGGGTGATCCGGGAATGGACATGTCTCAAATAGACCCGCGCCGGTTTGGTGATTTCGCCTCCAAGCGCTGGACCATGGACAAGGTGCGCGGAACCTGGGGCACCCATATGGACGCGCACACGCCGGGCGAGGATATGCCCCACGCCCGCCCGATGAAGACAGTCCCCTCCTATGATCTGCTTTGCGCGCAAGGTGCGGTCTGGACCACATTCAACGGGTACGAGTTTCCCCGCTGGTTCGCGCCCTCGCCCGAACTGGCGGTCCCTGAACACAGTTTCCGCCGCACCGATCATATGGAATATGTGCAATCCGAGGTGAGAACCACGCGCGAAACAGCGGGTTTCATCGAGATGTCACCGATGACCAAGTTTACCGTCCGCGGTCCCGGTGCCGCCGCATGGCTGGATAGCCTCATGGCCAACAAACTGCCCAAGATCGGGCGCATGACGCTTTCGGTCATGTGCAACGAACGCGGCGGCGTCGACGCTGAATATACGCTTGTCCGCTACGACGAGAATGACTTTTATTTGGTCAGCACGCCGAATGGGCAGGTCTATAATTGGGATCAACTGTCCCGGTTGCTGCCGCAGGATGGCTCGGTGGTGATGGCGGATGTGTCAGAGCAGATGGGCGTCATTGCGCTTGCAGGCCCACAATCGCGCGACATCCTGCAACCCTTGACGGATACGAACCTGTCCAACGCCGCCTTCCCATGGCTCTCGGCCCGCAAAGGCGAGGTGGGTTATGCGAAAGATGTTCATCTTTTGCGGGTCAGCTATACGGGTGAGCTGGGCTGGGAATTGCATCACCCCATTGGGTACAACCGTCACCTGGTCGATTTGCTGTTGAAAGCGGGGGTGAAACCCTTTGGCGCGGAAGCGCTGGAATCGATGCGACTGGAAAAATCCTATCGCGCGATCAATCGCGAACTGCGCAAAGACATCACACCGCTGGAGGCGGGTCTGGACCGTTTTATCGCGATGGAAGGCCGTGACTTCATCGGTCGAGAGGCGTTGAAAAAACAGCAAGTGGCGGGCGGCCATTTGGTCTTGGTGACGTTGCGGCTGCCCTATGGCGATACCTCGGTCATCGCTGATGAAGGCGTCTATAAGGATGGCGCGTTGATCGGGCGGGTGACCTCTGGCGGGTTTTCCTATTACTGCAACCACGACATTGCCATGGCGTTGGTTCCGCAGGAACTTGCCACCGAAGGCACCGAAATGCATGTCAAGGTCCATAACGAAATGCGCAAGGCGCAGGTTGTCGACGTCTGTCTTTACGATCCCACCAGCGCAAGGGCGCGCGCCTGACCAGGAGCAGTTCCGATGAACGAGATCAAAACAGCAGGCGCCCGCAGCGGTCGGAACGCGCGGGTACTGGCCCGCACCAATCCGGCACCAATCTATCTGCCAACGCTTGATCGGCATGTTGGCCCGATAGACTTGCTGGACCAAGACGGGGTTGACCGCATCCATAACGCGGCGATGACGATTCTTGAAACGACAGGGATTGAATTTCGCGACGCAATCGCCTTGGCAGATTGGAAACGGGCAGGTGCGCAGGTAGAGGGCAGCCGCGTGCGCATCGGCCGTGACATGCTGATGGATTTAATCTCAACCGTGCCGCCCAGTTACCGGATGCATGCCCGCAACCCACGCCACACGATTGATGTGGGCGGGCGCAATTCGATTTTTGCCAACGCTTATGGCGCACCATTTGTTTACGGGCTGGACGGTGTGCGGCGCCCGTCGCAACTGGCCGACGCGCATAATTTTTTCAAGATGGCGCAGATGAGCCAGGCCATGCATGTCCCCGGCATCCTGCCCGTGGAGCCGCAGGATATCCCGGTCCCCCAGCGCCATCTGGATCTGGTCTCATCGGCCCTGATATTGACCGACAAACCGATTATGGGTTCGGTCCTTGACCAGACCGCCGCACGTGACACATTGGCCATGGTGCGCATTGTCTTTGGCGAGGATTTCGTCGATCAAAACGTGGTTCTGACCTCTTTATTGAACTGCAACACACCATTGGTCTGGGACGAGACGATGCTGGAATCGCTGCGCGTTTATGCAGCCGCCAACCAGCCGTGCCTGCTGACGCCCTTTGTTCTGGCGGGGGCCAGTGCGCCGGCCAGCCCACTAGGCGGCGTGACCCTGCTGATTGCGGAATTGCTGGCAGGCATCGCCTATTCCCAGATTATCCGCCGAGGCTGCCCGATGGTGCTGGGTGTCGCAATCATGGGGGTGTCGATGAAAACCGGCGCACCGATGATGGGTTCACCCGAGCCGGGCTTGATGAACCTGCTGGTCGGGCAAATGGCGCGGCATTACAAACTGCCGTGGCGCTCCTGTACGATGTGGACCGGCTCTAAATCCCCTGATCTGCAAGCAGGTTTCGACAGCGCAAACAGCATGTGGCCGGTGCTGCTGGCCGGTTGCAATTTCATCGTTCATTCTGCGGGCTTTTTGGAAGGGGCCCTTGCCGTAAGCTATTCCAAATGGGCGCAGGACGCGCGCCAGTTGGAAAATTACCACCGCTTCTTTTCAGGACTGAAAGAAGAAAACCTTGATGCGCTTTTGGGGGATGTGGCGCAGATCGGCCCGGGCGGGCACTTCCTCGGCACGGATCACACCCGCGAGAATCCGATGCAGATCAACCCGCTGCAAAACAATGACAGCTTTGAACAATGGTTCGAAGACGGGGCCAAAACCGCCGACGAAATCGGCCGGATTGAGGCCGCGCGCATTCTGGACAATTATGTACAGCCCCCGATGCCAGGTGATCAGGCTGCTGCGCTTGCAGAATTCGTGGCAAGAAAGAGGCTCGAATATCAGGAGTGATACGACCAGGCAGTTGGTGTCCATGTGCAAACGGTTGCCCGCATGACAAGCCGATCCGCTGACTTCAAAGAGGGCCTTACACGACTGTGCGCCTTTTCCAAGGCCCGCCAAGCCGCTGCTGTTGTAAGGCCAAAGCCATGTCCAACGCCCGGATCACCAGTGCAGGCGTGGTTTTTACTTGGGAAGCGGCGATACAGCGTTACCATTTCCGATTGAATCATTGCGAATTTCCACGGGCGCTTTTTTCTGATTCATCACCCTTGCGAGGATGTTGGATGAGCCATTCACTTATAATGGCCTTCGGGCTGGGTTTTGTCATCCGACCACGCTAAGAAACCGCCCTGCTGGTTTTGCCCTGACAGCCCCCTGCCTGTAGTAACCAAAGCGCGGCTAGCCGCAGCCCGCAACAAAGTTTGGTCGCCTCATGCCACCAAACGCAACAGCCTTGCATGGCCGTCTAGGCAGGTTTCTTTGAAAAAAGGCTTACCAAATCAACAGCACCACTATTTCTGTTGCCAAGGTCGAGACTCTCTTCGATCACCCGCAGGTGCTCGGCCATCAGATTGGCAGCGGCCTGTCCATCGCGCGCCTTGAACGCATGAAGGATGGCTTCGTGGTCATCATCGCGGCAGTTGGTAACGCTAGGCGCCCCGAAAATGCCGATAATCAGCGACGTGCGCGTGACGAGTTCTTTCATCATCCGCAGCATCACCGCATTCGATGCAATTTGCGCCAGCAGAATGTGAAATTGGCCTGAAAGGCGGATGGCTTCATTGCGGCTTTCATGGTGATGGGCAGCGTGTTCCCTTTCAAGATGCGCCGAGAGGTTGACGATTTCGGCCTCGGTCGCGCGTTCGACCGCCAGGCGCGCGATTGTCGGTTCCATCGTCAACCGTGCTTCGAACACCTCGCGGGCCTGTTTGGCGGTGGGCGAGGCAACATAGGCCCCGCGATTTGCATGGAGTTCCACCACTTCGCGGCTCGACAGCAGCAGCAACGCCCGGCGAATGCGCATACGGCCCACGCCAAAGGCCTCGCAAAGCGCCGATTCGGATAGCTTTGTGCCTGGGGGCAATCTCTGCTCGACAACCGCGTTGAAAATACGTTCCACGATGTCTTCTTCCGCCACCTCGTCGCCGGAAACGATTTCTTGGATCTGGTTGGGCGTGGCCGGCATCTAAGGTAAACCGTTCTGATTGTGAGCATTCCGGCTAAGATAGTTAGCAATTGTTGCAGCAGCAAGCGGCAGTTTTGTTAATAATTACCTAAATTTATGTTGACAGGATTGTTAACAGTATTGTCAGATCAGGGTGCGCAAGGAGCCCCAGCCAAGTGGGGCAGAGATTCCAACCCTTTTGACTCATAGGGAGTTCGCCATATGCTTCGCCGTTCATTGTTGAAAACCACCGCGCTTGCCGCCGTTGCAAGCCTTGCCATGTTTGGCACCGCCTTTGCCGAAAACCCGGTTCTGAAAATCGGTTTCGTCGGCGTTACTTCGGGCCCGGCTGCGGCCTGGGGCACCTCGAACCAGCGGTCGATGGAAACCCGCGCCGCCTGGATCAATGAGATCGGCGGCTATGACATCGGCGGCACAAAGTACGATATTGAAATCGTATCGTTCGACGACCAGAAAGACCCCAAACGCGCGATTGCCGGCATGGAGCAAATGGCGCAAGCGGGTATTCATTACGTCGTTGGCCCCAATGTCGATGATGGTGCCGCCGCCGTTCGCCCGGTGGCCGAGCAGAACAACATCATGTATTTCCCCTATGCCTTTCCGAAATCGCTTTATGTCGCCCCTGCATCGAATGCCATTTTGGGCATGGTTGCAAACTATCAATCCGGCCCCGCGATCTATAAATACCTGATGGAAAACAATGGAATCAAAAAAGTCGCCTTTGTCG
The DNA here is from genome assembly GCF_034675685.1 of Pseudorhodobacter sp. Lineage (GTDB taxonomy): Bacteria > Pseudomonadota > Alphaproteobacteria > Rhodobacterales > Rhodobacteraceae > Pseudorhodobacter. The sequence continues at coordinate 14,434 of NZ_JAUCDA010000016.1, read as the reverse complement.
CGGCCAACGAATCCGACCCGCTGTCACAGCGCGATGGTGGTGTAGAGGCCGCCAAGACCCTTGGGCTGGAGGTGGTATCGGATTCGGTGACTTATCAGGTTGATACCACCGATTTCACCCCGGTTTTGCTGCCGGTGATCAAGACGATGCCGGATCTGCTGGTGCTGTCGGGTGTGTCGCCGGCAAACGCACCGCAACTGATCCGTTCGGCGCGCGAGTTAGGCTATACCGGGTTGATTTCGACCGAAACGGCGCAAGATGCCGCGGTGCTGCAAGAAGGCGCGGGCGATCTGGCGAATGGCTTTATTTCTGTTGGCGGCGCCTCGACACCTGAACTGGCCTCGGACGCGATGCGCGAATTCGTTGAACGCTATACCAAGATGTTCGGCGAATATAACGACGAATCGAACACCAAGGTCTATGCGTTGGAATATATCCTTGCCACGCTGGCCGCCGATCCGGCCGCGATCGACAACATTGATGAGTTCAAGAAAACCATGGACACATTCGAGGCCGCAAACCCCTATATGGTGGGCGACGCCAAGCTGAAATATGTTGGAACCGCCTCATTCGGCCAAAAGCGTCAGGTTTCGGTGCCTTTGGTGGTGAACACCTACAAAGACGGTGCTTTCGAGACGCTTTTCGTCGCACAAGTCGACTGACGCTTCCTCCCTGGCGTTAGCTTGGGGCCGCCCGGAACGGTGGCCCCCTTTTCCCAACAAACCGGAGAGCCCTGGATGGAACAGATCCTTGCAAACGGGTTGTATCTTGGCGCCCAATACGCATTGATTGCGCTGGGGCTGACCCTGATCTTCTCACTGATGAATGTGCTGAACTTTGCGCATGGACAGATGTATGTCTTTGGCGGCTTTGTAACCTATACCGTTGTTGCGCAATGGGGTTTTCCTTTCATCGTTGGTCTGTTCGCCTCGGCGATCATTCTGGCCGTGATGGGGGCCTTGATAGAGAAATTCCTGTTCCGCCCGGTGATCCGAAAATCCAAACGCGATGAAAGCACGATGTTGCTGGCCGCCGGGATCGCGTTCTTTCTGGATGCGGTGATCTTGTTGCTGTTTGGCGAAAAGCAGCGCGGCGTGCCGAAAATCGTGGATGGGGTGTTCAACTGGGATTTCCGCCTGATCATGCCCTATGACCGTATCCTGATCGGGGTTCTGGCGATTGCGATCATCGCAAGCTTTATCGCCTTCATGCAATATTCCAAGACGGGCCGCGCCATGCGGGCCCTGGCACAAGACCGCATGGCGGCGCAGTTGATGGGCGTTGATGTGGATCGGTATTCGATGGTGGGCTTTGCGCTGGGGGCGTTGCTGGCCGGTTTGGTTGGCGGGCTTTTGGTCACGATCACCGGAATTAACCTTGGGATGGGCGGGCCAACCTCGATCAAGGCATTCATGATGATCATGATCGGCGGGGCCGGGGTCATTTCCGGGGCCATCGCCGGCGGGTTCATTCTAGGCATGATGGAAAGCGTAGGGCTTACCGTCTTGGCCGTTTATGGCGACATCACATATCTTGTCATCTTTGCATCGCTGATGGTGTTCCTCGCCTTCCGCCCGCAAGGGTTGATGGGCAAGCCCTGGGGTTGAAATCATGAACAAAACAACCTTGGGCCTTGCGGCCTTTCTGATCGCGGTCTTTGTGCTGGTGCCGGTGTTCATCGCCGTCAGCGGGCGCTGGGACCTGTATTACACATTGACTTCGGTAGCGCTTTTGTCGATCGCCTCTGCCGGGGTTTGGCTGACATTCTACATCGGGCGGATCAATATCGGTCAGGGGGCTTATGCCCTGATGGGTGGCTATGTATCAGCCGTGTTGATGACAAAATTCGGCGTGTCGTTTTGGCTGACGCTGCCCTTGGCCGGGCTGTTTTGTGCCGCAACCTCGGTGCTGATCGGCCTGCCGATCTTGCGGCTGCGCGGGGTTTATTTTGCTATGATCACCCTGGTCTTGACCGAGGTGATGCGCCTTACCGCGCTGGCGCTGCCCATCACCAACGGGGCCAAAGGCATCACATCCATTCCGCTGCCCGGCACCTTGTCGATATTTGGCATCACCATCATCCCCGATTTTGCAACCATGGCCAACCCAAAGTTGGGGTTTTACCTGTTGGCGGTGAGTTTGATGGTGCTGTCTTATGCGGCGCTGTGGCGGATCGTGAATTCAAGGTTTGGCCATCTATGCCGCAGCTTGCAACAAAATGAGGAGCTGGCCTCGTCCATCGGCGTCAACACGGCCTATCTGCGTGTGCTGACCTATGCGATATCATCGTTTTTCGGCGGGTTGGCGGGGGCGGTGTTTGTGGCGATTTCACAATCCATCTATCCGTCGTCCTTTGCCGTGGCCGATAGCGTCAACTTCATGCTGTATTGTTTTGTCGGGGGGCTGGGGTTTGTAACCGGGCCAATGGTGGGCACCTTCCTGCTCTACTTTGGCTGGGACCTGTTGTCGGTTGCCAAGGAATACCAGCTTTTGATCTACTCCAGCGCCATGATCGCGCTGATGCTGGTGCTGCCGAACGGCGTGCTGAGCCTGTTTGACAAGAAAGGCGGTGGAAAATGAGCCCCATTCTGCAAATCAAAGGCGTCACCAAACGCTATGGCGGCCTGACCGCCAATAACGACATCAGCTTTGATGTGAATGAAGGTGATATTCTATCGGTGATCGGCCCGAATGGCGCCGGGAAATCAACGCTGTTCAAGCAGATTGCATCCTTTGTGCATACCACCAGCGGTGAGGTGTTGTTTCGCGGCAAACGGATCAGCAACCTTGCCCCGCATACCGTGGCGCGGATGGGGGTGGTGCGTACTTTTCAGGAAACCACGATCTTCAAATCCATGACGGTGCGTGAAAACATCGTTGTAGCGCATCACCTGCGGTCCAAGGCATCGCTGTTCGGCTTTTTCATCGGCAGCAAACAGGCCCGCGCGGATGAGGCAGAGTTTGGCAAATCCGCCGATGATATCATCGACTTCCTTGGCCTTCAGGCGATCCGGCATGAGCTGGCATCAAACCTGCCACAGGGGCATCTGCGCGCCTTGGGCATGGCCATCGGGCTTGCGACAAATCCAAAAGTCTTGCTGCTGGATGAACCCTTTGCCGGGATGAACCATGACGAAACCATGAAAATGGTGACGCAAGTGCGCCGTTTGCGCGATGAGCGCGGCGTGACCGTGATGTTGGTGGAACATGACATGCCTGCCGTGATGAAAATCTCGGACCGTATCGTGGTGATCAACTTTGGCGAAAAGATCGCCGAAGGCACGCCGGCCGAAATTCAGGCCAACCCGAAGGTGATCGAGGCCTATCTCGGCTCCGAAGATGCAGCGATAGGAATGTAGGCCATGACCGAGATGTTGAACTTCAAAGAGGTCGAGCTGTATTACGACCATGTCTACGCGCTGAAAGGCGTGTCGCTGAACCTGCAACAGGGCGAAACCGTGGCGCTGATCGGGGCAAACGGGGCCGGGAAATCGTCTATTTTGCGGGCCATTACCGGGTTGCGCAAAATCAAGAGCGGGTCCATCACCTTCATGGGCGAACGGCTGGATGGCACCCCGGCAGCCGATATCGTCAAAAAAGGCATCGCCATGGTGCCCGAAGGCCGCAGGGTTTTCCCCTTCATGTCGGTCAAGGACAACCTTTTGATGGGGGCGTTTACCCGCACCGACAAGGCCGATATCGCCAGAACGCTTGACAGCATCCTGACCCGCTTTCCCCGTCTGAAAGAACGCTACAGCCAGCAGGCCAGCACCCTTTCGGGCGGTGAGCAGCAAATGATGGTGATTGGCCGCGCGCTGATGGCCAAACCCAAGCTGCTGCTGCTGGATGAGCCGTCTTTGGGCATCGCCCCCAAGCTGGTGCAAGATATCGCCCGCGCCATTGTGGCGATCAGCCGCGATGAAAACGTGACCGTGCTGCTGGTGGAACAAAACAGCCGCATGGCGCTGTCAATCTCCAGCCGGGCCTATGCCATGTCGACCGGATCGGTGGTTTTGACCGGCAATTCCAAAGAGTTGATGAACGATGACCGGATCAAGGCCGCCTATCTTGGGGGGGATATGTAAATGCGTATTCTGGTTGTGAACCCCAATACGACGGCCTCGATGACCGAAAAAATTGGCGCGGCGGCGCGGCGCGTTGCCTCAGCGGGGACCGAGATCATCGCCGTGAACTCAGCCAATGGCCCTGCCTCGATCGAGGGTTTCTATGATGAGGCCATGTCGCTGGCGGGGATGTTGGAGGTGATCCGAACCACCCCCGACTTTGATGCAGTGGTCATCGCCTGCTTTGACGACACCGGTCTTGATGCCGCGCGCTGCCTGACGGACAAGCCGGTACTGGGGATCGGTGAGGCCGCCTATCACATGGCCTCAATGATCTCGAACAAGTTTTCGGTGGTCACAACCCTCGCACGATCAGTTCCGGCATTGGAACATAACCTGCACCGCTACGGCCTGATCGCGCGCTGTGCCCGGGTGCGGTCATCCGAAGTGGCGGTGCTGGAGCTGGAGCATCCTGGCTCGGACGCCTGCAACCGCATCAGCGCCGAAATTGGCCGCGCCGTGACAGAAGATCGCGCCGAGGCGATCGTGCTGGGCTGCGCCGGCATGGCCGATCTGGCCGAGTCCTTGGCAAAAGAACATGGTTTGCCGGTGCTTGACGGGGTGACCTGCGCCGTTGGCTTGGCCGAGGCCATGGTCAAATTGGGGCTCCTTACCTCTCGGACAGGGGGGTACAGCCCACCGCCTGCACATAAGGCGATGTGATCATCGCTGTGCTGGGTCTGTATCGACCCAGTGAAAACCTGCTCATGCTATAATGAAGGAAATAGCGATGAGTCTGGTAAGCGGCGCCTGCCCCCACCTTCCAGCCTGTAGTCTGACCTGCGATGCCGCACCTGACAAAGATTGCTGCGGGGGGTTCGCGATGGCAACTACGGGTGAGTTTCTCAGGGATTATGGCATAGAGATACGAGGGAATGGGCAGCGGCGTTGGCCCGACGAGGTCAAGGCGCTGATCATTGCCAAGACGTTAAAGCCGGGTGCGACGATGAATGGTAAGCGGTCGCTGGGTAGCTACGAAGAACGAATGCGCGCGGTTGAGCTTTATATCAAGCTCGGCAAGCGCTTGCGGGCGACCATCCGTGAGTTGGGGTATGCAACGAAGAACGCCCTGAAGGGTTGGCATCGAGAATATGAGCGTCGGCAGGATTTGCCGATATGTTCAGTGCCGCGCCCGCCTAAATTCTCGACGGCACAAAGGCGGGTGGCGGTAGAGCATTATGCCAGCCAAGGGTGCTGCATTTCATGGACGCTGCGTGCCTTGGGCTATCCTGGCCGGGCCACGCTGACTGCTTGGGTGCGCGAGGCCTTTCCTGAGACGGGGACAGTTTCCACGGTCGCATATGGAGCAGGAAATCACTCTGACGCCGTGAAGAAAGCTGCTGTGGTTGGGCTTTATAGTCGTCAAGAAAGTGCGCAGGCTTTGGCAAAAAAGGTCGGAGTTAGCAGGCCGACGCTGTATGCTTGGAAAAACCAGCTCCTTGGCCCAGTTCCTTGATCCGGAGGCTCCTGCCACAATGAAACGCAAGAAAAGGGCGCCCTTGGATCCAGAGATCGAAGAATTGGAACGTCAGCGTGAAGCCCTGCAGTGCTGCATCCGCGAACTCCAGATTGAGCATGACCTGCTCAAGACAGCGAGTGAATTGATAAAAAAGGATCTTGGCGGCGATCTGCAGGGCCAGTGTTAAGTGTCACGGGGCAATCGGGAAAAAACCATGCTGTTGATTGTCATTGAGAACTGACCCGGCACCAGCAGAAATTGTCATTGAGAATTGACCCATGTGTAACCTTGCCCCGGCTTGAATCAGCTGGGGGCGCATGGAGTGATAGACATGGGATTTTTGAGGGTAATTCGGAAATGGGCACTGCGGGATAAGATGCCTATTCGCGAGATCGCGCGGCGGACGGGCGTATCTCGCAACACGATCAAGAAGTATCTGCGGGAGGGGATTGTTGAACCTGCATTTCAGGTGCCAGATCGCCCCAGCAAGCTGGACCCTTATGCTAAGCATCTTACTGCGTGGCTGACGACTGATCAGCGCAAATCACGCAAGGAACGCCGAACGGCGAAGCTGATGCATGCCGATCTTGTAAAGCTTGGATATGACGGTTCCTACGAACGTGTTGCGGCCTTTGTGCGGGAATGGAAGGGTGACCGGCAGCGTGCGCATCACACGACAGATCGTGGGACTTTCGTGCCGCTGGTGTTCGCGCCGGGCGAGGCTTTCCAGTTCGATTGGAGCGAGGACTGGGCCTATGTCGGCGGCGAGCGTATCAAGCTGCAGGTCGCGCATATCAAGCTGTCGCACAGCCGGGCATTTTTGGTGCGGGCCTATCTGTTGCAAACGCATGACCCTCTCGTGACATTTCCTGCAGAAATGCACTGCCGGGCAATGGATGCTGTTTGATGCCCACTGGCATGCATTCCGCGTCTTCGAAGGCGTCCCTGGGCGTGGCATCTATGATAACATGAAGACCGCGGTCGACCGGGTTGGCGTCGGCAAACAGCGTGATGTGAATGCGCGGTTCCTGGCCATGCATTGCCCGGCAGGCGCATGCACAGCATGCTGCCGGGAGGGACCAGCCACTACGTCTTCGATCCCGAGTTCTGCAATCCGGCGGCGGGCTGGGGCAAGCCATTGGTGCGCCATTGGTTCAAGCCCAATGGCGGCGGTCAGGTTGAGAAGAGCGTGCGTGATGCCCGACATCGCCTATGGCAGGTCGCTCCTGTCTTCCCAGACCTTGGCTCGCACTGAATGAATGGCTGGAAGATCGTTGCAAGCTGCTGTGGGCGGAGACGGCACATGGCGCACTGCCTGGCAGCATTGCTGACGTTTGGGAGGCCGAGAGGTCTGCCCTGATGCCCCTGCCCACGATGTTGATGGCTTTGTCGAAGAGAGAAAGCGCGTCTCACCGACCCGCTGCCCGGCAGCGCATGCTTGCATGCGCGAGAGGGGGCCTGATCACCTTTGATCGCAACCGCTATTCCGTGCCCGCCAGCTTTGCGAACCGGCCGGTGAGCCTGCGCATTTACCCCGACCGGTTGGTCGTCGTGCTGGAAGCACGCCTTTGGCGTGACGTCGCCGAGGGGCATGTGATCTGCACGCATGAGCGGATCATTGAACGATCCCATCGTCAGCCTGGGCGCATCATCTATGATTGGCGGCATTATCTGGCGGTCGTTCAGCGCAAACCAGGGGCGCTGCGCAATGGTGCGCCCTTCCTTGAGATGCCCGACCCCTTCCGCTTGCTGCAGGCGAAGATGCTACGACAGCCCGGCGTAGATCGGGAGCCTAACGGCGATGTGAACCGCCCGGGTTTACCGGAGGGCAAAACTCTCGGAGAATTGCCCGTTATGGAACAGACACAAAAGCAGAAGACCTCGAAGCCGTATTCACCTGAGTTCCGCGAGCGTGCGGTTCGGCTGCTTATGGAACACCGCGATGAATATCAAAGCGAAGCTGCGTCGCTGACGGCGATTGCAGGCAAATTGGGTTGTTCGCCGGATAGCCTTCGCGTTTGGGCCCGCCAGGTCCAGCGCGACGGCGGCGAACGACCGGGGCCGACGAGTGAAGAGAAGGCGCGCATTAAGGAGTTGGAGCGCGAGAACCGCGAACTCCGGCAGGCCAATGAGATTTTGCGTAAGGCATCAGCGTATTTTGCCCAGGCCCCTCTCGCGGTTTGAAGTCAAACCGCTGCCGGGCAGCGGGAGCTCGACCGCCCGTTTCGCAAATGATTGCTTTCATTGAGGAAAGCTGTGAATCTCTCGGGGTCGAGCCAATCTGCAGGGTGAGCCGGTGAACGCCACCGGTTCGAGAGAACCGGCGAACGCAGTTTGCCCCTTCCACCTATTATGACCGGCGCGCAATCTTACGTGATCCGGAGCGAGCATCGCCCCGGGCAAAGTCCGATGCTGCCCTGAGCGTCAAGATCGACGCTGCCTGGGATGCCAACCGCAAGCTCTATGGCGCGCGGAAGATTTGGCATGTCTTGCGGCGGGAAGGTGAAGATGTCGCCCGCTGCACCGTTGAGCGTTTGATGCGCAACTTAGGTATCAGAGGGGTGGTGGGGGGCAAAAAGGTCATCACGACCCAGCCAGACACGTCACAGCCGTGCCCAGACGATAAGGTGAACCGCTTGTTCAAGGCGGATCGGCCAAACAAGCTGTAGGGCGAGCAATTGTACGCCATTGGTTCAAGAACAATGGCGAGCGACTTCACTTATGTGCCCACATGGTCTGGCACAGTTTACGTGGCGTTTGTCATCGACGTTTTCGCAAGGCGGATCGTAGCCCTGCGTGATTTGCACGCAAATCCCTTTCGGGTAACAGCTGGCGCACCTCGACATCCATGAAGACCCAATTTGTTCTTGATGCACTTGAGCAGGCAATATGGCAAAGAAAAACGCCTGATAACAAGGATTTGGTTCACCACTCTGACCGCGGGTCGCAATACCTGTCGATAAAGTATACCGAGCGGTTGGCTGAAGCCGACATCGATCTCTCGGTCGGAACCGTGGGCGACGCCTATGATAATGCGCTGGCTGAGTGCGTCATCGGCTTGTTCAAAACGGAAGTTATCAACCAAATCGGGCCATGGAAATCGATGCGCGAAGTCGAATGGGAAACACTGAAATGGCCTTACGTCGATGCAAGCATCGACTACCGGCTAACAGGTCGACTGGTATAACAACCGCCGCCTTCTCGGCCCCATCGGATACATCCCGCCCGCAGAAGCAGAGGAGGCCTTCTATGCAAACCTGAACACACTCGATATGGTCGCCTAGTCGTTGAACAAATCACCCTCCGGTAAAACCGGGGCGGTTCAGTTTATCTGCCTCGGCCTCGGATCGAAATCTCAGGACCCCAAGGCGTGCAGGCGACCTTCGATTGGCAAGCGGCCAGCGACGCAGGCCTGGGGCGCATGTGCACCGTCACGCTCACCAATGACAGAGGAACCTATTAATGCTGCGCCTGAACCTATCCAATGAGCCGCAATGGCTTGATCTCGGCCACGGTGTTCGCCTGTTTGTCGAGCCTCTGACGACCGCCGTTATGCTGGCTGCGCGTAACGATCCCACAATCTTGGTCGCCACACAGGCTGCTGAGAGCGAGGGTACTCTCTCAAACGATGATCTTGCCCTTGTCGTGGCAAAGGCGGTTGCGCGCATTGTCGTGAAAGCCTGGGAAGGCGTTGGCGATGCAGAGGGCAAACCGCTTTCGGTGACATCCGACGGCATAGATGCCCTGTTGGATATCTGGCCAATCTTCGAGGCCTTCCAGACGCGTTACATCGCAGGCGCCCTTGTCCTGGACGCGGAAAAAAACGTCTGACCGCTCTCGCCGATTGGGACTTCGGCGGGGGCGGTGACTATTGCGCGGCCTGTCCCTCCATTTGCCCAGAATGTCCAAGACAGCAGAATGCACCAACGACCTTTGAGGGCTGGCAGGTCTGGGATTTGGTCCAGCGCCTTGGCGGGCAAATGCGCATCACTGGCGGCATGAGCGGCGGTGCCGTTATCGGCTGGGATATGGGAGCGGCCTTGCAACTGGGTGTCGCCTTGGGCTTGTCACCCCTCGTCATCGCAGAACTTCTGCCGCCCATTGAGGCCATGATGGTGCGCAAGTTGGCCGCGCAATCTGGTTCAGGCGGCCTCGAGGGGTTTGATGCTTGAGACGTCGGTCGTCTCTCGGGCGCGGGCCAGATCCCAGGCGCGCTGCAAGTTCATCCAGTATTCGGGGGTGGTTGAAAAAAAGCGGGCTAGACGCATCGCCGTATCAACTGTGATGGCGGTCTGGCCCTTTAGAAGCCGTTCAACGCGGGTGCGCGGCACGTCCAACCGCGACGCCAATGCAATCGCGCTCATATCCATTGGCTGGAGATAAAGTTCGGCAAGCACTTCGCCGGGATGGGATGGATTGGTCATGAGGCTCATGTCAGGCCCTCCTAATGATAGTCCAGAATCTCGACCTCTGAGGGGCCAATATCTGTCCAGATGAAACAGATGCACCATTGTCCGTTGATGCGCACCGAATGTTGTCCAACACGGTCACCGCTCAAGGCTTCCAAATGGTTGCCCGGCGGAAACCGCAAATCTTCCAATACAACTGCTGCGTCCAAAGCTGAAAGCATAGCGCGCGTTCGTTTGACCAAGTCAGCCGGGAAGCCTTTTCCGAAACGGTCCTGGACCGCTCCTGCGGCAAGCTTTCCACGCGTGCTGACAATCATGATTCTATGTATCACGCCGTGATACGCCTTGCAAGGAACTTCGATGGCTGAAAAGAAAGTCTCCGTCCGACTGTCGGCCACCGGCGGACGCCAGGTGCGCGCGGAACTGGAAGGTGTCGGCGACGCCGGCGCGCGTGGTCTTGGCCGCCTGAGCCGCGAGATGGAACTGGCGAACGCGCGGATGGCGGGTTTTGCGTGTCGGGCGAAGATTGCCGCAACGGCTGCCGCCACGGCTCTCGCCGCCGCCGTCGCCTCAATGACCCGCTCCACTATTGCGGCAGCCAATGAGATCGGCCAGCTCTCCCAAGTGGCCAATGCCAGTCCTGAGGCCTTCCAACGCTGGTCGGCGGCGTCGGCTACAGTGGGCATCGAACAAGAAAAGCTCGCAGATATCCTGAAGGACGTGAACGATCGGGTGGGGGACTTCCTGCAAACGGGCGGCGGCCCTATGGCCGACTTCTTCGAAAACACTGCCCCACGCGTGGGCGTAACCGCCGATCAGTTCGCCCGGCTCTCGGGGGCCGACGCTTTGCAGCTCTATGTATCCTCACTCGAAAAAGCAGGCGTCAGCCAACAGGAGATGACCTTCTATCTCGAGGCCATGGCGTCGGACGCCACGCGGTTGAACAGTCTGACCCGGTCGATCTTCGAGGCCCTGGTTGAAGATCCGAACGCCTTCGGCCTAGGCGAGCGCATCGACGAATTCTACGCCTCCATCCAGCGCCGCCGTCCCATCGAGGCCCTCGGCCAAAAATGCGGCATGGACCGCGAAGATACCATAGCGGTCGACCTGCGCGGCAATGTTATGACCTGTCAGAACACCGGTGCTAAGGGGGCGCACAAGATTGGTCATGTCGATGACTTCGACGCCATCGCGATCAACACTGCGATGCATTTTGCTTTCCGGCCCGAATGCATGTCCTGCCCGGTTGTCCAGCTCTGCAAAGGGTCCTGCATGTTCCTCGAGGGCGACTTCTTTGCGCAGTCCTGCGCCAATGAGTTTGCCTTTAATGTGGGGATCATGATGGCGGCGGTCTGGCATTTGACGGGGATGGCGGTCGTTGGATTAGCGGCTGACTGAGCTGGATCTGAATCGCAGCTCCAGGCCGAGGTAAGGCCATGTTCACCGTGCCAAACAGCGCAGGCGAAAGATCGTGGTTGACCCCACTCCAAGCTGACACAGCTATTGTGAAACGTCCTGACCGCAAACAGACAGGATGGTGTCGACTAGACGCTTTCGACCCCACATCGAGCCATGTTGGCTCAAAGGTGGAAGCTAAGACAATGCCCTGTTACGCGGCGCCGACACACGCCCGAGGGTTGTGTTCCACGGTTAGTAATACCCCACCGATCGCGAAAGGGACTTGACAGCCCCCCCATACTTCAAAAAGATGTTATATTTTGGCTTTACAAGGTGATTCTGGTATGGGGACGAGAGGCGTCAAAAATATTAGAATGGCTGTTGTTGCTGCTCTGATCTTTGTGAGCATTAACAGCATGGTATTTGCCTATTTTTTTTCCGCGAGCAAGGCTATGCGCTTGAGAATACACCGTTGTCTAGCGATGGACGATTCTTGCTGATACCTACTCTTCTAGAGTACGATTTTGACTTGGCGAAATATTTTTTTATTTTCTTAGGGCTTGTTGAGATTCAGGATTCACAATTTGGCTGACTTCTGATTCACTCCTTCAAAAAAGGAGGTTTGGATGTTGAGCGAGCGTTTTGTTATCAACGATACCCAGTGGGCTTTGATGGAGCCGCATTGTTTTGGCAAAAAAGGTGACCCCGGTCGCACGGGTGGGGACAGTCGCGTTTTCATGGAGGCGGTTTTGTGGATTGCCCGAACCGGTGCCCCGTGGCGTGATCTTCCAGCTGAATTTGGCAACTGGAACACCATTTTCAAACGCTTCCGACATTGGGTCAAAGCCGATGTTTTCAAACGGATATTTGACGCCGTGTCGGGTGATCCTGACATGGAATGCGTCATGATTGATGGCACAATCTGCAAGGTTCACCGCCACGGACAGGGCGCAAAAGGGGGACTCAAAGCCAGGCTATAGGGCGATCTCGCGGTGGAATTACCACAAAAATTCTGGGCCTGACTGATGCGCTCGGCAATCTGGTTTCATTTCGTCTGATGCCGGGGCAAGTCCATGATCTGCGCGAAACGGCGGAGATCATTGAGGGTATTTCCTGCAAAATGTTCCTTGCGGATCGCGCATTTGACGCCAACTGGCTGCGCGAAACACTGAGTGTTTCAGGAATTATTCCGGTCATCCCGCCAAAATCCAACCGAAAATTCCCGCCAGAGTTCGACAACCATAGTTACAAATGGCGGCATCTGATTGAGAACTACTTTCAAAAACTGAAGGAATTCAAACGTATAGCCCTGCGGGCCTGTAAAACAGACCAGAGCTTCGCTTCAATAATCTATCTGGCCGCCGCTATCATCAACTCTCGATGAATCTCAACAGCGGTGTTTGTCAAACAAGTTGTCCGCCGATTTCAAGCGGCGTCTCTGATTTCGGAGGCGCTGGTATCGCGTTCCGGGTTCAGCCAGACGGGTCCGGCGGGTTGCCAGTTGCGGGTTTTTCCTGACCACCGTTCCGGCTTTTGTGCGCGGGCATTTGCATAGAGCAAGGCCCGGTTTGCGAGGGCATCGCGGTCTTGTCCTGCGTGGCGCATGCTGGGTGTGACGAAGCGGATGGCGCTGTGAAGGTGCTCCCCGTTATACCAGCTGGTGAAGGATTTCACCCAAGCCTGCGCCTCGGCTTTTGTCGCGAAGCCCTTGGTTGGCCAGTCCGGGCGATACTTGCAGGTGCGGAACAGCGCCTCGGAGAAGGGGTTGTCGTTGCTGACGCGCGGGCGACTGTAGGACGCCATGATGCCCAGCTTTTCCAGCGTCACCTTCATCGTAGCGCCTTTCATTGGGCTCCCATTGTCGGCGTGCAGCACCAAGGGCCGCGCGATGCGGGCCTCCGACCAGACCGCCTTTTGCACCAACATCGCCGCAAGATCCGCACCCTCGCGCTCATGGACTTCCCAGCCCACGATCTTGCGGCTGAAGATATCCACGATCAGATAAAGGTAGAAGAACATGCCCGCGACCGGCCCCGGCATCCAAGTGATATCCCAGGTCCAGACCTGACAGGGTGCGCTGGCTTTGTAACTAGTTGGAGGCTTGCGCCGGACGGGCGACTTGGACCGACTACGATGATGCTGTTGCCCATCTGCGCGCAGGATACGGTAGAAGCTGGATTCTGAGGCCAGATAGTGCCCCTGATCGGCTAGTTTCGGCACGATCTGGCTGGGTGGAAGGCTGGAAAATTCCGCAGAATTACAGATGCTTAGAACAGCGGCGCGTTCCTCGTCGCTGAGCTTGTTAGGAGGCTCCGGCCGTTGGACCAAGGGACGTTGATCAGCGTGAACCTGACCGCCTTTGGTCCAGCGGCGCAAGGTCCGTTCGCTGATTTCCACCTCAGCGCAGGCTTTGGCGCGGCGGGCGCCAGCGGTGACGGCCCCTTCGATCAGCAGCGTGGCGGTTTGGCGATGTGGGGGTGCTGATCATGCGTCCTCGTCGCCCCCCCAGATCGCCGCCAGCTTTTTTCTGAGCACCAGAAGCGCCGCAGTTTCGGCCAGGGCGCGGTCCTTGCGGGCCAGCTCGCGCTCCAACTCCTTGATCCGCTTCTTCTCTTCCTTCGTCGCCTGGCTCACCTTGGCCGTGCTGGTACGGTCCCAGTCATTCGCCTGCTCGCACGCCCCGCGCCATACCTTGATTTGCTCGGGAAACAGCCCGCGCTTGCGGCAATACTCCGCCAGATCGGCCTCATTCAGCGCCGCCGTCTCCAGCACCGCCGCAAACTTGTCGCGCGATGCCCAACCGGAAGGGCCGGCATCGGCATCGGGCAAAAGCTGGCCCTTGCCACGCGCCTCAGCACGCCACTTGTGCAGCGTCGCCTCCGAAATCCCCTCCTCCTGCGACAAGCGCCGAATGGCCATGTTGTTCGGAGGCAGCATCCGCTTCAGCACCGCAGTCTTGCGTTCCTGCGAATATCCCACGTCATCGTCCTATCCCGCCCACCTGAAAAATAGAGAAAAGTAGAGCAGCGGACAACTAGCCTGAC